>CAVUBW010000020.1:0-445567 GCA_963739835.1 uncultured Acidimicrobiales bacterium
CGAGCGCCTCCACGAAGAAGTACTCGCCCCACATCACGCTCTCATCGACGCCGAGCTGCTTGTGAATCGTGGTAGACGCCGCCCTTGAGGATGCCTTCCCAGCCGGCCTCGTGGTGCGACGAACGTGCTGTCTCGCACAGCGTGCGAGGATCCCGCAGCGCGGTCGACTGATACAGCTGAGCCTTGATCGGCGTCGGCCAGCAGCTTCGACAAGCCGCAGCAATCCCGCCCGCGGCAATAGCGGCCGCCGAGGTGTCCGAGCAGTCGTACGGGATCCGGAGCGTCGAAGTCCCATCGGTGGCACACCGTCGCGCCCAGCGTGTGCGCGAGAAGATAGTCGGCGCAGCCTGGGCGGTCGATAACCAGCGCGGGTCGCCGGTGTACTCGTAGCATCGTGCCGAATCCGTACAGCGCCCAGGCCAGCCCACGCGACCAGCAGGAGTCGCCGCGGAACCCTGCTGCGTGCTCTGACGCAGGAACTCGCCCGTATCCAGGTCGAAAAGACCTTCGTGCGCCGTCGAGCCGTCGCCGCGTACCAGGTATGCGCCGCGTCGTCACGCAGTGCCGCATGGCGATGTCGAACGAGCCCTTCGATCGCCGGTCTCGCCCAGCCGCGTAGAAGATGATGCCGACGTTCATCATGATGTCGATGAAGAGCGAATCCTCGGAGACGAAGCTGCGCAGATACTGGCCCTTCTCGCGGAAGCGCAGCGCCATCGTCCGGCCGGCCTCGATGAGCACGTCGCGAAGGCCGCGCGTCTCCAGTGAGCTGAAGCCAGCGGTGGTAGGTCGACATGAAGATGAAGCCGAGATCGTGGACATCGCGGTCGAACTTGCGCGGCTCCAGCGGCCTGGAGTAACGCATGGCCTGGTCCAGCCACCACTGGCCTTCCGCGCTGCCCTGGTCCTGCCGGGAATGCAAGATCCACATCATGCCGGGCAGGAAGCCGTCGCACCAGTGCGTCCACGCCGGCCCGTCGTGCTTCCACCGCCCTTCCTGCGTGTACATCGGATAGAAGTCAGGGTGCTGCTCCACCAGGCGCCTCACCTGCCGCTCGGCGAACGTGAGCGTGTTCTCGAACAGCTCGCGGCTGGACGAAGATTCAAACTGGATCACTGTCCTCCTGTTGCGTCGCTCCAGCACGCAGATGTCCTTCAGGTTCCGGTAGCCTTCGGCGTAGTCCAGTCCGTAGCCGACGACGAAAACGTCGGGAATCTCGAAGCCTGCGTAGGCCACCTTCACCGGCTTGAGGCGGCGCCCCGGCTTGTCGAGCAGGGCCGCTACCCGCAGCGTGCGCGGCTTGCGCTGCTCGAGCACATGCATCAGGTAGTTGAGCGTGACTCCGCTGTCGACAATGTCCTCGACCACCAGCACGTCGGCGCCTTCGATGGAGAGGTCCAGGTCCTTGGTCAGCTTCACCTCTCCCGAAGTCGTCTGACGCTGGCCGTAGCTCGATATGCCGATGAAGTCGATGCGGACCGGACGCTTCAGCGCCCGAGCCAGGTCGGCGAGGAAAAAGCACGCGCCCTTCAGGATGGCCACCAGATAGATGGGGCCCTCGGCGTAGTCAGCGTCAATCCGAGCGCCGAGTTCCCGGACCCGGTCCTGGATCTGACTTTCCGAAATCAATACGCGCACCGGCCGCTCCAAAGCTTCGATTGTAGTACGATACCAGTCAGGAGTTGACTGCTGAGAAGAGCGAAACACCCAACCGAACAGGCCGGCGTGAATACGGAGCTTTGGGCCGTTGCCGTCCGCGCCGCTGAATCCAAGAAGGCCTCTGACATCCGCGTCCTGGATCTGCGGGACATCACCTCGTTTACCGACACCTTCGTCATCTGCACCGGATCGAACTCGCGCCAGATTCAGGCCATCAGCGATGAAGTGAGCCTGGAACTGAAGCAGGCCGGACGAATGCCGCTGAGCCTGGAAGGTTTCGAACACGCCGAGTGGATACTGGCCGACTACGGCGATTTCATCGTCCACATCTTCTCGGAGAAGGCGCGGCTTTACTACGACCTGGAACGCCTGTGGCGACAGGCCAAGGACGTCACTTCTTCTTCCCGGCCTTAGGCGCCTGGTACTGCTTCACCTCCGCCGCCGACTTCTGAAGCTCCTCCACGGCCTTGCTGTCCAGCTCGTAGATCGCAGGCTCACCCTCGCGCTTGGCGAACCAGCTCGCACCCTGTTTGGAGATCAGCACCTTCTCGACTCGCTTGCCTTCGTTGGAGGTGACGGTCGCTTCGAGGACGGGCGTGGTGAAACCGCCGATCCACGAACTTGGTGGCCGTGAGATCGCGCAGTTTGTCCACCACGGCATTGACCGTGGTGGCGTCCACCTGAGTCGGCCCGGACATCCACCTGTCCGGCAACTTCTGGTAGGCCGCCTGCCTGGCCCCGTCGCGGATCTCGACCTTCGAAGGATCGTTAAATCCGAAATCGAACAGCTTCTTGTTGCGGAAGTCGTCGAGGCTCTTGTCCATGCTTTCGCCGAGATCGCTCGAAACCTTGTGAATGCCCGTCGACAACACTGCTCCGCGCGTAGTAGTTCTTGTCTTTGTCCCGGCGCACCTCGAGTTGCTGTGTGCCGGCGGCGTCCGTGGCTCTAGCTGTCGCGACCGGAGTTGCAGCGGCGAACGCCGCAGCCGCTTTCTTCTCGTCGTCCGCCGTGACCGAAGTGTCCATCTTGGCTTCCTTCAGCTTGCGGATGAGCTCCTCGACCTGGCCGCCGTCGGCCCGGTACGGCTGCGGCTTGATGATCTGCCAATCGTTCAGGCTGTTCTTGCCGAACTCGATGGTCTGCCCTTTGACAACCAATTCCAGGCGGGCCAGCTTCTCCGAATCGAAGGTGAGCAGCCGCTTGTCGCGGAGGTCGCGGGGCGTCTTATCGAAGCTCGACTTGTTGTACGAGGGGATGGTGAAGACCCGCGGGTCTCCCTCCAGCTTGGCGAAGTTGCCTCCGCCGGCCGGACTCTCGTCGCCGACGAGCAGCTTCTGCGTCTTGCCGTCTTTGCGGCCGATGATGACCTCGAGGGCAGGACTGGCAAGGCCGAACTGGCCCAGGTCCGTGGCCTTCTCCTCCACCAGACGTCCGGAACTCAAGGACGCCAGCGTCGTGACAACGCCATTAGCCGCATCCTGGTCGACGGGCCATTGCGGGGGCGAGAGCATCTCCCAGGCGCCCGAATTCGACTTCTGGAGCACCAGGGAGTCGCCGCCAGCCTTGCGGATGTCGATCCTCTGAAACTGGGCTTCCGGAATGGAGAGGATCTGCGGAGGGGCGTCCGGAGCCGGCTTGCCTTCCTCCGCCTTCTTGATCTTGTTGGACCAATAGACACCGCCGCCCAAGGCAGCCAGCACCACCATGGCGATCAGCAGTCCGCGGAACTTCATCGCCTATCTCCTCCGCCACCACACGCCCAGGCCGGCGAGGATCACGAGCAGCGGCAGACCGATCACGCTGGAGTAGAAGACCGTCGTCATTTGGCGGCGGTTGACCGTCAGGCGGCGATCCTCCGGCTCCTTGGGCCGGATCGAGATGAGATCCTCATCCGAAGAGAGCCAGTTCATCATGTTCAGGAAAAGGTCGCGGTTGCCGTTGAATCGCAGGATGTAGTTGGCCGTCCAGCCGGACGAGCCGACGACGACAAACCGGCCCTGTGCGCCCTCCTTGCCGGTATTCCAGGTGCCCGCGGCGGCCAGTGCGAACGGCCCCTTCTTGCCACTGGTCGGATCGATAGACGGCGAACTGAGGTTGGTCGCCGCCACGCTGCTGGCCGTGGTGGAGAAAAGCTTCTCGGCGCTGGCCTTGTCCACGGACTTGGCGTCCAGACTGCGCGCGATCGGGAAGGCCGTCGCGGCCTCTTTCATCTCGCGGACGATCGCATGGGATTCGTAGCTCGTCACCAGCGGCATTTCGGGCCCGAAGCCGAAGATCTGGCCGATGCCACTCGTATCGAGCACCAGGTCCTTGTTCACGGTCACGCCCCAGCCTGCCAGCAGACTGAGCAGCGCGGCGTTGTCGCTAATGTCTTCCTTGCCGAACTTCAGCGGCGGATCGAGCATCAGCAGCGCCCGCCCGCCCGATTCCACGTAGGACTTGATCGCCTTTACGCTCGGCTCGACGTAGTCAAAGCGCGGGCCGCCCACCAGCAGGATGGTGCAGTCCTTCGGCACTTCCGGCTTTCTCGAGCAGCGAGATGGTGCGCGTCTTGTAGTTGTTGCGCTCCAGCAGTTCCTTGATCGAGGAATACCCGCTGCGCCCGGTGTCGTCCAGGCTGTGCTCGCCGCTGCCCGTGACCGCGCAGGCGGTCCGCTGGCCACCCTTCAGGGCCCGGATCAGAGCGCCGGTGATTTCCTCTTCGCTCAGGCTCTTGGCCTCTTCCCGCTTGCCGTTGGCGTCCACGAAGATCGTTCCGTACGTCCGTACGCCTTCCGCTTTCGCGATCTGCGGCTTCTTGTCCGGGTCCACGTAAGCCACGTTCAGTTTCGTGGAGAGGTTGTCGTAACGATCCAGCAGGTCCCGCGCCCGGCCGTAACTCGCTGGTCTTGTCGAAGTAGCTGATTTTGGCGTCCTGCTTCAACCCCTTGACCACCTTCTCGGTCTGATCCGAGAGGCTGAACCGCTTGTTGGCGGTGGAATCGAAGGACTTGTTATGCCGGTTGGCGAGCCAGTTGACCGCCGTCAAAATCGCCAGAATGACCACCAGATAAGCGATCAAGTAGGCCGTGTACTTGGTTTGTCTTGCCTTCAGCCAGCCTAGTTTCATCTCTTAAGCCCTCCACCGAAGCGATTCCATGGATCGTGCCGTGAGGAACAATCCGAGGAAGATCACGGATAGGTAAAAAACGACATCCCTGGTGTCCAAGACGCCCTTCGAGAAGGGCTCGAAATGCGTCACCACGGAGAGGTACGACAATACCTTCGCCCAGGCGGCCGTCTCGTATGAACTGACCCAATCGAGGATCCACAGCAGGAGGCAGGCCGCGAAGGTGCCGCCTCCGGCGATGATCTGATTGCGCGTCATGGTCGAGATGAACGCTCCCACGGCCAGCAACGCGCCTCCCTGCAGCAGCAGCCCCAGGTAACCCACCAGGATCGGTCTCCAGTCGGGCTTGCCGTGCATGAACAGGAAAATCAGGTTGAACGCCGAGATGATGAGGATGCCCGCGTAGAGCGACACCGCGGCGCACCACTTGCCGAGAATGATCTCGATGTCGCGCACCGGCGAAGTCATCAGCAGCTCCATGGTGCCGGAGCGCTTCTCCTCCGCGAACAGCCGCATGGTGATCATCGGAATCAGGAACAGCCCGATGACGCTGACGTTCATCAGCAGCGGGCGGATCACCCACTCGTTCATGTCCATCGGACCGCCGCGGCCCATCATCTGCGATTCCATGCCGCGTTGCGCGAAGATGGCCGTCGCGACGTAGAAGAAATACCCGAAGATCAGGGCGAACACCGCCATCAGAAGGTAGGCGATGGGAGAGGCAAAGTAACTCTTCAGCTCTTTGCGGTAAATGGTCCAGATGTTCCTCATTGCGCACCTCCAGCGGCGGCCTCTTGCTCGGTCGCCGTCAATTGCAGGAAGACCTCCTCGAGGCTGAACGCCACCGGCCGCAGTTCGGTCAGGTTCCAACCCGCCCTCGATCACCGCGCGGGCCAGGCTGCTGCGGATGGTCCGCCCCTGCAGGCTCTCCACCTCGAAGGCGCCGCGGTTTTCGCCGCTCTCCTTGGGGACGACGCGGCTCACTCCCGGCACCTGCTCCAGGCGCTGCCGGACCAGGTTGGCGTCGAGTTTCGACGTCGCGTCCTTCCACCTCGACGGCCACGCTCTCGACGCCCTGCAACCGCCGCGTCAGGTTCTCCACCGTGTCGGTCGCCACCAGCTTGCCCTTGCTGATGATGATGACCTGCTCGCAGGTCTGCTCGACTTCAGGCAGGATGTGCGTGCTGAGGATGATGGTGTGGTCGCCCGCCAGCTTCTTGATGAGCTCGCGCGTCTCGATGATCTGCTTGGGATCGAGGCCCGCGGTGGGTTCGTCGAGCATCAGCACGTCGGGGTTGTGGATGATCGCCTGGGCCAGGCCGACCCGCTGGCGGTAGCCCTTGGACAGCTTGCCGAGCAGCGTGTCGCGCACGTCGCCAATGGAGCAGCGCTCCAGGACCTGATCCACTCGCCCCTTGACGTCGGGCCCCGGGATCCCCTTGAGCCGCGCCACGAAATTGAGGTACTCGATCACTTCCATTTCCGGGTAGAGCGGCGGGGTCTCCGGCAGGTAACCGATGCGCCTCTTCACGTCCATGGGCTGCTTGAGGACGTCGAAACCGGCCACCTCGACGGAGCCGCGCGTGGGCGGAAGGAAACAGGTGAGGACCCGCATGGTGGTCGTTTTCCCGGCCCCGTTCGGTCCCAGGAAGCCCACGATGCGGCCCTTCTCGACTTCAAAGGAAATGTTGTCTACTGCGACCGTGCGAGCGTACCGCTTAGTCAGACCGTCTACCTTGATCATATGAGTTGTCTCGGTGAGTGTTCAGGCAGCGGGCAGGCGTTAACCCCTCCGCGCCTGAGGCTGAAACTTAATGATAGAAATCCGCACAGCGCCCTGTCAATGCGGCCCAGGTGTTTGCCATGAAGCACACCCCTCGCGCCGTCTGCACCGGCTTGGCTGGCGTTGTGACTCGAGATCCTTCGGGTCAGAGCCGGCCGGCCGGAATTCGTCCCGCCCGAAGCGTCTCCACCTGTTCCGCGGAGAACGGCGCATCGAACAAAGCCGGCTTTTCGTGAACCGCACGGAACAGGTGAAAAATGTAGTGCATGCGCTGGCGCAGGTCGGCCCAATCCTCGGCACCGCAATCGTCGCAAACACCATCGGGCGGCTCTACGGACGACACGAGCGCCAACAGGCCGGGCTCGTCCAACGCCGCAAAGACCGCCGGCACCGGAACGTCGAGGTTCATTCCCAGTGACAGCACTCCGTCCGGCATACGCAGCACCATCAGCGCCTCGGAGATGATCCGCCGCGTAAGGTCGCGCGCGAACCGGCGGTAGAGCGCCGCGAGGGCCGTGATGGGCCTCAGCAGCAAGCCCGCCAGCCAACCGCCCGGCAGTAGCCCGAGCAGCCGCGACTTCAGATCCTCTACCGTGTCGGGCGCCGCTTCCATGGCACGCTGGATCTCGGGCTGCAAGCGCGTCTGTTCATGGAACCCGATTTCGAGGTTCGCCAGCAGCATCAGCTGCGCGCGGCGCGGCGGCCGCGGTTCGGTTCTCTGCTGCTGATAGTGCGAGAACGCGCGCCGCAGCCAGTCCTGCCCGTCCGGCGGCGGACCCGGGTCTCAGCGCGTTCAGGAACAGCGCAAAACGCGGCGAATCGGCGGACGGATCGTCCCCGCACGTCTCCAGGTAGCGTGCCATCTCGTACCCGATCTCCTCGAATACCTTTCGATTCCCGATGGCCACCGCTTCACTCGCACGCTCGAACGCGTCGAAGGGGCTGTGGATCGCCCGGACAATTCGGCCCAGCCTTGTCTGTGGATTGAAAAGGCCGCGACGCAGCAGGGCGCGCCACAAGCTGCGGAAGGGGTGCCGCAGCGTCCAGCCTCCCCGCGCCAGGTCGGAGAGGCGGTCGCCCAAATCCTCGCCGCGGATCGTGCAGCCCGCCTGCCGCGAGGCCCAGGTCGCGAAGGTGCACCAGTTCGCGCCCTCGCCCACCTGCGCGCGCACCGCCGCTGACAGTTGCGCGTAGCACTCGGTGATTCTCAGGTTCCGGATCACCGCGTCCTCGATGGCGACGATCGCCTTCACCTCCGCGGTGTCCGGATGCCGTTCGCCCATCTTCGGCCGAGCCCTAGAGAGCATCGTACCGCATCGGGCAACTCAGCCCACCGCCGTACCGGCAGCTTGCTAGAGGATGCGGGGGATTACCCGTCCAGCTCGAGTTCCTGGTGCTGCATGCCGCCGTAGGGGTAGACGGCCACCTGCGCGCTGCCTTTGTGGCGCTGCTTCAGGATCTTGACGACATCCTCCCACTTGGCGGCGAAATGCGTGGCCTTGGAGTAGTTGTTCATCAAGGCGCGGTCCAGGTACTGCGAGTAGACGATTAGGGCGGTGTTCCTCGGCGGCGTGGCGTTGAGTTGGCGCTGGATGCGCTGGTAGTAGCTGGTGCCGCCTCGAGCCGCGCTCCGATTGTTGAGGAAGTGGATGGGGTCCAGTCCCAGTGGATGCTGGATGATGAGCACACCCGTGCCGCCTTCCTTTACCGAAATCCCGATCCAGCGCTGAGCATGGAACGCCTGGGCGTTCTGCGGATACGCATTGGTCACCACGACATCGGCATTCTTGAAGGTAGGGGTGCAGTAGGTATTGACGGCCACTCGCACGGCCGCGTGATGGGCGTCAACGATGTCGCCAGAGAAGACGTGTATGGACCGGAGTTTCTGGTCGTACATGATCTGAGCGGTGAAATCCACCTTGGCCATGCGAGCCGCCTCGATCATGTCCAGCCGCATCTCGTTCTTGAAGATCCTGACCGGCCCCGCCGTCCGAGTGCCCCGCAGGAGCACGTTGTGGTTGTACTCCACGGTATCGATGTGCGAAACACCCGGCAGGACGGCCTTCGCGCCTCCGCCGTAGCCGGCATCGTAGTGGACTTTGATTCCGCTCAGGCAGACCTTCAGATCCGCGGCTAGAAACGTCTGGTTGAGCTGGATGCGGTTCTTGAAGCTGGTGACGCCGACCTCCTTGGTACCGTAGAAGCAATTGTGGTTCACCCAGGCGTAACGCGTGGCAATTTGCTTCCCAAGCTTCTTCTGAACCTCCAGCGCGGTCATGGGCCGGTGCGTGGCGAATGACCCGAGGAAGAGAATGTTCTCATCCTGGATCCCGGCGGCTTTCAGCTCGGAGAGCACCCAGAGGCGCGATCGTATACGTCGGAGTCGCCCGCGTGAGATCGTCAAAGGTGATGACCACGGTCTTCTTGCCGGCGGCGACCTCGCGCAACGACGGAGTGCCGATCGGTCTGTCCAGCCCCTGCACAATTTGCCGAGGCGTCAGGACCGGCCCGTTGTGCCCCTTCATATCCATCACGTTGATTTCCCAATCGCTGGGGAAATCCAGCCGTTCGTCGAGGTTGCCGGCGAACTCGTGAGTGGGGATCACAACAGATTTGGCGGAGCCCTTGAGCGCCGCGACCTTTACCGGCTGGTAGGCGCCCGCGGCCATGCGCGGGGCATTGGTGTACTACCAGCCGGAGCGTCTCACTGTCGCCGCCAAGTCGCGTGGGACTCATGCACTGCGCCTGCTGTGCGTGGAGGACTTCGCTCTACCGGCGGACACACGCTTCATCTGGCTCACGCCGATCTGGCGGTCGGACGAGTCATGGCGGGCGGCGTGCTCGTCGACGATCCCCGCCCTCAACATCGTCGGTGCGGCCGACCACGAGTACCACGATCCCGAACGGCACAGTGCGGTGCCTGGCGACAAGGTCGAGATACCGGATGCCGATCACCGTCTGGAGGTCGAAGGAGACGTGTTCGCAACACTTCGCGCCTGGCAGACGATGGCGGAGGCCGTTCACCGCTTCGCCGCCCGCGTCTGATGCCGAGGCGAGGACGGTCGGGACACGTCGTCGCCGATCGCCGCAACGTGGATAGCCGCGCGCACGGATCATCCGGTTCAGGTGATGCGCGGTCGGTCGGGCGCTCCGGACAATCGCCGTCACCAGTCGAGACGCAGGGGGACCTGGCCTCGACGAAGCTGTCGCGGCGTTCGTCGCCTTGTATGGCGCGAGACCCAGGAGATGTCATGACCGACGACGACCGAGCCACCCACCGACTGGACCCGGCGCGTCGGGCCGCCGCTGTCGGAGCCCTGGCACTCGCCGCGGCCGCGCTGGTGGCCGGTGCCATCGGCCTCGTGGGTGACGTGGGTCGGCTCGTCGTGGCGCTTCTGCTGCCCGCCGTGGTGGCGGCGGCGGCCTGGATCGCAGCCACCCGCAAGGGGCGGATCCGCGTAGTGGCCGGCGTCGCCGCGGTCGCGATCCTGGTCCTGCTGGCCGCTGTCGTGCTGACCGCCGAGGACCAGGGGCTGGGCCTGCTCGTCGTCGTCGTCCTGCTGGCCGCGTCCGCCTTCCTCGCCCGGTACGCCCTCCGGCGCGACGCCGCCGCGTTGAAGCTCCGAACGGTTCCCGGCACGCCGGTCGACCCCGCCCGGCGGGGCGTCCTCATCATGAACCTGAAGTCAGGGGGCGGGAAGGCGGACCGGTTCTCCCTGGTCGACGAGTGCCGACGGCGCGGCATCGAGCCCGTGGTGCTCCAGCCCGGCGACGACATGCTCGAACTGGCGCAGCACGCCATCGACGGCGGCGCCGACGTGATCGGCATGGCGGGTGGTGACGGGTCGCAGGCGCTGGTCGCCTCGGTGGCCGCGGCGGCCGACGTCCCGCTGGTCTGCATCCCCGCCGGCACCCGCAACCACTTCGCCCTCGACGTCGGCCTCGACCGTGAGGACGTCGTCGGCGCGCTCGACGCCTTCGGCGAGGCGGTCGAGCGGCGCATCGACCTCGCCGAGGTGAGCGGCCGGGTGTTCGTCAACAACGTGTCGCTCGGCGTCTACGCCAAGATCGTCCAGTCGCCCGAGTACCGCGATGCCAAACGTCAGACGACTGCGGCGATGCTGCCGGCGTTGCTGGGAGCCGGCGCCGAGCCGTTCGACCTTCATTTCATCGGTCCTGACGGCACCCGCCAGGACGGCGCCCAGATCATCCAGGTCTCGAACAACCCCTACGTGCTGACGACGCTCTCCGGGTTCGGCACGAGGGCCCGGCTCGACACGGGCACGCTCGGAATCGCCGCGGCCAAGGTCCGCGGCGCCACCGACGTCGCCGCCTTCGTCGCCGCGGACACGGCGCGCCGCGTCGACCGCTTCAAGGGCTGGACCGCGTGGGCCGCTCCCACGTTCACCGTCGAGTCCGGTGCACCCATCGAGGCCGGCGTCGACGGCGAGGCCATGCTGTTCGACCCGCCGCTGGAGTTCCGCATCATGCCCGGCGCGCTGCGGATCCGCCTCCCCGCCTCGGCGCCCGGCTACTCCCCTGCCGCGCTGAAGTCGCCATCGATCTGGTGGACGCTCAGCGCCCTGGTGCGGGCCGCGGCCGGCCACACGACCCCCATCGACGAGGCGCAGCGCTAATTCCGCCCCGTCATCCACCAACCGCCCGAGCGAAACGGCTATGCATCCTGCGATCGTTCTCACGGGAGGTCCGAGATGATCAGGGCGCTCATCGCCGGTTTGGTCGTGTTCCTCATCGCCACGTTCCCCGCGACGTGGCTCCTCATGCTGTTCCTCGGCAGCGCGGGGGTCAACGTGTCCTACTGGGGCGCGCTTCCGCTCGGGATCCTGGTGTCGGCCCTCATCGGTGCGGCAGGGTCGCGGACCGACTACGGGACATAGGTCGAGCCTCGTGCCACGCGGTGCGGTGTCTGCGTCGGGTCAGATGCCGTGCTGGGCGGTGATGTCGGCCGTTCTTCTCGGCTTGGACGAGGGCGTCGTAGTCGCGCTCGTTCTGGTCGGCGTACGCCTCGGAGAACTCGGCGATGGCCCGGTCGAAGGCGTCGCTGGAGCCGAGGTAGGAGGCGATGGCGATGCGGTCGCCGGAGCGGGCGTGGGCCCGGGCCAGCGCGCTGGCGCAGATGCGGGCGTAGATGGCCATGGTGGCGGGGGTCATGGTCTCGACGAGCGCGGCGCCCTTCCAGTCGCGGAGCTGGCGGACGTAGAAGTCGCGCTCGACGCCGTCGACGCCCTGGACGTGGTCCCAGCCCAGGAAGATGTCGCTGCTCGCCTGCATCAGGTGCTGACCGTGCACGACCCGCTCGCCGTGGGATCGGCGGTCGGCTGCGCCCGACGAACTCCTCGAGCACCGAGGCCTGGGCCTCCTTGGCCTGGAGGAACAGCGGATCGGTGTCGTCACGGCCGAGCATCAGCACGATCCACGCCCGGGTGCCCGACGCTGCCGACCCCGACGACCTTGCGGGCCACGTCGACCAGCCGGAAGTCCTCGAGCAGGTGGCGGCGGTCGCTCTGCAGCGTCCGGCGGTAGCTGCGGATCACCGACCGCACGAAGTCGAGCGATCTGGTCCCGCTCCATCCCCTCGAACAGCTCGTCGATCGGCTGGACGAGCGGCGGGTCGCTGATGATGCGCCGCTGCCCGTCCACGACGCGGGTGAGCTTGTCGAAGGCCTGCAGGCTGTCGCGGGTGCGAGCCTTGGCCACGTTGGCCTCGGCCCGCTTGCGCGCGGCCGCGCTCGACGCCGCTCTGGAGCTCCTTGATGGCGGCCTCGACGTCGATGTGGGAGTACCACACGTCGAGGTTGGTCATGGCCGCGAACTGGTGCATGCCGGAGCGGTACTCGCCGAGCAGGGCGAGCAGCACCTTGGTGCGCTCCTTGGTCGAGAACCCGTTGTCGCGCCCGGCGATGGCGAAGCTGGCCGCGAGCCGCTTGACGTCCCACTCCCACGGGCCCGGGCACGTCTCGTCGAAGTCGTTGATGCCGAACACCAGCCGGCGCTCCGGCGAGCGCGAAGACACCGAAGTTCATCAGGTGGGCGTCGCCGCAGACCTGGGTGGTGATCCCCGACCGGGGCGTGCCGGCCAGGTCGGCGGCCATGATGAGCGCCGCGCCCCGGTAGAAGGTGAACGGCGACACCAGCATCCGGCCGTAGCGGATCGGCACCAGCTCGGGCACCCGGGTCACGGCCTGCTGTTCCAGCAGCGCCACCGGGTCCGGCCGGTGCGCGCCCGGGGTGAAGCCGGCATGGCTCGACCGGGGCACCTCGCGGCGCGCCGCCTTGCCCCGCGCCACCCGCTCCTCGACCGTCAGGTGCGGGACCACCTTGCCGTGCACGTAGCGCATGCCGGCGGGAATCGGCTGAGATTCGTCCTGGTCATCGGTCAAGCTCACAGGTTCCACGACGCGAGCATGCGCCTTCGCGCCGGGTGCCGCATCGTTCTGATCGTGTGATCTCGGTCGGATCAGCGAGTTGCTTCGGCCCACACGATGTTCTCGAAGAGCCCCGGTCGAACGAACTCCGTCGTCCAGCCGAGGTCGTCGAGTCGTGAGGACAACTCGTCGCGGCGCCACAGATTGTGGACGACTCGCCACCGGCGACCGAAGTGGTCGCGCACGCTGACCCCGTCTCGGGGCACGTAGAAGCCGTAGTCCGAGGTGGGTTCGTCCGGGATCGCCACCGTGCCGGGCGGTCTCACCTCTGCGTCGGGAAAGTCGAAGATCACTCGGCCTCCCCGTGCGAGCAGCGTCTCCACCTTCGTCCAGAAGGTGGAGAAGCGTGAGTCGGGGACGTGGTGCAGCCAGGCGCTGAACACGATCGTGTCGAAGGTGCCGGCGTGCTGCCAGTCGAAGACGTCGGCTTCCAGGAAGCCGATCCGACGCCGGGAGCCGAGCCGTCGCGCCGCGATGGCGAGGCTCTCGGGAGAGGCGTCGAGGAGCAGCGCCGAGTCGGCATGTAGGACGTAGAGCTCTGCGAGCCTGCCCGTGCCGGCGGCGATCTCGAGGACGTCGCCGAGCGGAGCACGCTGGGCGAACAGCTGCGCGACTCTCTGACGGCCGGCGCGGTAGTTCCGGGCGACCGGCTCGCCGTTGCGCGCGTCCAGGAGGGTGACGAGCCAGTCGTCGAAGGCCGTGGCGTCGGCTCGGTAGAAGTCGATCTGCTCGTCGACCAGCTCGTCGTCCGCGTCAGCGCTCATGGGACTGATCTTGACAACCGCCGGAGGGTACAACGGGACGGTGCGTCGTCATGACGGGGAGCCGGACTTCGGGCCTGGCGTCCGGCGGCCCAGCGTCGCCGTGGTCGGCGAGTTGATGAGCGGACGGGGTCCACGGCGCGGACCCTTCGTGCTCGCGATGGACGGGCGCAGCTCGAACGGTAAGTCACGCCTGGCCGAGCGAATCGCGGCGCTGGTACCAGGCGCCGTGGTCGTCCACACCGACGACGTGGCCTGGAGGCACTCCCGGTTCGGCTGGGACGACCTCCTGCTGTCGGGTGTCATCGAGCGGCTGCGACGCGGCGATGCGGTCGACTACCGGCCGCCGGCCTGGGATGCACACGGCCGTCCCGGATCGATCACGGTCCCCGCCGCTGCCAGCCTCGTCCTGATCGAGGGTGCCGGTGCCGGCCGTGCCTCGCTTGCGTCGCACGTCGACGCCGTGGTCTGGGTCCAGTGCGACCTCGACGTCGCCGAGCGCCGGAATCGAGCGCGCGTCGCGGCGGGTGAGCTCGACGCCGCCGGCTACGAGGGATGGATGGCGGAGGAGGTCCCGTTCCACGCGAGGGAGCGGACGTGGGAGCGCGCGGATCTGATCGTCTCCGGCTCCACCACGGTCGACGACCCCACCGACATCATCGTCCTCCGGCCGTAGATCCGACAGACGTCGGCCCGTCGTCGTCATCGGGAGGCGCCGGCAGGCTCGGCCACCTCCCGGGCGAAGCGCTGGAGCTGCCGTGTGCCGCCCGCGAGGTTGAGCAGCACGTAGTCGACGCCCGCGGCCCGCAGCTTCGCGAGGCCGTCGCAGACCTCGTCGGGAGTGCCGAACAGGGCGTGCGCCTCGGTGTCGTCGTAGCCGAGCACGTGCGAACCGTGCGCCGACTGGGGCGAACGCGACACCTCGATCGTGCGCCGGGTCAGCGCCGCCTGGCGGGCGAGGGCCTCCTCCGTCTCGGCTCGACCGTGCGACACGTAGACCTGCCGGGCCACCGCGACCTCGCCGTCGCCGAACCATCCGATCCGCTCGGCGATCTGCTCGACCGAGGCGTACTGGTCCAGGATGAGGTTGTGGCCCCACGCGGCGGCCCGCCGGACCGAGGACTCGCTGGCCGCGGCGACCCAGATCGGCGGGTGCGGCGACTGGACCGGTGCTGGCTCGACGACGATGTCGTCGAAGTGCCAGTGCTGGCCGTGATGGGAGAAGCGCTCACGCGTGGTCCACGCTCGGAGGAGCACGTCGAGCGCCTCCTGGAAGCGAGCATCGGCCTCTCGCTGATCCAGGTTGAAGCCGCGGAACTCGGTGTGCCGGTATCCCTTGCCGACGCCCAGGTCGACGCGGCCCGCCGAGATCACGTCCAGGGTGGCCGCCTGCTCGGCGAGCAGAACGGGGTTGTGCCATGGCAACACCATCACTCCGGTGCCCAACCGCAGCGTCGACGTGCGACCGGCGACGCACGTCTGCAGCATCAGCGTCGCTGCGACCTGGTTCCAGCCGCTGAAGTGATGTTCCACGAGGAACGAAGAGACGAAACCCAACGCCTCCGCCTCGACGTTGAACTCCACGAAGTTGCCGATCGCCCGCGCGGTGTCGACGTCCGCCGTGCAGAGCAGCCCGAAGCGCATGGTCGAGTGTGCACATGGCGAGTCCGACCGAGCGAACGACTTCGGGGAGCGATGATCGCCCTGTGACTCTCCGTCTGCTGACCGGGGCTGAACGCCGCGGGGAGCGGGCAGGCATCCCGTCGTGCGCGGGACGATGACGACGGCGGGGACCGGCTCCCGCGACCGGCGGAGTGCACGAGCGCGGGTGCGGTCGGGGGCGGCGGCGCGGCGGTTGCTCGACCGTGCCCAAGCTGACGCGACGGCCGCCACGACCGTGCTGGGCATCGTCGATGCGCGACGGCAGGAGGCCCGCACGGCGTACGAGGCCGCCAGGGCGGAAGCCGTGCGGGACGAGCTGGCGCAGTTGCCCGTGTCCCGGCTCCGGGAGATGACGAAGGACCAGCTCCGGCTGGGCCCGTTGGAGGCGGTGGGCTTCACCACGGTGGCGTCCCTGGTCAACGAGCGGGTCGGCCGACTCCGGGTCATCCCCGGGGTCGGCCCGGACACCGCCGTCCAGGTCGTCGGCGCCACCTACCGGTTCCGCCGGGCGCTCGAGCGCAGCATCCGGGTCCGGTTCGACGTCGACCGGCGGCCCGACGCCCAGACCCGGCTGCTGACCTGCCTGCGCCACTTCGGGGAGGCCGTGCAGGCGACCGATCCGGTGCGCGACGAGCTGGCCGACCTCGCCGGGCGCGTCGAGCCGCTGCTCCCGGCGGCGTCGCTGGCCGGCCGTCGCCTGCGGATGCTCCTCGCCGGGCGCGCACGACGCCGGCAGGCCAGGGCGGCGCTCGACGAGCTCCACGGCCTCATCGCCGTCTCCGGGATCGACCGGGCCGACCCCCGGTGGCGGCGGGCACTCGGCCTCGGATCCGACGTCCCGGCGGCGGACGGGTCGATCTGGGACGACTACCGGGAGCGGGCGGTCGCCTACTACGGTCTGCTCGTCGCCATCGCCAACCTCGACGGCGAGCCCGAGGCGGTGCACGGGCACATCCCGTCGGAGATCGCCGGGCGCATCGACACGCACTCGCTCGACACGTCGTTGCTGGACGTGTCGCTCCGGGGCTACCAGGCCTTCGGCGCCAGGTTCGCCATCGCGCAGCGACGGGCGATCCTCGGCGACGAGATGGGCCTGGGCAAGACGATCGAGGCGCTGGCCGCGATCGCCCACCTCCACGCCGCGGGCGCCACCCACTCCCTGGTCGTCTGCCCCGCGAGCGTGCTGGTCAACTGGGCGCACGAGGTCGAGCAGCACAGCCGCCTGCGGGCGTTCCGCCTGCACGGCACCGACCGGATGCGCAACCTGCAGGGTTGGGTGCGCTCCGGCGGCGTCGGCGTCGTGACGTACGACTCGCTGCAGTCCCTCGCCATCCCCGACGCGCTCCCGGTGGCGCTGCTCGTGGCCGACGAGGCCCACTACGTGAAGAACCCCGCCGCCAAGCGCACGCAGGCGACGCTGCGCCACATCTCGGCCGTCGACCGCGTGCTGCTCCTCACCGGTACCCCGATGGAGAACCGGCTCGACGAGTTCCGCGGCCTCGTCGGTCACATCCGGCCGGACCTGGCGGAGATGATGGAGCCGGGATCCGGGCTGGTCGGGACCGACGCCTTCCGAGCGGCCGTCGCCGACGTCTACCTGCGCCGCAACCAGTCCGACGTGCTGGACGAGCTACCGCCGCGGATCGACAACGACGAGTGGGTCGAGCCGACGCCGGCCGACCGTCGCGCCTACGCGCGGGCGGTGGCGTCGGGGAACTTCATGGCGATGCGCCGCGCCGCGTTCGAGGCCGCCGCCCTGGCACAGAGCGCCAAGCTGCAACGACTGGTGGAGATCGTCGACGAGGCGGCGGACAACGGCCGGAAGACTGTCGTGTTCTCGTCGTTCCTGGACGTGCTCCGGGCGGTCGAGCGGGCGCTCGACGGGCGGTGCGCGGGCCTCCTCAGCGGCCGGCTCGACCCGTCGTCGCGCCAGGCGCTGGTCGACGAGTTCTCGGCGTCGCCGGATCCGCTCGTCCTGGTGAGCCAGATCCAGGCCGGCGGCGTGGGCTTGAACATCCAGGCGGCGTCGGTGGTGGTGCTCACCGAGCCCCAGTGGAAACCGTCGATCGAAGACCAGGCCGTCGCCCGGCTCCATCGCCTGGGCCAGGTGCGGCCCGTCCACGTCCACCGGCTCCTCGCCGAGGGGAGCGTCGACCAGCGGATGCTGGAGATCCTGGCGACCAAGCGCCGCCTGTTCGACGAGTACGTGCGGATGAGCGACCTCAAGGACGCCAGCCCCCACGCGATCGACGTGTCGGCCCTCGCCACCGCGCCGCAGGCCCAGGCCGAGCGCCGGATCATCGAGCTCGAACGCCGCCGGCTCGGCCTCACCGTCGGCGACACACACGACGACGACAGCGCCGCACCCGCCACTGGCCGGAGTTGACCCCTGCTGGCCGATCAGTGGGCGACGCCGTCGCTGTGCGACGACTGGCGGGTCCGCCGGAGCAAGCTACGCATTGCGCTACGTCGTTGACGCGTCCTCTCCCAGGCGGGAGACTCGGGCCCTCTCGAAAGGGGCGGACCATGGCGTGGAACCTGACGGGAAGCTACGTCGAGACGTGTTCGTGCGAGCTGATGTGCCCGTGCAACCTCTCGTTCGACCACGGTGCCACCTACGACTTCTGTCGGGTGACCCTCGTGTTCAACATCCGCGAGGGTCAGATCGACGGTACCGACGTCGGCGGTCTGAAGGTGGCGGCGATCGCGGACACGCCGAAGGTCATGACCGACGGGAACTGGCGGCTGGGCGTGTTCGTCGACGCGGAGTCGAACGATGAGCAGTTCGACAAGCTGATCCAGGTGTTCAGCGGGCAGCTGGGCGGGCCGATGGCCGCGCTGGCTCCCTTGGTGGGCGAGATGCTCGGTGCCGAGCGGGCGCCGATCGAGGTCGTGGACGACGGGCTGCGGCACGCTGTCCGCATCGGCGACGCGATCGACTTCGAGATCGAGGACATCGTGCCGTTCGGTATCGAGACCGGCCAGCCGGTGCGGTTCGACGGGATGTTCCATCCGGTCGGCTCGAACCTCACGATGGCCGAGGCGAAGAGGTCACGGATCGATGCCTTCGGGATCCAGTACGAGGGCAAGACGGGCCTCTCGACGTCCGAGTTCTCCTGGGCCGCTTGATGCGATGAGCGCTCCGGCGCAGGCGCGCCCGCCGGCAAGCGCGGGGCTGGCCCCGGCGATGTCCGCGGTGCGCGCACGGCTGGGCCTCGTCACGCTGCTGTTCGCCGTCGCGGCGCTGGGCTGGTGGTGGACGGGCGACCGCATGCGGGGGATGGACGAGGGGCCGTGGACGGCGTTCGGCGCGTTCGGCTGGTTCCTCGGCGTGTGGGTCGTGATGATGGCCGCGATGATGTTCCCCTCGGTCGCGCCGACCGTTGCGCTGTACTCCCGCATGACGAGACAGCGCTCCCCGCTGTCGCCGCTCCTGTTCGCGGCCGGCTACCTCCTCACGTGGGCCGCCGCCGGCATCGCGCGCGTTCGGGGTGGGCGTCGCCCTGAACTCGCTCTCCGGTGATCTGTTCGCCTGGGACCGGGCTGGCCGGTGGACGGCCGGCGGCACGCTCATCGTCGCTGCGGTGTACGAGCTCACGCCGTGGAAGGACGCATGCCTCGGCAAGTGCCGCAGCCCGCTCGGCTCGCTGCTCGGCTCGTGGCGCGACGGCTTGTCCGGCGCGCTCCGGATGGGCGCCAAGAACGGTGCCTGGTGCGTCGGCTGTTGTTGGGCCCTCATGGCATCGCTGTTCGCCTTGGGGGTCATGAGCGTCGTGTGGATGGCGGTCGTCGCCGGGCTCATCGCCATCGAGAAGACCGTCCCGTGGCGCCGGGTCGCCTCGGTCGGAACCGCCGGTGTCCTCTTCGTTCTCGGTCTGCTCATGCTGACCGCGCCCGGAGCCATCCCCGGCCTCACGACTCCCCGCGACGCGCCGATGCAGCAGATGACCCTGATGGACGCCTCGCGGTCGGCAGGCACCTGAGCGGCGGCGCTCGGAGACGGTGAGAGACTGGCGCCGGTGCCGAGCTTCGGCTCCGGCCGGTCACGCCACGATCGTCGCGGCGAGCGCGATGCGATGGTCCTTCGTCCACGGCGGGCCCAGCGTGGCCCGGGGGCCCTCGAGGATCTCGTCGGCCCGGCCGGCCAGCAGGCTGGTCGCCCGGGCCACGACGTCCTTCGCGCTGTAGAGGTGAACGTCCCAGCCCCTGGCGTGGGCGACGTGGGCGAGCACCTGGCGGTACATGATCGCGTCGGCGCGCGACTCGTACGGCGTGCGCCGCTGGACGGCGATGTCGTCGGGGAAGTCCGGCGGCCACGTGCGCAATGAGATCGACGCGACCGGCTCTGGCAGCGCGGAGGCGAGGTCGTCGAGCGCGGCCGACGTCGCCCGTGCGGCCGACGCGCGCACCCGGGCGACCAGGGCCGCCGTGGCGGCGACGTCGAGGCGGCCGCGGTCGTAGTGGATCGGTGCCGGCGACAGACCCGGTTCGACCAGCTCGATGCGCCGGCGGTCCACGACCTGGTGGTCGGCCCTCGCCGTGACCGCGACCGCCCAGCCGAAGTGATCGAAGATGCCGAGGCGCATATCAGCCGGGTGCCGGGTCCCAGTGGTCGGCGATCGCCGGGTCCTTGACCACCAGCGTGTCCACCGCCCGCCACAGGGCTGGGAGCTGCCGGTGGCGGAGCGCCCGGCGCCGGCTGAGCGGGCGGCCCGTCACCTCGCGCGGGGCGATGAGCGGGGACTGCCGCGGGCCGTGCACGCCGAACCCGATGCCGCCCCCATCCGTGTGGCCCACGACGACGAACGAGGCCCTGTCGAGCTTCACGAGCAGCCGGACCGCCCGATCCCGGCCCCGGCTGTGCAGGTCGAACCAGTAGCGCGCCGCGACCTCCTCGCCCTCGACGACCTCGCCCCGGCCCGACCGGATCAGGCGGCCGCAGCTGGCACACGGGCGCTCCTCGATCGTGTCGCCCAGAGCGACGCGCAGGTCGGACTCCACGCACGCAGCTTGCCCCATCCCGCAGCCGCCCGCGCCGGCGCGGCCGACCCCGTCCGACCGATGAGTTCCGGGCGGCCAAGCTGTCGTTGTGGCCATGAAGCGTGCCGTCGAGCTGTTCGACTTCGAGATGCTGGGTGCGAGCTCCCCCCATGTCAGCCTCGCCTGGCGCACCACCAGCGAGCCCGAGCCCGAGGCGGGCTTCATGTCGGTGGCCGTGCCGCAGTGGGAGATGGTCGTGACGCGCCAGGCCGGCGGGACGTGGATGACCGTGCGGGGGCCCGAGACCAGGGCCAGCGTCGCGCCGATCCCCGCCGACGCCGAGTTCTTCGGCATCAGCTTCCGCCTCGGCACCTTCATGCCGCGCCTCGGCATGCGGCGGCTGGTCGACACGGCGTTCAACCTGCCGCCCGCCTCCGACACCTCGGTGTGGCTCGGCGGCACCGCGTGGGAGTTCCCCCAGCCCCACAACGCCGACGTCTTCGTCGACCGGCTCGTGCGAGCCGGGCTGCTCGCCCACGACCCGGTCGTGCCCGCCGCGCTGCGGGGCGACGACGACCTCGACGGGTTGTCGACCCGGACCGTCGAGCGGCGGGTGGCCCGGGCGACCGGGCTGACCCGGGGGACCATCCGCCAAATGCGGCGGGCCGAGCGGGCCGTCGACCTGCTCGGGCTCGGGCTGCCGGCCCTGGAGGCCGCCCGGCGGGCCGGGTACGCGGACCAGCCGCACATGACCCGGTCGCTCAAGCGGTTCGTCGGGCAGACGCCGTCGTCGCTTTCGTTCAAGACGCCCTCGCCGTCCCCGGACTAGAACGGGCGCCCGCCGCCCGCCGAGAACCATGCGGCGCCACCGAAAGGAAACTGCTTTGGGAGCACTGCACGTGCACGAGTTCATGAGCCTCGACGGCGTGATCGACGCCCCCGTGTGGACCGCGGAGTACGGCTTCGATCCGAAGATGGGCGAGGTCGTTGGCGCGGTCACCGGGCGCAGCCGGGGCATCCTGCTCGGTCGCACGACCTACGAGATGTTCGAACCGGGCTGGTCGAACCGGACCGTCGAGGACGACCCCGGGGCACCGTTCTTCAACGACACCACCAAGTACGTCGTGTCCGGGACGCTGGAGAACCCGACCTGGCGCAACTCGACGGTGATCGGCGCCTACGACGCCGACGCGATCCGCCGCCTCAAGGACGAGGTCGACGGCGACCTCTACACCAGCGGCAGCATCACGCTGGTCCGGGCGATGCTGGCCGACGGCCTCGTCGACGAGCTGCACCTGTTCGTCTACCCGCTCACCCGCGGGGCCGGGCCGCGGTTGTTCCCCGAGGACGCCGCACCCATCAAGCTGACCCTCGCCAACGCCGACTCGTACGAGAACGGCGTCCTCTACCTCAACTACCGGCCGGGGGCCTGACGGCATCGCGGCCCGACGACACCCGCCGTCGGGCCGCACCTACGATCCGGGGCCGTGCAGGATCTGCGGCCACCACGTGAGCGCCGGGTCGCCGGCGGGATGGCGCTGGCGTGGTCGGTCGTCGTCGCGACCTTGGATCTGCTGGGAAGGCGCTGCTCGTCGCCGGCTCCCAGCGGGGGTATTGCGAGAACATCGACCATCCCGGCCCGTGCTCGCCGGTGGCGCCGTTCGCCGTGCCCGGGCTGGCGCTCGTCGCGTTCGGAACGTGGTGCGCGGTGGCGAGCGTGGCGTTCCGCCGGGGGCGGCCCTGGGCCCGACCGGCGGTCGTCGCCACCTTCGCCCTGTGGGCCGGCGCCACGCTCGCCGGCGTGCTGGGCGCCGCCGCCACGCGGCCCGACCACGCCGCGGCCATGCTGACGTGGCTGGCGCTCCTCGCGTACTGCGCGACGGTCGCCGTGCTCGCGGCCCGCGATCTGCCGCCGCGACCAGCCCGGCTCGCCGGGACGCCGGGCCGGCTGCGACTCGGTCACTAGCCGCCGCAACGACCCTCAGCGCCGGCGGTCGAGCCATGCGAGGATCGGGTCGTAGACGCCGCTGGCGTTGGCGTGGGTGGCCCAGTTGCGGGCCGTGGCGAACCACTCGCGGGTCGACGGGACGACCGAGCGGGCCGCCGCGGCCAGGTCGCGGCCGGTGAGCGGGGCCGCCGTGCCGCCGTTGCGCAGCGCCGCCCGCAGCTTGTCCTCCACTGCCCGCTCGACCACCGCCTGGAGGTCGGCGCCGGACAGGCCGTCGGTGCGGGCGGCCAGGTGGTCGTAGTCGACCGCCTCGACGGGCTTGCCCGCGCACAGCACCCGCAGGATCGCGGCCCGGGCGGCCGCGTCCGGCGGCGGCACGAACAGGATCTGGTCGAAGCGGCCCGGCCGGCGGAACGCGCTGTCGACGTACCAGGGGGCGTTGGTCGCGGCCAGGACCAGCACGCCCGTGTTGTCGCCCTCGACGCCGTCCAGCTCGTTCAGGAACTGGTTGATGACGTGCCGGCCGCCGCTGGCGTGCATGTCGGCCCGGCTCGACCCGAGGGCGTCGACCTCGTCGAAGAACAGGACGCAGGGGGCGCTGCGGCGGGCCCGCTCGAACACGTCGTGCAGGTTGCGCTCGCTCTGGCCGATCCACATGTCGAGGATCTCGTGCAGACCGACGGCCAGGAACTGGCCGCCGATCTCGCCGGCCGTCGCCCGGGCGATGTGGGTCTTGCCGCACCCCGGCGGGCCGTAGAGCAGGATGCCGCCGCCGGCGGACTTGCCGAACGCCCCGAACAGGTCCGGGTGCTGGAGCGGCGCCAGCATCTTGATGCGGATCTCCTCCTTGACGTCGTCCATGCCGCCGACGTCGGCGAACGTCACGCCGCCGGCCTGGGTTCCGACCCCGCCGCCCGCGACGATCGCCTCGTCCCGCACGCCGAGGCGGTCGGCGAGGTCGGGGTCGGCCAGGTCGGCCCGGGCGGCCACCGCCTCCAGGTAGCAGGCCCGGGCGTCGCGCACCGCGCCGGTCGCCAGGTGGAGCCGGGCGGCCAGCAGCCGCGACTCGGGCGACCCGTGCTCATCCCACGGCCGGCCCTCCAGCACGGCGAGGCCCTCGTGGTGCCGGCCCTGGCGGAAGAAGGCGTCGGCCAGGCCGACGGCGCTGCCCTCGTCGTTGGGCGCGAGCCGCAGCGCGGCCCGGAACTCCCGCTCGGCGTCGGGCGCCCGGTTGGCGGCCAGCAGGGCGCCGGCGAGGTGCCGCCGCAGCGGCAGGTTGTCGGGCGACACCCGAACGGCCTCGAACAGCGCGTCGAACGCGTCCCCGGCCACGGCGCTCAGACCCAGACGACCAGCGCCGCGATAGCGGCGGCCCACAGCGCGAGCCCGGCGGCATAGGCGGTGCCAGCCCGCACCACGAGCGCCCGGCGTCCCCACGGGTCGGCCGAGTGCGCCACGCCCTGCAGGGTCACGACGAACAGGAGCGACGCCACCATCAGCGCTCCGTTCACGATTCGACCGCTGACCGTGAACACGATCGTCAAGAGCGTGGGAACGACCAGCCGCCCGACGAACGCGCGGGCGGCGGAGGCGTCCTCGCGGGTCACGGTCAGCCGCCCGTAGCGGGTGCAGCGCAGCGCCAGCGTCGTGAGCGGCCGGACCGCCGCGCGGCCGAAGCCCCGCAGCAGCCCGAACGGCCCCGCCAGCACGGCGGCGAGCGACGGCATGCCCGTGCCCGCCGCCGGCGGCCGCGTCAGCAGCCAGGCGACCATCGCGCTGGTGAGCGGCCGGCCGAACAGCCCCAGGCCGACCAGCCCGAACTCGCGCACCCATTCCCGGGTCGGATCGAGCCGCTGGGCCTCTCGCAGGGCGCGCGCCGCGGACTCGTGGTCGCCGACCGCCATCGCGGTCAGGGCCAGCATCGCGTGGGATGCCGGGTCGGTCGGGTCGTTGGACAGCTGGCGTCGCGCGTCCGCGATCGCCTCGTCGACCCGGCCCAGCCGGGCGCGGGCGAAGACCCGGGTGATCAGCGCGTCCCGGTCGTCGGGGTCGAGGGCCAGCGCCGCGTCGGCCGCGGCCAGCGCCGGCTCCCACTCCTCGCGCTGGAGCAGCAGCCACGACAGCGCGCTGTGGTAGTCGGCCGACTCGGGGTCGAGGGCGATCGCCTGGCGGATCGCCGCCTCGGCCCCCTCGGCGTCGCCCCGCTCGTCGAGCACCGTGTGGTGGACGCAATGGGCGAAGGCGTCGGTGGGGTCGAGGGCGAGGGCCCGGCGGATCGCCGCGTCGGCCCGGTCGAGGTCGCCCATCTCGACCAGGCAGTTGGCGAGGTCGACGTGGAGCCGCGCGGCCTCCGGCGCCAGCTCGAGCGCGGCCTGCAGTTCCCCCAGGGCGTCGCGGGGCCGTCCCTGGGACAGGAGCACCTCGGCCCGCGCCTGGTGCCGGTCGGCGGGCGCGTCCATCATCGCGAAAGGCCCCCGGCGCCCCTGGTCCGCATGGCGCCGGACCTTAGGGCAACGCCGGCCGCCCGGGACCGCGGCCGGCCGCAGCATGACGACCCTGTGACGGTCGTTGCGGCGGGGCCGGCCGATGGGGAGACTGCCGACGGTGACATCGTCGCTCAGCGATGCCGAGATCGAGCCGGGACGGCACGGGCCGGATCGCCGCGGCGGCGGGCGGCGGTGGTGGGGCCGCCGACGACTGCCGCCGCTCGGCGGCGACCTCGAGTTCGGCCCGCTGCCACTCGACGTGGACACCCTCCAGACCGAGGACACCAAGGTGTTCCGGTCCAAGCGGCGCCGCATCGAGGCCGGCACGGTGTTCGCCGGGCTGGTGGCGATCGCGACCGTCGCCCTCGTCGGCGGGCTGGTCTACCGGGGCACCCGGGTCGACCTCGACGTGAAGGGCATCCGCGACGACGCCGTCATCACGACCCCGGAGGCCGCGGCGATGGAGGTCACGATCGTGCTGCCGTCGCGGTCGGCGGCCAAGGACGCGACCCTGCGCTTCGACGGCGCCGCCGTCGACCAGCCCGCCGTCACCGACGCCACGATGGTCTGGCACCCGGCAGCCGCGCTGCCCGAGGGCCACCACGTGCTGCAGCTCGCCGTCCCCCGGCCCCTGTTCGACGACGCCCAGTTCCGTTGGGACTTCACGGTCGACGGCACCGCCCCGGGGCTGATGGTGCCGCCGGCAACCGACCCCGTCGCCATCGACGCCGAGGTCGACGTCCCCGGCGTGGTCGAGGCCGGCGCCCGGGTCACCGCCGACGGCGACCGGGTCCGGGTGCGCGACGACGGGAGCTTCGTGCTCCACTTCGACCGGCCGCCCGTCGGCCCGGTGGCGGTGGAGGCCCGCGACCGGGCCGGCAACGTGACCGCGGCGTCGCTCGTCGTGCCGATCACCACGCCGGGCCTCCGGGGCGTCCACGTGACCGGGCCGGCGTGGAGCAACGAGCAGCTCCGCGGCGCCATCCTCGCCCTCGTCGACGAGCACCGGATCGACACGGTCGAGCTCGACCTGAAGGACGAGTCCGGCGTGGTGGTGTACGACGCGAACGTCCCGCGGGCGGCCGACATCGGCGCCCTGCACCGGTCCTACGACCTCGACTCGGCGATCACGACGCTGCACAGCCGCGGGGTGCAGGTGGTCGGGCGGATCTCGGCGTTCCGCGACCCGATCCTCGCCCGGGCCGCCTGGAACGCGGGCCAGGGCGACCAGGTGGTCCAGACCGCGGAGGGCGACCTCTACGACGACACCGGCCCCTACACCAACCCGGCCAGCCTGGCCGTGCGGGACTACAACCTCGACATCGCCCGCGACGCAGTCGGCCGGGGCGTGGACGACATCCTGTGGGACGACGTCCGCCTGCCGACCGGGCGCATCGACACGATCTCGGTGCCCGGCATGGCGGGATCGCCGTCGGACACGATCGTCGGCTTCCTCGCCGAGGCCCACCAGGAGCTGCGGCGCCGGGGCGCCTACCAGGGCGTGATCGTCGACGGCGAGTCCGCCACGCTGGGCGACAGCTACGGCCAGGACGTCGCCCGGGTCGCCCGCAACGCCGACTACGTGGCCCCGGAGATCTACCCCGGCTACTGGCAGGCCGGGCGCTTCGGCGTGCCCAACCCGGCCCGGCAGCCGGGCGACCTGGTGCGCGGCGTGCTGTCGGGCTACCAGCAGGCCACGGCCGGCTCGGGCGCGGTGCTGGTGCCGTGGCTCCAGGACTTCGCGCTCAACGGGGTGTCCTACGGCGAGCCCGAGGTGCGGGCCCAGATCGACGCCGCCCGCAGCCTCGGTGTCGACCGCTACATGCTGTGGAGCCCGAGCGTCCGCTACACGGGCACGGCCCTGGACCCGGCCGGTTGAGGCCGCGGCCGGGCGCCGGCGACCACACTGTTGGTCTGCCGCGGCACCGACGGTAGGGTCCGGCCATGGCCGACCAGGCGACGTTCGCGGATCAGGCGATGGGGCTGATGCCGTCCCTGTACGCTGCGGCGCTACGCATGACGCGCAACCCGTCCGACGCGGAGGACCTGGTGCAGGAGACCTACCTGCGCGCCTACCGGGGGTTCGGGGGCTTCGAGGAGGGCACCAACCTCAAGGCGTGGCTCTACCGGATCCTCACCAACACCTACATCAACAGCTACCGGGCCAAGAAGCGCCGGCCCGACGAGACCGAGCTCGACGAGGTCGAGGACCTCTACCTCTACCGCCGCATCGGCGGCCTGGAGGCGGCGATGGTCGGCCGCAGCGCCGAGGACGAGCTCCTGGAGCGCTTCACCGACGTCGAGGTCAAGGACGCGTTGGAGTCGCTTCCCGAGCACTTCCGGATGGCGGTGCTCCTGGCCGACGTCGAGGGTTTCTCCTACAAGGAGATCGCCGAGATCCTCGACATCCCGATCGGCACGGTCATGAGCCGGCTGCACCGGGGAAGAAAGGCGCTCCAGAAGCAGTTGTACGAGTTCGCAGTGGAGCGGAACCTCGCTCCGACCCCCGAGGACGGCAATATGTCCGAGTCCCATGTCTGAATGCGAAGACTCCCTCCACGAGCTGTACGCGTACCTCGACGGTGAGCTGACGGAAGACCGCCGGGCGGCCATCCATCGCCACCTCGACGGCTGCCAGCCGTGCGCCGAGCCCTACGACTTCGAGGCCGAGCTGCGGGACGTGATCCGCAAGAAGTGCCAGGAGCAGGTGCCCGAGTCGCTGGTGGCCAAGGTGCGTGCCGCGCTGGAGCACGAGTCGGTGGCGCGCTCGGTCGACGCCGACAGCTAGTCCGGTCCGCCGGGGGGGCGATCGGGGGAGGGTGACGTCGGCCCGAACGGGACGACGTCAGAACGCGCCGCGGGCGCTGAGCACCGCGACCGGCGTCTTGGCCAGGATCTTCAGGTCCAGCCTCATGCTCCAGTGCTCGACGTAGTCGGCGTCGATATCGACCCGCTCGGGGTAGTCGATGTTCGAGCGGCCGTTGACCTGCCAGGCACCGGTGATGCCCGGGCGCACCGACGTGTAGACGTGCTCGCGATCGCCGTAGTTGCGGATCTCGACCGGGACCACCGGGCGGGGGCCGACGAGCGTCATCGTGCCGGCGAGGACGTTGAGGATCTGGGGGAGCTCGTCGAGGCTCGACCGGCGCAGGAAGCGGCCGACCCGGGTGACCCGGCGGTCGAGCTCGGCCGGCAGCTTGAACCCGTTGCTGACGTACTCGTCCCACAGGCGCGGGTCCTGCTGGAGCAGCTGCTCGGCGCCCCGGTGCATCGTGCGGAACTTGTACATCTTGAAGGAGCGGCCGCCGAGGCCGACCCGGTCCTGCCCGAACAGCACGGCGCCCCGGGACGTGCACAGCACCACCAGCGCGATCACGACGCCGATCGGCAGCACGATCGGCGAGGCGATGAGGACCAGCGCCAGGTCCGTGGCCCGCTTGGCCCGGGAGGTCGCCGGGCGCGCCGGACCGTCGTGGTCGGGGCGCTGCGGCGGCGCACCTGTAGACGCCGGGCGGGGCCGATCGAGCTCTCGTTCTCCCAGCTGTGCCAAAGGTCGCTGTCCCTAGGGATGCCCGCTTGTCGGCGCGACCGTAGCAGTCTGTCCATGCGGATTGCGCCTCGGCCGCGCACCGTGTCGGCGCAACCGCCGCAGCGGTCAATAGTGTTTGGTTCGCGTGTTTCCCCGGGCGCTGCGTAGCATGCGCCCCATGCTTGCCGTGATCTGGCACTACTGGATCGGCGTCGCCCTGATCCTGGGCACGGTACTCACCATCGTGGCCCTGGCGGTCGGCTATCTGGCCACCGTGGAACGCTCCCGCTATCCGAAGGGGCGGTAGCCCGATCATGGATAGCCCGATCGACTGGGGGCTCGCCGAACGGGTGGCGATCCGGGTCGCCGGGCACGAGCCGCTGGCGGCGTCCTACCACTACGACCGGCTGGCCATCGACTTCGCCGAGCTGACCTCCCAGGCCGAGGAGCTGGTCGAGCGGGCGACGGGCCTCGTGTCGGCCGCCGGTCCGGCCCGGGCACGGGTCGTCGACCGGGGCGACTGGGTGCGGGCCAACCTGGCCAGCTTCGGCCGGCTCCTGCGCCCGCTGACCGACCGGATGGCCGAGCGCCTCGACGACCGCCAGGGCGCGATGGCGCTCGTCGGCGAGCTCTCGCGCCGGGCCGCCGCGCTCGAGGTCGGGGTGCTGCTGGGCTGGATGGGCACCCGCGTGCTCGGCCAGTACGACCTGCTGATCATCGAGGACGAGAACCCCGACGAGCAGGACATCGTCTACTACGTCGGCCCCAACGTCCTCGCGCTGGAGAAGCGCTTCGGGTTCCCGCCCCGCGAGTTCCGGCTGTGGCTGGCGCTGCACGAGGTCACCCACCGGGCCCAGTTCACCGGCGTCCCCTGGCTGCGGGGTCACTTCCTCTCGCTGGTCAACCAGACGCTGGCGGCGGTCGATCCCGACCCCAAGCGCTTCCTCGACGCGCTCGTCCGGGTGGTCGAGGAGCTGCGGTCGGGCCACAACCCCCTCGACGAGGGCGGCATCGCCACGCTGCTCGCCAGCCCGGACCAGCGCGACCTGTTCGGCAAGATCGGCGGGATGATGAGCCTGCTGGAGGGCCACGGCGACGTGACGATGGACCGGGCGGGCGAGGGCCACGTGCCCCAGGCGGCCCGGTTCTCCCGGGCGCTGCGCGAGCGTCGCCGCCAGGCGAGCAGCGTCGCCAAGCTGGCCCAGAAGGCCGTCGGCATCGACGCCAAGATGAAGCAGTACGCCCAGGGCGAGGCGTTCATCGCCTACATCGAGCGCCACGGCGGGCAGGGCGCGGTCGACGCGGCCTGGCGGGGGCCCGAGTGGCTCCCGACGCTGGCCGAGATCCGGGCGCCGCAGGACTGGCTCGACCGCGTGCGGCTGTCCGAGGAGCTGGTGGGGTAGCCGACCTGGGGCTGGTCGCGGACCTGGCCGCCCGCTGCGACGTTCCCGGACGCCGGCGTCCCGGTCGCGTGCGCGGTGTCGGGCGGGGCCGACTCGCTCGCCCTCCTGGTCCTGGCGGCCCGCGCCGGGTGCCGCGTGACCGCGGTCCACGTCGACCACGGGCTGCGGGACGGCTCGGCCGCCGAGGCCGAGGTCGTGCGGGCGGCGGCCGACCGCTTCGGCACCGGGTTCCGGGCCGTGCGGGCTGCGGTCGCCCCGGGACCCAACCTGGAGGCCCGGGCCCGGGCGGCCCGCTACGCCGCGCTGCCGGCGGGCGCCCTCACCGGGCACACGGCCGACGACCAGGCCGAGACCGTGCTGCTCAACCTGATCCGGGGCGCGGCGCTCGACGGCCTGGCCGGCATGGACCCGGCCCGCCGCCCGCCTGCGCCGGCTGCGACGCCGGGAGACCCGGGCACTGTGCGCGGCGTTGGGCCTCGACCCGGTGGCCGACCCGACCAACGACGACCCCGCGATCCGGCGCAACCGGGTGCGCCACGAGCTGCTGCCGCTGCTCGATGCCATCGGCTCGCGGGACGTGGTCGCGGTCGTGGCGCGCCAGGCCGACCTGGCCCGGGACGACGTCGCATTGTTGGACGCGCTGGCGGCCGGCCTCGATCCGACCGACGCCCGGGCACTGGCCGCGGCCCCCCTGCCTCTGGCCCGGCGGGCGGTGCGCGCTTGGCTGCGGCGCGCCGGGCCGGGCGGGGCGGAGTGCCATCCGCCGGACTCGGGCGCCGTCGAGCGCGTGCTGCGGGTGGCCCGGGGCGACGCGGTGGCGTGCGAGATCGTCGGGGGGCTGGCGGGTGGCGCGGACCGCGGGGCGGCTGCGGCTCGTTGCGCCTGGGGCGTGATCCCGGCGCAAACGCAAACGAAACGAGGCTGGTAAGGAGGCCGCCGGGGGCGGCCTCTGTTGTGATTGTGGGGCGGTCGGGTGGGCGTCAAGGACAAGCTCGCTGCGCTCGGCCGCCTGCGGCGGCTCCTTGACCCCCACCCGACCGCCTTTTTCCACGCACGGTGGCCGCGGGTCGCCCCTGTTCGGGGGTTCTTCGTTCTGGGTCGCGAAAGTGGTTGATAAGCAACCACCTTTGAGGCCAGTTTCCCGCGCAAGGACTTCGACAACGGTGTAAGGGTCACCGTGAGTGTCAAACGGGCGGTCGGGTGGGGGTCAAGGAGCCCCGGAGGGGCCCGGCGCAGCCGGCTTGTCCTTGACGCCCGCCCGACCGCCCCGACAATCTCCAAGGAGGCCGGCTCCGCCGGCCTCCTAACCGGCCTCGTTGTCGTTTGGTCGTTTTCGTTGTTGTTCCCCGGCCGCTAGGTTCTGCGGCGCATGCCGACCGACCCCCGGGCGACAGCGGTGCGATGAGCGACGGCTTCGCGCACCACCTGGACGAGCCTGACCTCGGTCCCGTCGTGGTCGACGAGGACAAGATCCGGGCCCGCGTCGTGGAGCTGGGCGCCGACATCACCCGCGACTACGCCGGCCGGCCGCCGCTGCTCGTGTGCGTGCTCAAGGGCGCGTTCGTGTTCCTCGCCGACCTGGCCCGGGCGATCCGGCTGCCCGTCGAGATCGACTTCATGGCCGTGTCGTCCTACGGCGCCTCGACCCGGTCCTCGGGCGTCGTGCGCATCGTCAAGGACCTCGACCTCGATCTCGCCGGCCGCCACGTCCTGCTGGTCGAGGACATCGTCGACTCCGGCCTCACCCTCACCTACCTGCGGCGGAACCTCGCGGCCCGCCAGCCGGCAAGCCTGGAGGTGTGCGCGCTGTTCGTGCGCCAGGGCAACCAGAAGACGCAGGAGCACCTCCGCTACGTGGGGTTCGAGATCCCGCCGGACTTCGTCCTCGGCTACGGCCTGGACGTGGCGGAGCGGTACCGGAACCTCCCCTACGTGTGCGAATACCGGGGCAGCGTCTGACGTACTGCTGGCGACGCCGATAGCCTGTTCGCCACCGTGAAACGTTTCCCCCGAGTCGCCCTCATCTACCTGCTCGTCGGCGCGGCCGTGCTGTTCATGGGCATCCGATTCTCCAACCGGGGCCCAGAGCGCAAGGAGCTCGACTCCACCACGTTCAAGGAGGCCATCGCCAACGGCGAGGTGGCCACCGCCGAGATCAAGGACAAGGACAACACGATCGTCGGCAAGCTGCGCGACGACACCGAGTACAAGACGTCCTACCCGGCCGAGTCGGCCGACGAGCTGTTCGACAAGCTCCTCACCGCCGACCCGCGGATCGAGGTCAAGACCGACCAGCAGTCCGATTCGCTGTGGACCGGCCTGCTGGTGAGCCTGCTGCCCACGGTGCTGCTGGTGGGGGCGTTCATCCTGGTCATGAACGCCCTGCAGGGCGGCGGCCGGGGCGTCATGCAGTTCGGCAAGTCCCGGGCCAAGCAGGTCGGCAAGGACGACCCGACCGTCACCTTCGCCGACGTGGCCGGCTGCGACGAGGCCGTCGAGGAGCTCGCAGGAGATCAAGGAGTTCCTCGCAGGACCCGGCGCGCTTCCAGGCCATGGGCGCCAAGATCCCGAAGGGCGTGCTGCTCTTCGGGCCGCCCGGCACCGGCAAGACGCTGCTCGCCCAGGCGGTGGCCGGCGAGGCCGGGGTGCCGTTCTTCTCGATCTCGCGGCTCCGACTTCGTCGAGATGTTCGTCGGCGTCGGCGCCAGCCGGGTGCGCGACCTGTTCGAGCAGGCCAAGGCAGACCGCCCCCGCGATCGTGTTCGTCGACGAGATCGACGCCGTCGGCCGTCACCGCGGCGCCGGCCTCGGCGGCGGCCACGACGAGCGCGAGCAGACGCTCAACCAGCTGCTCGTCGAGATGGACGGGTTCGACGCGCAGCACCGGCGTCATCCTGATCGCCGCCACCAACCGGCCCGACATCCTCGACCCGGCGCTGCTGCGGCCGGGGCGCTTCGACCGCCAGATCGTGGTCGACCGCCCCGACCTCGAGGGCCGCAAGGCGATCCTCGAGGTGCACGCCAAGGGCAAGCCGCTCGCCGCCGACGTGCGACCTCGACGTGATCGCCCGCCGCACGCCCGGGCTTCACCGGCGCCGACCTCGCCAACCTCATGAACGAGGCCGCGCTGCTCGCCGCCCGCCGCCACGGCACCGACATCACGATGGCCGCCAGCTCGAGGAGGCCATCGACCGGGTGCATCGCCGGGTCCCGAGCGCAAGACGCCGGGTGATCTCCGACCGCGAGAAGCGGGTCATCGCCTACCACGAGGGCGGCCACACGCTCGTCGGCCACGTGCTCCGAGAGCACCGACCCGGTCCACAAGGTCTCGATCGTGTCCCGGGGCCGGGCGCTCGGCTAGACGCTGACGCTGCCCACCGAGGACAAGTACCTCAAGACCCGGTCCGAGCTGCGTCGACGACCTGGCGATGCTGCTCGGCGGCCGCACTGCCGAGGAGCTGATCTTCGACGAGCCCACCACCGGCGCCAGCGACGACATCGAGCGCTGCACCGAGATCGCCCGGCCGATGGTCACCGAGTACGGGATGAGCGACGCGCTCGGGCCGCAGCGGCTCGGCCAGCGCACGGGCGAGGTGTTCCTCGGCCGCGACTTCGGCCACGAGGCCGACCTACTCCGACGAGGTCGCCGGCGCTCATCGACGGCGAGGTCCGGCGCCTGATCGACCACGCGCACGACCGGGCCCGGTTCATCCTCACCACCCACCGGGCGACGCTCGACCGGCTGGCAGCCGCGCTGATCGAGAAGGAGACGCTCGACGACGCCGACCTGGCCGAGGTCTTCGGCGAGCTCGACAAGGGCACCGGCATCGACGTGCCCCAGGACGAGCTGGAGCGCCCGTCGCAGCCGCCCGCCATACGCGAGTTGCCCCCCGGCGTGACCGTGGCCGAGGCCGCGCCCGCGCAGGACGTCCGTGCGTCAGGCCGGGCGCACGTCGAGTCGCTGTGGCGGCGGGTGCAGCGGTGGAGGGGGATGCGCCCCGGCCGACGGGGACGTGACCGCGCCGATCCAGATCGGTGCGGCACCGGCTCATGGCGAGCCCGAGCGGTGCAGCCGACCGACGTCGCGGCCCGCAGCCGAGGACGTTCCCGCCCATCGACACGCCGATGGACCTGCCGCGCATCGCCAAGGCGGTCCGCGAGATCCTGGAGGCGATCGGCGAGGACCCCGACCGCGACGGCCTGCACGACACGCCCGACGCGGGTCGCCCGCATGTACGCGGAGATCTTCGCGGGGCTGCACGAGGAGCCCGACACACCACCTGCCGGTGACGTTCGAGGCCGACCACGACGAGATGGTGATGGTGCGCGACATCCCGCTGTACTCGGTGTGCGAGCACCACCTGGTGCCGTTCATCGGCAGGGCCCACGTGGCCTACATCCCCGGCGAGGACGGCCGCATCACCGGCCTGTCCAAGCTGGCCCGCCTGGTCGACGGCTACGCCAAGCGCCCGCAGGTGCAGGAGCGGCTGACCACCCAGATCGCCGACGCGATCGAGCGCACCCTGCAGCCCAGGGGCGTGCTGGTGGTCATCGAGGCCGAGCACCTGTGCATGTCGATGCGGGGCGTGCGCAAGCCGGGCTCGATCGACGGTCACGTCGGCGGTCCGCGGCCTGTTCCGCGACCAGCGTGGCCACCCGCGACGGAGGCCATGCGCTTCATCGTCGGCCACCGCTGAGCCGCTCCCGCGGGGTCAGTGGCGGACGATCGGGATCGTCGCCAGGTGCACGGGGCCGCCCATCTGGTTGCAGACGATGAACGGGAACTCGGTGATGGTTCCTTCGACGAACGAGATCTCTACGGTGCTGCCCGGTGGCCCGGTCGGGGTGACGGTCCCGCCGTCCAACGTCGCACCGACCACGCCGAGGGTGGCGGCGGTCGTCGCTCCGGTGAGCGTGATCTCGAACGGCACCCCCGCCCGGGCCTGGCTGGGCACCGTGAGCGAGACCTGCTCGCCCATCGGGAAGTTGACCCTGGCGTCGTTCACGCACCACAGGCCGACGAGCTGGGAGGTCGTGAGCTCCATCGCGGCGGTGCGCCGAGGCCGCCGGACCTCGATCGACGCCAGCTCCACGGGCGCAGTCGGTGTGCAGACCACGGGATCGATCAGTTGCTCCGCCCCGAACCCGATCTGCGTGACCGAGAGGGGGAACCGCTCGGTGTGGCCGGCGGCGACGACGTACGTGTTGCCGGGCAGCCCGACACTGATCGGGCTGGTCGTGCCCCCAGGCACGTCGAGCAGGGCGTAGGCGACGACCGGGAGCGACAGCGAGACCGAGACCGAGACCGAGAAGGGTCGGCCGGCGCGCACCCACTGCGGCACGGTCGCCGTCAGCGTGGCGTCCGAGGGCGCACCGGCGCAGACCGACGCGAGCGGGATCGACACGTCGACGGGCGGGCCCTCGGGCGGGGCCTGCGGGTCCGGATGCGGCAGCCCCGGCGCGCAGGCCATCCCCGTCGCCGCGAACGCGAGTCCCAGCGCCAGCACGCCGTACTGGCATCGTCGCACGATCCCCATCGCTCCCCCCGGCCAACCCTAGTCAAGCACCATCGACCCGAGCGCGTGCCAGCTCTCGGCCTGCTGCTCGTCGACGGGCAGGCCGTCGAGGACCTCGTCGACGCCGGCCCCGATGTGGCCGGCCTGGTAGATCCGGCCGGCCAGCAGCATGAACGTCGCGAAGTCGGCCGCGAGCGGCGAGACGGAGTACGACGGGGCCGACGTGATGTCGACCCACACGACCTCGCCCGGACGGCGCTCGGCGCCCTCGCGCACGACCGCGATCGGGTCGGTCTCCCAGGAGGCGACCTCGTAGAGGTCGTTGTCGCGCAGGAACCCGACCACCGGGTTGTCGGGCCCGTTCGCGACCACCAGCCGATCCGCGAGCCCGTCCCCGCCGAGGTCGCGGGGCCGCAGTCCCGCCATGCCCAGCTCGACGGACGCGAGCGCGAAGCGCTGCGCGACGTCGAGGTACGACTGCGGCAGGCCGGGGAGATCCCGCGCCAGCCTCGCGGCGTCCTCGGCGCCGAGCCCTGGCGAGCGCAGGAGCACGCGGCTGGCGATGGCGGGCGAGCGCTCCGCCCTCTCCTCCGTGTAGCGCTGCAGCTCGTCGAGCGTGGAGATCACCGTCGTTCCCCCGGGTCATTGGTGCCAGACCGCGAAGCCTGGCACACGCGCGTGCACCGTCTCGGGCAAGGGAATGGCCATCGGCCCGTAGTCGAGGTGGTGGTGGATCAACTTCTCACTCAGGTAGTCGGCGTGTTCCGGGAACGTGCTCACCCACGTGTCGTCCACGACCGGTGACCAGCCCTCGTCCACAAACGACTGGTTCATCGGACTGATGGTGTCGCCGTAGGTCTCGTTCCAGCTGCGCCAGAACGCGCGGCTGTTGCGGACGCCACCGGCAGCGGTCTTGGGCCCGCTCGGGAACACCGACGTGTCGATCGCCATCGGGCCCTGGCCGGTGATCGGGTCGATGTGGACCTGGTAGGGCGTGTGCGTGGTCGGGACGGGTTCCGGCTCGCGGGGGGCGGGCCCGCCGTGGAGGCCGTGGAGGCCGCCGCCGACGCCGCCGATCACCGTCGAGACGGTCACGTTCTCGATGTCGAACTGGCCGTCGGCGCCCGGCAGGGGGAGCAGGTCGTAGCCCTCCGTGCCGAGCCCGGTGCCCAGGCCGACCGTGGTTCCCCGGATCACCGCGCCCCGGACGCCCGCCCCGCCGAACGCGGCCAGGCTGCCCGTGCCGCCCGCCGCGTAGCCGAAGCGGCCGGCCACGCCGCCGACGATCGCGCCCTTGATCAGGGCGTCCGTGTCCCACTCGCCGGTCGTGACGCCCTGGTAGATCGCCGGCGCCATGCCTAGGCCGGCGCCGACCAGCGTCATGACCAGCGGGCCGCCGGGGATGAAGCACGACGCCACCGCCAGGCTGACGATGGCGACGTTGCCCCACTGCATCCCGGTTTCGCGGGAGCGGATGTCGTTGTACTGGTCGATCGACAGGGGGGCGAGGCCCAGGGGGTCGACCGCGCCGACCGGGTCGTTGGCGGCGTAGTGGTACGGGTAGGTCGCCGCCGGGTCGCCCGGCCGCCCCGGCAGCGGGTCCGGGGACAGGAACCCCCGCGTCGCGGGGTCGTAGACCCGGTGCTGGAGCCACGCGAGCCCGTCGACGTCGAGCCCGCCGACACCCGCGGCCCACGGGTCGTCGTGGTCGGTCGTGGCCGCGCCCCGCCAGTCGGCCGACAGCGGAGTGGTGCCGCCGTCGGGGTGGGCGAGCGCGAGCGGGTGACCGGCCGGCCCCAGCACCGCGTCGGCGCCGACCGTCGTCGGGGCGGGGACCGGGGCCGTCGGGTCCCAGGTCACGAGCGTGTCGCCCCAGGCGGCGAGCTGGCCCAGGCCATCGGTGTCGACGTCGGTCGTCCGGCCGTCCCGCTCGACCCGGGTCAGCCGGCCCCGGCCGTCCCAGGCGTAGCGGCGCTCACCGCGGGGACCCGACTCGCCGGTGCGGCGGCCCGCGGCGTCGTAGGCCACCGTGGTCGTGCCCGCCGGCGCGTCGACGCGGACCAGCTGGTGGGCCTCGTCGTAGGCGTAGGTCGTGACGCCGTCCGGGCCCTCCTCCCGCGTGAGCCGGCCCGCCGGGTCGTAGGCCCAGGTCCAGGCGCCGGCGGGCGTGGTGGTGGCGACCAACTGGCCGACGCCGTCGTAGCCGTAGCGGCTGACCGCCCCGTCGCCCGTGCGGACCTCGGCCACCCGCCCGGCGGCGTCGCGCTCGATGGTGGCCCGCCGGTCGCCGGCGGCGCCGGTCTGGTGGTACGCGGCGACCAGGCCGCCGGCGTCGTGGTCCCAGCGCCGCTCGACCCCCAGGCCCCGCAGCGCCACGAGCCGTCCGTCGGGGTCGCGCTCCAGGGCGACCGTGCCGAAGCCCTCGACCTCCTCCTCCGCCAGCCGCCCGGCGGCGTCGTAGCGGCGCCGGACGGTCGGGCCCACGCCGTGGCGGGCCACGATCAGCCCGTCGCCGTCGCGCTCCCAGGCGGTGACCGCTCCGTCCACGTCGAGCGAGCGCAGCCGGCCGCCGGGCGTCCAGGTCAGCGCGACCGTCCGCTGGCGGCCCGGCTCGTGGACCAGCAGCGGACGCCCGGCCCGGTCGCGGTCGAACACCAGCACGTCCCGGTCGCCGATCCGGACGTCGCTCACCCGCCCCCGGGCGTCGCGGCGCCACTCGATCGCCTCGCCGGTCGGCAGCTCCTGGCGGACCGCCCGGCCCGCGGCGTCGCGCTCGATGCGGGTGGTACGGCCCAGCGGGTCGGTGGCCGAGACCGGGCGGCGCATGCCGTCGTAGCCGGTCGTCCACAGCCCGCCGGCCGGGTCGAGGACGCCCGACACGTTGCCCCGCTCGTCGTAGCGGAACCGCGTCGTCGCCCCGGCGGCGTCGGTGGCCGCGACCAGCTTTCCCCGGGGGTCGTAGCGGAACCGGGTGGTCGACCCCGCCGGGTCGGACCGCTCGACGACCCGGCCGGCGTGGTCGTACGCGGTACGCCATGTGCGCCCGCCGACCGTCACCTCGGCCGGCCGGCCCCCGGCGTCGTAGCGGTAGCTCTCCCGCCGCCCGCCGGGGGAGACGACCGCCGCCACCCGGTCGCAGGCGTCCCACTCGTAGCGGGTCACCCCGCCGAGCGCGTCCGTGACGGCGGCCAGCCGCCCCGCGGCGTCGTACTCGGCGGTCCAGCCCCGGCCCTCGCCGGTCCGCAGCGACCGCAACCGGCCGGCGGGCGTGTAGGCGTAGTCGACGGTCTCGCCATCGGGCCCGGTCACGCGCACCGGGCGGCCCCAGGCGTCCCGCTCGTAGCTGGTCGCCTCGCCCTCGGGCCCCGTGACCCGGGCGATCCGCCCGAGCGCGTCGTACGCGTAGCGGCGGGCGCCGCCGCGGTCGACCGCCTCGATCAGGCGCCCGGCCGGGTTGTAGCGGTTGACGGCCCGGTGCCCCAGGGGATCGGTGGCGGCGGCCAGGCGGCCCTCGGCGTCGTGGTCGTAGCCCCAGGTCCCGCCCGCGGGATCCGACACCAGCGACAGCAGGCCCATGGCCGAGTACGCCATCTCCCACTTGGCCCCGCCCGGCGCTGCCAGGCCGACCAGGCGTTCGAGGTGGTCGTAGGTGAGCTCGATGACTGCGCCGACCGCGTCGACGATCCGCCGGACCGCGCCCTCGGTCCCGTGCTCGAAGCTCGTGTGGGCCCCGTCCGGCTCGACCAGCCCCGTGAGCCGCCCGGCGGCCGACCACTCGACGGTCAGCTCGCCGCCGTCGGGGGTCCGCAGCGCCCGCATGCGGCCGGCGCCGTCGCGCTCGATCTCGACTTCGACCCCGTCCGGCTGGACGACCCGGACCGGCAGGCCGCTGACGTGCGGCTCGGTCCGGGTCGTGGCCCCGAGCGCGTTGGTCACCGCCACGACGTTGCCGTCGGCGTCGTGCTCGACCCGGACGGTCACCCCGTCGGCGTCGGTCAGCGAGGACACGATGCCGCCCGCCGCCTCGATCCGCATCTCCCAGCCCTCGGGGCCCGACAGCCGCGACGGGAAGACGCCGCCGTCCGGGTACTCGAAACCCAGCCGGGGCCCGCCGTCCACCTCGTGCGCCACGACCCGCCCGTCGCCGTCGCGCTCCCAGCGCTCGACCACGCCGTCGGGGTTCATGCGGGTGACGGCGTCGTCGGCCACCGCATTGCGGGTGATGCGACCGTCGAGGCCCCGGGCCTCGGTGCAGCGGCCCTCGTCGTCGAATATCCGGGCCATGCGGTGGCCCTCGGCGTCGACGAGGCCGACCAGGCGCCCGATGCGGTCGTGCTCGTACACGGCTACCGGCCCGCCGGTCGTGTCGGACACGACCGTGCGGTTGCCGGGGTGGTAGGCGAAGCGCGTCTCGCGCCCGAACGGCGAGGTCTGCTCGACCACCCGGCCGTCCGCGTCGTAGGCGTTGCGGCAGAGCCGGACGCCGTCGGCGTCCCACACCTCGACGATGCGGCCCTCTCCGTCCAGCTCGTAGCGCCGCGGGCCGGTGACCCGGTCGACGCCGACCAGGTCGCCGGCGCCGTCGTAGCGGTAGCGGGCCTCGCGGCCGCACGACGACCGCACGACCGTCACGCGGGCGCCGTCCCAGTCGAGCGCCAGGCGGCGGCGGCCCTCGTGGGCGACCTCGACGAGCAGCCCGCCCATGTAGCCGAACGTGACCGTGCCGGTGGCGGGGCCCGACACCGACGCGAGCGTCCCCTCCGGGCCGAACGACCAGCGCTCCCCGGGCCGGGACGAGTGCCAGTCCCACTCCAGGACCCAGCCGGCCCCGTCGGCGGCCAGCGCCCCCTCCACGCCGGGGACCCGCTGCCACCCGCCGGTGCCGTCGGCCGGGAACACCGCCATCTGGCCGTCGGGGCCCTGGTAGCCGACCGATCCGTCGTCCTGGGCCACGCACGCGACCGAGGCCCACGAGCCCCAGCCACGGCCGAAGGGCCCGGCGGCGACGAAGCGCGACGAGTACGTCCGGCGCCAGCGCAGCAGGTCCAGCCGGTCGGGCCAGGTGAAGTCCTCCTCGGACTCGAGGAAGTGGCCGGTAGCCGTGCACACCGGGTCGGCCACGAACCCCGAGGTCCGGGGGATGCCGGCCGCGGCCGGCGCGTCCACCGTGACGGCGGCGCGGGAGGTCAGCAGCGTGGTCGGGTCGAGGCCCGCGGCCTGGGCCACCGCGGCGAACGACTGTGCGAAGGCCGCGTCGTCCACCGACGCCAGCCCGTCGGCGCCCAGCGACCCGTCCGCCGCCAGGAACGCCTGCTGCACGAGGGCCACGAACTGCTCGTCGGCCGCGTGGTTCGCCACCAGCCCGGGCAGCTCCACGTCCATGAGGTCGGGGTTGGCCACCGCGCCCGCCCCGGTGTGCGGGAAGGCGTCGTAGGAGGCCCGTAGCTCGGCGATCCGAGCCTCCAGCTCCGCCCGGATCGTCCCCGCCGCGGTCACGAACGCCGCCAGCTTGTCGGTTTTCGCCGAAGCAGTCCCCACGCGCATCACCCTCACCCAGGGCCCGCCTCGACCCCCGGGTCGTTCCCAGCCGATACATCCCCTGCGATCGGTCCGACCGGGTCGCGACATCGGTCGCCCGCTGGCTGCGGGCCAGGCGCAGGTCGCACGATCTCGACCCGAAACGTAGTCGATCGCCCACGGCCCGAGGGGCGCGGCCCCTGCGGCGCAGGATGTCACGGAAAGCGAGAAATTGACCTCTCAGCGGGCCGCTTTCGGTCACGAGCGTCGGCCTAGGATGTGCGACCGTGCAGGTCATGGGCGTCGTGAACGTGACCCCGGACTCGTTCTCGGACGGTGGCCGCTACCTCGATCGGGCGGCGGCGCTGGCGCACGCCCGGGCGCTGGTCGCCGAGGGCGCGGATTGGATCGATGTCGGCGGTGAGTCGACCCGGCCCGGCGCCGACCCGGTCGACGAGGACGAGGAGCTGCGCCGCGTGGTCCCCGTGGTGGCCGCGCTGGCCGCCGACGGCGTCCCCACCTCGATCGACACCCGCAAGGCCGCGGTCGCCGCCGCCGCCGTGGACGCCGGGGCCCGCATGGTCAACGACGTGACCGCCCGCCTGGGCGACGTGGCCGCCGCCACCGGCGCGGCCTTCGTCGCCATGCACATGCAGGGCGAGCCCGGCACCATGCAGGTCGACCCCCACTACGACGACGTGGTCACCGAGGTGCGCGACCACCTCGTGGCCCGCGCCGACGCCGCCCGGGCCGCCGGTGTCTCGGAGGTCTGGATCGATCCGGGCATCGGGTTCGGCAAGACCCTCGCCCACAACCTCGACCTGCTGGCCCACCTCGATGTCCTGGTGGCGCACCGGCTACCCGGTCCTCGTCGGCACCAGCCGCAAGACGATGCTCGGCACCCTCGCCGCCCGGGCCGACCCGTCCGGGGCGGTGCCGCCGCCCGACGACCGCCTGGAGGGATCGCTGGCCACCGCGGTGTGGGCGGCGCTGCAGGGCGTGGCGATGGTCCGGGTCCACGATGTGGCGGCCACGCGCACGGCGCTGGCGGCGATCGACGACGTTGCGGCGGGTGGGCCAGCGTCATCCAGTCAGCCAGTGAGGAGAGCTGGTCGTGGCACCGATGAAGGGCAAATGGGCCCAGGGCATCACCCCCCGCAACTTCCTGTGGGTGATCAAGGACCGTCTCGCCGTGTGCGAGCGGCCGGGAGGCTACGGGCGAACCACCGCCGGGTCCGCCGCCAGGAAGAGATCATCTGGATCCGCGAGCAGGGCTTCACCTGCGTGGTCTCGCTGATCGCGGCCCCCCACAACCTGCACAACTACGACGAGCTGGGCGTCGCCTGGCTGCACCGTCCCCAGGGCCCCGACGACGACCCGGTCGTCTTCCAGAACGACCTCTACCTCGAGCTGCGCCACCTGCTCCGCTCCGGGGAGAAGGTGCTCATGCACGGGGAGGAGCTCGGCGACCGCGTCTGTGGCCTCGTGGCCGGCTACCTGCTGTGGGACGGCCTCGTGCCCTACGGCCCCCAGGCGATCTCGGTCATCGAGCGGCTGACCGAGCGCCAGCTCGGGCCTCACGGCCGCGAGCTGGTGGCGATCGCGGACGACCTGCGGGGCGACGACGGCGACGACCGCGACGACGGCGACGGTCCCGGCGGGGACCGGGCGGCCGGCGAGCCCACCGCCCCCGGCGAGTGAGCGGCCCCGTCCCCGACCGCATCGAGCTGCGGGGCCTGCGGATGACCGGGCGGGTCGGGGTGCTGCCCGCGGAGCGCGCCGCCGACCAGCCCCTCGAGATCGATCTCGACGTCGTCGTGGACCTGGGGGCCGCGGGCGCCAGCGACGCGCTCGCCGACACGGTCGACTACGGGGCGGTGTGCGACGCGGTCGCCACGGCGGTCCGGGCCGGGCACGTCGACCTGCTCGAGCGCCTGGCCAGCCGCATCGCGGACACCGTGCTGGCGGTCGACCCCGCCATCGCCGCAGTCGACCTGACGGTCCGCAAGCTGCGCCCGCCGGTGCCCCAGCGACCTGGCCACCTCCGGGGTGCACATCGTGCGGGAGCGGGCGTGACCGCGGGGAGACGGGCGGGCGTTCCTCGGCCTCGGCTCGAACCTGGGCGACCGGGCGATACCTGCGGGAGGCGGTGGCGTCGCTGGCCGCTCTCGGCCCACCGGTGTCGCCGGTGTACGAGACCGACCCGGTCGGCGGGCCGCCGGGCAGGACCCGTACCTCAACATCGTGGTCGAGATCGACACCGAGCTCACGCCCCGCGAGCTGCTGGGCGTCTGCCACCGCCTCGAGTCCGCCGCCGGCCGGGTCCGCGAGGAGCGCTGGGGCCCGCGCACGCTCGACGTCGACGTGCTGTGGGTCGACGGCGTGACCGTCGACGAGCCCGACCTGGTGGTGCCGCACCCGCGGATGTGGGAGCGCCGCTTCGTGATGGCACCGCTGCCGACCTCGCCCCCGACCTGGTCGACCCGGTGGCGCTCGACGCCGCGGCCGGCGCGGTCGAGCGCCTGGGCCTCCTCGACGAGCTGTGAGCCGGGGTGACCGCGGCACCAGGGGGCCGGCGCGTGCGGATCGTCGGGCCCGGCCGGGCCGGCACGTCCCTCGCGTGGGCGCTGACCGGGGCGGGCTGGGTGGTCGCCCCGCTGCTCGGGCGCGACGACGACCTGTCCGGCGCGGCCGCCGACGTCGACCTGCTGGTGCTGGCCACCCCGGACGACACGCTGCGATCAGTGGCCCGGTCGGTCGACCGGGTGCCGGCCACCGTCGTCGCCCACCTGGCCGGGTCGCTCGGCCTCGACGTCCTCGCCCCGCACCCGCGGCGGGCGTCGATCCACCCGCTCGTCGCGCTCCCGACGCCCGAGATCGGGTCGCAGCGGCTGGCCGGCGCCTGGTTCGCCGTGGCCGGCGACCCGCTGGGCGCCGAGGTCGTGGCGGCGACCTCGGCGGCCGAGCGTTCACGGTCGACGACGACGACCGGGCGCTCTACCACGCCGCCGCGGTGATCGCCTCGAACCACCTGGTGGCCCTGCTCGGCCAGGTCGAGCGGGTGGCCGCGGGCCGCCGGCGTGCCGCTCGACGCCTACCTCGACCTGGCCGACGACACGCTCGACAACGTGCGCCGCGCTGGGGCCCCGGGCCGCGCTCACCGGCCCGGCCGCCCGGGGCGACTGGGCCACGATCGACCGCCACCTGCGGCGCCCTGCCCGCGGACGAGCGGCAAGGCGTACCGGGCGCTGGCCGCGGCGGCCCGGCGCCTGCGCCACCGAGGAGGCACCGACGTGAGGGAGGTCGCCACCATCGCGGACCTGCGGGCGGCCCTCGACGCCGAGCGCGGCGGCGGGCGCGCGCGTCGGCTTCGTGCCCACGATGGGGTACCTGCACGACGGCCACGTCTCGCTGATGCGCCGCGGCCCGGGCCGAGACGCGACGTGGTCGCCGCGTCACATCTTCGTGAACCCGCTGCAGTTCGGGGCGGGCGAGGACCTCGACGCCTACCCCCGCGACCTCGACCGCGACCGGTCGCTCTGCGCCGGCCGGCCGGGGTCGACGTGCTGTTCACGCCCGACGTCGACGAGATGTACCCGGCGCCGGTGCTGACCACCGTGTCGCGTCGCCGGGCTCACCGAGACGCTGGAGGGGGCGTCCCGGCCCACCCACTTCGACGGCGTCACCACGGTCGTCGCCAAGCTGTTCTCCATCGTCGGGCCGTGCCGCGCCTACTTCGGCGAGAAGGACTTCCAGCAGCTCGCGGTCGTCCGGCGCATGGCCGCCGACCTGTCGCTGCCGGTCGAGGTGGTCGGCTGCCCGATCGTGCGCGAGCCCGACGGCCTGGCGATGTCGAGCCGCAACGTCTACCTCGAGCCCCGACGAGCGGGCGGCCGCGCCGGTCGCTGTACCGGGCGCTGCGGGCGGGCGCGGCGGCGATCGCGGCGGGCGAGCGCGACCCGGCCGCGGTCCGGGACCTGATGGCGGCGATCATCGCGGCCGAGCCCCTGGCGGGCCTCGACTACGCCGAGGTCGTCGACGCCGACACCTTCGACGGTCCCGGCAGCCACTCGCCGGCGAATCGTCCGGCTGCTCGCCGCGGCACGTTTGGGCCGGGCCCGCCTCATCGACAACGTGGCGCCGGTGACCGTGTCCCGCACGGCGACCCGAGGCGCCAAGGAGGAGCGAGACCGCCGTGCGCCGTCGCATGATGAAGTCGAAGATCCACCGGGCCGCCGTGACCGACGCCAACCTCCACTACGTCGGCTCGATCACGCTCGATCCCGACCTGATGGAGCTCGCCGACATCCGCGAGCACGAGCAGGTGCACGTCGTCGACATCGACAACGGCGCCCGGTTCGAGACCTACGCCATCGCCGGCGTGCGGGGCCGGGCGACGTGTGCCTCAACGGGGCCGCGGCCCGGCTGGTGGCCGCCCGGCGACCGGGTGATCGTCATCACCTACGCCGACTACGACGAGGCCGAGCTCGCCGGGCTACGCGCCGCGTGTGGTCCACGTCGACACGGCCAACCGGCCGGTCGACGCCGTGACCGCCGAGCTGCTCGCGGCCGAGCAGCGGGGACCGGCACCCCACCGCTACGTCGACGTGCCGGCCAACTGACGCCCGCGCGGCGCTCGGCGTTCCCCGTGACCGACCTCGACCTGCTGGTCCTCGGCTCGGGCGTGGCCGGGCTGTCCGCCGCGGTGCGGGCGGCCGACGTCCACGGCCTGCGGGTCGGGCGTGCTGACCAAGGGCGAGCTGCGACCAGGCCACCACCCGCTGGGCCCAGGGCGGCGTGGCCGCCGTGCTGGACGACGACCCCGACTCGACCGACCTCCACCTCGCCGACACGCTGGCCGCGGGTGCCGGGCTGTGCGACGCCGACGCCGTGCGGGTGCTGGTCGACGAGGGCCCGGCCCGGGTCCACGAGCTGATCGCGCTCGGGGGCGATCTTCGACCGCGACGCCGGAGGGCGACCTGGCGCTGGCCCGCGAGGGCGGCCACAGCTATGCCGCGGGTCGTCCACGCCGGCGGCGCCGCCACCGGCGCCGAGGTCGAGCGCGCGCTGGTCGGCGGCCGTCCAGCGCGACCGCTGCGGCCGTCTACGAGCACGCGTTCGCGCTCGACCTGCTCGTCGAGGGCGGCCGCTGCCGCGGGCGTCACCGCCCTGACCCCGGCCGGGGCCGTGGCCGAGGTGCGGGCCCGGCACGTGCTGCTGGCCACCGGCGGCGCCGGGCAGGTGTTCGCTGTGACCACCAACCCGCTGGAGGCCACCGGCGACGGCATCGCCATGGCGCTGCGGGCCGGCGTGGCGGTGGCCGACATCGAGTTCGTGCAGTTCCACCCGACCGCGCTGCACCACCCGGCGATGCCCCGGCCGCTGCTCTCCGAGGCGCTGCGGGGCCACGGTGCGCTGCTGCGCGACGCCGACGGGCGAGCGGTTCGTCGACGAGCTGCTGCCCCGCGACAAGGTGAGCCGGGCGATCATGGCCCGCCATGCTCGAGCAGGACGTCGACCACCTGTGGCTCGACGCCACCGGGCTCGAGCGCTTCGCCGAGCGGTTCCCGACCATCGCCGCCGCCCTGGCCGAGGTCGGCCTCGACCCGGCCCGCGACTGGCTGCCCGATCGCCCCGGCGGCCCACTACCTGTGCGGCGGCGTCGTCACCGACCTCGACGGGGCGTCGTCGCTGCCCGGGCTGTGGGCGGCGGGCGAGGTCGCGTGCACCGGGGTCCACGGCGCCAACCGGCTCGCGTCCAACTCGCTGCTCGAGGGCATGGTGTTCGGGCCCCGGGTGGTCGAGGCCGTCGGCGCCGGGGTCGAGGGGCCGGCCCCGACGGGCGCGATGCGGGCGGTTATGGAGGGCGGCGAGCCGGGCGGAGTCGCCGGTCGGGCCCTCCCCCGCGTTTTGTCCGCGGAAACGGTCGCCAGGGCGACCGTTTCCGCGGACAAAACGCTTGTGGGGGCGGCTCGGAGTGCCCTCCAGCAGGCGATGACGACCCACGCCGGGGTCCTGCGGTCCGAGGCGTCGCTCGCCGAGGCGGCGGCCGCCGCCGGGCGCGCCGCATCCGCCGCCGGCGCGGGCGCCGGCGCCCCCGCCGCGGAGTTGCGCAACCTGGCCACGGTGGCCGCCGCCCTGGCCGGCGCGGCCCTGGCCCGCACCGAGACCCGGGGGGCGCACGCCCGCACGGACTTCCCCGAGGCGGAGCCCCGCCAGCGGGTCCGCTACATCGTCGGGGCGCGCCCAGCCGGCTGACGCCCTGCGCGTACGATCGTCGGCCATGACGAACGTCTCACCGCAGGCCCCGCCGGGCCAGCATCCACCGGGGTGGTTCCCCGACCCGTTCGGCCGCCACGAGAGCCGCTGGTGGGATGGCGCGAAGTGGACCGAGCATGTCGCCTCCAACGGCCGCCAGAGCGTCGACCCGCCGGTCGGGGGCGCGTACGTGCCCACGGTCAACCACGATGCCGCCCGCATCGTCAACGACGTGCAGCGCACCGGGGCAGCGGCGCCGGCCGCGCAGGGCGGCGGCACGCTCTTCACCGAGCCGGTCCTGGTGGTCAACCAGAAGGCCAAGCTCATCGAGCTCAACAACGAGTACGCGATCTTCGACCAGAACGGGCGCCAGATCGGGGCGGTCCGCCAGGTGGGCCAGTCGGCGGCCAAGAAGGTGCTGCGGGCCCTCAGCTCCTACGACCAGTTCATGACCCACAAGCTCCAGGTCGTGGACATGTACGGCAACGTCGTGCTGGCGCTGACCCGGCCGGCGAAGGTCATGAAGTCGCGGGTCATCGTGCAGGACGGCCAGGGCCGCGAGATCGGCACGATCGTCCAGCAGAACATGATCGGCAAGATCCGCTTCGGGCTGGAGTGCAACGGCCAGCAGTGGGGCTCGATCAACGCCGAGAACTGGGTGGCCTGGAACTTCCGCATCGAGGACCACACCGGCACCGAGATCGCCCGCATCACCAAGACGTGGGCCGGCTTCGCCAAGGCGGCGTTCACGACGGCCGACAACTACGTGGTGCAGATCCACCGCCCGCTGGACGACCCGCTGCGGTCGCTGGTCGTGGCGGCCGCGCTCGGCGTCGACACCGCCCTCAAGCAGGACGACCGGGGCCTGTTCGGCTGAATCGCCGGGCGGGCCGTCGCCAGCTCAGGCGGCGACCCGCCACTCGGCCGCCCCGCTGGCGGCCACGTCGGCGCCGATCGCGTCGAGGGCGGCGGGGTCGTCCTTCAGCTCGGCGTCGAGGAAGGCCACGACCGCCTCGTCGAACAGGCGGCCGGGCTCGCCGAGGAACACGCCCGAGTGCGTGGCCGCGCCCGGCCGGAGGTACCAGATCGGGCCGTAGGGGTGACCGAACACGAGGTCGCTGATGCCGGTGGCCACGGTCTCGTCGGCGCCGCCGTGGACGAGCAGCATCGGCGTGGGCGGGGCGTCGTCGTAGTTCCCGTCGGGGAACGGGTAGGGGCCGCCGGAGACGGCCACGACTGCGTCGATGCGGTCGTCGACGCAGCACGAGTTGTACCCGACGCCGAACACGGTGGCCGACCCCAGCGAGTGCCCGCCGACGGCCAGGGTCTCGGCATCCACGTGGCCGGCGAGCGGGTCGTCGGGGTCGAGGCCGCCAAGCTTGTCCACGACGAAGCTGATGTCACCCGGCTGGTTGACGACGTCGTCCGCGTCGGCGATGCCGTGCCGGCTGAGCGGGAAGGTCGGGAGCGCCACGACGTAGCCGTGCCGGGCCCAGCGATCGCCGAAGCTGCGGAAGAAGCTGCCCTCGCCGTTGAACCCGTGGGCGAACACGACCAGCGGGAACTCGCCGGCGGCCGGCTCGGCGTCTTGAGTCGAGCCGCCGCCGTCGGCCGCGGGAGGCGTGCCGGCGGCGGGGTAGAGGACCTCGACGTCCAGCGTGCGGTCGGGCCGCTCGGGCAGGCCCCGGGCGGCGTCGGCGGGGGTCGGGCGCGAGGCGTCGACCAGCGTCATCTCCCGCCGGCCCACGGCGAACGGCCCGACGGTGTCCGGGTTAGTGGTCGGGGCGCCGGCCTGGGTGTCGCTGCCGGCGGTCCGCTCCGCACCGGCGGACCCGCCGCCGGACGCGCAGGCGGCGGCGAGAGCGAGGCCGAGGCCGAGGGCGGCGAGGCGGCGGCTCAGGGTCGAGGCGGCGGCGGGCACTGGCGGCGAGTCTGCCATCGGCCGCACACTTGTCCACCGTGCATGACGCCCACCCCCCGATCACCGCCGTCCGCGAGGCCGTGGCCAGGGCCCTGGCCGAGGACCTCACCCCGCTGGGCGACCTGACGTCCGTGCTGCTCCCCCCGGCGCTGGAGGCGACGGCCTGCTTCGTCCCGAGGACGGACGGCGTGCTGGCGGGCCGCCTGTGCGCGGCGGAGGCGATCCGCATGGTCGACGACCGCCTGGAGGTGGAGTGGTCGGCGGACGACGGCGACCGGGTCACGGCCGGCCACGAGATCGGCCGGGTGAGCGGTCCGCTGGCGCCGATCCTGACGGCGGAGCGCACGGCGCTGAACTTTCTGGGCCACTTGTCGGGCATCGCGACGCTCACGGCACGCTTCGTGGAGGTGGTGGAGGCGGCAGGCGGCACGCTCCGCGTCTGGGACACCCGCAAGACGACGCCGGGCCTGCGGGCCCTGGAGAAGGCGGCGGTGAGGGCCGGCGGCGGGTCGAACCACCGGGGCAACCTGAGCGACTGGGTTCTGCTCAAGGACAACCACCTGGAGCTCATCGGCATCAGGCCGGCGGTGGTCCAGGCGAGGGAGCGCTGGCCGGGCCGCACGGTCCACGTCGAGTGCGGCACGCTCGACGACGTCCGCGAGGCGGTCGCCGCCGGCGCCGACGCCCTCCTGCTCGACAACATGACCCCGGACGAGGTGCGATCGGTCGTCGAGGAGGTCCGAGCCCAGGACTCCCGCCGCCCCCTGCTGGAGATCTCCGGCACGATCACCCTCGACACGATCGCCGGCTACGCCACGACGGGCGCCGACCTGGTGTCGATCGGCGCCCTCACCCATTCGGCCCCGGTCCTCGACATCGGCCTCGACGTCGTTTCGGACTGACGGGCCGGGCCGCCTAGCCTCACCGGCCGTGATGCTCCTGGCGATCGACGTCGGCAACACCCAGACGGTGATCGGTCTGTACGACCTCGACCCCGATGATGCCCACAACGTCGGGGTGCGGCTCGCCGACACACACCTGCTCGACCATTGGCGGGTCGCCACCAACGCCGAGCGGACCGCGGATGAGTATGCGCTCGTCATCCAGGAGTTTCTCGGGTTTCACGACTTCAGCTTCGACGACGACATCGTCGGGATCGTGCTGTGCTCGTCCGTGCCCCGGGTGACCGGGGCGTTGCGGCGGATGACCGAGCGGTACTTCGGGATCGCCGCCGTCGTGATCGAGCCCGGGATCCGCACCGGCATCCCCATCCTGTACGACAACCCCAAGGAGGTCGGCGGCGACCGGATCGCCGACGCCGTCGCCGCGTTCGACCTGTTCGGCGGGCCGATCGTCGTGGTCGACTTCGGGACCGCCACCACGTTCGAGGCGATCTCGGCCAAGGGCGAGTACCTCGGCGGCGCCATCTTCCCCGGTATCGACATCAGCCTCGACGCCCTGTTCAACCGGGCCGCCGCCCTGCGCCGGGTCGAGCTGGTCGAGCCCCGCAACGTGATCGGCCGGTCGACCGTCGAGTCGATGCAGTCCGGCGTGATCTACGGGTACACCGCCCTCGTCGACGGCATGGTCAACCGCATCGAGGCCGAGCTGGGCGAGAAAGCCACCGTGGTGTCGACGGGCGGTCTGTCAGGCTTGATCACGCCCCTGTCCAGCACGATCACCCAGCACCAGCCCTTGCTGACCCTGCACGGACTGCGCCTCGTCTACGAGAAGAACCAATGACCGACGACCAGCCCGCCGGCGCCCCGCGCCAGCCCCCCTACCGGGTCGAGGTCGGCGACCGCGCCGCCGACCTCCAGGCCCGCTGGGCCCACCTCGCGCCCGCGAGGGCGCCGGCGTCCGGGCGACCGTCGCCGGCCGGGTCATGCTGCTGCGGGACATGGGCCGCCTCGCCTTCGGCGACCTGCGCGACTCCAGCGGCACCATCCAGCTGATGGCCACGGCCAAGGAGACCCCCGACTACAAGGCGCTGACCGGCCTCGCGCTCGGCGACTGGATCGTGGCCTCCGGCGAGGTCGTCCGCAGCAACACGGGCGAGCTGTCGGTGCGGGTCGACGAGTGGACACTGCTGGCCGAGGCCCGGCGCGGCTTCGGCGACAAGTGGCACGGCATCACCGACACCGACATGCGCTACCGCCAGCGCTACGCCGACCTCTGGGCAAACGAGGCGAGCATGGCCACGTTCCAGGCCCGCAGCCGCATCATGTCGGCCACCCGGCGCTTCCTCGAGGACCGGGACTTCGTCGAGGTCGAGACCCCCGTCTTCCATACCCTGCCCGGCGGCGGCTTCGCCAAGCCGTTCACCACCCACCACAACGCCCTCGACATCGACCTCTACCTGCGCATCGCCCTCGAGCTGTACCTCAAGCGGCTCATCGTCGGCGGGTTCGAGCGGGTGTTCGAGATCGGCCGGGTGTTCCGCAACGAGGGGCTGTCGACCCGCCACAACCCCGAGTTCACGATGCTGGAGCTGTACCAGGCCTACGCCGACTACGGCGACATGATGGAGCTGACCGAGACCCTGGTCGCCCACCTGGCCGAGCTCATCACCGGCGGGACCGTCGTGAGCTATGGGGGTCGTGACCTGGACCTGACCCCGCCGTGGCGCCGGGCGACGATGGCCGAGCTGGTCGCCGAGCACGCCGGCGTCGCCGTCGACGTCGACACGCCGCTCGACGAGATGCGCGCCGCCGCCCGGGCGCACGGGGTCGACGTCGACGACGCCTGGGGCACCGGCAAGCTGCTGCTGGAGATCTACGAGGCGACGACCGAGCCGGAGCTGTGGGGCCCGGTGTTCGTCATGGACTACCCGAAGGAGGTCTCGCCGCTCGCCCGGGACCACCGCAGCCGGCCCGGCCTGGTCGAGCGGTTTGAGCCGATCGTGGCCGGGCGCGAGCTGGGCAATGCCTTCTCCGAGCTGGCCGACCCCGACGAGCAGCGCCGGCGCTTCGAGGACCAGGCCCGCCTCCGGGCCGGCGGCGACGAGGAGGCGATGGTGGTCGACGACGACTTCCTACGGGCCCTCGAGTACGGCATGCCCCCGACCGGCGGGCTGGGCATCGGCATGGACCGCCTCGTCATGCTCCTCACCGACACCCACGCCATCCGCGACGTCATCCTGTTCCCGACCCTGCGTCCCGAGGCCGACTGAGGCTGGCGGCGAGCCCGAGGCCGAGGCCGACGCCGAGATCACCTCGACCCGCCCCTGCACCCGCACGCCGAACCAGCCGAGCCCGGGCTGGCGGAGGGCGATCCGGACCTCGTAGCCGCCCGGCTCGCCGGGTGCCTCCAGCGGCACGTCGACGGCGGTGCGAGTGCCGGTCGGCAGCACTCGGGGCAGCGGCACCAGCGGGTTGGTCGTGCCGGGATCGTCCGGGGCATCCCCGTCGCCGGGATCGAGCCGCCGCCAGCGCGCGCCGACCTTGATCGGGCGGGGCGGCACGGTCGCCAGCGGCCCGCCGGTCTGGTTGACCACCTGGACCGTCAGCGCGGTCACCGACCCGGCCACCACCGTGCCGGGCAGCGTGCCCCGCACACCCGACCGCCGGGCGACCTCGGGGTCGAGCCGGCGGCCCGCGGCGGCCAGCTCGGCGGCCGCCCGCGGGGTGACCAGCCGCACCGCGGCGTCGTCGGGGGTCGGCCGCCGCTCCGGCGGGCGGTCCGCCGTCCGGTGCTGCTCGACCGCCCGGGACGCGTTGGCCCCGAACCCGGCGCCGACCCCCCGGATCACCGGGGGCGGCACCAGCAGGATGTCGTACACCTCCAGGCACGGCATCGGGATCCGGTCGACCACCGCAGCCCGCGTCACGTCGACCACCACCACCTCGCCCCGGTCGTCGTCCCGGTCGCGGTGGGCGTTGCCCCCCACGAGGGCATACCGCCCGGTGAGGGCGAGGCCGCGGGTGAAGCGGCGCACCGCCGTCCGGCGCACGACCGTGCCGTCCGCGTCCAGCTCGGTGAGGGTGCCCCGCGTCGACTCGCACACGTACCAGCGGTCGCCGCGCCGCCGCGGCGTGTGGGGGTGGGCCAGGCCCCGCAACACGTCCCGCCCGGCCCGCAGGTCCCGGACGAAGCCGGCCCCGTCCTCGCCGTCGGACTTCCAGCCCTTGGTGCGCTCGAACCGCCCGAACGCGCACACGTGCAGCGCCCCGCCCACCGCCACCAGCGAGTTGACGTGCCAGCCGTCGGACACGGCCGAGCCCTGCCACATCAGCGCCGGGTCGCCGCCCGGCCCGATCCGCCACACGGCGTTGTCCCAGCTGGAGCTGACATGGGGCGCGCCGTCGAACCAGATCACGTCGTGGGGGTCGCGCACGGCGTCGAGCCGCTGGTAGCTGCGCACCCCCCGGGCGTCGTAGGACAGCAGCTCGCCGGTCGATGTCTGCTCGCCAGGCGCCCGGAGCACCCGCCACAGCCGGCCGCCCCCGAGGGCCAGGCCGGACGTCGGGACGTCGTCGAGCGCGTCGGGCACCCCGTCGGTCAGGTCGTAGACCCCGCCGCCCCACTTGCCGAACCCGCTGACCAGCACCCGGGCCTCGCCCAGCGCGGATCGCCACCCCCCGGCCATCACTCGATGCCGTGCTCGAGGGCGTAGCGGACCAGCTCCTGGCGCCGGTTGAGGTGGAGCTTGCCCAGGATGTTGCGCACGTGGTTCTCGACCGTCTTCTCGGCGATGAACAGCTGCTCGCCGATCTCCCGGTACGATGTGGCCGCGGGCGACGTACTGGAGCACCTCGCGCTCCCGCTCGGACAGCGGCTGGATGGGGCCGGACGCCTTGGCCATCCGCCGGAACTCGCCCAGCACCAGCGACGCCAGCGCCGGCGAGAACACCGGCTCGCCCTTGGCCGCCCGCCACAGCTCGCGGCGCAGCTCATCGGTCGGGGTGGACTTGACCAGGTAGCCGACGGCGCCGGCGGCCACGGCGTCGAGCAGGTCGCGCTCGGCCTCGACGACGGTGAGCATCACGATGTGGGTGTCCTCGCCGCAGGCCCGGGCCACCTTGAGCCCGCCGCCGCCGGGCATGTGCAGGTCGCACACCACCAGGTCGGGCTTGAGCGACCGGATCACCTCGATCGCCTCGTCGGCGTCGCCGGCCTCGCCCACGACGTGGAAGTTCGCGCCCAGGTCGGCCCGCAGCCCGGAGCGCCAGATCGGGTGGTCGTCGGCCACCACGACGCGCACGGCACGAAGGTCGGTCATCGGCCTGACAGCGTACGCGCCGCAGGTCAGGGACCGATCGGCACCCAGCACCGGACCTCGGCCCCGCGCCCGGCCGGCTGTCGACTTCGATCCGGCCGCCGACCTCGCCGATCCGCCCCCGGACCGAGCGACCCAGGCCGGTGCCCTCGGCGGTGGCCGCGGGGTCGAACCCGTGCCCGTCGTCCTTGACCGAGCAGAACAGCTCGCCGTCGAGCGGCTCGGCGTAGACGGTGACGGTCGCCGCGCCGCCGTGCTTGCCCGCGTTCGCCAGCGCCTCGCCGACCGCGCCGGCCAGCGCCTCGACGACCCGCGGCGGCAGGTCGGGCGTGTCGGGGGCGAGCACGACCCGGGCGGTCCCGCCGTAGCGGTCCTCGAACCGGGCGGCGGCCCGCCGCAGCCGGGTGCCCAGGTCGCCGCCCCCGCCCAGCGCGGCCTCGGTCCCGTAGAGGAACTCGCGCAGCTCGCGCTCCTGCTCGTGGGCGAGGCGGACGATGTCGGGGTCGACCGTGCGCCGCTGGACGACCGCGAGGGTCTGGAGCACGCCGTCGTGCAGGGTGCGCGCCACCTCCTCCCGGGCCTGGGCCAGCGAGATCCGCTGCTCGGCGTCCCGCAGGCGGCCCGTGACGAACCCGGCCACCAGGCCCGCGAGGCCCAGCAGGACGACGCTCGACATCACGCTCACCGAGTCGCCCCGGCTCCACGGCTGGGGGCTGACGATCTCCCCGACGCCCTGGGCCACGCCGATCGTCACGCCGGCGACGAGCCCGCCCTGCCAGCGGAAGGCGATGCCGGCGGTCATCACCACCGCGATCGGCCACGCCGAGGCCAGGTTCTGGGGGTGGTCGATGCCGTTGTAGGCCAGCTCGTCGCCGATCTCGAGCGCGCACGCCACCGCGACCTCGACCGCCACGACCGGGAGGCTGAGCAGCCGGGCCGGGTCGGTGGCCAGGAGCACGGTGTCACCGGCCGTGACGACCAGCGCGACGGCGGCCAGCGCCACCGCCACGAGCGGGCGCGCCTCGGGCTGGGACAGCTCGGCGCGGTTGGCCGCCAGCAGCACGACGATCCACGCCCACGCCAGCCAGCGGAACACCGCGACGCCGGTCAGCAGGCTGCGGACGAGGGCGTCCTCGCGAGCGTGGGCGGCGGGGCCGGCGGCAAGGTCGATCGGGACCAGCGGAATCCTCGGGTGTGCTGCGGTGTTGGTCGCGGAAGCATGACGCACGTGGCTCCCGACCCGCTGTCTCCCGCGCGCGCCCGGCGCCGGACGGCGTGTGGGCGCCCGGGCGCCGCCGGCTCACCACCGCGCTGGTGCTCACCATCACGCTGGTGGCCTTCGAGTCGCTCGCGATCGCCACCGTCATGCCGGTGGTGGCCGACGACCTGGGCGGGCTGAGCCTGTACGGGTGGGTGTTCTCCGGGTTCTTCCTCGGCAGCCTGCTCGGGATCGTGCTGGCCGGCTCGGCCGCCGACCGCAGGGGCACCCGGCTGCCGTTCGCCGTCGGGCTGGCGCTGTTCGCCGCCGGGCTGGTGGTCGGCGGCGCGGCGCAGTCGATGCCGATGCTGGTCGCCGGCCGGATCGCCCAGGGGATGGGCGCGGGCGTGATCCCCGCAGTCGCCTACACCACCGTCGGCCGCGCCTACCCGCCCGACCTGCGGCCCCGCGTCTTCGCCGTGTTCTCGACCGCGTGGGTGGTCCCGGGGCTCGTCGGCCCGGCCGCGGCCACCGCGATCGAGCGCTGGTCCTCGTGGCGGATCGTGTTCCTCTCGCTGTTGCCCCTGGTCGCGGTGGCCGCAGCGATGGCCCTGCCGGTGCTGACCGACCGGCCGGCGGCGGAGCGCGACGCCGCCGTGGACGACGACCGCCGCCGCAACGCGCTCGTGCTGGTGCTCGGGGTCGCCCTGGTGCTGGCCGGGCTGGGCTCGGGCGCGCCCGCGCTCGCTGCGCTGCTGATCCTGGTCGGGGCCGCACCCGCGCTGTGGGCGTTCGTGCGGCTGGTGCCGGAGGGCACGCTCGCGCTCCATCCCGGCCTGCCGGCGGCCGTGGGGACGCGGGGGATCCTCACCTTCGCGTTCTTCGGGACCGACGCCTTCGTGTCGCTGGCCGTGACCGGCGCCCGGGACCAGCCGACCTGGGTGGCCGGGCTCGCCCTCACGGTCGGGACGCTCGCGTGGACGGCCGGCGCCTGGATCCAGCAGCGGGTCGTGCTGCGGCGCGGGCCCCGGTGGATGGTCCGCCGCGGGTTCGCCGTGCTGGCCGCCGGCATCGCCGGGACGGTCGTGGCGCTGGTGTGGCTGCCGGTCCCGTTCCTGGTCGCGGCCTTCGGGCTGGCCAGCCTGGGCATGGGGCTCAGCTACGCGGTGCTGTCGGTGACCGTGCTCGGCACCGCCGTACCAGGCCAGGAGGGCCGAGCGAGCGCGTCGCTCCAGCTCACCGACGTGCTCGGGGTGTCGCTCGGCACCGGGTTCGCCGGCGTCGTCCTGGCGCTGGGCGACGGCCGCGGTTGGGCGACGGGCTCGTCGCTCACGATCGCCTTCGTGATGACGCTGGCCGTGGCGGTCGGCGGCGTCGCGGCCGCGGGCCGCCTGCCCCGGTCGCTGCCGGCCGACGGCTAGCGACCACCCGCGTTCTCAGGACTTCGGGGTCTCGCTCAGGTCATCGTTGGCGGACCGGTAGAGGTCGTAGATCTCCTTGCAGACGCCGCACATCGGCAGCTTCGTGGGGTCACGCTGGGGCACGAACACCTCGCCGCACAGGGCCTCGACCGGGTAGCCGTAGATGCGCGCCTCGGTGACCTTGGCCACCGCGGACTCGCCCGGCTGGGTCTTGACGATGTGGGCGACCCGGGGCTTGCCGGTCTCGACGTCCTCGTCGGTGCGCTGGTCGAGCTCCGGTTTGACCGTGGTGGTCAGCGGGGCGGGCATCGCCCCCACCCTACGACCCGTCGGCGGCCAGGGAGAAGCCCGGGGGAAAGTCTTTGCGCGGGCAACTGCCGCAAGAGTGGTTGGTGATCAACCACTTTCGCGACCCAGAACGAGAAACCCCCAAAACAGAGGCGACGCACGCCTGCCCGGGCCAGCACCAACGGCGCCACAACCGATCGCGTCAGGAAGTGGGAGGTCACCCACCGCCGAGCGCCGCGAACCCGGTCGCCACGTCGTGCAGGTGGTGCACCGGGTCGTGGATGAAGTAGCGGGCGAAGCTCTCGACCGTGAACGTCGCCCCGTCGCTGCGGTTGCCCGTGCGCTGCCACGTGTCGCCGGCCACGCCGGCGAACCGGTCGGCCAGCGGTGCGGCGGCCGCCGTGATCGCCTCGGCCACCGTGTCGGGATCCTGCTCGCCGTAGCGGTCCTCGACCGCGGTGACGTCCTGGTCCCAGTTGGCGAAGTCGGGGTCGTCCTCGGCCAGCATCAGCGCCAGGCGCTGGTCGTAGATGCGGAACACGTCTCGGACGTGGCAGGCGTACTCGAGAGCGGACCAGCGGTCGTCGGACGGACGCCGCGCCACCAGCTCGGCCGGGCGGGCCAGGACCTCGCGCCAGGCGGCGGCGTTGTCCCGGACCATGCCGGCCACCGCCTCCCGGTCGATCGTCCCGGCCTCGAAGCCGCACTCGGGGCAGGGGCGCTCCAGCACCCAGGTCCAGTCCTTGGTGTCGGGCACGATGGGCACGGGCGGGACGCTACCCAGCGTCCCGGGGCCCGGCACTACTGATCGACGCCTGCGCGTCGAAAGCCGACGACGGCTGTGTACGGGATCCTTGGCTTCGCCTCCGACGGCGCGGTCCGGCTCGTCGAGCGCAGGGTGCTGTCGTGGCGACGCACGGCGGCGAGCTGAGCGCGCCGGCGGTGCGGATCGCCGGCCTCACCCGCCGCTTCGGCGACCGCACGGTGCTCGACGGGATCGACCTGAGGATCCGTGCCGGGGAGTTCGTGGCGCTGCTCGGCCACAGCGGCTCGGGCAAGAGCACGCTGCTGCGCGCGCTGGCCGGTCTCGACCACGACGTGTCCGGCACGGGCGACCTCGCCGTCCCGGCCCGGCTGGCCGTCGTGTTCCAGGACGCTCGCCTCTTGCCGTGGAAGCGGGTGCTCGACAACGTCCTGTTCGGCACCCGGGGAGCGGCCGCGGCCGAGCGGGGCCGCGCCGCGCTGGCCGAGGTCGGGCTCGCCGGGCGCGAGCGGGCCTGGCCGAGCGAGCTGTCCGGCGGCGAGGCGCAGCGGGTGGCGCTGGCCAGGGCGCTCGTGTGGGAGCCGGAGCTGCTCCTGGCCGACGAGCCGCTGGGCGCGCTCGACGCGCTGACCCGGCTGCGGATGCACCGCCTGCTCCGGGACCTGTGCGCCCGGCACCGCCCCGCGGTGCTGCTCGTCACCCACGACGTCGACGAGGCGCTGGCTCTCGCCGACCGGGCCCTGGTGCTGGCGGGCGGCGAGCTGGGGGTCGACGTCCCGGTCGACCTGCCGCATCCCCGCTCGGCGTGCGACCCGAGGCACGCGGCGATCCGCGAGCTGCTGCTCGACGCGCTCGGCGTGCACGCCGACTAGCGGAGGACCAGCAGGTCTAGCCCGACGGGCCCGGGGCCGCGGCCCGCGGCGATGTCGGCGTCGACGGCCCGCAGCCCGGCGGCGAACTCGGCGTCGCTGAGCCCGGCGAACGCCGTGTCGGCGTGGCGCTGGCGGGGCAGCGCCTCCCGCCAGTGGCGCAGGTCCGCGTCCGGCTCGTCGACTCGTTCCAGCAGGGTCGCGCTGAAGCCGGCGGCCGCGAACGCCGCGGTCACGTCCTCGACCGCCGGGAACCGGTCGAGCACCGGCCGGGCTGCCGGGAAATAGCGCACGACGGGGATGCCGGAGTACCGGCCGGCGAAGGCGCCGCGGACGAGCACCGGCGCCCCGGCCCGCAGCGCCCGCCGCAGCTCGCGCGCACAGGCGGCGTAGTCCACGTGGTGGACGACGCCCGACAGCCAGGCGCCACCCGCGGATCCGGGCCGGACCGGCAGGGCCTCGGCCCGGCCCGCGACCTGGAACACCGGGCGCCCGGCGCCGGGACCGGCCGCCGCGGCCTGGTGCCGCATCCCGGCCGAGGGCTCCACCGCCACCACCGCTCGGCCGGCCCAGCGGGCGAGGTGGCCCGACCAGATCCCCGTCCCCGAGCCCACGTCGAGGAGCGGGCCGGGCGGCGCGTCCGCCAGCTCGCGCTCGGCAGGCTCCCGCCAGGCGGCGGTGGCCGCGATCGCGCCGCGCGCCTGGTGGTAGTCGGCGGCGGCCCGGTCCCAGTCGACCGACCGGTCGGTCACGCCGGCGGCGCCTCGACGGTGGCGACGAGGTGGCGCGCCGCGGCGGCCAGGCTCTCGCCCGCGGGCGACTCCGGCAGGGTCGCCAGCGCCGCCACCGCGGCCTCGACCTCGTCCTGTGCCGCCGCCACCGACTCCGCCACCCCGGTGCCGGCCCGGACCAGCGTCAGCGCCCGCTCCTGGCCCTCCGGGTCGAGCGGGCCGCCCAGCAGCGCCCGCAGCTCGTCGGCCGCGGCCCCGCCGGCGGCCAGCGTCCGCATCACCGGCAGGTTGTAGACCCCCTCGGCCATGTCGTGGCCGGCCGGCTTGCCCAGGTCGTCCTCGCTGGCGACCACGTCGAGGACGTCGTCCACGATCTGGAACGCCATCCCGTAGCGCAGGCCGAACTCGGTCAGCGCGTCGATCTCCTCTGCCGGCAGCGACGAGACGATCCCGCCGATCCGGCACGCGGTGGCGTAGAGCGCCGCCGTCTTGCCCCCGATCGCCACCCGGTAGTCGGCCTCGCTGCGGTCGACCTGGTAGGCGAGCTGCAGCTCCCGCACCTCGCCCTCGCACAGCCGCCCGATCGTCGCGGCCAGCAGCCCCGCGACCTCGGTGCCCAGCGACGCCGCCAGCTCCGACGCCCGGGCCAGCAGGAAGTCGCCCGACAGGATGGCCCGCAGGTTGCCCCACCGGGCGTTCACGCTCTCGACGCTGTGGCGGGTCGGCGCCTCGTCGATCACGTCGTCGTGGTGCAGCGAGCCGACGTGCACCAGCTCGCAGGCCACGCCGCCCGTCACGGCGTCGTCGCTGACCGTGCGCGGCCCGCCTCCCGCCGTGGACGCCACGGCCGCGAGCACCGGCCGCAACCGCTTCCCGCCGGCCCGCACGAGGTGCGACGCCATCTCGGTCATGGCCGGATCGGACGACTCGACGGCTGCCGCCAGCCGCTTGTCGACCCGCTGTCGCAGGGCGGGCAGGCCGGGCAGGTCGAGCAGCGGATGGGGCGGAGGCACGGCGGTAACGGTAGGGGAGGGCGGGAACTAACTTCGAGATCGCGTGCCCAGCCCCGGGGAGGGCGGATGTTCGAGCGGTTCACAGATAGGGCCCGACGGGTCGTCGTGCTGTCGCAGGAGGAGTCGCGACAGCTCGGCCACGACTACATCGGCACCGAGCACATCTTCCTCGCGCTCGTGCGGATCGAGGACGGGGTCTCGGGCCGCGCCCTCGCCGCTGTCGGCGTGCAGATCGACGCGGCCCGGGCCGAGGTCGAGTCGATCGTCGGGCGGGGCGACGCCGACCCCGGGATGGTCCACATCCCGTTCACGCCCCGGGCCAAGAAGGTGCTGGAGCTGTCGCTGCGCGAGGCCCTCGCGCTCGGCCACCAGTACATCGGCACCGAGCACGTGCTGCTGGGCCTGATCCGGGAGGGCGAGGGCGTCGGCTGCCAGGCGCTGGTCGCGCTCGGCGCGGACCTGCGGGTCGTCGAGGCCACCGTCAGCGAGATGATCGGCGCCCGGGGGGCGTCGGGTGCCGGCGGGGTGGTCAGCCCGCCCCGATCGCTGCTGCGCCGCATCGGCTTCGCCCGGCGGGGCGGCGGGGGCCGCGAGCGGGTCGGCGAGGAGATGCTCCCCGTGCTCCGGCGCTTCACCCCCGACGCCCGCCAGGCGCTGGAGCGGGCCGATCTCGAGGCGCAGCGGCTCCAGCGCGCCTACGTCGGCGAGGAGCACGTGCTGCTCGGCATCCTCGCCGCGGGCGAGGGTCGCGGCGCCCGCGCCCTGGCCGCCGCCGGCATCACGCTCGACGGGGCCCGCGAGCGGATCGGGGCACTCGCGGGACGCGGCGAGGGGCGCCCGACCAGCGGAGGCTTCGGCGCGGTCCTCGTCCCGTCCGGCCTCGACGTGGTCGAGATGGCGCTGGTCGAGGCGGTCCTGGCCGGCCGGGAGGACATCGACAGCGGCGACCTGCTGCTCGGGTTCGTCCGCCGCGCCGAGAAGCCGGAGGGCCTGGCCGCCCCGGTCCTGACCGAGCTGGGCACCAGCCCCGCGGCCGTCCGCGAGGCTGTCGAGCAGGCTTCGACGGGCACGGCCGAGGGGTAGCGGACGCGACACCACTGGGCGTGGTGGCCCGCGCGCAATACGGTTACGAAGGCGCCAGACAGCCGCTCGAAGAGTTGCCGCCTAGGGGTGGGCTGTACACTCGGCGCACGGATCCCCCGACTGGCGGGAGGCAGCTCTTGTTCGAACGGTTCACCGACCGGGCGCGACGGGTCGTCGTGCTGGCCCAGGAAGAAGCCCGGCTCCTCAACCACAACTACATCGGCACCGAGCACATCCTCCTGGGCCTGATCCACGAGGGTGAGGGTGTCGCGGCCAAGGCGCTCGAGTCGCTGGGCATCAGCCTGGAGGCGGTCCGCCAGCAGGTCGAGGAGATCATCGGGCAGGGCGGCTCCTCGCCGTCCGGGCACATCCCGTTCACGCCCCGCGCCAAGAAGGTCCTCGAGCTCTCCCTGCGTGAGGCGCTGCAGCTCGGCCACAACTACATCGGCACCGAGCACATCCTCCTCGGCCTCATCCGCGAGGGCGAGGGCGTCGCGGCCCAGGTGCTGGTCAAGCTGGGTGCCGACCTGTCCCGCGTCCGCCAGCAGGTCATCCAGCTGCTGTCTGGCTACCAGGGCTCGGGCGGTCCGGCCGGCGAGAAGGCCGGCGCCCCCTCGGGCACCGGCGCGGCCGAGGCGCAGCCCACCGGCTCCCTGGTCCTCGACCAGTTCGGCCGCAACCTCACCCAGCTCGCCCGCGAGAAGAAGCTCGACCCGGTGATCGGCCGCGCCCGCGAGATGGAGCGGGTGATGCAGGTCCTGTCCCGCCGCACCAAGAACAACCCGGTGCTGGTGGGCGAGCCCGGTGTCGGCAAGACCGCGATCGTCGAGGGCCTGGCCCAGAACATCGTGTCCAACGACGTGCCCGAGACGCTGAAGGGCAAGCAGCTCTACACGCTCGACCTGGGCGCGCTCGTGGCCGGCAGCCGCTACCGGGGCGATTTCGAGGAGCGCCTGAAGAAGGTGCTCAAGGAGATCCGCACCCGCGGCGACATCATCCTGTTCATCGACGAGATCCACACGCTCGTCGGTGCCGGCGCCGCCGAGGGCGCGATCGACGCCGCCTCGATCCTCAAGCCGATGCTGGCCCGGGGCGAGCTGCAGACGATCGGCGCCACGACGCTCGACGAGTACCGCAAGCACCTCGAGAAGGACGCTGCCCTCGAGCGCCGCTTCCAGAAGATCACGGTCGACGAGCCCACCGTGGCCCACACGATCGAGATCCTGAAGGGCCTGCGCGACCGCTACGAGGCCCACCACCGGGTCACGATCACCGACCAGGCCCTGGTGGCGTCGGCCAACCTGGCCGATCGCTACATCTCCGACCGGTTCCTGCCCGACAAGGCCATCGACCTCATCGACGAGGCCGGCAGCCGGCTGCGCATCAAGCGCATGCAGACCCCGTCCGACTACAAGGACCTCGAGAACGAGCTCGCCGCGGTCGTCGAGTCCAAGAAGAAGGCCGTCGAGCGGCAGGACTTCGAGGAGGCCGGTCGCCTCCGCGACACCGAAAAGGAGCTGCTGGCCCGCAAGGAGGCCAAGGAGCGCGAGATCAAGGACTCGGGCGTCGACCTGTTCGACGAGGTCGACGAGGAGGCCATCGCCGAGGTCCTCTCGGTGTGGACCGGCATCCCGGTCTACAAGCTCACCGAGGAAGAGACCCAGAAGCTCCTGCGCATGGAGGACGAGCTGCACAAGCGGGTCGTGGGCCAGGAGGACGCCATCCGGGCGGTCAGCCAGGCCATCCGCCGCACCCGGGCCGGCCTCAAGGACCCCAAGCGGCCGAGCGGGTCGTTCATCTTCCTGGGCCCCTCCGGCGTGGGCAAGACCGAGTCCGCCCGCACGCTGGCCGAGTTCCTGTTCGGCGACGAGACCGCGCTGATCCAGCTCGACATGTCCGAGTACATGGAGAAGCACACGGTGTCCCGCCTCGTCGGCTCGCCCCCGGGCTACGTCGGCTACGAGGAGGGCGGCCAGCTCACCGAGGCCGTCCGGCGCAAGCCGTTCTCGGTGGTGCTGTTCGACGAGATCGAGAAGGCCCACCCCGACGTGTTCAACACGCTGCTCCAGATCCTGGAGGAGGGGCGCCTCACCGACGCCCAGGGCCGCTCGGTCGACTTCCGCAACACCGTGCTGATCATGACCTCCAACCTGGGCACCGCCGACCTGCGCAAGGCCAGCGTGGGCTTCGCCCGCTCCGACGAGGCCGTCTCCTACGAGAAGATGAAGGAGAAGGTCAACGACGCCCTCAAGCTGCACTTCCGTCCCGAGTTCCTGAACCGCATCGACGACACGATCGTGTTCCACGAGCTCACCAAGGACGAGGTCACCCAGATCGTCGACCTGATGATCGCCCGGGTGCAGCGCCAGCTCGAGAGTCAGGGCCTGGGCATGGAGCTCACGCAGGAGGCCAAGTACCTCCTGGCCGACAAGGGCTACGACCCCCAACTGGGCGCCCGGCCGCTGCGGCGGGCGATCCAGCGGATGGTGGAAGATCCGGTGTCCGAGAAGCTCCTGCTCAAGGAGGTCCGGGCCGGCGAGATCGTCGTGGTCGACGCCGAGGACGACCCGGAGACCGGCGAGCGTGTCATCGTGTTCCGCACGGTCGAGGGCTTCACGCCGCCGTCGCTCGAGCTGGCCGAGGCCGGCGGCGCGCCGCCCACCGACAGCTAGATCCCCACGAAGTACGGCAAGTGGAGTCGCCCCTTTGGGCGACTCCCTGCCGCGTATGGCGTGCTGCGCTGTGTAACGTCTGGCACTTCAGTGGACAGATCAAGCGCCTTAGTCCGCCGACTGCTGCCGACCGTGCTGGCCATCCTGGTCGCCTCGGCGTGCCAGGTGCGTACGGCTGTGACCGTCGACGTGGACGACGACGGGTCCGGCATGGTCGAGGTCGCGGCGGGGCTCGACGACGAGGCGCTGTCCCGGCTGCCCGACCTCGACGACAACGGGGTGTCCGACGCGGACGACCTGGCCGCCCTGATCCGGACTGGCGACTTGGCCGCGGGCGGGTGGACGGTCGGCGAGCCGGAGGCCGCCGGCGACGGCACGACCTGGGTGCGGGTGACCCATCCGTTCGGGACGCCGGAGGAGGCTGACCAGGTCCTGGCCCAGCTCACCGACCCGGACGGCGCGCTGCAGCACCTCCACGTCACCCGGCGCGACCCGTTCGGGCGGACGCAGTTCGGGTTCAAGGGTCTCGTCGACCTGAGCGGCGGGCTGGAGTCCTTCGGCGACGCGGGCCTGGCGGCCGCCCTCGACGGCGAGGCGCTGGGGGAGGACCCCGCGGCCATCGAGGCCCGCACCGGCAAGCCGCTGAAGGACCAGTTCAGCCTCGAGATCACCGCGGATCTGGCGGGTGACACGAAGTCGTGGCACCCGCGCCTCGGCGACCCCCCGCTGATCATGGAGCACGACGGCACCGTCTACCACTGGCCCGCGCTCGCCCTCATGGCGCTGGCGATGGTGGCGCTGGTGGTCCTCGTCCTGGTGCTCGTCGGGCGGGCGTTCCGGACGGCGATCCAGATGTCCCGAGGTGTATCAGGCGGGCCCGAGTGAGCTGAGTTCGTGGTGATCAGCCGATGTCCCGCCACTGCTCGATGCGGCGAGAACGGCGATCCCACGTCGACGCCGCCTCAGCGCCCTTGTACGAGCGGACCCAGGTCGCAAGGGCGGTGGCCCGACGGGCCATCGCGGCTTGCCGTTCGCTCCAGGCCGGACGCTTGCCGTAGCCGTCGAACAGTGCCTGTAGGCAGTCCTCGTGCTCCGAGTGGTGCATCCGGACGATGAACTCGGCCCACGCGAGATCGGTGATGGGGCTACCGACAGTGCTCCACTCCCAGTCGGCGATGAGAGCGATCGAGTCGTCGTGGTCTGCAGACAGCACGTTGTTCGGACCGAAGTCATGGTGCACAAGGACGCCGGCGCCGTGAAACTCGCCGAAGAAGAGCGGGCTGACGGCCTGGACCTCGCGCAGGACACGACCCAAGCCGAACATGACGGCGTCTCCTTCGCCGCCGTCGATCCGTTCCTGGCCGTGCCGCCCCGGGACCCTGCCGAGGACGAGCACGCCGGGTCGTGAGTCCACGATCGTCGCGACAGGGAGACGATCGGCGACCGAGCGGATCGCCAGCTCCTCTCGCTGCTGTCGCATGATCGCCCCCGGCCCCCGATAGCGCTTCGTGACAAGGTCACCCAGCACCGTCACGTCGTTGGTGTACGTGTGCGGAAGGGGCGCACCATCGCGCAGCATCATCGAGTCAGCTGGTCCGCGAGGACGCCGGCGAGCCACTGTTCGTAGCGCTCCGGCGCCCAGCCCCGGTCGACGACGAGCAGCCGGTACAGCTCGGGGGACACGAGCGCATGGATGAGGTCGGCCGCGTCGCGTTCCCGTAGCCCGGGCCGCAGTGCGCGGGCGCGTGCGAGCGAGCGCGCGATCTGCCCTTGGCCCTCGTCGCGCCGCTGCTTGTAGTCGGCGAGCAGTGCGGCCGCCGCGGGGTCCGAGCCCGCTGCGCCCGACAGGATGCGGTAGACGTCGTTGCTTCTCGCATTGATCGCGACGGTGATGCCGGCGAGCCCCGCGAGGATCTTGTCGGGGTCGGGCTCGGCAAGGAGCGCGGCCACCTGCGGCCGCTCCTGCAACGGCAGCGCCTGGTCGTCGCCGGCGATGGAGACGTCGAGCACGGCCTCGAGGATCCCGAGCTTCGAGGAGAACAGGCGGTACACGGTTGCCGCGGGAACGTCGGAGCAGTCGCTGATGGCGTCGACGGTCGTCGCCTGGTAGCCGCGTGCGAGGAAGAGCTCCCGGGCAGCGTCGACCACCGCCCGGCGGGCGAGACGGGTGCGGGCCTGGCTCGTAGCCACGGCAATGAGACTAGCACTCTCGAATTGAGAGTAGTACTCTCATATGGTGTAAGCTGCGTCCCGATGAGGGATTCGTTCGACACACGGAGGTGCTTCGCAATGGCTGAGAGCAAGCCGGCAACCAAGAGCACGCAGCGGTCCGCCAAGCGCACCGCCGCGACCGGCAGCAGGTCCAAGGGGTTCACGGCCGAAGAACGAGCCGCGATGCGGGAGCGCGCCAAGGAGCTGAAGGCGGAGGCGCTCCGGGCGGACGGGGAAAGCGCGCTGCTGGCCAAGATCGCCGAGATGCAGGGATCGGATCGTGCCATGGCCGAGCGGTTCCACGCGATCGTCACGGCCACCGCGCCCGACCTCTCGCCGAAGACCTGGTACGGCATGCCCGCGTACGCCAAGGACGGCAAGATCATCTGCTTCTTCCAGAGCGCCGAGAAGTTCACGTCGCGGTACGCGACGTTCGGCTTCAACGAGGACGCGAAGCTCGACGACGGGGCGATGTGGCCGACCTCCTTCGCATTGACGCAGTTGACCGACGCCGAAGAGGCAAGGATCGCCGCACTCGTGCGCAAGGCGGTGAGCTGAGCCACGACGGCGCCTCCGACAGGTTTTGTCCGTGGAACCGGTTGTTGTAGCGACCACTTCCGCGGACAAAACGCCTAGCGCCGCTCGTAGACGACCGTCTGCGGACCGGTGAACGTGGTCCGGTAGTCGGCGTCCAGCGCGTCGCCAGCCGCCGGGTGCTCGGCGAGCCAGTCCCGATCGGCGACGACGGTCGTCACCCCGTAGCGGCGGAACAGGGCGTCGGTCTCGTCGTTCGGGTAGGCCCGGGCGGCGTCCTCGAGCGCGTCGTAGGTGGCGGGGAACAGCCCGGAGTACCCGTTCACGGTCGTGGCGCCGTCCCGGTCGAGCACCCCGAGCATGTCGTTGACGGTGTCCAGGTAGTCGACCACGCTCCCCGTCGGCGGGAACGGCATGAACGCCACGACCGGTTCGCCACCGGGCGGCGGATGGTCGGCGAGGTATGTGGCCCAGTCGGGCGTGTCCCGATCGACGTGGTACATGCGCACCGGCATGACGCCGGTCTCCAGCACGGCCAGGCCGACGATGGCGACGGCGACGGCCGGTCCCGCCAGGCGGGCCCACCGGGGTCGGCGGGCACCGCCGGGCGGCCCGAGTGCCGGGAGCGCCCGGAGCCGCCGCCACCCGGCGTCGAGCGCGAGGGCGGCGAAGGCGACCAGGAACACCTGCACGATCACGTCGGCCCGGAACGGGCTGCGGAGGCTGGCGAACCCGGGGACGTACCTGCGGACCAGGTCGTAGGGCTCCCAGCCCCCCGGCTGGAGGTTGAGGCCGAGGCTGAGCAGCCAGGCCAGCACCATCCCGACCAGGAGGAACAGGGTCCGCCGGCTGTCGTCGTCGTCGGTGGGATCGAAGGCGGCCGGCGGCACGACGATGGCGAGCCCGGCGACGGCCAGCAGCAGCAGGACGGTCCCCGGGTAGAGCGGCCGGCCCTCGCCGGAGGCGACCGACCCGATCCACGGCAGGACGCCCGACCCCCGGGACGCGGCCGGCAGCCGCCAGAAGTCGCTCAGCTCGGCGCTGAGGCCGAGGATGGTCGCCTTCGAGCGCCGGTAGTCGGCGGTGATGCGGGCCTGGGCGAGCACGATCGGCAGGGCCGGCACGGCGAACGTGCCCAGCGCCGTGACCAGGTCCAGCGCCCGCTCCTTGCTGAACCAGCGCCGGCGCACGAACGCCAGGCTGGCGGGCGCGAGGACGACAGCGGCGAACAGCCCGTAGTACCCGCAGGTGAGGAAGGCGACCGCCAGCCACACCCCGATCACCGCCGCCTGCCGCCGGCCGCCGAGGGGCGCCCACCGCAGGATGGCGTCGATCAGGAAGAAGATCGGGAACACCATCGCCAGCTGGAGGACGCCCAGTTGCGCGCCGACGAACGGCAGCGCCACCGCCAGCCCGCCGGCCGTGGCGGCGGGCACGGGTGCGGCCCCGAGCGTCCGCGCGAGCCGGTTGGCGCCGACGCCGTTGAGCACGAGGGCCCCGAGCAGGACGAGGTTGTAGGCGAGCACCGGGTTCCCGCCGATCGCCGCCAGCGGCGTGAACGCCGCGACGCCGGTGAGCGGCTGCGGCTCGGACAGGGCGAAGGCACCGGCGGCGGGGTGGAACAGCGGGGCGTCCCAGTAGTGCCGGAAGAGGTGCCCGACCTCGATCTGGTTCCACCGCAGGGTCCACAGGTTGAACAGCGGCACGGTGGCGACGGGCTCGGTGCCGTAGGGCAGCGACGTCGTCAGGTGGGCGACGAGCGGCCAGGTGAGGACGGCGGCGAGGGCCGCGTACAAGGGCACGAGAACCCGGGCGCGGACGAGCGGCGACGTTACCCGCGGTAGCTCGCGGCCCCGGCCCTCTGTGTCCGTGAGGGGTGAGACACCGTGACCATCCCCGATCTGCGCATCGAGGGCGAGAACGGTGAACATCCTGATGCACAACCTTGACCCCACCCCCGGCCCCGCCGGACCCGACAAACGCCGCCGACCCGGACCCTCCAAGCGAGCCCGGATCTACCGGGCCGATACTTGGCACGTGGACGACGGCACCGGCACCGACGGCGGCGAGCGCTACCACCGCAACGTCATCCGGCGTGCCTTCAGCGCCGAGTACAAGCTCGCGATCCTCGCCGAGTACGACGCCTGCTCCGAGTCCGGCGAGAAGGGCGCCATCTTGCGCCGTGAGGGCCTCTACTCGAGCCTGATCACCGACTGGCGCCGCCAACACCGCCAAGGCCTGCTCAAAGCCGGCCTCGGCCGCAGCGACGGCGGCCGCGGCGGTCCGAGCCACAGCGAGCTGGCCAAGCTTCGGGCCGAGAACGAACGGCTCCGCAACAAGCTCGCCCAAGCCGAGGTGATCATCGAGGTCCAGGGAAAAGTGCACGCGCTCTTGGAGGAGATCTCCAAGAGCGCGACCACCGACGACGAATGACCGCGATCCAAGACGCCGGCATCGACGAACTCGTCGCCCGCGGCGTCCCCCGCACCCGCGCCTGCGCCGCCCTGGGCCGCTCCCGGGCCAGCCACTACCGGCACCGCCGCGCAGCCGTGTGCGGACCCCCCGCACCCCGACCCCGCTCCCACCGTGCCATCGCCCTCAGCGAGGCCGACGCCATCATCGAGGTGCTCAACTCGCAGCGGTTCTGCGACGCCGCCCCCGCCCAGATCTGGGCCACCCTGCTCGATGAGGGCACCTACCTGGCGTCGATCTCGACCATGTACCGGCTGTTGCGCCAACGGGCCCAGGTCCGCGAACGGCGAGCCCAGGCCCGCCGGCCACCGACGGTCAAGCCCGAACTAGTGGCCACCGGCCCCAACCAGGTGTGGTCCTGGGACATCACCAAGCTGGCCGGGCCTTACAAGTGGACCTGGTTCCACCTCTACGTGATCCTCGACGTCTACAGCCGCTACGCCGTCGGCTGGCTCGTCGCCCCCCGCGAATCGGCCCGCCTCGCCGAAGAACTCATCGCCGGTGCCATCTACGACCACCACGTCAACGCCGGCCAGCTCACCCTGCACGCCGACCGCGGCAGCTCGATGACCTCCAAAACCGTCACCCAGCTCCTCGCCGACCTCGGCGTCCTCCAGTCCCACTCCCGGCCCCACCAGTCCAACGACAACCCCTACTCCGAAGCCCAGTTCAAGACACTCAAATACTCGCCCCGGTTCCCCAAACGCTTCACCAGCCTCGCCGCCGCCCGGGCCTTCGTCGACGAGTTCTTCGACCACTACAACCACCGGCACCGCCACACCGGCATCGCCCTACACACCCCCGCCGACGTCCACCACGGCCGAGCCACCGCCATCCGGGCCCACCGCCAAGCCGTCCTCGACACCGCCTACACCACCCACCCCCAACGCTTCCGCCGACCACCCGTCGCGCCCCGCATCCCCGAGGCAACATGGATCAACCGGCCCGACGAGCAGCCCCTGACCCCGACACCCCTCTGAACCACCGGTGTCTCACCCCTACTGACACGTACCGCGGCCGGCCTTGATTGTCATACCCCGCCCGTAGGGTCTCGCCGATGGCTCGGGACAAGACCGTCTACCGGTGTGGGACGTGCGGCGCGGACGCGCCGCAGTGGACCGGGTGGTGCCCCGCGTGCGAGGCGTCCGGCACCCTCGTCGAGCAGCGCGTGGTCGCCACCACGCCGTGGGTGTCGGGCGGCGGCGGTTTCGGCGGGGCTGGTGGGGTCGTCGGGGCGCTCGCCCCCGGGTCGGTGCCCATCCCCATCGCCGAGGCGGTGGGCGAGGCCGGGCTGCCGGTCCCCACCGGCGACGAGGAGCTCGACCGGGTCCTCGGCGGCGGGCTGGTGCCCGGGTCGGTCACCGTGCTCGGCGGCGAGCCCGGGGTGGGCAAGTCCACCCTGCTGCTCCAGGCTCTGGCGTCGCTGGCCGAGCGGGGCGCGACCTGCCTCTACGTCACGGCCGAGGAGTCCGCGCGCCAGGTGGCGCTCCGGGCCGAGCGGCTGGGCCTGGCGGCGCCGTCGCTGTGGCTGGTGGCCGAGACATCGGTGCCCGTCGTCCTCGGGCACATCGGCGCCGTCGCGCCCGACGTCGTCGTGCTCGACTCGATCCAGACGGTGTACGACCCCGACCTCGGCTCCGCCCCGGGCTCGGTGGGCCAGGTGCGGGGGTGTGCTCAGCGCCTGGTCGTCGAGGCCAAGGCCCGGGGGGTGAGCATCGTGCTGGTCGGTCACGTCACCAAGGACGGCGGCCTCGCGGGTCCCCGGGTGCTCGAGCACCTGGTCGACACCGTGCTCGCGTTCGAGGGCGAGCGCCACCACGCGCTGCGCATGCTGCGGGCGGTCAAGCACCGGTTCGGCGGCACGCACGAGCTGGGCCTGTTCGAGATGGGCGAGGGCGGGCTCGTGGCGGTGCCCGACCCGAGCGCGCTGTTCCTGGCCGACCGCCAGCCGGGGGTGGCCGGGTCGGTGGTGGCGCCGGTGCTCGACGGCCAGCGCCCGCTGCTGGTCGAGGTCCAGGCGCTGGTGGTGCCGACCGCGGCCCCCACGCCCCGGCGCACCGCGCAGGGCGTCGACGGCGGCCGTCTCGCCCAGGTGCTGGCCGTGCTCGAGCGCCACGCGGGGCTCGACGTCGGCCGGGCCGAGGTGCACGTCGCGGTGGCGGGTGGGGTGCGGGTCCAGGAGCCGGGGGTCGACCTCGCCGTCGCCCTGGCGGTGGCGTCGTCGGCGACCGGGCGGCCCCTGCCGCCCGACCTGGTGGCGTGCGGCGAGGTCGGCCTGGGGGGCGAGATCCGCCAGGTGCAGCGCACCGAGCGCCGGCTGTCCGAGGCGGCCCGGCTCGGGTTCGCGACCGCGCTGGTGCCCCGGTCCGCCCCGCCGGCACCGGCGAGCCTGCGGGTCAGCCGGGTGGCGACCATCGCCGACGCGCTCCGTGAGCATCCGCGGGCCCTGGCGGCGGTGTGACCGATGCTCGACACGGTCGCGTCGTGGTCGCCGTGGGCGGCGCCGTGCGCCGCCGGGGCGGTCCTCGCCCTGGTGACACTCGGGGTGCTCTCCACCTCGCACTACCATTTCGTCCGTGGTATCCAGGCCCAGTGCTGCGCTCCTGGACGCGCTCGCCGCGGTGGCACCAGGGACCGGGCTGCGGGAGGGCATCGATCGCATCCTGCAGGCCAATATGGGCGCGCTCATCGTGGTGGGCGACGGGCCCGAGGTTCTGAACATCTGCTCGGGCGGTTTCCTGCTCGACGCGGCGTTCAGCCCGCAGCGCCTGTCCGAGCTGGCGAAGATGGACGGGGCGATCATCCTGGCCAGCGACGCCAGCCGCATCGCCCGCGCCAACGTGCACCTGGTGCCCAACCCCAACGTGCCGACGTCCGAGACCGGCACCCGTCACCGCACGGCCGAGCGGGTCGCCCGGTCGATCACGGTCCCGGTCATCTCGGTGTCCGAGGACATGTCGATCATCGCCGTGTACGTCGGCGACGAGAAGCACCCGCTCGAGACGATCCCGCGGCTGCTGGCCCGAGCCAACCAGGCGCTCCAGACGCTGGAGCGCTACCGCGACCGGCTCGACGGCGTGACGGCGTCGCTCTCGGCGCTCGAGGTCGAGGACCTGGTGACCATGCGCGACGTGATCAACGTCCTGCAGCGCACCGAGATGGTCCGGCGCATCGCGGACGAGATCGCGGGCGACATCGTGGAGCTGGGCGTCGACGGCCGGCTGGTCAAGCTCCAGCTCGACGAGCTGATGGGCGGGGTCGAGGACGATCGCCGCCTGGTGATGCTCGACTACTTCACGCCCGAGACCGAGTGGCACCTCGACCAGGCCATGGAGGCGCTGTCCGCCATGGGCACCGAGGAGCTGCTCGATCCCAAGGCCGTGGGCTCGACGCTGCACCTGCCCGGCAGCGCGGTCGAGCTCGACGCCAACGTGCAGCCCCGGGGCTACCGGCTGCTGTCACGCATCCCGCGCCTGCCGGAGTCCGTGATCGATCGGATCGTGAACCGTTTCGGCACGCTCCAGAAGGTCATGCGGGCCACCATCGACGACCTCGACGACGTCACCGGCGTCGGTGAGATGCGGGCGCGCGCCATCAAGGAGGGACTGTCGCGGCTGGCGGAGACGTCCATCCTCGACCGCTACTCCTGACCCCGCCTGCCTCACCGGAGGTCCCTACGTGCGCATCGCCCTGCCGTCCGGCACGCCGGCCGAACTCGCGCGGCCCGACGACGCGCCCGCGCGCGGCCTGGTCGTGCTGCCCGACATCGGTGGGCTGCGCCCGCTGTTCGACGACCATGTGGCCCGGCTGTGCCGGGAGACCGGATGGTGCGTGTGCGCGGTCGAGCTGTGGCCGGGGCGCGAGGCCCTCGCCGTGCCCGAGCGGCTGCAGGCGGGCGGGACGCTCGACGACGCCCGGGTGCTCGGCGACGCGGTGGCGGCCGCCGACGCGACCGGGGCGGCGTCGGTGGGCGTCCTCGGGTTCTGCATGGGTGGGATGTACGCGATGAAGGCGACCGCCACCGGGCGGTTCGCCCGGGCCGCCGCGTTCTACGGCATGGCGCGGGTGCCGGACATGTGGCACAGCCCGACCCAGGGCGATCCGCTGGCGGCCCTCGCCGCCCGGGGCGGCGCCTGCCCGGTGCTGGAGATCGCGGGGACGGTCGACCCGTGGCTGCCCGCGGCCGACCTCGACGCGCTGGAGGACGCCGGCGTGGAGGTGGTCCGCTACGAGGGCGCCGACCACGGCTTCGCCCACGACGCGTCCCGTCCCGCCCACCGGCCCGACGACGCGGCCGACGCCTGGCGGCGGGTGGTCGCCCACCTCGGCGGGTGAGCGGTGCGGCGCCGCCGCCTCGCGTCGGACCGCCGGTCGTCAGCGGGCGCGGCGTTCGAGCTGCTCGCGGTCGGTGATGCGGTAGCGGCGTTCTGACTGTTCGATCCAGCCGAGCCGGACGAAGCTGGCGATGGCCTTGTTGACCCGCTCGCGGGACGCGCCGACCATCGCGGCCAGCTCCTCCTGCGTGACCGGCAGCGTGAACTCGTCGGCGCCGGCCGCCATCTCGACCAGCCGCTTGGCGGTGCGGCCCGTCACGTCGAGGAAGACCGAGTCGGCGAGCGCCACGTCCATCGTCCGGACCCGCCCGGCGAGCAGCGCGACCACACCCCACAGCAGCTCGGGTCGGTGCTCGTAGACCTCGCGGATCGGGCCGTACCCGATCGCCAGCACCTGGGACTGCTCGAGCGCACGGGCCTCGGCCGATCGGACGAACGGCTCGAACAGGCCCATCTCGCCGAAGAGGTCGCCGGGCTCCATCAGCGCGACCACCGACTCCCGGCCGTCGATCGAGCGCTTGGCGATGGCGACCCGGCCGTTGATGACCACGTAGAGCGTGTCGGAGGTGTCGTCCTCGTGGAAGATCACGTCCCCCCGCCGCAGGTCCTCGGTAGTCGCGGCGTTGGCCAGGTGCTTCAGCTCCTGGGGCGTCAGATCGCTGAAGAGATCGACGCCGGCGAGCAGATCGGTTGGGGTCATCACACCGGAACGATAACGATGACGGGCAACGAGTTCTCCCCGGCGCGTCCGACCGCCGCCCGGCGGCTGGCCGTGGCCCACGCCCGGCTACGGCAGGAAACCCCTACGTTGAGTGGCGCAACTGCGACTCCACGAGGAGTGACGGACACGCGAGACTCGGCACGTGGGAGTCGGGGCAGCCGTCGCGGAGGTCCATGACGTTCCGCAGTCCGCCGTGGTCGTGCCCCGCCCGAACGGCGGGCGGCCGCTGCTGGCCACGCTGCTCGTGGCCGTGAACCTGCCGATCATCGTGGGGGCGACGCGGGCGCTGGCCCGGGGCTGGCAGCCGATCAGCGACAACGGCATGCTCCTCGTCCGCACCCGGGACGTCGGCACGTCCCATCACCCCCTCCTGGGGATGTTGACCTCGGCATCCGACATCGTGAACGTGCCGCTCAACCACCCCGGCCCGCTGTACTTCGACGCTCTCGCCCCGTCGGTCCGGTTGCTGGGCCCGTGGGTCGGTCTGGCGGTCGGCGTGATGCTCGTCAACATGGGCGCCGTCTCCCTCGCGGTCGTCGCCGCCCGCCGGCTCGGCGGGGCCGACACGATGCTTGCCGTGGCCCTGGCGCTGGTCGGCCTCGAGTTCGCGCTCGGGAGCGAGCTGCTGTTCGACGGCTGGCCGCCCAACGGGATGGTGCTGCCGTACTTCGCCTTCCTGGTGGTCGTGACCGTGCTCGCCTCCGGCGACCTGGCGATGGCGCCATGGGTCGCCGGCGTGGGCAGCCTCGTCCTGCAGACCCACCTGAGCTACGCCGTGCCGGTCGTCGCCATGGCGGTGGCCGGCGCGGCGCTGGCGGCGCTCAACCTGTGGCACCGGCGCGAGCGCCCCGCCTGGCGGCGGCCGGCCGTGTGGACGGCGGTCGTCCTGGTGCTCGCCTGGGTCCAGCCGCTGATCGAGCAGGTCAGCGGCCCGGGCGAGGGCAACATGTCCCGCATCTACGGCGCCACCCACACGACCGGCGTCGAGTTCTACGGCCCGAGGCTGGCCACCCGCCTCGTCGCCCAGGTCTTGACGGGCCCGTGGTTCTCCCGCTCGGGCTACGCCGACGGCATCCCCATCGTGCCGAAGGGGACCGGGGTGCTCGGCGTGCTGCCGCTCGGCGCGGCCGTGGCGTGGGTGGCGGTGATCCTGGTGGCTCTGGTGGCCGCCGCCGTCGTCGCCTGGCGCTCGGGACGGGCACCGCTCGCGACCATGCTGGCGGTCGCGGCCGTCGCGGTGGTGGCGGGAATCGAGGCGCTGGCGACCTCGCCGGTCAGCGTCCTCGGCGTCTACCCGAACCAGATGCGCTGGCTGTGGCCGGTGGCGGCGTTGGTCGCCGCGGCCCTGCTGGCGGCTCTGTTCACGGCACTCCGGGCCGGTCCGGCCCGGGCGGGGCCCGCGCTGGCGATCGGCGTGGCGGTCGTCGTGGCGGTGAGCGCCGCCAACCTCCCCACCTACGCCAGCAGCGCGGAGGGGCCGGTCGCGGGCGAAGGAGACCTGCGGCGGGCCCAGGAGCTGGTCGCGCAGCTCGGCGCGGTCGAGAACCGCGGCCCGATCCTCGTCGACCAGAACGGCCAGGATTTCGGCGAGGCGTTCATCGGACTCGTGTACGCCGAGCTCCAGGACCGGGGCGTGCCGATGGTCTTCGACGGCGAGGGGATGGTGCGCCAGCTCGGCGAGGAGCGGCGGGACGACGGCGACGCCCGCTACAGCCTGCACGAGGCCCACGGGTCCGAGGCCTTCCAGCTCCCCGTGGGGGGCGAGCGGGTCGCGTTCGTCGACGGCCTGTCGCCGGCCGAGCGCTCCGAGCTGCGGGCGATCGTGCACCTGCGGCATGACGGCGAGGCCCGGCCCGGCGACGGCGCCCGGGCCGCGGCTCTGCGGCGCAAGCGGGACGCGGGGGCCGTGGCGCTGTTCCTCTTGCCGATCCCCGGGCGTTGAGCCGACCATCGCGGTCATGGGATCGGTGTGGGTGATCATGGTGGCGGCGGGGTCCGGCCGGCGGTTCGGCGGTGCCAAGCAGTACGAGATGCTGGCCGGCCGGCGGGTCCTCGACTGGTCGCTGGACGAGGCCCGGGCGGCAGCGGACGGGGTCGTCCTCGTCGTGGCGCCCGACCGGTCCGGCGACGCCGAGCCCGGCGTCGACGGGGTCGTCGTCGGGGCCGGCACCCGCTCGGGATCGGTGCGGGCCGGGCTCGCCCGGGTGCCGGACGACGCCGAGGTGATCGTCGTTCACGATGCGGCCCGCCCGCTGGCGGACGCGGACGCGTACGCGGCGGTCGTCGCCGCCGTGCGGGCGGGGGCCGACGCCGCCGTGCCGGGGGTGCCGCTGAGCGACACGGTCCGGGCGCGCACGGGCGAGCCGGTCGACCGCGACGAGCTGGTCGCGGTGCAGACGCCGCAGGCGTTCGGCGCCGGGATCCTGCGCCGCGCCCATGCGACCGGGGCGGAGGCCACCGACGATGCGTCGCTGGTCGAGGCCGCGGGTGGCAAGGTGGTCGTCGTGGACGGCTCCCCCCGCAACATCAAGATCACCCACCCGACCGACCTGGCGGTGGCCGAGGCTTTGCTCCGTGCCCGGTGACGCGCTGCCGGCCCTGCGCATCGGCCAGGGCTTCGACGTGCACCCGTTCTCGGACGACCCGGCCCGACCGCTGGTCCTCGGCGGGGTGACGTTCCCGGGCGAGCGCGGCCTGGCCGGCCACAGCGACGCCGACGTCGTGGCCCACGCGGTGACCGACGCCTTGCTGGGCGCGGCCGGGCTCGGCGACATCGGCCAGCACTTCCCGGACACCGACCCGACCTGGACCGGCGCCGACTCGATCGACCTCCTCTCCCGGGCCGTCGCCGACGTGCGGGCGGCCGGCTGGCACCCGCTCAACGTCGACTGCACGGTGGTCGCCGAACGCCCCAAGCTCGCCTCCCAGCGCCAGGCCATCCACGACCGCCTGACGGCCGCGGTCGGCGCCCCGGTCACGGTGGCCGGCAAGCGCGCGGAGAAGCTCGGCGCCATCGGCCGCGCCGAGGGCGTCGCCTGCCTGGCGGTCGCCCTGGTGGCGGGAGCACGCCCGTGACGCCGCGGCGGGGCGGCGGGTCCGGCAAGTCCCGCCCGACGGGCGGGGGCCGATCCGCCGGCGGGTCGCGCCCGGCCGGCGGTCGCTCCCGATCCGGGCAGCCGCCCGCCGGGCGCGGCTCGGCCGGGTCGGGCGGCTCCGGCGGGCGCGACTCGGCCGGGTCGGGCGGCTCCGGCGCCGGCGGTTCGCGGGCCGGCGGATCGCACACCGGCGGCGACTGGCGCGGTCCCCGCAGCACCGGCGCCCGAGCCGCCGGACCCGGCACGGGTCGCCCTGGCCGGCCCGCCGGGCGGCAGCCCCGCGCCGCCTCGTCGGCCGGCCGGGGGCTGGGCGGCGACCAGGTCGAGGGGCGGCAGGCCGTGCGCGAGCTGCTGCTCGCGGGGCGGCGCCGGGTCCGGGAGGTGTGGATGGTCGACGAGGGCGACGACGCGCCGATCCTCGACGACATCCGGGAGCTGGCCTCCGCCGCCCGGGTGGCCGTGACGACCGTCGGACGGGGGCGGTTCGCCGCGCAGGCCCGGTGCGAGGCGCCCCAGGGCGTCCTCGCCCTGGCCGCCCCGCTGCCCGAGGCCGACATCGACGAGCTCGCCGCCGGGCGGCGGCCCACGGCGGCCGCCGGTGGGTCGGCGGCGCCGCGGCGGCGGGGGCAGCCCGCGTTCCTCGTCGCGCTCGACGGCGTGACCGATCCCGGGAACCTCGGCGCCATACTCCGGTCCGCCGAATGCGCCGGGGTCACCGGCGCCGTCCTGCCCCGGCACCGGGCCGTGCACGTCACGCCGGCGGCCACCAAGGCTGCGGCCGGGGCCATCGAGCACGTGCCGATCGCGGTCGTCGGCGGGCTGCCGGCGGCCCTCGCCCGGCTGCGCGCCGGCGGTGTGCACGTCGTCGGTCTGGACGGCGACGCGCCCGCCTCGCTGTACGAGCTGTCCGACCCCGCCGGTCCCGTGTGCCTCGTGCTCGGCGCCGAGGGCCGGGGGCTGTCCCGGCTCGTGCGGGAGCGGTGCGACCAGATCGTGGCGATCCCGATGCACGGCAGCCTCGGGTCGCTCAACGTGGCGGCGGCCGCCGCGCTCGCCTGCTTCGAGATCGCCAGGCGGCGGTGAGCCCCGAGCCCGAGGCGGGAGTCGAACCCGCGACCTGACGCTTACAAGGCGCCTGCTCTGGCCGGCTGAGCTACTCGGGCGAACCCCTGGACCCTACCGGTCCCGGCTGCGCCGACCGGCCAGCCATGCGGCCCGCGCGGCCCGCACGGCGGAGGGTGCTTGCATCGCGAGGGGCGTCGGGCCAGCCTTGTCCAAATGGCGCTCAGCGATCGTGACCGGGACATGCTCGACTTCGAGCGGGGGTGGTGGCTCCTTCCCACGGCGAAGGGCCCGGCCATCCGCGAGCGGCTCGGCCTGTCCCCGTCCCGCTACTACCGGTTGCTCGCCGAGCTGATCGACTCCCCGGAGGCGGCGGCGCACGACCCCCTCGTGGTCCACCGCCTCCGCCGGGCCCGCAGCCTGCGCCGCCGGGCGCGGGTCACCGGCCGCACCAAGTCTGGCCACGTCCGCTGAGGAGGCGTCCCCATGCAGACCATCCAGCGACCCCCCACCGGCCCCTCCCGGGGGCAGAGCCCGGTCCGCGGGGTCGTGCTGGTGGCCGTCGCCGTGATCCTGGGCCTGTTCGTCCTGCGCGCGATGGACAACACGAGCGCCGACGTCGGCTCGCTAGCCACCGGCGTCACCGAGACGACCACGGCTGGCGGCGGTGCGGCCGCTACCGAGACCACCGCGCCGGCGGTCCGGCAGCCGGCCGAGGTCATCGTGATCGTCGCCAACGCCTCCGGGGTCAGCGGGGCCGCGGGGACCAAGACAGAGCAGCTCCAGGCGGCCGGCTACCAGACCGCCCCGGCCACGAATGCGCCGCCGGACATGGAGCTGGACACGACCCAGATCATGCCCACCCCCGGGTTCGAGCCCGAGGCGGCGAAGCTGGCCGGCGAGCTGGGCCTCCAGCCCGAGTCGGTCCAGCCGCTCACCGACCCGCCGCCCGTCGACGTCGCGGGCGCGAACATCCTCGTCCTCATGGGCACCGATATCGCCGGGTGACGACCCCGGACGTCGACGCCGAGCTGGCGCCGTTCCTCGCCCGCCCGGGCGAGGCGGCCGTGGTGGTCGACTTCGACGGCACGCTGGCGCCCATCGTCGAGGACCCGGCGTCGGCCCGCCCGGCCCCCGGGGCCGCGGACGCCCTCGCCGCGCTCGCCGGCCGCTACGGCCTGGTGGCGGTCATGTCCGGACGGCCGGTGGCGTTCCTGCGGCCGCTGCTGCCGCCCGAGATCGTGATCTCGGGCCTCTACGGGCTGGAGACGGTGCGGGACGGCGGTGTCGCCGACCACGCCGAGGCCGGCGCCTGGCGCCGGGTCGTCGACGACGTGGCCCGATCGTCGGCCGCGGAGGGCCCGCTGGGCATGGACGTCGAGCCCAAGGGGCTCTCGCTGACCCTCCACTACCGCCGCCGCCCGGACCTGGCCGCCGCGGTGATGGCATGGGCGGAGGCGCAGGCCGCCGGGTCCGGGCTGGAGGTGCGGGCGGCCAAGATGTCGGTCGAGCTCCACCCGCCGATCGAGGCCGACAAGGGCACTGCGCTGGAGGCGCTCGTCGCCGGGCTCGGGGCCGTGGCCTATGCGGGCGACGACCGGGGCGACCTCCCGGCCTACGACGCCCTCGACCGCCTCGCCGCCACGCGCGCCGTGCAGACGCTGCGGGTCGCCGTCGCCAGCGCCGAGGCGCCGCCCGATCTCCTCCGCCGCGCCGACCTGGTCGTGGACGGGCCGCCGGCCGTGGTCGACCTGCTGCGCCGCCTGGCGTCAGGCGCCGGTCACCCCGCGGCCGCCAGCTGATCCGCAAGCCAGTCGGCCGGGCGGCGGGCGATCGCCGCCGCCCGCAGGGCGGCCGCCCGGGCCGCCCTCTCCGGCGCCGGCATGCGCAGGGCGGTGTCCAGCACTTCCGCGGTGGCGGCGATGTCGAACGGGGGGACCGGCAGGGCCACGGCGCCGACCTCGTCCCAGACGCCCGCCTCCCGGGACAGGCAGAGCACCGCGTCCCGCTCGTTGACGATCGCGCCCTCCTTGGCCACCAGGTTCAGGCCGTCGCGGATCGGGTTGACCAGCAGCACGTCGGCCCGGCGCAGGACCGCCACCGAGTGCGGGTAGTCGTCGCGGGTGTCGTACACGATCGGGGTCCAGCCCGGCGTGGCCCAGCGCTCGTTGATGGACTCGACCAGCTCCTCGACCTCCAGCTGGTAGTCGATGTAGGCGGCCACGCCCGTCGCGGGACGGGTACACGGATGCCAGGAAGACCACCCGCTCCCGCCATTCGGGGACACGTTCCAGCAGGTCGTCGTAGGCCCGGAACCCCCGCAGCAGGTTCTTGGACAGCTCGATGCGGTCGACCCGGACGATCACCAGCCGGTCGCCCACCGCCTCGGCGATCTCGTCGTACGCCGCCGCGCAGGCCGGGGACGCGGCCGCGCGGGCCATGTCGTCGGCGTCGCTGGCCAGGGGCGACACGAAGGTGCGCGGCTCCAGCGCCAGGACCTCCCGGCAGCAGGCCTCGAAGTCGGCCGCCCAGCCCCGGGTGTGGAAGCCGCACGCCTGGTGGGCCGCCATCCCGGCCAGCACCTCGCCGGCGATGTGCTCCGGCAGCACCCGCAGCCATGTGGGCGTGGCGAACGGGGTGTGGCTGAAGTGGACCGCGACCAGGTCCGGGCGGCGCTCGGCCAGGCCCGATCCCAACAGTCCCAGGTGGTAGTCCTGGACCAGCACCACCGCGCCGCCCGGGGCGGTCTCGGCCACCGCATCCGCGAACTGGTCGTTGACGTGCCGGTAGGCCTGCCACGCCTCCCGCAGCTCCAGGCCGAACGCCGGCTCCCGGGGCAGGTCGTAGAGGCCGTGGTAGACGAACCACAGCGTCTGGTTGCTCACCACGTCGTACGCCAGCCGGTAGGCCTCCGGGTCGATCGCCAGCAGCCGCACCCGCAGGTCGTCCGCCTCGATCACGCCGCCGGCCGCGGCCTCCCGGTCCCCGTCGGTCATCGCTGCGGCTACCCACAGCGAGTCCGTGCCGGCGACGAGCGGCGCGATGCCGGACACCAGCCCGCCCGCGCCGCGCCGGGCCACGAGCGCGCCGCGCTCGTCCGGACGGAAGGTGAGCGGGCCACGATTCGAGACGACGACGACGGGTCGGTCCACGAGTGGTCGACACTACGGGACCGCTCGCGGCGCTCGCCACGGAACCATCGGCCAGACTGCCCGCTGTGCGAGTCGTCGTGGCCCCGGACAAGATCCGCGGCACCGCCAGCGCCCGCGAGCTGGCGGCCGCGGCCGGCCGCGCGGCGGCCGCCGCGGGCTGGGACTGCGACCAGGTGCCCGTGGCCGACGGCGGCGAGGGCACGCTCGACGTGTTCGGCGGGCCCAACCGCACCACCGCCGTCACCGGGCCCCTCGGCGAGCCCGTGACGGCATCGTGGCGGCTCGACGGGCGCACCGCGGTGGTCGAGATGGCCCGGGCCTCGGGCCTGGCGCTGGCCGGCGGGGCCGACGGCAACGACCCGGTCGCCGCCTCCAGCGTCGGCACCGGCGAGCTGGTGGCGGCCGCGGTCGACGCGGGCGCCCGCCGGGTGCTGGTCGGCCTGGGCGGCTCGGCGACGACCGACGGGGGCCTCGGTGCCCTGCGGGCGCTGTACCCGCTCCACCGGCTGGCGGGCGTCGAGATCCTTGTTCTCTGCGACGTCCGCACCCCCTTCGTCGACGCCGCGCCCGTCTACGCCCGTCAGAAGGGCGCCTCGGCCGCCCAGGTCGAGCTGCTGCGCCGGCGGCTCGACCGCCTGGCCGACGTCTACCTGGCCGACCACGGCGTCGACGTCCGCAGCCTGGAGGGCGCCGGGGCGGCCGGCGGGCTGGCCGGCGGCCTGGCCGTCGCCGGGGCCCGGCTGGTCAGCGGATTCGACGCCGTGGCGGACGAGCTCGACCTCCACGACCTGATCGAGGGCGCCGACCTGGTGATCACGGCCGAGGGCTTCCTCGACGAGCAGTCGTTCGAGGGCAAGGTGGTCGGCGGGGTGGCCGAGATGGCCGCGGCCGCGGGCGTGCCGTGCCTCGCCGTGGTGGGCGAGGTGGTCGAGGACCTGACCCCGCCGGCCGGCGGCCTGCCCCGGGGCCTGACCGTCGTCTCGCTGGTCGAGCGGTTCGGCGAGGACCGGGCCCGGGGCGACACGCTGGCCTGCGTGGAGGCCGTGGTCGCCGAGGCGCTCTCCGCGGTTCCCACCGCCCCGGAATGACCGGGCCCTGCAGGGGGTTGGTTACGATCCGTCGGCACCTCCGAGCAAGGATCTGATCGCGATGTCCGTCTCCGTCCGCATCCCCACGACGCTGCGCACGCTCAGCGGCGGGCAATCACAGGTGACGCTGGAGGGGTCCGACGTGCGGGCCGTGCTCGCCAGCCTCGACGGCGCCCACCCCGGGTTCGCCGACCGGCTGCTCGACGACGACGGCAACCTCCGCCGGTACGTCAACGTGTTCGTGGCCGACGACGACATCCGCTTCCTGGACGGCCTGGACACCCCGGTGCCCGACGGCGAGACGGTGTCGATCATCCCGGCCGTCGCCGGCGGCTGACGTCCGGCCGACCTCCCTCCCGTGCGTTAGCACTCGCGTGTTGCGAGTGCTGATCGGGCGTGCTTGACTGGTTAGCACTCACATCGCACGAGTGCTAGCCCGGTGCCCAACGGAGGGAATTCAGGGATGCCCAAGATCATCGCATTCGACGCCGAGGCCCGCCGCGCCCTCGAGGCCGGCATGAACAAGCTGGCCGACGCGGTCCGGGTCACCCTCGGCCCCAAGGGCCGCAACGTGGTGCTCGACAAGAAGTGGGGCGCGCCCACGATCACGAACGACGGGGTGTCGATCGCCAAGGAGATCGATCTCGAGGACCCGTACGAGCGCATCGGGGCCGAACTGGTCAAGGAGGTCGCGAAGAAGACCGACGACGTCGCGGGCGACGGCACCACCACGGCGACCGTGCTCGCCTGGTCGATGGTGCGCGAGGGCCTGCGCAACGTGGCCGCCGGCGCCAACCCGATGTCGCTCAAGCGGGGCATCGAGGCCGGCGTGGTCGCCGCCGTCGAGTCGATCAAGGCCAACTCGGTCGAGGTCGACTCCAAGGACCAGATCTCCCAGGTCGCGGGCATCTCCGCCGCCGACCCCGAGATCGGCGACATGATCGCCGAGGCCATCGACAAGGTCGGCAAGGACGGCGTCATCACCGTCGAGGAGTCGCAGACCTTCGGCATGGAGATGGACCTGGTCGAGGGCATGCGCTTCGACAAGGGCTACATCTCGCCGTACTTCGTCACCGACCCCGACCGGATGGAGAGCGTCCTCGAGGACGCCTACATCCTGCTCGTGAGCAGCAAGATCTCGACGGTCCGCGACATGCTGCCCGTGCTGGAGAAGGTGATGCAGGCGTCCAAGCCGCTGGTCATCATCGCCGAGGACGTCGAGGGCGAGGCGCTCGCGACCCTGGTCGTCAACAAGATCCGGGGCACGTTCCGGTCGGTGGCCGTCAAGGCGCCGGGCTTCGGCGAGCGCCGCAAGGCGATGCTGGCCGACATGGCCGTGCTCACCGGCGGCCAGGTCATCTCCGAGGAGGTCGGCCTCAAGCTCGAGAGCGCCACCCTCGACCTGCTCGGCCAGGCCAAGAAGGTCATCGTCACCAAGGACGAGACCACGATCGTCGAGGGGGCCGGCTCCGAGGACGAGATCCAGGGCCGCATCAAGCAGATCAAGAACGAGATCGAGAACACCGACTCCGACTACGACCGCGAGAAGCTGCAGGAGCGGCTGGCCAAGCTGTCGGGCGGCGTCGCCGTGCTCAAGGTCGGCGCGGCCACCGAGGTCGAGCTCAAGGAGAAGAAGCACCGCATCGAGGACGCGGTGCAGACCACCAAGGCGGCCATCGAGGAGGGCGTCGTCGCCGGCGGCGGCGCGACGCTGCTGCGGGCCCGGGCCCAGGTCTTGGCCGCGGCCACCGGCCTGACGCCCGACGAGGCCACCGGCGTGCGCATCGTCGCCCGGGCGCTGGAGGAGCCGCTCAAGCAGATCGCGGTCAACGCCGGCATGGAGGGCGGCGTCGTGGTCGAGCGGGTCGGGAGCCTCGACAGCGCGAGCGAGGGCCTCAACGCCGCCACCGGCGAGTACGAGGACCTGACCAAGGCCGGCATCATCGACGCCGCCAAGGTCACCCGCTCGGCGCTGCAGAACGCGGCGTCGATCGCGGCCCTGTTCCTCACCACCGAGGCCGTCATCGCCGACAAGCCCGAGGACTCCCCGGCCGGCATGCCCGGCGGCGGGGGCATGGAGGACTTCTAGTCCGACCGTCCGCAAGGTCGTCACCGCCGCCCTTCCCCCGGGGCGGCGGTGCCGCGTCCGGGCACGAAAACTGCGGCCGGCGTTCGCCCCGGGGGCCGGTAGGTTTGCCGGGATGGAGGGCACCCGGATCGTTCTGGTACGTCACGGCGAGTCGAAGGCGCAGGAGCTGCAGCGCGTCGCCGGCCACATCGGCTGCGTCGGGCTGTCCGACCGGGGCCGGGCGCAGGTCGAGGCGCTGCGCGACCGGCTGGCGTCCACCGGCGAGCTGGGCGACGACGTCGTCCTCTATTCGAGCAACATGGCCCGGGCCGTGGAGACGGCCGGCATCCTGGCGCCCGCCCTGGGCGGCGTCGAGCCGATCGCCGACTGCGGCTGGTGCGAGTGGCACGTCGGCGAGGACGGCGACGGCCTGCTGTGGGCCGAGTACGAGGCGCTCTACCCGTGGCCCGAGGACCGCCGCTGGAACCCGGACTTCAAGCGCGACCCCGGCGGCGAGTCGTGGAGCGAGATGGCCGTCCGGGTGGGCGCGGCGATCGACCGGCTCGTCGAGGAGCACGCCGGCCGCACGGTGGTCATCGCCAGCCACGGCGGCACGATCGTGCAGGCCATGGTCCGGTTCCTCAACATCGACATGAGCACACCCGAGCGCCGGGCCTGGCTGGGCGCCGAGAACACGTCGCTGACCGAGTTCCGGTGGGGTCCCAACCCCTACGGCAACCCGTCGCTCGACTGGGAGCTCGTCCGCTACAACGACGTCGCCCACCTCGCGGGGAAGCCGGCGCTCGCCGGATGAGCGCAGCCCCCCGGGACGGCACGCGGGTCGTGCTCGTCCGGCACGGGGAGTCGCAGTCCGGGCTCGTCGGCCGGATGGCCGGCCACGAGCACTGCCTCGGCCTGTCCGACCGGGGCCGGGCCCAGGTCGCGGCCCTGCGCGACCGGCTGGCGACCACCGGCGAGCTGGGCGACGACGTCGTGCTGCTGACCAGCCTCATCCGCCGGGCGGCCGAGACCGCCGCCATCCTGGCGCCCGCGCTGGGCGGCCCCGAGGCTGCGGCCGACTGCTGCTGGTGCGAGCGGCACTTCGCCGACGACCTCGACGGCGTGCCGGTCGAGGAGTTCCGGGCCCGCTACCCGACGCCGCCGCCCGGCACGTGGGCCGCCGACCTCCGGCGCGGCGCCGGCGACGAGACCTGGAACGAGATGGCGGCCCGGGTCGGCGGGGCGATCGACCGGGCCGTGGCGGAGCACCCGGGCCGGACCATGGTCGTCGCGTGCCACGGAGGCATCGTCGCCCATGCGATGGTGCGGTTCCTCGGCCTCGACGTGGGATCGTCCCGGCGGGCCTGGCTCACGGCGCAGGTGACCTCGCTGACCGAGTTTCGCTGGAGCCCCCAGGATGCGGGCCACCGCACCTTCTCCTGGGAGCTGGTCCGCTACAACGACGTGGGCCACCTGGCCGGCAAGCCCGCGCTCCTCGACTCCTGACCGACCGGTCACGCCTCGTGGTGCGTGGCGGGCGGGATCCAGCGGGGGTCGACGTCGTCCTCGGGCTCCAGCGGGCGCATGGCCAGGTCGATGGCGCTCCACAGCGTCTTCGACACCGGGTAGAAGACCAGCGGCACCGCCACCGCTACGACGACCACGCCGACCACCCCGGCCGCCGTCGACCCGTCCGGCCAGGTGAGCAGGAAGGCGACGACGACGCCGATCAGCACGGCCGTGAAGCTCACGATCGAGTTCATGCCGAGCGCGCCGAGCCAGTGCCCCTCGATCCGCTCGAACCGGAACCCGCAGCGCGGGCAGCGGTCGACGATCGTGAACCAGCGGCGGAACAGGCCGCCGCTGCCGCAGAGCGGGCATCGGCGGGCGAGCCCCCGGCGCAGCATCAGCCACGTCGTTAGCGGCGGCGGTTCGTCCACCAGTGCAGCATGCACCGCTGCGGGGGCCGCCCGGTACCCTCGGCCGGGTGGGAAGGGGACGCACCGCCCGGGTGTTGACGCACCGCTACGACGGCGACGGCCTCCGCCGGCAGCCCGACGAGCTGATCGTCGAGGAGCCGATGGAGATCCACCTCGACGGCACACTCGTGGCCACCACGATGCGCACCCCCGGCCACGACTTCGAGCTGGCGGCGGGGTTCTGCTTCACCGAGGGCCTGCTCGGCGGCGCGCCGGTGCGCCAGTGCCGCTACTGCGGCACCGGCTCGGCGGTCGACAGCGACTTCAACGTCGTGTCGGTCGACACCGGCGGCCAGGCGCCGCCGCCCGTGCCCCGGCTGACCGCCATCACCTCCGCGTGCGGGATGTGCGGCACCGACCGCGATCGACGACCTGCGCGAGCGACTCCACCAGCTGCCGCCCGGGCCGCCGTTCGACCTGGCGGTCGTCGCCGACGTCCCCGACGCCGTCGAGGGCATCGCCGAGCTGTTCGGCGTCACCGGCGCGGTGCACGCCGCCGTCGCCTTCGACCGCGACGGTGCGCCGGTCGTCGGCCGCGAGGACATCGGCCGCCACAACGCGGTCGACAAGGTCGTCGGCCGGCTGCTGCTCGACGGCGCCCTGCCCGCCGGCGACCTCGGGCTGTACGTCAGCGGCCGGGCGAGCTTCGAGATCATCCAGAAGGCGTGGGCCGCGGGCATCGCCACCGTCGTGGCCGTCAGCGCTCCGTCGTCGCTCGCGGTGGCCGCCGCCCGGCTGGCCGGCATGACCCTGTGCGGCTTCGCCCGGGGCGGTCGGCTCAACGTCTACTCGGGACTCGACGGCGACGGCACTGGAGCCCGCGGGTGAGCCTGCGCGAGCAGTTCGGCGGCTGGAACCCCCGGCTGTGGGCGGGGTGGCGGCCCAACGGCATCGGCGAGCAGAAGCCCAACCACTACCGGGACATGGCCCGGGCGGCGTGGGCCAACCGGGTCCACCCCCGCTACGCCTGGCAGGTGCTCACCCGCGGCGCGTGCGACGGCTGCGCGCTCGGCGTCGCCGGCCTCCACGACTGGACGATCGACGGCGTCCACCTGTGCACGACCCGGCTCAACCTGCTGGAGCTGAACACGGCCGACCCGCTCGACCCGATCCTGCTCAGCGACCTCGCCGCCCTGGCCGGCCGGTCCGGCAAGGACCTGCGCGACCTGGGCCGGCTGGCGCACCCGATGCGCCGGCGACGGGGCGAGCCCGGGTTCCGGCGGGTGTCGTGGGACGAGGCGCTGGGCACGCTGGTGGCTGGGCTGCGGGCGGCGCCCCCGAGCGCGCCGCGCTCTACCTGACCAGCCGGGGCCTCACCAACGAGATCTACTACGTCGCGGCCAAGGCGACCCGGGCGCTGGGCATGGCCAACATCGACTCCGCCGCCCGGGTGTGCCACGCACCGTCCACGGTCGGGCTGCGCCAGACGATCGGCGCCGCCGCCACGACCTGCTCGTTCCAGGACGTGATCGAGTCCCGCGCTCGTCGTGCTGTGGGGCGCGAACCCGGCCAACAACCAGCCGGTGTTCATGAAGTACCTGTACCTGGCGCGGCGCCGGGGCTGCCGGGTGATCGTCGTCAACCCCTACCTGGAGCCGGGGCTCGACCGCTACTGGGTGCCGTCCAACGTCGAATCCGCCCTGTTCGGCACCCGGATGTGCGACCTGCACGTCCCCGTGCGGCCGGGCGGCGACGTGGCCTTCGCCACGGCCGCACTGGCGCTGCTCGCCGATCGGGACGGGGTGGACGGCGACTTCGTGGCCGCCCACACCGAGGGCTGGGACGAGCTGGCGGACTCCCTGGCCGGCCGGGACGTCGACCGCCTGCTGGCGTCGGCCGGGGTCGAGCGGGCGGCCGCGGAGGCGTTCGTCGACGAGCTGGTCCGGGCCGGCGGCGCCATCCACGTGTGGTCGATGGGGATCACGCAGCACCGGGGCGCGGCCGACAGCGTCCGGGCGATCGTCAACCTGGCCCTGGCCCAGGGCGGCGTGGGCCGCGACGGCGTCGGCCTCATGCCGATCCGGGGTCACTCGGGTGTGCAGGGCGGTGCGGAGATGGGCGCCTACGCCACGGCGCTGCCGGGTGGCGCGCCGGTCGACGCCGAGCACGCCGCGGCGCTGGCCGGGGCCTGGGGCTTCCCGGTGCCCGATCGCCCGGGGCTGACCGCGCCGGAGATGGTCGAGGCCGCGGGCCGGGGCGAGATCGACGTGCTGTGGATGTCCGGCGGCAACTTCCTCGACGTGCTGCCCGACCCGCCCGCCGTCGAGGCCGCGCTCGGGCGGGTGCCGCTGCGGGTCCACCAGGACGTCGTGGTCACCCGGCAGATGCTGGTCGACGGCGACGACGTGGTGCTGCTGCCGGTGGCGACCCGCTACGAGCAGGAGGGCGGCGGCACCGAGACGACCACCGAGCGCCGCATCGTGTTCAGCCCCGAGCTGCCCCGGCGGGTGGGGGAGGCCCGGTCGCGAGTGGCGGCTCTTCGCCGACGTGGCCAACCGCGCCCGGCCCGACCTGCGCAGGCGGTTCGTCGTGGCCCACCAACCGCGACCTGCGCGCGGAGATCGCCCGGGTCGTCCCGCTGTACGCCGGGATCGAGGACCTCGCCGACACCGGCGACCAGGTGCAGTGGGGCGGGCGCCACCTGTGCGCGGGCGGCGAGTTCCCGACGCCGTCCGGGCGGGGCCGGTTCAGCGTCGTCGACCCGCCCGAGGTCGAGGTGCCCGAGGGCGCGTTCGTGGTGTCGACCCGGCGGGGCAAGCAGTTCAACTCGATGGTGCAGGCCGAGGTCGACCCGCTGACCGGTGCCCGGCGTGACGCCGTGCTCATGGACCCGGCCGACGCGGCCGCGGCCGGAGTGCGGGCGGGCGACCGGGTGCGGCTGAAGTCCGAGACGGGCAGCTTCGAGGGCCGGGTCGCACTTGCCCGCCTACCGTCCCGGACGCTGCAGGTCCACTGGCCGGAGGGCAACGTGCTCATCCCGGCCGGGCCCGAGCACCGCGAACCGGCGTCGAAGGTCCCGGACTACAACGCACTGGTCACGGTCGAGCGGCTCGGGGCGACGGGGCTGTCGCTAGTCTCGGAGCCATGAGCGCACCCCTGACGCCCACCACGGGGTGGGTCGTCCTGCACCTGTTCTGCTCTGCGACGCCGCTGGCCGACCCGGCCGAGGTCGCCGCCGCGGTCAAGGCCCTGGAGGCCGATGACCACCAGGTCGTGCCGGTCGCGGTGCTCGGCCACAAGGCCGACATCTGCCTGCTGGCGCTCGGCCCCGACCTGGTGCGGCTGCGGGCGTTCCAGAGCGCGGTGGCCGCCGCGGGGCTCGACGTGATCGACAGCTACCTGTCGCTGACCGAGGTGTCCGAGTACGCCGAAGGCATGCCCGAGGAGCGCAAGCAGGCCCGCCTGTACCCCCAGCTGCCTCCCGAGGGGAAGCGGGCGTTCTGCTTCTACCCGATGACCAAGCAGCGCGGCGACGCCAACAACTGGTACACGCTGCCGTACGAGGACCGCGAGCGGCTGATGTACGAGCACGGCGGCAGCGGCCGGAAGTTCGCGGGCCGCGTGCTCCAGCTCGTCACCGGGTCGACCGGCATCGACGACTACGAGTGGGGCGTCACGCTGTTCGCCGTGACCCCGGACGACCTCAAAGCCTGCGTCCACAAAATGCGCTTCGACGAGGCGTCGGCCCTGTACGCCGAGTTCGGCCCGTTCTACACCGGCGTGGTCGGCGAGATCGACGAGGTGCTCCTGCTGGCTGGGGTCGCGCCCGCGTAGCAGGTACGCTCGCACGCCTGCTGGGGAATCTAGGAGGGGACATGCGGGGACGGCGGAAGCTCGGAGCGGTCTGCGGCGCGGCCGCGCTGATGGTGGGGTTGTCGGGCTGCTGGCCGGTGGTCAGCCAGGGCCCTGACCGGGCGGCATACAACGCGGTCGAGAACGGGATCACGCCGGCCACGGTCAACCGGCTGGCGGTGGCCTGGAGCAAGACGACCGCCGGCAACACCCCGTTCGAGATCGTGGCGTCGACGTCGCACGCGGTCGTGACCACCTCGACCGCACCCGGGCTCCGGGTGCTCAACCTGTCCGACGGCCAGCTTGCGTGGGCCAACGCCGCCCCGTGGTTGACGCCGAGCGTCGAGAACAGCGAAGTCACCGCCGCGCAGGCCAGCCAGGCGAGCCACAGCACTACCCGGTTCGACGAGGCGACCGGGGCCGTGATCGCCACGATCCCGGGCCGGACCGAGTCGCACCGGGGCTCGCGGACCCTGTTCGAGAGCACGAGCGTGTCGCCGCCCAGCTTCGTCACGCAGGACTTCTCGGTCACCGACGCCAACGATCCGAACGGCAACTTCGGCGGCGTGTACGACCAGGGCAACTTCGCCAACTTCCAGCGGCTCACGCTCGGCGCTGTACGGGTCTACTCGGCCGGCCAGGGCCTCACGCTCGTGTCCGGAAGCTTCGTCCGGGCGAACGGCGTCCGGTCGTTCTTCCCCAGTCAGGGCACCAACCCGTGCGCCCCGTTCGTGTGCCCCTCGTGGAGCGTGGCGATCGACGGCCAGGGCGCCACCGACCCGGTGCTCGCGCCCGACGAGTCAGCCGTGTTCACCGCCACCGACGCCGGCACGGTGTACGCGGTCGACGCCGCCACCGGGGCCATCCTCTGGTCGGCGGCCGCCGGGGCGCCGGTCGACCAGATGCCGGCGCTGGCCAACGGGGTGCTCTATGTGGCGCCCCGGACAGGCGGGGTGCTGGCGTTCGCCGCCGGTGGCTGCGGTACGCCCACGTGCGCCCCGCTGTACCAGTTCGACACCGGCAGCCCGGTGCCCACACAGCCAGCCGTCGCGGGCGGGCTGGTGTATGCCGGCACGCAGTCGGGCCTGGTCCAGGCGTTCCCGGCCGCCGGGTGCGGCGCCGCCCACTGCGCGCCGGCCTGGTCGTCCGCCAGCCTCGGCGGCCCCGTGACGGCAGGTCCGATCGTGGTCTCCGGCAACGTGCTCGTCGGCACTATCGGCCTGGGCTCGCCCGCCGTCGTCGATTTCCGGCTCGCACCGGCGTGACCTGAGCGGGACTAGCCGGTGACGAGCTGTTCACCGACGGCACCCGGCCTCCGGTAGCGCCGAACCCGCGTTTTGTCCCGGAAACGGTCGCCCTGGCGACCGTTTCCGGGACAAACGCGTCAGAGCTCGCCGACCTGGCTGAGGAAGCGGAGGGTGCGCTCGTGCTGGGGGTCGCCCAGCACTGCCGCGGGCGGGCCTTCCTCGACCACGACGCCGTCGTCCATGAAGACCACCCGGTCGGCGACCCGGCGGGCGAAGCCCATCTCGTGGGTCACGACCATCATCGTCATGCCCTCCTCGGCCAGGGAGCGCATGACCGCCAGCACCTCGCCCACCAGCTCGGGGTCGAGGGCGGAAGTGACCTCGTCGAACAGCATCATGTCCGGGTTCATGCACAGGGCCCGGGCGATCGCCACCCGCTGCTGCTGGCCGCCGGACAGGTGGGCCGGGTACTCCTTCACCTTCTCGGCCAGGCCCACCCGGCCGAGCATCTGGCGGGCGACCTCCTGGGCCTCGGACTTGCGGCGGTGCAGCACCCGGCGCTGGGCGATCGTGAGGTTGCCCATGACGTCGAGGTGGGGGAACAGGTTGAAGCTCTGGAACACCATCCCGATGCGCCGGCGCACCGCGTCGACGTCGGTGTCGGGGTCGGTGATGTCGACGCCCTCGATCAGGATGCGGCCCGACGTCGGGTCCTCCAGGCGGTTGATGCAGCGCAGCAGCGTCGACTTGCCCGACCCCGACGGACCGATCACGCACACGACGTCGCGGGGATCGACCACGAAGTCGATCCCCTTCAGCACCTCCAGGTCGCCGAAGCACTTGTACAGCTGGTCGATCTCGATCGCGTGGGGTGCCACGGCGTCGACCGGCTGGTCGGCGTCGGTCATCGCGCCCGCCTCCCCCGGGCCTCCAGCAGCGCCACCAGCCGCGTCAGCGGGATCGTGATCGCCAGGTAGACGACCGCCGCCGCCACGAGCGGGGTGCTGTTGAAGGTCTGGCTGACCTCGTCCCGGGCGAACTTGGTGACCTCGATCGTGTCGGCGGTCGTGCCCAGCACGAACAGCAGCGACGTGTCCTTGATGAGCGACACCAGCTCGTTGGTCATCGGCGGGATCACGATCCGGAACGCCTGCGGGATGACGATCGTCGCCATCGCCCGGCCTTGTGTCATGCCGAGCGACCGGGCCGCCTCCATCTGGCCCCGGGGCACGGCCTCGATGCCGGCGCGGATCGTCTCGGCCATGTACGCCGAGTAGACGATGCCGAGCGCCAGGCAGCCGGCGCCGTAGCGGCCCGGCACCCGGACGTCGAGGGCGATCGGGAGGACGAAGCCGATGACGAAGATCGTGATCAGCGCCGGCATGCCCCGGAACAGCTCGATGTAGCTGATCGCGAACCACCGGTAGGGGGTGATCGGCGACAGCCGCATCAGGGCGAGCATGAGGCCGAGCACCAGGCCGATGGCGAACGACAGCACCGTGAAGATCAGGGTGTTGCGCGCCGCCCGGGTGATGATCTCGGGGAACTGGTCGCCGAAGATCTCCGGGTCGAAGAACGCGCGCTGGAGCCGGGCCCAGTCGGTGACGAGCGCGGCAAGCCCCAGCCCGAGCAGGGTGAGGGCGTAGACCGTGAGGCGCACCAGCCGGGCCCGCTGGCGCCGGGTGAGCCCGCCCGCCCCGGTCGGGGCGGGGGTCGGGGCCGGGTGACCGGCCGGTGTCGCCACGTCGGTCATGGGACCGCCTTTCAGCCTGCGGTCGTGGTCGTGCCGCCCGAGTCGCTCTCCGCCGGCGCCTCGCCGAAGCACTTGGCGAAGATGTCGTCGTACGTGCCGTCGTCGCGCAGGTCGGCGAGGCCGTCGTTGATCATCGTCAGCACGCCGTCGTTGCCCTTGGCCACGGCGAAGCCGTACTGCTCGCCGGTCGGGAAGGTCTCGGTGACCACGACCGTGTCGTCCTGGGTGGCCCGGTAGGCGTTGACCGGGAAGTCCTGGAGGACGGCCTCGATCGTGTCGGACTCCAGCGCCCCGAACAGGCCGGCCGCGTCCTCGAACTCCTTGACGGTGGCGCCCTCGGGCTTGTTCTCCTTGGCGTAGGTCTCGCCGGTCGTCCCCGACTGCACGCCGATGGTCTGGCCGGCGAGGTCGTCCAGCGTCGCGAACTTCTGCTCGTTCTCGACCTTGACCAGCAGCGACTGGTCGGCGTCGAAGTACGGGTCGGTGAAGTCGACCTGCTCGGCGCGCTCGTCGGTGATCGTCATGGCCGAGGCGATCATGTCGCAGTCGCCGGCGGCCAGGGCGCCGAGGATGCCGTCGAACGGCAGGTCCTTGACCTCGAGGTCGAGGTCGATCTTGTCGGCCATGGCCCGGACCAGGTCGATGTCGAAGCCGGTCTGCTCGCCGTTGTCGTCCTCGAACTCGAACGGCTCGTAGGGGATGTCGGAGCAGACGGTGAGCTTGCCGGAGCTGACCAGGTCGGGGCCGCTGCCGCTGCTGGCGCTGTCACTGCCGCCGTCGTCGCCGCACGCGCCGAGCAACAGGGCACCTGCCGTCGACAGCGCGGCCAGGCGGATGATTCGCATTGCAGTGTCCTTCCCTTAGTGCAGGTTGTCTATGGCGCCCCGGTGTCCCGGGGCGAGGTCAGGCTTCGACGTCGCCGCCGAGGTAGGCGGCGCGCACCGAGTCGTCGTCCAGCAGCTCGGCCGCGCCGGTGCCGGACGATGCGCCCGGTCTCCAGCACGTAGGCGCGGTGGGCCCGCTGGAGCGCCTGCGTCGCGTTCTGCTCGACCAGCAGGATCGTGACGCCCTGCTGGTTGATCTCGGTGATGATGTCGAAGATCTGGTGCGACGAGCCTCGGCGCCAGGCCCATCGACGGCTCGTCGAGCAGCAGCAGCGTCGGCTTGGCCATCAGCGCCCGCCCGATGGCGAGCATCTGCTGCTCGCCGCCGGACAGGGTGCCGCCGGACTGGTCGCGGCGCTCGGCGAGCCGCGGGAAGAGCGTGAACACGCGGTCGAGCTCGGCGGCCAGGCCGCCGCGGTCGCGCCGGCTGTAGGCGCCCATCTCCAGGTTCTCGAGCACGGTCATGCCGCGGGAAGATGCCGCGGCCCTCCGGGGCCTGGCAGATGCCCAGCTCGACCCGCCGGTGCGCGGGGACCCGGGAGATGTCGTCGCCCTTGAACCGGACGTGGCCCGACGACAGGGGCCGCAGGCCGGACATCGTCTTGATCGTCGTGGTCTTCCCGGCCCCGTTGCGCGCCGATCAGGGTGACGATCTCGCCCTCGTCGACCTCGACGGAGACGCCCTTGAGCGCCTCGATCTTCCCGTAGTGGACGTGGATCGAGTCGATTTCCAGCAGCATCGCTGGGCACTCCCGAGGTAGGCGTCGATGACCCGCTGGTCGGTCTGGATCTGCGGCGGGCGTCGCCGTCGGCGATCTTCGCGCCGAAGTCGAGCACGGCGATGCGGTCGCTCACCCCCATGACCAGGCCCATGTCGTGCTCGATGAGCAGGACCGTGTAGCCGGCGTCCCGGATGTCGCCGGATGAGCGCCATCAGCCGGTGCTTCTCGGCCGGGTTGAACCCGGCGGCCGGCTCGTCGAGCAGCAGCAGCCGCGGCTCGGTGGCCATGGCCCGGGCGATCTCCAGCCGGCGCTGGTCGCCGTAGGGCAGGTTCTTCGCGTACTCGTTGGCCCGCTCGCGGATGCCCATGAAGTCGAGCAGCTCGAGGCCCCGGCTGAGGCCCTGGCGCTCCTCCCGGCCGTGGCGGGGCAGGTGCAGCATCGCGCCGGGCACGCTGGTGCGGTGGCGGGCGTCGGCGCCCACCATCACGTTCTCCAGCGCCGTCATGTTGGGGAACAGCCGGATGTTCTGGAACGTGCGGGCCACGCCCCGGCCGGTGATCTCGTGGGGCTTGAGGCCGACGATGTCCTCGCCGCGCGAGGCGGATCACCCCGGACGTCGGCCGGAACACGCCGGTCACGACGTTGAACACCGTGGTCTTGCCCGCGCCGTTCGGGCCGATGAGGCCAAGGATCTCGCCCTCGTCCACGTGCAGGTCGACCTCGGACAGCGCGGTGACCCCGCCGAAGCGCATCGTCAGGTCCGCCAGCTGGAGCAGCGGCGTGGCGGTGGCGGCGTGGGCGGCCCCGCCGTCCTGCGGGGTCTCGACGGCGTCAGACACCCTCGACCTCGATCACCTCGGACTCGATGGCGTCGAGCTCGTCCTGGGGCCGCGGCTCGTGGAGCTCGGCGGCGCGGCGCCGGCTGGGCAGCAGGCCCTGCGGCCGGAAGATCATCATGAGGACCAGGGCCACGCCGAAGATCAGCACGCGGCGGTCGCCGAAGGGGCGGAAGCGCTCCGGCAGGTAGGCGACCACGGCGCCGCCGAGGATGACGCCGTACATGTTGCCGGACGCCGCCGAGCACGACGGCCGCCAGGAACAGGATCGACAGGATCAGCGGGAAGCTGTCGGGGGTGATGGCGTTGACCTTCGAGGCGTAGAGGACGCCGGCCAGGCCGCCGATGGCGGCGCCGATCGCGAACGCCCACAGCTTGTACTTGAACGTCGGGACGCCCATGAGCTCGGCGGCGTCCTCGTCCTCGCGGATGGCGGTCCAGGCGCGGCCGACGCGGCTGCGCTCGAGGCGCCGGACGATCAGGACCACCACGATGATGGCGATCAGCAGCAGCCAGTAGTACGGCGTGGGGTCGAGCACGCCGAACTCGCACGCCCGGCGAAGCTCGGGTGGACGGGATCCCGGAGATGCCCCGCGGCCCGCCGATGGAGTCGCTGTTGCGGGCGGTGAGCCGGATGATCTCGCCGAACCCGAGCGTGACGATGGCCAGGTAGTCGCCCCGGAGGCGGAGGGTCGGCGTGCCCAGCAGGAGGCCCGCGCCCATGGCGATCAGGATGCCGAGCGGCAGGATCACCCAGAACTTCCAGTTGTCCGGCACGTCGACCGGCAGGCGGTCCCAGAACCACGAGCCGGTGTCGGTGCCCAGGATCGCCATCGTGTAGGCGCCGATGGCGAAGAAGGCGACGTAGCCGAGGTCGAGCAGCCCGGCCTCGCCGACCACGACGTTGAGGCCGATGGCGACCAGCACGTAGATCGCCGACCGGGAAGAACAGCACGCTGGCGAAGGCCGACATCGGGGGTGTCGAGCAGCGGGATCTGCAGCGTGCGGCAGGATCCAGAGGAAGCACACGAACGCGATGACGACCACGAGGCGGACAGCCGGCCGGCAGCCGGCGCCACCGCCCCGGCGATCGGCTCGACGATCTCGATGCGGCGCCATTGGTCTCGCAGCCAGGTCATGCGCCTACGCCTTCGCCTTCGCAAGGGACTCGCCGAGGATGCCGGTCGGGCCGGAACATGAGCACGCCGACCAGCACGCACGAACGCGATCACGTCCTGCCACTCGTTGCCGAAGATCGCCGCGCCGTAGTTCTCGACCACGCCGAGCACCAGCCCGCCGACCAGGGCGCCGCGGATGTTGCCGATGCCGCCGAGCACGGCGGCGGTGAACGCCTTGACGCCGTAGAGGAAGCCGATGTTGAACCGGGTCGACTCCCGGAAGATCTCGAACAGCACGCCGGCCACGCCCGCCATGATGCCCCCGAGCAGGAAGGTCAGCGTCACGACCCGGTCGATGTTGACGCCCATGAGGGTGGCGGTCTCGGGGTCCTGGGCCACGGCCCGGATGCCGCGGCCGAGCCGGGTGCGCTGCACGAACTGGTCGAGCGCCAGCATCATGACCACGGCCGACACGAACACGAGCACCTTGTCGGTGCGGACGCTGGCGTCGAACACCGTGAACAGCTGGTCCTTCTCCAGCACGCGGGGGAACTGGATGTCCTCCCGGCCGTAGCGCAGCGCGAAGAACTCGGACATGGCGAAGCTGGCGCCGATGGCCGAGATGAGCGCGGCCAGGCGGCTGGCGCCGTGGTGCCGCAGCCGGCGGTACGCCAGGAACTCGAGCGCCACGGCCCCGCTGCCGGCGAAAACGGTGGCGAACGCCGTGCCGACCACCAGGAACAGCACGAGCGTCCCGAAGGCCGGCGCGCTGGCGTTCTCGTGCAGGCCGAGGAAGCTCGCGGCGACGACCGCGCCGAAGGTCCCGAGCATGAAGATCTCGGAGTGGGCGAAGTTGATGAGGCGCAGCACCCCGTACACCAGCGTGTAGCCGAGGGCGATCAGCCCGTAGATGGCGCCCAGCGTCAGGCCGTCTATGGTCGCCGGCCAGAACTGGCTCGATCAGCGAGGAGATGGCGGTCTCCCGGGTGAGAAGGTGGTCAGGATCGACGGGGACCAGCCGGTCCCGGGCGTCGGCCCGGTCCCGGCTGGTCCCCGCGGAGATAGCTGGCTAGTGGGTGACGATCAGCTGTCGATGGGCGTGCCGGGCTGGATCTCGCCGTCCTGCACCTTGTAGGCGTAGATCGTGATCGCCTCGACCTCGCCGTTGTCGTCGAACTTGAAGTTCTTGGTGATGCCCGTGTAGTCGATGTTCGAGATGTAGGTGTTGATCGACTCGCGGTCGTAGTTCCCGGCCTTGATGGCCTGGAGGATGATGTTCGCCGAGTCGTAGGCCTCGGGCGAGTACGTCCCGGGGTCCGTGTCGAAGGCGTCCTGGTAGGCCGACGAGAAGTCGTCCGGGGACGGGGCGCACGGACAGGTGATCACGACGCCCTCGGCGGCCGCGTCCCCGGCGCTCTCGATGAAGCCCGGGTCGAGCGAGCCGTCGCCCGACACGAACTGGGCATCGACGCCGGCGTCCTTGAGCTGCTTGGCCAGCTTGCCGGCCTCGGCGTAGTAGCCGCCGTAGAACACGACCTCGGGCGCCGCGGCCTTGATCTTGTTGACGGTGGACGAGTAGTCGTCGGCCGTCGGGTCGATCGAGTCGGTGGCCACCACGTCGGCCTGGCCCTCGGTCAGCGTCTGGGCGACGATGTCGGCCAGCCCCTTCCCGTACTCGCTGGCGTCGTCGATGACGGCGACCTTCGTGGACTTCAGCTCGTTGAGGATGTAGTTGGCGGCTGCCGGGCCCTGCGCACCGTCGTTGGCGAGTGCCCGGTGGAAGATCTTCCAGCCCTGCTCGGACAGGTCGACGGCGGTCGCGGAGGCGGTCACGATCGGCATCCCGGCCTCAGAGAAGAGCGGGTTGGCCTGGCGGGACTCGCCGGAGAACGCCGGGCCGACGATGGCGACGACGTTCTCGTCCTCGATGGCCTGCTGGGCCAGGGCTGGGGCCTGGGCCGGATCGCCCGCCGAGTCGAAGTCCTCGAGCGTGATCTTGCAGTCGGGGTTGTCGTCGTTCCACTGGCTGATGGCCAGGTCCGCGCCGTTCTTGATGTTGATGCCGAGGTTGGCGGCGTCACCGGTCAGGGCACCGAAGAACGCGATCTTCATGCCGTCGGGGCACTGTCCCCCACCGCTAGAGCCCCCGTTGCTGCTCTCGGCGTTGTCGTTCCCGTTGTCACCGCACGCGGCGGCGAACAGGGACAGGCCGAGGAACAGAACGAGGAGTCGCCACCACGGGCTGCGCTGTCGCATGGAAACTCCCTTGTGTCCACATGGAAACGCGAGTGAACTGCCTCACCCACCGCGGCACAGGTTTACCACCCGGCCACCCACCGAGCGTTGCGGATCGCGGGTCGTCTGGGTTAAGGATCGGTCACGATGACCAGCGATCTGTTGTTCCTGCGAGACGCGTACCAGCGTTCCGTTGACGCCGTCGTCAGCGCTGCGGACGGCGAACGCGTCGTTCTCGACCGCACCGTCTTCTACGCGACGGGTGGCGGCCAGCCCCATGACACAGGGGTCCTGCGCCACGCCGGGGGCGAGGCCAGGGTGGTGGCGGTGCGCAAGGACGGTCCCGAGATCTGGCACACGGTCGAGGGCCCGGTTCCTGCGGTCGGGACGGCGGTCACCGGCGAGATCGACTGGGACCGGCGACATGCGCTGATGCGCACCCACTCGGCGCTCCACGTGCTGTGCGGCGTGATCTGGCACGAGTGGGGCGTCCCGGTGACGGGCGGGAACATGGAGCCGCTCTCGGCCCGCATGGACTTCGAGCTCGACCCCACGCCCGAGGGCTTCGGCGCCCGGGTCGAGGAGCTGGTGGCGGCGGAGATCGCCGCCGACCGGCCGATCGAGGTCTCGTTCCTGCCCCGCTCCGAGGCGGTGCTCGACGACGACGCTCATCCGCACCAAGGTCAGCCTGGTCCCCGAGTCGGTGCGGGAGATCCGGGTGGTCGACATCGTCGGGCTCGACAAGCAGGCCGACGGCGGCACCCACGTGCACAGCACCGGCGAGATCGGCCGGGTGCGGGTGGTCAAGACCGAGTCCAAGGGCAAGGGCAACAAGCGGGTCCGGATCGAGGTCGGCGACTGATGTCGGCGCCCGCCGCCCCGCCCGACGCCGCCATCGACGGCCTGCGCAACCGGCTGGCCGGGCTGGAGCGGGTGGTGGTGGCGTTCTCCGGCGGGGCCGACTCGGCGTTCCTGGCGTGGGTCGCCCACGACGTGCTCGGGTCGGCCGGGGCGCTCGCGGTGACCGCGGTGTCGCCGTCGCTGCCGGCCGCGGAGCGTGACGAGTGCCGCCGGCTGGCCGCCGAGTGGGGGCTGGCGTGGCGGGAGGTCGAGACCGACGAGATGGAGGTCGCCGCCTACCGGCGGAACGACGGCGACCGCTGCTACTGGTGCAAGGACGCCCTGCTGCGGGCGGTCGGGCCGCTGGCGGCCGCAGAGGGGGCGACGGTCGCACTCGGCGTCAACCTCGACGACCTGGGCGACCACCGGCCCGGGCAGCGGGCCGCGGCCGAGGCGGGCGCGGTGTTCCCGCTGGTCGACGCCGGGTTCACCAAGGCCGACGTGCGGGCGTGGTCGCGCCGCCTGGGGCTGCGGACCTGGGACAAGCCGGCGGCGGCGTGCCTCGCCTCCCGGCTGCCGTACGGGACGCCGGTCACCCTCGGCCGGCTGGGCGCGGTCGAGCGGGCCGAGGCCGGGCTGCGGAGCCTGGGGTTCGGCGAGCTGCGCGTCCGCCACTACGGCGACGTGGCCCGCATCGAGGTGCCCACCGACCGGCTGGCCGACGTGGTCGCCGAGCGGGAGCGGGTCGTGGCCTGCGTCCGGGCAGCCGGGTTCGCCTACGCCACCCTCGACCTGGAGGGGCTGCGGTCCGGCAACCTCAACGCCGCCCTGGGTCAGGCACCGGTGTCGGCGACCGGCGTCCAGGTCGGGAACGAGATGTAGGGCACGCCCAGGTGGTCGACCATCCGGCCCTTGGCGGCCAGCTCGCCCAGGCACCGGCGGGCGGCATCGCGGTCGCCGACCATCACCCCGTAGTCGGCCGCGCTGAGCAGCAGCGGGCCGGCATCGGCGTCCGCGTCGCCCGGACGGAGCAGGGCGTCGACCTCGAGGGTCGGGCGGCAGGGGGTCGAGGCGTCGATGCAGACGCAGTGGTAGACGATGCCCTCGAAGACCGACAGGGCCCGGATACGCACGGCGCGTGTCTACCAGCGGGTACGGGCCGCTGGTGACCGGCCTCCGCCCGGACGACCCGGACGATCTGGCAGCCCTCGCGCGCTACGCAGCCGAGCTCGGCGACGCCATCGCCGCGGCCGTGCCCGGCTGGGTCGACCGGTCGGTGCGGGGGGTGCTGGCGGACCAGGCGATCGCCGTCGACGGCGCCGTGGCCGAAGCCATCGGGCGGGCGGCAGCCGCGGCCGCGGCCGACGGGGTGCCCCGGGTCCGGGCCCTGCTGGCGACCGACGTCGACCGGCAGCGGGGCAACCCGCTCGCCATCCTCCGCTCGCTGGTGCGGTACCCCACCGAGGTGTTGCGGTCGGCGGGCGCCCGGCCGGTGGCCCGGGACGAGTTCCAGCAGCGGAACTTCCCCGACGACGACTACGACCTGGCGCCGGCCGCGTTCGCCGACGTCGACCCGGCCCTCCACGAGCCCGGGCTGGTGTGGGGGGCGGCCAAGGCGCACGTGCACTTGGCGCGGCGCCGGGGGGGCTGAGCGGGGTACAACACGTCGCATGAGCGAGCGCAGCGAGCGAATCATCAGCGCAGTGCGTTCTTCGGCACGAAGTGCCGATCGCTCACTGCGTGCACCCCGAAGGGTGCACCAGTGAGTGATCGCTTGGTGGTCGTCGGCGGGGACGCGGCCGGGATGAGCGCGGCCATGCAGGTGCGCCGCCGCCAGCCCGAGCGCGAGATCGTCGTGCTGGAGAAGGGTCGGTGGACCAGCTACTCGGCCTGCGGGATCCCGTACCTGGTGGCGGGGTCGGTCGGCGAGCTGGACGACCTCGTGGCCCGCAGCCCGGAGACGTTCCGGTCCGAGCACGGCATCGACGTGCGGCTGGGCCACGAGGCCCGGGCGATCGACCTCGGCGCCCGCACGGTCGAGGCGTGGTCCGACGAGGCGGGCGGGTCGGTGACGGTGGGGTTCGACACGCTGCACGTGGCCACCGGCGCCCGGCCGCTGCGCCCGGACCTGCCGGGCGTCGACCTGCCCCACGTCCACGGCGTGCAGACCCTGGACGACGCCGCCGCGCTGGAGGCGAAGGTGACCGGCGAGGGCGTGCACCGGGTGGTGGTGGTCGGCGGCGGGTACATCGGCCTGGAGATGGCCGAGGCGTTCGTCCAGCGCCGGCTCGACGTCACTCTGGTCGAGGCCGCCGACCAGCTCATGCCGTCGCTCGACCCCGACGTCGCCGCTCCGCTGGTCGACGCCCTGCGGGGGATGGGCATCGACGTGCGCCTGGGCAGCCGCCTGGAGGCGGTCGAGCCGGGCGCGGTCGTGGCCGGCGGCGAGCGGGTGCCGGCCGACGTGGTCGTGCTGGGGCTGGGCGTTCGCCCCAACGCCGAGCTGGCCTCGGCGGCCGGCATCGCCACGGGTGTCAAGGGCGCCATCCGCGTCGATCGCCGGCAGCGCACCAGCGTGGAGGGCGTGTGGGCGGCCGGCGACTGCTGCGAGTCGTACCACCTGGTGGCGAGGGCGCCGGTCCACATCGCCCTGGGCACGGTGGCCAACAAGCAGGGCCGGGTGGCGGGGATCAACATGGCCGGCGGCTACGCGGCGTTCCCGGGCGCGCTGGGCACGGCGGTGACCAAGGTGTGCAGCGTCGAGATCGGGCGGACCGGGTTGTCGCTGGCCGAGGCCGCGTCGCTACGGGTTCGAGGCCGTCGAGGCGACCGTGGATGGGGAGACGCGGGCGGGATACCTGCCGGAGCGCAAGAAGATCCGCATCAAGGCGCTGGCCGAGCGGGGGACCGGACGGATGCTCGGCGCGCAGCTCGTGGGGCAGGAGGGGACCGCCAAGCGCATCGACGTGCTCGCCACCGCGATCCAGGCCGGGATGACCGCCGAGGAGGTCGTCGAGCTGGACCTCGGGTACGCGCCGCCGTTCGGGCCCGTGTGGGACCCGGTGCACATCGTCGCCCGGAAGTTGGCGGAGCAGGTCTGACCCCTCGTTCTGCCCACGAAAACGATTGAAAACCAATCATCTTCGCGGGCAGAACGCGCTCGGCGGCTCCCTCGAAACACGGTACGTGGGCGTCAGTTCATCATCACGAAACATTCGGGACGCGTGCCCGAAACATCGCGTCCGCATTCTTTCGTCCGTCTGATCACGGGGAAACGGATCGGGGGGGATATGGATACGGGCAACACCGCGTGGGTGCTGATCTCCACCGCCCTGGTGCTGTTCATGACACCGGGCCTGGCGTTCTTCTACGGCGGCATGGTCCGGGCGAAGAACGTGCTCGGCATGCTCATGCAGAACTTCTTCGCCATGGGCCTGCTCGGCGTCCTGTGGGTCGTCGTCGTCTTCACCCTGGCGTTCGGCGACTCCGGCGACGGGGGCTGCATCGGCAACCTCGACTTCGTCTGGCTGCAAGGACGTCGGGCCCGGCCCTGCCGGCCCGACAGTTCTTCGGGATCGCGCTCACCATCCCGTTCGTCGCTGTTCTGCGCCTACCAGATGACGTTCGCCATCATCACGCCGGCGCTCATCACCGGCGCGACCGCCGACCGGTTGAAGTTCAGCGCCTACGCCGTGTTCATCGGCGTCTGGCTCGTCCTCGTGTACGCGCCGGTCGCCCACTGGGTGTTCGCCGGCGGGTGGCTCGCCGAGCATGGGCGCGCTCGACTTCGCCGGTGGGGCCGTCGTGCACATCAACGCCGGCGCCGCCGCGCTGGCCGCTGGTCCTGTGCTCGGCAAGCGCAAGGGCTGGCCGGAGACGCCGATGCCGCCGCACAACCTGCCGCTGACCATGCTCGGCACCGGCATCCTGTGGTTCGGCTGGGCCGGGTTCAACGCCGGCTCGGCCCTCGCGGCCGACGGCATCGCCGCCCAGGCGCTCATGAACACCTTCCTCGCCGCCTCGGCCGCCATGCTCGGCTGGCTGGTCGTCGAGCGGATCAAGGACGGGCACGCCACCACCCTCGGCGCCGCGTCGGGCGCGGTGGCCGGCCTCGTCGCCATCACGCCGTGCGCCGGCTTCGTCGGCGGCATGTCGCCCGATCTACATCGGCCTCGTCGCCGGCGTCGTCTGCTGCCTCGCCCTCGGCATCAAGAAGTCGGTTCGGGTTCGACGACAGCCTCGACGTCGTCGCCGTCCACCTCGTCGGCGGGCTCGTCGGCTCGCTGCTGCTCGGCCTGTTCGCCGACGCCGCCGATCAACCCGGTCGTGACGCACGAGGGCCTGTTCCTCGGCGGCGGCGCCGACGCTGCTGGGCGACCAGGTCGTCGCCTCGGTCGTCGATCGCTCGCCTTCTCGTTCGTGGTCATCGCTGGTCATCGCCAAGGTCATCGACCTGACCATGGGCCTGCGGGTCAGCGAGGAGGACGAGGACGAGGGCCTCGACCTGTCAGCCAGCACGCCGAGACGGCTACGACCTCGGCCGACCGCTCGAGACGTCGCACGCGCCGACGACCGCAGGAGCTGCACCGATGAAGCTGATCACCGCCATCATCAAGCCGTTCAAGCTCGACGACGTGAAGGACGCGCTCAAGGACGCCGGCGTCGCCGGCATGACCGTCGACCGAGGTCCAGGGCTTCGGTCGCCAGGGCGGCCACACCGAGGTCTACCGGGGCGCCGAGTACACCGATCGACTTCGTGCCCAAGGTGCGGATCGAGGTCGTCGTCGACGACGGCGACGTCGACGCCGTCGTCGACGTCATCGTCGACGCCGCCCGCACCGGCAAGATCGGCGACGGCAAGGTCTGGGTCACCGACGTCGACGCGGATCATCCGCATCCGCACCGGCGAGCTGGACGCCGACGCCGTCTGACCGGATCGCTCGTGCCGGCGACGTGACCGTTCGTGAACCGCGCCGGCCCACGCCGTCCGGCGACCCGGCGCCGACCGGCGCGCCTGTACCCTCGACCGCGCAGCCGATGTCCATCCTCGACGCTCGACCGCCAGGCTCGCTGCTCGACGACTCGCTCATCGGGCGCGCGCTGTGTCGTCGCCTGCACGACCACGGTCGACGCGCTGGCTGGTCGAGCTCTACCGCGGCGGTCGACGGCGGCGCCCGAGGGCGTCGCGCTGGTCGCGGTCGGCGGCTACGGCCGGGCCGAGCTGTCGCCCGCAGAGCGACATCGACGTGCTGCTGCTGCACACGCGGCCGCGGCCCGACATCGGCGCGCTGGCCGAGCAGCTCTGGTACCCGATCTGGGACGCAGGGACTGAAGCTCGGCCACTCCGTCCGCACGCGTGAAGGAGGCCCTCGACGCTCGCCGCCGACGACCTCGACACGGCCACCGCGCTGCTGCCGGTCCGCCACCTCGCCGGCGACGCCGCGCTCACCGAGGAGCTGGCCCGCAAGGCCGCTCGCCCTGTGGCGCAAGCGCTCCAAGCGGTGGCTCGACGAGCTCGGCCCGGCGGGTGCGCGGCGCGCCACGACGCAGGCCGGCGAGGTCGCCTTCCTGCTCGAGCCCGACCTCAAGGAGGGCCGGGGCGGCCTGCGCGACGTCGCACGCCCTGACCTGGGCCGAGGCCGCCCAGGTGCGATGCTGCGGGGCGACGACGATGCCAGCCTCGCCGACGCCTACGAGACCGCTGCTCGTCGGTGCGGGTCGAGCTGCACCGGCGCACCGGCCGGCCGGGCGACCGGCTGCTGCTCGCAGGAGCAGGACGCGGTGGCCGAGGCGCTCGGCTACGCCCGACGCCGACGAGCTGATGCGGTCGGTGGCCCAGCGCCGCCCGCACGATCGCCTGGACCAGCGACGAGGTCTGGGCCCGCATCGAGAGCTCGCTGACCGGCCCGCTCGGCCGGGTCCGGCGGGACCGGTCGCTCGGCGGGGGCGTCGTGCCTGCGCGACGGCGAGGTCCACGCTCGCGCGCCGACGCCGACGCCGCCGGCGACCCGACGCTCGTCCTGCGCGCCGCAGCCGCGGCCGCCCGGCGCGACGCGCCGCATCGAGCCCGGCGCACGCTCGCCCGGCTGGCCGCCGAGTCGCCCGTCCCCGACGAGCCGTGGGCCCGAGGCGCCGCGCGGCTGCTTCGTCGACCTGCTGCACGGCCGGACCGGCCGCCATCGCGGCTGCTCGAGGCCCTCGACCAGCAGGGCATCTGGGAGCGCTACATCCCGGAGTGGGCGGCTCGTGCGCTCCAAGCCCCAGCGCAACGCCTACCACCGCTTCACCGTCGACCGGCACCTGTGGAGACGGCGGCCGATGCCGGCCGGGTCGCTGGCCGAGCGGGTCGACCGGCCCGACCTGCTGGTGCTCGGCGCCTGCTCCACGACATCGGCAAGGGCTAGCCCGGGGACCACACCGACGTCGGCATCCGCCTGCTCGCCGACGATCGGCCCGCGGATGGGCTTCGACGCCGCGGACGCCGCCGCGCTGGAGGCGCTGTGCCGCCACCACCTGCTGCTGCCCGACGTGGCCACCCGCCGCGACCTCGACGACGACGCCACGATCGACCTGGTCGCCGACGACGCTGGGCGACCGCGAGCTGCTCGCGGCTGCTGGCCGCGCTCACCGAGGCCGACTCGCTGGCCACCGGCCCCGCCGCCTGGAGCGACTGGAAGGCCGGCCTGGTCCGGGCGCTGGTGTCCCGGGTCGACCACGTGCTCCGCGGGGGTGCGGCGGTCGAGGTCTCCGACCAGTTCCCGACCGCGGCCCAGCGGATGCTGCTCGCCGCCGGCCGGCAGGCGATCGTCAGGCCGCCGGCGACCAGCTCACGGTGGTCACCGAGGACCGGCCCGGCCTGTTCGCCCGCGTGGCCGGCGTCCTGGCGCTGCACGGCCTCGACGTGCGTCGACGCCGCGGTCGCCAGCGACGACGGCTGGGCGATCGAGGTGTTCCGGGTGGTGTCAAGCTTCGGCCCGACGTTCACCTGGAACCGGACCGAGGCGGACCTCCACCTCGCGCTGGCCGGCCAGCTCGCGCTGCGGGCCCGCCTGGCGGAGCGCGTCCGCACCTATGGCGGCCGCCGCAAGCCGGCCCACGAGGAGCTCGAGCCCGAGGTCCACTTCGACCTCGACGCGTCGGCGGAGGCGACGGTGGTCGAGGTCCACGCGTCGGACGGGCTCGGCGTGCTGTACCGCATCACGACCGCCCTCGCCGACCTCGACCTCGACATCACTGGGGCCAAAGTCCAGACGCTGGGCTCCCGGGTGGTGGACTCGTTCTTCGTCCGCTCGACCGACGGCGCCAAGCCGTGCGATCCCGACCTGCTGGTCGAGGTCGAGCGGGCGCTGCTGCACGCGCTGTCGACACCGACCTGACCGGCCGCCGGGCCGGGGACGCGTCAGCGGTCGTCGCCGTCGCCGCGCAGCGTGCCGCGGGCCTGCCGGCCGCGGAGCTTCTCGATGTTCCGCGCCGCCACATCCTCGAGCGAGATGCCCAGCTGGGTGCACAGCTCGGCGAGGTACCACAGGACGTCGCCCAGCTCGAGCGTGAGCGCGGCGCGGTCGTCGTCGGTGACCACGCCGCCGTGGTCGCGGAAGATCTTCTTGACCTTGCCGGCCACCTCGCCGGCCTCGTTGGTCAGGCCGAGGGTCGGGTAGACGATCGGGTGGTCGACGCGGACGGCGCCGCCGGTGACGGCGGCCGCGTCCTGGTACCAGGCGAAGTCGGGTGGGGGCATCGCGCCCGATCGTAGGGCCGCTCAGCCGACGGCGAGCCGGACGCAGCAGCGGTCGTCGCCCGGGTCGAGCCGGGCCGCGAGCGTGCCCTCGGGCAGGCAGGACGCCAGACCGACGATCAGGTCGAGGTTCATGCCGCAGACCAGCGCCCGGTGCCGCTGGGCCAGCGTGTGGAAGGGGCAGTTGGCCATCACGACGTCGTCGTCGGTGCGCCGCGGCTCGTAGCCCTGCTCGTCGAGCACCTCCAGCGCGGCGTCGACGAGGGCGCGCCGTCCGGCCCGGCGCCCGCCGGCGCGGTGGCGGACGTCTTCGCCCAGCCGGCGACCCCGCTCGCCGGCCGCGTCGGCCAGCGCGGCGTCGACCGGCCGGGCGGTGCCCGACGCCCGGTCGACGGCGGTGGCCAGCAGCTCGGCGGCCAGGCCGTAGTCGCGGGCCGGAAGGTTGACCGCGATCTCCTGGCGGGCCCGCCGGTAGAGCTTGGCCGGGCGCCCGGCGCCGGGGCCGCTCCGGCCGGTCAGGCGGCGATACTCGGTCTCGAGCAGCCCGTCCGCGACCAACCGGTCGAGGTGGAAGCCGGCCACCGACCGGGCCAGGCCGAAGACCCGGGCGGCCTCGTCCTTGCCTACCGGCTCGGCCTGCGAGACCACGTAGCGGTACAGGAGGCGGCGCTGGGGCTCGGCCAGCGACGCGACGCCGGCGATGCGGCCGTCGAGGTCCGAGGTCACCATGTCGCCTCCACCGGTCGTCTCGGTCGAGGGGAACTCTACCGGGAAGACTTCTTGACGTTACAGCGCAGCGATGGCCGCGGGGTCCAGCGTCGGGGGAACGCCGGACCCCACAGCCACGTCGCCCCGGGGGAGGGGCGGCTCAGGCGGTCAGTGGTCGTGGTCGTGCGGCTCGCACTGCAGGCCGTTCTCGTCGACGCCCGCGAACCGCCCGCACACCGTGTCGACGATCCAGACGTGGACCATCGGCGGCGTCGGCTGGATGTGGCCCCGCTCACACACGCCGTTCACGGTCACGCCGACCAGGCGGAAGCTGTTGTCGAAGCACAGGTTCGTGTGGACGTGCCAGCCGGGCAGGAACGCGCTGTCGGCCGGCAGGTGGTTCAGGTCGGCCCCGAGCCCGAGCATGTACATCGCCGCCTCCAGCACCGGCAGGTCGCCGGTGTTGCGGAACACCAGCGACTCGGGGAACTGGGGATCGAGCGTGTGGCCGTCGACGATGCGGCCGGTGTGGATCCAGTGCTGGTACGTCCCGGGCTGCTGCCCGTCGAAGATCCACACGTAGCCGAGCAGCGGCAGGATCGCCGGGTTGGCGAACTGGGGCATCGCGGCGGTGGTGCGGTCGATCAGGCTCTGGGCGAACGCCGTCTGCTCGGGCGTCCAGTTGGGGTCGAACCCGTTGGGCATCGGCTCCTGCGGGTTGTTGTGGCCGGGGTCGCTGGGGTTGTTGTGGCCGGGATCGCCGGGGTTGTTGTGGCCGGGGTCGCCGGGGTTGTTGTGGCCGGGGTCGCCGGGGTTGTTGTGGCCGGGGTCGCTGGGGTTGTTGTGGCCGGGGTCGCCGGGATCGTGGCCGCCGCTGGTGTGGCCGCCCGACCCGAGCCCGTGCCCGCCGCCCGAGCCGTGGCCGTGCTCGGCGTCGCCGGATCCGCTGCCCGTGCCGCCGTGGCCGTGCTCGCCGCCGCCGGTGCCGGTGCCGCCGGTGCCGTCGTCGTGGCCGTGGTCGTCCATGCTCCCGGCCGCGCTCTCGTCACCGCCGTGGTCGTCGGCGCCGTGGTCGTCGCCGGTCTCGGCGTGGTCCGTGCCCTCCATGTCGTCCATGTTGTGGCCGGGCGCGTTCATGTCGTGTTCCGTGCTCTTGGTCTGGTCGGACGTGTCTGCCTTGTCGTCGGCACTTCGAGCAGGCCGTGGCGATCAGGCTTGCGACGACGACGGCGGAGATCACGACCGCCACCGCGCCGGTCAGACCCAGCCGCCCGGCGTCGCTGCGGCGACGGGCCCGGGCGAGCGCGACCAGCACGACACCGACGGCGGCCAGGACGAGGCCGACCCGTAGCAGGGTGGCGGTGGCGTTCGCCCCGGTCTGGGGCAGCGTGCCCTGCGCCTGCGCCGACGCGGTGGTGGTCGTGGCCGCGGCGGTCGCGGCCGGGGTCGCACTCGGTGCGGGCGAGGGAGCCGGGTCCGGCGCCGCCGAGCCGACCGGCGTGAAGCTGTCACCGGTCGGTGCGGCCAGGCCGAGCGGGGCCAGCATCGCGTCGACCAGGAATCGGCTGGTCCGCCGGGTTGCGTCGCGCTGGCGCACGGACGCGATGTCGCCGAACACACCGTCGTAGCCGGCCGTCTCGCACACGACGCCGACCCGGCGGGAATGGTCGCACGCCCACTCGGCCAGGAAGTGCGGCGCAGGCGTGCTGGCCGACGAGTTGAGGGCCAGCGTCGGCGCCTCGCCGGCATCGTGGCGGCCCAGGTCGACGCCGCCGATCCCGACGGCGGCCTTCACCGACGGGCTGCCGGTGATGCCCACCTGGCCGGGCAGGTCGGCGAGGTGCAGCGCGGTCGCTGCGCCGGCCTCGCTGCCGCCCGCGGCGATGGCGCGGGTGTCGATCCGGTAGTCGGCGCCGTGGTCGCGCAGCCACGCCACGCCAGCGGTCGCGTCCCCGTAGGCGTCGACGAACGCGGCCGTCAGGCCCGTGGCGTCGTCGGTGGGGCAGCAGTGCAGCGCCGGGCGCTGCCTGTAGTCCATGACCACCACGACGTAGCCGCGCCGGGCGAACGCCTCGGCGTACGCGGGGGCGACGTCGCCGGACTCGGGCGCCCGGAACCATCCGCCCGGGAACCACACCAGGGCGGGGCGCGTGGCCGCCGTGTCGCCGGCCGGCTGGTAGATGTCCGCCGTGAGCGTCACCGGCTGCCCGCCGGGGCCGGTTGTGGTGCGGTAGGCGACGTTCTCCGTGACGTCGACGTCGTCGAACACCGGGTCGAGGAAGCGCGTCCGGCCGGGCGCCGTCGCGGGTGCGAAGTCGAGCGAGGCCGAGCCCCGGCGGGTGCGCGGGCCGCCGAAGTCGGTCGCCACGACCTCACACCCGGGAGCGGCCCGGCAGTCGACCGCCTCGCCGCCCTGGTCGGCGTCGGTGTTGAACGTCGCGGCGACGCCGAGGGCGAGCGTGAACGCCCCGTGGTTGTCGGGGTTCGCACCGGTGTTCGTCTCGGGATCGCAGGCCGACTGGTCGCCGGTCCGACACACCTGGACGCTCGCGAACCCCTCCTCCGTGAACCCCGAGCCGGTCACGGTCACGGTGGCCTGGTCGGGGAGGCCCGACTCCGGGTCGAGGGTCACGGTCGGCCCCGGCACAAGGGGCCCGTCCGGCCGGAAGGCGAGCGGGGCCCGCCCCGCGTGCGGCGACGTCACCGACCCGGCGGTCGCGACCAGCAGGCACGGCTCGGGCGACGTGCGGCAGTCGACGCTGCCCGTGTCGCCGACCAGGATGGCGCTGACCTGCACGTCGAGGGTGAGCGACCCGTCCGCCCCCACGTTGTCGGTGAACTCGACGAACGCGCAGCCCCCCGGGGTCGGGTCGGCTGGGCACTCGAGCAGCTCGACGAAGCCGGGACCGCCGCCGTAGCCCGAACCGGTCACGGTCACGGTCTGGCCATCCACCAGGTCCTGGTCCGGGGTGACCGCGAGCGTCGGGGCGACCACCTCGGTTTCGGGGTCGAAGGCGAGTGGCGCGATGCCGGTCTTGCGGGCGGTGCGCCCCGAGTCGGGCGTGACGACCACGATGCAGGCGCCCGGCTCGCGGCAGTCGACGGACGCGGACTGGACGTCGAGGACCGCCGCCACCGTGAGCTGGGTCGACCCCGAGCCGTCGGGACCGACGGTGAAGAACGAGAACGTGCTGAAGTCGCAGTCGTTCGAGCCCGTCGCGCCCGCCCGGCACAGGATGGCGACCGCGTTGGACGACCACACCATCCCGTCGACCGTGACGGTGATCGACTGGCCGTCGGTGAGGCCCTCGCTGGGGTCCACCGTGACGGTCGGAGGCGGCGCCAGGGGCGCGCCGGCGTCGAAGTCGAGGGGGGCGTCGGCGGTGCGGGGCGCGGACCCGTCGGAGCTCTCGATCACGCGGCAGGACGCAGGCCCCCGCCGACCGGCAGTCGGTCTCGGAGGCGTTCCCGTTCTCGTCCACCACGTTGCCGGCGAGCGTGGCGTCGACCGCGAGCTCCGCGCTCGCGCTGCCGGAGGCGTCCGTGCTGGTGCTCTTCGAGTCCGAGAAGTCGCAGCCCTCGAACGACCCCGGCGAGTCGGCGCGGCACTGCACCACCTCGATCGGGGTGTTCGGCGCGAACCCGGTCGCCGTCGCGGTCACCCGGGTGCCGTCGACCAGGCCGGTCGCGGGGTCGACCGTCACCTGGGGCTGGGCCGGCTGCGGATCGGCCTGTGCACCTCCGGGGGCCGATCCGGCCGCCAGCGTGGCCGCTACCGCCGCCGTGGCCAGACCGATCGCCGCGAGTGCCCTCGCCCGTCGCCGCATGGTTGTCATCCCCGCCCCCCCAAGAGTGGATCGGTGTCGCGTGTGCCGAGCCGCCGTCGGCGCTAACCCTTAGACGCGTAAGCGGCACGTTTGGTTCATCGGCCACCGGAAATTTCTGCGACCCCGTCGCCAGTATCGTCGCTCGTGTGACCGGACGACCCGCGCCCACCCGCCAGGACCTGATCAGGTGGGCCGAGGCGCTGTCGGGCATCGCCCGCACCGGGCTGGGGTTCACGCAGAGCCTGTACGAGAGGGAGCGGTTCGACGAGGTGCTGGCCGTGGCCGGCGACATCCGGGCCGCGGCCCAGGCCGACGAGGACTTCGACGCCGAGGACTTCGTGGTCGAGTGGATGAAGGGCGTCGGCGACGGGGTCGCGGGCTACGTCACGCCCAAGGTGGCAGTGGGTGCGGTCGTCCACAACACCGCCGGCGAGATCCTGTTGGTCCAGCGGTCGGACAGCGGCATCTGGCTCTACCCCACCGGCTGGGCGGACGTCGGCTACTCGGCCAGCGAGATCGCCGTGAAGGAGGTGCGGGAGGAGACGGGCATCGAGTGCGAGCCGGTCCGGCTGCTCGCCCTGCTCGACGGCCTGCGGCTGGGCTTCACCCGCGTGCCGCTCTACAGCCTCGTCTTCCTGTGCCGGGCCACCGGCGGCTCGCTCGCCGCGCACCCGCTGGAGACCCGCGACGTCGGCTGGTTCGCCGCGACGCCATGCCGGAGCCGCTCGCGGGCGCCAACCAGTGGCTGGCCCACGCCAACCGGGCCATCGACGGCGAGGACGTCGGCGTCCTCTACGACGAGCCGAGGCAGCGCCCCTGGTCCACGTGAACGGCTCGGTCCGACGATAAAACGAAAACGACGGCCGTCGAGAGGCCGGCGGGCCGGCCTCTTTGGCCATGGTGGGGGCGCTCGGGCGGGCGTCAAGGACAAGCCGGCTGCGCCGGGCCCCTCCGGGGCTCCTTGACCCCCGCCCGACCGCCCGTTTGACACTCAGCGTGGTGCCACTGCGGGCCTCGGGCTGCGAAAGTCCTTGCGCGGGAAACTGGTGTCAAGAATGGCTTGAAAATCAACCACTTTTGAGACCAGAACGAGAAAAGGCCCGGCCACCGACCACCGTGAGTGGAAAAGGGCACTCAGGCGGGCGTCAAGGCGGCCGTTCCCGTTGACTCAGTGGGCGAGGGCGAAGCGGGCGTAGCCCCAGACCGCCGTCGCCAGCATGGCGAGCTTGGCGGCCAGGCCGACCAGGGGGCTGGCCAGCTTCTCCTCCTTGGGCCGGTGCCACAGGCCGTCGAGCACCTGGTCGCGGCGGACGAGGGCCTGGCGGAAGACCAGGCTGTTGAGGGCGGCCTCGACGCGGTAGCCCGCCACGTCCTCCGCGGCGAGGCGGTCGAACAGCTCGCGCCGCAGGGCCCGCTGGCCGGTCAGGATCGGGAGGCGGTCGAGGAAGATCGGGTTGGCGACCGGGCCCCGGTCGAACAGGCCGCAGGCCATGTCGGCCCCGCCGGAGCGGACCGCCGCCACCAGGCCGTCGATGTGGTCCGGCCGCAGGCCGACCAGGTCGGCGTCGAGGAAGACCACCACGTCCGCGTCCGGGACCGCGGCGACGCCGGTCCGCAAGGCCTGGCCCTTGCCGGGCGTCGGCTCGCACACCACCCGGGCGCCGTGGGCCGCCGCGACCGCGGCGGTGGCGTCGCTCGACGCGTTGTCGACGACGACTACCACGTCGACCAGCCGGGCGTCGAGCGCGGCGTAGACGACCGCGCCGATCGTGGCGGCCTCGTTCCAGGCCGGGATCACGGCCGCCGTGCGGTCGCGCTCCGGGTGGTCGGGCGATTGCATACAGTGCAAGGCTACCGGCGGGTCACATCCGTCTGATATGACCCGAGACCAATGCACGCACGTCACATCGTGGTCGTCGGCCCCATGGCCGTGGGCAAGACCACCGTCGCCACCGCCCTGGCCGGCCGCCTGGGCCGACCCCTGCGCGACAGCGACGCCGACCTGGCCGCCGAGCGGGGGGTGACCGGCCGCGAGCTGGCGGCCGCGGAGGGCGTCGCCGCGCTCCACCGCTGGGAGGCCGACCACCTGCTCCGCGCGCTGGAGGCGACGACGCCGGCCGTCGTGGCCGCCGCGGCCAGCACCCTCGACGACACCGGATGCCTCGCCGCGCTGCGGGCGCCGGTCGTGGTCGGGCTCACCGCCCCGGCCGCCGTGCTCGCCGCCCGCATGGCCGGCGCCGCGGACGAGGCCGAGGCCGCCGGCGCCGGCGACGCCCGCCGGCCGCTCGGCCCGGACCCGGCGCACGCCATCACTGCGCTGGACGACGCCCGCAGCGCCGCGCTCGCCAAGGTCGCCGACGCGCTGATCGACACCGGGGGCGACCAGCCGGCCGACACGCTGGCCGCGGTCGAGGCCGCGCTCGCCGGCCTGCCGCCCGGCGTGGTGCCGGCCCCCTCGCGGCTGTCGCACGTCGGCATCTGCGTGAGCGACATGGACCGGTCGCTGCGGTTCTACCGCGACGGCCTCGGGTTCGAGCCCACGCACGACTACGTCGTCGGGCCGGAGTTCGAGCGCGCTCATGGAGGTCGAGGGCGTGCAACTGCACTCCCAGTTCCTCCGGAGAGGCGGGGTGACGATCGAGCTGCTGCACTTCGACGAGCCCGGCCAGTCCGGCGACGGCACGCGGCGGCCGGTCAACCGCCTCGGTATCAGCCACCTGTCGGTGCGGGTCGAGGACGTCTCCGCGGCCGCCGCCCGGCTGGAGCAGGTGGGCGGCACGGTCGTCCCCGGCACCCGCACGACCTTCGGCGAGGGCGTCGCGGCGATGGACTTCGTCTACTGCACCGACCCCGACGGGACCCGCGTCGAGCTCATGCGCCTCCCGGAGGCGTAGCCCTCCGGTCCCCCGGGCTCGGGCTGCGCCACGCGCGTGTCGATGCGCTACGGTCGTTTATGACGGTCCGTCAGATTCGGGAAGGGTGCCCTGGGCGGAGCCGGAGAAGGGGGAGGATCCGTGGGCAGCAACTGGTCGCGTCTCATCGGCGGTGGTCTCGCCGTCGCGCTCGTCGTCGCGGGGGCGTGCAGCTCCGATCGCGGCGACGACCCGTCGGCCACCGGCGACGAGGGCAGCGCGACGACCGCCCCGGCGGACGAGGGTGCCGCCACCGATCACTTCGGCACGCTGAAGTCGCCCTGCGGGCCGGGCGACGCCAGCGGCGCCACCGACCAGGGCGTGACGGACGACCAGATCGTCATCGGCTACGGCGACGACGCCGGCTTCAGCGTGTCGCCGGGGCTCAGCCACGAGACCTCCGACGCCATCAAGGCGATGATCGCCTGGTGCAACGAGCAGGGCGGCATCAACGGCCGCCAGATCACGGGCAACTATTACGACGCCGCCATCACCAACGTCGTCAACGCCACGACCCAGGCGTGCGGCGAGGTGTTCATGCTGGTCGGCGAGGCGTGGGCGCTCGACTCCGACCAGGAGGAGACCCGGGTGGGCTGCGGCCTGCCGGCGGTGCCCACCTACTCGGTGAGCCCGGTGTTCGCCAACGCACCGCTGTCCTACCAGGCGGTGCCCAACCCGGCCGACATCTTCGCCGCCGGGTCGGCCGGCCAGGTGGCCGACCTGTTCCCCGAGCAGATCAAGAAGTCCTCGGTCATGTTCGGCAACTTCTCGGCGACCATCGACACCAAGGACAAGATCCTCCAGGCGTACCCGAAGTACGGATTCTCGTTCCTCGACTGCCCGCAGGAGTACGCCATCGGCGGCGAGGCCGACTGGAAGCCCTTCGCCCAGAAGCTCAAGGAGTGCGGGGCCGAGGTCGTCTACTACTCGGGCCAGGCGTACCCGAACATGCAGAACCTGCTCGACGACGCGGCGCAGCTCGACTACCACCCGATCTGGCTGACCGACTCGAACAACTACCTCCAGTCCTTCGCCGACTGGAACACCGCCGGCAACGGCGACAACGTCTACCTACGCTCGGCGTTCGTGCCGTTCGAGGCCGCGGAGCCGGGGTCCGCCACCCAGCAGTACGTCGACATCGTGCAGGCCAACGGTGGCGACATCAGCCAGCTGGGCCAGCAGGCCACGTCCTCGTTCCTGCTGTGGGCGACGGCGGCCAAGGAGTGCCCCGACCTGACCCGCCAGTGCGTGCTCGACGAGCTGGCGAAGATCAAGAAGTGGGACGGCGGGGGCCTCCACGCCGAGACCAACCCGGGCGAGAACATGCCGCCCGAGTGCTCGCTGCTGCTCAAGCTGGACGGCACGAAGTGGGTGCAGGCGTTCCCGGACACGCCGGGCAAGTTCGACTGCAACCCCGACGGCGCGTTCGAGCTGTCGGGCCGGGTCGTCGACCAGGCGCAGCTGGGGTCGGACCGGGTCTCGACCAAGTTCCAGCCCCAGGGTTGACCGGCGGGAGCCGGCGCTCGTCGTGAGGGAGCACGAAGTGCGACCGAACCATCAGCACAGTGCATTGATCGCCGCGCAGCGGCGATGGCTCATCGGCGCACCGCAGGTGCGCTGATGAGCACCTTCCTCCAGTACACGATCCTCGGTCTCGTGACCGGCGGCGTGTACGGGATCGCGGCGTCGGGCCTGGTCGTCACCTACACCACGTCGGGCATCTTCAACTTCGCCCACGGGGCGATCGCCATGCTCGGCGCCGTTCACGTACTGGCAGCTCCGCTTCGGCTGGGGCTGGCCGGCGCCGCTCGCCCTGGTCGTCGTGCTCGGCGTCCTCGCCCCGCTGCTCGGCGCGCTCCTCTACGGGGTGGTCATGCGGGGACTGCGGGGCACGGCCGAGGTCACCCGGATCGTGGTGCCGGTCAGCGTGATGCTCGGGTTCCTGGCGCTGTCGACCTGGGTCTGGGACCCGACGCCCCGGACGCCCCGGCTGTTCCTGCTGTTCTTCGGGCCGGGGAAGACGGTCAGCGTCGCCGGGGTGAACCTGGCCTGGCACGAGGTCGCCGCCCTCGTGCTCGCCGGCGTGGTGGCGCTGGCGCTGTGGCTGTTCTTCAACCGCACCCGGCCCGGCGTCTCCATGCGGGCGGTGGTCGACGATCCCGACCTGCTGGAGCTCAACGCCGGGCGCCCGGAGCGGGTGGCGACGGCGTCCTGGGCCCTGGGCGCGTTCCTGGCCGCGCTGGCCGGCGTGCTGATCACCCCGATCATGGGCTCGGCGATGAGCGCCAACGCCCTGACGCTGCTGGTCATCGACGCCTTCGCCGCCGCCATGTTCGGCCGGCTGCGGAGCGTGCCCCGCACCTTCATCGGCGCGCTGGTCCTCGGCCTGCTGGGCAGCTACGTCATCGGGTACTTCCCCGCCGACCGCTGGACCTGGACCAGCAACTTCCGGCTGTCGCTGCCGATGATCGCGCTGTTCGTCGTGCTGCTGTTCCTGCCCCAGGACCGGCTCCGCGGCGCGACCGTGCTCCGCAGCCGGGAGCGGTTCCGCATGCCGAGCATCCGCAACGCGGTGATCGCCGCAGTGGCGCTGGTGGCGGGGATGTGGCTGCTGCGGGGGCTGCTGGCCCCGACCGCGGTCAACAACATGGCGTTCGCCATGACCGCCGCGGTCGTGGCGCTCTCGCTCGTGCTGCTGACCGGCTACGCCGGCGAGATCAACCTGGCCGTGCTCTCGTTCGGCGCGATCGGGGCGATCGTCGTCCACCACGTCGGCATGACCGGGTCGGGCCGCGACGCGCGCTCGACCCTCGGCGGCTACGTCCTGGCCGCGGTCGTGTGCGCGGTCGTCGGCGCGCTGGTGGCGCTGCCGTCGCTGCGGCTGCGGGGCCTGTACCTGGCGCTGTCGACGATGGCGTTCGGCGTGTTCGTGTCGAACATGGCGCTGCGGGAGATCACCGAGCGCGAGCTGCCACTGATCCACACCCGGTTCAGCATCTTCCCCAGCGGCAACCTGGGGGTGGCCCGGCCGAAGTTCGGGCCGCTCGACCTGGCCTCGATGCCCACCTTCCTCATGTTCGTGACCGTGCTGTTCGCCGTGCTCGGCGTCGGCCTGGTGGTGCTGCGCCACAGCAGCTACGGGCGCCGGCTCACCGCCCTGAAGGACAGCCCGGCCGCGTCGGCGACGCTCGGCCAGAGCCCGGCTGCGCTCAAGCTGTCGGTGTTCATGCTGTCGGCGGCCATCGCCGGGGTGGGCGGGGCGCTGATGAACGCCCAGGTCGGCTCGGCCACGCTCGACCGCTTCGACATCTTCCTCAGCCTGTCGCTGCTCATGCTGACCGTGGTCGGCGGGATCGGCTACGTGAGCGGCGCGCTGGCCGGCGGCATCCTCTTCGGCGTGCTGTTCGTGGCCTTCCAGAACACCTTCACCAAGATCGGCCTGGACCACCCCGACCTCGCGGGGTTGACCGACTTCCTCGCCAGGCTCTCGACCGTGCTGCCGGCGCTCTTGGGCGTGAGCATCGGCCGCAACCCGACCGGGGCGGTCGAGCGCATCCTGGTCGAGGTCGCCCCGCTGCGCCGGGCCAAGGGCGCGGTGGCCGGCGCGCTCGCGGTCGTCGGCGCGGCCTACCTGGCCGCCCGGGCGGGCGCCATCAGCAACTGGTGGCTGATCGTGATCATGGCGGCGGTGGCGCTGGCGCTGCCCCGGGTCGCGGCGTGGCTGGCGCCGGCCGGCGAGGAGAAGCCCGAGGGCGCGCCCGTGGCGGCCCCGTCCGGTGCGGAGCTGCCGCTGGAGCTGGTCGGGGTGTCCCGGCCGTTCACCGAGGCCGACCGGGTCATGCTCGACGAGGCGCTCGGCCTGCCGGCGGGGACCGGGTAGCCGTGGCCCTCCTGGAGGCCCGGGACGTCACGGTCCGCTTCGGCGGCACCGCCGCGCTCAGCAACACCACCGTGCTCGTCGAGCAGGGCGCGATCACCGGGTTGATCGGACCCAACGGCGCCGGCAAGACCACGCTGTTCAACGTGGTCTGCGGGCTGCTCAGCCCGCAGGCCGGCTCGGTCGTGCTCGACGGGCGCGACATCACGAGTCAACCCCCCCACCGCCGCGCCCGCCACGGGCTGGCCCGGACGTTCCAGCGCCTGGAGCTGTTCACGTCGCTCACCGTGCGCGACAACGTGCGGGTCGGCGGCGATATCCGCAACCGCTGGGGCGGGCGGCTCGGGCGCCGGGACGCGGCGGCCGAGGTCGACCGCATCGTCGAGCTGTGCGGGCTCGGCGCCATCGCCGACCGCGAGGTGTCGGAGATCCCGACCGGGCAGGCCCGGCTGGTCGAGCTGGCGCGTGCGCTGATGACCCGGCCCCGCGTGCTGCTCCTCGACGAGCCGGCGGCCGGGCAGACCGAGGCCGAGACCGAGGCGTTCGGTCGGCTGCTCCGGGGCCTGGCGGCCGACGGGCTGGCGATCTGCCTGGTCGAGCACGACATGACGCTGGTGATGGACGTGTGCGAGCGGATCCAGGTCCTCGACTACGGGCGCACCATCGCCGTCGGCCCGCCCGGGCACGTGCGGGCCGACCCCGCGGTGGTCGAGGCCTACCTCGGCACCCCCGAGGGGGTGGGGTGACCGGCATCGCGGGCAACGGCGCCGTGCCTGCGCCAGCGCCGGGTCCGGCGATGCGCCCGCCGCTCGAGCTTGTCGGCGTGCGCGCGGCCTACGGCGGCATCGAGGTCCTCCACGGTGTCGACCTCGCGGTGCCGGCCGGCCAGGTGGTGGCGCTGCTCGGGGCCAACGGCGCCGGCAAGTCCACCACGGTCAAGGTGGCGTCGGGCCTGCTGCGCCCGACCAGCGGGTCGCTCTACGTGGGGGGCCGGGACGTGACCGGCGTGGCGTCGTTCGACCTGGCCCGCATCGGGGTGTGCACGATCCCCGAGGGGCGGGGGGTGTTCCCCAACCTCAGCGTGCGGGACAACCTCTGGATGGCGACGCCCGCCGGCGGCCGCCTGGCCGAGGTCGAGGAGCTGGCGTACGCCCGCTTTCCCCGCCTGCGGGCGCGGCGGGCCCAGCTCGCCGGGACGCTGTCGGGCGGCGAGCAGCAGATGCTGGCGCTGTGCCGGGCGCTGGTCACCGACCCGGCCGTGCTGCTGCTGGACGAGCTGTCGATGGGACTGGCGCCGATCGTCGTCCAGCAGATCTACGAGATCGTCGCCCAGGTGGCGGCCGGCGGCATCTCGATCCTCGTGGTCGAGCAGTTCGCCCAGGCGGTTCTCGGCATCGCCGACCGGGCGGCGATCATGGTCAACGGCGAGATCACCCACGAGGGCACGCCGGGCGAGCTGCGATCCGAGCTGTCCCGTGCCTACCTCGGTGGAGGGGAGCGAGTATGAATGAACGCATCGAGCGGCTGCAGGCGGAGGCGGCGCGGCTGAACGTGGCCAAGGCCGGCCGGCGCGACGGCCTGTGGCAGGCGGTGGGCGCCGTCGCCATGGTCGCGGGCGTGGTCCTCGCGTTCGTCGCCTATCAGGTGTCGCTGGGCAAGGACGACACCCGCGACATCGACTCGCTGCTGATCCTGGCCGTCGCCATGCTGGCCCTGGCCGTGGTGGGCGCGGCGGTCTTCCTGCGCTATTCGCTCGCCCGGTTCCTGCGGTTCTGGCTGCTGCGCCAGCTGCTGGAGGGTCAGGCGCACATCGACGCGGTGGTGGCGGCGATCGCGCCCGCCGCGCCGGCGGACGCTCGCTCGGAGCGGGCCGCGACACCCACCGTCGTGTCTCCGGACTAGCGTCTCCCCCCGGGGACGGCCCGGGGTGCTCTGGGAGGCGCGGTGGGCGGACGTTCTGGAGCAGGCTCACGCGTGTGGCCGGCGGCCGTGGCGGCCGGCGTGCTCACCGTGCGCGGCGCGATCTATGCCACCGGCGACGGGTTCCACGCCGACCACGTCGGGCGGCTGTCGATGTGGCACCTGCTCGATCCCGAGCTGCTGCGGTCGAACCCGTTCGCGGCCCTGTGGGACGTCCACACGACCCCGCCGCTGTTCAACTTCTTCGTGGGCGCGGTGCTGGCCTGGTCGCCGCTGCCGGACGCGCGCTCGTTCCAGATCCTGTTCGCCGCGGGCGCGGTGTTCAGCGCCGTGGCCCTGTACGCGGTGGCGCGGACCTGCGGCTGCCGGGCCTGGGTGGCGGCGGTGACGGCGGTCGTGGTGTTCAGCGACCCCTACCTGATCGGGTTCGAGGCCCACATCGCACACGAGTCGTTCGTGATCCCGCTGGTGATGGCGCTCGTGTGGGCGACCGCCGCCTATACCGAGCGACCGGCCGCCGGGCGCCTCGCGCTGGTGCTGGCGGCCGGCACCGTGCTGGTGCTCACGCGGGCCATGTTCCACCCGGTGTGGCTGGCGGCGGTCGTGGGCGCGGTGTGCTGGCTGCGACCGCCGCCGCTGCCGTGGCGGCGCCTGTCGCTCGTGGTGGCGGCCCCGTTCGTGCTGATCCTCGCGGTCATGGTCCGCAACGACGTGCGGTTCGGCACGTTCTCGCTCAGCAGCTGGGAGGGCATGAACCTGGAGCGGGCCGCGGTGACGACCCTGCCCGTCGCACGGCGCCAGGAACTGGTGGACGAGGGCGTGGTCAGCCGGCAGGCCGGGGTGCGGGCGTTCAGTGCGTACGAGGACTACGCGCCCTACGTCGAGCCGTGCGAGGCCCACTTCGGGACGCCGGCCCTCGACGATCCCCTCAAGCCGGGGCACGACCCTGTCTTCCCCAACATCAACTACAACTACGCCTGCTTCGTGCCCGTGTACCAGCAGGCCCAGCGCGACGCCATCGCCGCGATCCGCCACGATCCCGGCCGCTACGCCCGGACCGTGCGCACGAACCTGCTGGTCTACGTGTCCGACCCGTGGCACCCCACTCCCGAGCTCGGCGGCCTGGACGGTGACGTGGCCCGGCCGCTCAACGCGGTGCACAGGGTGCTCGACCTCCAGGTGCGCCGCGCCGCCGTGTACACGGGCGTGGTGCCCCTGGTGGCGGACGTCCAGGTCACCTGCGTCGCCGGGATGCTGCTGATCGTGGCGCTCGGGGCCCGGGCGGTCGGCCGGGCGCTGCGCCGTCGGGGGACGACGCCGGCCGACGTGGTGGCGGTGGTCAGCGTGCTCACGGTCGGCTACGTCACCCTCGTGAGCGTCACGGCCGACGCGTTCGAGAACGGGCGCTTCCGGGCGCCGCTGGTCCCGCTGGCCTACGGGCTCGTGTTCGGCGGCGGACTGGAGCTGCTCGCCCGGCTGGTCGGCCATTTCCGGGCCGGCGACCCGGACGGCTCAGACGAAGATGCCCTGGCCGGGAGTGAGGACCCGGTCGGGGTCGTTCAGTGACTTCGCCTGCTGGAACGACGGGAACACGGCGCCGTAGTGGGCCTGCCAGTCGGCGGCGGACATGTTCGGCACCGCGCCGATGATGTAGCGCTTGCCGCCCAGCGCCACCGCCTGGTCGAAGAACGCCCGGTTCTGGGCGAGGAGCGCGGCGACGTCGACCGGGCCCGGGAACGGGAACCGCAGCAGGTTGAGCGCGAACGCCGCCGGCTCGGAGCGGGGGACGATGAACAGCGGCAGGCCGAGCTTGCCCGGCGAGAACGGGAACAGCGTCGCCAGCCCGGCCCCGAGGTCGAGCGGGCGTGAGCTGGTCGACCACCCCGGCGATGTACTCGGACGTGCGCGACGCGGGCACGAAGACCGTCGAGCCACGGGTGGGGCTGGGCCCAGAACCCGGCGGCCTTGAGCGCCACCACCGCGGGGTCGACGCGGTGGACCCACTCGAGGTAGCTGGTCGTCAGCACCACCGCCTCGGCCCGGTTGTCGGACAGTCCTGCGAGGAGCGCCGCCTGGTCCGGGGCGTCGGGCGGGGTGAAGTAGACCGCCGCCTCGATCATGTAGCGCCACCCGGTGTTGTCGGGCCGCCGCACGATCTGGCCCTCCTGGTAGGTGAAGCGCCCGTCGCCGAGCACGGTGAGCTGGTCGGCGACGAAGGTGTCGAGGTCGTCGTAGAACAGGTTGAACACGAGCGCCTGGGTCTGCGCCGGCGCCAGGCGGACCAGGGCCCGCACGATGAGCGCGCACTGGCCGGCGCCAGCGAGCGCGGCGTCGAACACGTCCGGGTGCTTGTCCCGGGAGCAGGTGAGCTTCTGGCCGCGCCCGGTGACGACCTGCAGCGCGCAGACGTTGTCGACCAGGGCGCCGACCTTCTGCATCGTCCCGCCGACCCCGCCGACGCTGAGCGTCCCGCCGACCGACAGGTGGATGAAGTCGGTGAGCATAGGCGGGGTCAGGCCGACCGCCGCGGCCGCGTCGGTCAGCTCGGCCCAGCTCACGCCGGCGTCGACGTCGGCCACGTGCCGGCCCGTGTCGATGCCGTGGATCGTCGCCAGGCCCCGGCTGTCCACCGCGATGCCGCCCGGCACCTCGGCCTGCCCGAAGTTCGAGTGAGACTCGAGTTCGCCCGCCGTCCCGCTCTGGCCGTTCACGGCGATGCGCAGCCCGTTGCGCGGCGGCGTACTTGACCATCTTGGCGATGTCGTTGACCGACCCGGGTCGCAGCACGGCCTGCGGCGTCCCGGTGACGATCCGGCCGAAGTCGCCGGCGAACGAGGCCGTCACCTCGGGCGCCGTCACCAGCGTCCCGTCGAGGTGCGGTACCTGGTCGACGTGGCGCAGGTCGCTGGCGCCGGCGGCGACCCACGACGCGGTCGAGCGCACTCCAGCCGACGACGGTGGCGCCGGCCGCCAGGCCCTGCAACATCGTGCGCCGCGTGAGTTCGGTCACTTGCGACCCACCCCCACGTGGAGGGGGTTGGTCCAGCCGGGGATGCCGCCGCCGGCGGCGCCGAGTCCGCCGCCCTTCGGCTCGTCCGACGGGCGCCACTCGTCCACGGGGACCACCCCGGGATCGACGAGCTCGAGTCCGGCGAAGAACGCCACGACCTGGTCGTGCGTGCGGAACACCAGCGGCTCGTCCATCGTCTCGTCGAGATGGTCGCCGGCCTCGACGTACCCCCCGGCGCTGATGTCGGCGGCGAGGTGCGACACGACGAGGTGGCTGCCCGGCGCGACGCCGTCCATGAGCCGCCGGACCAGGTCACCCGGGTCGTCGGCGTCGCGCAGGTGGTGCAGCAGCCCGACCAGCATCACCGCCACGGGCCGGGTCAGGTCGAGCGTCGTCGCCGCCTGGGCGAGGATGCGCTCCGGGTAGCGGACGTCGTCCTGGAGGTAGACCGCAGCCCCCTCGTCGACGCCCTTGAGCAGCACGTGGCGCGTGGGCCAGCACGACCGGGTCCTTGTCGACGTAGACGACGCGCGCCCCGGCGCCTCGGCCTGCGTGATCTCGTGCACGTTGCCCGCGCTGGGGATGCCGGTGCCGATGTCGAGAAACTGGCGGACCCCGGCGTCGTGGATCAGGTAGCGCACGGCCCGGACCTGGAAGGCCCGGTTGGCGCGCACCTCGGATCGGATGAGGTCCATGCCGCCGACGAGCGCCGCGGCCTGCTCGGCGGCCTCCCGGTCGACCTCGAAGTTGGTGACGCCGCCCAACATGTAGTCGTAGACGCGGGCGGCGTGGGGCACGGTGATGTCGATGTCGGCCGCGCCCACGGCCCGTTGCTTGGGTGTCGATTCGGTCACGCTTGGCCCCACTCCCCGACGCGTCGCGTCCCCGTCGGCCACGATCCGACACGATTGTAGCGATCGGCCTGCGGACGGTAGCGCCCGATGTCGGCGAACTCTGACGGCGTGTCAGATCCTCGCTAGTCTGACGGCCCGTCAGAAACCGAGGGGGAAGCCACGTGGCCCTTGTCGACGAGCCGACCGATCCGGCGCGGGTGCCGGCGCTGCACCGCCAGCCGCTCATGCCCGACCTGCTGCTCACCGCCCTGGAGCGCAACCTCGACCAGCCGACCGTGTACCTCGGCGAGACCGTCCTGACCGGCCGGCAGGTCGCGCGACGAGATCAGCCGCTACGTGCAGGCGCTGCGAGTCCCGCGGGCTCGGCCAGGGCAGCCCGGTGGCGGTGCTGTCGCTCAACCGGCCCGAGGTCCTGTTCAACATGGGCGCCGACATGCTGCTCGGCTGCCGGACGACGCCGCTGCACCCGCTCGGCTCGCTCGACGACCACGCCTACGTCCTCGAGGACGCGGGCATCGAGACGCTGGTCTTCGACCCCGAGTTCTTCGCCGAGCGCGCCGCGGCGCTGGCCGAGCGGGTGCCCGGGGCTGCGCAACCTGCTGGCCCTCGGGCCGGGCGACGGGGGCGGCGCGATCGACTACGTGGCGCTCGCCGCGTCGTTCGAGCCCCGGCGATCTGGTCGCCCCCGACGTGGCGCCCGACGACGTCCCCGGCCTCGCCTACACCGGCGGCACCACCGGCAAGCCCAAGGGCGTGATGGGCACGCTACCGCGTCGGGCGCCACGATGACGCAGATCCAGATGACCGAGTGGGAGTGGCCCGAGCGACCCGCGGTTCCTCATCTGCACGCCGCTCAGCCACGCCGGCGCCGCGTTCTTCGTGCCGATGCTGCTGCTCGGCGGCTCGCTGGTCGTGCTGCCGTACTTCGAGCCCGGGCTGGTGCTGCGAGACGATCGAGGAGCAGCGCATCACGGCGACGATGCTCGTGCCGACGATGCTCTACGCGCTGCTCGACCACCCGGACTTCGCCACCCGGCGACCTCTCCAGCCTGGAGACCGTGTACTACGGCGCGTCGGCCATGTCGCCGACGCGGCTGCAGGAGGCGATCCAGCAGGCTCGGGCCGATCTTCTTCCAGTACTACGGCCAGGCCGAGGGCCCGATGACGATCTCCGTGCTGCGCAAGGACGAGCACGACGTCGACGACCTCGCCCGGCTGGCCACCTGCGGCCGCCCGGTGCCGTGGGTGCACGTGCGGCTGCTCGACGACGACGGCAACGAGGTGCCGCGCGGCGAGCCCGGCGAGATCTGCGTGCGGGGACCGCTGGTGATGCAGGGCTACTGGAACAAGCCCGAGCAGACGGCCGAGGCGCTGGCCGGCGGGTGGCTGCACACCGGCGACGTGGCCCGGGAGGACGAGGACGGCTTCTACACGATCGTCGACCGGAAGAAGGACATGATCGTGACCGGCGGGTTCAACGTGTTCCCCCGCGAGATCGAGGACGTCATCTTCGGGCATCCCGCGGTCGCGAACGTGGCGGTGATCGGGGTGCCCGACGAGCAGTGGGGCGAGGCCGTGAAGGCGGTCGTCGTGCTGCCGGCCCGGGGCGTCGGTCTCGGCCGACGAGCTGATCGCCCTGGTCAAGGACGCGAAGGGCGTCGGTCCAGGCGCCCAAGCCGGTCGACTTCGTCGAGTCGATCCCGGTCAGCCCGCTGGGCAAGCCCGACAAGAAGGCGCTGCGGGCGGCGTACTGGTCCGGGACCGGGCGGCAGGTCAACTAGCGACGAAACGACAAACGAGCTCCCGACACGGTTGTGGCGCCTCCTGGCCCCGGAGCGCGTTTTGTACGCGGAAGTGGTCGCTATGGCGACCAGTTCCGCGGACAAAAGGTGCCGGGCCTTCCCGGGTCCCGGTGACGCGGGGGTGACGCTGTCGGAGTACGCGTTCACCTCACTACTAAGCGTCACGTTTTTCTTGACAACGAGAAAGGGTGAGCCGACAGTGGGAGCACCCCGAGACGGATGGGCGTTGCGTCGACCGCGCGTTCGATGCGACTACGGCCCTCCAGAGCGGTCACGGGTGCTTGTTTTGTGGCGGCATACCCGTCCGCCTCGCGGCAGGCGTTGGCTTGGCGCGCGGCGTGGCGGGATGAACAGGGAGGCAAGAATCAGCATGCGTGCAAGCGTGACCGGATGGATCTCCGGCATCGTCGTGGCCCTCGTCGGGGCGGCGATCGGATCCCTCTTCGGCCTCATCGGGGCCGGCATTCTGCTCGTGGTCTTCGGACTGTGCGCGATCCCCTACGGCCGCGCCGTGGCCATGGGCAAGATGTACGACGGCGACGCCATCAACATCTGGCGCTTCATCGTCGACGTGACCTGGAGCTCGCTCAACACGGCGGCCGCTGCGATCTACTACAGCGTCCACCGGATGACGGGCAACACCCTCAACATCCCCAACACCCAGGGGACCGGTGCCATCTGGCTCGACAAGGGCGTGGTGCCCCAGTACGCGACGACCATCGGGACCGTGAAGGCCGGGTCGAACGCCAGCATCGACGACCACGAGATGATCCACGTGTTCCAGGCCCGGCTGTTCGGGCCGACCTATCTGATCCTCGTCGGCCTCAACTACGTCATCGCGGCGATCGTCCCCTACTGGCTGCTGATGAAGCACAGGCCCATCACCGGGTTCGGCTCGTACTTCGAGGACGGCGTGTACCCCCACGTCTGGAACGAGCTCTGGGCGTACGGCGCCGCAGGCCATTGATCGCACCCGGGGCCTGATCGACGACGATGGGGGTGCTCTCCGATGCCGACGGCCGCCTGCGAGCGTGGCTCGCTGAGGCCGCCGGCGACACCACGGTGGTCTCCGGTCCGCCGGCGGACGACGACGACACGCACAGGGACACCGGCGCCGAGCGCGGCGCCGGCGACCCGGGGCTCACGGCCTACCTGCTGGCGATCGAGCCGGCGCACAAGCTGGCGAACGATCCCCACCGGCCGGCGCCGGTCGTCCTGCGGCTGCGCTACGTCGTGGCCGCCCACGGGCCCAGCGACGCCGCGGCCCTCGAGCTGATCGACCGGCTGCTCGTCGCCTCCGTGGACACCCCGCTGCCGGCCGACCTCGAGGTCGACTTCGCGCCGGTCCCGATCGACGTGTGGCAGGCGCTCGGAGTGCGCCCCCGCCCGGCCGTCACCGTCCGGGTCATGGCCCGGTACGCGCCGGCGACGCCCGAGGTCCCCGTCGTGCGCCAGCCGCTCAAGGTGATCGGTGCCGGCGTCCGCATGCTGCGGGGCACGGTGGTCGGCAACGGCGACGTTCCCCTCGCGGGCGCCGAGGTCGTCGTGGCGGCGACCAACGCCACCACCCGCACCTCCGACCGGGGAGCGTTCGAGTTCGCCGGCGTCCCCGATTCCCTCGATCCCGTCCGGCTGGCGGTCCGGACCAAGGGTCGCACCTTCACCGCCGACGTCCGACCCGACGACGGGGAGCCCGTCGTCGTGCACTGTGACCTCCTGGAGGCCTGACCATGCCCTTCTACGCAACGCCCGGCGTCTATGTCGAGGAGGTCCCGAGCGGCACGCACCCGATCAGCGCCGTCGGCACCAGCACCGCGGCGTTCCTCGGCACCGCGCCCGACCCACGTGCGCGGCTCGGCGACGCCGTGCCCATCAACACGTGGAGCGACTTCCTGCGCATCTACGTCGGCGAGGGGGCATCGGTCGACGAGCCGAACGTCCTCGCCGCCGCGGTGTTCGGCTTCTTCAACGAGGGCGGCGGCCGCTGCTACGTCGTGAACATGGAGCCCAGCGCCCCGCTCGCGGGCGCCGGCCGGCAGCGCAACGGCCTGCGGCTGCTCGAACCGATCGACGAGATCGCCATCGTCGCCGCACCGGGCCGCAACGACCCGGCGTCGTGGTCCGCCCTGATCTCGCACTGCGAGAACCTCGAGGACCGGGTCTGCATCCTCGACACCGTGCCCCGGGTCGACGACGTCGAGAAGCTGACCCGGGTCCACGAGGAGAACCCCGGGCCGGACGACTCGCCCTCGAACCCCGGCCGGGGCAAGGGGTCTTCGTCTTCCTCCTCGTCCTCGTCGGGCGGCGACGCGGCGCCGGCCGACGCCGCCGGCGGCGACGATGCCGCCGCTCGGGCCGGCGACGACGAAGGCGCCCGGCCACCCCAGTCGAACTACGCCACGGCGTACTTCCCGTGGATCTACGTGCAGCACCCGCTGAACGGCCAACAGGTCGAGGTGCCGCCGTCGGGCCACATGGCCGGCATCTGGGCCCGCACCGACACGTCGCGCGGCGTGCACAAGGCGCCCGCCAACGAGCCGGTGCGCGGCGCGATCGGTCTGACCCACGGCGTCACCCGGGACGAGCAGGACGGTGCTCAACCCGGCCGGCATCAACTGCATCCGCTCGTTCCCGGGCGAGGGCATCCGCGTCTGGGGCGCCCGCACCCTGGCCGCCGAGGCGAGCGCGTGGCGCTACCTCAACGTGCGCCGCCTCTTCAACATGCTCAAGGAGTCGATCGGCGACGGCACGCGGTGGATCGTGTTCGAGCCCAACGACTACACGCTGTGGCGCTCGATCGCCGCGACGTCAGCGCCTTCCTCACCCGCGTGTGGCGGGACGGCGCGCTGCTTCGGCCGCACGCCGCAGGAGGCGTTCTTCGTCAAGTGCGACGAGGAGACCAACCCGCCCGAGGTGCGCGACGCCGGCCAGGTCGTGTGCCATATCGGCGTGGCGCCGGTGAAGCCGGCCGAGTTCGTGGTGTTCAAGCTCAGCCAGTCCTCTGGCGGGGCCGAGATCGAGACGATCGGGGGCTGAGACAATGTCCGACGCGACCGCACAACCGGCCGCCCAGCCCGGTACCTGGGTCGATCCCTACCGGGCCTACACCTTCAACCTGTTGATCAACGAACGTCGACGCCGGCCACTTCACCGAGGTCCGGGGCCTGGGCGTGCAGATCGACCGCATCGCCTACCAGGAGGCGGGCCTCAACTCGATCGAGCGCATGGTGCCGGGGCGGGTCCGGTTCTCGCCGGTCGAGCTGTGCTACGGCGTCACCGACTCCGATTCCTTGTGGAAGTGGCTGGACGAGGTCCGCAACGGCCAGGTCCGGCGCGAGGAGGTGTCGATCGCGGTGCTCGACTCGAGCGGGACAGCCGAGGTGATGCGCTGGAACCTGGCCCGGGCCTGGCCGTGCGAGTGGCGCGGCGCGCCGCTCTCCACGTCCAGCACCGAGCTGGCGATCGAGACATTGGTGTTGGCGCACGAGGGGATCACGAGGGACCACAGTGGCGGCGCACCGACCGCGGCTCCAGCCCCGGCGCCGGCTGGCGGCTGAGCTCCGCCGCCTGGCGGGCGCCCTGACCCGCTGGGCCGACGGGGCCGATCCCGCGCCGCCCCCCGCCCCGGCCGAGCGCCGGCCGGGGGAACCGCCCGAGCACTGGCTCGCGCTGGTGCGCGAGCGTGCCCCGGAGCTGCTGGAGGGTGGCGGGCTCGGCTACTCGCTGGACCCCGGGCCGAGCGGCTGGCGCCCGGCGCCGGCCGGTGCGACGGCCGCCCACCGGCCCGGACCGCGCCGGGTCGCCCCGGCGCGGCGCGAGGCCCGCCCGGTCGCGGCGGCGGTGACGTCCGCCGGCGCACCGCCGGGCGGGACCGAGTCCGGCGGGTCGTCCGACGGCGACGTGGAGCCGCCAGCGGTTCCGACCAGCCTGCTGTCGCGGGTGGTCGCCCGCCTCCGACGCCATTCCACGGCCGCCGCCCCGGCGCGGCCGACCGGCCAGGGCTGGGGCGGGCCGGTCGGCCTCGCGGGCGACGTCCCGGGTTCGCAGGGGGCACCCGCCCCGGCGTTCCCCGCGGCGCCCCCGCCGCACCCGGCACCGGCCGGCGCGGCGCCGGCCGTCGGGAGCCGTGGCGCACCGCCGCCCGCGTTCGTGCGCGGGACAGCGGGTCCCGGCGGAGCGGTCGCCGCGCCCGCGGCGCCCGTCGTCAGCCAGGGCGCCCCCGAGGCGGGCGCCCGCCTGCCGCTCGTCGGGCGCCCCGCGTGGCAGTGGCCGGCCGGCGAGCCCGTGGAGAGCCACGGTGCCGCCGTCGCGTTCGACGTCCTCCCGCCAGCCCCAGCGCCGGCGGCACGGTTCTCCGCCCCGGCGGTCGAACGGCCCCCGGCCTCCGGCCCCGTCGCCGCGCCCGTCAGCGCTGCGCCGTGGCCCACCCTGCCGCCCGCGCCCGGCGGGGCCCGGCTCCGCAGCGCGGAGCTGACCGCCGCCGACGGCCGGTGGCCCGACCTGCCCGACGACCGTGAGCTGCGGGCCTTCGACGCGGCGGCCGCCGCGCCCGACCGCGACCGGCTGGACCGGCTCGCCCAGGAACAGCGGGGCTACGACTGATGGAACGGGTCGCCTTCCTCATCGAGGAGACCGGGGCGCGCATCGACTGCCTGCTCAACCCCGAGACCATGGAGGTAACCCGGCTCGCCGGCGTGCGCCCCCGCGGCGTCGCGGCCGGCCGGCTCACCGGCGCCGGGCTCGCGGACGACCCGCTCCACCTGACCGGCGGCGGGCGCACCGAGCTCAACGTCGACCTGCTGTTCGCCGTCGACCTCATCCCGACCCCCGGCGACGCGGTCGATGTCCGCGCCCTGACACGCCCGCTGTGGGAGCTGGCCGAGAACTCCGCCACGCAGCGCGGCGCAGTCCGACCGCCGCTCGTGCGCTTCCTGTGGGGCAAGAGCTGGAACGTGCCCGGCGTGGTCGCCGCGGTGGCCGAGCGGTTCGACCAGTTCGACGATGCCGGCGTGCCGTTGCGCTCGTGGCTGCGGATGCGGTTCGTCCGCGTCGCCGAGAGCGCGGCGGAGGCGCAGGCCAGCTACGAGCAGATGCTGGCCGAGCAGCAGAACCAGCAGGCCCAGGACGCCCTGGACGCCACCGCCGCGGGCGCCGTGCCGCCGTCCAGCGTCGTCGCCGTCGGCGAGGGCGACCCGGCGGTCGGCCCGCCGCCGGCCACCCGGTTCGACCTGCTCGCCCACGACGGGCTCGGCAGCCCGTTCCTGTGGCGGCTGCTCGCCGCCTACAACGAAGTGCCCGACCCGCTGCGCGTCGATCCGGGCACCGTGCTGGCTGTCCCGCCGCCGATCCCGGGCGGCGCCGGCTACGTGCCGGGCAACGCGCCGCCGCCGCCACCACCGCCGCCGACCCTTCCCCCCGGCCCTGAGGAGTTCTGATGAAGTCGTCCGCTCTCGCCCCCTCGGTGGAGGTGGCCGTCGACGGCACGGTGCTCGACGGGACCACGCTGGCGTCGCTGGCGTCGATCCGGGTCGCCCGCCGGCTGTCGCAGCCGGCCCAGTGCGAGGTCGCCTTCGTCCTCGACGGGCCCAATGCGGCCGACCTGCCCGGCATGCTCGGCATCGGCAGCACGCTCGACGTCACCGTCAGCGAGGACACCGGCCCGCTGTTCTCGGGCGACATCACCGGCAAGGAGTGGGTCCACCAGGCCGACGGCTACGCCGAGCTGCGGGTGCGGGCGTACGACGGCCTCCACCGCCTGCGCAAGCACCAGAAGGTGATGGCCCGCACCGAGATCAGCGTGTCCGCGCTCGCCTCCGAGCTGGCGGGCGACGCGGGGATCGGCGTCGAGGCCGACGAGGACGGGCCGACCTGGCCGGTGCTGATGCAGCACCGCCAGTCGGACCTCGACCTGCTCGCCGAGGTGGCCGAGCGTGCCGGGCTGTTCTTCGCCGTGATCGACGGCACGCTGCGGCTGTTCAGCCTGGCCGGCGTCGACGAGCCGGCCGAGCTCAAGCTGCGCGACACGCTGCTGGCCGCCAGCTTCGACGCCACCGCCGAGCCCGCCTGCTCCTCGGTGGCGGCGTCCGGCTGGGACCCGCTGGCCGCGGTCGGCCTCGACGGCGACGCCGGCGACGCCCGCAACGCGCCGGACGTCGGCGTCGACGTCAGCCCCGGCACCGTCGACGCCGACGGCGAGCGCACGCTGGTCGAGCGGCACGGCCCCTCGTCGGAGCATCTCGACGCCGCGGCCCAGGCCGAGCTCGACCGGCGGGCCGCCCGGGGCGTGGTCCTGCGGGGCACGGCCGAGGGCGACGCCTTCCTCCAGCCGGGCCGGCGCGTGCTGGTGCTGGACGCGGCCCCCGAGCTGGAGGGCACCTACGTCCTCACGGCCACCGACCACACGCTCGACGCCAACGGCTACCTGGTCGAGCTGTCGACCGAGCCGCCCGCGCCCCGGCCGACCGAGGACGCGACGGTGGCCACGCTCGCCACCGTGACCTCGGCCGACGACCCGGACGGGCTCGGCCGGGTGAAGGTGAAGCTCTCCGGCTACGAGGACGTCGAGACCGACTGGCGCCAGGTCGTGTCGGTCGGCGCCGGGGCCGGCAAGGGCCTGGTCGCCGTGCCCGACGTCGACGACCGGGTGCTGGTGCTGCTGCCCCACGGCGACCCCGCGGCCGCCATCGTGGTCGGCGGGCTCTACGGCGACGACGCGCCCTACGACCCGGGCATCGACGGCGGCGCGGTCAAGCGCTGGTCGGTGCAGACCGCCGGCGGCCAGCGCGTGTTCCTCGACGACACCGCGAACAAGGTGACCGTCGCCAACAAGGACGGCAGCGCCGTCGTCATGGCGCCCGACAAGATGACGCTGCACGCCAAGTGCGACCTGACGATCGAAGCGCCGGGCAAGACCATGACGCTGCGCGCCAACCGCATCGAGCTCAACCAGGCCACGAGCCCCGAGGACGGGCCCGTACCGGCGGCGGACGGGAACGGCTGATGCCCGAGCTGCTGCCGCTGTCGTCCTCGGTCCGCTGCGACCACGACGGCATCGTCCAGAACAAGGAGTCGCAGGACTGGGTGGTCGTCGGGGGCGACGACCCGGTGCTTCGCAACGACGACCCGGAGGGCCGCGACATCGACTGGTGCCCCAACCAGGGCGCCAACATCAAGAAGTGCACCAAGACCCTCAAGGTCGAGAAGGGCTACTCGATCTTCGTCCGCATCGGCGGGCGCGCCGTGGTCATGGCCGACCTCCAGGGCAAGACCGACGGCACGCCGCCGGGCGCCGTCTACTACCGGGTGCGCGACCCCCGGCAGCGCTTCATCGTGGTGGGGAGCTGAGATGGCCGGACCGCGCTGGCAGGCCTTCCGGTTCGCCGACCCCGGCCTCGTGAGCATCGGCCGCGCCGGCGGCCTGGACGTGTCGCCCGCAGGTGACCTCGCGATGGTCGAGGGCGACGCGTCGGTGCGCCAGGCCATCCTGCTGCTGCTGATCACCCGGCCGGGCGAGCGGGTCATGCGCCCGGACTACGGCTCGCTGCTCCACCGCCTCGTGTTCGCCCCCAACGACCCCACGACCGCGGGGCTGGCCATCCACTACGTCCGCCAGGCGCTGGCCCGCTGGGAGCCGCGGATCGACGTGCTCGAGGTCGACGCCGGGCCCGACCCCGACGCGCCCGAGCAGCTCGTGATCACGCTCCGCTACCGCGTGAAGGCCAGCCACGAGGTGGCCTCGCTCACTCTGCCGGTCGATCTCTCGACCGGCGACGTCGCCCTCGCCCCCGGAGGCACCCTGTGACGCTTCGGCTCCCCAACCTCGACGACCGCACGTTCACCCAGCTCGTGGACGAGGCGCGCCGCCGCATCGAGGCGACCTGCCCGACCTGGACCGACCTCACGCCCCACGACCCGGGCATCACGCTCATCGAGGTGTTCGCCCACCTCACCGAGGTGCTGCTGTACCGGCTCAACCGGCTGCCCGACAAGGCCTACGTCGCGTTCCTCAACCTGCTCGGAGTCCAGCAGCAGCCGCCCACCGCGGCGTCGGTGGTGCTCGAGTTCCGCCGGGACAGCGCGGGCGACGCCCCGATCACGGTCCCTGCCGGCACCCGGGTCACCGTCGACGGCGCCGGCAAGGACGCCCCGGTGTTCACGACCGGGGCGGGCGTGACCCTGCCCGGCGGCGACGAGACCGTCACCGCCACGGTCACCGCCCACCACCGCGTCGCCGTCGACGGCGAGATCGTCGGCGAGGGCAACGGCAGCGGCGGGCAGATCTTCACCGTCTCGCGGCCGCCGATGGTCCACACGAGCGAGGACTTCGACCTGCTGCGTCGGCGTCCAGGCCGAGCCCGCCGAGATCGAGGAGGGCGCGGCCGCCCGTGAGTGGCGGGGCAAGACGTACCGGCTGTGGGACCCCGTGTGGAGCTTCGCCGGCCAGCCGCCCGGGGCCTCCGTCTTCGTCGTCGACCGCACCGAGGGGCGGGTCGTCTTCGCCCCGGCCATCGACGCCGGTCCGATCCCCGGCGTGGAACCGGCGCCCGGGCCGCCCCCGCCGGCGGCCCCGCTGGTGGCCGTGCCCGGGCTCGGCCGCTCGGTCGCCCTCTGGTACCGGACCGGCGGCGGGCCCGCGGGCAACGTCGGCGCGGGCGTGCTGACCAAGCTGGTCGACTCGGTCGCCGGGGTGAAGGTCACCAACCCGGAGCCGGCACGCGGCGGCCGCGCGGTCGAGCCGGTCGAGAACGTGCTGCTGCGGGGGCCGAACGAGTTCCTCACCGTGCGGCGGGCGGTGACCGCCGAGGACTTCGAGCTGCTGGCGGTCCAGAGCACCGGCGGCGTCGTCCGGGCCCGGGCGCTCACGCGGGCCGACCTGTGGTGCTACGCCCAGCCGGGCGAGGTCGAGGTCGTGCTCGTGCCCTACGTCCCCGACGACGCCGCGCCCGGCGGCCGGGTCGACGCCCGGGTGCTGGCGGAGCACCAGACCGAGGAGGCCCGGCTGGCGACCCAGCGCGAGCTCGACTCCCGCAAGTCGCTCGGCGTGCCGCCGGTCGTGGTGGGCTGGGCGCCGATCAAGCCGGTGAGCGTGCATGCCCGGGTCGTGGTCGGGCGCGAGGAGGACGTCGGCGCGGGTGCGCGGGCGCATCCTCGACCGGCTCCACCGGGCCCTGTCGCCCCTGCCCGGCGACGGCCGGGAGGGCTGGGGCTTCGGCCAGGCGCTGCGCCGGTCGAACGTCTACCGCCTGCTGGAGCAGGCCGAGCCTGGCGTCCAGTGGGCCGACCGCATGTCGTTCGTCCTCGACGAGGCGCCCGACGGGCCGATCGGCTCGGTCGTCGCCGACCGCTACCAGGCCCACACCTGGTACGCCGGGACCGGCGAGGTCGTGTTCCGCTCGACCAACGACGGCGACGGCTGGGAGCCGGTCGGCCGGTTCCCGGGCGAGCGCGCCTGGGTGGTCGTGCCCTATCCCGAGGCGCTGCGGCCCGGCATCGTCGCCCACCCCGGCCTCGTGGCGGCCGCCACCCGCTCGCCCGACGGCGAGAACTCGACCGTCTACGTGTCCGAGGACCTGGGCGCCACCTGGCGCCGGGTCGGCGGCCTCGACACCGGCATCACCGACCTGGCGTGGACCAGCCGGGGCGCCCAGCCCGACCTGCTCGTCGCGTCGGACAAGGGCCTGTTCGAGCTGTCGCTCCTCGCCGGCGCGGCCCCGGTGCCGCTCACGGTCGACCCCGCCGACCCGGACAGGGGCTTCTACGGGGTCGAGGCGTTCGTCGACGAGCGGGGCGAGTGGGCCGTCGCGCTCGCCGCCCAGGCCGAGGAGGGCATCTACCTGTCGACCCGCGGCGGGGAGCCCGGCACCTTCACCAACGTGGGGCTGCGCGGCGACGACACCCGCACGCTGTCCGTCCAGATCGACGGCACCGCCACCTGGCTGTGGGCCGGCTTCGGCGAGGCGGACCCGACCCAGCCCGGCAAGGGTGCGGCGCGGGCCCGCCTGTTCGAGACCGACGTGCGCTGGGAGATGCGCAGCACCGGCTGGACGGGCTCGACCTGCTGGCACCTGGCGTTCATCCCGGACTACGTCGTGGCGGCCACCCAGAACGGCGGCATCGTCCGCCTGGCGCTCGCCGGCGCGGCGCCCGCGTGGGAGCCGCTCGACGTCAACGCCGGCCTGCCGCTGCGCGACCGCGCCCGCTTCGACCCCGTGACCACGATCGACACGCCGCCGGTCGGCCGTCCGGTGATCGCCGGCGGGCCCAAGGGGGTCCACCGGAACAGCGACGCCACGGCGCGACGATGGGCGCCGTGCGATCAGCGCGAGGCGACGGAGGTCGTGACGATCCCGCCGACGTGGCTGCTGTGCTCGGGCGAGCACCAGATCGAGGTCGTGAGCCGCGCCCACGCGCGCGACCGGGCGCCGGACGAGGACGATGGCGACGACGGCACCACCCCGCCGCCGCCCGCGCCGCCGCGCCCCGCGGCGACGACGCCGGAGCCCGTGCCCCCGCCGCCGCCCGCGGCGATCGTCGACCCGGCTGCGGCGCCCTCGCCGCCGGAGGCACCGGCCGCGGACGGCGGTGACGACGATGGAACCTGAGGTCATCGAGCGGCTGCTGCCGACCGTCTACCAGCTCGCCACCCGGCCGGGCAGCCCGCTCGACGCGGCCCTGCGGGTCATGTCCGACCTGCACGCGCCCGACGAGGCGCTGCTGGCGTCGATCGAGCAGGTCTTCGACGCCTACCGCGCGCCCGAGCCGTTCGTGTTCTGGCTGACCAAGTGGCTCGGCATCGAGTGGCTCGTCGCCGACGCGCCGGACGAGGTCGACGGGCCCGACCCGGAGGGCGTCACCCCGACCTTCTCGCCCGGCATCGGCCGCCTGCGCGACGTCCTCGCCGCCGGCCATGCGCTGGCCCAGTGGCGAGGCACGGAGATCGGGCTGCGGCTGTTCCTCACCGCGGCGACCGGTGAGCTGGGGTTCACGGTCACCCAGCCGGAGGACCAGCCGTTCCACCTGGTCGTCCACGTGCCGGTGGCCGCCGTCGAGCACATCGCGGTCGTGCGCCGCATCGTGGACCACTGGAAGCCGGCGGCGACGACCGCCGAGGTGGTCACGCCGGTCCCGGCGCCGGAGCCTGACGACGCCGTGCCCGACGAAACCGACACCCCGGAGGGCGGCCCGCCGTGAGCAGCCCCTGGCAGATCCACGTGCCGGCAATGTCGGTCGAGTTGCCCGACGGCAGGGGCGAGGTCTCGTTCACGATCACCAACGCGAGCCCGAGGATCGCGGTCGTGGTGCCCCCGCCTCCCCAACAGCGCGGCGGCCCGCCGTGAGCGCGTGGCAGATCAGCGAGTCGGCCACGTCGGTGACGCTGCGCAGCGGCTTGGGCAACGTCACGTTCACGATCACCAACGGCGGGTCCGCCTCCGATCGGGTCGTGCTGACGGTCCGAGGCACGGACGGCGCGGACGACGCCTGGTTCGAGATCGATCGGCCCCAACGCACGGTCGAGCCGGCCGCGTCCGTCCTCGTCCCGGTCGCGATCGCGCCGCCCGCCGGCACCGCGATCGGCAGCTACGGGCTCCAGGGCATCGCCTACTCGGCCGACAGCGATCCCAGCGAGACCTCGGTCACCAGCAAGCGGGTCGAGGTCGTGATACCCGATCCGTTCGGCCACCACGACGACACGCCGACGCGGTGGCCCTACATCGTGGCCGCGCTGGTCGTGCTGCTGGTGATCGCCGTGATCGTGTTCCTCGTCGTCGACGGAGGCGACGACGGCGGCGCACCACCGCCGACGGCGCCCACGACCGGCCCGCAGCCAACCCCGCAGCCGACCCCGCAGCCGACGCCGGCGCCGAGCCCGCAGCCGACCCCGGGTCCAGAGCGGGGTGCTCAGCCGGCGGTCGACCCTGACGGCCCGAACATCCGGCTTTTGCTCGACAGCTGCGACGTCGTACCCAACGGGTCGCTGAGCGGCGCCGACCAGCTCACGATGTTCCTCGACGTCCGCAACGACGGCCCGGGCGCCGTCGACCAGCTCGTGCGCGTCTCGGCCGCCAGCGACACAGGTCTCAGCGGCTCGATGAACACCACAGCCGGCGGCAGCGGGGTGTCCGCCCTGCAAGTCGACCTGGGGCCCGGCGACTTCGACCGGGAGCAGACCTTCACGATCGTCGCCGACCCCGCCAACGAGATCGTGGAGAGCGACGAGTCCGACAACACCCGGACCGTCGTCGTCGCCCTGCCGGCGCGCCCGACGTCCGGCTCCGAGTCCGTCCCGTGTTCGTGAGCCGAGGGCGCAGGCCGTGACCACCTGGCAGATCAGCGAGTCGGGCACGACGGTGCAGATGCAGGACGGCGCGGGCGCCGTGACCTTCGGTGGCGGCCCTGGCCGTGGTGCTGGTCGTCGGCGTGCTGGTGTTCCTGCTCGGCCCGGGGACCGTGGGTGGGTTCGTGGGCCTCATCCTGGAGGGCCCCAACGTGTCGGACTCGGCCACCGCGCCCGCCGGCCTCGGGCAGGTCACGTTCGACGTGGACACCTCGTTCGTTCAGCGTGCCGACCGGTCCAAACCAATTCTCGTGTCAGTAGCCACCTAGGAAGGCAGCGATGACAAGCTGGCAGATCAGTGAGTCCGGGACCTCCGTCTCATTGAACGACAAGGGCGAGGGCGAGGTCGCCTTCACGGTGACCAACAACGGCACCGCCCAGGACCGCGTGGTCCTCACGGTGACGCCGCTCGACGGCGCCGCCGACGGATGGTTCACCATCGACGAGCCCCAGCGGGCGGTGCCCGCCGGTCAGTCGGTGGTGTACAAGGTCGGCGTGAAGGCGCCCGAGGGCACCGCGGAGGGCACCTACGCGCATGCAGGGCGTCGCCTACTCGGCCGACACCGACCCCAGCGAGTCGTCGGTGACGAGCAAGCGGGTCGAGGTGGTCGTCCCCCCGCCCCCGGCCAAGAAGCCGATGCCCAAGTGGCCGTTCATCGTGGCCGCGGTGATCGCGCTGCTGGTGATCATCGTGATCATCTTCCTCGTCACCCGCGGCGGCGGCGGCCTCGAGAACAAGGAGCCGCCGTCGATCTCCGGCACCCCGGAGGTGCTGCAGACCCTCACGGCCAACCCGGGCCAGTGGTCGAAGGACGACGTCGACTTCCAGTTCCAGTGGCTGCGCTGCGACGCCGACAACGACGACCAGTGCGACGACATCGAGGGCGCGATCACCGAGTCGTTCGCCCCCGGCAACGACGACGTCGGCAAGCGACTCCGGGTCGAGGTCACGGCGTCGAAGGACAGCGACGAGGCGACTGCGCGCAGCCAGCCGACCGATCCGGTGCAGCCGGCCGCACCGGTGCAGTTCCCGGTCCCGGCCGTCGTCGGGCTCACGCAGAGCCAGGCTGTCGCCGCGATCAGCCAGCACTTCCAGGTGGTCGTGCTGACCGCCGGCCCGACGTCCAACGTCTGCGACCCGCCGGTCGGCAGCCAGAACCCGGGGCCCAACATCCTGCTCACGCAGGGCGAGCAGGTGCAGATCGCGACGCCGCCGATCAACATCTTCCTCTGCGGGTTCTTCCCCGGGCCGATCATCTTCGCCCAGCCCGAGCAGTTGCTGTTCCCGCAGAACCTGTTCCCCGACCAGGCCCCCAACAGCTAGGCGAAGGGTGGGCCGCCGACCATGAGCATCAAGATCGTGATCGTCGTCCTGGTGGTGATCACCGGGTTGTTCGTCGCGCTGCTCGTGGTCGGCGGCACGCAGGACGGCAAGGGCTCGGCTGGCGACGAGAAGAATGGGATCGTCGACTGGATCGAGAGCGTCGCCGGTGGCGCTGCCACCATCAAGCCCGACCAGGTCGATGCCCCCTCCGGCTGCCGCACCGAGGACCCCACGCTGCTGCAGTTCACCGGCACCTGCGCGCTGACGGTCCACAACGACAGCAAGTCCGTGAAAGTGCTCCTGCTCTCCGCCGCCCCGCCGATCAGCATCGTCGCCCCGGCGCCCAAGGGCGACAACGTGGTCAAGGCCGACACGAAGCCGGACGAGACGACGAAGGTGGCCGTCGGCGAGGGCGACACCACTGTGGCGTTGAACTGCCCGCTCCTCGCTACCTGCATCGTGCGGATCGAGACCTGAGATGGGCGATCTACGCAAGCCCTTCCTCGTGCTGGCCATCTTCCTGATGGTCCTCGTCGTGCTGATCGAGCTGGGCAGCGGGTTCGTGCTCGGCGGCGCGCCTGCGGGACAGGCCCTCGAGGACCAGAAGGACAGCCTGGAGGTAGAAGACGTCGGCGACGTCTCCGACGTCCAGGAGCCGCCCGGGCGGGGGATCTTCACCCTCGTGCTGGTGGACGGGATCCTGCTCTACACGGTGGCCCTGATGGGCCTGAGCCTGGTGATCCCCGAGAAGATCCAGGCCCGGGCCCAGGGCTGCTCCACGTTCATCCTGTCGATCGTGCTGATCATCGTCGGGATCATCCTGGCGATCATCACCCTGGTGGAGCTGCTGGTGATGGTGACGCTGTTCCTGGCGGTGCCGTTCGGCACCATCGCGTACCTGGCGCTGTGGGGCTTCTTCCCCGCGGGGACGCGGCCATCCTGCTGTCGCTGCTGATGTTCCTCAAGCTCGCGTTCTGCGTGTTCCTCGTGCTCGCCCAGCAGCGGTTCCTGACCATGAAGGGGCTCATGCTGCTGGTGCTCACGTCGCTCCTCTGCAACGTGATCGTGGCGTTCCTGCAGAACTTCCCGCCCATCATCCTGGTCAGCATCTTCGACAACATCGCCGCGCTGATCATCGCGATCATCGCCATCATCTGGGCGATCGTCCTGCTGGTCCTGTCGATCCCCTCGATCGTCGCGACGATCCGCCTCGGCCTCGGCAGCGACTGACCGCGCCCCTCAGGGCGGATACGGCACGCCGGCGTGGATCGTGAGCGCAACGTGCGACGACGACGGCCCCTCCAGCACGTGCGAGAGCGGGCCGTCGAGCAGGCACAGGTCGGCGGGCGCCCCGACCGCGACCCGGCGGGGCTCGCCGCCGGGCGCGTCGAGCGGGGTCAGGTACAGGGCGAGCGCCCGCTCGGGCGACACCGCCTCGCGCAGGCCGAGCGGCGCCCCGTGCGCGGTGCGGCGCTCGATGGCGCTGGCGATGGCGCGCCACGGATCGGGATGGCCGAACGGGGCGTCGGTGGCGCCACCCACGGGGATGCCGGCCTCGATCAGGCTGCGGCACGGGTAGAGGTGCGGCACGTCGTCCTCGTCGACCTCGGCCAGGTAGCGGTCGCCCCGCTCCTCGACGAACCCCGGCTGGGTGACGACGGCCAGCCGGTGAGCGGCGACCCGGGACCGCAGGTCGGGCGGCACCACCGAGCCGTGCTCGACCCGGTCGCCGCGCACCGCCCCGGCCTCGTCCCACGCCGCCAGCGCCAGGCCCAGCGCGGCGCGGGTCACGCAGTGGACCGCCACCGGCCGGCCGGTGGCGTGCGCGGCCCGCATCCACCGCACCAGGTCTTCGAGGCCGGGGAGGGCGTAGTCGGTGACCAGCAGCTTCACCGGCCCTCGGGCGAGCGGCGACGGGATCTCGGCGCCGGCCAGCCGGGGGCCGCCGGTGACGACGACATGCTGGGGCAGCGCCCCGCCCGCGGCGGCCTCCGCGATCGGGTCGAGGTCGCCGAGGTCGCCGACCGGGGTCGCGTCGGTCACGCCGGTGACGCCGTAGCGGGACAGGCGCCGGCCCACCGCCGCCAGGTCGGGCGGTGCCGGCGGCGGCAGGCGGTCGCGCAGCCAGCGGTCGAGGCCCTGGAGGCGCCCGGTGGGCCGCCCGCCGTCGTCGCGCTCGACGCCCGCGTGCGCGGGCTCGTCCGGAGAAGGTCACGGCGTCCCCGGCGGCGCCGTCCCCGGCCAGGCCGACGTGGACGAGTCCCCGGGAGTTCAGCACCCACCAGCCGCCCGTGCGGTGCTGGACCCGGACCGGGCGGTCGACCACCAGCGCGTCGAGCCGCCAGCGGTCGAGCGGCCCGGCGACCGACTCGTGGTAGCCGACGGCCCCCAACCACTCGCCGTCCCCGAGTGCGGCGTGCGCCTGGTGCAGCGCGCTCGGCGAACTCGCCGGCGTCGTTGACGACCGGCGGACCGACCCACGGCGCGCGCTCGACCGCCGCCAGCGCCACGAGGTGGATGTGGTGGTCGTGGAGGCCCGGCAGCAGCGCACCCCGGGCCCCGTCGATGACCCGCTCGCCGGGGCGCGGCGACAGAGGACGGTCGATCAGTGCGATCACACCGTCCGTCGCTCGCACGTCGACGAGGAGCCCGTCGACCACGACGTCACGCAACAACAGGCCGCCTTGCGGGCGACCCGTCCCGCCGGTCATCCCGACGAGCGTACGTCGCGTCCGGGGCCCGCGTGGGCGCCGGTGGCACCCGATGTCAGGACGTCGGCAGCGCGGGGAAGGCGTTCTGGACGAGCATCTGGAACTGGGCCGGGAACCACCGGCCCGCATGGGGCGCCCCGGGCAGGGCGTTGGTCGGGAACGCCGTGTTGTAGCGGTTCTGGGCGTTCGGGTCGCACATGGCGTCGAAGCCCTTGGCCGGGTCGTCCGGGTCGACGACGCCCGCCGTGGCGACGCCGTCCGACTCGCCGGGCGGCTTGATCCACACGAACGCGTCGATGCCGGCGCTGCCCGTGTCGGTCGTGGGCCGCTGGCCGATGCCGGCGCCGTTCTGGTTGCACCAGCCGCCCCGATGTGGCCGGCGGTCGACCCGGCTCTGGTCCACGTAGGTGTTGAGGTCGGTCGACGTCGACACCGCGGTGGGCCGGTTGTTCCCACCCCAGCCGTTGCGGGACGTGTCGATCAGCATCCCGCAGCCGGTGCAGCCCCGGGCGACGAACGCGCTCTGGAACGCGGTGGCGAAGTCGCGCTCGTCGAAGTTCGGGTTGAACTCGTAGAACGTCGACGACATGACCTGGCCGCCGCCGACCTGGAGGTTGGGGTTGGGCAGGAACGGCTCGTCGAGCGGCGTGTAGTTGGCGGTGTTGGTGACGAAGCCGTGGATCTTGTCGTAGCCGGGGCCGCCCTGGCCGGCGGCGATCACGCTGTCGAACACCGACAGGGCGCCGTTGAAGTTGTTGGGCCAGCCCAGCCAGCCCGAGTGGGCGAGGTCGAGGTAGAGGTAGGTGTTGGGCAGCGAGCTCAGCCGGCTGACCGCGTAGCGCACGCCGTCCCGGTAGGCGCCCGACTGCTGTGCCTCCACGCACTTCTGGCTCGTCTGCGCCCCGCTCACGTTGGTGACGAGGTTGGGCAGCGAGTCGGGCTCGATGATCAGCACGATGCGCAGGTTGGCGTAGGCCGGCCGGGCGACGATGGCCCGCATCGGGTCGATGTACTCGCTGCGGTAGCGGGCGAGTCCGTTCTCGGCGATCAGCAACTCGCCGTTGGACGCCAGCGCCGCGCAGTCGCGGTTGGGCAGGTCGTAGACGACGATCTCGATCGCCAGCGGCGCGGCGCCGTTGGCGGCGTCCTGCTGGACGGCACGGTCGAGGTGCTCGGCCAGGCCGAGCGGGGCGCCGGGCGGGTCGAGGGCGGCGATGCGGTCCATCCAGACCGCGGTCGACTGGCGGCCGACGACCCGCATCTGGGCGCCGAGCGTGCCGCCGGCGGCGTCGGCGTCGCGGTTCACCTGGGCCTGCCAGTCGGGGTTCACGTAGCCGGTGGCGCCGGCGTAGGGGTTGTCGGCCTTGGTGCCGGCGGGCGGCGTCGTGGTCGAGGTGGTGGTCGAGGAGCTGGTGGTGCTCGTCGACGTGCTGGTCGTGGTGGTCGACGCGGTCGACGTCGTCGACGACCCCGTCGTCGTCGTGGTCGGCTGGCCGCCCGTGCCGCAGGCCTGGCCGTTGAGCGTGAAGGCGGTCGGGCTGGAGTAGGCGCCGGTCCAGCGGCCGTTGAAGCCGATGGACGTCGAGCCGCCGGTGGCGAGCGTACGGTTCCAGTCGAGATTGGTGGCGGTCACCGGCGGCCCGTTGTTCCACGTGGCCGACCAGCCCTGGGTCACCGACTGCCCGGAGGGGAGCGTGAAGCTCAGCGTCCAGCCGTCGATCGGGGCGCCGCTGTTGGTGACGGTGAGGTTGGCGGTGAACCCACCGACCCCGGGGCTCTCGGTCCAGGGCTGGGCCTGGTAGGAGACCGTGCAGGTCGGGGCGGCCTCCGCCGGCGCGATGCAGGCCACCGCCACCAGCGCCAAGGCCCCGGCACCGGCGAGCGCCACGATCGAGCGGGCGTCCGACGGGATCTCGGGTCGCTTCATGGCGGACTCCTCGAGGGAGCGGACCCGCCGTCCGGTTCAGCGAGCATCGCGGCCGCCGGTACCCTCTGTCAACAGCCCACTACTTAGCGTTATGTGCCCGCCGACTATGAACGGCGGTTCAAGACAACGCGCGCTGCTTCGCGATCTCTAGACTCCGCCCGATGGCCCGTGCACCAGGCGTCGAGAAGCCGAGCCGGCGGGAGCAGCGGCGGCTCCAGCATCAGGACCTCAGCCGCGCCCAGCTCCTCGACGCCGCCGAGGAGGTGTTCGGGCGCAAGGGCTTCCACGATGCGACCCTCAAGGAGGTCGCAGAGCTGGCCGAGTTCTCGGTCGGGTCCGTGTACTCGTTCTTCGACAACAAGGACGACCTGTTCCGGCAGATCTTCATCCGCCGGGGCGACGAGTTCATGCCGGCGATGCGCGAGGCGCTGCGGCCCGACGGTGGCCCGCCGGCCGAGCAGCTCCACCGGCTGGTCGACTTCGAGGTCGGGTTCTTCCGGCGGCACCCCCGGTTCGGGCGGCTCTACCTGCGCTACTCGAGCGCCACGATGATGGCGGCCAACCGCGAGATCGACGCCTCGATCGCCGCCAACTACGGGGAGTCGATGCGGCTCCAGGCCGACCTGTTCGCCCGGGGCCAGCTGGCGGGCGCGTTCCGGGCCGGTGACCCCGAGGTGCTGGCCCGGCTGTTCTCGGGGCTGATCGCCGCCTACCAGGCGCTCGACCCGGCGGTGGTGTCCGACGTCCCCGACGCCGGCGAGCGGCTGGCGCTGGCCGACCTCCACGCGATCGTCGACGCCGCCTTCGCGGCCTGATGCCGGCGCCGACGGTCGGCGGCCTGCTCCGGCGCGTCCTCGGCGCCGCCGGGGTCGACGCCGCCTACGGCCGCCCCGTGGCGGGCGTTCCGGTCGTGCCCGCGCCGGAAGCCGAGGCGCGGCTGCTGGCCGAGGCCCACCGCATCGTCCACGGCCGCCCGGCGGCGATCATCGCGGGCGATCCGCCGCTCGTGCGCATCGCGGGCGACGACACGGCGCCGGTCGTCGTCGCCGGGGCGTCCGACCTGGTGGCGATCGCCGCCGACGCCGGCGACTGGCTGCCGCCGCTGCGGCTCGACGCCGACCCCGGCGCCCCGGCGCCGGCGCTGGCCGTGCCCCGCCGGCCGGCGGTCGACCGCTGGGTCCCCGTCGACGACGCCGTGGTGGCGGCCGTGACCGCGGCCCGCCGGCCGGTCGTGCTGGCCGGTCCCGGCGTCGTCCGGGCGGGCGCGGTGCCGGGGCTGCATGCGCTCGCCGCCGCCGCCCAGGTCGGCGTGCTCAACACCTGGGGCGCGAAGGGAGTGTTCGACTGGCGCAGCCGCCACCACCTGGCGACCGCCGGGCTCCAGGCGCGGGACTGGGTGCTGGGCGGCCTGGCCGACGCCGACCTGATCGTCGCCACCGGCATGGACGGCAGCGACACGGCGGACGCCGGCTGGCGGGACCTGGCGCCAGTGGTCGAGGTCGCCCCCGGAGCGCTGTCGCCGCTGGCGGAGCGGTGGTCGCGGCCGCCGCAGGACATCGCGGTGCCGCCGCTGCGGGCCGCGCTGGCGGCTGTCACGCAGGACGGCTGGCGCTCGGACGCCCCCCCGCTGGCGCCCACCCGGGTCACGCTGGAGTACGCCCGGGTCTTCGGCGCCGGCGGCCTGGTGGTGGCGGCCGCAGGCCGGGCTGGCTACTGGGTCGCCCGGACGTTCGCCACGACCGAGCTGGGCACGGTCGTCGTGGTCGGCAGCCCGGCCCTGGCGGCCGCGTGCGCGGCGGTCGCGCGGCTGCGGCGCCCGGCCCGGCCCGTGGTGGCGGTGGTCGACGACGATCCGGAGGGTCTCGCGGGCGTCGCGGGGGTCCAGGCCGCCGCCCGCACGCTCGGGGTGGCGGTGCCGGCGCACGTGTGGAGCGACGCCGCCCCGCCCGCCGACGCGGCGGCCCTGGCGCGCTCGCTGGCGGAGGCGGCCGATGCGGACGAGCCGTGGACCGGGCACATCGCCACCGATCCGGCGCAGCTCGCCCGGATGGTGGAGGCCGCGGGCCAGGTCACGGCGTGGGGCGGTCTCGGGGGCTGAGCGGTCCGCCATACTGGACTGCTTCATGGCCGTGCACCCGCAGACCTCGACACCGGGCGTGCCGGCGCTGCTGGCCGACCGCTACCAGCTCGGCGACGCCCTCGGGCGGGGCCGGTCGACCGTCTACCGGGCGACGGATGTCCGGCTCCAGCGCGAGGTCGCGGTCAAGGCCGTCGACCTGCAAGCGGGCCAGGAGGACGCCGAGCGCGTCCGCGCTCGCGCGCTGCGCGAGGCCCAGGCCGCAGCCCGGCTGAACAACCCGCATGCGGTCACGGTCTACGACGTGATCGAGGAGTCCGGCGCCATCTGGCTGGTGATGGAGCTGGTCGAGGCGCCCAGCCTGGCCCAGGTCGTGGCCGACGACGGCTCGATCGGCCACCCCCGGGCCGCCCGCATCGGGCTCGACGTGCTCGCCGCGCTCGAGGCGGCGCACGCGGTCGGCATCGTCCACCGGGACGTGAAGCCCGCGAACGTGCTGGTCCAGGCCGGCGACCGGGCGAAGCTCACCGACTTCGGCGTGGCCACGATCCGCGACGAGTCCCGCCTCACGACGACCGGCCTCATCGTCGGCTCGCCGTCGTACATGGCCCCGGAGCAGGCCACGGGCGCCGATGTCGGCCCGCCCACCGACCTGTGGGCCTTGGGCGCGCTGCTGTACTTCGCCGTCGAGGGCGAGCCCCCGTTCCTGAGCGACTCGGCCCTGGCCACGGCCTCGGCGGTCGTCAACGGCGACCCGCGCCCGCCCCGCCACGAGGGCCCGCTGACGCCCCTGATCACCCGCCTCCTCACCAAGGACCCTGCCGGTAGGGCCACGGCGGTCGAGGTCCGAGCCGCACTCACCTCCGTTCTGCCCGCGATTCTGATTGAAAACCAATCAGAATCGCGGGCAGAACGAACGAACACCCCGCGGCCCCGCTTGCCGGAGCACGAACGAGGCCGGCTCGCCGTCCTGGTCGGGGCGGCGCTCGTGGTGCTGCTGGCGGCGGTGGCCGTCGCCGCCCTGCGCGGCGACGACGGAGACACGGCCGGCGACGCGCCGGCCACGGCGCCCGCCACGACGGCGCCGGCCACCACGGCCGACAGCGAGCCCGAGCCGTCGACCACAAGCACCACCGCTACCACCGCGCCGGCCACCACCACTGCGCCGGCCGCGCCCGCCGCCGGGGCCCTGCCCGCCGGCTGGGTGCCCTACCGCGACGATGCCGGCGGGTACAGCATCGGCTATCCCGCCGGGTGGCAGGTGGTGCCGGCGGGCGGGCCCCGGGTCGACTTCCGGGACCCGGCGACCGGGGCGTTCATGCGGGTCGACTGGACCGCCACGCCCGGGGCCGACCCCGTGGCCGACTGGCGCAACCAGTCGGTCGGGTTCGCTCAGCGCCACGCCGGCTACCAGGAGATCGGCATCGCCCCCTTCGCCTACCGCGACTACAACGCCGGACTGTGGGAGTTCCGGTACGGCGACCCGCAGATCCACGTCGCCAACCTCGGCTTCGTGACCGGCGGGAAGGGCTACGCCCTCTACTTCTCGGCCCCCGAGGACCAGTGGGCGGCTAGCCAGCCGACCCTGGATCAGTTCCGCCAGGCGTTCCAGCCCGGCTGAACTCGTCGCGCAGCTCGAACTTCAGGACCTTGCCCACGGCGTTCAGCGGCAGGGCGTCGACCACCGCCACCTAGCGCGGCACCTTGTAGTTGGCCATGCTGCTCGCGGCACCAGGCGATCAGCTCGGCCTCGGTGAGCTCGGCGCCGGGGCGCAGCACGACGAACGCCATGCCGACCTCGCCCATGCGGTGGTCGGGCACGCCGACGACGGCGACCTGGCTGACCGCCGGGTGGTCGCATGATCATGTTCTCGATCTCGGCCGGGTAGGCGTTGAAGCCGCCGACGATGAACATGTCCTTGATGCGGTCGGTGATGCGCAGGTTGCCGCGCGTCGTCCATCACGCCGACGTCGCCGGTGTGCAGCCAGCCGTCGGCGTCGATCGCCTCGGCCGTCGGCCTCGGGGTCGTCGAAGTAGCCCGGCATCACGTTGTAGCCGCGGATCGACGACCTCGCCCGGCTCGCCGCGCGGCACCTCGCTTGCCGTCGCTCGTCGACGACCAGCACCTCGACGTCGGGGATCGCCCGGCCCGAGGTGTGTGGCGATGATCTCGGGGTCGTCGTCGTGGCGGCACATGGTGGCGATGCCGGTCGCCTCGGTGAGCCCGTAGCCGGTGACGATCGTCTCGAACGTCGAGCTCCGCGCGCATGCGGCGGATCATCTCGACCGGCACCGGCGGCCGCGCCGGTGACCGCCAGCCGCAGCGTCGACAGGTCGAAGTTGTCGAGGTCGGGGTGGTCGAGGATCGTCTGGTAGATCGCCGGCGGCCCGGGCAGCATCGTGATCTGCTCCTCGTCGACCCGCTGCATCACCGGCGGCGACGTCGAACACCGCGTGGGGGACGATCGTGGCGCCCTTGAGCACGCAGGCGAGGATGCCCGGCGTTCAGCCCGAAGGAGTGGAAGAACGGGTTGACGATCAGGTAGCGGTCGCCCTCGCCGGAGGCCGACGACGCTCGGCCCAGGTCCGTGTAGGCGCGCACCGCGGCGCCGTGCCGCAGCATCGCGCCCTTGGGCTGCGCCGGTCGTGCCCGAGGTGAAGAGGATGTCGGACGACGTCGTCGGGCCTGATCGCCGCGGCCCGCTCGGCGCCGGCGCTCGGCGTCGGCGCCGGTCGGCCGCGGGCGAGGAAGTCGTCCCAGCCGACGGTGCCCGGCCGTGCGGGGCCGCGCCGGCAGCACGACGATCTCGCTCGAGGTCGGGGACGCCGGCCGCGTCGCCGCAGGGCTCGACGTAGTCGGTGTCGAGGAAGTCGGTGACGGTGAACAGCAGCCGGGCGCCGGCGCGTGCGGATGCACGTGGGCGGCCTCGCCGCCCTTGAAGCGGGTGTTGAGCGGGACGACCACCGCGCCGGCGCGGTAGACGCGCCGAGCGCGGCGATCACCCACTCGGCGCATGTTCGGCGCCCAGATGCGCCACCCGGTCGCCCGGCTCGACGCCGCTGCGCGACGAGGGCCCGGGCCGCCTCGTCGGCCGCCGCCGCGCAGCTGCGGCGAACGTCAGCCGGAGGTCGCCGTCGACCAGGCGCCTCGTCGTCGCCGAACCGCTCGGCCGCCCGCTCCAGCGCCGCCGGGATGGTCGTGCGGCAGGTCGTCGGGATCGTCTCGTCGGTCACGCGCATACCTGACAGCGTGCTCGATCCGAGGGGCGTACCGCCTCGCGGTGCCGAATCTTGGTTCGAACCATCGATGCTATGATTCACGTCGACCGGGCCGCGCAGGAACGCGGCGAGGGGAGCGCGCTGGGCTGACGGATCGGACTGTGGCACCGAGTCTGGATCAGCGGCGGCGGAGCACCGGTGCTCGGCGCTGCTCGACCGCCGGCTGGCGAGCCGACCCCGACGGCGAGTACCTCGACGTCTGCGGCACCAAGCTCACCGCGGCCGAGGTCGCCGACGGTCGCCGGCCGGCTGGCCAACGCGCTGCGCCGCGCTCGGCGTGCGCCCGGCGACCGGGTCGCGACGCTCATCGAGAACTCGCCCGAGGCGATGCTCGCCTGGTGGGGCATCGTGCGCGGCCGGCGCGGTCGCCGTGCCGATCAACACCGCGTACAAGGGCGAGTACCTGCGCCACCAGCTCGCCGACTCGGGCGCGCGGGTCCTGGTCGTCGCAGGCCGACCTCGCCGACCGCGTCGGCGGCGATCGCCGGCGAGCTGCCCGAGCCTCGAGCACGTGGTCGTCGATCGGCGACGACGCCACGGCCGGTCGCCGGCGCGGCCACCGTCACGCTGGGCCGACCTGCTCGCGGCCGACGCCGCCGCCCCCGACGTCGACCGTGCGCCCGTCCGACCTCGCCACCTTCGTCTACACCGGCGGCACGACCGGCCCGTCGAAGGGCTGCATGCTCAGCCACAACTACCACGAGGCGCTCGCCCGCCAGATCGGCATCTGCTGGCGGCGCACCGCCGACGACGTGGTGTGGACGCCGCTGCCCGCTGTTCCACTTCAACGCGCATCGTCACCGCGGTGCTCGGCCCGCTGGTGTTCGGCGGCCGGGCCGCGATCTACCGGCGGTTCTCGGTGTCGAACTTCTGGCCCGAGATGAACCGCACCGGCGCCACCGATCACGTCGACGCTCGGCACGATGGCCTACCTGCTCGCCCACGACGTCGACCGGCCCGAGATGCCGCGGTCGGGCGCGCCCGAGGCCAACACCATCGCTGCGCCTGCTCGGCGCGGCGCCGCTGCCGGTCGAGATCGACGACGATCATCCGCGAGCGCTTCGGCGTCGAGACGTTCAGCGGCGCCTACGGCGTCACCGAGGCCAGCCTCGTCTCGTGGCAGCCGCCCGGGCGTCGCGCAACAAGCCCAACGCCGCCGGCGTCATCAACGACGAGTACTTCGACGTGCGCATCTTCGACGACGACGACAACGAGCTGCCGCCGCGGCACCGACGGCGAGATCGTGCTCCGGCCCAAGCGGCCCGCACGTCGATGTTCGAGGGCTACTGGGGCCGGCCCGAGGCGACCGTCGAGACCAGCCGCAACTGGTGGTACCACACCGGCGACATCGGCCGGATCGACGACGACGGCTTCCTGTACTTCGTCGACCGCAAGGCCGACTACCTGCGCCGCCGGGGCGAGAACATCTCGAGCTTCGAGGTCGAGCGGATCCTCATGGGCCACGGCGCGCTCGCCGACGTCGCCGTGCACGCGGTGCCGAGCGAGCTGACCGAGGACGACCTCAAGGTCACCGCCACGCTCGCCGAGGGCGCCGACGCTCACCGAGGAGGAGCTGTTCCGCTGGTGCATCGACCAGCTGCCCGTACTTCGCCCTGCCCGCGCTACATCGAGTTCCGCGCCGAGCTGCCCCGCAGCCCGGTCGGGCGGGTGCTCAAGCGCGAGCTGCGCGACGAGGGCGTCACGCCGGCCACCTGGGACGTCGACGCCTCCGGCATCACCTACGAGCGCCGCTGACCCGCCCTGCGCGTTTTGTCCCTTGTAGTGGTCGTTCTGGCGACCGCTACAAGGGACAAAACGCGCTATTTACAGTGGAGCCCGATGACTGAGCCCAGGGAGCTCGTGACGATCACGCTGGCGGCGCCGGCCGACGACGCGTGGGGCGCTGCGCGACCCGGCCACCATCCGCCGGTGGTTCGGGTGGACTACGAGGGCATCGACGAGGAGATCCGGGGATCTCGACGACGAGCTGGAGGCGTCGGCGCCGGCGGTCGCTCACGTGGCGGCGGTCGGTCCTGCGCGCCACCTGGGCGGCGCCGGCCGACGGGGCGAGCTGGGACGACGTGTACGACGACATCCCCGAGGGCTGGATCACCTTCGTCCACCAGCTGGCCTTCATGCTCGCCCGGCACTCGCGGGATCAACGCCGCACGGTGTTCCTGTCCGGCCCGCCGCGGGCGGGCGGACCGCTGCCGATCGCCGCCCTCGGGCTGATCGACGTCGCAGAGCTCCCGCTGGGCGCGCGCTACGACGTCGAGGCGGCCACCGGCGAGCGGCTGGCGGGCGAGGTGTGGTTCCGCACCCGGCGCCAGGTCGGCCTGACCGTCGACGCGTACGGGGACGGTCTGGTCGTGGTGGCCGAGCGCCCCGAGGACCCGCCGTCCGCGATGGTCGTGATCTCCGCCTACGGGCTCGACGACGCCGCCGTCGCGGCCGTCGAGGACCGCTGGCGCGCCTGGTGGGACGGCGGTTTCGACAGCGCGCCCCCGGGATGACCCGAGCGACCCGCAGCGACGACTACTCGCCGGTCTGACCGTCGACGTTCTGGCGCAGCAGGTCGGCGTGGCCGTTGTGGCGCGCGGTCTCCTCGATCATGTGCAGGAGGATCCACCGCAGCGTGAAGTGCTCGCCCGGGTGGCGCCGCGAGGTCCCCACCGACTCGGCGTCGAGGCCCCGGTCGGCCGCCACCTCGGCCACGATCTCCCGGCTCTGTGCACAGGCGTCGGCGTAGAGGGCGAGCAGCTGGCCGGGGTCGTCGTCGGGGGCCGTGTGGAACTCCCAGTCCCAGTCGTCCTCCCAGACGACGTCGGCGTACCACGGTGCCTTGGGCCGTCCCGCGAGCACCTCGCCGAACCAATTGTGCTCGACCAGCGCGAGGTGCTTGACGATGCCCGCGAGGGTCAGCTCCGACGGCGGCAGCGTCTTGCCCATCCCCGCCCGGTCGAGCCCGGCCGCCTTCGAGACCAGCGTGGCCCGGTGGTAGTCGAGGTACTGGGTGAGCATGGCCAGCTCGCCGGCCTTGTAGTCGGGGTCGATGCGCTCCATCGGCGTGTGTTCTACCGCGACGGTGGCCCGGTCCCGGCAGCCAATTCGCATCAGACCGTGGTCGGACGACGGCAGACCGACCGTCTGGGTACCGTGCGGGCGTGCCGGGCGCCGAGGGCCTGATCGACCGCTGCCGGCGGCTGCCGCCGCTGGCGGTCGACGCCGCCATCGCCGCGGCCGTCGGCCTGGTCACGGTCGTGTCGGTGGTGGTGGAGGACAGAAACGACCCGAGCGAGTCGCTCACGGCCGTCGGTGTCGCCCTGCTGGTGGCCCAGATCGTGCCGCTGGTGTGGCGGCGCCGGTCCCCGCTGGCCGTGATGCTCGTGGTGGTGGCCGCCGGCGTGGCCTACGGCATCGCCGAGCTGCCCGACCCGGCGATCATGTTCGCCCCGGTGCTCGCCGTCTACACGCTGGCCGCGCACCAGCCCCGGTCGGTCACCCTGCCCTGGGGCGTGGCCGGCGTGGCGGTCGGCGCCGTCAGCCTCGCCGTCACCCGCGACGCCGACGCGGCCGACGTGGCCGTGAACTACTTCGTGTTCGTGACCGCGTGGGTGGCCGGCGACACGGTCCGCAGCCAGCGAGAGCTGGTCGCGCTCGTCGACGCCCAGCGCGAGGAGGAGGCCCGCCGGGCGGTGGCCGACGAGCGGGTGCGCATCGCTCGCGACCTGCACGACGTCGTGGCCCACCACCTGAGCGTGATCGTCGTCCAGGCCGAGGCCGCCCAGGAGGTGCTGGCCACCAGGCCCGACCGGGCGGGCGAGGCGATGGGCGCGGTCGCCGACACCGCCCGGAGCGCGCTCGGGGAGCTGCGCCAGGTGCTCGGCGTCCTGCGCAGCGAGGGAGGACGGGCGCCCCAGCCCGACCTGGACACGGTCGACGACCTGGTGGCATCGGTCCGCCAGGCCGGCCTGGCGGTGGCCGTGCGGACCGAGGGCGAGCCCCGGGCGGTCGGCGGGGTCGTCGGCGTCGCCGCCTACCGCGTGGTGCAGGAGGCGCTGACCAACGTGCTGCGACACGCCGCGGCCGGCCGGGCCGAGGTGGCGCTGGCCTACGGCGACGACGCCCTGGTCGTGACCGTCAGCGACGACGGCCGTGGCGGCGGCCGCGCGCCGGCCGGGGGGCGCCCGGGCGGTCACGGGCTGGCCGGGATGCGCGAGCGGGTGACCGTCCTCGGTGGGAGCCTCGACGCCGGGCCCCGGGCCGAGGGGGGCTTCGCCGTGCGGGCCCGGCTGCCGCTGGCGCCGGCCCAGTGACCGCGACCGACCCGGGGCCCGTGCGGGTCGTCATCGCCGACGACCAGGAGCTGGTGCGCAGCGGTTTCGCCATGATCGTCGACGCCCAGCCCGACCTGGCGGTGGTCGGTGAGGCCGGCGACGGGCAGGAGGCGGTCGCGGTCGCCCGACGCGAGCGGGCCGACGTGGTGCTGATGGACGTCCGCATGCCCCGGCTCGACGGCATCGAGGCGACACGCCTGCTCGCCGGCCCGGACGTCGCCGACCCGGTCAAGGTCGTGATCCTCACCACGTTCGACCTCGACGAGTACGTGTTCGCCGCCCTGCGGGCCGGCGCCAGCGGGTTCCTGCTCAAGGACGTGCGCCGCGACGACCTGCTCCACGCCGTGCGCGTGGTCGCGGCGGGCGACGCGCTGCTCGCCCCGTCGGTGACCCGCCGGCTGATCTCCGACTACGCCCGGCGCCCGCCGGCCGCCGCGTCCCCGCCCGCGGACCTCGACCGGCTCACGCCCCGCGAGCGCGAGGTCCTGGGGCTGATCGGCCGGGGCCGCAACAACGCGGAGATCGGTGCCGAGCTGATCGTCGGCGAGGCCACGGTCAAGACCCACGTCGGGCGGGTGCTGATGAAGCTGGGCCTGCGCGACCGCGTCCAGGCGGTGATCTACGCCTACGAGGCGGGGCTCGTGGGCCCGGGTCCGACGTAGGTAGGACGCCGGGATCAGACCGCCGGCCGACGATCGCGAACCGTCCCGGGCGCACGCTCGGGGGCATGCTGCAACGCCTCTCGTCCCTGGCCGTGCGCTCACCCCGCCGGATCGTCCTCGCCTGGCTGGCCGTCGTGATCGTCGGCGTGGCCGCCGCAGGCATCCTGTTCTCCGACCTCGGCGCCAACCTCGACGCACCGCGCGACCGCGAGTCCGAACGGGTGAACCGCGAGCTCGACCGGCTCAACCCGCGCGGCGGCGAGGTCGACGCGGTTGCCGAGGTCAACCCGCTGCCCGCCGGCGTGACCGGCGGCCTGGCGGCGATCCCCGGCGTCGCCGGAGTGCAATCGCTGCCGAGCGACGACGGCGCCGCCACCGGCATCGCCGTCGAGCTGGACCCCCACCTCGGCGGCGACCGGTTCGACGCCGCCGTCGCGGAGGTGACCGCGGCGCTGCGGTCCATCGACGCGCCCCGCGTGCTGGTCGGCGGCGAGATGCTGCTCGACGACGAGATCGGCAACCAGGCCGAGAAGGACGCCCAGCGGGCCGAGGCGCTCTCGCTGCCCGCCGCGCTGGTTGTGATGGCGCTCGTGCTGGGCGGGGTGCTGGCGGCCGGGCTGCCGGTCTCGATCGCGCTCGGCGGCGTGGGCGCGACCATGCTCGGCCTGCTCGGGCTGAGCGCGCTCACCGGCGTGCCGGTGTACGCCGTGAACGTGGCCATGATGCTGGGCATCGGGCTCGGGATCGACTACGGCCTGCTCATGGTCAGCCGGTTCCGCGAGGAGCGGGGCGCGGGCCGGGGCGGCCCCGAGGCGGTGGCCCGGACGATGGCGACGGCCGGCCGCACGGTCGTGTTCTCCGCCTGCACGGTGGCGGTCGCGCTGTCTGGCCTGCTCGTGTTCGACGATCCGACCATCCGGGCCCTGGCGCTCGCCGGCGTCGGCGTCGTGCTGGCCTGCATGGCCGCGGCGCTCACCCTGCTGCCGGCGCTGCTCGCCCGGTTCGGCCACCGCATCGGCCCGGCCCGGCCCGCCGGGCCGCACGGCGCCTTCGCCCGGCTGGCCCGCGTCATCCAGCGCCGGCCCGTTCCCGTCGTCGTGGCGGTGTCCGCCGGGCTGGTGATCCTGGCGGCGCCGTTCGCGTCCGCCCGGTTCGACGACACCGGCGTCCGCTCGCTGCCGCGGTCGTCGGAGACCCGGCAGGTGGCCGAGGCGATCGACGCCCGGTTCTCCGCGGTGACGGCGGAGCCCGTCGTGGCCCTCGCCGCGGCCGACCCGGACGCCCCGGCGCTCGCCGCCTGGCTGGACCGCGTCCGCACGCTGCCGGGCGTCGTCGCCGCCACGGTCGCCGACGACATCTCGCGGCCCGGGCGGACGGTGGTCGAGGTCCACGCCGCAGGCCGGACCAACGGCCCGGCGGCCCAGGCCGTGGTCGGGGAGGTGCGGGCGCTGGACGCCCCGTTCCCGGTGGCGGTCGGCGGCGACCCGGCCGAGATCGTCGACTTCCGCCACGCCCTCACCTCCCGCCTGCCGCTGGCGGTCGGCGTGATGGTGCTCGCCACGTTCGTCCTGCTGTTCGCCATGACCGGCTCGGTCGTGCTGCCGCTCAAGGCGATCGTGATGAACGTGCTGTCGCTGGGGGCGACGTTCGGCGCCCTCGTGTGGGTGTTCCAGGACGGCCACCTGGCCGGCGTGCTCGGCTTCGACCCGCCCGGCTCGCTCGACCTGGTCATCCCGGTGATCGTCTTCGTGTTCGCCTTCGGGCTGTCGATGGACTACGAGGTGTTCCTGCTGGACCGCATCCGCGAGGTGTGGCGGCGCACCGGCGACAACGACCGGGCGGTCGCCGAGGGGCTCCAGCGCTCGGGCCGGATCATCACGTCGGCCGCGCTGCTGGTCGTGATCGTGTTCGCCGGCTTCGCGGCCGGGGAGATCGTGGCGCTCAAGGAGCTGGGGGTCGGCCTGGCCGTGGCGGTGGCCGTCGACGCCACCGTCGTCCGCTCGCTGCTCGTCCCGGCGACGATGAAGCTGATGGGCCGGTGGAACTGGTGGTCGCCGTTCCGGCGGTCGCGGTTGGGTGGGCGGTCAGAACCGGTGCCGGGCCCAGGCGTCCGCGATCTCGTCCCGGGCGTCGCCCAGCGACCGCATCGGGACCCCCGAGACCAGCAGCTCGCTCCAGATGCGGTGGCACTCCAGGCGCACGAGTGACCGGCTGACGCCGAGGGCCTCGGCCACCTGCTGGTGCGACGCCGCCGGCCCGCCCGTGGCCAGGGGCGCCACGTAGGTGTCGAGGATCTGCCGCTGGCGCCCGGTCAGGGACGGCCGGGCGCCGGTCGGCGGCTCCGGCGTCGTGGGCAGGTCGGGCGGCAGCAGCAGGGTGGGGTTCCGGGCCACGTTGACGGTCACCGCCAGCTCGTACGTGAACGTGCCCCGGACGAGCACGTCGAAGGTCCGCTCGTTGGGGGCGTGCCAGTCACCCGGCGGCAGGGACAACAGGGCGCGCCCCTCGGTGCGGATGTCGAGCGCCAGGGTGTCGTGGAGGTTGGCGACGACGACCCGGTCCTGGTGGGCGAACACCTTGCCGGCGACCTTGGGCACGACGTCGTCGTAGACCGGGGCGTGGCCGACCCGCATGATGACCGTGGGCGCCCGGCCGAAGGTCACCTCGCGGCCCGTGCCGAAGACGACGATCTGCGTGTCGCTCGCGATCGTCCCCGCGGCCACCTCGTCCATCACCGTGACCGTACGGGCGTCGCCTTCTGCAGCCTCCGCTCCGGTGCTGGCAGGCGGTGACAATCCGGGCCCGGTCATGAGCACGCCGCCGGGGCTCTGAGCGGCAGGGTCCCCACCACCCATCCGTCCAGGTCGTCCTTGGCCACGGCCGCGGCCCCGCCGAGGCAGGCCCACACGCCGCCGTCGGGGATCCAGTGCCGGTGGCCGCGGCGGTCGACCCACCACGCCGTGCCCTGGGACTGGCGGACGATGCGTTCGCGGGGCGGCGGGTGGCCGAGCCGCCCGCCGTCGCCGCCCACGACCACGGCGCGCACCGCGCCGGGCGGCATGGCGCCGATGTCGGCCAGCGGGGCGGTCATGTAGCCGTGCTCGAAGTCGAGGTGGAGCAGGCCGTCGGTCTGGGGGTAGGGGTTGGTCGTCGGCACGCCGAGGTCGCCGGCGGGCCCCCGGTGTGCGTACCAGAGGTCCATCGCCTGGGCGGGGATCCAGAACATCTGCGTGTCGTCCCGCCGCCCCACCAGCAGGCCGCCGTTGTCGAGCCGCACGCTGACCGTGTGCCGGGCGTCGTCGTGCACGATCCCCGTCGGGAAGCCGGCGACCGTGGCCGCGTTGTCGGGTCGTCCCTTGCCGGCGATCTCGCTGTAGGAGGTCCACATCGCTGCGGTGAACCGCACCGCGGTCCCGGACGGCGTCAGGATCACCACCCCGGCCGCCTGCCCGGTCCGGTCGTCGAACGCCTGGTACTGCGCGCCGGCGAAGGTGTCGGGAGGGCCGATCGGGCAGTCGTCGCCGGCGAGGTCGTGGACCGCCGCTTCCAGGGCGGGCGAGCCGGCGAGCGCGGGGTCGGCCGGCGCGCACGGGGCGGTGGCCGCAGCGGGCTGCGGGCTCGCCGCGCTCTTGCGGCCGTCGCCGGCGGACAGGCGCACGGCGGCGCCGATGCCGGCCGCGGCCACCACGGCGGCGGCCGCCACGGCGGCCAGCGCCAGCGTGCGCCGGGCCGGCGCCCGGTCGAGGCACGAGCCGAGCGCGGCGGCCCACCGCACCGGGTCGGCCGGCCTCCGGGCCGGGTCGGGATCGACCATCGCCAGCAGCAGCCGCACCGCCCGGGCCGGATCGGCGGCCGTCGCCAGCGCCCGGCCCAGCTCGTCCTCCAGCGCCGTCCGGCTCCGTCCGCCCTGGGGGTGGCCGAGCAGGGCGCCGACCGTGAGCATCCCGAGGCCCCAGCGGTCGGCGGCCGGGCCGCCGGTGCCGTGGAGCGACTCGGGCGGGATGTAGCCGAGCGCGCCGGCCACGGTCGTCGTGGCTCCGCCGTCGTCGGGCCGGGCGGACCCCAGGTCGATGAGCACCGCCCGGCCGCCGGCGTCGAGGATGACGTTGCCCGGGTGGACGTCCCGGTGGACGTGGCAGTCGGCGTGGAGCGCGGCCAGGGCCGCGGCGACGTCGCGGGCGAGCGCGCACGCGCCGCGGGGGTCGAGCGGTGCGACCTCCCGCAGCGGCCGACCCTCGACCCACGCCGCGGCGACGTACAGCACGTCGTCGCCCTGCGGCGGCTCCCCCCTGTCGCCGCGGAACAGGCCGGGCCCCTCGAACACCTCCAACGCCCGGGCGATGTTCGGGTGATCGATGCGGGCCAACCGCTCCCAGCGCTCGCGCAGCAGGGCGACGCGCTCGGGCTTGCGCTCGGTGGTCAGCTTGAGCGACGCCGGGCCGGCGTACCCCACCGGGTCGCCGGGAAACACGCGCCGCTCGGCCCGCACCACCCGGCCCTGGCCGCCCTGGATGCCGTCGACGTCGTCGACGACGTACGCCCGGCGGTCCTCCGGCGGGCCGCAGTACCAGCGGTCCGGCCGCTCCCGCTCCCGCTCTGTCGTCCGACACGGCCCGCCTTCCGCCTCCGGCACTGCGTGCCATGGCGCGCCACCCCGCTCGGTGTCATGACTGTCACCGGACACCCGCCCGCTTCCCCCTGTTGCCGCCTCACGCTGCCACGCCGTCGGGCCGCCTGCCCGTGGTGGCTCGTGTCCGCCGATTGCTCACCGTCCGTCGTGGTTCGCACACTCAATAGCGGCACAGTATTACCGACGCAATAGCCGCCGTGTTCCGCTCAGCGACGATTTTGCGACGCAGCGTCACGAATCGCGCTCACCGCGGCGGCAAACGCCGCGGAGCGCTCGCGGTAGTCGCGGAACCGGTCGAAGCTCGGCGCCGCCGGCGACAGCAGCACGACGCCGCCGGGGGTCGCCCACGCGAACGCGTCCCGGGCGGCGGCGGCGACGTCGTCGGCCTCGCTCACCTCGACCGCCGCACCGGGCGGCTCGGCCGCGAGCGCGGCGAGGATGGGCCCGGCGGCCTCGGATGCCATGACCGCCACCAGGGTCGGCGCCCGCCGGGCGGCGAGGCCGCGGGCGAGCGGCCGGTAGTCGATGCCCCGGTCCTGGCCGCCGACCAGCAACGCCACCCGCCGGTCGGGGAAGGCGTCGAGCGCGGCCAGCGTCGGCAGCACGTTGGTCGACAGGCCGTCGTCGACGAACAGCACGCCGCCGACGGTCGCCACCGGGGTCAGCCGGCTCTCGAGCTGCTCGAAGCCCGCGGCCGCCTCGGCCAGCCGGTCGTCGTCGGCCGCCGCGCCGACGCCGATCGCGACGAGGCAGGCCCGGGCGATCAGCGCGTTGCGGCGGTTGTGCTCGCCGAGCAGCCCCAGGCGGTCGACCCAGGGGTGCGCGCCGGCGTCGCCGGCCCCGACCCACTCGACCCGGGGCCCGAGTAGGTCGCGGCGGTCGCGGAGCAGGGGGCTGTCGCCGTTGGCGACGGTCAGGTCGGCCCCGGGCTGGCTGCAGAGCGACAGCTTGTCGGCGTAGTAGGTCTCGGCGTCGCCGCCGTGCCAGGGCAGGTGGTCGGGGTGCAACGACGTGACCGCCACCACCGGCGGCGACGAGGCCACGTCGGTCGCCTGGTAGCTCGACACCTCCACGACCCAATAGTCGACGTCGCCGGGGCCGGGAGCGGCGGGATCGTAGGGCGGCAGCCCGAGGTTGCCGCCGGTCATCACCCGGTGGCCGAGCCGGGCCAGCAGGTGCCCGGCGATGGCGGTGGTCGTGCTCTTGCCCTTGGTCCCGGTGATGGCGACGACCCGCGACCGGTCGGCCTCCTCCAGCCACAGTCCGAGGCCGCCGACGACGGGGGTGCCGGCGTCCTCCAGGGCGGCCACCTCGGGCCGGTCGCGGCTGATGCCGGGGGACTTCACCACTGTCGCGCAACCCGCGAGAGCGTCGAGCCCGCCGTCGGCGGTACCGAGGACGGGCCGGCCCTCGACGCCGCCGGGCGGCGGCCGGTCGTCGACCGGGACGGCCGTGGCTCCCAGCGTGGCCAGCTTGGCGAGCGTGGCGCGGCCCTCGACGCCGAGGCCCCACACGCCGACCCGCTGGCCGGCCAGGTCAGACCAGCAGATCTTCGGCCGCGTACGCATCGGGGATGTGGTGGGCCCCCAGCGGGCGCCGCAGGCGGGCGATCTCGGGGTCGGCCGGGAGCCGGTCGCCGAGCCGCTCGACGAGCGCCCGCAGCACGGGCGTGTCGGCCCGGTCGGGGCGGCGGGCGGCCAGCGCCACGGCGGCCCGGGACTCGCCGGCGTCGCCCACGCACTCCCACGGCTTGGCGTCGCCGGACGTGTCGACCAGCGCCTCGAACCGGGGCAGCAGGCCGAGGTCGTCCAGCGGCTCGCCGGTGGGGAAGATCGCCGCCAGCGCGGCCGCGTCCACGAACGGCGCCAGGATCAGGTCGATGAAGCAGCACTTGTCGCACTCGCCGCACCAGTGGTCGAGCCGCTGGGCAGGGTCGATGTGGAAGCCCCGGTTGCAGCTCTGGAACGCCCGGTGGTACCCGGTCAGGGCGGCGAACCGCTCGGCGATCAGCAGCTCGGTGTAGGGCCGCAGGCGGGAGAAGTAGTCGACGCCCGGCCCGCCGGGCTGGGTCAGCACAGCCCGGAACGCCGACTCGAAGGCCAGGCTCTTGGACCACTGGTGGTTCACCGCCCGGTCGCCGACGGTGAGCGTGGCCGACGACGACGACCACTCGTTCGACATGACGACGGCGTCGCGGCCGTCGAGCACGGCGGCGAGGACGGCGAGCGCAGAGATGATCCCGGTCACGGGGACGTGGCCGTTGAGGAACCCCAGCTCGCGCGACCGCAGCACCTGGGGATCGAGCTGGCGCTCGGCCCGCACGACGGGCAGGCCTGTGACGGCCGCCGCCCGCTCGATGGCGGCGAACCTGTCGCCGGCGCGGGACACGACGAACAGGGCGGCGTCGCCCCGTGGCCGCACCAGCTCGACGGTCACGATCGAGTCGATGCCCCCGCCGAACGGCACGAGCGGCCGCCGCCCGGTCGCCTCGGTGGCGGGCACGGTGGGCCCGGCCGGCGTGGGCGGGGCGTCGGGCGCCTCGATCCGCAGCCCGTCGAGGTCGAGCCCGTTGCGGTAGGCGAACTCGCCCAGCCCGTCCCGGTAGAACGACGACAGGAACGCCCGCTCGATCCGGGTGAGCGGCGTCGTCGGCAGCTCGATGACCGGCGGGGCGGCGGTCTTGTAGTACGAGACCCCGGCCAGCAGGAACACCAGCCGGGCCGCGGCGTCGGCCCGGGGGTCGTCCCACCGGCCGCGGGGGTCGAGCCCGAACCGCTCGGCGAACCGCCGGTCGCCGAGCGAGTACCGGCAGGTCAGGGTGCCGGCGCCCGGGTCGATGTCGTAGCCCTCGTACCGGAACACAGGGCGCCAGCCTAAGCCCCTCCCGCGTTTTGTCCCCGGAAGTGGTCGCCCTGGCGACCAGTTCCGGGGACAAAACGCGTCGCGGGCGGCTCAGGCCGTCGCGTCCTCCGCCAGCTTGCCGAGGTCGGCGCCGGTGTGGGTGATCTCGAAGCGGCCCTTGTCGTAGGAGCGGATCGACACGTCGTGGTCGCCGGCCTCGGCCCGCAGCGCGCCGACCGTGCAGTCGCTCCTTGGGCCGGTGGGCGAACGGGTCGAACGAGTACCAGCGCATGGCGTTCTCGTGCGTGATCTTGTCGAGCTCGTCGTCGGGCACGCCGGCGGCGGCGCACTGCCGGCGCAGCTCCTCGGGGGCCTCGGGCCACGACGAGTCGGAGTGCGGGTAGTCGCACTCCCAGCAGATGTTGTCGATGCCGATCTCGTCGCGGAGCTCGACGCCCGACCGGGTCGGCGATGAAGCAGGTGAGGAAGTGCTCGCGGAAGACCTCGCTCGGCAGCCGGTCGCCGAAGTCCTGGCCGGTCCAGAGGTGGTGCATGTCGTAGGTGCGGTCGAGCCGGTCGAGGAAGTACGGGATCCAGCCGGTGCCGCCCTCGGAGAGCGCGATGCGCAGGTCGGGGAACTCCTTGAGGACCCGCGACCACAGGAGGTCGGCCGCCGCCTGGCAGATGTTCATCGGCTGGAGCGTGATCATCACGTCGATCGGCGCGTCGGGCGCGGTCACCGCGAGCTGGCCCGACGAGCCGAGGTGGATCGACAGCACGACGCCCTCGTCGCGAGCACGCCTCCCACAGCGGGTCCCAGTACGTCGTTGTGGAAGCTCGGGTAGCCGAGCGTCGCCGGGTTCTCGGTGAAGGTGATCGAGTGGCAGCCCTTGGCCGCGACGCGGCGCATCTCCGTCGCGCGGCCAGCTCGGGGTCCCACAGCACGCGGGAGCGCCATCGGGATGAAGCGGCCGGGGTAGGCGCCGCACCACTCGTCGATGTGCCAGTCGTTGTAGGCCCGCAGCGACGGCGAGGGCGAGGTCCTTGTCGTCGACGGCCGGCGAACAGCCGGCCGGAGAAGCCGGGGAACGACGGGAAGCACATCGAGCCGAGCACGCCGCCGGCGTTCATGTCCTTGACGCGCTCGTGCGACGTCGAAGCAGCCCGGGCCGCATCTCGTCGAAGGCGGTCGGCTCGACGCCGTACTCCTCCTTGGGCCGGCCGGCGACGGCGTTGAGCCCGATGTTGGGGATCATCGGCGCCCGTCGAACGATCCACACGTCGTCGCCGTCGTCGGTGCGCATCGACCTGCGGGCGCCCGGTCGGCGTACTTCGCCGGGATGTGGCCGTCGAACAGGTCGGGCGGCTCGACGAGGTGGTCGTCGACGCTGATCAGGATCATGTCGTCGGCATGCACGGCATTGAACTATAGTTCGACGGATCTGAATCCGGTTGGACAAACCGACCGGGGCGACACGGGTCCACACGGGGGCGACGGCATGGCCGAGTACGCGGAGCGGATGTTCCCGGCGCCGGTCGACCTCGGCATCGCCGAGCCCGACCGGGCCGTCTCGTCGGTCGCGCTTCGGCACCGAGCGCCTACCTCGAGGGCGCGCGGCGGCGAGGGGACGACCTGGTACGAGGGCGGCGGCAGCGGCCAGCGACCAGGCCGTGCAGGGCATCACGATCTACCCGCCGACCCGCGGGCGTGCAGACCCAGGGCGACCCGTTCGAGCCGGTGAAGATCGGCGTCCTCGTCGACATGGACCTCGGCCAGCTGCTCGCCGACTGGATCGACCCGACGATCCTCGCGATCGAGGACGCGCTCAACGAGGGCGTGTGGGCGCGCGGCCCGGTCGCAGCTCGTCACCGCCGACGCCCGCGGCCTGCCGCGCGAGAACTACCGCAAGGTCATCGACGGCTACCGAGTGGCTCGTCGAGCAGGGCTGCGTGGTGTCCTCGGCCCGATGATCTCGGACAACTCGCTCGACGCTCCAGGACACCGCCAACGAGCTCGGCGTGCCGGTGCATCGGCTGGACCGGCGCGCACACGCTTCGCGTCGCGAGTACTGCTTCACGGTCGCCAACGGCGACATCCCGACCGAGGGCGTGATGTGCGCCCACTGGCTGTACGCAGCAGGGCTACAAGAAGGTCGGCATGTTCTGGGAGCAGGGCTCGTCGGGCGCGCGACTACGCCGACTACTTCCGCGACGACGGCGCTGCCGGCTCGGGCTCACGATCACCCGCGAGGTGAAGCTCGAGCCCAACCCGCGCGGACCTGAAGGACGACCTCGCCGACGATGCGCGACCTGGGCACCGAGGGCATCTACTACGGCGGGTACGGCTACGCCACGTTCCACTTCGCCGAGGCGTTCAAGGCGCTCGACTGGGACCCGCCGCGCGTCATGGGCACCGCGTTCATGTTCTATTCGAACTCCAACGAGTGGGCCGAGGGCCTCGAGGGCTGGCACGGCGTCGACCAGCTCGGCGAGGACGGCACCAACCCCAACTACGAGGCGATGATCGAGCGCTTCGAGGCGCGCTTCGGCCGCACGACGCGCAACGTCGTGGTCGCGCTCGCCTACGACACCGCCCGGGTCGCGATCCACGGCATCGCCAACGCCGCGATCCCCGACGCCCCGCGACGTCAAGGAGGGCTCGAGCGGATCCGCTGGATGCCGGCCACCAACGGCGGCCCGGCCACCTACATCCAGTTCGGCCCGCGCGACCACAAGGGCTACAAGGGCGACTTCCTCACCATCCGCGAGCTGCGCGGCGGCGAGCTGCGCTTCGACGGCTACTACCGGCCCGAGTGGCCCTCGCAACGCCGGCGTGGGCTCAGCGCTGAGCCGAACGACAAGGTCTACATCCACGAGCTCATCGACATCATCGGGCACAACCGGGCCCGGTACATGCACCACATGACGGCCAACTGGTGCCCGGTCGCCCGCGAGGAGCGCAACCAGCTCTGCTTCGGCGTGTGGGGCACGGTCGGCTCGACCGGCCGCTGGCCCGAGGTCGTGAACATGTGGGAGCTCGACGGCTGGGACGGCCTGGTCGCCAACTTCGCGCCACGAGCTGGGCCACGCCGGCGCTGCAGGACCCGTCGCTCGCCGAGTGGTGGGCGGCGGCGGCGTCGCTCCGCCGGGGCGGCGTCGACCGCATCGTCGTGCCCGAGCCGTGGACCCGCGCCCGATCGACGAGCTGGTCGCGGCCGGCGTGCGGGGCGAGCTGTACAGCCACGAGCTGGTCACGCGTGCCCGCCGGGCGGGGCGCCGGCGTTCCTGGCCGCGTTCGCGAGCCGAGGCGGCGCCGGCCCACGAGGCGCTCGGGTCTCGACCTGCGTCGGCGCGTTCCGGGTGGCGATGGTCAACGACTCGGAGGCCATCGTGCATCTGGGCGATCCCCGACTGGGCCACGTGGGCCGGGGTCGAGCAGGCGTGGCTGGCCGCGGGCTCGTCCCCGGGTGGCGGCCCGCTGGCGGGTTGGCGGGCGACGACGCTGGCGCCTCGGCGCCGACTGGCGCCGCTCGCTCCTGGTCGACGCCCCGCTCGCCCCGCTGCGCATCGGCCGCCAGCCCGAGGTCGCCGACCGCCTCCCGCTCGACCAGATCTGAGCGCCCGGGAACCATTTCACGCGGAAGTGGTCGCTATGGCGACCACTTCCGTGAACGCGGATGAAGGTGTTCAACCGTGGCGCGGTGGCCGGACACGACGCGGTGGTGAACCTGGCGACCAGCATCCCGCCGATCGCCAAGGCCATGCGGCCGTCGGCGTGGACGACCGACCGCTGACCCGCCGCGAGTACGCCGCCGCCCTGGCCGCGGCCACAGGCCGATCCGACCACGTGCGGGTGCCCGGCCCGCTCATCCGCCTCGGGGGCGCCCAGGCCCAGGCCACGTCGCGGTCGCAGCGGGTCAGCGACCGCCGGTTCCGGAGGCGACCGGCTGGGCACCCCGATGGCCCTCCGCCGCCGAGGGCCTGCCCGCCACGTGCGGCCGCGCAGGCCCTCAGTAGCGCTCGTCGGTCTTCAGCTCGTCGGGCACCCAGGACGGCGAGCGGCGCTCCTTGAACGCCCGGAACCCCTCGACCATCTCCGGGCCGGACAGGCTCTGGTCCATCGCCATGCGGTCGTAGTGGCCGTAGTACTCGTGGAAGGTGCGCTTGGCCGCCAGCCGGGCCTCGGGCGCCGTGCGGCAGCACCACTCGAGCGCGCCCGTGGCCTCGGCCATCAGCCGGTCGTGGGGCACGACCCGGGCGACCAGGCCCCAGGCCGCCGCCTCGTCGGCGGTGACCGTCCGGCCCGTCAGCAGCATGTCCCGGGCCCGGGCCGGGCCGATCTGGCGGGGCAGCACCTGGGCGTAGTTGGTGTCGGCGATGCCCCGCAGCAGCTCCGGCGCCCGGAACGTGGCCCGGTCGCTGGCGACCGCCACGTCGGCCAGCATGGCGATCATCAGGCCGCCGCCCTGGGCCAGCCCGTTGACCGCGCACACGACCGGCTTGGGCGAGCGGCGGACGGCGTCGAAGGGCGTGTTGTCCATGCCCAGCAGGCGGGGCAGGTCGGCCCAGCCGTCGTCGTTGCGGCCGCCCAGGTCGCCGCCCGGCATGAACACGTCGCCGGTGCCCGTACAGCAGCATCCCGGCCAGCGCGTCGTCGCCGTTGACGAGGTCGACGGCGTAGCGCAGGCCGAAGTACATGGCCGGCGACAGGGCGTTGCGCATCTCGGGCCGGTCGACGACGACGTGCGCAAGCGGCCCGTGGCGCTCGAAGCGCAGGTAGGGCGTGCCCAGCCAGTCACCCTCGGGCGGTCGCCCGATAGTCACGGCCCCTCCTCGGGTGTTTGAACCGTCGTTCAGACTAGTGTATTCGGCCATGAGCGAGCGGGGGAGCATCACCGACGAGGGCATCGCGCGGCTGCGCGCCCGCATCGGCGTGCCCGAGCCCCACCCGCAGCCGCCCCACTACCGGTCGCCCCGACGTCGACGCGTTCCGCCACGTGGCCGAGGCCTACGGCGACGACAACCCGCTGTGGTGCGACCCCGACTACGGCGGCCGGCACCCGCTGGGGCGGCCCGATCGCGCCGCCGCCGCTGGTCGGCGGCGACACGCTGATCGGCGAGGACGAGGTCACCGAGGTCGCCGGCCGAGCACGCGCGACCTGATGAAGGGCGACCCGCTGCGCGGCGTGCACGCCTTCTACTCGGCCAGCGCCCGCGAGTGGTGGGCGCCGCTGCGGCCCGGGCAGCCGCGTCGTGCCGCCGCAACGCGCTCGTCGGCGTGCTCGACAAGCCGAGCGAGTTCGCCGAGCGGGCCGGTGCACGAGTGGACCGGCGCAGGTGTTCCGCGACGACGACGGCCCGCTGCTGTCGGGCCAGTACCGGCTCATGATCCGCACCGAGCGCGACCAAGGCCCGCGAGCGCAAGAAGTACGACGCCATCGAGCTCGCGCCCTACACCGACGACGCAGATCGCCGCGATCGAGGCGCAGTACGCGGCCGAGCGGCCCGCGCGGCGCCGAGCCCCGCTGGTGGGAGGACGTCGACGAGGGCGACGAGGTCGGCCCGATGGTGAAGGGCCCGCTGACCGTCACCGACATGGTCTGCTGGCACGTCGGGCATGGGCATGGGCCTCTACGGCGTGACGCCGCTGCGGCTCGGCGCCGCGAACCGCCAGCCGGATCCCCCGCTTCTTCCACCGCGACGACCTCAACGTCCCCGACGTGATGCAGCGCGTGCACTGGGACCCCGAGTTCGCCCGCCGGTCGGGCAACCCGACGACCTTCGACTACGGCCGCATGCGCGAGACCTGGCTCATCCACCTCTGCACCGACTGGATGGGCGACGACGCGTGGCTGTGGAAGCTCGACTGCGAGTTCCGCCGGTTCAACTACGTCGGCGACACCCAGTGGCTGCGCGGGCACGGTCACCCGCAAGTACCTGGCCGACGGCGACCGGCCCGCGGTCGACCTCGACCTGGTGGCCGAGAACCAGCGGGGCGAGGTGACCACGCCCGGGCCACGCCACGATCCTGCTGCCGAGCCGCGAGCACGGCGCCGGTCCGCCTGCCCGACCCGCCCGGCGGCGCGACCGACCTGCAGGGCGCGCTCGACGCGATCGCCGGCGGCTTCGCCGACGGTGACGTGACGCCGCTGAGCCGCTACCGGTCGCCGACGGCCTGCGCGGTCGCGCTCGACGGCGGCGGTGCTGCGCGCTCACGCTCGACCGGCCCGAGCAAGCGCAACGCGATCGACGACGCGATGATCGGCGGGCTGATCGACGCGCTCGACGCCGCCGGCCGCGACGAGGCGCGTGCGGGCGATCGTGCTCGACGGGCGCGGGCGACCACTTCTGCGCCGGCGCCGACATCGTGGCCCGCAACGCGGCCGGGTCGGCGCCGCGCCCCCGGGTCGGGCAGCATCCAGCGGCGGCTGCCGCCGCAGGCCCACCGGCTGATCCCGCTGGTGCTGCGAGATCCAGATCCCGATCGTGTGCCGGGTGCAGGGCTGGGCGGCCGGCATCGGCTTCCACCTCGCGCTCGCCGCCGACTTCACGCGTCGCCGCCGACGACGCCCGGTTCTGGGAGCCGTTCGCCGAGCGGGGCTTCACCCCCGACAGCGGCGCGACCTGGCTGCTGCCCCGGCTGGTCGGCGATGGTGCGGGCCCGCGAGCTGCTGCTGCTCGGGCGGGAGCTCGTCGGGCGCCGAGGCCGCCGAGTGGGGCCTGATCCACCGCGGCCGTCGCCGGCCGCCGAGCTCGACGCCGCCGTCGACGAGCTCGTGGCGCCAGCTCGCCGCCGGGCCGACGGTCGCGCTCGGGCTGACCAAGTGGCTGCTGCGCACGCGGGCCAGCCGAGCACGCTCGAGCGCCCAGCTCCAGAACGAGGCGTTCGCGCTGGAGCTGTCGTCGCGCAGCGAGGACTTCCGGGAGGGCATGACCGCGTTCGGCGAGAAGCGGCCCCCCGAGTTCACGGGGCGATGACGTGACCGCCGCGACGCCTCGCCGATCGACCGCCGACGACGCGCCGAGGCCGACGCCGTCGCCGCGCGTCGCGGGCCTGGGTCGACGAGCACGTCCCCGTCGCCTGGCGCGAGGCCGGCCGCGCGGGGCGGGTCCGCCGCGATCCGGGCGGTGCGCGTCGCGCGCCGACTACGAGGCCTGGTACCCGACGCTTCGGCGCGCTCGGGCCTGGTCGCGCCGACCTGGCCGGTCGCGTACGGCGGCCTCGACCTCGACGCCCGGCGTGGCCCGCGCGGTCGAGGCCGAGCTCGCGCCCGTACAACCTCGGCCGCCTCAACCCGCTCGGGCTCAACCTCGCCGCCCCCGCGCTGTTCGCCCACGGCACCGAGGAGCAGCGCCTGCGCTTCCTGCCCGCCGATCGTGCGCAACGAGGAGGTGTGGTGCCAGCTCTTCAGCGAGCCGGGCGCCGGGCTCCGACCTCGCGTCGCTCGCCACCCGGGCCGAGCGCGACGGCGACGAGTGGGTCGTCACCGGCCAGAAGGTGTGGACGACCTGGGCGCACGTGTCCGACTTCGGCGTGCTGCTGGCCCGCACCGACCCCGACGTCCCGAAGCGCAAGGGCATCACCTACTTCCTCGTCGACCTGCACGCCAGCCCGGCGTCGACGTGCGGCCGCTGCGCCACATCACCGGCGAGGTCGACTTCAACGAGGTGTTCCTCGACGGCGCCCGGGTCCCCGACGCGCAGCGGGTCGGCGAGGTCGGCGACGGCTGGCGGGTCGCCAACGCGACGCTGTCGGGCGAGCGCCAGATGGTGTCGGGCTCGGGCTCGGGCGGCGTCGACCGCATCGGCGGCTCGGGCGTCGAGCACGCTGCTCGCGCCTGGCGCGCCGAGCACGGGCCGCTCGCGCGACCCGGTCGTCGCGCCAGCGGCTGATGCGCGCTCTACAGCGAGGAGCGCATCCGCGGCTGGACCAACCAGCGGGTGCGCGCCGGGCTCGAAGGCGGGCCGCTCGCCCGGGCCCGAGAGCTCGATCGGCAAGGTCCACCAGGGCGCGCTCAACCAGCGCCTCCAGCTGCTCGCCACCGACCTGCTCGGCGCCGGCGCCATCGGCGTGGCCGAGCGACGCCGGCGACGGGCTACGGCCGACGTCGCTGCCCCACGAGGTGCAGGGCATGCTGCGCAGCCGGGCCAACACGATCGAGGGCGGCACCACCGAGGTGAACAAGAACATCGTCGGCGAGCGGGTGCTCGGCCTGCCCCGCGAGCCCGACCCGTGGCACGACGCCGCCTGGCGCGACGTGCCCCGCGAGCTGACGTGAGCCGTACGCACGGCCCTGCGTCGGTCGAGCGCCGCGGCCCGGTCGGCTGGCTGGTCTTCGACCGGCCCGACGGCCGGCAACGCGATGGACGCCGCGATGCTCGACGAGCTCGAGCGGGCCTGGCGCGAGCTCGACGCCGACCCCGAGGTGCGGGTGATCGTCAACACCGGCAACGGGCCGCGCGTTCCAGACCGGCCTCGACGTCGGCGCAGCTCGCCGCGACCCCGAGGCGCTGCGCGAGCAGTCCCGCCGCACCACGCGACGCCGAGCTGCGCTTCACCGCCTGGCACAACCAGGTGTGGAAGCCGGTGATCGCCGCGGTCAACGGCATGTGCGCCGGCGGCGGGCTGCACTTCGTGGCCGACGCCGACATCGTGATCGCCGCGGTCGACGCCACGTTCCTCGACCCGCACGTGTCGGTCGGCCAGGTCACCGCGTACGAGGCGATCGCGCTCGCCCGCAAGATCGCCGATGGAGCCGATCATGCGCATGGCGCTCGTCGGCCGCCACGAGCGCATGACGCGCCGCGCGCGCCTACCAGCTCGGGATCGCTCAGCGAGGTCGTCGACCCGCCCGAGCGACCTGCGCGACGCGGCCCAGGAGCTGGCCGAGAAGATCGCCCGGAACTCGCCGGCCGCGATGGCCGCCACCAAGCAGGCGCTGTGGGGCGCGCTCGAGCTCGGCCTCACCGACGCCTGCCGGGCCGGCGCGCCGAGCTCGTGTCGATGTGGGGCCACCCCGACCAGACCGAGGGCCCGCTGGCGTTCGCCGAGAAGCGCGAGCCGATGGCACCGTCGACCGCTGCGGAGAGCGACCATGAGCATGAGCTACTCGACTACGAGCCCCTGATGCTCGAGCGCCACGGGCCGGTCGGCTGGCTGATCAACAACCGGCCCGACCAGCTCAACGCGATGAACAGCGCGCATGCGCGACGAGTTCGCCGACGCCTGGATCGAGCTCGACGCCGACCCCGACGGTGCGCGTGATCGTGCACACCGGCGAGGGCCGGGCGTTCCAGACCGGCGTCGACGTCGCCGAGATCGCCACCGACGGCGTGGGCATGGAGCGCTACCGCGCAGTCGGTCGAGGACTGCGACCTCCACTTCACCGCGTGGCACCAGCAGGTGTGGAAGCCGGTGATCACCGCGGTCAACGGCATCTGCGCCGGCGGCGGCGTTCCACTGGGTCGCCGACGCCGACATCGTGATCGCCGCCGTCCGACGCGCAGTTCTTCGACCCGCACGTGTCGATCGGCCAGGTCGTGTCGCCATCGAGGCCATCGGGCTGCATGCGCAAGATGCCGGTCGAGGCGGTGATGCGCATGGCGTTCGTCGGCCGCTACGAGCGGATGTCGGCGCCAGCGGGCCTACGAGCTGGGCATGATCAGCCAGATCGTCGACCCGCCCGAGAGGCTGCGCGACGCGGCCCAGGAGCTGGCCGAGAAGATCGCCCGAACTCGCCGGCCGCGATGGCCGCCACGAAGCGGGCGCTGTGGGGCGCGCTCGAGCTGGGCCTCACCGACGCCTGCCGGGCCGGCGCGCGGCGAGCTCGTGTCGATGTGGGGCCACCCCGACCAGGACGAGGGCCCGCGCGCGTTCGCCGAGAAGCGCGAGCCGCGGTGGCTGGCGCCGAGCGCGAGGCGCCGGCGTCGACCGTGAACCTCGGCCGACCTGCTGTTCGCGCCGACGAGCCTGCCGGTCGACGCCGGCGTCGACCGCTGGTGCACGTCGGCGAGCGGGCCTGGTCGCGGGCCGAGCTGCGGGACCGGGCGGACGCCGTCGCGGCCGACCTGGCCGCGGCCGGCGTCGGGCCCGGCCACGCCGTGGGCGTGATGCTGCCCAACGGCGCCGAGCTGGTCGCCACGCTGTTCGGCGTGTGGCGCGCCGGCGGCGGTCTACGTGCCGCTGAACCCGCGCCTGACCGCCGACGAGGTCGCCCACGTGCTGACGTCGCTGGACCCGGTCGTCGACCTCCGCCGTTCCGTCCGCCGGACCGTCGGTCGCCAGGGCGACCGACGCTCGGGCGCGACGACGACCGCGCGCCGTTCGGACGCCCGACGCCGCGCTCGTGTCAGTTCACGTCGGGCACGACCGGGCGGCCCAAGCCGGTCGCTGCTGCACCACGACGGCGTGCTCACGCTGCTCGACGGCGTGGTGGCCAAGCTCCGGGCGACCGGGCGTCCGGGCCGGCCGCCGACCGAGGCCCCGATGCCCAACCTCGTGCCCGGTGTCGCTGTCGCTGTGGGCCGGCATCTACAACGTGCTGTTCGCCTTCCGGGTCGGCGCGGCGGTCGTGCGTCATGGACGCGCTTCGACACCGCCGAGCTTCGCCGGGCTCGTCGCGCCGGTTCGGCATCCGCTCGACCGTGCTGCCGCCGGCCGCGATGACCGATGCTGGTCGACGACCCGCCGGTCACCGACCTGGCGCCGCTGCGCTACGTGCGCAGCATCACCGCGCCGCTGTCGCCGCTCCAGGCCCGGCGGTTCCGCGACCGGTTCGGCATCGCGGTGCTCAACAGCTACGGCCAGACCGAGATCGGCGGCGAGATCGTCGGCTGGACCGCCGCCGACTCGCGGGCGCACGGCGAGACCAAGCTCGGCTCGGTCGGCCGTCCCCACGCCGGGGTCGAGCTGCGGATCGACCGACGGCACCGGGCGAGCTGCGAGGTGCGCACGCCGGCGCTGAGCGCCGGGCTACGCCGACGGCGGCGACCTCGCCGACCGGCTGACCCGCGACGGCTGGTTCCGCACCGGCGACGTCGGCCCGCGTCGACGACGACGGCTTCGTGTGGATCGAGGGCCGGGTGTCCGACATGATCAACCGCGGCGGGCTGAAGGTGTACCCGGGCGAGGTCGAGGAGGTCCTGCGCCTCGACCCGGCGGTCGCCGACGTCGCCGTCGTCGGCGTGCCCGACGACCGCCTCGGCGAGGTGCCGGTCGCCTTCGTCGTGCCGGTCGCCGGCCGGGTTGCCCCGACATCTGACGGTCTGTCAGGTTTGTGCCGGGAGCACCTCGCTCCCTACAAGGTGCCGGTGCGGGTCGAGGTGGTCGACGCCCTGCCCCGCAACGAGGTCGGCAAGGTGCAGAAGGTGCTGCTGAGAGCGAGCGGATCGTGAGGCTGCGAGAGACCGAGAGCGAGCGGGCCTTCCGGGCCGAGCTGCGGGCCTGGCTCGACGCCACGCTGCCGACGCTGCCACCCGAGCCGCCGTTCGAGGACTGGGCGGCCAAGCGGGCCTACGACACCGGCTGGCAGCGCCGCCTGTACGACGCCGGCTACGCGGGCGTCTCGTGGCCGGCGTCCTACGGCGGCCGGGGCGCCAGCCCGTCCGAGGAGCTGATCTTCCTGGAGGAGACCACCCGGGCCGGCGCGCCCTACGTGGGCTGCTGCTTCGTGTCCACCCTCCACGCCGGCCCGACCATCGCCGCCGAGGGGACGCCCGAGCAGCGGGCCCGCTACCTGCCGCCGATCCTGCGGGGCGAGAACGTGTGGTGCCAGGGGTTCTCCGAGCCGGGCTCGGGGTCGGACCTGGCCTCGCTGCGTACCCGGGCGGTGCGCGACGGCGACGACTACGTGGTGACGGGTCAGAAGATCTGGACGTCGCACGCCCAGGTCGCCGACTTCTGCGAGCTGCTGGTGCGCACCGACCCCGACGCGCCCAAGCACCGGGGCATCACCTGGATGGTCATGCCGATGGACTCGCCCGGCATCGAGGTCCGCCCGATGCGGACGCTGACGGGCGAGAGCGAGTTCTCGGAGATGTTCCTCGACGAGGTGCGGATCCCGGCGGCCAACGTGGTCGGGAGTGAGAACGACGGCTGGCGGGTCGCCATGGTCACGTTCGGCTTCGAGCGGGGGACCGCCTTCGTCAGCGAGCTGCTGGGGTCGATGCGCCTGGTCGCCGACCTGGTCGACATCGCTCGCAAGACGCCCGGCCGGGGCGCCGGAACCGCCTGGGACGACGACGTGGTCCGCGAGGAGCTGACGGTCGTCGCCGCCGAGCTGGAGGCCGAGTGGGCGTTGACCAGGCGCAACGTCTCCCGGGCGGCGCGGGAGGGCAACGCCGGGGTCGGGGGGTCGGTGTTCAAGCTCGCCTACCACGAGACCCGCGAGCGCATGGGCGCCGTGGCGCTGCGGCTGCTCGGCCGGGCCCGGCTGGCGCTGGACGACCCGTCCGGGCTGTCGCCCCGCCACCTCGACCACGTCGAGGAGACCCTGTACGCCCTGTCGCTGTCGATCGCCGCGGGCACGTCGCAGATCCAGCGCAACATCGTGGGCGAGCGCCTGCTCGGCCTGCCCAAGGAGCGCTGAGGCGAGCATGGACTTCGTCCCCACCGACGAGCAGGCCGCCCTCCAGTCGGAGCTGCGCCGGTTCCTCGCCGACCGCGTGACGCCCGAGGCCCGCCGGGCCGCCGGCAGGCGGCCGGGTGCGGTCGACCGGGAGCTGTGGCGCGAGCTGGCCGGGCTGGGGGTGTTCGCCCTCACGCTGCCGCAGCGGGCGGGCGGGGTAGGGCTCGGCCTCGGCGACGCCACGCTGGTGTTCGAGGAGCTGGGCCGGGCCGCGGTGCCCGGTCCGCTCATCGGGACGTTCCTCGCCGCGGGGCTGGCCGCCGGCGGTGCCGACGCCCTGGCCGGGGCGGCGGCCGGCGACGTGGTGGTGGGGCTCGTGCCCGAGTCCCCCGCCGGCGGGCCGGCCTACGTCGAGCACGGCGCCGGCCTCGACGCTCTGCTGGTGGTCGGCGACGGCGGCGTGACGCTGACCGGGCCGCCGGCCGGCGGGACGGCGCTCGACCGCCCGCTGGACCCGCTGACCCCGGTCTCGCTGGTCGCCGCCCTGCCGGCCGGCGATACGGTCGGCGGCCCGGACGCGGCGCACCGCCTGCGGACCGCCGCCGCGCTGCTCGCCGCCGCGCTCCAGGTCGGGCTGGCGGGGGCGGCTATGGACCTGGCGACAGCCCACGCCCTCGGACGCGAGCAGTTCGGTCGTCCGATCGGCAGCTTCCAGGCCGTCAAGCACCTCCTCGCCGACGCCGCGGTCGCCGTCGAGGTGGCGCGGGCCGCGGTCCAGGCCGCGGGGGTCGAGCTCGACGACGCCGGGGACGGCGGTTCGCCCGCCGCGCACCGGGCCACCGACGCCGCCCGCATCGTGGCGTCCCGTGCGGCCGACCGGGCGACCCGGACGTGCATCCAGGTCCACGGGGGCATGGGCTTCACCTGGGACCTCGATGCCCACCTCTACCTCAAGCGGGCGCTCGTCCTCGACGTGGGGGTCGGGTCCACCGGGGCGTCGCTCGGCGCGCTCGCCGCCGCGCTCTGAGCGGCCGGGACGCGATGCGGGATTTCCCGCGCCGCTGAGTACGATCCGCACGTGCGGAGTCGGAGCGAGCGCGGCCAGCGTCGGCACCGCACATGGGGACAACGGCTGGGCCTGCTGTTCGGCTGCGCGGCGACGTTCGCGCTGGCGACCAGCGCGGCCGGGCTCGGCTACGTGCTCCGCAAGGCCGAGCGCCTGCCCCGCGTCCAGCTGGCGGGCGTGCTCGACACGCCGTCCAACGCCGGCGGCCCGGAGAACTACCTGATCGTCGGCGTCGACAGCGCCGCCGACCTCCCGGGCAGCGACCCAGTGCGCATCGGGCGCGGCCCGGTCCTGCACTCGGACACGATCATGGTCCTGCGCATCGACCCGTCGTCGCGGCGGGCGGCGCTGCTGTCGATCCCGCGCGACATCTTCGCCCCGATTCCCGGCACCGGCACCTCGCGCCGCATCAACATCGCCATCGAGCAGGGCGGCGCGCCGCTGCTGATCCGCACGATCACCGAGAACTTCGGCATCCCGATCAACCACTACGTGCAGGTCGACTTCGGCTCGTTCCGGGGCCTGGTCGACGCCGTCGGCGGCGTGCCGGTCTACGTCCCCCACCCGGCCCGGGACGACCAGACCGGCCTCGACATCCCCGACGCCGGCTGCCACACGCTCGACTCGGTCGAGGCGCTGTCGTACGTGCGGTCGCGGCGCTACGAGGAGCAGATCAACGGGCGCTGGGTCGAGGACCCGCGCTCCGACCTCGGCCGCATCGCCCGACAGCAGGACTTCATCCGCCGGGCGCTGAGCCGGGCGATCGAGCGGGGGCGCGCAACCCGGGCACGCTCGACCGGCTGATCGACGTCGGGCTGTCGGGCATCACCGTCGACTCCGAGCTGACCGGGGGCGACATCTTCAGCCTCGGCACCCGGTTCCGGTCCTTCGACCCCGACAGCCTCCAGACGTACTCGCTGACGGGGACGCCCGACGTCGTCAACGGGGCCGACATCCTGCGGCTGAACGAGGGACCGGAGACCGAGGCCACGCTGGCGATCTTCCGGGGCGGGGCGACCGGCGAGCTGTCGCCCGCCGCCGTGCGCCTCACGGTGCGCAACGGCACGGGGGTGACCCGCCAGGGCGCGGATGCCGCCGAGGCCCTGCGGTCGGCGGGCTTCATCGCCACGGTCGCGGGCGACGAGCCGGGCGGGGGCGCCGAGGGCACGGTCGTGAGGTTCCCGCCGAGCCAGGCCGCGGCCGCCGACCTCGTCTCGCGGTGGCTGGCGGGCGGCGCCAAGCTGGAGCCGACCGCCGACGCCGCGGGGATCGAGGTCGTCACCGGCGTCGACTGGGACGGCGTGCGCAGCGAGGCCGCCCCGCCCACGTCGCCGACCACGGTGGCCGGCCTGCCCGAGCCGACGACCACGACACCGGCGACGACCGCGCCGGCCGGCGAGCAGCCGTCCGAGCAGGACCTGCCGAGCACGTCGATCGACCTGTCGGCACACGCGTGCTAGGTCGTCCCTAGGGACGGTGCGCGCCCCGCAGCGGCAAAGACCGTACGATCCGACAGATCATCAACCCCGTCGTCGCCCGCCTGGGCACCTATGCGTGGAAGCTGATCGGCATCGGCCTCGTCGGCTGGGCCGTGCTGAAGCTGCTCAACGCCCTGTGGGTCCTCGTGCTTGCGGGCGCGATCGCGATGCTGCTCGGCCGGGCGCTCGACCCGATCGCCCGGCGGCTGCGGGAGCGGGGCTGGCGCCGCGGCCTGGTGGCGTCGGTGACGCTGTTCGGCTTCATCATCTTGCTGGTCAGCATCCTGTCGCTGCTGGTGCCGCCGATCGTGGCGGAGTTCTCCGACCTCGGCCCGACGCTGCAGAACGCCATCGACGACGTCGAGAACTGGCTGGTCAACGACAGCCCGTTCGACGTGTCGCGCAAGGACATCTCCGACTTCCGCGACCAGGCCCAGAACCGGGCCGGGGACGCCCTGCGGTCCCAGAGCGGCACGGTGGTGAGCGGGACGGTGGTCGTCTTCGAGGTGGTGACCGGGCTGGTCCTGTCGATCATCACCACGTTCTTCCTGCTCAAGGACGGCGACAAGTTCTGCGTGTGGCTGCTCGGCTTCCTCCCGGAGGAACGCCGACCGCTGATGCGCCGGCTGGCCAACCGGGCGTGGCAGACGCTGGGCGGATACCTGCGAGGCTCGGCGATGCTCGGCCTGATCGAGGGGTTCATCATCGGCACCACGGTCTGGCTGGTCGGCGGCTCGCTCGCGGTGCCGGTGGCGGTGATCACGTTCTTCGCCGCGTTCGTCCCGTTCGCGGGCGCGGTGGTGGCGGGGGCGATCGCGGTCCTGGTCACGCTGGTCACGGCCGGCTTCGGGAATGCCCTGATCGTGCTGATCGTGGCGGTCCTGGTGCAGCAGTTCGACAACGACCTGCTGGCCCCGATCGTCTTCGGCCGCTCGCTGGAGCTGCACCCGCTGATCGTCCTCGGCGCGATCGTCGCCGGCAGCACGCTGTTCGGCCCCTTCGGCGCCGTCCTGGCGGTGCCGATCAGCGCCATGGCGATCAACGTCCTGGCCGAGCTCCACGCCCACACGATGGCGGAAAGGGCCGAAGCGGAGGAGCCGGCTCCGGTCGCTGAAGCCGAACCGCCCTGACGCAAGCGAAGACGAGGGCCCGCCCGACCGGCCTCCTCACTCACGGTGGCCGGTGGCCGGGGGTCTCTTCGTTCTGGGCTCAAAAAGTGATTGAAAATCAACCACTTTCGCGTCCAGTTGCCCGGGCAATTACTTGCACCGCAGGCAGACCTGCTCGGGCGTCACCGTGAGTGCCCCCACGATCGACAGAGAGGCCGCCCCCCAGGCGGCCTCTTGGAAAGCCTCCAGGGGCCGAGCCCGAACAAAGGCACGTGCCCACGCCCAGGCCAGCCACCACGAGCCGGCCGGCCATCCCACGAGAACGAGCTAGTCCGCCACTGTGGAGGCCTCGGCCTTTGCCTGGGCGCGCTCGTTCTCCTCCTGTACCGCCGTCAGGACCGCCAGCATGATCTGCTGCATGTCGTCGTCGAGGTACTTGCGGGCCCGGAACAGCACCGCGGCGCCGAGGTACGACAGCGGCGACACCGCCAGCAGCGCGATGCGGAGGTTCTCGCCGTAGAGGCTGGAGATCCCGGCCACCACGAACGGGGCCGCGGCCTGGCCCGCCACCACCGCCACCAGGTTGAACGCGCCGAAGCCCGTGCCCCGGAGGTGGGCCGGCAGCGCGTCGGTCAGGCCCGCCCGCAGGCTCGGGATCGCCATCGAGTCGACGAACAGGCCGGCCAGCTGGAGGCCGAAGGCCGCCAGGAACGCCCGCAGCGAGTACTCCGCCGGCCGGATGAGGAAGCTGGCCGTGAAGAACGTCGTGCCCACGAACAGGAACACCCCCGGCAGCGCCAGGCGGCCGCCCCGGATGCGGGGGGCGTAGCGGTCGGCCACCCGGCCGCCGACGATGATGCCCGGCACCCCCGCCAGGATCGCCAGCGCCATGAACCACGCCTCGGCGTCGCCCTCGGCCACGTGCAGGTTGCGGATGTAGTACTGCGACAGCCACGCCGAGATCGCCGTGACCGTGAACAGGAGCGCCGCCACCCCGACCATCGCGTAGCGCATCGTGCGGATGCGCATGACCGTGCGCATGTCGGCCCGCAGGCCGCTGACCATGTCGCGCAGGAACTGGCCGAAGCCGTTCTCGAACAGCCGCACCTTCTCGCCCTCGGCGTGCTCGATCTCGCCCGCACCCAGCGCCGCCATGAGGTCGGCCGTGCCCCGCTTGGGCTCGCGCATCCGCAGCACCAGCGCCGCCACCGCCAGGCCCGGCAGCGCCACGATCACCAGCGCCCAGCGCCACCCGAGGACGATGCCCAGCCACCCGCCGAGGGCCACGCCGACGCCGGTACCGACGAACAGCATCGCCATCTGGATCGAGAACGCCTTGCCCCGGCGCTCCGGCGGGTAGTAGTCGCCGAGCAGGCTGGCCCCCGACGGCTCGCTGATCGCCTGCCCGAAGCCGAGCACCGACCGCAGGCCCACGAGCATGGGGAACGTGACCGCGGTCGCGCCCGCCGCGGTCAGGCCCGACCAGACGACCACCGTCTTGCCGATCGCCCGGGTGCGGTTCCAGCGGTCGGCGAGGTAGCCGGCCGGAACCGTGATGATCCCGTTGAACAGCAGCTGGGCCGACAGCAGGATGCCGATGGCGAAGTCGCCCACGCCGAAGTCGGCCTTGAGCGGGTCGATGAGACCCCGGACGATGTTCTTGTCGATCTCGTCCACGAGCACGACGAGGCCGAGGATCCACATCGGTTCGGTGAGCAGGCGGGGGCGGCGGCGGTCCCGGGACATGGTGGGAAGATTCTGCACTGTCACTGCATGCGTATGCTCGCCGGACACGAGGGGGAGGAGCTTTCGCATGACCTGGTCCGTGATCGAGGTGGCCGAGTCCGTCCGGCGGGGCCAGCGGCGGGCGACAGAGGTGCTGGACACGGCGCTGGCCGCGATCGCGGCCGGCAACGACGCGCTCGGCGCGTTCGTCCACGTGGACGAGGCCGTGGCCCGGGCCGCGGCCGAGGCGGTCGACGCCGCGGTCGCGGCGGGGCGCGACCCGGGCCGGTTCGCCGGGGTGCCGATCGGCGTCAAGGACCTCGAGGACTGCGCCGGCATGCCCACAGCCAAGGGCTCGCTGCTCTACGCGGGCCGCCCGCCCGTGGCCGAGGACTCGATCCACGTCGGCCGCCTCCGGGCCGCTGGTGCCGTGCCGGTGGGCAAGACCGCCACGCCCGAGTTCGGCACGCTCAACTTCACCAAGACCAAGGCGTTCGGCGTCGCCCGCAACCCGTGGAACCCGGCCCACACACCCGGCGGGTCCAGCGGCGGCAGTGCGGCGGCGGTGGCGGCCGGCCTGGTCCCCGCGGCCACGGCGAGCGACGGCGGGGGCTCGACCCGCATCCCCGCGGCGTTCTGCGGGCTGGTCGGATTCAAGCCCAGCTACGGCCGGATCCCCGCCCCCGGGGCGCCCGGCTCGGAGACGTCGGTCCGGGGCCTGCTCACCACGACCGTGTCCGACGCCGCCCGCCACCTCGACGTCGCTGCGGGGCCCGACGACCGCGACCGGTTCTCGCTGCCCCGCCCGCCCATCTCCTACGAGGACGCCATCGAGTCGCTGCCGGTCCGAGGCCTGCGGGCCCGGTGGTCGCCCGACCTCGGCTTCGCCCGCTGCGACCCGGAGGTCCGGGCGGTGGCCGAGGCCGCGGCCCGCGCCCTGGCCGACGCGGCGGGCCTCGCGCTCGACGACGAACCGGTCGTCCTCACCGACCCGGTGCGGGCCTGGCTCAGCGCCGGGGCGATGGACCTGTGGCTCGACCTGGAGGACGGCATGTGGCCGGGCGTGGCCGACGACCTCACCCGCTACAGCCGCAGCGTGCTGGAGCAGACCGAGACCTACCCGCTGCCCCGCTACGCCCAGGCCACGCGCCGGCGCGAGCAGCTGGTGCTCGACGCGGCCCGCCTGTTCGCCGAGGTCGACGTGGTCGTCACCCCGACCACCGCCGTGCCGGCCTTCGCCGCCGAGGGCCCGCCCCCGGCCGAGATCGACGGTGCCCCGGCCTCGCCGCTCGGCGCCTCGGCGACCCCGTTCACGATGCTGGCCAACCTCTGCTGGAACCCGGCCGTGTCGGTCCCCGCCGGGCTCACGGCCGCGGGCCTGCCCGTCGGTCTCCAGGTGATGGCCAGGCGCCACCACGACGAGATCCCGCTGCGCCTCGCCCGCATCTGGGAGCAGGCCCGCCCCTGGCCCCGCACGGCCCCGGCCTGACCGCCGGGCACAGCCTCAGTCGCGGCGGTCGCGCAGGAAGCGCTCGACCTCCTCGACCAGCGACCGGCCCGCCCCGCGGCCCTCGTCGTCGTCGGCGTCGTGGCGGCGTTCCAGCTGGCTGACGTAGTCGGACGTCTCGTCGTCCTCCTGCACGAGCTCGGTGACCTGGCGCTCGTAGGCGGCCGCGGCGATCTCGAGGTCGGTGGTCGGGACCCACATCCCCAGCAGCTCGCACGTGTACTCCAGCAGCGCCAGCACCGCCTTGGGCGACGGCGCGGTGGGGACGTAGGTGGGCACGGCCGCCCACAGCGAGGCGGCGGGGATGCCGGCGTCGCGGCAGGCGGCGGACAGCACGCCCACCACGCCGGTCGGGCCCTGGTAGGTCGACGGCCGCAGGCCCAGCTCGCTCTGCAGCGCCGGGTCGCTCACCGTGCCCATGACCGGGACCGGCCGGCTGTGGGGCACCTCGGCGACCAGCGCGCCGAGGATCACGATCAGCCGGCACCCCAGCTCCTGGGCCACGCCCGTGATCTGGGCGCAGAACGTCCGCCACCGCAGCTGCGGCTCGGTGCCGAGCACGAGCACCGCGTCGCCGGCGTCGCCCGGCAGGTGGGCGGCGTAGATGTCGGTGCTCGGCCACACGATGCGGCGCACGCCGTCGTCGCCGATCTCGGCCTGGGGACGGGCGGACGTGAAGTCGAAGAACTCCTCGGGGTCGACGTCCGCGACGAGCTGGCCGTCGTGGCGCTCGACGAGGTAGCGCACCGCGCCGCTGGCGGCGTCGCCGGCGTCGTTCCAGCCCTCGAAGGCGGCGATCAGGATCGGGCCGTCGAGGGCGGGTCGGGAACGCCAGCGGACGTGATCCACCACGTCATCGTACGGGCAGGAGCCCGGGACGGGGCCGGAGAGTGGGTCGCCGCCGCGGCGATCAGGCGGCGGGGTGGGTGGCGGTGGCGCTGACCTGCGACGACGGGCGCGGGTCGCGCGCTGCCATCCGGTCGAGCAGCGCGGCGACCTCGTCCTGGGCCCGGGCCCACTGGTCGAGCGAGCGCCGGGCGTTCGCGGTCGCTCCGGCGCCACCGAGGGAGGCGATCACGGTGCGGAGGTCCATGTCCGAGGACCGTAGGCGCGTGGTGTGACGACCACGCAACGCGCGCATGAGCACCGCGTCACGGGTACGTGAACGATGTCTCACGCGCGCACCGTTTCACGTTGTTGCACCTGCATCTACTGTGAGGACGTGCCCCCTCCCACCGTCCGCATGGTCGCCGAGGTGATGAGCTCGCCCGTCGTGACCACCTCGCCCGACGACACCGTGGCCGACGCCGCCACGCGATGCGCGACCGGACGGTCGGCTCGGTCGTCGTCGTCGACGGCGAGCGCCCGATCGGCATCCTCACCGAGCGCGACCTCGTCCGCCTCGGCCTCGGTCGGGCCCGCCGGCGACGGCGCCAAGGTCGGCGAGTGGATGACCGCCGATCCCGACTCCGTCGCGCCCGGGCTGTCCGTCCAGGAGGCGTTCGCGTCGCTGGCCGAGCACGGGTACCGCCACATCCCGGTGGTCGACGGGCGCGGAGCTCGTCGGCATCGTGTCGATGCGCGACCTGATGCGGATCGCCCAGATCCAGCCGGTGGCCACCCGGGCCAGATCGAGGCGCCCCGCGGCCTCGAGGGCGTGATCGTCGCCGAGACCACGGTCGGCGACGTCCGCGGCCTCGAGGGCTTCTACCACTACCGCCAGTACTCGGCGATCGAGCTGGCCGAGAAGCGCTCGCTCGAGGACGTCTGGTACCTGCTGTTCGAGGGCGACCTGCCGACCGCGGCCGAGCGCCGGGCGTTCGCGACGGAGGTCCGGCCGCTGCGCCAGCCGCCCGCGGTGGTCTGGCGGCTGCTGCCCGACATCGCCGCCGCGGGCGGGCCGCTCCTGGACCTGCTCCGCACGGCGGTCTCGCTGCTCGGCCACAGCCAGCGACTTCCGGCCGTCGCTCGACATCACGCCGGCCGAGCTGCGCGGCCAACGCGCTGCAGGTGTGCGCCGTCGTCCCGACGCTGATCATGGCGCCTGTACCGGCTGCGCGCAGGGCGACGCAGCCGATCGCGCCCGCACCCCGACCTGGGCTACGCGGCCAACTACCTCTACATGATGACCGGCGAGGTCCCCGACCCCGACCAGGCCCGGGCGGTCGAGCAGTACCTGATCTGACGATCGACCACGGCTTCAACGCGTCGACGTTCACGGCCCGGGTCATCACGTCGACCGGCGCCGACCTCGCCGCCGCGGTCGTCGGTGGCATCGGCGCGCTCTCCGGCCCGCTGCACGGCGGCGCGCCCAGCCGGGCGCTCGACATGCTCGACGCGATCGGCACGCCCGACAACGCCCGGCCCTGGCTGCGCGACGCGGTCGAGCACGGCGACCGGCTCATGGGCTTCGGCCACCGCGTCTACAAGACCGACGACCCCCGCTCGCTGATCCTGCGGGCGTCGCCGAGCGCCTCGGCGGGCCGAGAAGGTCGACTTCGCCAAGCAGGTCGAGCAGACGGTCGTCGAGGTGCTCGCCGAGCTCAAGCCGGGCCGGAAGCTCTACGCCAACGTCGAGTTCTACGCCGGCGTCGTGATGGACACGCTGCGGCCTGCCCCGCGAGATGTTCACGCCGACGTTCGCGTCGAGCCGCGTGATCGGCTGGTGCGCCAACATCCTCGAGCAGGCCGCCGACAACCGGCTCATCCGCCCGAGCGCGCGCTACGTCGGACCGCCGCCGCCCCAACCCGTGCCCGACGCCGAATGACTCCCGACCGCTGACGCACGCGGGCGCGCAGGGCGCCCGGGCGGAGCCACCCGCGATCGCATGACCTACAGCCTGGGGATCGATCTCGGCACGACGTACACGGCCGCGGCCGTCGAGCGCGGCGGCCGCTCCGAGGTCGTGACGCTGAGCTACCGGACGACCTCCATCCCGACGGTGGTCGTCCTCGACGAGGACGGCACGTTCGTGATCGGCGACGCCGCCGAGCGCCGGGCGACCGCCACCCCCGAGCGGCTGGCCCGCGAGTTCAAGCGCCGGGTGGGCGACCCCACGCCCCTGCTGCTCGGGGGCACGCCGACGTCGATCGACCGGCTGCTGGCCGAGGTGATCGGCCACGTCCACCGGGCGGTGTGCGAGACCGAGGGCGGGCCGCCGGCGTCGACGGTGGTGACGCACCCGGCCAACTGGGGGCCGTTCAAGCGGGACGTGCTGGTCCAGGCGCTGCGGCTGGCCGGCGTGGCCGACGCCAGCCTGCTGCCGGAGCCGGTGGCCGCGGCCACCTGGTACGCCCGCGCCGAGCGGCTCGCGCCCGGGCGCGACGGTGGCGGTCTACGACCTGGGCGGCGGCACGTTCGACACGGTCGTGCTGCAGATGGGCGCCGACGGGGCGTTCGCGGTCCGTGGCCAGCCCGAGGGCATCGAGCGCCTGGGCGGCATCGACGTCGACGCCGCGGTGATGGGCCACGTGCTGCGCGTCCTCGGCCCGGAGGCGGAGCGGCTCGACCCGACCGACCCGGCCACGGTGGTCGCGATGGCCCAGCTCCGCCGCGACTGCGTCGAGGCCAAGGAGGCGCTGTCGTCCGAGACGGTGGTCACGATCCCGGTGCTGCTGCCGACCCTGCGCGACCAGGTGATGCTGCACCGCCGCGAGCTGGAGGAGCTGATCACCCCGCTGCTCGCCCCCACGACGGCGGCGCTGGTGCGGGCGGTGGCGTCCGCCGGCCTGGCCCCGGGCCAGCCCGACGCCGTGCTGCTGGTGGGCGGCGCGTCCCGCACGCCGCTGGTCGCCCGCGAGGTCACGACCGCCCTCGGCCGCCCGGTGGCCGTCGACGCCCATCCCAAGCACCCGGTCGCGCTCGGTGCGGCCCTGGTGGCCGGCGCCCGGGCACCGGCGACCCGGCCGGCCGGGCCCGCAGCCGTGGGTGCCACCGCCGGGCCGGTGCCGGCCTCAGCCAGCCGGCTGGTCGCCGGAGCGCCGCCCGCCGGTCGCCCGGCATGGCAGCCGCCGCCGGTGCGCGAGCCCGCGGTCCCGCCGGCCCGCCGGCGGGCCGGCGCCGCCCGGCCCGCGGCCCAACGGCGGTCCCCCGACGCCGGGCGGCCCCGGCGGCTGGGCGCCCCCCGGCACCGCGCCCCGGCAGCCGCCGCCGGTGCGCCCGGCCCGGCCCGTGTGGCAGGTGCTGCTGCTGTGGGTGGCGGTCCTGGGCACGCTCGGGCTGCTGATCGCCGGGCTGGTGATCCTCGTCTCGGGCGACCGCAACGACGGTGGCGGCGCCGCCACCCGCGGCGGTCCCGGCGGCACGACCGCGACCGGGCAGGTCGGCGGGCCGGCGACGACGGCGGACCCCGGTGGGTCGTCCGGCGCCCTGCTCGCCTGGACATACGACCTCAGCGAGGAGACCCTCGGGGCGCCGGTGACCGACGGCCAGCGGGTCTACGTCGAGGACTCGACCGCCCGGGTGTCGGCGCTCGACATGGCGACCGGCACGGTCGCCTGGGAGGCCGACCTCGGCCAGGAGGCCAGCGGCGTCACGCCGGTGCTGGCCGGCGACGCCGTGATCGTGAGCGGCACCGAGCCCTACTCGGTGCAGGCGCTCGACGCCGCCACCGGCGCGGTGCGCTGGAGCGTGCCCGACGTGTGGTTCTACGACCAGCCGGTCGTGGTGGGCGACGCGATCGTCGTGTCGATGGGCTACAAGGTCACGGCCCTGGCGCTGGCCGACGGCGACGAGCGGTGGACGGTCGAGCTCTCCGACGTCGACCAGGCGAACCTGTGGACCGGCCAGGTCCTGGCGGGCGACGTGCTGGTGGCGGGCACCGACGACGGCCACGTGGTCGGCATGGACGTGGCGAGCGGCGACGTCCGGTTCGCTACCCCGGTGCCCCGCGGCGACGTGTTCGTGTGGAACGTCGTGATGGCCGGCGGCGTGGCGGTCGCCTACGACGAGGACGGGTTCGTGACCGGCGTGAACCCCGCGAGCGGCGAGGTCATGTGGACGCTCGACATCGCCGCCCGGTTCGCGGGGACGATCGCGCCGCTGGGGGCCGACGCGCTGGTGGCGCTCGACTCGGGCGAGCTGGCGGTGATCGACGTCAACGCCGGCGTGGTGAAGCAGCGCCTCGACGAGACGACGGTCGGCCTGGTCGCGGTGCCCGGCGAGCAGCCCCTGGCCGTGGTCGCCGGCGCCGACGAGCTGCACGCCCTGGGCCCGGACGGCAGCGTCACGTGGACGGCCGAGCTGCCGTTCACCGGCCAGAGCATGGCGGCCGGCGGCGGCGCGCTGGCGGTGGCCGACGGCGACGGCAACGTGGCGGGCTACCGTCTGACGACGTGAAGGTCGAGATCGCCACCACGCTGACGCCGGCCATCGTCGACGCCATGGCCAGGCTGGTCCCCCAGCTGTCCACCTCCAAACCGCCGCCGACGACGGCCGAGCTGTCCGACGTGGTCGCATCCCCGGCCACCGACCTGTTCATCGCCCTCGACGACGGCGGCACGATCATCGGCACGGCCACGCTCGTGACGTTCCGCATACCGACCGGCATGCGCGCCTGGATCGAGGACGTCATCGTCGACGAGGACGCCACCAACCGCGGCGTCGCCACGGCCATGACCAAGGCCATGCTCGACCGGGCCCGCGAGCGGGGCTGCGTCAGCGTCGACCTGACGTCCCGCCCGTCCCGCGAGGCGGCCAACCACGTCTACCAGAAGGTCGGCTTCGAGCCCCGGGTCACCAACGTCTACCGCTTCGACCTGCGGCCCAAGTCGTAGCTCTCTCACGCATCTAGCCGGCGGCGGTGAGCGCCGCCACCGCTCGCCAGTCCTCCAACTGCTCGTCCCAGGGCTTGTCGCCGAGCAGCGAGATCGCCACGTGGTCGGCGCCTGCGGCGAACTGGGCCTCGACCCCGCACGCCACCGCGGCGGCGTCGCCCCAGGGGACCAGGGCGTCGACCAGGTCGTCGGGCTGGGCGGCGATGGCCTCGTCGTCGAAACCGAGGCGGCGGAAGTTGGCCTGGTACTGCGGGAGCTGGCCGAGGAAGCCCAGCGGCACCCGCGCCGCCGCCCTCGCCCGCTCCGGGTCGGGCTCGACGACCGCCAGCTGCTCGATCGCCAGCGTCGTGCCGTCGCCCAGGCGGGCGCGCGCCTCGGCCGTGTACTGCGGGTGGACGAGCACCGGGAACGCGCCGGACGTCCGGGCGGCGGCGAGGTCGAGCATCTTCGGGCCCAGCGCCGCCAGCAGCCGGCGCTCCGCCGGCACCGGCGGGTCGGCCGCGTCGAGCTCGTCGAGATACGCCGACAGCGTGGCGAACGGCCTCGGCCCGTGGGCGCCGCCCAGGCCGACCACGAACCGGCCCGGGTGGGTGACCTCCAGGTCGCGGTACAGGTCGACGACCTCCTGGGCCCCGAAGCGGATCACCGCGACGATCCCGCTCGCGATCCGGACGCGCTCGGTCGCGCGCACGACCTCGGCCAGCCGGTGGAGGCCGGCGAGCGGGCCGCCGGTGATCCAGATCGTCGAGTAGCCGAGGCCCTCGAGGTCGACGGCGTGGGCGACGAAGTCTTCGCCCTCGTTCGGGGCGACGACTGCGCCGACCCGTCCCAGCTCGATCTTGGTCATGGCCCCGGACCCTACCGGCGTGCCGCCGAAACTCGGACCGGTCCACGCGGCCCCGGGGGCCACACTCGGCGATGTGAGCGCGGCGAGCGAGATCTACGACGAGCGCATGGCCCGAGAGTACGACCGCGGGCGCCGCCTGCTGCCCGAGGCCGAGGATGTCTGGGCGCGCAGCCTCGACGGTCTCGTCGCGCCGGGCGACCGGGTGGTGGACGTCGGGGCGGGCACGGGCCGGTTCGCCGCGCTGTTCACCCGCCGCCTCGGGTGCCGGGTCGTAGCCGTCGAGCCGTCGGCCGAGATCCGCGCCGCGGCCCGGGGCACGCGCGCGACCGGCGTCAGGTGGGCGGCGGGCTCGGCCGAGGCGCTGCCGCTCCGCTCCGGCGCCGCCGACCTGGTGTGGATGTCGTGCATCGTCCACTACCTCGACCTGCCCCGGGCCGGCCGGGAGGCCGCCCGGGTGCTGGCCCCCGGCGGCCGCGTCATCGTGCGCAGCGACTTCAACGACCGCTACGACGAGCAGTTCTGGCAGCGCTGGTTCCCGGCGGCCCGTGCGATCGACGAGGGGCGGATGCCGTCCGTCGAGGCCATCGCCTCCGCCTGGGTGCCGAGCGGCCTGCGCCTGGAGGCCCGCGTGCCGTTCCGCCACCCCGTGGCCCGGGACCTCACGGACCTGGCCGAGCGCTTCGCCCGGCGGGCCATCTCGACGCTCACGCTCATGAGCGACGAGGACTACACACGCGGCATGGACGCCCTGTGGGCCGACGCGCGCCGCGAGCCGCCCGCGCCCGTGTACGGCGCGCTCGACCTGCTCGTGTTCGTCGCCGACCGCCCCCGCCTCGACCTCGTGACCGTCGTCGTGGACGACTACGACGCGGCGATCGCCTTCTTCGTCGGCGTCCTCGGCTTCGATCTGGCCGAGGACGCCCCGGCCGTCTCCGGCGCCGGCCGTTCCAAGCGCTGGGTCGTCGTGCGGCCGCCCGGCGGCGGGACCGGGCTGCTGCTCGCCCGGGCCGACGGCGAGCGCCAGGCCGCGGCCGTCGGCGAGCAGGCGGGCGGGAGGGTCGGCTTCTTCCTGCGGGTGGACGACGTCCCGGCGGCATACGCACGGCTGCGCGCGGCCGGCGTGGTGTTCGAGGGCCCGCCCCGACGCGAGCCCTACGGCCAGGTGGCGGTGTTCCGGGACGTCGCGGGCAACCGCTGGGATCTCGTCGGCCCGGGGTAACGGCGCCCGTGTACAACACCGGTGTGGCCGACCAGAGCGACGTCCGTCGCATCGCACTGTCGCTGCCCGAGGCCGCCGAGCGCGACGACCGTTTCGCCTTCGCGGTCGCCGTGCGCGGCAAGCCCAAGGACTTCGCCTGGGTGTGGGTCGAGCGGGTCGATCCCCGCAGGGCCCGGGTGCCCCGGCCGGACGTCCTGGCGGTCCGGGTGGCCGACGAGGGCGACAAGCAGATGCTGATCGCGTCCGACGGCGACAAGTTCTTCACCGAGCCCCACTACAACGGCTTCCCGGCCGTGCTCGTCCGCCTGCCCGCGGTCGACGTCGACGAGCTGGCCGAGCTGATCACCGACGCCTGGCGCTGCCAGGCGCCCCGGGCGCTCGTCGCCGCCTACGACGAGGACGGCGCCCGGGGCGGCTGACGTCAGGTCCAGGCCCGCGAGCGCGAGGAAGGCGTCGAGCTCGACCCGGCCGGCCAGGTTGTCCACCATGCCGACCAGCGAGGCGAAGGCGCACTCGGCGACGACCTCCAGGATGCGGCCTGCCGTCAGGCCCGCCGAGGCCACCCGCGCGATCGTGGCGGCCTCGGTCTTGCCCCGGTCGAGGACGAGCGAGCGGGCCAGCTCGTAGACCGCGGCGCCGGTCTCGTCGGTCGGGGCCTGGCCGGACCGCATCCGGTCGATCTCCGCGTCGGGCACGCCCAGGCGGCCGAGCACGGTCGAGTGGAAGGCGACGCCGTAGGCGTTGTCGACCGCGACGCCGACGGCGAGCCCGGCGGTCTCCCGGAGCACCGGGTCGAGGCCGCCCGAGCCGACGGCCCGCCGCAGCCCGTCGAACCCGGCGAGCAGCACGGGCGACTCGGCGATCGCCGCCGCCAGGTTGGGGACGAAGCCGACGTCGGCGGCGATGCCGTCGAACAGCGCCCGGGAGCCCTCGGGGACCGATTCTGTGGTGTGGATGGTGAGGTGCATGGGCCGCAGCATCCGGCGCGGCCCGCCGCCCGGCGATTCCCCGGCAGGGAAGCGACGGTCCGCCCGCCGCCCCGTAGGGTGCGGCCATGTCGGCGCAGCGATCGGTGCTGGAGGCCCCGGCCAACTTCGGCGACCTGCTCCGCTACTGGCGGGGCGTGCGGCGCAAGAGCCAACTCGACCTGGCCTCGGACGCCATGACCACGCCCCGCTACGTGAGCTTCGTCGAGACCGGGCGGTCGCAGCCCAGCCGGCAGATGGTCGTGCGGCTGGCCCGGGCGCTGGACGTGCCGCTGCGCGAGCGCAACGGGCTGCTGCTGGCGGCGGGCTACGCCCCGCTCTACTCCGGCGAGCCGCTCGACGGGCCCCAACTGGCCCGCGTCGACGCCGCGCTGACCGCGATGCTCGACCAGCACGAGCCGTTCCCGGCGGTGGTGATGGACCGCCGCTGGGACGTGCTGCGCACGAACCGGGGCGCCGGGGACCTGTTCGGCCGGCTGTTCGCCGGCGAGCCGCCGCCCGAGCCGGCCAACGTGCTGCGGCTGTTCATCGAGCCGAGCCCGGTGCGGGACCGGGTGCTCAACGCCGACGCGGTGGCCGCCGGCCTGCTGGAGCGGGCCCGCCGCGAGGCGGTCGCCGGCGTGCTCGACCCCGACACGGCCGACCTGGTCGACCGCCTCCGCCGGCGTCCGGACGTGGCCGCGGCTTTGGCCGACCCGGACGCCTCGGCACCGGCGGCCCCGGTCATCGACGTGCGGTTCCTGATCGACGGCACGACGCTGGCGTTCTTCTCGGTCGTCTCGTCGCTCGGCACGCCGACCGACGTGACCGCCCAGGAGCTGCGGGTCGAGGCGTTCTTCCCGTCCGACGAGGAGACCGCCGCCGCCTGGCGGGTGATGGCCGGTGGCTGACCGCCGCGCCGACGTCCTCGCCGGGCTCCGGGACCGGCGGGCCGACCCGCGGGTGACGCTGCGACCCTCGACGTCGTCCCCGGTGGCCCCGAGCTAGAGCGCCGCCGGCGCTTCCACTGAGGCGCCGTCCGGGTCGGCCGGCTCCGGCGGGAGCTTGCGGATCGGGTCGCCCGGCCGGACCGTGCCCGGCACGACGACCTTGGCGTTCATGCCCCGCAGCCGCAGCTCGCGGCCGCGCGACGAGTTGACGAAGCGCATCGCGTCCTCGCCGAAGCGGGCGACGAACTTGGCGCACCCGGTGTGGGGCTGGGGGGTCACCTCGATCACCGCCGTGCCCAGGCCGAGGCGGGTGCCCGGCGGCAGGTTCTCGACGCTCAGGTCGAGGTCGACGTGCAGCTGGTCGCCGGCCAGCGACCGGCGGTCCGGGTCGATCGCCACCAGCGCCGACAGGCGGGCGTTGATGACGTTGAGCTGCATCTCCGGGTGCGGGCCGCCGTCGGGCGTGCGGCTGCTGCCCCGCTGCGACCATGTGTCGCCGACCAGGCCGGCGGCGAGGTCGAGCTCACCCTCGGCCAGGATCTCGCGCTCGTCGACCGCCGGCCGGCGGACGACCAGCTCGACGGTCCCCTCGTCACGCGGCGACGACCGCACGTGGTCGAGCGCGGCCTCCAGCTGGGCGGTCGTGAGATGCTCCACGCCCGCAGCATCGCCGAGATCGGTTGGTGAGCACCAGCGAGTTGCTGTCACGGCGAACGGGTACTGAACCCGGGATGACGGCCTCCGGAAGCGCATTGGGCTTCGAAAATCGCACCGATAGCCTCCTTCGGGACCACCAACCGAGCCGCTCGCACATGGGGCGGCGGGGGAGGGGAACCCCATGACGACCGCGACTCGGTCGGCGGCGGCGCCGTCCGACCTGCGCACCCGCTACCACGAGGTGCGCAGCTTCACGGAGGCGCTCGCCGAGCCCCTCTCCGCCGAGGACCAGACGGTCCAGACGATGCCGGACGTCAGCCCCACCAAGTGGCACCGGGCGCATACGACATGGTTCTTCGAGACGTTCGTGCTGAGCCCGCACAAGCCCGGCTACGAGGTGGTCGACCCCGCGTACGGCTTCCTGTTCAACTCCTACTACGAGGCCGTCGGCCCCCGGCACCCGCGACCCGAGCGGGGCCTGCTGACGCGGCCCGGCATCGCGGAGATCGCCGCCTATCGCCGGGCGGTCGACGAGGCGGTCGACGACCTGCTGGCCGCCGGCGCCACCCCCGAGGTCAGCGGGCTGATCGAGCTGGGCGTCAACCACGAGCAGCAGCACCAGGAGCTGCTGCTCATGGACATCAAGCACGTGCTGGGCACCAACCCGCTGCACCCGGCGTACGTGCCGGCGGGCGACCGCCCGTCCGGTCTCACGGTCGACGGCTGGATCGAGCACCCCGGCGGCATCGTGCCCATCGGCCACGACGGCGACGGCTTCGCCTACGACAACGAGGGCCCGCGCCACGACGCCCTGCTGCGCCCGTTCGCCGTCGCCCGCAGCCTCGTGACCGCGGGCGACTGGCTGGCCTTCATCGCCGACGGCGGCTACGAGCGCCCCGACCTGTGGATGTCCGACGGCTGGGCCACCGCGAACGCCGAGGGCTGGTGCGCCCCCGGCTACTGGGTCCGGGAGGCCGACGGCTGGCTGGTCCAGACCCTCACCGGCCCCCGGCCCGTCGACCCCGCCGAGCCGGTGGTCCACGTCAGCTGGTACGAGGCCGACGCCTTCGCCCGGTGGGCCGGGTGCCGGCTGCCGTCCGAGGACGAGTGGGAGGCCGTGGCGGCCGCCGACCCCGCCGTCGCCGCGGGCGCGCCGGCCCCGGGCCTCGACGGCGACGGCCTCGCCGGCCCGGGCCTGCACCCGAGCGCGTGCGACGCCGCCTGGTACGGCGCGGTGTGGCAGTGGACCGCCAGCCCCTACGGCCCCTACCCGGGCTTCAGCCCGGCCGCCGGGGCGGTCGGCGAGTACAACGGCAAGTTCATGGTCAACCAGCAGGTCCTGCGGGGCGGGGCCTGCGTCACGCCGGCCGGCCACACCCGGGCCACCTACCGCAACTTCTTCCCGCCGGGCTCGCGTTGGGCGTTCAGCGGACTACGGCTGGCGGTCGACCGGTGACGGTGCTAGCACCGGGCAAGGTGCAAGTCGACGTCCACCTCGTCCCCGAGGATCTGCGGCGGGCGCTGCGGCGCGATGCCCGCGCCGGGCTGACGGCCACGCCCAAGTCGATGCCCCCGGTCTGGTTCTACGACGACCGGGGCTGCGAGCTCTACGAGGCCATCACCCGCACCCCCGAGTACTACCCGTTCCGCACCGAGCGCGACCTGCTCCGCCGGTCGGCGGGCGAGATCGCCGAGGCCGCGGGCACGTCGGTGCTGGTCGAGCTGGGGTCGGGCACGTCCGAGAAGACCCGGGTGCTGCTGGGCGCGATGGCGGCGAGCACGACCGGCCTGGCCGGCTACGTGCCGTTCGACGTGGCCGAGGCGACGCTGCGGGCCGCGGCCCAGACCGTCGTCGACGAGCTGGACATCGGCGTGCACGGCGTGGTCGGCGACTTCCACGAGCACCTCGACGACATCCCCGACCTCGACGGCGCCCGGCTGGTCGCCTTTCTCGGCAGCACGATCGGCAACTTCCCGCCGCCGCAGCGCCACCGGTTCCTCAGCGAGCTGGCCGCCATGCTCGACCCGTCCGACCGGTTCCTGCTGGCGACCGACCTGGTCAAGCCGGTCGAGCGGCTGCTGGCCGCCTACGACGACGCGGAGGGGGTCACCGCAGCGTTCGACCTCAACCTGCTCACCGTGCTCAACCGCGAGCTGGGCGCCGACTTCCGCCTCGACGCGTTCGAGCACCGGGCGGTGTGGGACGCCGAGAACCGCTGGATCGAGATGCAGCTGGTCGCCCGGGAGGCGCTCGTCGTCGACATCCCGGGCCTCGACCTCGCCGCCGAGTTCGCCGAGGGCGAGGCGATGCGCACCGAGATCAGCGCCAAGTTCACCTTCGACCAGGTGCGCCGCGAGCTGGCCGCCGTCGGCATGCAGGTCGCCGGCCTGTGGACCGACCCGGCGGGCGACTACCTGCTGACGCTGGCCCGACCGGTAGCCGAGACGTGACCGGCGACCCCGAGCGGGTCGTCGTGGTGCAGGTGGCCGTGCCCGCCGGCGAGGCGGAGCTGGCGTCGGACGTCCTGTGGCTGGCCGGCGCGGCCGCCATCGAGGAGCGCGCGGGTCCCCAGGGCGTGGTGCTCCTGGCCGCGCCCGAGGGCGGCGGCGACCCCCGCCCACTGCTCGCGGCGGTCGCCCGGCGCTGGCCGGCCGAAACGGTCCCCGCCGACCTCGGGGCGGCGCTCGACGCCTGGCGCGCCCACGCCCGGCCGGTCCCCGTCGGCGACCGCCTGCGGGTCGTGCCGACGTGGCTGGCGCCGCCGCCGGAGCCGGGCCGCGTGGATGTCGCCGTCGACCCGGGGCGGGCGTTCGGCAGCGGCGCCCATGTGTCGACCCGGCTGGCCCTCGCCGCGCTCGAACCCCTGGTGACGGGCGGGGAGTCGGTGCTCGACGTCGGTTGCGGCAGTGGCGTGCTCGCGCTCGCCGCCCTGGCCCTCGGCGCCGGCCGGGCGCTCGCGGTCGACATCGACCCCGCGGCGCGCGCCGCGACGGCGGCCAACGCGGCCCGCAACGGGCTGGCGGACCGGGTCACGGTCGCGGGCGCCGTACGGGGCGGCCACGACCTCGTGGCCGCCAACCTGCTGCTGCCCGACCAGGAGGCCCTCGCCGGCACGATCGTCGCCGCCCTCGCGCCCGGTGGGTCGCTCGTGGCCAGCGGGGTGCTCGCCGCCCAGCGCGACCGGCTGGTGGCGGCCTACGGGGCGGCCGGGCTCGCCGGTGGGCCGGCGGCCGAGCTGGCCGAGGACGGCTGGCTGGCGGTCACCTGGCGCCGGGCGCCGGCGGGGCCGTGACCTCCTCGACGGCCGTCACCGCGGCCGTCGGGATCGGTCCGTAGACGTGGGGGAACGCCTCGCCCGGCCGGCTCTCCTCCCAGCGGAGGTCGCCGGCGGCCGCCGGGTCGAGGACCAGCAGCGTCAGCGGCCCGGCCCCGGGGAAGTGGCGGGCCAGCGTCGCGTCGAGTTGGGCCCGGGTGGAGCAGTGCACGAAGCCCTCGGCGGCGAGGCTGGGCGGCGCCACGGCGCCGGTGCGCTGGGCCTCGGCCCACGCCTCGGCGGTCGTGATGTGCAGGATGTCGTCCGGCCCCGGCATCACGCGGCGCCGAGCAGGTAGACGGGCCCGTCGAGCGACACGACGTACACCTCGCCGTCGTTGTCCACCGCGAACGACACGAGGTTCGCGGCCTGGGTCTCGGCGTACGTGTGCTCCTCGGTGGTCTGCCCGCCCGACGCCCGCAGGGCCCGGATCGTCCCCTGGCAGTAGTCGGTGAACAGGAACGCGCCGCCGAGCCCGGGGATCGCCGTGCCCCGGTAGACGACCCCGCCGGTCACCGAGCAGCCGTCGGCGTGGCTGTACTCGTAGACGGGCAGCACCGCGCCGGCGGGGTTGGCGCCACCCCCGTAGGGGTGGGTGGCCTCCATCTGGTCCCAGCCCAGGTTGGCGCCCCGGCCCCCGCCCTCGGCCGCCGGGAGCAGGTCGATCTCCTCCCATTGGTTCTGCCCGACGTCGCCGATCCACAGGTCGTCGGTCTCGGCGTCGAAGGTGTAGCGCCACGGGTTGCGGACCCCGTAGGCCCACACCTCGGGGGCGCCGCCCTGCCCGTCGGCGAACGGGTTGTCGGGCGGGATCGAGTAGTTCTTCCCGCCGCTGGGCGTCGTCGGGTCGATGCGCAGGATCTTGCCGAGGAGCACCGACGTGTTCTGGCCGTTGGCGAACGGGTCGCCCGCGCCGCCGCCGTCGCCGAGTCCGAAGTACAGGTAGCCGTCCGGCCCGATCTCGAGGTCGCCGCCGTTGTGGTTGGCGAACGGCTGCTCGACCGCGAGCAGCTCACGGCGCGAGGCGGTGTCCACGGCGTCGCCGCCCATCGTGTAGGCGACGACCCGGCTGTCGCCCTCGGGGGCGATGCTGTAGCTCACGTAGAGCGTGCCCCCGTCGTCGGAGAACTCGATGTCGAGCAGGCCCTGCTCGCCACCGGTCACGACCTGACTGCTGATGTCGAGGATCGGGTCGCCGACGGTGCCGTCGGTCACCGGCCGGACCCGCCCCGCCCGCTCGGCCACGTAGAGGACGTCGGAGTCGGGCCGGGCGGTCACGGCGACCGGGGCGTCGGCCTGGAACGCCGGGGTCAGGGCCAGATGGAGGCTGTCGAGCGGGGCCTCGGCCGGCGCCTCGTCGGCCGGCTCGGTGGTCTCGTCCGGCTCGCGCTCGGTCGTGGGGTTGGCCAGGCCCTCGTCGTTGTCGTCGTTGCCGCCGCCGCACGCGGCGGTGCCGGCGGCGACCAGGGAGGCCGCGAGGAGCAGCGCCGCGGCGCGGCGGGGGACGGGCAGAGCGGCGACGGGTCCCATGGGCCGGCAAGCTAGCGGGGTGGCTCGCAACACAGCGCCGGAAACCGCCGGCCAGCGACGCCGCTGGACTGCGTCCTCGTCCTCGACGCAGCTTTGGCTGCGCCTTCGTCCTGCGTCCTTGCCAGCGACGCCGCTGACTCGCCGGTTTCCGGGCGAGTGCTACGAGCCGCCCCGCTAGCGCTACCGTCGGCCGCCGTGACGATGGACCCGGACCTGCGGAAGCGCGCCGAGGAGGCGCGGGGCTTCATGCCGCCCGACGAGGGCCTGGCGCTCTACGAGGCCGCCGTCGGCGCTGGCGGTCGACGGCCCGCTGCTGGAGGTCGGCAGCTACTGCGGCAAGTCGAGCATCTACCTCGGCGCCGCCGCCCGGGAGCGGGGCACGGTGCTGTTCGCGCTCGACCACCACCGGGGCTCCGAGGAGAACCAGCCCGGCTGGGAGTGGCACGAGCCCGACCTGGTCGACCCGGCCGTCGGGCTGATGGACACGCTGCCGTGGTTCCGCCGCACGATCTTCGACGCCGGGCTGGAGTCGACCGTCGTGGCGCCTGGTGGGCCCGTCGCCCACCGTCGGCCGGGTGTGGGGGACCCCGCTGGCATTCCTGTTCATCGACGGCGGCCACGGCGTCGAGCCGGCCCACCGCGACTACGAGCTGTGGACGCCGCACGTCGCGGCCGGCGGCCTGCTGGCGATCCACGACGTGTTCCCCGACCCGGCCGACGGCGGCCGCCCGCCGTACGAGAGATCTACCTGCCCGCGCTGGCGAGCGGCCGCTTCCGCGAGGTCGGCGCGACCGGCAGCCTGCGGGTGCTGGAGCGGGTGCCGAACTAGCCATCGTGGGCCGGTGAGGGCTGGCCCTCATTCCCCCTCGGGGGCATTGCTGGGGGCACGAGGAGCGGCGTCTACTCCGAGCCATGCCTCTCCTCGCCTCGGTGCGGTCGCCGTTGACGCCGCCGGAATATCGGGCGGCCCTTCCGGCCCGGCTCGCCGAGGCACTGTCCGTCGTCGCGGTCGTGCACCTGGCGGGCGGACTCATACCTGTTGGCGACGACGTCCTGTACAACGCCTCGCCCGGATGGGACCTCCTCCGCTACGACCACCTCGCCCACGCGCTCGCCGTGTTCTGCGGAACCCAGCTGGTGTGGGAGCTGATGGTGCGGTCGGCGACCGGCCCCACGGACCGCGGCCGTCTGGTCCTCGTCTGCTGCCTCGCCGGTGTCGGGTTGGGTGCCGTCAACGAGACCATCGAGTTCCTCACCACCATGGCCCGAGGCGGCAGCCACGCCGGCGGGTACATCAACACCGGCTGGGACCTCGTCACCAACCTCGCAGCGGCCTTCGCCGCCGCCTTCGCCCTTCACCGTCGCCAAACTGCTGGCGACCCAGCCCCGCGATGACTCGGCCCGTGCGGCTGCTGGCCGCCGGGTTCGGGGTGCTCGCCGCAGTCGTGCTGCTCGCCGGGGCGGCGACGCCGGGGTACGACCCGCAGGTGGACACCGTGAGCCGGCTCGGCTCACCCGGACAGCCCTTCGCGGCCGTCGTCCGGCTCACCATTGCGGCCGACGGGTTGCTCATCCTTCTCGCGGCACGGCGTCAACTGCCGGGCGCAGGACTCGTCCGGCTGGCGGGTGCGGCGACCGCGGCGGCCGGCGTCATCCCGAAGGACCCGCCGGACGTGGCCGCCACGCTGGCGAGCCACATCCACGTCGGGGCGGCGGTCAGCGGCGAAGCCGCCCTGGTCGTGGCCATGCTGGTGGTGGTCCGGTGCGACCCGCGGCCGCGGCGCGAGGAGTCTCGGCCCTGGCGGGCGCTCTCGTGCTGGGCTCGGCGGCGGTCTTCGCCTTCAGCTGGGGCACTCCCGCCTATGGCGTGCTCCAGCGGTTCATCCTGGCCCTCACGGCCAGCTGGCTGCTGGCATGGCTACGACTCGACGCGCCGGCGGTCAGTCGCGGTCGGTGACCGAGCTGTCCGAGTCCTCGAGCCTCGAACGCCGCGGGCAGCAACTCGTCGTGGCGGGTGAACAGCCCGCTCGGCCGGGGAGCCGCCGGCCAGGGCGTCGGCGGCCAGGACGACGGCCGCGGCGGTGTAGGTCGTGCGCTCGCCGCCCGGGAAGCGGCCCTCGTCGGGGAACACGATGCCGGTCCAGTAGCCGCCGTCGTCGTCGCGGTAGGCTGGACCCAGCCGAACAGCGTCGCGGGCCTCGTCGTCGGCGCCGATCGCGTCGGCCATCACGAACTCGCACGTCTCGGCCGCGGTGACCCACGGCCGGTCGCGACACGCAGCGCACGCCGCGGCCCGTCGACGACGAACGCGTCCCAGCGCGCGGCCAGCGCGCGCTCGGCCGCGCTCGCCGCGCAGCACGCCGCCGAGGATCGGGTAGTACCAGTCCATCGCCCAGCGGTCCTTGTCGAGGAAGCGCGTCGGGCCGGTGCGCGATCGACGATCGCGAGCGCGCCGAGCGACAGCTCCCAGTCGGGGCGCTCGTGGCCGAGCCGCTCGGCGACGCGCGATCGCGCAGCGCAGGCTGTGGCAGATGCTCGACGAGCCGGTGAGCAGCGCGCCGTCCTCGGCGTGCCGTCGGCGTGGCGCGCCCACAGCGATCTCGCCCGGTCGGCGTCTGGAGGTCGAGCGACGAAGTCGATCGCCCGCTCGACGACCGGCCACATGCGCCTCGAGGAAGCCGCGGTCGCCGGTGACGAGGTAGTGGTGCCACACGCCGGTGGCGACGTAGCACGGTGACGTTGGTGTCGAGCTTGTCCTCCTCGACCTCGTCGCCGACGTAGTAGGCGTGCCAGGCGCCGTCGGGGCGCTGCATGCTCGGCCAGCCACTCGTAGGCGCGCTCGGCCTCGGCGTGCCGGCCGCCGACGTCGAGCGCCATCGCCGCCTCGACGAGGTTCCACGGGTCGGTGTGGCCGCCGGGGATCCACGGGATGTTGCCGTCGGGCAGCTGCGATCGCCGCGATCGCGTCGACGGTCTGCGGCGACCTCGTCGGCGGTGAGCGATGCCCGGTCGACGTCGGGGGCAGCGCAGGCTGCGTCCGGTCACGTCACGGCTCGACCTTCTGGGCGTAGACGACGAGGCTCTTGCCGAGCACCGGGTTGAGCGCCCGCTCGGTCGAGCCGGGTCGAGCCACGCCGGGCTGCTCGATGATCTGCCACACGAGGAAGTCGTGGTAGCGCCGCACCGGCGCACGCGTCGGTCGTTGGTCGACGCCGACCGCGCACTTCAGCCACCAGTACGGCGAGTGCAGCGCGTGCGCGTGGTGCGAGCCGCGCAGCTCGAGCCCGGCGCGCGTCGAGCTTCGGCTCGAGCTCGCGCTGGCGGTAGATGCGCACGTGGCCGCCGCGGCGTGTCGTGGTACTCGTCGGTCGAGCGCCCAGCAGACCCGCTCGGGCAGCCGCGTCGGCACCGTGACGGCGAGCGGCCGCCCGGGCGCAGCACGCGGACGAGCTCGGCGATGCGCGGCGCTCGTCGTCCCAGATGTGCTCGAGCACCTCGGACGCGATGACGCGGTCGAACGTGTCGTCGGGGAACGGCAGGCGCGAGCGCGTCGCCGTTGCACGCACGCCGCCGACGCGGTGCGTCGTCGGGGACCTCGCCGGCCTCGACCATCGCGCCGAGCGACCGCGCGCGACGTCCTTGAGCTCGGCCGTCGGCGTAGTCGAGCGCGACGACGCGTCGCGCCGCGGCGCAGCGCCTCGAACGCGTGACGGCCGCCGCCGCAGCCCATGTCGAGCAGCGCGGTCGCCCGGGCGCGAGGCCGAGCCGGTCGAAGTCGACGGTGAGCACGTCAGCGGCTCCGTCGCGGCCGCGCTCGGCGCGTCGGCGTGCATCGTCGAGCAGCTCGCGGTACTGCTCGACGGTGCCCTCGGCGCGTCTGGCGCCAGCGTGAACCGCTCGAGCACCCGCTGCGCGGCCGGCCGCGCCGATGCGGGCGCGCAGCTCGGCGTCGCCGAGCGCCGCGGCGGATCGCGGCGGCGAGCGCGTCGGGGTCGCCCGGCGGGCACGAGCAGCGCGGTCTCGCCGTCGCGGCCGACGACCTCGGGCAGCGCGCCGCCGGTGGTGCCGACGAGCGGCACGCCGCACGCCATCGCCTCGACCGCCGGCAGCGAGAAGCCCTCGTAGAGCGACGGCACGACGGCGAGCTCGGCCTCGGCGTAGAGCTCGACGATGCGCTCGTCGGTCACGCCGCTCACGAACTCGACCGCGTCCGGCGAGCCCGAGCCGCTCGATGATCGGCCGGGCGATCGCCGCTCCTGCGCTTGCGGCTTGCCGATGACGACGAGGTGCGCGTCGTCGCGCTCGGTGCGCACCTTGGCCAGCGCCTCGAGCAGGTAGCGCGAGGCCCTTCAGCGGCACGTCGGCGCTCGCGGTGGTCATCAGGCGGCCGGGCACCGCGCGCGACGTCGGGCAGCGGCCGGAACAGGTCCGGGTCGACGCCGACCGGCACGACGTGCAGGCGGTCGGCGGCGACGCCCATGCTGCGCGGCGATGTCCGTCGAGCGAGTTCTCGCGACACGGTGACGACGCGCGGCATCCGCCGGGCGACCTCGCGTCTGCATCTCGAGGAAGCCGTACCAGCGGCCGCAGCGTGAGCCGCTGTCCAGGCGTCGCGGCGTGCGCGAGCTCGAGGTCGCGGTCGACGGTGATCGGGTGGTGCAGCGTGGCGAGCACCGGCCAGCCGTCGCGCATCGATCGCCGAGCAGGCCGTAGCCGAGGCACTGGTTGTCGTGGACGAGGTCGAAGTCGTCGGCGCCGGTGGCGCAGGTGCCGCCAGGCCCGCAGGCTGAACGCGCAGCGGCTCGGGGAACGTGCCGGTCGAGAACGAGCGCGACCTCGACGAGGTCGGCCCAGGTCCTTGAACTCCCACAGCCCGGGCATCCGCATCGGGAAGTGGTCGTTGTAGATGTCGAGGCTCGGCAGCTCGATGCAGCGGGATCGCGGTCGTCGAGCACGGGGTACGGCTGGCCGCCGAGCACCTCGACGTGGTGGCCGAGGTCGGCCAGGGCCTTGGTGAGGTGGCGCGTGTAGACGCCCTGGCCGCCGACGTGGGGCTTGCCCCGGTAGGCCAGCGAGCGCGATGCGCAGAGGTCGTTCCTCGGCGTGCATTCCCGCTACCTTTCCGTTCGACTGACCGCCCGGTCAATTCCGCGTCGACCGTGCTTCGCGCCGGGCCCGCCGAAGGGGTGGTGCCGCGGTCGGCGGGTCAGGCTAGCGCCGCACATTCGTCAACTCGAACACGGCGTGCGCTCCCGTACCTACGCGACCGACCGGTAACCGTGGGATCAGGGCCGCCGGCCGTCAGCCGAGGGTCGTCGGCGTGGTCGTGGTCGAGGTGGTGGTCGTCGAGGTGGTGGTCGTCGAGGTGGTGGTCGTCGGCTCGGTCGGCGGTGGCTGCGTGGGCGGCGGGTCGGTCGGCGCCGGACCCTGCGGCTGCGTCTGGGGCACCGTGGTGCGCGTAGTCCGGGGCCGGGTCGTCGTCGTCGTCGGCCTGGTCGTCTGGGTGGTGCGCGTGGTTGCCGCGGTCGTCGGGTCCGGCTCGGTCGACGCCGAGGTGCTCGGCCCGGCGGTCGACCCCGTCTCCGCCACCATCGAGGTCGTGGTGACGATCGTGCCCCCGACCGCGATCCCGTCGCCGCTCGCCCCGCTGCCGATGCCGAGCGCCACGGCGAACCCGCCGAGCAGCACGATCGCCAGCACGGCGCCGATGGCGCCGACGACGACCCGGGGATCGGTCGAGCGGCCGTACCCGCCCTTCTTGTCGCCCCGCTTCTCCCTGTCGGGCCCGAGGTCGAACTCGTCGTCGGACGGCCGGCTCTTGAGCCGATCGTGGGCGGTCGAGCGGGTGCCGAACGGGTCGGTGTCGCTGGCGGTCAGCCGGCTGAACTGGTCCTCGGCGCCATCGGGCTCGTGCCCGATCGCCAGCCCGGCGGCCGCCGCCGCCCCGGGCCGGGGGGCGAGGAACGGGTCGTAGGTCGTCGGGTCCTCGCTGTCCCAGGGCTGCTGCTCCCAGGGCTCGTCCCACGGGCGCTCCTTGGACGGGCCCGGCGCCGGCGCGTCCCACAGGGCGGGTATGTGGGCGGCGTCATCCCACTGCCCGGGCACCGGGGCGGGGTCCTTGTCCCAGCCGGGGCCGCCCTCGGGCTCCTGGCTCGCCGCCCACGGGTCGTCCGCGGGCCAGCCGGCGCCGTTGTCGCCGGCGAGCGTGAGCGGGATGGCGTCGGGATCCCAGCCGTCGGGCGGCCCGGCCTCGGGCGGCCCGACACCGGGCTCGGCGGTGGCGCCCGGCACGGGACCGGCGAGGTCGGCCGGCGGCGGCCACAGCGGGGCGACGACCGGCGCGCCGAGCGAGTCGAACGCGGACGCGGGCAGCGCCGGCGCCGGGTCCTCCTCGCCGAACAGCGCGGCCCCGAGGCTGACGGTCAGTTCGGGCAGCGGGTCGGCGACGATCGGGAGCCCGATCCGCTCGGTGATGAGCCGGGTCAGCAGCGGGATGCGCGAGGAGCCGCCGACGAGGAGGGCGACGTGCACGTCGGGGATGGCGAGCCCGGCGTCGTTGATCGTGTGGGCGATCAGGTCGACCGCAGTCGTGAGGGCGGGGCCGATGGCCCGCTCCAGGTCCTCGCGGGTGATCTGCACCTGGGCGCGGGCGTGGGGGAGCGCGACCTCGACGATCGCCTCGTACTCGGTCGACAGCCGCTCCTTGGCCGCCCGGCAGGACGCCCGGAGCCGCCGCAGGGCGAGCATCGTGGCGTGGTCGTCGTCGCGCACTTGCGAGGTCACGTCGCCGATCGAGGCCTCGACGTGCGCCAGGACCGCGGCGTCGACGTCGACCCCGCCGATGTCGTTCAGGCTCGCCGGCTCGCCCACCAGGTCGAAGCCGGTCTCGGTCCGGCGGACCAGCGTGACGTCGAAGCTCGTCCCCCCGAAGTCGATCACCGCCACGGTGGTGTCGAGCGCCAGCTCGACGTCGTGGGTGAGCTTGGCCATCGCGGCGATGGGCTCGGGGACCAGCATGACGGGACTGGTCGTGACCCGCGCCGACGCCCGTTCGAGCACCGGCGCGACGGTGCCGCCGTAGCGCAGCGGGTAGGTGAGCACGAGGTGCCCGGGCCACTCGCCCGGCGCGGCCGTCCGCTGGATCGCGGTGCCGATGAGCGCCTCGGTCAGGGCGTAGGGGTCGACGAGCTGCCCGTCGATGACGATCGGCTGGGTGTCGGCCTCGCCCAGGCGCCCGGCGATGCTGCGGGCGACGAGGGAGGGCTCGAACCAGGAGGCCGCCTCGGCGGGCTCGCCGACGAGCATCGACCCGTCGGCCCGGGGGAGTGCGACGGCCGGCATGGTGGTGGCCGTCTCGCCGAGGGCGCAGGGCTCGATGCGCGCGCCCCGGCGAGCGGCGGCCGAGCACGTCGCCGCTCCGAGGTCGACCCCCAGGCTGTAGCTCATCGCTTGTCTCCCACCCCAGCTTGCCTTGACACAGAAACGTAACAACTTGGCCCCGATCAGGGAACACCTGACGTGGCCCGGTGGGCAAAATCGCCCCGTCTCTGCGGGATTTTCGGGCTAGTTAACACTCTCGGTGGGGACTGGCTCTCGGTCGGCGGCGTCGTCCGCGGACCGACGCTGCGGGGGCCCAGCCACGAACCACCCGAGCGCGAGACCCGCGATCGCAACCGCCAGGGCGGGCGCCAGCCCCAGGCGCGTCGCGAGCGTAGTGCCACGCCGGAGCTCGACGGTGTCGTGCAGCACCCGTTGTTCGGACACCGCGGTCCGCTGGTGGACCCGCCCGTCCGGGCCGACCACGCCGCTGAACCCGGTGGGCGCGACCTGGAGCAGCCAGCGGTCGCTCTCGATCGCCCGCATGCGCGAGTTGGCCACCTGCTGGGTCTGGACGAGGGTGCCGGTGAAGGATGACCCGTTGGTCGGGTTGAGGACCAGCTCGGCCCCGTCCCCGACACCCTCCCGCACCCGATCTCCGAAGAAGATCTCCCACGAGATCGCCACGCCCAGCTTCCCGGCGGGCGTGTCGAGCTCGGCCGGATGGTGCCCGACGATGGCGTCCCGCGAGGTCAGCGCGCCGCCACCGAAGCGCCCGATGAGCCAGCGCAGCGGCACGTACTCGCCGAAGGGGACGCGGTGGACCTTGTCGTAGCGGTCGACGACCTCGCCGTCGGGCCCATAGGCGACGGAGGCGTTGAGGAAGTGCTTGCGCCCGGCGTCCTCGACGGTGCCGATGACCAGGGTCGTGTCGAGCCGGCGGGCAAGCGCCTGGAGGTCGCGCTCCTCGCGGGACCCGGCCAGCTTGTCGACGTCGACGACGTCCTCGGGCCACACGACCAGGTCCACGGGCGGATCGATCTCCCGGCTGGCGTCGAGGTGGCGCAGGAACACCTTCCGCTCGTCGGTGTTGATCGCGTGGGTGCCCTGCACGCCTCCGCCCTGCACGAGCGCGACCCGGAGGGAGCCGACCCGGTGCGCCCCGGGCCCGAGCACGCCGACGGCGAGGGCGGTCAGCACGAGCCCGGCGGCGACGCCGGCGGCCAACCACCGCCGGCGCAGCAGGGCGGCCAGGCAGATGCCCCCGATGACGGTCACCTCGACCAGCAGCAGCGCCCCGCCGACCCGCAGGACGGGCGCGAGCGGCCCGCCGGCCTGCCCGACGGCCAGGCTGGACAGCGGCACCCCCCCGAACGGCCACGACCAGCGCAGCAGCTCGGCCAGCGCGATGGCCCCCGGCAGGGCGATCCACCGCCCGGGCGCCCGAGCCGGCACGATCACCATCGCCAGCCCGAACAGGGCTGAGTAGGCGAACGTGGCGATCACGTAGCCGGGCGCCGTCAGCTCGATCATCCAGGCCAGCGACGGGACGTAGAGACCGATCCCGACCGCCGTGCCCCGGCGCCAGCGCGACCACCGCGGCCGGTCTGCGATCAGCCGGTCGAGGCCCGCGACGCCCACGAAGGCCAGCGGCCACCACCCCCACGGGGGCAGTGCAGCGGCGATCACGACGCCGGACGCAAGGCAGGCGAGGACGGTGACGGCACGGCGCATGGCGGGCGCGATGATCGCACGCGGTCCGTCCACCCACCCAAGCGCACCGCGAGGGGCCGTCTTCCCGATCGGCGTACTTCGCGGCCCCCACGGCGGCGGGCCGACGTGCCGGGGTCCGCGGGTAGGGTCCGGCGGCGGTGGCGTTCGACTTCGGTGGACGCGGACGGCGGCGCTGGCCGGGGGCGGGCGCTACATCGACAACGACCTGCAGCTGACGTGGGAGATAGGGATCGCCGACGACGATGGGCCGGCGTTCGTCGCCGCCACCCGGCCGCCGCGCCACGGTGCGATGTTCGAGGAGGCGTGCCGGGAGTACCTTCGCCAGCTCGACAGGCTCGCCGAATGGGACCTCGGTTGACGGCGAACCGGTCACGCCGATCGGCGGACCACGGTGTCGAACGTGCGGATCTTCACCTCCTGGAACCCGGCGGCCTCGTACATCTTGCGCGGCCCGCGGAAGTTGGGCTGGGTGCCCACGCCCGGGTTGCTGGGGTAGGCCTCCACCGCGTCCGCGCCCCGGGCTGCGGCGTCGGCCAGCACCCTCGCCAGGAGCTGCGGCGCCAGGCCGTGGCCCTGGTACGGCGCGGCGATCGCGAAGCACGCGACCGTCGCCGTCGTGGCGTCCTCGTCGTCGCCCCGGCGGAACAGCGTCGTGTCGCCCCGGAGCGACGCGTTGACCCAGCCGGCGGGCCGGCCGTCGACGTAGGCCAGGTAGCCGAACGCGCGTCCCCGGCGCAGCAGGTCGAGCATCGTCGCCCGGCGTTCGGTCCAGTGGCTCCGCGGCAACGAGACCTGGCCCGGCTCCAGCTCGTGGGGCTCCAGGCAGTAGCACGCCGAGTGCTGCGGGGTGCCGACCGCCATGTGGTGGTCGAAGAAGTCGAGCCAGTCGTCGAGGCGGTCCACTGTCACCTCGTGGATCTCGACCTCGCCGATGGCGTCGAGCCGCTCGGACCCGCCCGTCATCCGCGCCTCGCCCTCGAAGGTGTTCCTCACCGCCATGTCGGGATACGGCAGCTCGGGATGCTCGGCCCGGAGGTGCGCCAGCCCGACCTTGCCGTAGGCGTCGAGGTCGTCGCCCTCGAGGATCGTCCCGCACATCATGCAGGGTCGCCGGATCACGGCCTACTCCGCGATCGTGTGCGCGGCCGGGTGGAACGGGCCGTAGGTGAACGACTCGATCGCCGGCTCGCAGTCGCCCCGCCAGTCGAGCGTGCGCAGCTGATCGACGCTGCGGCGGCCCGTGAGCGCCCGCATGATCTCGAACGGTGCGCCGGACAGCACCAGCGGCGCATCCTCGGCGCCCCAGCGAGCGCCCGTCGTCGCCTCGACGCCGACCGACAGGCCGCTCTCGGCCGCCACCTCGACCCACCGGGGGGCCACGAACGACAGGCCGACGTCGACCGCGTCGCTGTCTCGGTGCCCGGCGGCGCCCAGCGCCGTGCGGATGTCGTGCTCGTGGGTCACGACGTCGAGCACCGCCTGCCGGCCCGACGGCCCGATCTGGTCGAGCAGGCCCTCGAACGCCGCGGCCGCCTCGTTCCACTCGGCCACGATCTCGGCCACCGGGCGGCCCCGGCGGGCGTCGACCTGCGCCGCCGTCCACGGCTCGGTGGCGACCCCGTCGAGCCGGCCCGCCAGCGCGTCGTCGACGACCCCCGCCACGTGCGCGACCACGTCGTGCACCGTCCACGCGGGGCAGGTGGGCACCGTGGCCGCCGAGCCCGCCTCGTCCAGCCCCTCGACCAGCGCGCCGATGCGCTGCCGGCACCCGTTGTATGCCGTTCCCACGTCTCCCACAGCGACTCCCCTCGCCTCGAACTCAACCCGCCTCAACCCGCCCAACCGTACACCAGTTCGCCACCCCCTCAGGACGCCAGCACGAAGTGGGCCACGATCCGCTCCCGGGCCGAATGCTTGGGGTGGCAGGCGAACAGCGTGGCCGTGTACGCGGGGGTCTGGTCGACGATGTGCATGGCCTCCGGGGCCACGACCTCGGTCTCCACGAGGGTGTAGGTCCACGTGCTCCCGTCGGCCATCGTGAACACCAGCGGGTCGCCCGGCGCCAGGCGGTCGAGGTCGTAGAACGGCCGCGTGTGGGTGACGCGGTGCCCGGCCACGACGACGTTGCCCAGCTGGCCGGGCAGGGCCGTGCCCGGCCAGTGGCTCGGGCCACGGTCGATCGCCGTGAGCGTGACGCCCTCGTGCAGGTCCTGGTCGACGCCGATCGTGGGCAGCGCCAGCGTGCCGTACACGACGTCAGGGGTGGGCGCGTGGGGGTCGGTCGGCGCGTCCTCCGGGGTCGGCAGCCCGACCGTGACCGGCGGCGGGGGAGCGGTCGGGACCGGCTCCTCGACCAGGGTCGTCGTCGCCGCCGGGGCGGCCGCCGTCGCAGTCCGCCCGCCGTCGGGGGCCGCGACCGCCCAGGCCGCGACCCCCACCCCGGCCGCCGCCAGCAGGGCGGCCGAGGTGCCGAGCAGAATGCCGGGGAGGACGCGGCGGCGCGGCGGCGTCATGGCCCGGTTGTAGCACCCAGCGCCCGGCCGGCGGCCGCCCGCGCCCCCCGGATGCAGGCCGGGATGCCGACCCCGCCCACCCACGACCCCGCCAGGGCGACGCCCGGCGCGACCTCCGCCAGCCCGGCCTGCACCGCCGCCACGGCCGGCAGGTGGCCCGGCCGGGGCTGGGGGAACGACCGGTCCCACCGGCTGATGCGGACCTCGACCGGCGCGGCCCGCAGCCCCATCGTGGTCCCCAGGTCGGCCAGGACCACCGCCACCAGGGTGTCGTCGTCCAGTGCCAGCGCCCGGTCGTCGCCGTCCCGCCCGACCGACGCCCGCAGCACCGTCAGGTCCGGGTCCACCGCCAGGTGCGGCCATTTGGACGTGACCCACGAGCACGCGGTCAGCGCCAGCCCCGCCGAGTGGGGGACGAGGAACCCCGACCCGTCGAGCGGCCCGTCGGCCGCGGCCCGGGGCACCGCCAGAGCGACGAGCGCGACCGAGGCGTGGTCGATGCGCGCCACTACGTTCGCCACGTCCGGGGCCACGCCGGCCAGCAGGCGGGCGGTCGCGTACGCCGGCGTCGCCAGCACCACGGCGCCGGCCTCGACCGCGGAGCGCCGCGTGGCGTCGTCGTCGCCGGCGCCATCGCCCGCCACCCACAGCCGCCAGCGGGCGCTGCCGGCATCACGGGCCGGCTCCAGGCCGGTCACCGCCGTCCCGGTGCGCAGGTCGTCGCCCAGCGCGTCGGCCAGCGCCTCGATCACCCGCCCGACCCCGCCGGCGGGGGCGAGGAACACCGGCTGGCCGGTGTCGATCGCCTGGGCCCGCAGGGCGGCCGCCGAGCGCATCAGGCTGGGATCGTCGGGGTCGCGGTCGCGGGCCGCGGCCAGTTGGGCGGCGCTGACCTGGAGTGACAGCCGGTCGCAGTCGCCGGCGTAGATGCTTCCCACCAGCGGGGCCACCAGCCGGTCGAGCACCTCGTCGCCCAGCCGCCGCCGGACCAGGGCGCCGACGCTCTCGTCGCCCGGCGGCCGGTCGTCGCCCTGGGTGAGGTCACGTCGGGCGGCCTCGACGCCCGCGGGCGACAGCAGCCCCGAACCGGCCACGGCGTCCAGGTCGGTCGGCACGCCGAGCAGCTGCTCCGTCGGGAGGCGGCGCAGCGCACCGTCCCACCACACATACGCACCCCCGGTCGCCGGGCTGACCAGCTCCGACGTGATCCCTAGCTCGGCGCACAGCTCGACCGCCTCCGGCACCCGGGCCAGGAACGCGTCCGCCGCCTCGTCCAGCGGCCCGCCGGCGAACGGCGACGTGCGGATCTTGCCGCCCGGCCGCTCGCCCGCCTCGACGACCACCACCCGGGCGCCCCGGCTGCGGCCCTCCCAGGCCGCGGCCAGCCCGCTGATGCCCGCCCCGACGACGGCGAGGTCGACCCGCCCCCCGGGCCCAGACGGCAGGGTCACACCGCCCGGATCCGGGCCGCGAGCGCCGCCATCACCGCCGGCTCGTCGTTGATCGACGCGGTGCGGCCGAAGGCCAGCCCCGCCTCCCCCGCCACCGCCCGGGCCTCGATGTCGAGGTCGTACAGCACCTCGAGGTGGTCGGACACGAACCCCTGCGGGCAGACCAGCACGCCCTCGGCCCGGCCGGTGGCGCCCAGGTCACGGATCACGTCGCAGCACGTCGGGCCCGCGCCACGGGTCGGGCGTCCGGCCGGCCGACTGCCAGGCCAGCGCCCAGCCGTACCAGCGGGACAGGCCGGCCCGGGACGCGATCGGCGGTGGCCGACGTGCGCAGCTCGTCGGGATAGGGGTCGCCCTCGAGCACCCGCTCCGGCAGCGAGTGGGCGGTGAACAGCACCTTCGTCCGGGCCGGCAGGTCGGCGAGGGCCGCTCGCACCCGGTCTGCCTGGGCGTCGATCCACGGGTCGACGTCGTGCCACGCCTCGATCGGCGTATAGGCGACGCCGTACTCGGCCGCCGCCTTGGCCGCCCGGTGGTGGTACTCCGCCACCGACCCCCGCGAGTAGTGGGGCGCGAGCACCAGGCCGACGAGCCGGTCGGGCCGGCCGTCGTCGACGGGGTGCGCGAGCGTCGCGACCGCGTCCTCGAGGAACGGCGGGGCGTGCTTGTGGCCCAGCCCGACCCGCCAGCCGCCGGGCTCGGCGGCGTCCAGCACCCGGCCGATGGCGTCCACCTGGGACCGGGTGCGCTCGGCCAGCGGGGACACGCCCCCGATGGCCTCGTAGCGGCCCGCCAGCTCGGCTAGCTGCTCCGGGGCCGGCGGCCGGCCCCGGCGGATGTGGGTGTAGTAGGCCTCGATGTCCGCCGGCGATGCCGGCGTGCCGTAGGCCATCACGACGACGCCCGTGATCATGACGGTGCCTCCCATTCGTGCACCAGCTCGACCAGCTGCGCCAGCACCTCGGGGTCGGTCTCGGGCAGCACCCCGTGGCCGAGGTTGAACACGTGGCCCGGGCGACCGCCGTTGCGGATCAGCACGTCGGTGGCCGCCTCCGCCACCGCCGGCCACGGCGCCAGGCACACCGCCGGGTCGAGGTTGCCCTGCACGGCGATGTCCGGGCCCAGCCGCCGCCGGGCCTCGTCGAGGGGCACCCGCCAGTCGATCCCCACGACGGTCGCCCCCGCCTTGGCCAGCAGCCCGAGCAGCTCGCCGGTGGTCACCCCGAAGTGGATGCGGGGGACACCGGGATCCGCGATGCCCGCGAGCACCTTGGCGCTGGCCGGCAGGACGTAGCGCTCGTACATGTCCGGGCTCAGCGTGCCGGCCCAGCTGTCGAACAGCTGGATCGCCGAGGCACCCGCCTCGACCTGCGCCCGCAGCGCCGTGAGCGCGATGTCGGCCAGCCGGTCGAGCAGCCGGTGCCACAGGTCGGGGTCGGACAGCATCAGGGCCTTGGTCTTGCCGAGCGTGCGGGACGGTCCCCCCTCGACGAGGTAGCTGGCGACCGTGAACGGCGCCCCCGCGAACCCGATCAGCGGCACGTCGCCCAGCTCGCCGACGAGGGCCCGCACGGTCTCCTGGACGTAGGGGCAGTCGGTGTCGGGGTCGAGCGGCCGCAGCCGGTCGAGGTCGGCGGCGCCGCGGAACGGCCGGTCGACGACCGGCCCGACCCCGGCCTCGATCTCGACGCCGAAGCCGATGGCGGCCACCGGCACGACGATGTCGCTGTAGAGGATGGCGGCGTCGACCCCGTAGCGGCGCACCGGCTGGAGGGTCACCTCGCACGCCAGGTCGGGGTGGCGCACGGCGTCGAGGATGCTGCCGCCCCCGGCCCCCGTGCCCCGGAGCAGGCGGTACTCGGGCAGCGACCGGCCCGCCTGGCGCATGAACCACACCGGGGTGCGGGTGGCAGGCAGGTTGGCGCACGCGGCGAGGAACGGCGCGTCGGCGGGCGGTCCCATGTTCTGCACCGTACCGCCCTCCTCCCGTGCCCGGACCGTCCGACCCCCGTCGCGTTCTCCCCTGGTGGGGGGAACACCCCCGTCGACAGCGTCCGCCGGGTACCGCAGGATGGTCGCATGCGGCCCACTGACGAAAGCGACCCCCAGCCGGGATCGGCGGACGACTCGCTGGCGGACGGTCTCGACGCGACCACCCAGGGCGGCTTCTCCTCCAGCACCGACCCCTACGGCGACACGTACGACGAGGACGACGACGACGGCTACGACGAGGACGACGACGACGGCTACGACGAGGACGACTCGTACGGCGAGGACGAGGCTGACGACGGCGACAGCTACGGCGATGGCGACGGCACCACGTGGCCCGGCGACGGCCAGGACGACGATGTCACCGTGGTCGACGAGGACGGCGACGGCGGCCTCGACCCCGGCGTCCCCGATGCCGGCGAGCTCGACCCGGTCGCCCACGACGCATCCCCGCTGGAGGGCATCGGCTACATCCTCGACGAGATCGGCGACGCCCTCTTCGGCGAGGACGACGACGACGCCGCCGGCTCGCTGTTCGACACCGATCCGGCCGACGCCGCCACCGACACCGACCTGGATCTGACCGGCGACGGCGTGGTCGACCGGGCCGACCTGCACGAGGCCCGGTCGGTGTTCGACTTCCGGGTGGCCGACGGCGACCACCACGCCCATCCGCACGACGGGGGCCTGCTCGACGGCTGAGCCCGGGCGGCCCGGCGCCCGGGCCGACGTCCGACACCCCCGCGGCCCGACGGCCGTGGTCGATGTCTGGCGGTCAGGTTTTCGATAGCATGGTCCGTTCCTCGACCACCGGAGGAGCGTTGGCCAACCACCCCGACTTGGCCGCCGAGCAGGCGTACATCGACCGGGCGTACGACTCTCTGGAGCGCGCCCGCCAGTCGGCCACCCGCCTGCGCTCGATGGTCGAGGTCGGCAGGGGAGGCACCGAGCAGGCCCGGTGGGAACGGGAGATGATCGAGGAGAACATCGCCGCCCGCCTCGACTACCTCAACCTGGGCGACGCCAGCCTGGTCTTCGGCCGCATCGACCACGCCCGCTCCGAGGGCGGCGAGAGCTTCTACATCGGCCGCCTCGCCGTCGCCGACGAGACCCAAGAACCGCTGGTCGTCGACTGGCGGGCCCCGGTGGCCGAGCCGTTCTACCGGGCCACCGGGCGCGGCGCCGATGGGGCTCGTCCGCCGCCGCCACTTCGCCACCCGGGCCCGCAAGCTGCTCGGCATCGAGGACGAGCTGTTCGGCGAGGGCGCGGGGCTGCTCGGCGGCGAGCTGGCGGTCAGCGACGACGGGACCGAGGTCCGGGGCCACGGCGCGCTGATCGCCGCCCTGGAGGAGGCCCGCACCGGCCGGCTGGGCGACATCGTCGCCACGATCCAGGGCGAGCAGGACGAGATCATCCGCTCGCCGCTGCCGGGCGTGCTGGTGGTCCAGGGCGGCCCGGGCACCGGCAAGACGGTCGTGGCGCTGCACCGCGCCGCGTACCTGCTCTACACGCACCGCTTCCCGCTGGAGGGCCAGGGCGTGCTGGTCGTCGGGCCCAACCGGCTGTTCCTCGGCTACATCGAGCGGGTGCTGCCCGTCGCTCGGCGAGGCCGGCGTCGAGCTGGCGGTGCTGGCCGACCTGGTCGACGAACGTGGCGGTGCGGGGCCGACGACGCCCCGGCGACCGCCCGCATCAAGGGCGACGCCCGGATGTCCAAGGTGCTGGCCAAGGCGATCCGCGACCGGGAGCGGCCGCTGCGCGAGGACCTGCGTCGTGCCGTACGGCGCCCAGACCCTGGTCGTGCCGGCCCAGCGGACGGCGGAGATCGTCGCGGACGCCCGCCGGCGCTTCCGGCGCCACAACGCCGGGCGCCGCTTCGTCGAGTCCGAGCTGTTCGCGGCGCTGGCCGACGTCAGCCGGGTACCGACCACCCCGGAGGAGGTCCGCGAGCGGGGCCGCGGCCTGCCCGAGGTGCGCGAGGCGCTCGAGCGGATGTGGCCGGTGCTCACGCCCGCCCAGCTGCTGCACGACCTGTTCGGGTCGCGGGCGCTGCTCGACCTGGCGGCCAAGCGCCAGCTCGACGACGGCGAGCGCGAGGCGCTGCACCGGCCCCGGGTCGGCCGACGTCGGCCACGGTCGGTGGACCCACGACGACGTCCCCCTGCTCGACGAGGCCCGGGCGCTGCTCGGCCCGGTCACCCGGCGGCGGCGCTCGAACGGGGCCGATCCCGACGAGATCCGCACCTACGGCCACATCGTCGTCGACGAGGCCCAGGACCTCTCGCCGATGCAGCTGCGGATGCTCGACCGGCGGTCGCTCAACGGATCGATGACGGTCGTCGGCGACATCGCCCAGGCCACGGGCGTCTGGGCGCACCGCAACTGGGACGAGATCCTGGAGCACCTGCCCAAGCGCCGCTCGCCCCAGCGCGCCGAGCTGTCGATCGGCTACCGCATCCCCGGCCCGACCATGGACCTGGCCGCCAAGGTGCTGGCGGTGGCGGCCCCCGACCTCCGGCCGCCCGACTCGGTCCGCCAGGCCGGCGACCCGCCCCGGCTGCTGGCGGTCGGCGAGGGCGAGGCCCTGGCCGACCGGGTGGCCGCCGTGGCCGCCGAGGAGCGCGACGCCGTCGACCCCGGCTCCGTGGCGGTGATCGCCCCGGCCACGCTGGTCGGGGACGTGGAGGCTGCGCTGGAGCGGGCCGGCATCGAGTACGGGCGGGCCGCCCGCAACGGCCTGGAGTCCCGCGTCACGCTGGTGCCGGTGAGCCTGGTCAAGGGCCTGGAGCTGGACGCGGCCATCGTGGTCGAGCCGGCGGCCATCGTCGACGAGGAGGCGCAGGGCATGCGGGCCCTGTACGTCGCCCTCACCCGGGCAACCCGGCGCCTGGCCGTGGTCCACGCCCGGCCGCTGCCCGAGCCCCTGCGCTGACCGGCGGCCGGCGGTGATCGCGGTCGTCGGGGCGGGCCCCGCGGGGCTGGCCGCCGCGTGGCGGGCGGCGCTCGCCGGCCACGCGGTCGTGGTCCTCGACCGGGCGGCGGCGGTGGGCGGTATGGCCGGGTCGTTCGAGGTCGCGGGCCTGCGGGTCGACCACGGCAGCCATCGGCTGCACCCGGCGACCCCGGCGCCGATCCTGGGGGCGCTGCGGGAGCTGCTCGGCGACGACCTCCAGACCCGGCCCCGGCACGGCCGGATCCGCCTGCTGGACCGGTGGCTGGCCTTCCCCCTGCGGACCGGCGACCTGCTGCGGCGCACGCCCCGGGCGTTCGCGCTGCGGGCCGCCGCCGACGCCACCATCGGCCCGTTCCGGCGGCCCCGCGACGACACGTTCGCCGAGGTCGTGCGGTCAGGCCTCGGACCGGCGGTGCTCGACCACTTCTACGGGCCGTACGCCCGCAAGCTGTGGGACGCGGACCCGTCGGATCTGGCCGGCGAGCTGGCCCGGCGGCGGGTCAGCGCGTCGTCGCCGGCAGACATCGTGCGCCGGCTGGCCCGGGGGACGCGGCCCGAGGGCCGGGTGTTCCTGTACCCGCGGCGGGGCTTCGGCGCGATCGCCGAGGCGCTGGCCGAGGCCGCGGTCGCCGCTGGGGCAGACGTCCGGCTGGGATGCGGCGTGGCCGGCTTGCGCTCCGGCGGTGCCGGGGGCTGGAAGCTGGACCTGGACGACGGCACGGTCCTGGCCGCGGACCGGGTGTGGTCGACGGCCCCGCTGCCGGCGCTGGCCCGCATGGTGACCCCGGCGCCCCCGGCCTCCGCGCTGGCGGCCGCGGACCGGCTGCGTCACCGGGCGCTGGTGCTGCTGTACCTGGTCCTCGATCGGGGGCGGTGGACCGAGTTCGACGCCCACTACTTCCCCGGTCCGGAGGTGCTGGCGGCCCGGCTGTCCGAGCCCCGGAACTACCGGGACGACCCGTCCCAGCCGGCCGACCGCACGGTCCTGTGCGCCGAGATCGCCTGCTGGGAGGGCGACGATGTGTGGTCGGCGCCCGCCGCCGACCTGGCCGCCCGGCTGGCCGGCGAGCTGGCGGCGGCCGGACTGCCCACGGTGGCGCCGGTCGAGGTCACGAGCCGCCGGCTGCCGCGGGTGTACCCGGTGTACGGGCCGGGGTTCGCCGCCGACCTGGCGGCGCTGGAGGGGTGGGCGGCCGCGCTCGACGGGCTGCTGACGTTCGGCCGCCAGGGCCTGTTCACGCCGGACAACACCCACCACGCGCTGTCGATGGGCTGGGCCGCGGCGGCCGCGCTGCGGCCGGGCGGCGGGTTCGACCGGGAGGCGTGGCTGGCGGCCCGGGACGGGTTCCGCAGCTTCGTGGTCGAGGACTGACGCGGGGTCAGGGCAGGATCTCGGTCCCGTCGAGGTAGCCGAGGTCGAGCAGCTCCGCGTCCGGGACGGACTTGCCGAGCGCGTCCCGGATCGGCCCGACGTCGGTGGCGACCGAGAACCCCGGCAGCCAGTCGTCGTGGTGGGCCAGGACCACCCGGCGGGGTCCGAGCAGCTCGGCCTCCCGCGCGACGAAGCCGGCCAGCGACCCCTGGATCGGCTCGCCGTCGATGTTGCCCCGCCCGGCGGCGGCCAGGATGGCGACGTCGGGCCGCAGGTCGCGCAGGATGCCGGTCCAATGGCCCGAGGTGTCCTTGTACAGCAGCCGGCCGTCGGGCGTGTCGAGCACGTAGACGAGGGCGCCGCCGTCGCCCCGGTCCCCCTGGCGGGCGGCCAGGAGGTGGTCGAGCGAGGGGCGGGGCAGCCCGTCGGCGAAGTACGCCAGCAGCTCGGCGAACCGGGCCCGCTGCTCCTGGAGGGTCAGGCCGAGGTCGCCGAGACACTCCTCGCCCGCGTCGCGCATCTTGGTCTGGGACCACACGCAGGAGTGCTGGCTGGGGTGGACGGACACCCGGACGTCGTCCGACAGGGCCACGGTCTCCCCGCCGGCCACGCAGATCATCTGGTCGAGCGGCACGCCGGCGTCGGCCATGATGCGGACGGTCTCGTAGCTGCCGACGATGGTGGCTCCCGTCCGCCGGGCGATCCGCTCGGCGCCGTACAGGTGGTCGAAGTGCGAGTGCCCGACCAGGATCCAGTCACACGCGTCGATGTCGTCGGCGGCGACCCCGGGCCCGGGCGCCCCGTCGGCCCGGTCGACGTAGGCGTCCAGGAAGACGGTCAGCCCGGCGGTCCGCAGCCGGAAGGTGGCGCACCCGTACCAGTCGAGGGTCGTGGCCATGCAGCGTTTTCTACGCGGAAACGGTCGCCATGGCGACCGTTTCCGCGTACAAAACGCCTTTGGCGCAGTCGCGGGTGGGCCGAGGCCGTCCCGAAGGGGCCGACCGAGGGCACGGCTTAACGAGGCTGGCCAAGAGGCCGGCGGGGCCGGCCTCTTCTTCGATCGTGGGGGCGGTCGGGCGGCCGTCAAGGACGAGCTCGCTTCGCTCGGGCCGCCTGTGGCGGCCTCCTTGACCGCCGCCCGACCGCCCCTTGGTCCCGCACATCGAGGCGGCACCCGCGTGTCGGCCCCGCGTTTTGTCCACGGAAACGGTCGCCAGAGCGACCGTTTCCGCGGACAAAACTCGCCACCGGGACGCGCGTTGCGCCTCGCCCCCGAACGCGTTTTGTCCGCGGAATCGGTCGTCTGGGCGACCGCTTCCGCGTAGAAAACGCCTACGCGGGGGCCGAGCGCAGCTCCTGCCGGACGGCCGGGATGACCCGCCGGAGGTACGGCCCCAGCCGGACGAACGAGCGGCCGTGCTGGCGGAACCGGTACGTGATGGGCACCTCGGCGTACCGGAAGCCCTTGGCCAGCAGCTCGAGCGTCAGCACCTGGGCATAGTTGAAGTCGTGCACGATCTCGGCCCGGGCGGCCGCGTCGGCGGACAGGGCCCGGTAGCCGGACTGCCCGTCGGAGAGGTCGCGCACCCCGAAGCGCCGCACCAGCAGCCGCACCCAGGCGGTGAGGACCCGGTTCCCGGCCCAGCGGTGGGGGAGCATGCGCCGCTCGTACCCGGCGAACCGCGACCCGACGACGTAGTCGGCCCGCCCGTCGAGGATCGGTCCGACGAGCGAGGGCAGCTCCTCGGGCGCGTATTCGCCGTCGGCGTCGAGGAAGGCCACCGCGGCGGCCCCGTCGGCCACGGCCAGCGCCAGTCCCTCCCGAACGGCAGCCCCGAGCCCCCGGTTCCGGCCGAGCGAGGCCACCGTGGCGCCGGCCCCGGCGGCGGCCGCCGCAGTCCCGTCGGTCGACCCGTCGTCCACGACGACGACCCGCACCGGATGCCCCCGTACCTGGTCGGGCGCCCGCCGGATCACGGCGGCGACGGTCGACTCCTCGTTGTGTGCGGGCAGCAGCATGACCACGGGCGCAGGCATCGTTAGGGAACCCTAACGCATGGTGGAGGGTATGGCTAGCTCAGGATGGCTGGTCCGCCCGGGCCGGGGGCTAGCCTGCCCGGCCGTGGAGGCACGCCCGGTCACCGCGGTCGAGGACGCGCCGCCGGCCGGGGGCACCGCCGCCCCCACGACCCGCCGGCGCCCGGCCCCGCGCCGCGCCCTCACGATCCCCGCCCTGGTCGGCCTGGCGGTCGCCCTGTGGGCGGCGGTCGCCGTCCCCGCCCGCGCCACCGTCGACGCCCGCACGACGGCGGACGAGCCGCAGTACCTGCTCTCCGCCCTCAGCCTCGCCGAGGACCGCGACCTGGCCATCGACGACGAGCTGGCCGCACAGCGCTACCGGCCGTTCCACGAGGTCGCGCTGCCCGTGCAGACCCAGGTCCTGCCCGACGGGCACCAGGTCAGCCCGCACGACCCGCTCCTCCCCGCCGTCCTGGCCCTCCCGATGGGCCTCGGCGGCTGGGCCGCCGCCAAGGCGACCCTGGCCGGCCTGGCCGGCCTGCTCGCCGCGCTCCTGGTCTGGACCGCCCGCCGCCGCTTCGCCGTCCCGCTGTCCGTCGCCGCCCTGACCGTCCTCGCCTTCGGCCTCGCGGCGCCCCTGACCGCCTACGCCACCCAGGTCTACCCCGAGCTGCCCGCCGCCCTGGCCGTCACCGCCGCCATCGCGGCCGCCACCGGCACCCGGCGCACCCCCGCGCTCGTCGCCTTCGCCCTGGCCGTCGTCGCCCTGCCCTGGCTCGGGGTCAAGTACGCCCCCGTCGCCGTGGCGCTCGCGGCCGTGGGCGTCGGGCTGCTGGTCACCGACGGTCGCCGCCGAGCCGCCGCCGGCCTGGTCGCCGGCCTCGCCGCCGCCGGGATCGCCTACGTCGTCGCCCACCGGGTGCTCTACGGCGGCTGGACCGTGTACGCCGCCGGCGACCACTTCGCCGGGGGTGAGCTGACCGTGATGGGCGACCACCCGAACCGGATCGGCCGGTCCCAGCGGCTCGCCGGCCTGCTGCTCGACCGGGGTTTCGGCCTGGCCGCGTGGATGCCCGGCTACCTCCTCGCCGTGCCCGCCTGGGCCGTCATGCTGCGCCGCCGCCCGCCGGGCTGGTTGGTGCTCGCCGCGCCGCTGGCGGCCGGGTGGGCCACCGCCACCTGGGTCGCCCTGACCATGCACGGCTGGTGGTGGCCGGGCCGCCAGGTCGTGGTCGTGACCCCGTGCCTGGTCCTGGCCGTCGCCTGGTGGGCGGGGCGGGTCCGGGCGGTGCGGCCCCTCGTCGCGGCGGCCGGCGCGCTCGGCGCCCTGACCTGGGCCTGGCTGGTCGTCGAGGTGCTGCGCCGCCAGCGCACGCTGATCGTCGACTTCGAGCAGACCGGCAACCCCTGGTACCGGCTCTGGCGGGCGGTCCTGCCCGACTACCGCCACCCGGGACTGGACGACTGGCTGCTCCAGGCGCTGTGGCTGGCGCTGCTAGCGGTCGCCGCTCTGGTGGCGCTCAGGACGGAACGGCCGCGGCCGCGGGTGCCGGCGCCCCCGCCATGACGAGGATGCGCGTGGCGGCGAACGAGCCGATGCCCACGTGGCGCCCGTCGATCTCCACCGTGGCCGTGCCGTCGGGCGACACCGCGGTGACCGTGCCGTCGTGGCCCGGCTGCACGGCGGCGTCCTCCAGGAACTCGAGCAGGCCGGGGGTGAACTCCAGCTCCTCGGGGATGCGGGTGACCGTGAACTCCCCGCCCACCGGGATGTCCGACAGCGCCACCAGGTCGGGCGGCGCGTAGCTCGAGCCCGGGATCGGGTTGCCGTGGGGGCAGGTCGTCGGGTTGTCGAGCAGCCGGTTGATCGCCCGCTCGACGGGCTCGGAGATGACGTGCTCCCACTTGCCGGCCTCGATGTGGGCGTCGGCCCACGACAGGCCGAGGATGTCGGTGAGGAACCGCTCGGCCAGCCGGTGGCGGCGCACGACCTGCTCGGCGAGGTGGAGGCCGTCGTCGGTGAGGTTGATCGTCGTTCCGTCGAGCGCCACGAAGCCCTCGACGGACATGCGTTTGATCATCTCGGACACGGCCGGGCGGGACACCGCCAGCCGCTCGGCGATGCGGGCCTGGATGACGTCGACGTCGTCCTCCTGGAGCTCGAAGATCGCCTCGCAGTACTCCTCGAACGCGGGGTGGAACTCCGGGGTCTGGTACTCGGCCACGGCCCTAGCCTAAAGCCACGGACAAGCGTCCGTGGCCGCATTGCGGGCCTCGGCGTACGGAGGTCGGCCGCGTGAGTTCCCAGGTCAGCGACGAAAATCGGAAGACTTTTTCGTCTCGGTGTTTGTCCAGGCCCGACGTGGGGTAGCGTAGATGCACAGGCCAGCTGGGGGCGGGGTGCCTGTCCGCCCGCCCGCCCCGCCCCCCTGGCTGTGCTCGTGAACGGGACCCAAGATTGGGTCCCGTTTTTCGCGTCCGGGCCCGGACGCCCCTCCCGTCACTGTCACACCCCGTCGATACCGTGTGGGTCGTGGTCCTCTCCCGGTTCTCGGCGCCCGTGCGGGCGTGGTTCGCGTCGACCTTCCCCGCGCCCACGCCCGCGCAGGCGCAGGGGTGGCCGGCCATCGCGGCCGGCGACCACACGCTGATCCTGGCCCCCACCGGGTCGGGCAAGACGCTGGCCGCCTTCCTGTGGGGCATCGACCGCCTGGTCCGACCGGGCGCGCGGCCGCCCGGCCGACGGCCGAGGCGACCACCGCCCGGCACGTGCTCGTCTACGTCTCGCCGCTGCGGGCGCTGGCCGTCGACGTCGAGAAGAACCTGCGGGCGCCGCTCGCGGGCATCCGCGCTGGCGGCCGAGCGGCTGGGCGAGCCGTTCCGCGAGCCGACCGTCGGCATGCGCACCGGCGACACCCCGGCCGACGACCGCCGCCAGCTGGTCCGCCACCCGCCCGACATCCTCATCACCACGCCCGAGTCGCTCTACCTGATGCTCACCTCGCCGGCGCGCGAGACGCTGCGCGGCGTCGAGACGGTGATCATCGACGAGATCCACGCGCTCGCCGCCACCAAGCGCGGCGCGCACCTGGCGCTCTCGCTCGAGCGGCTGCGAGCAGTCTGCGACCGCGCCGCCCCAGCGCATCGGCCTGTCGGCCACCCAGCGCCCGCTCGACGAGATCGCCCGCTTCCTCGGCGGCCTCGACGACGGCGACGGGCGTGCCCACGCCGCGCCCGTCCGGTGACGATCGTCGACGCCGGCATGCCGCAAGCCGCTCGACATCGAGGTGGTCGTCCCGGTCGAGGACATGGGCGACCTCGGCCGAGGTCATCGAGGGCGAGCCGATCAGCGGCCCGGCGGCCGCCGGGCCGGCCGCGCCGCAGCATCTGGCCGGCGATCCACCCGCGCCTGCTCGAGCTCGTCGCAGGCGCACCGCTCCACGCATCGATCTTCGTCAACGCCCGCCGCCTGGCCGAGCGGCTGGCCGCCCGGCTCAACGAGCTGCGCCGTCGAGGGCGCCAACCGGGCGCGCCGAGGCCGACGGCACCTCGGCGCCGTCCGAGGCCGACGAGCTGGTGCAAGGCCCACCACGGCTCGCTGTCGCGCGAGCAGCGCCTCGCAGATCGAGGACGAGCTGAAGCGGGGCGAGCTGCGGGCCCTCGTCGCCACCAGTCCAGCCTCGAGCTCGGCATCGACATGGGCGCGGTCGACCTCGTCATCCAGGTCGAGTCGCCGGGCGCGGTCAGCCGCGGCCTGCAGCGCATCGGCCGGGCCGGCCACCAGGTCGGCGAGCCGAGCCGGGGCAAGCTCTTCCCGAAGCACCGCGGCGACCTGCTCGAGGCGGCCGTCGTCGTGCAGCGCATGCACGACGGGCCAGATCGAGTCCACCCGCTACCTGCGCAACCCGCTCGACGTGCTGGCCCAGCAGATCGTGGCCGATGGTCGCCCTCGACGAGTGGTCGGTCGACGAGCTGGCCGCGCCTGGTGCGGCGGGCGGCGCCGCTTCGCCGAGCTGTCCGACGACGTGCTCGACAACGTGCTCGACCTGCTCGCGGGCCGCTACCCGACCGAGGAGTTCGCCGAGCTGCGGCCCCGCATCGTGTGGGACCGCGTCGACGGCGTCGTCCGGGCCCGCGCCGGGGCCCAGCGCCTCGCCGTCACCAACCGGCGGCACCATCCCCGACCGCGGCCTGTTCGGCGTGTTCCTCCCCGACGGCACCCGGGTCGGCGAGCTCGACGAGGAGATGGTCTACGAGAGCCGGCCGGGCGAGACGTTCCTGCTCGGCGCGTCCACGTGGCGCATCGAGGACATCACCTTCGAGCGGGTCATCGTCACCCCGGCGCCCGGGCAGCCGGGCAAGATGCCGTTCTGGCACGGCGACCGGCCGGGCCGGCCGCTCGAGCTGGGCCGGGCGCTCGGCGCGTTCGTCCGCGAGATCCGCGGCACGGCGCCGCGAGGCGGCGCTGGCGCAGCTGCGCGAGCGACGCACGGCCTCGACGCCGTCGCCGCCGGCAACCTGCGTCGCGTACCTCGACGAGCAGGCCGAGGCCACCGGGCGTCGGTGCCCGACGACCGCACCGATCGTGGTCGAGCGCTTCCGCGACGAGATCGGCGACTGGCGGGTGTGCATCCTCACGCCGTTCGGCGCCCAGGTGCACGCGCCGTGGGCGCATGGCGATCGAGGCCCGGCTGGCCGAGCGCTGGGGCGTCGACGGTCGAGATGATGTGGAGCGACGACGGCATCGTCATGCGCCTGCCCGAGGCGGTCGACGACGCTGCCGCGTCGACGAGCTGCTGCTCGACCCCGACGAGATCGACGAGCTCGTCGTCGGCCGAGCTGCCCGACACCGCGCTGTTCGCCGGCGCGGTTCCGCGAGTGCGCGGCCCGGGCGCTGCTGCTGCCGCGCCGCCGGCCCGACCGGCGCACCCCGCTGTGGCAGCAGCGCCAGCGGGCGGCCGACCTGCTCGCGGTGGCGGCGCAGTACCCGAGCTTCCCGATCCTGCTCGAGACCACCCGCGAGTGCCTGCAACGACGTGTTCGACGTGCCGGCGCTGCGCGAGGTGCTGGCCGACCTGCGGGCCCGGCGGGTCCGGGTCGTCGCGGTCGACACGCCGCACGGCCTCGCCGTTCGCCCAGTCGCTGCTGTTCGGCTGGATCGCCGTCTACATGTACGAGGGCGACGCGCCGCTGGCCGAGCGCCGGGCCGCGGCGCTGGCGCTCGACCGCGACCTGCTGCGCGACCTGCTCGGCGCCGAGGAGCTGCGCGAGCTGCTCGACCCCGGCGTGCTCGCCGACCTCGAGCTCGAGCTGCAGCGCCTCGCCGACGGCCGCCGGGCCCGCGACGCCGACGAGCTCCACGACCTGCTGCGCCGGCTCGGCGCCCTGTCGCGTCGACGAGATCGACGCCCGCATGCGAGGGCCGACCGGCCGCGGCCGGTCGGCGTCGCGGCGGCTGCGTCGCCGAGCGCCGGGCGATCGCGCGTGCCGCGTCGCCGGCGACGACCGGGTCGCCGCGGCCGAGGACGCCGGCGCGGCTCCGCGACGCGCTCGGCGTGGCCGCTGCCGCTCGGGCTGCCGGCCGCGTTCACCGACCCGGTGCCGACGCCGCTCGGTCGACCTCGTCGGCCCGCTACGCCCGCACCCACGGCCCGTTCCCGCCGCCGAGGTCGCCGGCCGGCTCGGGCGTCGCCGTCGAGCCGGGCGGCAGCGGCGCTCGGCGGCGCTCGAGGCGCGAGGGCCGGGTCGTGCGCGGCGAGTTCCGGCCCGACGGCGTCGAGCGCGAGTGGTGCGACGTCGACGTGCTGCGCCAGCTGCGCCGCCGCTCGCTGGCCGCGCTGCGCCGCGAGGTCGAGCCGGTCGAGCCGGCCGCGCTCGCCCGGTTCCTCCCGGCGTGGCAGGGCGTCGGCGCCGCCCGGCGGGGCATCGACGCGCTGGTCGAGGCGTCGGCCTGCTGCAGGGGGCGCCGCTCGCCGGCGTCGGTGCTCGAGGCCGACGTGCTGCCGGCGCGGGTCGCCGGCTACCGCCCGGCCGACCTCGACGCGCTGTGCACCGCCGGCGAGGTGGTGTGGGTCGGCGCCGGCGCCATCGGCGCCACCGACGGCCGGGTGCGGCTCGTCTTCCGCGACCAGGCGGGCCTGCTCGTGCCCGACGCCGGGCCCGAGCCGCCGAGCTGCCCGACGGGCCCGTGCACGACGCGCTGCGCGCCCACCTCGGCGCAGCGGGGCGCGTCGTTCTGGCCCGACCTGGTCGCGGCCGTGCAGCCGGCGGCCTGCCCTACGACGACGCCGACCGTGCTCGCCGCGCTGTGGGACCTGGTGTGGGCCGGGCGAGGTCACCAACGACTCGCTCGCGCCGCTGCGGGCCGTGCTCGTCGGCGGCAAGGCGCGCGAGCGCCGCGGCCGGCGGGCCGCGCGGCCGGCCGGCCGGCCCGGGCCGGCTCGACCCGGCTCGGCCCGCCCGCCGGCGCGCGGGCCGGTGGTCGCTGGTCGCGCCGCTGCTCGAGCCCGCGCCCGTCGCCCACCGAGGCGGCCCACGCCCGGGCCGCTGCAGCTGCTCGAGCGCTACGGCGTGCTCACCCGCGAGGCGGCGCTGGCCGAGGGCGTCGAGGGCGGGTTCGCCGCCGTCTACCCGGTGCTGCAAGGCGCTGGAGGAGCGGGGCCAGGTCCGCCGCGGCTACTTCGTCGCCGGGCTCGGCGCCGCGCAGTTCGCCCTGCCCGGCGCCGTCGACCGGCTGCGCGCGTGCGCGCGCGGCGCCGGACGACGCCGACCGCCGGCTCGTCGTGCTGGCCGCCACCGATCCGGCCCAGCCCTACGGCGCCGCGCTGCCGTGGCCCGAGACCGGCGGGCCGCCCGGCGCGGGCGGCGGGCGCGCTCGTGGTGCTGGTCGACGGCGAGCCGGTCGTGTTCCTCGAGCGGGGCGGGCGCTCGCTGTGGACGTTCCCGGCCGCCGAGGCCCATCCCGACTGGGCCGCGGCCCTCGCCGGACGGGTCGCGCCGGGCTGGCGCGCTCGCACGAGATCCAGACGATCGACGGCGACCGGCGCACGGACGTCGTCGTGGGCCGACGGGCTGCGGGCCGCCGGCTTCGTCGACGGCTACCGCGGGCTGGTGCGGCGATGAGAACCGGGGGCGGGCGACGTCAGACGATCGTCGCCGGCCGGCGAGGGTCGGCCGGTGCAGTGCGAGCCGCTGTGGCCGCACCAGCAGAGCCACCGGACCCGCAGGCCCTCGGCGTCCCGGTCGATGCCGAGGATGCGGTCGTCGTCCAGGAGCACCTGGCGGCCGTGTCGGGGGCAGTGCACGGTGAACATGACCTGATTCTCCAACGGGTCGACGGGGGTGACGAGTGGCAGTGCTGCGCATGTTCGAAAGGATTCTGCCAAACTATGGCGATGCCACCGGGTGAACGTCCGCGCCGCCGCCGGCGTGAGAGATCGGGCCACCTCGTCGCCGCGGTGGTCGGGTCCCCGGTGGCCGCGTTCGAGCTCGGGGTGGCGCACGAGGTGTTCGGCCTCGACCGGTCCGAGTACGCCGACCCCTGGTACCGCTTCCGGGTGGTCTCGGCCGGCGAGCCGGTCGTGCCCGTGCGCGACAGCGACTGGGCGATCACGACGCCCTACACGATCGATGACCTCGGCGACGCCGACACGGTCATCGTCCCCGTGTGGCCCGACCAGGCCGCGCCGGCGCCGGCGGACCTGCTCGACGCGCTGCGGGCCGTGCACGCACGCGGCGGCCGGCTGCTGAGCGTGTGCACCGGCGCCTTCCTGCTGGCGCAGACCGGCCTGCTCGACGGCCGCTGCGCGACCACCCATTGGATGTGGGCCGAGGAGCTGGCGGCGACCTACCCGGCGATCGCGGTCGATCCCAACGTGCTGTTCGTCGACGCCGGCAACCGGATCTTCACCTCGGCGGGCACGGCTGCGGGCATCGACCTGTGCCTCCACATCGTCCGGCTCGACCACGGCGCCGACGTGGCCAACAAGGTCGCCCGGCGCATGGTCGTGCCGCCGCAGCGGGCCGGCGGCCAGGCCCAGTTCGTCGACGCGCCGCTGCCGTCGCAGTGCGAGGACGACCCGATCGCCCGCACGATCGACTGGGCGATGGCCAACCTCGACCGGCCCCTGGTGGTCGACGACCTGGCGACGATGGCGCTCCTGAGCCCGCGCAGCTTCGCCCGCCGGTTCCGGGCCGCCACCGGCACCACCCCGATGCAGTGGCTCGCCCGCCAGCGCGTCCTCCACGCCCAGCGCCTGCTCGAGACCACCGACCTGTCGATCGAGCGGGTGGCCGACCGTTGCGGCTTCGGCACCGCCACGGCCCTGCGGGTCCACTTCCGGCGGGTCGTCGGCACCACGCCGATGGCCTACCGCCGGGCGTTCGGGCCCGACGCCGAGGTCGTCGCGCTCACCGTCGAGCGCGAGGCCGAGGTCGCGAGCTGACGTCGGGCGCATCCGGCGATGCCCGAGGGCGACACGCTCCACCGCACGGCCGAGCGCCTCCGGCCGGCCCTGGCCGGCAAGCGGCTCGCCTCGTTCGCCGCGCCGCGCCTGCGGGGCGACCGGCCCCGACCGGGCGCCGGCATCGAGGCCGTGCAGGCGCGGGGCAAGAACCTGCTGATCGACTTCGAGGGCGGCCTGACGCTGCGGACGCACCTCCGTATGACCGGTTCGTGGCACCTCTACCGCACCGGCGAGCGCTGGCGGCAGCCCCGCCACCTCGCCCGGGCGGTGCTGGAGACCGACGACGGCTGGTGCGCGGTGTGCTTCGCGGCCCCGGTGGTCGAGACCTTCCACCGCCAGGCGCCGCTCCCGGGGCCGCTGGCCCGGCTCGGGCCCGACCTGTGCGAGCCCGAGGTCGACCTCGACGCCGTGCTCACCCGGTTCGCGGCGCTCGCCGAGCCGAGCGCCGAGATCGGCTCGCTGCTCATGGACCAGCGGATCGCGGCGGGCGTGGGCAACGTCTACAAGAGCGAGGTCTGCTTCGCGTGCGGGATCGACCCGTTCACCCCGGCCGAGCGCCTGCCCACCGACGCCCGCCGCCGCCTCTACGCCACCGCCCACCGGCTGCTGCGGGCCAACCTCGGCGGCGGGCCCCGGCGGACGACCGCCGGTCCCGGCGGCGGCCCAGGGGCCGGGCTGGCCGTCTACCGCCGCCGCGGGCAGGGCTGCCGCCGGTGCGGCACGCCCGTGCGCGCCCGACGGCAGGGGCCCGAAGCCCGCACGACGTATTGGTGCCCGGGCTGCCAGACGACGCCGGTAGGGTGATCGTGAAGACGATCACAAACTCGGGAGGCCGCCCATGGGAATCCGCCCTCACGTCGTCATAGTCGGCGCCGGGTTCGGGGGATTGGCCGTGGCCCGGGGGCTCGCCCGGGTGCCGGTCGACGTCACGCTGATCGACCGCCAGAACTTCACGACGTTCCAGCCGCTGCTCTACCAGGTCGCCACCTCGGGCCTGAACGACGCGGATGTGGCCCACCCGGTCCGGGGGCTGTTCCACCGCCAGCACAACCTGCACGTGCGCCGGGGCGAGGTCGTCGGGCTCGACGAGGAGCGCCGGGTCGTCCGCCTGGCCGACGACCGCGAGGTGGGTTACGACCACCTGATCGTGGCGGTCGGGGCGGTCGCCACCTGGTTCGGGGTGCCGGGCGCGGCCGAGCACGGCCTGCCGCTCTACACGCTGGCCGACGCGGTGGCGCTGCGGAACCACATCCTCGAGCGGTTCGAGGCCGCCGACGCGGAGCCCGAGCGGGTGGAGGACGGCGAGCTGAACTTCGTCGTCGTCGGTGGCGGGCCGACCGGCGTCGAGACCGCGGGCGCCCTGGCCGAGCTGTTCGACCGGGTGTTCCGGGCCGACTACCCGACGATCCCGGTGAGCCGCGCCCGGGTCGTGCTGGTCGAGGCCCGCGACACCTTGCTGGCCCCGTTCTCACGCTCATCGCAGGACGCGGCGCTCGACACGCTGCGGTCGCGCCAGGTCGAGGTGCGCCTGGAGGAGGCGGTGGCCGAGGTCCGGCCCGACCACGTCCGGTTCGCCTCGGGCGACGTCCTGCCGACCCGGACCGTGATCTGGGCCGCGGGCGTCCGGGCCCACCCGCTGGTCGAGGCGCTCGGCCTGCCGACCACGAAGGGCGGCCGCATCGAGGTCGGCACCGACCTGGCCGTCCCGGGTCACCCGGGCGTGTGGGCCATCGGCGACGTGGCGGCCGCCCCGGCCGGCCACCGGAGCGCGGGCGAGCCGCTGCCCCAGCTGGCCCCGGTGGCGATGCAGTCCGGCGCCCACGTCGCCGAGCAGATCGCCCGCCTGCTGGCCGGCAAGGCGACGAGGCCGTTCCGGTTCAAGGACAAGGGCACGATGGCCACGATCGGCCGCCGCTCGGCGGTGGCGGAGCTGCCGGCGAGGATCCACCTGCGGGGCACGCTCGCCTGGTTCGCGTGGCTGGGCCTGCACCTGCTCTACCTGGCGGGCCTGCGCAACCGCCTGTCGGTGCTGCTCAACTGGTTCTGGGCGTACGTGACCTGGGACCGGGGCCCGCGGATCATCCTCCACGCCCAGCCGCCGCCCAGCGACAAGCCGGACGACCCCGGCTGAGACGCGTTTTCTACGCGGAAGTGGTCGCTATCACGACCAGTTCCGCGTAGAAAACGCGGAACCCGCCGCCTAGCGCCGGGCGGCTCGCAGCTCCTTGCGCCACACGAGCCGCAACCCGGACCACACGTCGTCGATGGCGGCCACCTTGTTGTCGACCACGCCGGTCGGCAGCCCGACCTCGCGCACGACGTCCTCGGTCATGTCGCTGGCGACGCCCGAGGCCCGCTTGGGCCAGGCGATCCACAGCCCGCCGTCGACCTCCATGACGTCGAGCAGGGTGGGGAACCGCCGCTCGAAGTCCGCCCGCCGGGTGTGGAACGACACGATCACGGCGAACCGCCCGCGGGCCCGGGTCCGCACCTCGACCGCGGGCGGGAGGTCGGGCACCGCGAACCCGTCGGGCGCCCCCAGCAGGGCGATCCGGTCGCCGGGCGCGATGCCGAGCTTGCGGGCCAGCGGCGTCCCCGAATAGCCGGCCACCGTCACGCCCGGCCCAGCACCCGGTCGACGGCGATCTCGATCGCCACGCGGTCCGGCCGCTCGCCCGGCTGGCGGTAGCGCTGGGCGTAGCGGCGGACCGCCTCGGCGACCCGGTCGGGCTCGTCGGTCACGCGGGCCGGCCCCTCGAACGCGAGCCAGCGGCCGCCGTCGATCTGGCACACCACCGCCCGGCCGCCCGACCGCAGGTGCCGCACCTTGCGGGCCCCCGCGAAGCTGATGATCCGCACCAGCCCCGCCTCGCCGTCCCAGGTGAAGCCGACCGCGGTCACGTGCGGGCTCCCGTCCGGGCGCAGCGTCGTCAGCGACGCCAGCACCCGCTCGGCGGCGAACGCCGTCACCTCGTCGGGCAGCGCGGCGGGGTCGAGGGCCATCGCCGTTTTCTAGCGGTCCGGCGGACTAGAGATCCGCCAGCGCCGTGAGCACCGGCCGTCGTCCCGCCCACAGCGCCGGGATCACCGACGCCACCAGCGTCAGCACCCCCGTCAGCGCCGCGCACAGCGCGAGCTGGCCCGCCGGCAGGGCGAAGACCTGGAAGCCCTCGTCCGCCAGCGCCCGCACCAGCGCCCAGCCGAACGCCACCCCCACCGTCAACGCCCCCGCCAGGCCCATGGCGGCGATCACGAGCGCCTCCCACCGGATCGCCGCCCGCACCTGGCTCCGGGTGGCGCCGACCGCCCGGGTCAGGCCGATCTCCCGCCTGCGCTCGACGATCGACAGGACCAGGGTGTTCACGATCCCGATCATGGCGATGAGGATCGTCAGCGTCAGCAGGGCGTTGACCAGCACCAGCAGCACGTCGTACTGCGCCTTCACCCCGGCCTTGAACTCGTCGACGTCCTGGACCTGGGCCGACGGGAACTGCGCCACCAGCGGCTCGATGGCGGCGCGGCCCTCCTCGACGCCGATGCCCGGCGCCAGCCGGATCCAGATCTGCGTGTCGCCCGTCTGGGGAAGGTTGGCGTCGAACGCGTCGGTGCCCATCACGAACGTCCCCGTCAGGTCCCGGCTGTCGAGCAGCGCGGCGATCGTGAACGGCAGCTCGCCCGTGTTGCCGAAAACCACCGGGATCTCGTCGCCTACCTGCCAGCCCTCCCGGCGGGCCCGGTCGGCGAACACCGCGATGCCGTCCGCGTCGAGGCCGGCCACGTCGCCGGCCGTGACCTTGAGGTCGAACAGGTCGAACGCCGTGTCCGGGTTGAGCCCGCCGACCGCCTCGGCCCGCCCGTCGACCTGGGCCAGCCCGACGCGCACCCCGCTCGCCGCGTCGACCTCCGGCAGCTGGTTGATCTCGCTGGCGATCGCCCCCGGCAGCCCGCCGCCGAGGAACGTGCCCCCGCTGTCGACGACGAGGTCGCCCCGGAAGCGGTTGTCCACGGTGTCGTCCAGCGACGCCCGCAGCGACGCGTTGACGACCAGGAACAGCGACACGATCCCGAGCCCGATCAGCAGCGCCGACGCCGTCGACGCCGTCCTCCGGGGGTTGCGCGCCGCGTTCTGTTGGGCGAGCCGCCCGACGATCCCCCGCAGCGCGGGCACCGGCCGGCCGAGCGTCAGCGCGACCGGGCGGGCGACGACCGGTCCCAGCACGATAAGGGCCAGGAACACGGCGAGCATGCCCGCGCCCGACACCTTGAGCGGCGACAGGCCACCCACCCCTACCTCGGCCGTCCCCGCCACGAGGGCCGCGCCGCCGGCCGCACCCATCAGCAACCCGATCGTGACCCGCCACCACGACCGGTGGCTGGCGTCGATCGCCACGTCCCGCATCGCCGCCACCGGCGGGACCGACGACGCCCGGAGCGTGGGCACGAACGCAGCCGCCGCGGTGACCAGCGTCCCGACCGCCAGGGACGCGGCGAACGAGCGGGGCACGACGACCGCCCGGGCGCCGGGGACGAAGGCCCCGGCCAGGAGCGACGCGATCCCGACCCCGACGGCGTAGCCCACCAGCGATGCGAGCAGCCCGACCACCGCAGACTCGGCGACCTCGGACACGAGCACCTGGCGGCGGCTGGCCCCGATCGCCCGCAGCAGGGCGACCTGGCGCTGCCGCTGGGCGACGATGAACGAGAAGCTCGTGTAGATCACGAACGCGCCGACCAGCACCGAGATCAGGGCGAACACGAGCAGGAACGTGCGGATGCCGGCGAACGTCTGCCGGGCTGCGTCCTGGGTCTCGCTCACCTGCTGCGCCCCGGTGACCACCTCGGCGTCCGACCCCGTGGCGCTGGCCGTCAGCGCCTGCCGGACCCGCTCGGCGACCGTCGCCGGCGCCAGCCCCTCGTCGGCCTGGATCACGACGGTGTCGACCTGGCCCGGCGCGGCCAGCAGCCGCTGGGCCGTGTCGTCGTCGAACAGCGTGACGGCGGTCCCGGCGGGGCTGTCGGCCCGGCCGAAGCGGGCGATCCCGACGAGCTTGGCCTGGTGGACGCCGTCCTGGGTCTGGAAGCTCGCCGTGTCGCCGAGGCGGTAGCCGGTGCGCTCGGCCGTGCGCCGGTCGAACACGATCTCCGACGGGCCGGCCGGCGCCCGGCCCTCGACCAGCTGGAACGGGTTGAGCGCGGCGACCTCCCGCCAGTTGGTCCCGATCGTCGGGGCGCCGAAGTTCGGGTTGCCGTAGGGGACGCCGTCCGGCCCGATCGGCCGGGCGTAGCCCTGCACGAACCCCGACACCGCGGCCACGCCGTCGACCCCGGCGAGCTCGTCGACGAGCGCGGCGTCGATGCGCGGCCGGGCGACGCCGCCGCCGAACTCGGCCCCCAGTTCGAACTGCCCGCGGCCCCGCACGGCCACGTCCGTGCCCTGGTAGAGGCTGGCGAACAGGTCGTCGAACGTGCGGCTGATCGTGTCGGTCAGCGTGATGACCCCGGCCACGAACCCCACGCCGATCACGACGGCGAGGAAGGTGAGCACGTAACGGCCGACATGGCCCCGCAGGTCGCGCCACGACAGCTTCAGCACGGCCCCACTACCCCACGATGCGGCCGTCGTCGAGGAGGAGGACGTGGTGGGCGAACGCTGCGGCGTCCGGGTCGTGGGTGACCATGACGACGGTCTGGTCGAAGTCGTCGACCGCCGTCCGCATGAAGGCGAGGATCTCGCGGCTGGCCTGGCTGTCGAGGTTGCCGGTCGGCTCGTCCGCGAAGATGATCGCCGGCCGCGAGGCCAGCGCCCGGGCCACCGCCACCCGCTGCTGCTGGCCGCCGGACAGCTCGGCCGGCCGGTGGTTGCGCCGCGACCGCAGGCCGACGGTCTCCACGACGTCGTCGACCCAGCGCTTGTCGATCCGGCGCCCGGCGAGCGCCAGCGGCAGCGTGATGTTCTCGAGCGCGGTCAGCGTCGGGACCAGGTTGAACGCCTGGAACACGAAGCCGACGCGGTCCCGCCGCAGCCGGGTCAGGGCGCGCTCCGACAGGGTCGAGAGGTCGGTGCCGTCGATGTACGCGTGGCCGGACGTGAGCGTGTCGAGGCCGGCCGTGCAGTGCATGAGCGTCGACTTCCCCGAGCCCGACGGCCCCATGATCGCGGTGAACCGTCGGGCCGGGAAGCCGACCGTGACCTCGTCGAGGGCCGTGACCCGGGTCGCGTCCCGGCCGTAGACCTTGGTGGCGCGCACGGTGCCCGCCGCGACCGTGGGTCGACCTATTGACCCGTAAGTCGGTACGCGGCGCACGCCCGCAAGATAACGGCCGGCGGCGCCGACCGGACGGCCCGGCTAGCTCGGCTGCTTGACGAGCCGCAGGTAGGGCTTCTTGGTGTCCCAGCCCTCGGGGAAGCGCTCCTTGGCCTCCTCGTCGGAGACGGCCGGGACGATGATGACGTCCTCGCCCTGCTTCCAGTCGGCGGGCGTCGACACCTTGTGCTTGGCGGTGAGCTGGAGCGAGTCGATCACGCGCAGCAGCTCGTCGAAGTTGCGGCCGGTCGACTGGGGGTAGGTCAACGTGAGCTTGACCTTGTTGTCGGGGCCGATCACGAACACCGAGCGGACGGTGACCGTCGTCGCTCGCCTCGGGGTGGATCATGTCGTAGAGCCCGGACACGGCGCGGTCGCGGTCGGCGATGAGCGGGTAGTTGAGCCGCGCGCCGGTCACGTCCTCGATGTCCTGGCTCCAGCCCTCGTGGTCGGACAGCCCGTCGACCGACAGGCCGATGACCTTGACGTTGCGCTTGTCGAACTCGGGCTTCAGTGCGGCGACCCGGCCGAGCTCGGTCGTGCACACGGGGGTGAAGTCCTTGGGATGCGAGAACAGCACCGCCCAGCTGTCGCCCTTCCAGTCGTAGAAGTCGATGGGGCCCTCGGTGGTCTCGGCCGAGAAGTTCGGGGCATCGTCGCCCAGTCGGATCGCCATCTGTGTCCCTCCGGAATCGCTTGTGGGGGCGAGCCTAGCAGCGCGCCGCCTAAAGGCGACCAGGCCGGTCGGGTTTGCCGGATGTCACGTGGTGTTTCAAGCAGCTGCTAGGTATACTTAGCGCATGACCATCATCACCGACTTCACCGAGACGGTGACCACCACGGTTTCCGAGGCCGAGACCAGGGTCGTCGCCTACATCCGCGAGGGCGTCGAGCGCGCCCGCGTGCAGTTCCCCGCCGTCGTCGACACCGTCAACGCCGCCCAGCGCGACCTGGTCAAGGTCGCCGGCGACGTCGTCGACCGCATCCCGGCCGTCCGCCGGGACGTGGCCAAGGCGATGACCGACGCCGCCGACAAGCTGCCGGCCGAGGCCCGTGGCTTCGTCACCACCGTCGCCGCCAAGGTCGCGCCGGAGGCCCCCAAGGCCGCCCGCACGACCGGTGCCACCAAGGCGACCAAGGCCACAAGGCCACGAAGGCCACGAAGGCCAGCAAGTCCGCCTGAGCCGCGGTGCCTGCAGCTACGTCGAGGGCCCCTCGACGTAGCTGCGGTACACGCTCAGCAGGGCCGCCTTCTGCTCCTCCGTGAGCCGGGGGTCGGCCCGGACGGCCTCAGGGACCGACGGCGGACGGTTCCCGAGGTCGTGCGAGTCCAGCATCCCCGCCTGCACCATCATCTCCTCGGCCGACACGTTGAGCGCCTTGGCGATGGCGGTCAGCACGCGCACGGACGGCTCGTGCAGCCCCCGCTCCAGCTGGGACAGGTAGGGGTTCGACACGTTCGTGCGCGCGGCCAGCTCGCGCAGCGACAGCTCGGCCTGCGTCCGCCGCTCCCTGATGACCCGGCCGAGCCGATCGAGCGGGGCCTCGGCGTCGCTCATCGCCGCGTCAGCTCTCCAGGTGGGCGGGTTCCGCCCCGCCGCCGGGCACCTGCGTGCGGAAGATGTCGGGCTCGAGGTAGATCACCCGGGCGATCGGCACGGCCCGCCGGATGCTGTTCTCGATGTGGTCGACGGCCTGCGCGGTCTCGGCTACCGACAGCCCCCCTACCAGCTCGATCTTGGCCCCGACCAGCAGCTCGTCGGGGCCGATGTGCTCGGTCCGCATGTGGATGAGCTTCGCCACGCTCGGCTCGATCTCGATCGCGGCGGCGATCTTCTGCCGGTCGGCAACCGTGGCCGACTCGCCGATCAGGAGGCCCTTCATCTCGACGGAGAGCACGGCGGCGATCGACACGAGCAGTAGCCCGATGAGCAGGGTGCCGACGCCGTCCCACACCGCGTCCCCGGTGACGTGCGCGGTCGTGATCGCGGTGAGCGCGATGCCCAGGCCGATGAGCGCCCCGAAGTCCTCGAGCAGGACGATCGGCAGCTCGGGCTGCTTGGTCCGGCGGATGAACGCCCACCAGCTCACCTGCGGGTCGCGCACCCGCCCGGCCTCGGTGACGGCGGTGCGGAACGAGAGGCCCTCGAGCACGATGGCGACGAGCAGGATGACGATGGCGATCGTCACGTCCTCGAGCTGGTGGGGGTGGACGATCTTCTCGATGCCCTCGAAGATGGCGAAGACGCCGCCCACGCTGAACAGGATGAGGGCGACGACGAACGCCCAGAAGAACCGCTCGCGCCCGTAGCCGAACGGGTGCTCCTCGGTGGCGGCCCGCTTGGCCCGGGCGCCGCCGAACAGCAGCAGCGCCTGGTTCGCCGAGTCGGCGACGGAGTGCACGCTCTCGGCCAGCATCGAGGCCGAGCTGGTCAGCAGGAAGCCGGCGAACTTGGCGACAGCGATGCCGAGGTTGGCCAGCAACGCGGCGATGACCGCACGGGTGCCGTGTTCGCCTCCAGCCATAGGGGCCAACTTACCGGCCGGCGGCCTGTGGGTGAGTTTGTGGGATTTCTGTGGGGAACAGAGGTCGTCCTGGGGATGAACCAGAAATGTCTGGGGACATGCCTGGGGATTGCGAAATAGGGCTTGACGTGGGGTTTCGCGCTCTGCAGGATGCCCCTATCCACCACGGCAGCACGAGCCGACGAGGACGGCGAGGGGTTTCGGCCCCGAGTCGAAACCGGAGGAAAACGGCAGTCTGGGGGATACGACAGGATTGTGGACGGACCGTCTGATGCGGGGTAAAAGCCGCTGACAGATATCCGGGCCGGCCCAGGGGTTCTGCCCCAGGGCTCGGCTGGTGACAAGAGCCGACGGGCGCCGTCGGGGAAGGTCACCGAAGCAACCTGCCGTAACAGGTTGGCCCCGAGCATCGGACCGGCTCGCTCCGGTCTGTCGCTCGGGGCCTTCCGTGTGTACGGGGTCGAGCGTAACGGGCGATCAGCCGCACGCGGTGGACCCCGTCCTTCCTCGAACGCCGTCAGCGGCCCGGAACCCGGCGTCGCGGGGGAGAGTCCGCGACGCCGGCGCTCCGGCCCGCCCGGCCTGGTGCGGTAGGTCCGCCCGACCCGCCGCACCAGGCCTCGCTCGACCGGCGCTGCTGGCACTCGCGACGCCGGCTCGCGATCTCGTCATCCGCAGTTGCTGGCGGCCGCCTCGCCGTTCACCAGCGCTGTGATCCTCTCCGTCGAGCGGGCGACCAGCGTGTCGATCACCTGCTGTGGGTCGAGGCCGTGGGCCTCGGCGATGTCCGCGATGCTCTCGCCTGCTGCCCGCGCCTGCCGCAGCTCCGGCAGCGAGATGCCCAGCGCCGCTGCCACCGCGGGACGGCCGCCGCCCGCCCGGCGCCGGTGGCCGTCCCGCGTGATCGGGTTGTCGACAGCCGCCGCCACCCTGGCCGGCAGCGCCGCCTTGCGCGTGGCCGCCTGCTCGTCCGTCAGCCGCCCCGTCGCCACGCCCCGGTCGATCGCGGCGTCGCCCACCGCGGTCAGCGTGTCGACCACCGCCTGGCGGTCGACGCCCTGGGCCGTGGCCAGCTGGGCGAGCGTGTCGCCCGTGCGCAGGTGCAAGCGGATCTGGGCGGCCGGTAGGCCGAGCGTCTGCGACAGCGCAGCCAGAGGTCGCGTGCACGTCGCCGTGCCTGCCGGCTGGGCGTCCACCTCGGCCCGTCTCCCCGAGGTGGCGCCCGCCGTACCGAGCTGCAGCAGACCCGTTGTCGCTCCTCCGACAGCGGCGGCGGCCAGAACCGCCCCGGCCACCGTCCTGGCGAGCTTCATGGAGTCCTCCGGGTTCGCTGGACGCTCGGCGTTGCCGGGAACCTTCTCACGGTGTTCTTGCGGTCACCTCATGCCCAGCTGGGAGTTTCCTGGGAATCTGCGCCGACATACGGCAACCGGATCGTGACCAGCGTCCCCACGCCCGGCGCCGAGTCGAGGCGGATCGTGCCGCCATGGGCCTTGACCAGGTCGGACACGATGGCGAGACCGAGTCCCGTGCCCTGCCGCGGGTGGGCGTCCGTCGCCGGGGCCTGCCAGAACCGGTCGAACGCCCGGCTGACTTCCTCGGCCGTCATGCCCGGCCCGTCGTCAGCCACCGCCACGACCACCTGGTCGCCCTCCGTCGACACGTTGAGCTCGACGTTCGTCCCCGCCGGCGTGTGCTCGCGCACGTTGGCCAGCAGGTTGTCGACGATCTGGCGCAGGCGGGCCCGGTCGCCGGTCACGAACGTCGTCCGGCCGGTCGTGCGCACGTCGACCGGGCGTGTATCCGAGATCGTGCGGGCGTCGGCCGCGGCGTCCTCGACGATCCGGGTCATGTCCACGAGGTCGTTGGCCAGCGGCCGGCCCTGGTCGAGCCGGGCCAGGAGGACCAGGTCGTCGATCAGCCCGCCCATCCGCACCGCGGCCTGCTGGACCCGCCCCATCGCCTGAGCCCTCTCCTCCGGATCCTCCGACGTGCCGTACAGCTCCGCGTAGCCCCGGATCGCCGTGAGCGGCGTGCGCAGCTCGTGGGACGCGTCGGCGACGAACCGCCGCATCCGCTCCTCCGAGCCCATGCGCGCCGCGAACGCGTCCTCGAGCCGGTCGAGCATCCGGTTGAGCGCGGTGCCGAGCTGGCCGACCTCGCTCTCAGGATTCGTCACCTCGACGCGCTCGGTGATGTTCCCCTCGGCGATGCGCTGGGCGCTCTCGACCATCCGGTCGACCGGCGCAAGGCCCCGGCGGATGGCGAACCACGCCGCCACCGCCACCACCGCCACCGCCGCCAGGCCGGCCATCAACAAGATCTGCCGGGCGTTCGCGACGGTCGCGTCCACGTCGGCGAGCGACATGGCGGTCACGAGCGTGCCGCCGCCCGGCAGGGTCGAGGTCACGACCCGGTAGCGGGGCCCGCCGTCCTCGACCGAGTCGACGGTCACCGGACCCACCGGCACCCCGAGCCCGGTCACGTCGGGCAGGGGATCGGGGTCGTCGGAGGGCCCGGACGGCGCGCTGCCGACGATCGTCCCCGCCGGCCCGATGCGGACGAACGCCACCTGGCGGATGTCGACGATGCCAGGCGCGAGCTGGCGGCGCAGGTCGGCCGCTGCCTGCGCGTCGATCTTCTCGGGGACCTCACGCAGCTGGTTGTCGATGTCGGCGATCAGCCGCTGCTCCAGCGCGGTGACGGTCGCCAGCCCGGCCACGAGGATGACCACCGCGACGATGGCCACCACCGCGGCGGTCAGCGTCCGGCGGATCATGGCTGGGTGCGCAATACGTAACCGAAGCCGCGCACCGTGTGGATGAGGGCGGGGTCCACGAAGTCGACCTTCTTGCGCAGGTAGCAGATGTAGTTCTCGACCACGCCCGAGTTGCCGGCGAAGTCGTAGTCCCACACGTGGTCGAGGATCTGGGCCTTGGACACCACCCGCTCGCGGTTGGCGAGCAGGTAGCGCAGCACCTTGAACTCGGTCGGCGACAGCTGGACAGGCGTGCCGGCCCGCGTGACGAGCAGCGTGTCCTCGTCCATCTCCAGGTCCGAATAGCGCATCCGCCCGTCGGACACCGCGGCCGGCGCGGCGCCCGTGCGGCGCAGCACGGCCCGCACCCGCCGCGACCAGCTCCTCCAGGCTGAACGGCTTGGTGACGTAGTCGTCCCCTCCCCGCGTGAACCCGCTGACCCGGTCCTCGGCGGCGTCCCTGGCGGTGAGGAAGATCACCGGGGTCTGGTCGCCCTCGCCCCGCATCCGGCGGCACACCTCGAAGCCGTCCACGCCCGGTAGGCCCACGTCGAGCACGACCAGGTCCGGGCGGTCGCGCGAGATCAGGTCGAGCGCCTCGCGCCCGCCGATCGCGGTCGACGTGGCGAACCCTGCGATGCGCAGGGCGCTCGACACCAGGTCTCGGATGAACTCGTCGTCGTCGACGACGAGCACGGCTGCGTCGGGCATGTCCAGAGTGAAACCCCCCAACCTGGGAGTTTGCTCACGATCGGGCGTGCACGTCCAGCAGGTGCGCGCACGCGGTGGTGACGCGGCGCGCCGTCGGGAGGTGGAGGAACTCGTTGGGGCCGTGCGCGTTGGACCCGGGGCCGAGCACGCCGGTCACCACGAACTGCGCCGCGGGGAAGCGCCGGGCGAGCATCCCGAGGAACGGGATCGTGCCGCCCTCGCCCCCGGTGAGCGGGGGGCGACCGAACGCGGCGACCGACGCCCGTTCGACCGCCCGGGTCAGCCATGCCGTCGGTGCTGGCGCGTGCCACCCCGGCTCGGCGGCGCCCCGCCGGACCGTCACGACGGCGTCGTAGGGCGGGTCCGCTGCCAGCCGCCGCTCGAGCGAGGCCGCCGCGACCTCCGGGTCGACGGTCGGGGGCAGCCGCACGGACAACTTCACCGCCGTCGACGGCCGCAGCACGTTGCCGGCCCGGGACGGGCGCGGGGCGCCGTCGATGCCGACCACCTCCAGGGCGGGTTCCCAGGTCCGGGCGATGAGCTGCTGCTCGGTCGACGGCCGGGCCGGCTGGACCCCCTCGGCGAATGGGAAGGTCGCGGTCACGTCCCCGAGCTCCTGGGCGATCGCCGCGATCTGGCGCAGGCGGTCGTCGGGGATGTGGGCGTGCAGCTCGCTGGGCAGCAGGTAGCCCGACTGCTCGTCCTCGATGCGGCTGAGCAGCGTCCGCAGGATCCGGAAGGACGAGGGGACCACCCCGCCCGCTGCGCCCGAGTGGACGCCCTCGGTCATCACCCGGACCTCGACGGTCATGTCCACGAGCCCCCGCAGCGAGGACGTGAGCCACAGCCGGTCCCAGTCGCCGCACCACGAGTCGAGCGCCACGACCAGCGACGGCGTGCCCAGGCGGTCGCCCAGCGCCTCCAGGTGGGCCGGGAGGTCCGGGCTGCCCGACTCCTCGCTGGCCTCGATCAGCACGACGCAGCGGTGGTGGGACCCGCCGGCGGCCCGGATCGCCCGCAGCGCGGTGAGCGCCGAGAATGTCGAGTAGCCGTCGTCGGCGCTGCCCCGCCCGTAGAGCCGGTCGCCGTCGAGCACGGGCTCCCACGGGCCGAGCCCCCGGCGCCAGCCCGAGAACGGCGGCTGCTTGTCGAGGTGGCCGTAGATCACGACCGTGGCGTCGGCCCGCCCGGCGCCCGCCGGGGGCACGTCGACCAGCAGCAGCGGCGAGCGTCCCTCCAGCTCGTGGACCTCGACCGTCGCCCTCGGCAGCCCGTCGGCCGCCTGCCGGTCGCACCACTGCCGCAGCAACTCGGTCGCCTGCGCCATGTAGCCCGCCTCGGCCCAGTGCCGCGTCGTAGGCCGACGACACGTTCGGGATGCGGATGTAGTCGTGCAGCACCGGCACGATGTCGGCGTCCCAGGTGTGGTCGACCAGGGCGGAGGCGGCGGAGGCGTCGAGCGTCACGCGGACGATTCAAGCACCCGGCCGTGGGACTTCTCGGCCAAGGCCATCGTCAGCCCGGCGGCGGCGAGCACCGCGGCGGCGACGATGGCGTCGACGTGGGGCCCGATCGGGATCATCACCGCCGCGACGGCCGCGGCGGCCAGCCACGCCCGCCCCGGCGGGCGGCCGAGGCGCACCCGGATCGCGGCCAGCCCGACGTAGAACAGCAGCGTGCCGCCGGCGAACGCGGCGGCGAACACGGGGTCGAGCGGCTCGTCCGGGCGGACCAGCGCCTCGTGGATGCCGACGGCGGCGAACACGACGCCGAGCACCAGCGGGATGTGGAGGTAGCTGTACACGTCCCGGCCGATGCGGGCCCGGTCCACTCCCTCGGCGGCGACGAGCGCCCGCTCGCCCTCGTCGGCATCGTGGTCGAAGTAGGCCCACCACAGTCCGACGATCAGGGCCATGACCACGAGCGCGGTGCCGGCCAGCGACCAGTCGACGGTGATGTCGCCGGCGGAGCCGATGGCGACGACCGACTCGCCGAGGGCGATCAGCACGATGAGCCCGTGGCGCTCGACGAAGTGGCCGGGGTGCACCGTGAACCCGGCGACGCCGGTGATGAACGGGCCGATGTACGCGACGGCGATCGCCGCCACCCAGAGCGCGGTCTGGACGCCCCCCTCCATCGTCCCGGCGACGAGCAGCACGACGGCGGCGGCGAGGTTGCTGGGGGCGAGGCGGAGGATCGCCCCCCGGGCGAGCGCGGGGTTCTCGGCGGCCAGCAGGAACAGCGCGAGGTGCAGCACCATCACGACGAGGAAGCCGAGCGCGAACGCAGTGGCGCTGTCGTCGAACGCAAGGGGCACCGCCAGGGCGATCACGAGCATGGCGCCCATGGCGGTGAGCACGACGAGCCGGGTGAGGGGCTCGCCGGTCGGGACCGTGTTGGTCAGCCAGGCGTACGAGCCCCAGGCCCACCACAGCACCGCGAACACGAGGACGGCCCGGACGATGCCCTGCGCGGTCGGGGCCTCGGTCACCGCCCCGGTGATCTGGGTGATCGCGAACACGAACACGAGGTCGAAGAACAGCTCGATGCTCGATACCCGGCTCTCGCCGGCCTCTGCCACGTCGGCCATGGCGGGGAGTGTGCCGCGGCGCAGGCGGGATCAGCGCGCGGCCGCGCCGACGGGCGCCGCCGGCGTGAACTCGACCGGCATGCGCTCGTAGCCGGAGACGAAGTTGGCCGCCCGCCGGTCGAGGTCGTCCTCGGCGGCGATCCCGGGAGCGAGGCGCAGGTCGGGCAGGCGGTCGGCGAGGCGGTCGAACATCGTCGTCAGCTCGAGGCGGGCGAGGCTGTTGCCGAGGCAGAAGTGCGGCCCGAAGCCGAAGGCCACGTGCTCGTTGGGCTGCCGGCGGATGTCGAACCGGTCGGGCTCGGGGAAGGCGGCCGCGTCCCGGTTGGCGGACGGGTAGAGCAGCAGCACCTTGTCGCCGGCCGCCATGGTCTGGCCCCGGTAGCTCGACGTCGGCGACGACGGTCCGGGCCATGTTCTTGATGGGGGAGACCCAGCGGAGCATCTCCTCGACCGCCCCGGGCAGCAGGCTGCGGTCCGTGACCAGCGCGTCCCACTGGTCGGGGTGGGCGCAGCAGCTGGAACATGCCGCCGGACAGCACGTGGCGGGTGGTCTCGTCGCCGCCGATCAGGATCAGCAGCGACTCGTGCACGAGGCTGTCCAGGTCCAGCCGGTCGCCGTCGACCTCGGCGTGGACGAGGACGCTCATGAGGTCGTCGCGGGGCTCGTCCCGGCGGGCGGCGACGACCCGGCCGGCGTAGTCGGAGTAGGCACCGAACGCCTCGGCGGCCCGCACCAGCGCGGTGCCGTCGGCGTCGTCGACGCCCACGAGCGCGCGCATCATGTCGTCCGACCAGCGTCATGCAGGTCGTCGCGGTCCTCGGGCGCCACGCCGAGCGCGTCGCCGATCATGATCAGCGGCAGGGGCGCGGCGATGTCCCACACGAAGTCGCAGGCGCCGCGCTCGCACACCGGTCGATGAGGTCGTCGCAGACCCGCTGGATCTTGCCGGCCTGGTCCCGGACCTGCCGGGGCGTGAAGCCCGCGGTTGACCAGCTTGCGCCGCTGCCAGTGCTCGGGGTCGTCCATGTCGATCATCATCGGCAGGGCGGGCGTCGAGGGCCGGATGCCGCCCGCGCTCGAGCACACGCTCGGGGGTGCGGGAGACGTGCTTGAGGTCGTCGTAGGCGGCGATGCCCCAGACCTGGCCCCGCTCGTCCCAGTACACGGGGGCGTGCTCGCGCATCCACGCCAGCGCCGGGTACGGATCGTCGCCCCAGAACCTCCCCGACACGAGGTCGACGTCGGGGTTGGTCGGGTGGTCGGCTCGCCGTCCCATGGGCGGCGAGTCTGACACAGGCGTCAGTGACGGGCGGGGTTCAGGTGGACGGGGTCGCGGTAGGGCGAGCCATCCTGTGGGTACGACCTGGCTCAGCTCGTCCCGGAGGTGGCCGCCGCGAGGGCGATCACCCAGATCACGCCCGCGATGACGTAGAAGATCGCCAGGCACGAGCCGACGATGCCGAGGATGCGGCCGATCTGGACGTAGCTCCGGTTGGAGTACGCCATCGGGTTGCGGTCGATCTCGGCGAGCGCGTTGTTGCCCTTCACCCAGGCGAACGGTCCGATGAGCGAGCAGACCACGAGGCTGAGGATCCCCAGCACGAGGACGGTGGTGCCCTGCGGATGCTCGATCTGCCCGGTGCCATACGGCCCAGGCATCGGCATCGGACCGCCGCCGAAGGGCGGGGGAGGAGGGGAGTACGACACGGGCGACATCGTAGGGTCGGGTCCGCTCCGGGATGGCGCGGCCCGACCCCACGTCAGAGCTGTCGCCTAGGCGTTCGAGGCGATGATGAAGAGGACGTAGAGGACCAGGAGGACGGTGCCGATGATCCCGCAGATCCGGCCGGCGTTCACCGTCGAGCGGTTGCTGTAGGCCGCCGGGTTGCGGTCGATCTCGGCGAGCGCGTTGTTGCCCATGATCCAGGCGACGGGCGCAAGGAATCCGCAGATGACTATGCCGAGGATCCCGAGCACGAGGATCGTGGTGCCCTGCGGGTGTGGTTGTGGCATGGCCCCGTAGCCGTACGACGGCTGGTCATAGGGCTGCTGTGGAGGTGGCGGTAGTGACACGCCGACATCGTAGGGTCAGCGGCGTGGCCGATCGGACCACCCCCCGGCCCGGCTGGGAGGCCCACCTGCCGCCGGGCACGGCGCCCGCGGCGGTCGACCTCGTGGCCCAGGGCAGCCTGCCAAGCGCCTGGGCGCGGGCATGGGCGCGCGAGCCGTCGCGGCCCGTCGTCCGCGACCCGGGCGGGCCCTGGCTGACCGGCGCCGACCTGCTGGCGGGCACCGAGGCGGTGGCCGCTCGCCTGGCGGCGGCCGGTGTCCGGCGGGGCGACCGGGTGCTGCTGTCCGGCCCGGCGTCCGGTGCGCTGGTGGTGGCCCACGCCGCCGCGCTGCGGGCCGGGTTCGTGGTGGTGCCGGTGAACGCGGCGTACAGCCGGCGGGAGCTGGGCGTGATCATGGGGGACGCCGAGCCGCGGGCCGCGATCCTCGGCGACGGGCGCCTACGGGAGTGGGCGGGCGAGCTGGACCCGTCGCTCGTGGTCACGGGCGTCGAGGTGGACCTGGCGCCGGGGGGTGCGGTCCCCCCGCTCGACCGGTCCGGCCCGGGAGACCCGGCGCTGTTGCCGTACACGTCGGGGACGACGGGGGCGCCCAAGGGCGCGCTGCTGTCGCACGGCAACCTGCTGGCGAGCGCGGAGGCGCTCCGGCTGGCGTGGCGCTGGACCGAGCGCGACCGGCTGGTGCTGTGCCTGCCGCTGTTCCACATGCACGGCCTCGGGGTCGGACTGCACGTGACGCTGCTGGCGGGCGCCCAGGTGGTGCTGCTCGAACGCTTCGAGGCGGGGGCGGTCCTGGCGGCGGCCGCCGACCCGGAGGCGACGATGTTCTTCGGCGTCCCGACGATGTACACCCGGCTGGCGGACGCACCGGACGTGGCCGCACTGGCCCACCTCCGCCTGTGCGTCTCCGGCTCGGCCCCGCTGGCCGCCGACCTGCACGAGCGCATCCGGTCGCGCACGGGCCAGGAGGTCCTCGAACGCTACGGCATGACCGAGACGGTCATGCTCGTCTCGAACCCGTACGAGGGCGACCGCCGCCCGGGCACGGTCGGCATCCCGCTGCCGGGTGTGGAGGTCCGCCTGGCGGAGGCCACGCAGGAGATCGAGGTCCGGGGCCCGAACGTCTTCGCTGGCTACTGGCGCCGCGAGGAGGCGTCGGCCGAGTGCTTCACGCCGGACGGCTGGTTCCGCACGGGCGACATCGGAGCGTTCGACGAGGACGGCTACCTGCGCATCGTCGGCCGGGCCAAGGAGCTCATCATCACGGGCGGCTACAACGTCTACCCCCGCGAGGTGGAGGAGGTCCTGCGGGCGCACGACACGATCGTCGACGCCGCGGTGGTCGGCACCCCGTCCGACGAGTGGGGCGAGACGGTGACGGCGTACGTCGAGGCCACCCCGGACTTCGACCCGGACGAGGTGGTGAGGTGGGCAGCCGACCAGCTGGCACCGTACAAGCGCCCACGAGCGATCCACCGGGTGACGGCGCTACCCCGCAACGCGCTGGGCAAGGTGGTCCGCGACCAACTTGGCCGGCCCTGACGACCGGGTACGGTCGGGGAGCGCGCCCTCGTAGCTCAGGTGGATAGAGCGACCGCCTCCTAAGCGGTAGGCCGCAGGTTCGAGTCCTGCCGGGGGCACCGCTGCCGTCCTGCGGATCGACGCTGTGACCTGGGGACTTTGCGCTGCTGTCTGTCACTTCAACCTTGACCGTCGATGACCGCGACGGGCCGTGGAACACCCCGATCCGTGGGACGACTGTGGGACCGGCGTGGGATCGACCGGGAGCACCCGCTCGGGCCTGCGTTCGCACGCGCACGGCTCCGAAGCCTGGCGAGCGGTTGACGCATCCGCTGCGGGACGGGTGCGGGACAGAGGTCGCCAGAGGCCATGCGCCGGTCGTGATGACCATGGGAAACGCTGGGGCAGAGCGACCGCCTCCTACGCCGTAGGCCGGTCATGCCGGGGTCATGTTGTCGACCGAGGACCAGGGTGACCCTCGGGAACGCTGAGTAGTTGCCGGGGTGGCCGCCGAGAAGGCCCGCGCAAGGAAGCCCTCGAGGACCCCCAGCCACTAGAGGCATCGGATGAGGCGCCGGCCAGCGGGCACGAGGCATGTGGTCCGAGACCCGCCGCATGCTTGGAGGCGAGGTGGAGAAACGCTGGATGCGGTGACCCGCGGTCCGAGCGGCCCGGCAACCGTGCGACGCTGGCCGGATGGACCAGCCGCCCGCCGTCGCAGAGCTCGTCGAACTCCGCTCCTACGAGCTGGTGCAAGGCCAGGTTGATGCGTTCGTCGACCACTTTGAGACGCACTTCCTGGCGTCCCAGGAGGACCTCGGCATGGACATCGTCGGCCTGTTCACGGTGCCGGGGGACGACGCCCGGTTCGTCTGGGTCCGCCGCTTCCGGGATCCCGCGGGACGGGCCGAGGCGCTCGCACGCTTCTACGGCGGCCCGGTGTGGAAGGAGAGTACGGCCCGCATGTCGCCAACGAGCTGATCGGTCGACCACACCGACGTGCACCTCCTCGTCCCTCACCCGTCGGGACCGGCCTTCGCCGCCGACCATGTCCCGCACTCCCAGCGGGCCGAGGGCGGTGCCGCGGGCGAGGACGAGCCGGGGACCGTCCTGATCGCCCTCTACGACCTGGCCCGCGCCGAGCTGCCGGTGGTCGCCATTTCCGGGGCGCTGGCCGACGCTCCCGCGGGAGCGGTGGCCGAGCGGGGACGCCTCGTCACGGCCCGCGTGCCCGACGAGTTCCCGCGGCTGCCGGTGCACGAAGGCGTCAGCGTCGGGGCGTGGCTGCTGGCCGACCGGTCGGGCGGCACCGCGGCCGGCGAGGTCGCCGAGGCGGTGGCGGCGGCCGCCGCGCTCCCCGTCCGGACGATGCGCCTCGCTCCGACCGCCCGCTCGACCCTCCGCTGGGACACGAGGACGATCTCTCCGGCCGACCGCGCCAAACCCTCGGCTGTATGAGCGGTCGGGTGGTAACGCCTTTTGCCGAGGAGCACTTGACCGCCTGGAATGGGGCGTCGCGATGACTCCGACGGCGCGCTGTTTGCCTGCTGACGCCTTGGCGCTGCGGTGTGGTTGCCGAGCTTCTTGGGGACGCCGGCCGGGTCGACGCGCCTCCGCAGCAGATGGCCAGCGCCCATTCTGTGCGAGACCGCTGGCGGCGAGCCCTGGTCGTCCACCCCCCGGGTGGCCACCGAAGGGAGGAAGAACCGTTCCAGCCCGACCGGGTGTGTGCACGGCTGGAAGCAGATCCTGAACGCGCTCACCATCCACTACGGCGACCGCATGACCGCCGCCGCCTAACCCGAAGAACCGTCACGCCCGCTTGCACGCAAGATGGGACCGTCCCGGCCGGTCAGGGGGCGGTACGTCTGGGAGGAGGCCACGCGGCGGCTCACGTGGTGGCGGGGTCCCGGGGGTCGAGCTTGGTGCCGTCGTTGAGGGCGGCGGTGAAGGGGGCGGGGCCGAGCGCGGCGTGGGCCCGGCGGGTGATGCGGTCGACGTCGGTCCGGAGGGCCGGAGGCAGTGGCGCGCCGGCTGCGCTGCGGGCAGCCTCGGCCGCGCCGAGCAGCTCGGCGGCGCGCTGGTGGTTCCCGGTGAGGGTGTGTGCACCGGCGAGGCCTTCGAGGGCGCGGGCGATGGCGCGGGGGTCGCCGAGTTTGCGGGCGATCGTGAGGCTGCCGAGGTGGAGGGTCCGGGCGGTCTCGGCGTCGCCCCTTTGCTCGGCCACAAACCCCAGCTGGGAGAGGACCAACGCGTCGGTCATGCCGGGATCGACGCCGCTGGCGTGGATGCGGTCGAGAACTCGGGTGAGGTGGTGCTCGGCGGTGGCGAGTTCGCCTTGGTGGCGGGCGGTATCGGCCAGGCCGAGCTCGGCGAAGTTGGCTCCCGGCTGGTATCCGTGGTCGGTGGCCAGCTGCATGGCCCGTCGGTGGAGGCTGCGGGCGCGTGCCGGGTCTCCGACGAGCGCTTCGACCCGACCGAGCCACGACATCTGGTCGGCGGCCTGCGGCCACAGGGCCAGTGCCTCGGCCATGTGCCAGCCGTCCTGGTAGAGCTGCGTCGCCCGGTCGTAGTCCCCGAGCGCCATCGCCTGCGCGCCGAGCCACTCAGTGGCCTGCAATTGGCCCCAGCGGTCGCCGATGTCCCGGAACAGCGTGAGGCTCTGCTCGCCGTTGTCCCGGACGGCGGTGAGGTCGCCCCGGAGGTAGGCCAGCTTGGCCCGAGTGCTGAGCGCGGCGGCGACCCCCCACTGGTCGCCAACTGACCGGGAGCCGATGAGCGCCCGGGCCACCAGCTCCTCACTGGTCGAGGGGTCACCCCAGTCGGACGCGGCGAAGCCGAGGAACCACTGAGCCCGCGCCCGCTCGGCGGGTTTGTCGATGTCGTCGCAGAGCGCGGCGGCTTCCCGGGCGCGATCGACCGAGCCCGCGACGTGGCCGGCCAGCAGGCTGAAGCCAGTGAGCCAGACCTGCGCTCGGGCCCGGGCCGGGGCCCCGCGGTCGCGGGCCGCGGCGAGAGCGGTCTCCAGGGCCTGACGGCCGTCGACCAGCCGGCCCCGCAGGAACCAGTACCAGGCGGCCGAGTTCACCAGGTGCAGCGCGAGACCCGAATCTCCGTCCTCGACCGCGGTCTCCAGGGACCGCCGGAGGTTGGCGGCCTCGGGGTCGAGCCGCTCCAACCATTCCTGCTGGTCCGGGCCCCGCATATGGGACGCGGCGTGTTCGGTCAGCTCGGTGTGGTAGCGGCGGTGACGACGCCGCACCTCTTCGGCCTCGCCCGCAGCGACCAGGCGATGCCAGCCATAGGCGGCCACCGATTCGAGTAGGCGGTAGCGGGGTGCCCCGCTGGTGTCGGTCATCACGACCATCGACCGGTCGACCAGCCGTGCCAACACGGAGGCGACGTCGGTCGCCTCGACCCCGTCTCCGCTGCAGATCTGCTCGGCGCCTGCTAGAGCGCAGCCGTCGGGAACAGCGAGTCGTCGCAGCACGGCTTGCTCGGCCGGGCCGAGCAGGTCCCAGCTCCAGTCGATCACCGCCCGCAGGGTCTGCTGCCGAGGCGGTGCGCCGTGCTGGGCGGCGACCAGCAGGCGGAATCGGTCGTCTAGGCGGGTGGCGAGCTCGTGCACGCCCAGCCCGCGGACGCGGGTGGCCGCCAGCTCCAGGGCCAGCGGGATCCCGTCCAGCCGTCGGCAGATGGCGGCCACGGCGGCGGCGTTGGTCGGGTCGACCGCGAAGCCGGGCGCGGTCGCGGCCGCCCGGGCCACGAACAGCTGCACCGCACTGAACGCCTGCAGCGAACCGGCCTCGGCGTCGAGGTCAGGGCCGGGGGCCTCCAGCGGGGGAACGATCCACAGCGCCTCGCCGGCTAAGCCGAGCGGCTCGCGGCTCGTGGCCAGGATGCGCAGGTTGGGCGCGGCGGCGAGCAGGCGCTGGGCCAGCTCGGCGGCTGCCTCGACGACGTGCTCGCAGTTGTCGAGAACCAGCAACGAGCGCTTGGCGTGCAGGGCCCCGGCCAGCCGGTCGACCGCGGTAGCGGGTCGAGGTCCCGGTGCCGGGGCGTCCCAGATGTCGAGGGTGGCGTTGACGGTGGCGACCAGCGAGCCGACATCGGGGGCTGCGCGGTGTGGACCGACCGGGCCGAGCTCGACTAGCCAGGCTCCGTCGGGGCAGATGGCACCCATGCGGGCTGCGGCGTCCACCGCCAACCGGGTCTTGCCGACCCCGCCGGGCCCGGTCAGCGTCACCAGGCGATGCGCGGACAGCAGCTTGCTGACCTCGGCGATGGCGGTCGCGCGCCCGACGAGGTCGGTCAGCGCGACAGGGAGATTGCCGTGAACGGGTCCCGTGCGGGGCGGGGCGAGCTGCGCGTCTTGACGCAGGACCGCCAGGTGGAGCTCGGCCAGCTGGGGACTCGGGTCGACACCCAGTGCCTCGACCAGCTGATCGCGGAGCTCCGCGTAGCTCGCCAACGCCTCGCTCTGGCGTCCGGCCCGGTACAGAGCGCGCATGTGGGCGGCGCGCAGGCGCTCCCGAAGCGGGTGCAACGCCACGAGTTCGCTCAGCTCGCCGGCCACCTGGTGGTGCTCGCCCAGCCCGAGACGGGCCTCGATCCGCTCCTCCAACACGACCAGCCGCTCCTCCTCCAGGCGGGTGACCGCCGGGCGGCCAAACGGCTCCCCACTCAGGTCGGCGAAGGCCGGACCCCGCCACAACCCGAGCGCTTCGGTGAGCAGAGCGACCCGGTCGCGGAGGTCGTCGGTCGCCCGAGCCCGTTCGGCCAACGCGGCGAACTGGTCCGCATCCACCACCGCCGTCGTCGTGTCGAGCTGGTAGCCGGACGGCACCGACACCACGAGCTGCCGGCCGCCGGGCTCAGCGTCCTCCAGCACGCGGCGCAGGCGCGAGACCTTCGCCTGCAGGGTGCCGACCGGCTTGCCGGGCGGATGCCCGTGCCACAGGTCCTCGATCAGCTCGTCCCTGGATACGGGCCGGCCGTCATAGACGAGCAGCTCAGCCAGCAGTGCTCGCACCTTCGCCTCCGCCACGGGCACCACCGCACCCCGGCTCGTCCACACCGCGAGCGGTCCGAGCACCCCGAAGCGCACCCCGCGACCCTAGAGCGGCGGCACGCCACGTCCACCGACCGCAAGTCAACCGGAAGAGAACCGCAAGTCGCCCTTGTCATGGTGCACCGGTTCATGGCCCGACCGAACCACGGAGGCATCGTGGCCCACGAGCAGACCGACCTGAAGCAGGTCCTCGACCGCAACATCACCGCCATCAACGGACGCGACATCGAAGGATTCCTGGCCAACCAGCAGCCCGATGTCGTTTTCGAGCTTCCGGGGGGTGTCTCGTTGCAGGGCCACGACGAGCTCCGGCGGTACATGGAGGCCATGTGGGAGGCATTCCCGGACGGCGTGCTGGCGTTCGGAGCGCAGGCCTTCGCGGATGGAATCGCCGCCACCGAGGTCGTCTTCACCGGGACGCACACCGGCCCGATGCCCGGCCCGAGCGGTCCGATCCCACCGACCGGCAAGGCCGTCACGACCCACTCGGTGTCGATCCTCCACATCAAGGATGGGCTGATCGCGTCGGAGCGCGTCTACGGCGACCAACTCGAGATGACGACCCAACTCGAATCGCATTGACGCGGGCCGAGGTACGCCAAGCAGGGCGCAGGGAGTGGACCGGCCTCTGTGTGCTAGCGGTGCCGTGCCTGTTGATCTCGATGGACGCCAGCGTCTTGGACCTCGCCGTCCCGCACCTCAGCGCGGCGCTCGAACCGAGCAGCACCCAGCTGCTGTGGATCATCGACGTCTACGGGTTCCTGCTCGCCAGCTCGCTGATCACGATGGGTCGACTCGGCGACCGGATCGGTCGGCGCCGGTTGCTGCTGATCGGGGCGACAGCGTTCGGTGCCGCGTCGGCGCTGGCGGCGTTCTCGACGAGTGCGACGATGCTGATCGGGGCGCGGGCGGCACTCGGCCTGGCCGCGGCCACGTTGATGCCTTCGACGCTCTCGCTGATCCGCAACATGTTCCAGGATCCGCGCCAACGCGCCACCGCGATCGGCGTGTGGGCGATGAGCCTGTCGCTGGGAGGAGCGGTCGGGCCGTTGGTAGGCGGGCTGCTGCTCGAGTGGTTCTGGTGGGGTGCGGTCTTCCTGCCAGCGGTGCCGCTGATCCTGGTCCTGCTGGCCGTCGCACCGCATGTGCTGCCGGAGTCCCGGGACCCGCAGCCGGCCCATCTCGACGGGTCGAGTGCCCTCCTGTCGTTGGGGGCAGTGTTCGGCGTTGTCTACGGCCTCAAGCAGGCCGCGCTGCACGGCGCGACGACGCCGGCCCTCGTCGCCCTGGTCGTGGGCATCGGTGCCACCGCGGCGTTCGTGAGTCGTCAGCGGCAACTGGATGACCCGTTGATCGACCTGCGCCTGTTCCGGGTGCGAGCGTTCAGCGTGCCGCTGGCCGCGAACCTGCTCGGTTTCATGACCTTGTTCGGCGCGGGCTTCTTCGTCTCGCAGTACCTGCAGCTGGTGCTGGGGCAATCATCGCTGGAGGCGGGGCTGTCGATGCTGCCGATGTTCGGCATGTTCATGGTCGGTGGCCTGGCGGGGCCGCAGCTCGTGCGCCGGTTCCGTCCCGTCATGGTCATGGGATCGGGCTTCGTGTTAGCCGGCATCGGGCTGACCCTCCTCGCCCAGGTCAACGCAGGCTCTGCCCTGGTGGTGATCGTGGCCGGGTCGGTCGTGTTCGCGCTCGGCCTGGCTCCGGTGTTCACGCTGGCCACCGACACCAGCCTCGGCGCTGCACCGCCCGAGCACGCCGGTGTCGCCTCCGCGATCTCCGAGACCAGCACCGAGCTGGGTGCCGCTCTCGGGATCGCCGTCCTCGGCAGCGTCGGCGCCGCGGTCTACCGCGCCCACCTCCCCGCCGTGGTGCCGCCCGAAGCTACTGACAGCCTGGGCGCTGCGGTCGCTCTCAGTCACCAGCTCTCCCCGGCGCGAGGAGCCCAACTGCTGGCTCGCGCTCAGGCCGCGTTCACCGACGGCTTCCAGGTCACCGCCCTGGTCAGCGCGGCGCTGATGGCCGCGGCCGCGGCCGCGATCGTCGTCCTGCTGCGGCACGGGCGCGTCGCCGCGGGCGAGCCGTCCAAACCACCCGAACCAGCCGCCCCCCGCCAGGAGATCATCGATGCCCGCTGATGCTCAAAGACCGCTCGACGGCAAGGTGGCGATCGTCTATGGGGCCGGTGCCATCGGCTCCGCCGTGGCCGGCGCCTTCGCCGGGGCAGGTGCCCGTGTCCATCTGGCCGCCCGTACACCGGCCACGCTCGAGGCCGTCGCCGACCGGATCCGAGCGACAGGCGGCGACGTGCACACCGCGGTGGTGGACGTCCTCAATCCCACCGCCGTGCAGGAGCACGCCGACCGGGTCGCGGGTCATGCCGGGCACGTCGACATCGGGTTCAACCTCATCAGCCACGGTGATGTGCAGGGCACCCCGATGATCGACATGACCGTCGAGGCCTTCGTCCGACCGGTCGACTCGATCGTGCGCTCCACGTTCCTCACGTCCCAGGCGGTCGCCCGTCACATGGTGCGCCAGCCCACCGGGGGAGTCATCTTGTTCTTCGGCGGCGAAGGCGAACCCACCCGCAGCTACGCCGTCGGGGGGACGCTCGTGTCGTTCTTCGCCCAGGAGACCATGCGCCGGCAGCTGGCCTGTGAGCTCGGCCGCCAGGGCGTCCGGGTCGTCACGATCGTCACGGCCGGCATCCCCACCTCCGCCGGCGAGACCACCGATATGGCTGACGCCAACATGCTCGGCCGCGCCGCCACCGACGACGACGTCGGGATCGCCGCCGTCTTCGCAGCCTCCGACGCCGCCCACATGATGACCGCCGCCACCCTCAACATCAGCGGCGGCTTCGTCATCGACTAATCACCGTGGACCGTTGTGGCGCCGGTCCTGCTGTCGTGCTGGTCGGCGCCGGCCCGACCACCCGCTCCAACAGCATGGGCCTAGCGACGTCGCTCGCCGATCGGCTCACCGTGTTCAACTACGACCGGCGCGGTCGGGGCGACAGCGGCGACACCCAGCCGTACTCCGTTGATCGCGAGTTCGAGGACCTCGCTGCGGTCCTGGATCTGGCAGGCGGCAGCGCGGCCGTCTACGGGACCTCCGGAGGTGCCATCTGGCCCTCGAGGCTGCCTCCCGGGACCTGGCGATCACCGGTCTGATCCTCTGGGAGCGCCGTACGTCCTCGACGACGAGACCACTCACACCGGTCGTGCCCTGTGCGACGAGTTCGGAGCCCTCGGCGAAGTCCGGGTCGGTCGTCAGGCCGCGTAGCCAGCGGTCGAAGGAGTCGACAAGTTGACCGGCGCCGGGTGGATCAGACGAGGTCGTGGTCGTAGGCGTAGGCGGTGGCGGCGGACCGCGAGGTCACGTCGAGCTTGGTGAAGATGTGGCTGACGTGGCTGGCCACGGTCTTCTCGCTGATGAAGAGCTCTTGGGCGATGATCCGGTTGGTCTTGCCGCGGGCGAGGAGGCGGAGCACCTCGAGCTCGCGCTGGGTGAGGCCTTGGGGCAAGGGGCCGGCCGGCGCGATGGTGCCGCGCTCGCCGCCGACCGTCGCGGAGGACGGCGCGGGCGGCGATCGACTCCATCTCGGCCGTGTCGTGGTCGCCGAGCGCGCGCACGCGTCGGCGAGGAGCAGGCGGGTGCGGGCGGCGTCGTAGCGCACGCCGAGGTCGTTGAACTCGTTGAAGGCTCTCCGCAGCTCGACGAGCGCGCCGTTGGCATCTCCTTCGGCCAGGAGCACTGCGCCCACGTGCCCGGGCGGCGTGGGCTCGCAGGAGCGGGGTGCCGAGCTCGGCGGCGACACCGCGCAGCTCGTCGGCTGCGGCGCGAGCGGCGGCGGTGTCGCCGGCCGCGAGCACGATCTCGACGTAGGGGCCGAGCAGGCGCGCTCGCGACATCGGGTCCTGCGATCTCGCCGAGCGCCCGGCGGATCATGGCGTCGGCGACGTCGAGCCGACCTTGCGCGAGCCGCAGCAGGGCAAGACCGGGCTGGGGGTCGCGGCCGTGCTCGCTGGCCCGCTGGTAGGCGGCTTCGGCGCCGTCGAGGTCGCCGACGAGGCGGAGGAGGTCACCCTCGATCGCGCAGGCGGCGCCGAGCACGGTGGGCATGACGGGTGCGGCCAGGCGATCGCAGGCGTGTCGGGCCTCGGCGAGCGCCTCGGGCCACGCCCCGAGCAGGCCGAGCATCTCGGCGCGGTGCAGGAAGCAGTGGCCGCGGTAGAGCACGAGCTCTTGTTGCGTGTCGCACCAGCGCGTGAACGATTCGGTCCACGCCCGGCAGCGGGCGAGGTCGAACAGCTCGGCGCACGCGTCGATCACCGTGCAGTAGGCGTCACCGGTCGCGAGCGGCGACAGCTCACCGGCCTCGATCGAGACCATGGCCTCGTCGAGCAGCGCCATCCCCTCGGCGATGTCGCCGAGGTAGATGAGCATGCGACCCTCGCCGATGCGCGCCAGGGTGACGAGCTCGCGGTGGGCGAAGCGGGCGCCGATCTTGCCGGCCTGCACGAAGTGGGCGCGGGCACCGGCGATGTCGCCGGCCTCGAAGAGCCGCATCATCGCGAGCCCGTACTCGAGGTAGCCCTGCTCGACGCAGTCGATGCCGGCGTCCGCCAACAGGCGGGCGGTCCGGTCGACCCAGCCCCGGCACCGGCCGAGGTCGCCCTTGAAGCCGAGGCCCTGGGCGAGCTCGCCCCGAAGTACGCCGCCCGGTGCACCGCGCCGTCGGCCGACGCACATGCTGGTGGGCTCGGACCCAGTGGGCGAAGCCCTCTTCGTCGTGGCCGGTGAGGTACGCGGCGGTGGCGAGCCGGTCGAGATCGTCGATGTCGAGCGTGTCGAGCGCGAGGCCGGACAGCAGCCGGTAGGCGTCACCCCACCGGTGGCCGTCGCACGCCGCCCGAGCGTCCTCGATGGCTCGCATCACGTCCAGTCTTGCCCGCCATACGTGCGCAATCAGCCGTCAGCCGAAGAACGCCTCGGCCGTGCTCGGGCATCGCGCCGAGGAACATCCACATCTCGGCGATCCGATCGCCCTCGAACCGGTACACGAAGGCGTTGCGCGACTCGAGGGTCTCGTCGTCGCTGGCCGACCCAGCGTGGCGTGCTCCCACTCGGCGGCCCACCCGTCGGCCCCGACGCAGAACTGCTGGTCGAGCTCGATCTGGCCGTCGGTCACTCTCGAACAACGAGCCGAGCACCCCGAGGAACCCGCCGAGCCCCGCGTGGTCGCCGGCCATCGGGTGGGCGCCACGGAGGTGGAACACGAGGTCGTCGGTGAAGATCTTGGCCAGGGCGTCGTGGTCCTGGTCGAAGATCGCCTTCGTCATGCGGTTCACGGCGTCGACGTTGGGATGGTCGTTGCTCATGGGTCCTCCCGAGGTTGATCGTGCCTCGGAGGACCGTACGAAGCAAGCCGCGCTGCCGCGCATCGGGCGAACCAACGATTCTGCGCGGGCTCGACTCAGCAGTTCTACTGAGACGCCGATCGGGTGAGTTCAGTGCTTCTCCCGATGCGCCACTCGCAGCTGGCTTCGTACCGTCGCAACACCGCCACCTCACAAGGAGAGCCCGACATGAGCCACCTCGCATCCACCGTCCTCGACGACGCCATCGCGCAGGAGCTGAGCGAACGCCTCGCCGACGTGTTCCGCACCGCCGAGGCCGGCGACGTCCTCGCCGACGACGTCTTCCTCGATGGCCACCCGCCGCTGTGGCGCTTCCAGCTCCAGGGCCGCGACACCTTCGACGCCTGGCTCAAGGGCTTCATGCCCGACGGCGCCGACACACGGTGGTCCGCACGATCCCGACCGTGACCGGCTTCGTCACCGAGTTCATCGGCCGCCACGACGAGGACGGCGACGAGATCACCGACCGCAAGATCCTCCTCTCCGAGGTGCGCGGCGGCCGCATCGCCGAGCTCACCGTCTACTGCAGCGGCGACTGGGACGCCGAGCTCCGCGCCCGACACGCCGCCGAGACCCAGCTCATCCGATCCTGAGGCAGCCCGATGCCCACTACCGACCATCGACAGCAGATGCTCGCCGGCCTGCCCGCCACCGCGCGGACCATCGACGTCGACGGGGGAGCCACTGCCGTCATCGAAGCCGGCGATGGCCCCTCACTGCTGCTGCTCCACGGCGGCATCGAGTGCGGAGGCGCCATGTGGGCGCCAGTGCTCTCCCTGCTCGCCGAGCACCACCGGGTCGTCGTCCCCGACATCCCCGGCCTCGGCGAGTCGGCACCCGTCGACCGCCTCGACATCGACACGTTCGAGCGCTGGCTCACCGCGCTCATCGAGCAGCTCGGCCTGGAGCAGCCCACCGTCGTCGCCCACTCGCTCATCGGCAGCCTCGCCGCCCGGTTCGCCACCCACGGCACCGGACGCATCGGCCGGCTCGTCGTCTACGCCGCACCCGGGGTCGGCCCCTACCGCATGCCGCTGCGCCTGCGCTACGTCGCCATCCGCTTCGCCATGCACCCCAGCGCCCGTAATGCCGAGCGCTTCGACCGCTTCGCGCTCCTCGACCTCGACGCCACCCGCCGACGCGACCCCGGCTGGTACGCGGCGTTCGACGCCTACACGCGAGCCCGCGCCGGCGACCCCAACGTGAAGAAGACGATGCGACAGCTCATCGCCACCGCGACCAAGCGCATCCCTGACACCGACCTGGCCCGCATCGGTCTTCCCACCATGCTTCTGTGGGGCCGCCACGATCGCATGGTCCCGCTCGCCGTAGCCGAGTCGGCGGCCAAACGTCACGGCTGGCCGCTGCACATCATCGAGGACGCAGCCCACGCACCCCACGTCGAGCAACCCGACGAATTCGTCGACACCCTCGCAGGCATCCTGGCCGCCCGCTGACACAGCGCTCTCTATCAGACGACGGGAGGCGGGGCGAAGGAGCCGTGCTCGCGGCCCGACCAGATCGAGTCTCTTTGTGTGCCAAGGCGCCAGTTCGGTCGAGGGACTCGTCGCCGTCGATGGCCGGGCCAGGTCCCATGTGTGCACGGTGACGTCCAATACCCGCGTCTCGAGCAGCTGGGCGCCGGTGCGCTCGCCAAGGGGGTGATGGGCCGTGCGGGCCATCGCACCCGGGTCACGGATGGCTGCGTTCAACTCGTTGTCGGCGTGCGAAGGACGTAACCGGGCCGTGATGGTGGCCGTGCGGGTGGCGTCGATCGGGTCGGGAGTGGCGCCGAAGAGCCGGTGTATCGGCGGTTGGCGCCCACGACGTGGTTCACGAGCGCGCGGACGTCCCATGCCGCGCAGGGGTGGGAGCGGGCCACGGTGGCGCCGGACGAGGCCGAGGCGCTGGGTGAACCCCGGTCGCCCTCCCGGGCCAGCGGGCGAGGGCGAGCACGCTCGGCCACGACGCTGTGGTGGCCGCGGCGTCGTCGACGGGGCGGTCGTGGGCGGACCGTGCCGTACGCCGGATCGGCGTGGCGCGGATGGGCGACGCGACCTCGTTTGAGTCGGCTCGGTGACACGCTTCTTCGAGTCTTGCCGTCGGCGATCGTTGCGGTCGTAGTACTGCGGCCAGGGCTCGCGGGCGTGACTGGCGGAGGCTGCGGCTGGCGACGGCTCGACGGCACCTCGGAGCAGGGTCAGCGCACGCGCCGCGAGGCCCGCCACTGCCACCGCTGCGCCCGCCGGAGGGACTACGAACCCGACGATCGGGAATGCGCCCACCGACCGCCGTGCCCCGGCGACGGTGCCCACGAACAGGACCGCGGGAACGAGCAGCAGAAGTGGAGCGTCGAGCAGCAGGGCCCACCGCATCGCCGACAGATCGCCCGCCGCATCGGCCACCTGATCTGCTGCGTGCCCCGCGCGCGCTCACGGGGGTCAGCAATGCCTGTCCCAACAGTGCGGTGGGGCCCACGACCAGGCACGCGACTCCAGTCCTTGTGATCAGTCTCGTTGTCATCGTCTCGCCTGTTCCGGTTGGGATGAGAGCTCTGCTTTCACCACCCGCTCGACGTCGGGACGTGACGCGAGTTGCTGGAGGACGTCGCCGGCGGCCGGTGATGCCGACGGGTCCGCGTGACGGTGGACCACCTTCCACTCGCCGTCCTCGTGGTGAAAGATCGTGGTGACCCGCAGCGTGTACGCCGATGGTGGCCGTCCGTGGATGGAGGCGGTGGTGTGCTCGAAGGCGACGGTGTAGGCGAGGTCGCCGCTGGCGGCAGCAGCGATGACCTCGTTGTCGTAGGACGTGCAGTCGGAAAACGACGCGCCCAGACGCTGGAAGATCGGTTCGATCTCCGCCCAGCCGGACCCGCCCATAGCCCCACCGAACAAGGTCACCGTGGCGTCGTGGGACCACATCGCGAGCCGTGGCCCGGCATCGCCGTTGTGGAGCGCCGTCTCGGCTTGGCGCAGGCGCGGCATCGTCGAGGTGAGGAACGCATCGGTCTGGTCCATCACGCACCTCCTTGATTAGACTCATAGTCTAATTGAATAGATCCGGAGTATGATTAGCCCGATGGCTGATGTCAAGCGACGTCCGTACCGGACCACGATCCGACGGGGGGACGCACCGGCGTTGGTCTGCGCCGCCGCGCACCGGCTGTTCTCCGACAAGGGCTACCTGGCGACCTCGATCGAGGACATCGCCGCCGAAGCCGGCGTCGCCCGACCGACCGTCTTCACGGCCGTGGGACCGAAATCGACCATCCTGCGCCTCGTCGTCGATCAAGCTCTGGCAGGCGACGACGCACCGGTCCCGATCGCCGAGCGATCGTGGTGGCGAGAGGCCATCGACGAGCCCGACCCCGTGCGTTCGATCCAACTGCACGCCCGCAACATGTGCCGGATCAACCAGCGCGCCGCACCGGTGCTGCGCGCGCTCGAGACCGCAGCGTCCGTCGACGACGAAGCCCGCGACGTCTGGGACCGCTTTCAGCAGCAGCGCCACGACGGCCTCAACGAGATCGCCGTCGCGCTGCGCCACAAGACGGACCGCCTGCGCTACGACGAAGACACCATGACCGACACCCTGTGGATGCTCACTCCAGACGCCTACCTTCGGCTCGTCCGAGACGCCGGCTGGCCGCTCGAGCGCTTCCAGGACTGGCTCACCGACGTCCTCCTCCGCCTCTTCCTCGACTCAACATGACAATCGCCGCAACCAGGTGCCGACGCCCACGCGATCGGCGGCACACGGCAAGGGTCGGCACCGCGCGCCCTCGAACACGCGGCTGGCTCCCAGCAGGCCAGCGATCGAAGTGCCGTTCGATGGCGATCCAAGCGCCCCTGCGAGTCCGAGAACTCGCAACGCGGCGTTGATCACCGAGCCGGCAGCGAGGATCGAACGGGCGCTGACGGGTCCACCAGCTCGCGGTGGGCGAGGGTCAGCGTTCGGGTGGGTGCCCGAGTCAGGTCTGACCCAACCAATGCCGGCTGACGTCTTGCGGGACTGTCCTGAAAACGATCCGTCGGCCTGGCTCGGACACTCACCCGACACCCACCGTTCGGGCGGAGTGACCTACTAGGAGCCTGTCTCAGAGGCCCGTCGCTGTCCTGTCCGTCGTCCCGGCTGGTGTGGTGCCACCCCCACAGTTGCCAACGAAGGGATGACCGATGACCACGATGCCACTCCGGGTCACCGGCGGTGTCGACACTCACCTCGACGTGCATGTCGCCGCAGCTCTGGACCACCGCGGCACCTTGCTCGGCGTGGAGTCGTTCGAGACGACGTCAGCCGGCTACCGCTGTCTGCTCAGCTGGCTCCGAGCCTTCGGCGAGGTCGAGCTGGTCGGCGTCGAGGGCACGGGCAGCTACGGCGCCGGCCTCGCTCGCTATCTGCACGACGACGGTGTCCGAGTCGTGGAGGTCGGCCGCCCCAGCCGCCAGCGTCGCCGCCGGCGAGGCAAGTCCGACGCCCGCTCGGTATCACCTCTTCCTCAGTATCCCCACCGCAGAGGCCTTCACCAGCGCTTCCCTGGCGCAGGACCGCACTGTTACGGTCAGGTTGCGTCCCGTGGGAACGGGAAGGAGGCGCAGGTCAGGTTGGTGGCCCAGCCGAGGGGCCGATCCAACGTCCTGAGCCGTGTAACGAGGGGGAGGATGCCATGCGCAGAGCGATTCGATCCATCTTGTCGTTGGCGAGCCTGCTGGCCGCTGTGGTCGCCGCCCAGGCCTTGCCGGCGGGGGCGACCCACGGTGGTGACACACCGGTGTCGGTCGGCAGCCCGGCAAGCCCCTTCGCTCAGAACAAGCAGAACGAACCGGCGATCGCGGTCGACCAGGCCCACCCCAACGTGCTGGCCGCCGGGGCCAACGACGAGATCGACATCGAGGCCTGCAACGCCGGTGACGACACCACCTGCCCCTTCACCGCAGGCGTCGGCACGTCGGGCATCTCTTTCTCCTTCGACTCCGGCGACCACTGGACCCAACCGACCTACACCGGCTACAGCGCCCGCACAGGGGTGGACGGGAGTTGCCTGGGCCAGGTCGGTCCCGACCCGGGTTGTGTGCCCTTGACACCGGACCAGGGCGGCCAGATCGGCACGCTGCCCTGGTATTACGAGAACGGCCTGGTCTCCGACGGGGACCCGGCGGTGGCCTTCGGTCCCCGCCCCGACGCCAACGGCGACTTCTCCTGGGCCAACGGGTCGCGGCTGTACTACGCCAACCTCACCAGCAGCGTCTCGGCCAAGCGCAGCGACGCCGGGTTCAAGGGCGTGGAGGCCATCGGCGTCTCCCGAACCGACGACACCGTGGCGGCAGCCGCCGGGGTGAAGTCGGCCTGGTTGCCGCCCTCGCTGATCACCGGCAGCAACAGCGCGGCCGCCTTTGCCGACAAGGAACAGATCTGGGCCGACAACGCCGAGTCCAGCCGCTTCTTCGGCAACACGTACGTCTGCTTCGCCCGCTACGTCGGCGGGCCCAGCGCCGGCTCCAACGCCCACACCCTGGACGTCGCCCGGTCGACCGATGGCGGTGACAGCTGGACCAAGCTGACGCTGGTGAACATCCCCGGCTCTTCGTCGGGCAGCTTCGCGTTGGTGAGCGGGCACAGCGGCTGCACCATCCGCACCGACAGCACCGGCACGGTGCACGTGTTCTGGCTGGGCTGGGACCAGCAACTCCAGCAGCAGGGCATCTACACCGCCCGCTCCTTCGACGGCGGGGCCAGCTTCGAGCAGCCGCGGCGGCTGTTCGCGTCCGTCAACACCGGCATCCCCGACCCGGTTCTCGGCCGCACCACCATGGACGGCATCGCCGGGGCCAGAAGCGACCTGTCCAACGCCCCCAGCGTCGACATCGCCAACGGCGCGCCCAGCGGCACCGACGCCACCGACCAGCTCGCGCTGACCTGGGTCGACGGCCGCGACGGCCTCAACAACGAGCGCGTCTTCTTCACCACCTCCACCGACGACGGACTGAGCTGGACGGCGCTGCGGACGGTGGAGGACGAGATCGGACACCCGGCCGACCGGGGCTACTACTCGGCCCCCGCCATCTCGCCGGACGGCCGTGACGTGTACCTCGTGTACAACGCCTTCCTGGAGCCGTACAAGGACAGCACCATCGGGCCGGACAACGACCGGCCGCTGGTGGGGGTCGTCAGCCATGCTGATGTGGACGCCGGCGGGACGGTGGGGCCGTTCGGCGAGCTGCACCGCAGCGCACCGGGGGACGCGCGGATCCAGCCAAAACGACCTGACGGCCGAGTTCCTCGGCGACTACGTCTATGCGGTTGCCACCAACAGCTACGGGGCGGCCGTCTGGAACGACGTGCGGAACGCCGCCGACTGTCCGGCCATCGACGCCTGGCGGATGTCCCTGCGCACCGGGGACGCGGTTCCCACCCCGGCTCCCCAGCAGGACTGCGCGGCCACCTTCGGGAACTCGGACATCTTCGGCGGGTCCTACACAGACCCGACCAGTCCCTAGCCTCGGCCGGGAGCAACGGGAGAGGCGCCCGCCGGCGCCCCTCCCGCCTCGCCGCACACGGGAGCGAGGGACGCCTCAACCTGAGTTTCACAAGGGCAACGAGCCACGTGGGGAACCAAACATCTGGCCGTCGTCGACGGCCGACTCAGGTCGGCGAGGCAAAGCTCGGAGATCGTCTGGAGTCCACCGCAAAGAGGAGCGGCAGCTCCAAAGGGCGATCGGACAACCGGTGGCTGCGCTGGGCAGTCCAACGTGTACGTCTGGCCGGCCGCCTTCGCCGTGGACGTACACGCAGGTGTACTCCAGCTCGCGGTCACAGGGCTAGAATCGTCGACCCCACCGGCGGGATAGGAGGATCCGCAGTGACGTACGCGATCGCGCGGCTGGACGAGATCGACGCGCTGCCCGATGGGCGCTACCACTATCGACCGGTGCGGCACCACTTTGGCATCACGAGCTTTGGCGTGACCGCATGGGTAGGCGCTGCGGCAGGTGACCCGATCATCAACGAGTACGACGAGGATTCCCAACCGGCCGAGGAACTGTTTGTTGTCGTAAGCGGACGGGCGGTCTTCGAACTCGAAGGTGAGAGGCTGGAGGCGCCGGCTGGCACCCTCCTCGTCACCCCACAGGGCACGCGACGGACCGCCGTCGCGGCCGAGCCGGCCACCACGATCCTCGTCATCGACGGCACGCCGGGAAAGGCGTACGACGCCACCGGCTGGGAGTTGTGGGCGCCACTCAGGCCTCTCTACGACAGGGGCGACCACGCCGAGCTCAGGGCGCGGCTCCAAGACGTCATCGCCGCCAATCCGCAGTATCCGATGCTCGTCTACAACCTGGCTTGCAGCGACAGTCTGAGCGGCCGCACTGCCGAAGCGATCGATCACCTGCGACGCGCGGTCGGCGCGTCTGAGAAGTTCCGTGCAAACGCACGCGAGGACTCAGACTTCGACTCAATCCGCGACGAGCCGTCGTTCAAGGCGCTGATCGGTTAGGTCTCCCTGCGCCGGGCTGCACGAGTGCGTCCGCGGTGACCCGGCCGAGGACGGGCGGCTTTGGCGCCCGCCCGCAGGCACTGCCGGGAGTCTACGAGTTCGCTCCGCTGCGGTGGCGTAGGTTGCGAGAGTGAGGGTCGTCGTGGCCGCCAGGGCCACGAAAGCTCCGACCGTGCTGCGAACGCGCATGGAGTCTCCTGTCTCATGGGACTGGCCCGGGCACCGAGGGCCGTGCGCCGGCGAATGGGGCGCCCGGACACCACGGGCCGTGTGCACCAGCGGCGTGAGGGCTCCCCGCCAGATCGGCCATTTGCGTTGGGTACGTAGGGACCGGCTGGCGGTTCGATAGAAGCCCGAGAGCTCTCTGACCGGCGAGCGGGGGTGCCCCGCGGCAAGCGGCATGAGATCGAACCAGCCAGTAGCCCAACTCGAACCCTCAGAGGAAGGTCGACCACCAGGCCGCCGCGTCGAGCCGGCGGCGCCCGCAAGGCTCTCGGGAGCAGGAGCGCTCAAGCGTCCTCGAGGCAGCGGGCGAGAATGGCGGGACCAAGGCGGACGTGCTCGGCCAGTCGAACGGCAGACTGGAGTCGGGGAACGGGCCGGAGGGCCGTCCCAGCCACTACCGTCGCGGTCGATGCCCGTGGCCTCGGCAGCCGAGCAGGCCACACAGCGCCTGGCCGACCAGCTGGTCGCGACCGGGACCCTGCCCCGGCGCTACCGGCACGACGCGGCCGCGACTGCGCTGGCCGCCGGCGTGGCCTGCGCCTGGCTGCTGGTGGGCCTGCTCGGGGTGGCCACCTTCGTGTGGGCCCACCCGATCTGGTGGCTGCTCGGCGCCGCGCTGATCGCCGGTGCGGTGATGCTGCGGCCCCGCCCGGTCCGCATCGGGCCGTCCGCCACGCTCGACGACGCCCGCGCCCCGGTGCGCTCGGCGGCGCTCGACGGGGCGCTGGCCGCGCTGGCGGGCGAGGTCGGCTGCCGGCCGCCGGACGTCGTGTTCGTCACCACGGCGCCCGACGTCACGCTGCTGCGCGACTCGCTCGGTCGCCGGCGGGTGCTGATGGTGGGCATGCCGCTGTGGGTGCTGCTCGACGACGGCGCCCGCCGGGCCGCCCTGGTCCACGAGCTCGGCCACGAGGCCTTCCGCGATCCCCGTCGGGTAGGGCGCGGTGAGCCTGGCGGGCCGATGGCTGGCCCAGTGGTCGACGCAGATCGGCGCCGGGGTCGAGGGGGCGTCGGTGCTGCCGGACGACCAGGCGGTGATCCTCGACCCGCTGGCCCACCAGACGCTCGTCGCCGGCCGGGTGTGGGGGCTGCCCCGCTTCGCCAGCAACGTCGCCGACGCCGGGCTGGGCGCCGCCGTCCGGTGGGGCGTCCGGCTGCTGGACCGGGCGACGTTCCTCCCGCACCAGCGGGCCGAGCTGCTGGCCGACGACGCGGCCGTGCGCATCGCCGGGTCGCGGGCGCTGCTGCGGCTGCTCGACGCCGAGCCGCTCCGCCACCGCGCCGGCCTGTCGGCCCGCCAGGCGCTCGTCCGGAGCGACGGCGTCGACCTGGCCCACACCGTCGTGGAGCACCTCGCGGCGCTGCCTGTCCACAAGCGGGAGGGGCTGGAGGTCATCGTCGCCAACGAGGAGGTGCGCACTGACCAGGCGCACCCGCCGGTGCGGGTGCGGCGGGTGCTGGCCCACCGGCTCGACCGGCCTGCGCCGGTCGCGGTCGTCGACGGGGCGTCCTGGCGTGCGGCCTGCGCCGACCTCGACACAGCGTTCGTCCCGCTGGAGCGCCGCCTGCGGGAGCTGGCGGCGCGGGACGACCCGTCCCGCCGCGTCCGCCGTCAGTCGCGGAGGTAGCGCTCGACCTCCTCGAGCTGGGTGACGTAGGACGAGGTCTCGTCGTCCTCCTGCACCAGCTCGGTGACCTGCCGCTCGTAGGCGGCCGCGGCGATCTCGAGGTCGGTGGTGGGGGGCACCCACGTGCCCAGCACCTCGGTCGTGCGCTCGAGCAGCGCCAGCACCGCCTTGGGCGACGGCGCCGTCGGCACGTAGGTCGGCACCGCTGCCCACAGCGAGGCGGCGGGCAGCCCGGCCTCCGGGCAGGCGGCCGATAGCACGGCGGTCACCCGAACCGGCTAGCACTCGGCCGCCACTGATTACTGGTCGAGTGGCTCGCTCTCGTAGCCGAGCAAGTTCTCGGACGACGGCTCCCCACCTGCCCATGGGTCGACAGCGTCAACGAGCTCGGGGCGCGGCTCGATCGGCGTCGGTCCGTCTGACAGTCGCTCGCTGAACGCGATGATCTCGGTGACGAAGGTCGTCCCCGGCGATGCCGGTGGGCGCAGACCCGTCCTGGGTCGGCAAGGCCAGGAGGTTCAGTCCGCTCAGGTCGGTCTTGTGGACCGTGTCCCGCGGTCCGCCAGGTCACGCACGCACCGCGCGAGAGGCCAGTCCGGCTTGTCGATCACCATGCACGTCGGGACGTCCATCAGCGCCTGGCAGACCTCGGAGTCGCTCACCTACGGCGCGCACCCGATTACGAGGGAGTACTGGCGGCTCCGCCAGGTGTCGTCCACGTGCGCCGTGATCGCCTCGACCAGGCCGGCGATCACGTCCTGACCCGACCAGACCTTGCCGCTGTGCCGGGGCGGCCAGTCGGGGTAATACCAGCCGGTCGGTGGTGGGCCCCTCAGCCCTGCGATGCCCCACCCGACTCGCCGCGGCCATCGAGGCATCCGCTCGGCCGTCCAGCCACGCTCGCCGCGAGGGTTCGCAGCAAATAGCCGCTGGATGACACCGTCACGAACACTCGACCGAGCGATCACCTGAGGCCGGCGGCTAATTGCCGCGGACCGGGGCCCCTCACTGGCCGAGGCCCTCGCCCTGCTGTCGCCGCCATCTTCCACCCATGGCCACCGAAACCCGGTGACTACGGAAGCGGGACAAGGTCAAGGTGCTTCACACTTCTCCGTGGTACTGGAGAGGACAGAGACCTTGTCACTCTCCGGGTACAGCCGAATCGTCACGCACGACCCCACAGCCGGCGGGACATTCGAGGTCCCGATGTGGCCAGTCCAGCACCGTCGCTGTTGGGCTGACGAGAGGTCGACGCAGACTCGGTCATCGCTCAACGAGTTGAGTCGCCCTGGGACGTCGCGATGCCCGCCGCACCCGTTCACGAGGACCACTGCAGCCACCAGCCCTACCAGACCACGAGCGACCATCCGCAGCCTTCTCATTCGTCGTTACCTCGATGGCATCCAGCGGAGTGCTCGAACCAGCCGCAGTGGCTGAAACCCACCGCGTATCAGTTCGTCGCCTGCCCACAAGAGCGGGAAGCCGGCCCCCCCCACCGAACACAGCCCATTGATTGGTGTGGCGCTTCTCTTGCGCGATCCCCGTCGTTGCCGTCGGCGCCCGCCGACACGCGATGTCGCCGTCGGACTCGAGCGGTTCCGAGTCCTCAGCCCTGTCGTCGGCGTACCGCTCAGCCGCGAGCCGCACGAGGTCTCCAGCCCGAATGCTCTGCAGCTGACGTCCGCTACTCGCTATCCGGGACTCCAGCGCCTCCATCGACTCGGCCCACTCCACGGGTCGATGATGCCCCAACCCTGAGAATCGCACCGCGCGCCTCGACTGGTCGAGGACCATGGCGACGCGTCCACGGGTTGAAGTTCACGGCCTCCGGGTCTTCGCATCGATCGGGCGACGGGCTGCCGGTGCTCACAGCCGGCGGTAGGCCGCAGGTTCGAGCCTGCCGGGGGCACCGCTGCCGTCCTGCGGATCAAGGCTGTGACCTGGAGATTTGCGCTGCCGTCGGTCACGTCAACGTTGACCGTCGGTGACCGCGACGGGCCGTGGAACACCCCGATCCGTGGGACCGACCCGGACGAGCGCTCGAAGCGTGCGCTCGTACCGCGCACGGCTCCGGAGCCTGCTCCGGTCGTCGCTGAGCCGTCAGTGTTAGCGGCGCTTCACCGCGATGCCCTGGTGACAGCAGGGACGAGGGTTCGGGTGAGTTCTGCAGCGTGGCTGAGCGGCATCATGTGCCCGGCTCCCTCGATGATGGAGTGCTCGGCCTGCGGTACGTGCCGCAGCACCACATCGCAGATGGCGTGGTCGACGGCAGACGTCGCCGACCCCTCGACCACGTGCATCGGCACCGCCACCGTCGTCAGTGCCTCACCCGTCAGCGGCGCATCGAAGAGCACGTCCCAGAGGTCTCCCCGAGCGCGTTGTTCGTCGAGGAACGCCTCGCGGCGGTCGGTCGGCCACGACGCGAACGAGCCCGGTCCGTTGTAGAAGTCCATGAACTCCTCGAAGGCCTCGTACCAGCGACCGGCACCGGCGTGCTCCCGCCAGCGGTCGCGCAGTTCGGTGATCTCGGCAAAGGCCTGTGCGTGCTCCGTCCTGAGCAGCGAGTAGGCCTCGGGCTCGACCACCGTGAGCGAGGCGAGCACGTCCGGCGTCGTGACCGCCACCTGCAGCCCGGTCGCCCCGCCCCAGGAGAATCCGACGAGGTGAACCGGCTCGCCGACATGGTTCACGACGGCATGGACCTGGTCGGCGTAGTCGTCGAGGGTCCTTCGCCCTGGTGCGCCGAGCCCGTCGCCGTCGCGGTATGCATCCACCGCGATCAGCCGGTACCCCTCCGGCCACCGCGAGAACACCTCCCGCCACTCGCCGGCGCTGCCCACACCACTGTGCAGGAACACCGCGGGGGTGCCGTTGCCGCGCTCGATGATCGTGACGGTCCGGCCGGACGGCGTGCGCAGGATGGCCTTGAGCACATGCTCGGTCATGGTCAGCCGTTCTCACGCGACGGCGATGCCGCTGATCTGGGGCCACACGGGCACGAACACGCCACCGAGTCGGGAACGCTCGATCCGGACGTCCGTGAAGCCGGTATCCGTGATCGCCGCCGCGGTGTCGCGGTCCAGGCAGCAGCCGTCGAAGACGTAGCGCCATGGGCGACGTAGCAGCCGCTGCATTGCTCGGATCGGACCTGGACCGGACCCAACGTGCTCGATGAACACGAAACGTCCTCCAGGACGCAGGATGCGCCGCACTTCCGCGAGCGCAGCTGCCTGGTCCTCCACCGTGCACAGCACGAGTGTGCAGATCACCGCGTCGACGCTGGCGCTGGGGAGACCGGTCGACTCGGCACGCTCCCCACGAATCTCGAGGTCGATCCCGTAGCGCGCGGCAGTGCGGCGCAGGTCGGCGTGCGCGTGCGGGTTAGGTTCGATGGCGACAAGGCGGCTGCCGGGAGCGAGGTAGCGCATCGAAGCCCCCGCGCCCGCACCCAGTTCCACGACCAGTTGCGGCAGGTCCGCAAAGAGGGCCTTCTTGCGGTCACCGAGGCGACGATGGACGTACCAGTCCATCGATGCGAAGAACTTGGCGTTGGCCCGGGCGCGTAGTGGGTGAGGGCGACGCACGGGCTCGGGGGGAGCGAGATGCGCTGTCTCGGTCATTCCATGGCTCCAGGGGTCTTGCGAGGGCTTGCCGAGGCACCATCGCGAAGACCGCTCGCGTCGCGCTCGCGTGGAGGTTCGCGGGCCGACTCACGGACGTCAGGAAGCTGTGGACGGACCGTCAGGAACTCAACAGGTCCTCGCCGGCGTCGATGATGTCGCCGACGTCGCGGGCATCAGGCAGATGCCAGGCGCCGTCCATCGCGACGAACCGGGCCGAGAGCAACGCGGCAAGGGCCTCCCCACCCGCGAACGGGATCACTCGATCACCGCGGTAGTGCAACACCAGTGCCGGCGCCCGAACCTCTTCGACGAGGTCGGTGACATCGGTGTTGTAGATCGCCTCGAGGTAGCCCGCAGCCACCTCCACCGGCGCACTTTCCCGCAGGATCCGCGCGAACTGAAGCGTCGCGGCACCCGACGCTCCCGGGCGATACAGACCGGCCAACAGTTCGGTCGCGATGTTCGGGCGCTGACGCAACAGGTCCAGGATCGGTCGACCGACGTCACCGAACGTCTCGGGCCCGCTCGCGTACGTCCCGAACAGGACGAGGTGAGACACCCGATCGGGTCGGCGGGCCGCGCACGCCAGGGCGATTGGCCCCGCCCCCGACATCGCGAACAGCGCAGCCGGTTCACCGAGATGGTCCAGCACGGCCTCGAGCTCGCCGGCGGCGGCCTCGACGCCGAAATCGCGAACCGTGCCCCCCGACAACCCGGTGCCGCGCCGGTCGTAGGTGATCGCACGGCGATTTCGTGCGAGGTGCTCGATCAGCGACGACCGAGGATCGCGTCCCTCCGCGATCACCGCGAGGTTGGAGAGCCACGCCGGGACCACGATCACCGGGGACCCGACTCCAAGCTCACCCCACGCGAGATCGATCCCCTCGCCGGTCAGGCGCTTCAACGACAAGCCGTCGATAGACGGCCGCTGCTCACCGCGCCCGTCAGCCAAGGCAACCGATTCAATCACCGGGTCCACCTCACCGCGCAAGATCGCCGCTTCCAGTCGTCGGAGTCGTGGTGAGGGCTCCAAACCCAGCTCGTCGGCCAGATGGTGTCGGTGAGCCTGGAACACGCGAAGCGCCTCGGCATCGCGCCCGGAGGTGGCAAGGGCGCGCATCAAGGTCGCTTGTGCCTCGGCGCGCAACGGGTGCTCCGACACGAACGCGTCCAACTCCGTGATGGCGCGGTTCGGCGCTCCACCGGCCAGCATCGCTTCGGCGTGTGCCTCGATCGCCTGGAGATGAAGCTCTTCCAACCGGAGCTGTTCCGCACGCAACGCCTCGACATCCTCGAAACCGGCGTACGGTGCGCCCCGCCACAGGGACAGCGCGTCGTGTAAGAGCGTGCGGGCGACCGGCGTTTCTGCCGCGATCGCGGCTCGAACCCCTCGTTCGAACTCGATCGCGTCGACTGTCGCCGCGCCCAACTCGAGCGCATAGCCCGGGGCACGCGTCGCCACGGTGGGAGCACCGGGAAACCGCAGCCGCTTGCGCAGCCGGAACACCAGGGTCTGCAACGCCGCATCCGGTGCATCAGGCAGCCCGTCGGGCCACACGGCATCAACGAGCGCATCCACGGAAACGATCTGGCCCGGCCGCGACACGAGGCGGGCGAGCAAAGCCTGCGATCGACGACCGGGCACATCACGAACCTCGCCCGAGGCATCGACCATCTCGACTGCGCCCAACACGCGTACGGACACCGAAGCCGGCTCCATCGGCCAAGTATCTCCCGCCGCTGGTCACGTCGACCATGACCGTCGATGACCGCCGGGCCGACCAGTCAGCGATCAGTTTCTCGGTCTCCTCGGGGCGCCACCTAGCTCGCAGGTCGGCGCCGTGCAGGAGGGTCTGATCACCGAAGCGGAGGCCGACCGGCTCAGCCGGATGATCAGCGCCTACGAAGACAGGGCCCGTTAGCCCCAACGTCTCCGCGCAGATCACAGCGGTGTCGAATCTGCGCCGCGCCGTTCGTCGTAGGGGGTGAGACCACCCCCCAAGGAGGTTCCCATGAAGGCCGTTCGCATCCACAAGCCGGAGGGCTTCGAGGGCATCGAGGGTCTGTTCTACGAGGACGCCACGGATCCCCAGCCCGCGATCGGCGACGCGCTCGTGCAGGTGCGTGCCGCCAGTTTCACCCCGACCGAGCTCACGTGGCCCCTTCGGACCGATCGAGCCGGACACGACCGGGGACCGTCGATCCCGGCCCATGAGGGGTCGGGTGTCGTGGTCGCGCTGGGGTTCGGCACCGCCGGCGTGTCGGTGGGCGACGAGGTCTTCGGCCTGATCGACGGGTACCGCGACGGGTGGGCCGCCGAGTACGTGGCCATCGAGGCTCGCAGCTTGGCACCGAAGCCGACGTCGGTTGATTTCGTCGAAGCCGCTGCGATCCCGCAGGCGGGGCTCACGTCGTGGCAGGCGCTGTTCGACCACGGCCGGCTCGAGTCCGGACAGACGGTGGTGATCCACGGCGCCGGCGGCGGGGTTGGGTCGATGGCGGTGCAGCTCGCCCGCTGGGCCGGCGCCCACGTCATCGGTACTGGTCGGATCGGAGCTCGTCGAGCGCGTGCTCGAACTCGGCGCCGAGGACTTCGTGGACGTCGAGCGGGACGGGTGGGAGACGACGATCGGTCCCGTCGATCTGGTCTACGACATCATCGGCGGCGACGTGCTCGCCCGTTCACCGGCGATAGTCAAGCCCGGTGGTGCCCTGGTGTCAGTCATGGCACCAGCACAAACCGATCGCGACGACATCCGCACGGTGCACTTCGTGCGGGACCCGAGCGGTGCCCAACTCCGCGACATCGCTCGCCTCGTCGACCAGGGCGAGCTGCGCCCCCAGGTCGGCGCGGTCTACCCACTGGCGGAAGCGCGCGAGGCCTTCATGGCCAAGTCCACCGAGCACATCCCGGGCAAGGTGGTGCTGGCACCCTGACCAACCAGCCGAGCCCCGCCACCGACCTACCGGGGCCGCCTGATAGTCAGAGGGGCGATGACGCACCCGAGGACAGGATGATGGACAGCTGGGCCAACTTCTACGTCGCCGCAGGCGGGGCCGCGGCTGCGCTCACCGGGCTGCTGTTCATCGCGGTGTCGCTGCGGCCGCGGGAGATCCGCCAGTCACGTCTGATGGTCGGCCGCGCCCGTTCGTCGTTCTATGCGTTCGCGACGATCACGCTCGTGGCCCTGCTGGCGCTGGCCGGCACCGCGTCGAGGCTGGTCGGCGTGGCCCAGCTGGCGGTGGCACTCGGCGCATTGGCCGTCTCGGCCCGCTTCACGCTCGACGCGTGGCGGGCCAAGCACCTCAACCTCCCACGGGCGTTCGTCTACCACGCGGGCCTGGTCGTGACCGCGTCGGCCGGCCTGCTCAGGGCGGTCGGCGGCGACCTCGGGGACTACTCGGCGACGCTCGCCGCCGGCGTCATGCTCCTCCTCGCCATCGCCTTGAGCAACTCATGGCAGCTGGTCATCTCCCACGAACCCGATCCCGGCTGACGGATCAGCAGACCGGGACGTTCTGGGGCGAAGCACGACGGCCAAACGGCATCGAGTCAGCTGGAGCGTTCTCTCACCTCGGCGAGCACGACGGGATCCGGTTGCCCGTCCCACGTGGCGGTGAGCCCGATGGCCGGGCGAGGTCCGGGTTCGAGGCGTCGGAACACGGTCAGCTCGAACCGGTCGTTGCGGAGCACGACGCTCGCCGCATCGTCATGTCCGACATCGAAGCCGTCGACCGGCACTCGCTCCTGCGTCCAGCCGCCTCCCTGGATGCGGACGTTGCTCGGCGCGATGTACCAGCGGCCGTCGTACACGGCCATGCCCGAGGGCCTCGCCCTGACCTGTCATGGCGACGGCGGCGAGCATGACGATCAGTCGGGGGTCGCGCAGTCCGTCGTACACCCAGCGGGTGCCGAGCACGGAGTGTTGCATCTCGACGATGAGCGCGTCCTCGGCCCCGAGGAGGGGTTCGTCCCGATAGGTCAGCGGGACCTGCAGCAGTGTGGCGCCGGCCGTGACGAGGTGGGTCTCCATGCCGACGCGGCCGTCGGGATCGTCGAAGCGGTAGGAGCCGATCACCTCGATGGGAACGTCCGGCCGGGGACCCCATGGCTGAGTCGGGGCCCATTCGGCGATGAGCTCGGCCTTCGTCGGCCTGATCGTGGCGAGGTGGAAGAGGGCCATGGCCGGTTCAGCGTAGGCACCACCTGCGACGTCGGCGGCCGAGATTGTCGACGGCTCGTCTCACATCCGGGCCTGGAACTCGATCACGTAGGGATTGACGTTCACCTGGACGTGACCGAAGCCCGCGGCGGTGAGCCGGGCCTCTAGGCCGCCGGGCTCGATCGGGTTGCAGACGTCGTCGACGTGGAGGTCACGGAAGCCGGGGGGGGGGTATCTCGCGGAGCAGGTTGGTGCTCCGGCCGGAGGTCGGCGTCGACGGGGCGGTGGCCATCGACGAGGACTCTTGACGAGGGCCCACCACCACCGCGGTCACGGTCTGGTCCTCGGCGACGGTGACACTGCCGTGCTCATCCGACAAGGTGTCGGCATGAGCCCAGGTTCTGCGCGACATCCGACGATCCGGTGGGGCGGAGTCTGCCTCGATTGCGGGAACGCGGAGGAGATGGCGCGTTTCTACGGCGAGGTCTTCGGGTGGGAAGTGACCGCGCGCGACTCGCCCGCGGATCGGCTGGGAGGGTCGGGCTGGATCGCGATGAACGGTCCTGGGGGTGGGCCGACGGTCTCGTTCCAGGCTGAGGAATGGTACGAGCCGCCGACATGGCCCGAGATCCCGGGGGCGCAGACCAAGATGATGCACTTCGAGGTCACTGTCGACGACCTGGAGGCGGCCGTTGCCGTCGTCGTGCAGGCCGGGGGCCGGATCGCGCCGACCCAGCCACACGACCGAGACCACGCACAGCTGCGAGTGATGCTCGACCCGGCTGGGCATCCGTTCTGTCTCTGCGGCTAGCCGGGTGCTGAAGAACTGCCGCGTGGTACTGGTCCGGGCGACCTCACGTGGAGCTGTTCGACCGCCTGGCCGGCTCACGGCCGCCGAGCAGGATGGCATGACATGGCGGGCACAGCCACCAGTCCGGTCGGGCGGCTGGGTGCAGCGTGGGATCGGCCTCGAAGAACGCTCGGCACCGTCCGCATTGCTGGGGCGGCGGTTCGTTGTCGGCCGAAGACCGCGGGGTCCCGGGCTCGACGTGTGCGAGGACCGCGCCGCCCGGGGCGAGGTCCGGTGGCGGCGCCGTGGCGGGCCTCACCACGTCGGGACTCGGTCGGGCGGGCCGGTGGGCGCGTCTTGCTGTCAGTGCGCGGACCGTGTGCGCAGGAAGCGGTAGAGGCCGAAGCCCGCAATGACGACGATCGCCAGGACGAGGAGGGGTTCCATGGTCGTTCCGTTCTTGGCCCCGGGGTGGCGACCGTCGACGACGGCCCACGACCCCGGTGCGTGCACTCAACGTATACCTGAACCTAAAAACATGCAATATGATTCATGAATTTAGGGTAGGGTGTGTCGGTGAGCAGTTGGAGCTTCCTCACCAACCATGCTCGGGCGCTGCTGTGCATCGCCCACGACCCCGGCGTGCGGGTGCGGGACCTTGCCGCGATGGTCGGCGTCACCGAGCGCAGCGCCCACGGCATCGTCACGGATCTCGTCACGGCCGGCTACGTGGTCAAGGACAAGGACGGGCGCCGCAACCGGTACCGCATCGAGGGGCACTTGCCGCTGCGTGACCCGATCACCCAGGAACGGACCATCGGCGAGATGCTCGACCTCCTGGTCGGCGTGAACGCGCAGCGCCACACCCACAACCAAGACAGGACCCACCATGGCAGACAAGTCACCTGGCAGGCCGAGCGGCAAGAAGCCCGGCAAGACCCTCAAAGAGAAACGGACAGCCAAGAAGCTCAAGCGCGCCAGTGGCACGAGCTCGATCCAGACGATCGATCCGCGTCGGTGACCGCGTCGCGGCGGGGTCAGGGCCGGTAGGTGGCGAGGATGATCCCGTTGCTGAGCGCCTTCGCGTCCACGAGCTCGAACGTCGCGGCCGTGCCGGGGCGGTAGACGAGGTCGGCGGCGTCGTCTGGCCCGACCAGCTGCGGATGGATCCACCACTGGAGCTCGTCGAACAGGCCGGCTTCGAGTAGCAACCGCGACACGTCGCCGAAGCCGTAATGCACGATGTGGCCGCCGTCGTCGCCCTTGAGGTCGCGGACGCGGGCGGCGACGTCACCGGCGATCACCTCGGTGTTCGCCCACTGTGGGTCGGTGAGCGTGGTGGACACGACGAGCTTGCGCATCGTGTTGATGCGGTCCGAGTAGGGGTCGCCGCCACGTGCGGACCACGCCGGGGCGAACGAGTCGTAGGTGCGGCGGCCCATGAGGACGATCTCGCAGGCTTCCAGCAGGTCGGTCTGGATCCTGTCGCCCTCGGTGGAGGTCCCGGCCTTCAGCGGGGGCCACAGGTGCGGGTTCTCGACGACGCCGTCGAGGGTGACGTACACGGAGTTGATCAGCTGTCGCATCGTTGCGGTTCTAGCCAGCCAGAGTGACGCGGTCTTGAACGCCAGCGACAACTATCGGCCCGGAGCCGCGCTGCCGATCTGCGCGGGTGTCTGCCCGAAGAGGTGCCGGAGCGACCTGGTCAGGTGGGGCTGATCGGTGTACCCCGCCCGGGACGCCACCTCCGACGCCGCCACGCCCCGGGAGAGCAGCTCGACCGCGCGCTCGGCCCGCAGGATCCGCGCCGTGGCCCCCCGGCTCAGCCCCGTCGCGCGCACCACCCGGCGTTCGAGCGAGCGGCGGGAGAAGCCCTCGACGTCGCGGTGCAGGGCCTCGGCCACGACCGGGTCGTGCACGATATGGCCCGCCCGCGCCAGCCGGTCGACGAAGACGTCGGCGGTGTCCGGGCCCGGGAGCTCCCATGCCGACCCGTCGAGCCAGAACGACCGGGGCGTCGCCGCCGGCAGGATCACCGCCCGATCCACCAGCCGACTCGGCGGCAGGCCGGGCATGAACGTGCCGACGCTGAACCGGATGCCGAAGAACTCGGCGTCCTGTGGGATCGGCACTGCCGTCGCCAGCGTCTCCGGTCCCCGCACGGTCAGCCGCGCCGCGCCCCGCTGCCGCGTGACGACGATCTCCCAGTGGGTTGCCGCCACCGAGATGAACGACTCCTCGGGCTCGCTCCGGGCCTGCCATGTCTCGTCGACCAGGACCGACCGCGACGACCGGGTCTTCAGCGTGAACAGCTCGACGGCCCGCTTCATGACGCACCCGACGAACGGCAGGCGGGGAACTCATCGATTCACGGGGTGGGCACGAACCCGGCGATGGCGTCGGCGACCGCGCCGGGGTCGTCGATCGGGATCCACGTCTTGGCTCCGGGCACGGGGACCAGCGTGGCGCTCGGGAACTCGGACGCGAGTCGTCGGGCGTCCGCCATCGGGAAGAAGTCGCACGACTCACCCCAGATCAGCAGGACGGGCCGGTCGAACCGCGGGATCGCCTCGGCGGCGTCGACGAGCACCTGCGGGCGGAAGCCGGCGAAGGCCGCGACGAGGTCGTCCGCGACCCGCCGATCACGGACCGCCGGCCCGAAGAACGACTCTGCGCGCTCGTCGTCCAGTGCGCGCGCCGCGACCGAGGCGACCAGCTTGCGCCGGCCGGTCGAGGATCGGACCTGGAGCCGAACCGCCGCCCGGGCGAGCCGGGGGCGCGTGCGACACATCGCCGCCGCCCTGCCGAGCGCGTCCGGCGGGAACTTGTCGTAGTTGTCGCAGTTCGTCAGGACGAGACGGCCCACTCGCCCGAGCGCCGGATGAGCGGTCGCCAGGGACAGGAGGAGGAGTCCTCCGGCGGTGTCGTTGGCGATCACCGTGGCATCGTCCACGTCGATCAGTTCGAGGGCATCGAGCAGCAGCCGGGCCAGCGACGTGGCCGACCGGTCCGCGCCCGCGGCGAGCGGCCAGGGGTGCGCGCCCAGCGGGAGGTCGATCGTGATGCAGCGGTAGCGATCGTCGAGCGCGCCGACGACGTCCCGCCACAGGTCGCCGTTGGCGAACGCACCGGCATAGAAGACGAGCGTCGGCCCGTGGCCGGACGAGCGCCACGCGACGGTTCCGAGCCGAGTGTCCAGCCTGTCGGCTTCCATCTGTTGCATACGGGTCCTCTCAATGTTCCTCGGCGATGACGATGGGCCAGAGCAGCTCGGTGACGGGTTCCTCCTCCGGCCCGCCGATCGGCGTGAGGTACAGCTCTCGGACCGGGGGGTCGGCCGGCGCGGCGTGGAAGGCGACCCACGCACCCAGGCGCCGGTAGCACGATTCGAGTCCCGCGTACGACCCGCGGAGCTCCAGGACGGCGACGTCGCAGGCCGGCAGCTCGTCGACCCGCACCCCGGCGCTCTCGAACTCGGGCGCCACCAGGACGGGCGCGGAGATCGGGAGGAACGCCATCACATCCTGGCGGTCCTCCTCGACCGGCGTTGGGTAGCAGCCGCCGAAGCAGCCCGCGACCACCGCGCCGCTCGCCGACGCCGCCTCCCGCAACACGGTCTGGCTCCGACGCACGAACGCCCCGAGATCCGCCATGCGCGGGCTGCCCTCGACCGCGAGCACGAGGCGCGCCTCCTCCCGGCGGACGACCACGCCCTGGGGGTCGGCCTCCTCCTCGTCGCACAGGTCGTCCACCAGCCGGCCGACCGCGTCCAAGCCCGCCTGGAACTGCGCCGCCCGCTCGGCCAGCACCTTGCGGACGAACCCGAGGTCCCGAGCGTCGAGCACCGTGCTGATGTCCTGCAACGACACGCCGACCTCACGCAACAGGCGAATGATCGCCGCGTCGGTCAACTGGGCCGGCGAGTACGCCCGGTAGCCGGTCTCCGGATCCACCACCGCCGGCACGAGCAGGCCCATCTCGTGGTACATCCGCAGCGCCTTCACCGACAACGTCGACGCCCGAGCGAATGCACCTGTACGCAACAACACCGGTCCAGCCACGGACCTATCGTCGACCCTGCCCCAAGGGCCGAGTCAACAGCCAGCTCGTGGACGCCCACCAGGCAGGGCCTGTGCCTCGCTGGGCAGGGCTCCTCCCGGGTTCACGTCGCCGCCCCCGGGTGCGTCGTCATCCGCCGGCGAGGAGTTCGCCCAGGGCGTGGAGGTCGAAGCGGACCTCGATGTCGTCGACGTGCGCATAGACGACGTGGGTGCCCGTCGCGTCGACGAATGTGATGCTGCTCGCCGGGGACTCCCCGAGCCGTCCGGGGTCGTTGGTCTCATCGTGAGGGCCTCGAAGCCCTCCTCGGTGACGATTCGCAGGCCGGCCCGTAGGAACTCGTCGGTGCGCCGCTGCCGGTTGCGCGCCACCCGCCCGCCGGAGACCGCCTCATCCGTCACGGCGTCCCGCTTACGGGCCGGTGCCCTCCACCCCGGGGAGCACTGCGGCCCCAGCGACGGCCTCCCTGCCTCAGCGCTCGAAGTCCATCCGCATCACCCGCCGGCGCTTGGTGGGGATGCCGACCTCGCTGAACCCGGCCTCGGCGAAGACCTGCACCGCCCCGACGTGGACCTCACCCCAGGTGATCTCGACGCCGGGTTGGGTGACCATGGCGTAGCCCTCGACCGCGGTTGCGCCCTGCTCCCGGGCGTGGTCGGCGGCCGCCTGCGCCAGCGGGTAGGTGATGCCCCGACCCCGGTAGCCCTTGCGGACGCAGAAGCAGGTCACCGCCCAGACGCCGTCGTCGTCCTTGTTCTCGGTCCGCCCGGTCCACGGCACCCTCAGGGTGCGCAGTTTCGGATACGCGATGCGCGGCTCGACCGCGACCCAGGCGACCGGCTCGTCCTCCAGGTAGGCGACCAGGCCACTGGTGTGCTCCGCCTCGGGCTTCCCGCAGGCGGTGCCGGCGCGTTGCATGGCCAGTCGCTCCGCCTGGCTGGTGTCGCGCCACAGCCAGCCGGTGACCTTGAACCGTTGACACTGGCAGCGGAACGGGTAGTCGGCGGTGCCGAAGATCGCCGCCAGGTCCTGGCATGTGGCGTGGTTGGCGGGAACGATGCGCAGCTCGTCCGCGTGGACGGGGTCGGTCATGCCCCCATCCTCGTGCCTGCCTCGATGTCGGTGTCGAGACTGACTGCCTCCCAGGCGTCGAGGTCGTGGCCGCGCGCCCGTTAGCGTCCCCGGTGTGGAGACCGGCTGGCTGGAGGCAACCGAGGAGCAGCGTGCGCGGGCGCGGGCGTTCAACGACGCGGTCGAGCAGGTGCTCGCCACGATGCCCCCGGTCCACACCGTCGAGCCGGCCGAGACGCGCCGGCAGCGGCGCGAGGGGACCTCGGTGCTGCCCGCACCCGAGCGGCTCGACCATGCGATCGATCGCACGATCCCCGGGCCGGCCGGCACGATCGGTCTCCGCCTGATCGTGCCGGACGAGGTCCGGGGCGTCTACCTCCACATCCACGGCGGAGGCTGGACCCTGGGGGCCGCGGACCAGCAGGACGTCCTGCTCGACCTCCTGGCGCGTGAGGTCGGCGTCGCGGTGGTGAGCGTCGACTACCGGCTGGCGCCGGAGGACCCGTACCCGGCCGGTCCCAACGACTGCGAGGTGGCGGCGGCGTGGCTGGTCGAGCACGCTCGGGACGAGCTGGGGAGCGACCGCCTGCTGATCGGGGGAGAGTCCGCTGGCGCGCACCTCTCCGCCACGACCCTGCTCCGCCTGCGCGATCGGCATGACGCGGCAGACCGGTTCCTGGCGGCGAACCTCGTGTTCGGGATGTACGACTTCGGGCTGACGCCGAGCGTGCGGCGTTGGGGCGACCGCAACCTCGTCCTCTCGACGCCGATCATCGAGTGGTTCGCCGAGTGCTTCCTCCCCGGCGTGCCACCGGACGAGCGCCAGCACCCGGACATCTCGCCGCTGCACGCGGAGCTGACGGGTCTGCCGCCCGCGTTGTTCACGGTGGGCGACCAGGACCCGCTGCTCGACGACTCGCTGTTCATGGCGGCGCGCTGGAGCGCAGCCGGGAACCACGCCGAGCTCGTGATCTGCCCCGATTCCATCCACGGCTTCACGGCGTTCCCGAGCGAGATCGCCACCCTGTCGCTGGGCCGGCAGGTCGACTTCCTGAAGCGCCAGCTCGCCGCGTCGTAGGCGAGGCGTGGTGGACCACTGGCACCGGCCGTGAGGGTCGCGGCGCTGCACGGCCCCCTCGCGCCGATCAGGTCTAGGTGGTGACGACGACCAGTGCGACCACGCCGATCACGACCATGACGGCGATGACGAGCGCGATGAGCGCCGCGGCCCCTGTCCCTCGACGCCGTGACGGATCGGCGGCGAACGGGTGGAGTCCCCGCTCGCGGTGTTCCTCCACGTCGTAGCGCATCGCTGGGCGCGTGCCGACCTTGGGCAGGTGTTGCCGACCCTTGCGCTTCATGCCCGACGAGCCCATCGGCCCAGCGTACTCGGCATTCTCCGACCTGGGCCGGGGCGTGCCCGCCGTCCTCCCGGGCCGCATCGTGCGCCCGTGCCACACTCGATCATGCGGCTACCGCTCCTTCCCACGATGCTCGTCGGCAGCTACGCCCAGCCGGAGTGGCTGATCGATCGGGCCAAGCTGGCCGGGCGGTTCCCGCCCCGCGTCCGGGCGCGCGAGCTGTGGCGCGTCGCGGAGCCGTACCTGGCGGAGGCTCAGGACGATGCGACGCTGCTCGCCATCCGGGCGCAGGAGGAGGCCGGCCTGGACGTCATCACCGATGGCGAGATGCGGCGGGAGAGCTATTCCAACCGGTTCGCCACGGCGCTCGACGGGGTCGACATCGACAACCCCGGGACCGCCCTCGACCGGAGCGGCCATCCCAACCCGGTGCCGAGGATCGTCGGCCCGATCCGCCGGCAGCACCCCGTCGAGGTCGACGACGTGCGCTTCCTCCGCCGGCACACGGATCGCCCGATCAAGATGACGGTTCCCGGGCCGTTCACGATGACCCAGCAGGCGCAGAACGACCACTATCCCGACGAGCCGAGCGTCGCACTGGCGTACGCGGCGGCGGTGAACGAAGAGATCCGGGACCTGTTCGACGCGGGGGCGGACATGGTGCAGATCGACGAGCCCTACCTCCAGGCCCGCCCGGAGAAGGCGAGGGAGTACGGGGTGACCGCGCTCGAGCGCGCGCTAGACGGGATCAGCGGCACGACCGCGGTGCATGTGTGCTTCGGTTACGCCGCGATCATCCACGACCGCCCCAGCGGCTACTCGTTCCTGCCCGAGCTGGCGACGTGTTCGTGTGACGCCGTCTCCATCGAGACGGCCCAGTCGCAGCTCGATTGCTCGGTCCTCGCCGAGCTGCCGGGCAAGAAGATCATCCTCGGCGTCATCGACCTCGGCGATCACACCGTCGAGTCGGCGGACGTCGTGGCCGCTCGGATCCGCCGGGCGTTGCCGTACGTGCCGGCGGAGAACCTGATCCCGGCGCCCGATTGCGGCATGAAGTACCTGCCGCGCGACGCCGCGTTCGGCAAGATGCGGGCCCTGGCGGACGGAGCCCGTCTCGTTCGCGACGACATCGGCCCGGTTGCGGGCTGACACGTACTACCGGGGGCGCAGCGCGGATGTCGCCCTCCGCACGACGACGCTGGCTGGCGCGGTCGTCAGAGTCGGGGCATGTCCGTTGGAGAGCATCGTGCATCCGGCCGCCACGAACACGGCGTGCCGACGTATCCGGACCTGGCCGGCAAGGTCGCCCTCGTGACCGGGGGTTCGGGCGGCCTGGGCCGCGCCACCTGCCGGGCGTTGGCTCACAACGGCGTCAGCCTCGCGGTCAACGGCCGGAGCGAGGACGCCGTCGGCTCGTTGGTCGAGGAGCTGCTTGCGGCCGGTACCAGCGCGGTGCCCGCCGTCGCCGACTGCACCGACGCTGCCGCGCTGGACCGGATGCGGGAGGCCGTCGAGGCGCGGCTCGGCCCGGTCGACGTGCTCATGACATTCGCTGGTGGGGGCCGCGCTGCGCAGCCGACCGCCCAGATCCCCGAGGCGGACTGGCGGGCGGACCTCGACGGCAACCTGACCGCGACGTTCCTCACGCTCCGGGCCTTCCTGCCGGGCATGACCGCCCGCGGCCACGGGTCGATCGTCACCATGGCGTCGTCGGCCGCCCGGAGGCCCGGCGGCGTCCCCGTCGCCTACGCGGCGGCCAAGGCCGGCGTGATCGCGCTCACCCAGCAGGTCGCGAACGAGGTCGCCGGCGCGGGGGTGCGGGTGAACTGCCTCGCGCCGGCGACCGTCATGACCGGGCGGATCGAGCAGGTCATGCCCCTCGACCGGCGACGTGAGCTGGCGGCGACCTACCCGCTCGGCCGGCTGGGGCGGCCCGACGACGTCGCCCAGGCAGCCCTGTTCCTCGCCTCGGACGCGTCGTCGTGGATCACCGGCATCACGCTCGACGTCGCCGGCGGTCAGGTCATCCGCTGACGGCCGGTCGGCCCGGACGTACCGCGGGCGACGTACGCGACGTGTCGACGCCCGTACGACGACACGCGTAGCGCGGTGCGATCACGCTGATCTCCATGACCAACACGACAGGTTCCCGTACAGCGCCCGCCCGCACCCTGCCCGTGGCCGTGAAGGTCAACGCGGCCGCGATGGTCGTCGCCATCGCGGCGATCATCTGGCAGATCGCGGTGGGCGTGGACTACCCGACCGTGCCGCCCGGCCCGATCATCCTCGGCGTCGCGGCCGTGATCGTCGTCCTCGTGCGGGCGACGTGGGCCCGCGTGGTGGGGATCGTGATCCCGCTCTTCCTGCTCGTCGGCGGCACGATCGCTTTTGTCGCCGACGACGCGAACGCGCTGCGACATCCCGGCGACGCATCGCCGTTCGTCGCGACGGCGATCCAGCTCGCCGCAGTCGCGGTCGCGCTCGTCGCCGGGATCGTGGCGTTCCGCGGCGCTACGCGGAGCCAGACTCGTACTTGAAGGAGATCGACAGCTTCGTCCGGTAGGTGAGGGACCCGTCCTCACCGATGTCCAGGTCCTGCTGGACGACCTCGGCCACGCGCAGGTCCCGCAGGGTCTCCCGGGCCGTGGCGACGGCGGCCGCCGCGGCCTCCTCCCAGGAGGTGGAGCTGGTCCCGATGATCTCGATCACCTTGTAGACACTCATCGCTAACACCCTCCGTCGCGGTGACCACTGCTGTGTGCCATCGACCCTACCCCGGCTGCGGTTCCGTCGTCTGGCCCACCTCGATGAGGTGGCCGTCGGGATCGCGCAGGTAGCAGCGGATCTCGCTGCCGAGGTCCTGGGGCGGCGTGATGAACTCGCCGCCCCGTGCCGTCCAGTCCGCATAGACAGCGGCGATGTCCGCCACGCGGATGTTGAGGAAGCTGCTCGCCCGGGTGGGGTCGGGCGGGGTCTCGAGGATCACGTCGGGCTTGTCGACGGTCGGGCCGCCGCCGACGTTGATGATGACCCAGGAGTTGGCCAGCTGGACGATCGACGGCTCGCCCTCCCGGACGGACCGCCCGCCGAGCACGTCGGTGTAGAAGCGGCGTGATCGCTCGACGTCCTCGGCGACGACGAAGTGCGTGAGCAGGATGCCCTCGGTGGGCACGGGGCGCTCGGCCATGACGATGGGTCCTCCCGGGCGGACGCGCAAGAGCCGCCGGCGCGGGCCGGCGGCTCCAGGGATTCGAGTGTGGTTCGCTCAGACGACGCGGACGTTCTGCGCTTCCTCGCCCTTGCGGCCGGGCGCCACGTCGAACTCGACCGTCTGGCCCTCGTCAAGGGACCGGTAGCCGTTCCCCTGGATGTTGGAGTAGTGGACGAAGACGTCGTCGCCGCCCTCGCGTGAGATGAAGCCGAAGCCCTTCTCAGAGTTGAAGAACTTCACGGTACCTGTAGGCAAAACTGACTCTTCTCTTCAGCGAGCGGCCCCTCTTGGGCCGCCCATCGAGCCCAGTCTAGGGTCGTTCGCCCTCGATGCGCTCCTTGTCACCGGCGGCGCCGCGTTTTCTACGCGGAAGTGGTCGCCAGGGCGACCACTTCCGCGGACAAAAATGGCCCGTCTCGATCAGCCCATCCCGTCGGCCGTGCTGGTGACCGTGAAGTCGCTGTCCAGCTTGACGGTGACGACCGAGCCGTCGGACTGGGTCATGTGCACCTCGTAGGTGTCGCCGTCGGCGTCGGTCTCGACCCGCTGTGGGGTGGCGCCGGGGACGGCGGCCTCGGCCGCTGCGGTCGCCTTGGCCGCGTCGTCGCCGGTGAGCAGGGCCTCGGTCTTGCCGTTGGCCTGGTGGCCGGCGTGGCTCCAGTCGGGTGCGCCGCCGTGACCCTGTCCCGGGTCGGTCGCCGCGTCCGACGACGAGGAGTCCGACGTGGTCGGTGACGTCTGGGCGCCGGCGGTGCCGAGGAAGGTGGCGCCGGCGGCACCGCCGATGACGGCGGCGGCGGCGAGTGCGCCACCGGCGAGAAGCGTGCGGGCAGGATGCATGGGGGTCTCCTTGCGTCGTGGTCGAACCACGGCGGTCTCGGTGATGGATGTGTGCCGTTGCGGCACGGGACCAGGCTCGGGGGTGGCTGTAAGTCGCACGGCAACCTCCCGCAAGAAGTTCGTAAGAGGATCCCCGGGTCGCCGGCAGGCGTTCCTACGCTGGCCCCATGACGGCGACGAACGGGCGGCGGATCCTCATCGCGGAGGACGACCGCGCCGTGCGCCAGTCGCTGGAACGGACGCTCCGGCTCGAAGGGTTCGACGTCACCGCCGTGCGCACCGGCGCCGAGGCGGTCGACGAGGCCGCGTCCGACCTCCCGGACCTGGCGGTCCTCGACGTGATGATGCCCGACATGGACGGGTTCACCGCGTGCCGCACGCTGCGCTCCCGCTCCGCCGAGCTGCCGATCCTCATGCTGACGGCCCGTCACGAGGTCGGCGACCGTGTCGCCGGCCTCGAGGCCGGCGCCGACGACTACCTGGTCAAGCCCTACGCGAGCGTCGAGCTCATCGCCCGGGTCCGGGCGCTGCTGCGCCGCAGCAGCCTGTCGGGCTCCCAGGAGCTGTTGCGCTACGCCGACGTCAAGCTCGACCCCGCCGCCCGGCTGGCGTGGCGCGGCGACCGGCAGCTGCGGCTGACCAAGACGGAGTTCGACCTGCTCGAGCTGCTGGTGTGGAACGCCGGCGTGGTCCTGTCCCGGGAGACGCTCTACGAGCGGATCTGGGGGTACGACTTCGAGACGTCGTCCCGGTCGCTCGACGTGTACATCGGGTACCTGCGGGCCAAGCTCGAGGCGGGGGGCGAGCCGCGCCTGGTCCAGACGGTGCGGGGGGTCGGCTTCGTGGTGCGCGAGCAGTGACGCTCCGCTGGCGCATCGGGCTGCTCCTGGCGGCCGTCGCCCTCGGGGTCGGCGCGTTCGCCGCCACCGCCTCCTACCTGAGCACCGCGTCGCAGCTGCGCAGCGGCATCGACGACGCGCTGGAGAGCAGCGCCGCCGCGGTCAACCGCCCCAACGAACCGGGCGGCCGCGGCGGCCCGGGCGGCCCCGAGGGCGACCGCGGCCCCGATGGCGACCGCTGCCCGCCCGCCGGCTCGTTCGCCCCGGCGTCGGCGGCCCAGCTCGTCAGCACGGCCGGCACGGTGATCTCCTGCCTCGACGGCGGCCCGACGCTGCCGACGAGCGCCCACGAGCGATCTCTGCCGGCGGGCACCGTCGCGCTGCGGACGGTGCAGGTCGACGGGAGCCGCTACCGGCTCCTCAGCACGCCCTGGCACGAGGGAGGCACGCTGCAGGTCGCCCGCGACCTGGCCGAGTCGGATGCACTCCTCGGCCGTCTCCGGTGGCGCCTGGCCGCGCTCGTCGCGGTCGCCACGGTGGCCGCCGCCGGGCTCGGCTGGATCATCGCCACCCGCCTGGCGCGGCCCATCGTGCGGCTGCGCGACACGACCCACCACATCGCCACCACCCTCGACCTGTCGACCCCGGTCGACATCGACGCGCCGGGCGAGGTCGGCAGCCTGGCCGCGAGCTTCTCGACGATGGTCGCCGCGGTCGGCCGGTCCCAGGACCAGCAACGCCGCCTGGTGTCCGACGCCAGCCACGAGATGCGCACCCCGCTGACCAGCCTCCGCAGCAACGTCGAGCTCCTCCGGCAGATCGAGCGGCTGCCGCCGGCGGAGCGCGGCGAGGTGCTTGCGGACGTGCTCGAGGACGTCGACGAGCTGTCCGTCCTGCTCGGCGAGCTGGTCGACCTGGCGAGCGACCTGGCCGCCGCCGAGCCCGTCGAGCCGGTCCGCCTGGGCGATCTCGCCCGGACGGTCGCCGCCCGGACCGAGCGCCGGACCGAACGCGTGGTCACTGTCGACGACACCGCCCCCGCCGAGGTCGTCGGCCGGCCTCCGCAGCTCGAGCGGGCGATCAACAACCTCGTCGACAACGCCGTGAAGTACAGCGACCGCGGCACGCCCATCGACGTCGTCGTCGACGGCGCCACCGTGACGGTGCGCGACCGCGGCCGCGGCATCCCGCCCGGCGACGTCGAGCGCATCTTCGACCGCTTCCACCGGGCGGTCGACGTCCGGACCGAGCCGGGCTCCGGCCTCGGCCTGTCGATCGTCGACGAGATCGTCCGGGGCCACGGCGGACGCGTCTTCGCCCGGAACCGGGCGGGAGGCGGCGCCGAGGTGGGCTTCACCCTCGACGCCGCCGCCGGACCCGCCCCGCCTGCGCGCGGCGGGTAGATCGGGCCCTCCGCTTCAGCCCGACACAAGCACTCTCAGCGTCGCATGCGACGCAGTTCGTCGTCGACGTCGGCGTCGGTGATCGGTCCCCGCAGGTAGTCCCAGAGCCCGAACAACATCCCGACACCCCAGCCAGCGATGATCCACGCTGGCCAGAAGTAGCCGCCGCCGGTCATCGCCCAGACCGCGACGAGGAACGCGTTGACGACGACGTACGCCAGCAGGCCGCCCTGAAGCCCGCGTCGCTTCTCGACGCGCGTGCGGGCCGCCGCCCTCTCAGCGTCGGTCGTCCGGTCAGCCTGCTCGGACTGTTCCAGATCGCTCATCGTGCTCACTCCTCTCCTCGACGATGCTCCTCCGTGAGACGTCGATCGCGGCGGAGTACAAGTCGAGTGTGCGACCGGTGGAGCACGTTGCAGCAGGGTCGATGGTCACGAGATCGACGGCTGGTGGTCTTTCGGATGACGTTCGCCTCTACTGCCGTCGCTCGCCCGCGCGCACAGTTCAGGAGCGACGAGATGGACACCATCCTGACGATGCTTCGAGGCGTGCTGCGCTGGGCGCAGAGCCACCGGCGCCGGGCCGCGGCAACCGCTGCGGCGCTGCTCGCCGTCGCGACGGTTGCCGTCGTCGTCTCCCGCCGCGCGGCTGAGCCGTCTCACGTGGTCGCAGCGCCGACCGACTCCGCGACGACGGGGTCGGTGACGACGACCCCGGCGACGACCCCGCGGACGACCGGCTCCACCACACCGTCGACATCGCCGCCACCCACGTCGACGTCGTCGCCATCCACGACCACGACCACGACGACCACGCCCCCCGGTGTCCGGCCGGCGACCGTGGTCCGGCGAGGCGATCCCTCCCGCCGGGCCGTCGCCCTCACGTTCGATGCCGGGTCCGACGCCGGCCATGCCGCCGAGATCCTCGACATCCTCGGGACCAACGGCATCACGGCGACGTTCGGCATCACCGGCCGGTTCGCGGCGTCGTATCCCGACGTCGTGGCGAGGGTGGCGGGAGCGGGGCACCAGATCGTCAACCACAGCTACGACCATCCCTCGTTCACCGGTGTGTCCACGAGCAGCCCGGCACTCCCCACCGCGCTGCGCACGGCGCAGCTGCAACGGGCCGAGGCGGCGATCCGGGCCGCGAGCGGCGTGGGCAGCCACGGCTGGTTCCGCCCGCCCTACGGCGACATCGACGCGAGCGTCGAACGCGACGCGGCGGCCGCGGGGTGGCCGACCCTGCTGATGTGGACGGTCGATTCGCTCGGCTGGAAGGGCGTCGGCGCGGACGCCGTCGTCGCTCGTTGCCTCGAGCGCGCCGCGCCCGGCACCATCTACCTCTTCCACGTGGGACAGGACGCGGACGACGCCGCTGCGCTCCAGCGCATCATCGACGGCCTGCGAGCGGCGGGGTACGGCTTCGACACCGCCGAAGGCTTGATCGGCTGACGGCCAAGCCTTCCTCAGCGAGGACGGTCGCCGCGGAGGGTGACGCGGTACATGCGGCGCCGGTGTCCCTGGTAGTCGTACAGGGCGAAATGCTGCACGCTGCGGTTGTCCCACATCGCCAGCGATCCGGGCCGCCAGCGGAAGCGGCACGTGAACTGCTCGCGGGTCGCGTGCTCGATCAGGTACCCGAGCAGCGCCGCCGACTCGCTGGCGCGCAGCCCGTCGATGCCGATCGTGAACGACCGGTTCACGTAGAGGCCCTTGCGCCCGGTCTCGGGATGGGTGCGCACGACGGGGTGGCGGACCACCCGGTGGGCGTTCTCCGCGTTCTTCGTGCGCATGGACCGCGACCGGGTCGAGTAGCCGCCCTCCGCGTACTGCGGGCCGGCCGAGTGCAGGCCCACGAGCCCCTCGATCAGGCCCTGCATCGTGTCGGACAGCGCGTCGTAGGCGGCGTGCTGGTTGGCGAAGAGCGTGTCGCCCCCGAACTCGGGCACCTCGACCGCGTAGAGGATGGAGCCGAGGTCGGGCTCGTCGAGGAACGTGACGTCCGTGTGCCAGCCGCCGCCGAAGTTCACGGCATCGTCGGCCTCGGTGACGATCTCGATCACCTCGGGACGGGCGTCCATGCCCTCCACGAACGGGTGGGTGTCCAGCTCGCCGAAGCGGCGACCGAAGCGCATGAGCGTGTCCGGCGTGAGCTCCTGCCCGTGGAAGAACAGCACGTGGTGGGCGAGGAACGCCTGCCGGATCTCCGCCACCGTCGCGTCGTCGAGGTCCGAGGCGAGATCGACCCCGCCGATCTCGGCACCCAGCGCGCCCGAGACGGGGGTCACCGAGATCCGCGGGTAGGTGCCCAGCTCGAGGCCTGTCACCCCGCCACGCTATCGCCGGTGACGTCGTCGCTTCCGGGCCGGCCTCACGGGGCGAAGCTGGAGCGGGCCTGGATGCGCCAGGCCCCGTCCGCCTCGACGATCACGTACACCGCCGGATAGACGCCGACCACGGTCCCGTCGCCGCGGTGGCGGGTGAACTGCACGTCGAGGTGGACCTTGCGCTCGCCGACGTGGATCACGCGGCGGTGGTCCCAGGTGCTGTGCGACCAGCCGGTGCGGGCGGCGAGGGTCGCCATGTTGCGCTCCATGGCACCGACGGCCTCGGCCTCGTCCTGCCAGAGGCGGACGGTCCCGCTGGCCAGCCGCACGTGGGGGTACGCGAGGGTGGCGGCGTGGCCGGGAGCGTCCCGGGCGTTGAACGTGGCGAGGAACTCGTCGGTGACTGCCAGCGCGGCCGCCACCGCGGCGTCGTGGTCCTGGGGCATGGACAAGGACTGTGTCACGCACGGGCCCGCCTCGTGTCGCTGGGTCAGGTGCCCTTGTAGTTGAGGACCTGGCGCAGGGTGTGCAGGACCTCGACCAGGTCGGCCTGGTCGGCCATCACCTGGTCGATGTCCTTGTAGGCCGACGGGATCTCGTCCACCAGCGCCGCGGCCCGCTTGGCGAGCCAGACCTTGCCCTGCATCTGCTCGGCGAGGTCGGCGGTGGTGAACAGCTTCCGGGCCTTGGTGCGGCGAGTGGCGGCGACCGGCGCCGTGCGAGCACGACGTCCAGCTCGCCGGGTTGCCCTTCCCACGGACGATGTAGCTGCGCGTGCCCATCGACCCCGGGATGACACCGAGGTCGCCGCGGTCCGGCCTTGATCGCACCCTTGCGGGTGATCCACAGCTCGCTGGCCGCCGTGGACCTCGCGCTGGGTGAAGTTGTGGTGGCAGTTGATGCGCTGCGTCTCCCGGCCGAAGCCGAGGAACGCGAACACCTCGCGCATCGCGTTGTCCATCATCTGGTCGCGGTTGGCCCGGGCGTAGTCCTGCGCCCACAGCATGTCGCCGATGTAGGCGTCGAACTCGGGCGTGCCCTCCACGAAGTACGCGAGGTCCGGGTCCTCGAGCCGCAGCTCGAGGTCCGTCGCCAGCCGGCGCGCCTTGGCGATGTGCGCCTGGGCGAGCTGGTTGCCGATGCCGCGCGATGCCCGAGTGCAGCACCACCCACACGCGGCCGCGCTCGTCGACGCACAGCTCGAAGAAGTGGTTCCCCGAGCCGAGCGTGCCGAACTGCTTGGCGGCCTTCGTCACCCGGTCGGCGGCGAGCTCGGTCGCCGGCTCGGTTGCGCGGCCAGCCACGCGGTCGGCGTTGCGGGCCACCTGGTCGTGGCCCTGGCCGACACCGGCCGGGATGGCCCGCTCGATGCGGCCGAGCAGCGGCTCGAGCGAGTCGGGCAGCTGGTGCTCGGGCACGTCGAGCTCGGCGGCGATCATGCCGCAGCCGATGTCGACGCCGACGGCGGACGGGATCACCGCGCCGCTCGTGGGGATGACCGAGCCGACGGTGGCGCCGATCCCGACGTGGGCGTCGGGCATCAGGGCGACGTGGCCCTGCGACGATCGGCAGCCGGGCGGTCTTCTCGGCCTGGCGGATGGTCTGCGTCGTCGATCTCCGATCGCCCAGGAGATCAGCTTGTCGTTGATGGTGGTGGGCACGGATCCCGGTCGCCTTTTTGTCCCCGGTCGTGGTCGCTATGGCGACCGCCACGGCGGACAAAACGCGTTCAGCCCGGACGGAGGTGGCGCAGCAGGTCGTCGACCAGGTCGTCCGGGTCGGCCCTGCCCTTGCCGGTGGTGGAGAGGTGGCCGCTCAGGGCCAGGTCGACGGCGCCGTGGGCGGTGGCCTGGATCAGCGCCGTGAGGCGTTCCGGGTCGCCGGCCGGCAGCACGCCGTCCGCCTGGGCCCGGGCCACCGTGACGACCAGTCCGGCCCGGGCCGTGGTCGCCGCCTCGGCCAGCTCCGGCGAGCCGGTCGTCCAGGCCCCGAACGTGAGGCGGAACCGGGCCGGGTAGCGGAGCGCCCAGCGCACGTAGGCGTGCATTCGGTCCCGCAGGGCGTCGGCCGCCGGCACGTCGCCCGCGAAGCCCGGGTGGGCGGCGGCCCGGCGGTCCAGCTCGCGGGCGGCGACCGCGGCGAGCAGGTCCTCCTTCCCGGCGAAGTGCTTGTACGGCGCGTTGTGCGACACGCCGGCCAGCCGTCCGACCTCGCGCAGCGTGACGGCGGCCGGTCCCCCGGCGTCGAGCAGCTGGGTGGCGGCATCGATCAGGCGCTCACGGGTGGTGGCCACCCCGACGACGTTAGTGCGCAGGTTGACAACGTCAACCGACGCTGCCAACGTCGAGGTTGACGTTGTCAACCGGAAAGGACCGAGCCATGCGCTTCGCGCTCGCCACCAGCAACGAGCACACCACCTGGCCGGCGTTGCGGGCCCTGTGGGAGGCCGCCGACGCGGTCGAGCTGTGGGAGTCGGCCTGGACCGGCGACCACTTCATGCCGTTCCTCGGCGACCCCGGCGGCCCGTGCTTCGAGGGCTGGGTGCTGCTCACCGCGCTCGCGCAGCCACGCGGCGCATCCGGGTCGGCGTGCTGGTCTCGGGCATGCCCCACCGCCACCCGGCCGTGCTGGCCAAGATGGCGGCGACCCTCGACGTCGTGACCGGCGGGCGTCTCGCGCTCGGTCTCGGGGCCGCCTGGAACCACGCCGAGTGCGATGCCTTCGGCCTCCCGCTCGGCTCCGCCCGGCAGCGGATGGACCGCTTCGACGAGGGCGTCGAGGTGGTCGACCGGCTGCTGACCAGCGCGAGCACCACCTTCTCGGGGCGCTACTACCGGTTGGCGGCGGCCCGTTGCGAGCCCAAGCCGGTGCAGCGGCCCCGGCCGCCGTTCACGATCGGCGGCAGCGGCGAGCGCCGCACGGCCGCGGCGGTCGCCCGCTGGGGCCACCACTGGGACCTCGGGTTCACGCCCCCTGCCGCGGTGCCGGGCAAACTGGCCGCGCTGGCCCGGCACTGCGACCGGATCGGGCGCGATCCGGGCGAGATCACGGTCTCCGCGGTGGTGCGCACGGCCGCCGGCACGCGCCGGCGCGACCTGGGCGCGGTGGTCGACGACATCCGGTCCTACGGGGAGGCCGGCTGCCACCTGGCGCTGGTCGAGGCCCTCGCCGGCGACCCCGCCGAGGCGCACGCCGAAGTCGAGCGCCTCACCGCGGCGTGCGGCCCGCTGGCATCGGCCGGTCGCTCGGCGCGGTGATCGAGCAGACAGGTCTGTCACATGAGGTGCGCAAGATGACTGACGCGTCTCGAATATGGGCATTCCAGCCCAGCTCTCTCTGGGGGCGAGTGTCGCGGCCCACGGCTGGCCCTCGGAGAGGGGACACAGGATGCGATCCACGAGCGCTGGATCGCCGTGCTCGGATCCTTCATCGCGCCGTCATGAGGAGAGTCGCCATGAAGATCGGATGGCCGGTCGTCACCCTCGCCGGCCTGGCCACGTTCTTCGCCTGGATGGCCAGGGGCAGCGGCCAGGAGCTGGCGCGACGGGTCGAGGCGGACCCGCTGCTCACGCACCACATCGCGCTCGGCAACACGATGTACCTGGTGGCGCTGGTCTTCCTCGTGTTCGTCACGGCCTTCGTCGTCGTCGACCGCCGGGCAGCGGCCCGGGCCCGCACCGACGACGCCGGCGGCGAGGCCAGCCCCCGGCGCACGGCCGGCGGCCCGGTGCTGGTGGCGCTGGCGGTCCTCGCCATGGTGACCGGCGCGGCCGCCACCGTCCGGATCGTCCAGGTCGGCCACGCCGGCAGCCGCGTGACCTGGGGCGACGTCGGCGCCCCCCGTTCCACGAAGAAAGACAACGACTGACCTCGACCGAGGGGCCGCTGCCCCGGTGACGACCGTCAGGGACCGTCACCGGGGCAACGGGGGTTGACTATCGAAGTTCGATATATCAAGATTCGACTATGTCCCGAGAGCGACCGCTGCCCGCTGCGTCGCTCCACGTCGTCCTCGCCCTGCTCGACGGCGAGCAGCACGGCTACGCGCTGATGCGCCGGGTCGACGAGCTCAGCGACGGGGCCGTGCGGATGGGACCGGGCACGCTCTACGGCACGCTCAACCGGCTGGTCGACGGCGGGCTGATCGAGGAGACCACCGAGCGGCGCAACCGCCCGGACGGGGAGCGCCGCCGCTACTACGAGCTCACCGGGGCCGGCCGCCAGGTCGCGCTCGACGAGCTGGCCCGGCTGGACGGGCTGGTCCGGCGCGCGTGCCCGGCACCTCCCGGGGGCGGCACCGGCGTGAGCGCCACCCTGGTGGTCGCCGCCTACCGCCGGCTCGTCGCGCTGTACCCGCGCGAATTCCGCGACGAGTTCGGCCCCGACCTGGTCGACCTGCTCGCCGAGCAGCTCCGCGACGAACCGACCGGGCGGGTCGCCGTCCGGGGCCTGGTCGACCTCGCGCTCACCGTTCCGACCCGACACGTGGAGGCCCACATGGATCGTTCGTCCAACCTCGTCGTCACCTCGTTGCTCGGCGGGCTGGCCGTCGCCGCGCTCGTCGTGGGGCTCGTCGTCGGCCACGTCGTCGTCCTCGCCGCCTGTGCGGCGGTGGCGCTCGCCGCCTGTGCCCTGGCGGTGGTCAACGCCCGCCGCGCCCAGCCCGTCGCCGGCGAGCGCCCGGTCGCGGCCCAGTGGTGGAAGCCGGCCGCCGCCGGCGCCGGCCTGCTCGCCCGCGCTCGTCGTGATCACCACCGCCACCGGCGAGCTTCCCGACGGGGGGTGGTTCGTCGCCATGATCGCGGGCCTCACCGCGCTGGTGCTCCTCGGGGTCGGCCTCGTCCTCGGCATCGTCCACCTGGCGGGCTGGCCCGCCCGGCGCGCCGCGGCCTGACGGGGACGCACGTGGCGGCGACCTTCCCGCCCGGGTTCGTGTGGGGGGCGGCCACCGCCGCGCACCAGATCGAGGGCGGCAACTGGAACAACGACTGGTGGGCGTGGGAGCAGACGCCCGGGTCCGCAGCGACCGTGCCGAGCGGCGACGCCTGCGGGAGCTGGGAGCACTGGCGCCGCGACGTCGAGCTGTGCCGCCAGCTCGGCCTGGACCACTACAGGTTCTCCCTCGAGTGGAGCCGGATCGAGCCCGAGGACGGGTTGTGGTCGCACGCGGCCGTCGGCCACTACCGGGAGCAGTGCCAGGCGCTGCTCGACGCGGGCATCGACCCGGTCGTCACCCTGCACCACTTCACGACCCCGCGCTGGATCGCCGCCCGCGGCGGGTGGGAGGAGCCCGAGACCGCGCGGCGGTTCGCCGCGTTCTGCGAACGGGTGGCCGGCGAGCTGGCGCCGGTCCTCCGCCGCGTGTGCACGCTCAACGAGCCCAACGTCGTGGCCGCCGCCGGCTACCTGGCCGGGACCTTCCCGCCCGGCCGGCGGGACGTGGAGGCCCGCCGGCGGGCCAACGCCACCCTCGTCGAGGCGCACCGTCTGGCGGTCGACGCGGTCCGGGCGGCGGCGCCCGCTGTGCCCGTGGGCCTCACGCTGGCGATGAGCGCCTACGAGCCGGTCGACGGGGGCGAGAAGAAGCTGGCCCGGATCCGGCGCCGGATGGAGGACGAGTTCCTCGCGGCGACCGGCGGCGACGACTTCCTCGGCGTGCAGGCCTACAGCCGCACCCGCGTCGGGCCCGGGGGCGCGGTGGCGCCCGACCCGGGGGCCCGGTTGGTCCCGACGATGGGCTACGAGTTCTGGCCGGCGGCGCTGGAGGCGACGGTCCGGCGGGCGTGGGAGGTCACGGCGGGCGGCCTGCCGATCCTCGTCACCGAGAACGGCATCGCCGCCGAGGACGACGCCGACCGCATCGAGTACGTGAGCGGGGCGCTGGCCGGCCTGGCCCGCTGCATCGCCGACGGGATCGACGTGCGGGGCTACACCTACTGGACGCTGATCGACAACTTCGAGTGGGCCCTCGGCTTCCGGCCGCGCTTCGGCCTGGCCGCCGTGGATCGCACTACGTTCGAGCGCACGCTCAAGCCGAGCGGCCGCTGGTTCGGCGAGGTCGTGCGGGCCAACGGTCCCGTGCCGGCGGGCGGCGGGTAGGCCGCGGCCGCTAGAACGGCGTCGGCGCGGCCGGCGGGGCCGCGGGCGCCACCGGTGTGGTGGTCTCGGGCCCGGCCGGGACGATGTCGGCGCCGGGCGCGACGGCCGGCGACCACCATGGCGCCCAGGCCGACCACGACAGCAGCCAGCCACGCCAGGCCGCCGAGGAACGGGACGAGCGCGACGACCCGCAGGATCGCCCACCCCGCGAGGAAGGCCAGGACGGGCGAGGCCCGCCGGGCCACGCGACGGCCGAGGACCCAGGCGCCGGCCGTGTAGCCGATCCAGTAGATCAGTCCCAGGGCGAGCAGCAGCCCGAGCCCGAGGGGCAGCCCGACGAGGGTCACCATTGCGATGACGGCGACGATGGGCAGCCCGATCAGCAGGGCCAGGCCCCACAGGATCACCGGTCCCCAGTCGTCGGCCGCGGCGGCGTCGACCGCTCTGGCGGCACGCGGTGACAAGAGGCCGAGCACGAGGCCGAGGATCAGCGTCGAGACGGTGACCGCCAGCCACACGGCGAGCCTGCCGGCGATCGACGTCGTGGCGTCCCAGGCCCGCGGGTTCCAGCGCTCCCATGACCCGTCGAAGGTCCCGCCGCTCTCGACCACGGGTCGGCGCCGCGACACGATGTCGCCCTCGACCCGGCCGCCGTCCGCGACCGTCACGCGGCCGTCGACGGCGACGACGTCGTCGCGGGCGGTGCCGCTGATCAGCACGTCGCCGTGGAGGGCGACGATCGCGTCGCGGACGGTGCCGTCGACGGTGACGTCGCCGTCGGCGATGAACACGGTGTCGACCGTCTCGCCCTCGTGGACCTCGGCCCGCCCGGTCAGGACGACGATGTTGTCGGGTTCGTCCGTGGCTTGCGCACCGGCGGGGACGCGCCCGCCGCGAGGGCGAGCACCGCCAGTGCAAGGGCCAGGGACACCCGGGTGACAGTGCGCATGGTGCCACCTCCTTCCCCATCATGATCCACCACTCGGGGGCACCAGGGAAGGTTCGGTTCAGGTACGGGGGATCCAGCGGGCGGCGAACTCGTCGTCGGTGACCGTCGGCCCGGGCAGCTCGACCGTCGCGGGGTCGGCCCGCAGCCCCTCCAGCATCAGGGCCAGGCTCCGCTGGCGGAGCGTGGCGGTGCGCTCGGGCGAGGCGCCGTAGGCGATGGCCGCGAGCTGCTCGAAGATCAGGCCCAGGTCGGCCACGTCGACGTCCGAGCGGATCACGCCGGCGGCGCGGGTGCGCTCGAACAGGGCGACGTTGAGCTTGCCGGCGTGGTCGGACATCTCGTACAGCGTCTCGTCGGGCGTGAACGTGCCGGCCAGGCGCAGGGTCAGGGCGTGGGTGTGGGCCTCGACGGCGCGGCGCATGAAGGTGGCGAAGGCCTCCCACGGGTCCCCGCCGTCGGCGACGCAGTCCTCGGCGATGTCGATGTAGGTCTGGAGCCCGATCGTGCACAGGCGCCGGATCAGGTCCTCCTTGCTGGGATAGCGGCGGTACAACGCGCTCATGCCCACGCCGGCGGCCTGGGCGACGGCGGACACCGGGGCGCCCGGGTCGTCCAGGAACACGGCCCGGGCGGCCGAGAGGATCGCCTCGTCGTTGCGGGCCGCCTGGGCCTTGCGGCCGCTGAGCGGGGCGGACGTGGTCGCTGCCATGCTCTCACCATACGTGAACGGAACGCTCCGATCCAGAAAAAGCTTGAACGGAGTGATCCGTTCCGTTAATGTCTGGAACAGAGCAATCCATTCCGCTTTGGAGGAGATGGGGACATGAGCACACCGATCGTCGAGGCCAGGGGCCTCACGAGGAGCTTCGGGAAGGTCCAGGCGCTGGCCGGGCTCGACCTGGTGGCCGAGAGCGGCCAGGTCGTGGCCGTCCTCGGGCCCAACGGGGCCGGCAAGACAACGTTCGTCCGCTCGGTGGCCACGCTGGTGCGCCCCGACGGGGGCGAGCTGCGGGTGGCGGGCATCGACGCCCTCCGCCGGCCCGAGCAGGTCCGCCGGGTCATCGGCCTGGCCGGGCAGTACGCCGCGGTCGAGCCGGCCATGACCGGCCGGGAGAACGTCACGATGGTGGCCCGGCTCTACGGCCAGACCCGCCGCCAGGCCCGTGCCAACACCGCCGTCGTGCTCGACCAGCTCGGCCTCACCGACGCGGCCGACCGCCCGGTCAGCACCTACTCCGGCGGCATGCGGCGCCGGCTCGACCTCGGCGCCAGCCTGGTCGGCGCCCCCCGCCTGCTGCTGCTCGACGAGCCGACGACCGGCCTCGATCCCCGCAGCCGCAACGAGCTGTGGGAGGCGATCCGCTCGATGGTGCGGGCCGGCACCGACGTCCTGCTCACGACCCAGTACCTCGACGAGGCCGACCAGCTGGCGCAGCGGATCGTGATCGTCGACAAGGGCCGGGTCATCGCCGACGGCTCGCCGGGCGAGCTCAAGAGCCGGGCGGGGCGCGACGTCGTCGAGATCCGCGTCCACGACGCCGCCGACGTGGCCGTGGTGGCCCAGTCGCTCGGCCGCCTCGGCGTCGAGGCCCCCCGGGTCGACGCCGGCACCAATCGGGTCACGATCCCCGCGACGGGCGGCCGGGCCGTGATCGCCGAGGCGATCCGGATGCTCGACGCGCTGGCCGTCGAGGTCGACGACATCGGCCTGCGCCGTCCCACGCTCGACGAGGTCTTCCTCACCCTGACCGGGTCGCCCATCGACGCCGATCCGTCCACCGACGATCCCACCGACACCGACGAGTCCACCGACAACGACGGGCAGTTCGCTGCCCAGGCCGCCTGAGGAGACAGAGTCCGATGACCGCAGTCACCTTCGACGCCGGGCGCATCACGCCCGCCTCCCGCCCCGCCGGGGCCCTCACCGCCGCCACCACCGTGGCCGCCCGTTCCGTCCGCAAGTTCGTCCGCACGCCCCAGCTCCTGGTGATCAGCACGGTCACCGGGGCGATGTTCCTGCTGATCTTCCGCTACGTGTTCGGCGGGGCGATCGGCACCGGGCCGGTCGACTACGTCCACTTCATGGTGCCGGGCTACATCGTCACCAGCGTCCTGTTCACCGGGTCCAACGCCTCGTCCAGCGTGGCGCAGGACCTGGAGGAGGGCTTCACCGACCGGCTGCGGTCGCTGCCCGTGTCCCGCACCGCCGTGCTGACCGGCCGGGTCGTGGCCGAGTCGGCGCTGCTGGCGATGGGCCTGGCCGCCACCGCCGCCATCGGCTTCGCCGTCGGCTTCAGGCCCCAGGGCAGCGCCGTCGAGGCGGTGGCCGCCTTCGGCCTGGTGTTGGCGTTCGGCTTCGCCTTCATGTGGATGTTCGTGTTCGTCGGCCTGGCGGCCGGCAACGTCCAGGCGGCCCAGGGCATGTCGCTGCTGATCTTCCCGCTGTCGTTCGTGTCGAGCGCCATGGTGCCGGTCGACTCGATGCCGGGCTGGCTGCAGCCGGTCGCCGAGCACCAGCCGATCACCGTGATGGTCAACGCGGTGCGTTCCCTGGCCCTGGGCGACCCGGCGCTGGCGGGGCTGTCCGGCACGACGGCCCACTACGTGACGGTCTCGCTGATGTGGGCCGCCGGGCTGGTGGCGGTGTTCGCCCCGCTGGCGGTCGCCCGCTTCCGCAAGGTGTGACGCATCCGATCCGCCCGTCCCGGCCGGGGGCCGGGGGCTCCGGCCCCCGGCCCCCCCACCCGCGCCTAGCGTCGCTGCATGGCGTACGAGGACTTCAGGCTGTTGCACGTGGAGGTCGCCGAGCCGGGTGTGCCGGGTCACGATCGACAACCCGCCGATCAACCTGCTCGACGTCCCGCTGATGATCGAGCTCGACCGGCTGGGCCGGGAGGTGGCGGCCGACCCCGAGGTGGGCGTGCTGGTCGTCCGCTCGGCGAACCCGGACTTCTTCGTGGCCCACGCCGATGTCGGGACCATCCTGCAGCTGCCCCGGGAGGCGCTGGGCGAGCCGCCGGCGGAGCTGGGGTTCTTCCACGCGATGGTCGACCGGTTCCGCACGATGCCCGTGGCCACGATCGCCGTGGTCGAGGGCATCGCCCGCGGCGGCGGCTGCGAGCTGGTCTCGTCGTTCGACATCCGGGTCGCGGCCCGGGGCCGGGCGGTGTTCGGCCAGCCCGAGGCGCTGATCGGCATCATCCCCGGGGGAAGCGGGACGCAGCGGCTGCCCCGCCTCGTGGGCCGCGGCCGGGCTCTGGAGATCGTGCTCGGCGGCGCCGACGTCGATGCCGACACGGCCGACCGGTGGGGCCTCGTCAACCGGGCGCTGCCGCCGGACGAGGTGTGGCCGTTCGTCGACGCGCTGGCGACCCGGATCGCCTCGCTGCCGGCCGTGGTGGTGGCCGAGGCGAAGGCGTCGCTGGCGGCGGCCGAGCCCGATCCGGTGCCGGGCCTGCTGGCGGAGTGGCAGCGGTTCACCCGCTGCCTCGCCGACCCCGAGGCCGCCGCCCGCATGGAGCGATTCCTGGCCGCCGGCGGGCAGACCGCGGACGTCGAGCGCGACCCGATCACGCTCGCCGCGGGCCGCTGGGGCTGAGGCGGACCTACCCCGCGGGCACGAGCACGGCGTGCACCGGCGGGACCCCGCGCTCGCCGGCCATCGTCTCCAGCAGCGCCGCGGCCCCGTCCAGCCCGACGGTGGCGCGGGGCAGGCCGGCGAACGGGTAGGTGCCGCGGGCGAGCAGGTCGAGCGCGGCGCGGTAGTCGCCGGTGTCGACGCCGAGCGCGCCCTGGAGGCGCAGCTCCTTGTACACGACGTGGTCGGGGTCGAACCCGGGCGTGCCCCCACCTCCCCGGGTGCCGGCGACGACCATGGTGGCGCCGGCCCGGGCCAGCGCGACGCCCTGCGCGAACGCGGCCGGGGCCCGGGCCGTGACGTCCACGACCACGTCGGCGCCCGCGACACCCGCCTCGGCCCGCAGTCGGGCCACCGGATCCTCGGCGAGCACGTCCACCGCCAGGTCGGCGCCGAAGCGGGCGGCCTCGGCGAGCCGGGGGTGGTCGCGCTCGCCCGCGCCGGTGACCATCACGAACCCCGCGCCGGCCTCCGTGGCCGCTGCAGCCGCCGACAGGCCGCGGATGCCGCAGCCGAGGACCGCCACCACGTCGCCGGGCTTCGTGCCGGGCACGGTCACCCCCCACCGGATGCCGGCGCCGAGCGGGTTGAACGCCACCGCCACCTCGGGGGCCAGCGAGTCCGGCACGGGCAGCAGCAGCGAGTCCGGCGCCAGGTACTGGTGGGTGGCGTAGCCGCCCCACAGCCCCGGCCGCCTGCCGACGTCGACCATGCCGTACATGTCCGCCAGGCCGTGGCGCTCGCAGCGGCGGTACTCGCCGCGCCGGCACGGTGCGCACTCCCGGCACGACTGGAACACCTCGACCGCGACCCGGTCACCCGCGTGCGACGCCCCAGCGCTCGGCCGCCCGGTCGCCCACGGCCTCGATCACCCCGACGGCCTCGTGGCCCGGCACGAAGGGGAAGCCCGGGAGCGATCGCCCCGGTGTACAGCTCGTGGTCGGTGCCGCAGAGGCCGCACGCCTCGACGCGCAGGACGCCGTCGTCGTCGCCGGCGGCGGGCATCGGCAGCTCGCGCCGACGCAGCGTGCGCGGCGCCTCCAGCACGAGCGCGTCGACCGCGCCGCCCGTCACCTCGGGTCGACGATCGTCAGGGTGCCCTGGGCGGCGCACGCGAGCCGGCCCTGGAAGTAGATCTCGCCCCGGACCACCGCGCTGCGGCTGGTCATGGCGAGCACCGACGACTCGGTCTCGACCACGCCGGCCTGGACCGGCGCGATGTAGTTGAGCTTGACCTCGGTCGTCGCCGCCCACTGCCCCGGCTTCATCAGCGGGTAGACGACGATGCCCGTGATGTGGTCGGCGATGGCCGCGAGCGCGCCCCCGTGCGCGTTGCCGAACGGGGTGAGCATCTCGTCGCTGATCGTCGCCCGGCACCACAGCCGGCCCGGCTCGAAGCGGACGTGCTCGATGCCGAGCCAGCCGGGCAGGCCGCCGAACGTGGCCTTCGCGCCGAGCAGGCGGTCGGCGATCGCCTGGTCGTAGCGCTCGTCGAGGCTGGGTCGGGTCACGTCGTCCTCCCGCTCAGCGTGCCGCGGTGGCGCGGTCGGCCTGCAGCGTCGGGAGCACCTCCGCTGCGAACGTCCGCATGCTGCGCTCGGCGTCCGCCAGCGGGAGGCCGGCGTAGCGGAAGCAGGCCGTCAGGTCGAAGTCGCCGATGATCTCGCGGCGGGCCCGCAGGCGCTCGAGCACCTGGTCCGGGGTGCCCCAGGCCTGGACGTCGAGGTACATCTCGCACAGCCGCTCGAGGCCGATCGCCTTGAGCAGGTCGACGGCGCTGCCGTAGGACTCGTAGCCCTTGGCCTGCTTGAAGTGGTCGGATTCGAGCTCGTAGTGCTGCATCACGCTGGTGAGGTAGCCGGCGATGTGCGCGTGGGCCATGGCCTCGGCCCGGGCGGGGTCGCGGTCGCAGTAGACGAAGTCGCAGGTCACCGGCGGCGCCGGCGCCCGCCCGTGCGCCGCCTCGAACCGCTCGCGGTACGTCGCCATGGCGACGGCCTGGTCCTCCCAGGGCCGCTGGCTGAACGTGACCATCCGGGCGCCGAGGTCGGCGGCCGCCAGCGACCGAGTCCGGCGACATGGCCACGCAGTAGAGGCGGTCGCGGAAGCTGCCGTTCGGCGCCGGGCGGATCGCCGTGCGGGGCTGCGGGTAGTAGGGCCCGTCGCCCTCGATGCACCCGGTCTCCAGCGCGTCCAGCACCATGCGGGCGCGCCTCGTCGAAGCGGTCGCGCGACTCGTCCATCGGCGATGCCGAACCCGGCGTACTCCCGGCGGGCCAGCCCGCGCCCCATCCCGAACAGCACCCGCCCGTCCGACGAGGTGGTCGAGCAGCGACGATCTTCTCGGCGACCCGCAGCGGGCTCGTTCCAGGGCAGGATGACCGCGCCGGTCCCGAGCGCGATGCGCTAGGTCCGGGCCGCCATGTTGGCGAGGAACACGGTGTTGTCCGGGCAGAACGCAGTAGTCGTCGAAGTGGTGCTCGACCGGCCACAGGGCGTCGAAGCCGAGCTCGTCGGCCAGCACGCCGAGGTCGACCTCCTCGGCGACGACCTGCCCGTCGGTGACCTCGGGGCCGTAGCCCCACGACTGGAAGATCATCTGGACGCCGACGTTCATGGCCGAAGGCTGCCACACTGCTTCTTCCATGACAGGAGAACCGGGGGCCACGGTCGACCGACCACGGCGGGGAGCTGGCGCTGGCCGCGCTGCGCCCGTTCGGCGTCGAGAGCTGTTCACGCTCTCGGGCGGGCACGTCTTCCCGCTCTACGACGCCGCGCGTCAGGCCGGACGTCCGCATCGTCGACGTCCGCCACGAGCAGACGGCCACGTTCGCCGCCGAGGCGATGGCCAAGCTCACCCGCCGGCCCGGGCCTGGCCGTGCTCACCGCCGGCCCCGGCGTCACCAACGGGATCTCGGCCGTCGACCACGGCCTACTTCAACGGCTCGCCGGTGGTCGTGCTCGGCGGCCGGGCGCCGCAGGCCCGCTGGGGCGCCGGGTCAGCTGCAGGAGATCGACCACGTGCCGCTGCGTCGCGCCGATCACCAAGCACGCCGCGCACGGTCACGGCCGCCGACGACATCGCCCGGCGCGTCGTCCACGAGGCCGCCGTGACCGCCCTCGACCCCGCACCGCGGGCCCGGTCTTCGTCGACTTCCCGCTGGACGTCGTCTTCGGCCGACGGCGAGGCCGAGATGCCGGACGGCGACTCGCGTGCCGGCGGCCGTCGAGCCCGACCCGGACGAGGTCGCCAGGGCCGCCGCGCTGATCGCCGAGGCCGAGCGCCCGGTGATCATCGCCGGCTCGCGACGTCTACGTGGGCGGCGCGTGGACGCGCTGCGGCGCGGCCGCGGAGCGCTGCGGGTGCCCGCGTTCACCAACGGCATGGGCCGCGGCTGCCTGCCGGCCGACCACCCGCTGGCCTTCAGCCGGACCCGCGGGCGCTGCTCAAGAGCGAGGCCGACGTGGTCGTCGTCGTCGGCACGCCGCTCGACTTCCGGCTCGTCTTCGGGACTTCGGCGACGCCACAGGTCGTCCACATCGTCGACGCGCCGAGCCAGCGCGGCCGGGCACGTCGACGCCGGCTGTCGCCCGCGGGCGACCTGCGGCACGATCCTCGCCGGCCTGGCCGACTACGCCGGGCGACCGGGCCGACCACGAGCCGACTGGATCGCCCAGCTGCGCGACGCCGAGGACGCGGCCGCGGCCAGCCGACGGCGAGCCGAGCTGGAGGCCGACACCGACCCGATCAAGCCCGCCCGCGTCTACGGCGAGCTGCGCAAGCGTGCTCGACCGCGACGCCGTGGTCGATCGGCGACGGCGGCGACTTCGTCTCGTACGCCGGGCAGGTACCTCGAGCCGTCCCAGCCCGGCAGCTGGCTCGACCCCGGGCCGTACGGCTGCCTCGGCACCGGCATGGGCTACGCGATCGGCGCCCGGCGTCACCCACCCCGACCGGCAGGTCGTGCGTGCTGCTGGGCGACGGCGCCGCCGGCTTCTCGCTGATGGACGTCGACTCGCTGGTCCGCCACGAGCTGCCGGTGGTCATCGTGGTCGGCAACAACGGCATCTGGGGCCTGGAGAAGCACCCGATGCAGGCGATCTACGGCTACGACGTGGCCGCCGACCTCCAGCCCGGCTGCGCTACGACGAGGTCGTCGAGGCGCTCGGCGGCGCCGGCGAGACGGTCGACCGAGCCGCCGACGACATCGGCCCGGCGCTCGACCGGGCGTTCGCCGCCGGCGTGCCGTACCTGGTCAACGTGCTCACCGACCCGGCCGACGCCTACCCGCGGTCGTCCAACCTGGCCTGACAATGCGTTTTGTCCCCCGAAGTGGTCGCCCTGGCGACCAGTTGCGGGGACGAAAACGGAATGGAGGAGCAGGATCATGGCCAACGACCCGGTGCTGGACGCCGACGTCGACGCGCTCACCGAGATCATGGCCGAGGCCGCCTCGGCGTTCATCCGCGGTGACATGCGGCGCTATGTCGCCTTGATGAGGCACGCCGACGACTACACGCTCATGCCGCCCACCGGTGGGGACGCCAGCCGCGGGTTCGAGATGACCGACGAGTGGCTGGCCGAGATGGAAGCGTTCTTCAAGTCGGGTGAGGCCCGGCTCGACGTCGTCGAGACCTACGCCTCCGGCGACCTCGCCGTGCTCGTCGCGGTCGAACGCCAGCACGGCGAGGTCGGCTCCTACCCGCCGCAAGACTGGTCGCTGCGGGTCACGCTGGTGTTCCGTCGTGACGGGTCCGGCTGGCAGCTGGTGCACCGGCACGCGGACCCGCTCGTCCGCCCGATCAGCTTCGACCGGTTCGCCGAGCTGGCGGGAGGCGGCTAGACCCGAGGACGCTCGCGTTCTGTCCCCGGAGGTGGTCGCTATAGCGACCACCTCCGGGGACAAAAGCAAAGTCGCCTCCACGGTTCTCCTCACTCGCTCCAAGCTTGCGCCCGCGGGTGGGCGGACGATCGGGCCATGCTCACGATCGCCGAACCCACCACCCAACTCGCCGCCGCCGTCGAGGTGCGCGGCGTGACGCAGCGGATCCAGGGCCGCACCTCGCTGCACGACGTCTCGTTCTCGGTGGCCGCCGGCGAGGTCGTGGCCATCGTCGGGGGCAGCGGGGCGGGCAAGACCACGCTGCTGGAGACGATGATCGGCATCCGGCCGCCAGCCGGGGGCGAGGTGCGCATCGCCGGCGCCCACGACCGGTCGGACGTCAGCTACGTGCCCCAGGACGACATCATCCACCGGGACCTGCCGCTCGCCCGGACGCTGCGGTACGCCGCACAGCTGCGGCTCCCCGCGGGCACGCCGCCCGCGGTGGTGGATCGGACCGTCGCCGAGACCCTCGCGGCGCTCGACCTGGCCGACCGGGCCGGCGTGCGCGTCGGGTCGCTGTCCGGCGGGCAGCGCAAGCGGGCGAGCATCGCGGTCGAGCTGCTCACCCGCCCCGCGGTCTTCTTCCTCGACGAGCCGACATCCGGCCTCGACCCGGCGACCGCCCGCGAGGTGTTGCGGCTGCTCCGGCGGCTGGCGGTGGCCGGCACGACCATCGTCCTCACGACGCACAGCCCGACCGACATCGACCTGTGCGACCGGATCGTGTTCCTCGCACGCGACGGGCACCTGGCGTTCGTGGGGACGCCCGACGAGGCGCGCGGGTACTTCGGGACCGCCGACCTCACCGTCGCCTACGAGCGGCTCGCGCTGGAGGACACCCCGGAGGCGTGGGCCCGGCGGTTCGCCGCGGTCCGCGGGCGCGTCGACGGCGCCGAGGCGGGGCACGTGTCACCGGCGGCGGCGCCCTCGCCTCGTCGGCGGCCCGGGCCGTTCCTCCAGTGGGCCGTGCTCACCCGGCGCAGCGCCGACCTCCTGTTCCGCAACCGGCTGACGCTGGCGGTGCTCGTGGGGTCGCCGGCGCTGGTGATCGCGATGATGGCCGTGCTGTTCCGCCCGGGTGCGTTCGACGCCGCGGCCGCCTCGACCGGCCAGGCGACGCAGACGGTGTTCTGGCTCGCGTTCGCCGGATTCTTCTTCGGGCTCACCTACGGGCTGCTCCAGATCGTCGGAGAGATGGCGATCGTCCGGCGGGAGCGCCTGGCCGGCCTGCACGCGACGGCCTACGTCGGCGCCAAGGTGGCCGTGCTGACGCCGATCCTCGTGGCGGTCGCGGGCGGGATGCTCGCCGTGCTCCGCGGCCTCGACCGGCTGCCGCCGGCGAGCGGCCGGGTCTACGCGGGGTTGCTCGTGACCCTGCTGCTGGAGGCGCTGGCCGCGCTGGCGCTCGGCCTGCTCGCGTCGGCCTCGGTGACCAACGCGGCCCAGGCCACCCTGGCGCTGCCGATGCTTTGCTTCCCGCAGGTCCTGTTCGCCGGGGCGATCGTCCCGGTCCCCGAGATGGCCGGGCCCGGCCGGGCGATGAGCTTCGGGCTCGCCAACCGCTGGGCGTTCGAGTCGCTGGGGCGGGCCCTGCACCTCGACTGGCTGGTCCCGCAGCAGGCGGCGTTCGCAGGGAGCCCGGTCGAGGGCTGGCTGGTCCTGGCCGGCTTCGTCGCCGTGCTGGTCGCCGCGACGGTTGCGGTGGTGGCACACCGGGCACCGCGCTGATCCGCCGAGCCCGTGCGATCATCTCGGCGTGCGAGTTGCGTTCGCCGACTGTGAGCTGGATGTCGGGCGGCAGCAGCTCCGGCGGGCCGGACAGGTGGTGGCGCTCGAACCGCAGGTGTTCGACCTGCTCGCCTACCTCGCCGGGCAGGGCGACCGGTTGGTCACCAAGGACGAGCTGCTCGACGAGGTCTGGGGTCACCGGTTCGTCGCCGAGTCGACGCTGACGAGCCGGATCAAGTCCGCCCGCCGGGCCGTCGGCGACACGGGACGCGACCAGCGCGTCATCCGGACGGTCTACGGCCGCGGCTACCGCTTCGTCGCACCGCTGGCCGACTCCCCGGTCCCTGCGGACCCGCCCGGGGACCAGCGCGACGCCGAGGAGCGGGCCGCCGCGCTGGTCGCCGCCCTCGGCGCCGGTCGCGGCCGGCTGCTCGATGTCGAGGGCCCGCACGCGGCCCGCAAGTCGGCGCTGCTGGAGCGGGCGGTCGACCTGGCGTCCGCCGCGGGGCACCTGGTCGGGACGGGGAGCGCCGCCGGGACCGGGGGACGGACCTTCGGCTGCGTCCTGGACGCGGTCGACGAGCTGGTGCAGCGCGAGCCGGCGCTGGTCGACCGCCTGCCGCCGGGCGCCCGGTCCGAGCTGGAGCGCTGCCTCGCAGGCGAGGAGCCCACGACGCGCCAGCGTCTGTTCGTCGCCGTGCGCGAGCTGGCCGTGCAGGCGGCGGCCACCCGTCCGACCCTCGTCGCGCTCGACGACCTCGAGCTGGCCGACGACGAGACGCTGGCGCTGGTCCGCCACGTCGCCCGGGTGGGGCACCGGCACCGGCTCGTGCTGCTGTGCGCGCACCGCCCGGGGGTCGCGCTCGGCCCGGGCTTCGAGCGGCTGACGCTCGACGCCCCGGCGGGCGGCGAGGCCACCGACACGCTGGACCGCGCGCCCGCCGAGGTCCGCCACGCGCTGGCGCGGGTCGCCGCGGGCGGGGCCAGCTTCGACCTGCCGGAGTTCCGGGCCGCCTCGGGCGTCGCGCCCGCCCGGGTCGACCGGGTGCTCGACCTGGCGCTGGCGAGCGGGGCGATCGTGCCGGTGGTGCACGGCGGCTTCCGGTTCGCCGACCCGGACGAGGCGGCGCGGCTCGCGGCGTCGGTGCCGCCGCACCGGCGGGCCGAGGTCCACCGGGAGACCGCCCGCGGGCTGGCGGACCGGGGCGAGTCGCCCGGGCGCGTGGCGACCCACCTGCTGGCGGCGGGGGAGCCCGCGGCGGCGGTCCCGCCCGGCATCGCCGCGGCCCGGCTCGCGGCCGCGGGGCAACGCCACGCCGAGGTGCTCCAGTGGACGGCGGATCTCCTCGACCATGCGCCCCGGGCCGCGCGCGTCGAGCTGCTCCGGCTGCGGGGCGACGCGTTGGTGGCGTCGGGCGATGCCGGCGCCGTGCCCGCCTACCGCACCGCGCTGTCGCTGGCGGCGCCCGAGCAGGTCGCGGGCCTGCGGGCCCGCCTCGCCCGGGCGGCGATGGTGTCGGGAGACCTGGCCACGGCCGGCGAGGCGCTCGACGGGCTCGCGCCCGCCGGCGGCCCGGACGACGGCGAGCTGCTCGTCGCGCTCGGCATGCACGCCTACCTCACCGGCGACATCGCCACGGCGGAGCAGACCGTCGAGGCCGCCCGCGGGCTCGCTCTCGCCCCGGACGCGCCGGACGTCCTCCTCGACGTCATCACGCTCGAGGGGATGATCGCCCACAACCGGGGCCAGTGGTTCGACCGGCTGTTGCGCGAGCTGCGTGCGACGCGGGAGAGCCCGGACCTGGCGTCGAAGATCTTCGACAGCCACATCTGCGTCGCCGAGTACCTCCTCTACGGCCCGACGCCGTACGCCGAGGTGGTGCGGCTGGCGCACGAGCTGCGCGCCAACGCCGAGGGGGCGGGCGCCCGCCGCGCGGTCGCCTTCGCCGCGGCGGTCGCCGGCGAGGCCGAGCTGCTGGGGGGCGAGATCGACGCCGCCCGGCGGGACCTGCGCGACGCGGTGGCGCTGCACCGCGAGCTTGGCGCCGAGACGGGGACGGCCCACTCGCTCCAGCGGCTGGCCGAGGCGGAGCTGGCGGCGGGGGACCGGGCGGAGGCCGAGCGGACCGCGCGCGCCGCACTGGTGCTCGCCCGCTGGTCGCCGCTGGCCCGCCACATCCTCCAGCGCACGTACGGGACGCTGATCTCGGCCGCGCCCGACGCCGCGTCGGCGCTGGCGGTGGTCGACGAGGCCCGCGACACCCTCGACGCCCCGGGGGCGTGCGCGTTCTGCCAGGTCATGGTGGCCGTCCCCGCCGCCGTGGCCTGCGCCGAGGGCGGCCGCCTCGACGAGGCGCGGCGACACCTCGCCGTGGCCGAGCTGTCGGCGTCGCGGTGGGAGGGCACGGCGTGGCAGGGCAGCGTCACCGAGGCGAGGGCGTGCCTGGCCCGGGTCGAGGGCGACCAGGACGGCGCCGACCGCCTCCTCGCCAGCGCCGCCCGCCTGTTCGACGAGGCGGGCCAGGTGCTCGACGCGGCCCGCTGCCGGGAGGCCATCGGGCGCGGCTGACGGCCGGCGCACGCCGGGCTCGGCCCGGGCGTCAGGTGCCGGCGGGTTGGAACAGCTCGATCACGTTGCCGGAGGGGTCCTCCAGCAGGATCTGCTTCCCGCCGGGGCCGGTCACGATGTCGTTGCGGAACGGGAGCCCGGCCTCGCGGAGTCGGGCGACCTCGGCGTCGATGTCGTCGACGATGAGGTGGATGCGGTTCCAGCCGCCAGGGCCGGGTGTGGCCCCGTCGGGCATGGGCCGGCCCGCCGAGCTGGCCGGGCCGCTGAGCAGCAGCCGCAGGCTGCCGCGGGTCACGTCGGCGAACGCCGGTGCGGCGCTCATGCGCAGCTCGAAGCCGAGGTGCTTCGTGTAGAAGTCGATCGACGACTGGACGTCGTCGACCATGTAGCGGACGCTCACCAATTCGTTCGGGTCGGTCATTGCTCCTCCTCTTGCGGTGTGGTCGGGTCGGCGACGGCGGCGAGCAGGAAACCGACGCGGGTCTCGAGCTCGGCGGCCATCGCCAGGAATGCCGGATAGCTGGCCTCGTCGCCGCCGGGGACGGCGGCGGGGTCGGGGATGCTCCAGTGGACGGTCTCCGGCCGGCCGGGGAACTCCGGGCAGACCTCGCGAACCCGGTCGCACAGGCTGACCACCCGGTCGAACCGCTGCCGGGCGTACACGCCCAGGTGCGTCGGGCGGTGCCCGCCGAGGTCGATCCCGTAGGCCTCCCGCATCACGCGCACGGCGTTCGGGTGCAGGGGCTTGGGGTGGCTGCCGGCGCTGTGCGCCTCGACCTGCCCGCCGGAGCGTTCCCGGGCCAGCGCCTCGGCGATCTGGGACCGGGCGCTGTTGCCGGTGCACAGGAACAGGTGGTAGGAGACCAGGTTCTGCGGTTCGCCCACGAGCCCGGTCAGCTCGTGCACCATGCGATCGCTGCGGGCCAGCACGACTCCAGTATTACATCAATCTAGTTTGATGCAATGCGTTTCTACGCGGAAGCGGTCGCCATAGCGACCATTTCCGCGTAGAAAACGCGTTTTCGGGCTAGAGAGGGGCATGACCGATCCCGCCGCCGATGCCGTCGACGTCGTCAGCCGCTTCTGTGCCGCCTGGGCCGGGGGCGACCTCGACGCGATCATGGCGTTCTTCACCGACGACGCCGTGTACCACAACATCCCGGTCGACCCCGTGACCGGCACGGACGCGATCCGCGCCACGATCGAGGGGTTCACCACCGACGTCGAGTCGATCGAGTTCCGGGTCGACCACATCGCCGGCCACGGCGACGTCGTGCTGACCGAGCGGGTGGACGTGTTCCACCTGCCCGGCCGGACCGTCAGCCTGCCGGTGATGGGCTCGTTCGAGGTGCGCGGCGGCCGCATCGCCGCCTGGCGGGACTACTTCGACATGAACCAGTTCATGGTCCAGCTGTCGGGCTGACCCCGCCGGCCGGTGTCGCTCAGCGCAGCCGCCACCGGGGGCGCTCGCCGGAGGCGAAGCGGTCCTGGCCGGCCTTGAAGGCGGCGGCGTCCGAGCCGATGCGGGTGAAGAGGTTGGCCAGCTCGATGGCCTGCGGCCGGGGGACGTGGAGGGCGGTCCAGAGCGCCCGCATGGTCCCCTGGATGGCGAGCGGCGGCGAGTCGGCGATGACGCGGGCGGCCCAGGCGGCCCGCTCGCGCAGCTCGGCCCGGGGGACGACCTCGGTGACCAGCCCGATCTCCCGGGCCCGCTCGGCCGACATCCGCTCGTGGGCGCCGAGCAGGGAGAGCCGCATGATCTCCTGGAACGGCATCTTCGAGAGCATCTGCATCGGCTCGAACGCGGCGGTCATCCCGTAGGTGACGTGCGGGTCGAAGAAGACCGCGTCGTCGGCGGCGATGATGAACTCGGTCTCGCCGAGCATGTAGAACGCCCCGCCGCACGCCATGCCCTGGACGGCGGCGATGACAGGCTTCCACAGGTCGCAGGCCTTGGGCCCGACGTCCCGCCCGGGGTCGTCGTACATCCAGGGCGTCGGGTAGTCGGGGTAGTTCCCGGCGGCCATGGCGGCGTTGTTCTCGTCGGACACGGCCTCGGCCCGGTCGATCCCCGTGCAGAAGGCATCACCCTCGCCGGTCAGCACGACACAGCGGACGTCGTCGTCGTAGCGGAAGCTGTCCCACAGTGCGTGGAGCTCGGCCTGCATCCGCTTGTTGATGGCGTTGCGCACCTCGGGACGGTTGAGCGACACCCAGGCGACGCCGTCGTCCTTGCGTCACCAGCAGGGTCTCGTGGTCGGCCATGGCCGGGGAGCCTAGGGCGCTCTGACGCAGCGTCAGAAGTGAGGTCAGGCCGCAGAACGGCGGTGGTTGGCCGCCCCACGAACGATTGCGGAACGAAATGGACCGCAATCATCCGTACCGTGCCGTCATGGACACCGACACCATCCGTGAGTTCCGCCTCGACGTGCCGCAGGCCGACCTCGACGACCTGCGCGACCGGCTCGCCCGGGTGCGCTGGCCCGCCCAGCTGCCCGGCAACGGCTGGGAGCGGGGCGTCCCCGTCGACTACCTGCGGGGGCTGGCCGAGCACTGGCGCACCGGGTACGACTGGCGCCAGCACGAGGCGCGGCTCAACGAGCTGCCCCAGTTCACCACCGACATCGACGGCCAGATCGTCCACTTCCTGCACGTCCGGTCGCCCGAGCCCGACGCCCTGCCCCTGGTCGTCACGCACGGCTACCCCAGCGCCGTCGTCGAGATGCTCGGCCTCGTCGGTCCGCTGACCGACCCCCGCGCCCACGGCGGCGATCCCGCCGACGCGTTCCACCTCGTCGTCCCGTCGCTGCCCGGCTTCGGGCTCTCGACCCCGCTGGGCGACGCCGGGTGGGAGCTGACCCGCACCTCCACCGCGTGGGTCGAGCTGATGGCCCGCCTCGGCTACGACCGCTACGGCGCCCACGGCAGCGACATCGGCGCGGGCGTGGCCGGCGGCCTGGGGATCCACGATCCCGAGCGTGTCGTCGGCGCCCACGTCACCACCGATCCGACCGCCCTGGCGCTGATCGGCGGGATGCTGCCCGACGAGTCCGACGACATGTCCGACGAGCAGAAGGGCCGCCTCGCGGTCTACCGCCAGTGGGAGGCCGACGGCCGCGGCTACCTGCAGATCCAGTCCACCCGGCCCCAGACGCTGGCCTACGGGCTCGCCGACTCGCCGGTCGCCCAGCTCGCCTGGATCGTGGAGAAGTTCCAGGAGTGGACCAACCCGGCCGCCGCGCTGCCCGAGGACGCGGTCGACCTCGACCAGCTCCTCACCATCGTCAGCCTCTACTGGTTCACCGGCACGGGCCCGACCGCCGCGAACTTCATCTACGAGGCCTCGCACGCCGAGCGGGACTGGTCGGCGGTGTCGCCGGCCCCCACCGGGATGGCGGTGTTCGCCGCTGACGACCTGCTGCGCTACGTCCTCAACCCCGGCGGGCAGATCGAGCACTGGTCGGAGTTCAGCGAGGGCGGCCACTTCCCGGCCATGGAGGTGCCGGACCTGCTGGTCGGCGACATCCGGGCGTTCTTCCGCCCGCTGCGGGGCGCTCAGACGTCGAGCCGGTAGACCCGGGCGGCGGTGCCGAAGAACACGGCGTCGCGCTCGTCCGTCGAGCAGTCGCCCAGGATCTTCTTCACCGCGTTGCCCAGCACCCGGTACGAGAGCGAGAGGCGGTCGACCGGGAAGTTCGACTCGAACAGGCAGCGGTCGGCGCCGAAGCGGTCGAGCGTGTGCTGGTAGTAGCGGCCCTGGGCCGCGACGAACTCGTCGGACGTCGGCGGGCGGGCGCCGGCGTTCCACCCGAAGCCGTTGTCGGGCATGGCGAGGCCGCCCAGCTTGGCGACGACGTTGTCGCAGCGGGCGATCTCGTCGATGTCGGCCCGCCAGCCGTCGAACAGCTCGTCGCGCCGCCCGGCGAAGCGGCCCACGCCGAGGGGCGTGCAGAAGTGGTCGAGCACCATGAGCGTGTCGGGCACCGCCCGGGCGAGGTCGAGGAACTCGCGGTTCTGGTAGTGGTACTGCCAGGTGTCGTACGTGAGGCCCCGCTCGCCCAGGCGGGCGACGCCGGCTCGGAAGGCGGGGTCCTCGGCCAGGCCCGCGGGCGCCCGGCCGGGGATCATCAGCCCGTCGGCCCGGTCGCCCCGGGCCAGCGAGTGGCGGATGCCCCGCAGCAGCCCCCGGCCCGCCTCGACGTGGGCGTCGAGCACGTCGTCGAGCTGGGGCAGCCGCAGGTCGGCGTGGGCGACGATCCCGCCGATCAGCCCGCCGCTGTCGGCGGACGCGGCGGCGACGAACTCGGTCTCGCCCACCGGCGCCAGCTCGGGCGGCCCGTCGGGGCGGTAGGACGAGCGGCACTCGACGAACACCGTCCGCACGACGTCGTGCCCGCTGCCGGCGTCGGCCCGCAGCTCGTCCAGCCCGTAGGACATGCCCTCGCCGGGCGGCCACAGGTGGTGGTGGGCGTCCACGATCCGCTGGCCGGGATCGACGATCGGCTCGTCGACCAGCGCCCGCCACTCGTCGGTCCCCGCCGGGGGTGCGTCGCTCACGGCGCCACCTTGGCACAGCGGCCCCTGTTCGCGATCGGTTAGCGGCCGGTCGGGAGGCTGGCGTGCGTGGCCGAGAACCCCCCGGCCAACCACGAGAAGGGAACGACAATGGCATTCGGACAGTGCAAGGACTGCGCGCTCGAGTTCGTCAACGACACCGGCCTGACGGTCACGATCCCCAGCGAGGGCCACCGGGTCCGCAACCCGGGCGGCCTGGAGGGCTGGAACAACCTGACGCTCGGCGCCAGCATCGTCGACCTCGCCCCGGGGGCGAGCAAGTCGACGCGGCAGACCCTCAACATCAAGTGCGTCATGGACGCCGAGTTCGAGATCCACTACTCGTCCGACGAGGGCGGCGAGTTCACCCAGCGGTTCTCGAACAAGGACATCAAGGACAAGAACGCCACCCTGACGCTCACCAACAGCTGAGACGCCCGGCCAGGGGGCCGCGCCGGGCAGGTTCCGTCCCTTGCCCGGCGCGTTTTGTCCCCGGAAACGGTCGCTATGGCGACCGTTTCCAGGGACAAAACGCTCCACGCCACCGTCACATCACGCTTGACTTATATAACCAGCGCCGCCGCCGGACTCTTAGCCGGCGCCGTGTTAGGGGCGCCCGATCCGGGTAGCTGACCGGCGTGGAACGCATCGTGCGCAACCCGCTCGTCTGGATCGCCGCCGTGGCCGTGGTCGCGGTGGTGATCGCCGTCCTGCTGGCCTCGGCCGGCGGCGGCTCCGGCGGTGGCGGGTACTAGAGCCACCCAAGAGTCCTAGACAGACAGCTCGGGAACGTTCGCCGCCCCCGGCGACCCAGATCGGGGCATGACAGCCTTACGCCCCGTGACAGTGGGGCCGGATCGGGGGGACGCGGCCGTGACCATCGATGCCCGGCCCTCGTTCGACGAGCTCTACCGGGCGTCACGCGCCGGCATGGTCCGGCTTGCATGGCTCCTGGTCGGGTCGCGGAGCGTGGCCGAGGAGGTGGTGCACGACGCGTTCCTCGCCGTGCACCAGCGGTGGGCCTCCATCGACAACCCGGGTGGCTACCTGCGGCGGTCCGTGGTGAACGGCAGCCTGCGATGGCGCCGGCGCAGCCTCACCGAGCGGCGGTCGTACGCCCGGCTGGGCGAGCCGCCGGCGACCGGCGACCCGGCCGTCGACTCGATGTGGGACGCGGTGCAGAAGCTGGCCCCGGAGCGGCGCGCCGTCGTCGTCCTGCGCTACTGGGCTGACCTGCCCCACGGCGAGATCGCCGACATCCTCGGCTGCCCGATCGGCACCGTCCGTACCCGCATGCACCGCGCCCTCGCGGACCTGCGCAAGGAGATCGCCCGATGAACGACGTCCCCGTGCTCGACGACTTCGAGCGCCTGCTGTCCCGGGCGCTGCGGGCCAAGGCCGGCCAGGTCCCGGTCGACGACGTGCCCTTCGATCCCGACGCCGGCTCGCCGCTCGACGTCGTCCCGCTCATCCGGGACCGCAGGCCGAGCCGGCGGGCGCTCGCCGCCGCGGCGGCCGCGGTCGTGGTCGTCGGGCTCGGCGCCGCCGCGGTGGGGATCGCGCGCCAGGCCCGGGTCCCCGGGTCGCCGACCGTCACCATGGCCGCCGCCCGGTACACCGTCCGCGAGGACGGCCCGGCAGGCTTCGTCCCCGCCAGCCTGCCCCCGGGCTGGGCGCTGCAGGACCTGAACGTCGGCGTCACGACGTCCCCCGGCTACGGGGCCCGCTGGCAGCTGTTCGGCAGCGCCGGGTCGCCGATGGCCCGGGGGGTCGTCGTGGGCACGGTCCGCAACGGGGAGTCCCGGGTGATCGAGGGCGCCACCCGGACGGTCCAGGGCCGGCCGGCCGAGGTCGGCCCCTCGCCCGACCCGAGCGCGCCGCCCGGCGCGATCCGGGCGAGCTGGATCGACGACGGCATCGTCCACGACGCGGTCGCCGTGGGCATGGACGAGGGCGAGCTGGTCGCGTTCCTCGACGCCCTCGTCCCCCGGGACGACCCGGCGGCCGGGTTCGACGCCCCGGGCGGCACGCCGCTGCCGGAGGTCGCCGGGGCGACCGTCGAGGACAGCTACACGACGAGCGTCGTGTACGCCGACCCCGCCGGGGGCACGGTCACGGTGACGGCGACGTCGTCGGACCTCTACGGCGGCCTACTCCACCGCCTGGCCGGGGAACCGGGGCCGGACGGCTACGTCCGCCACGGGACGATCGGTGGCGACCCGGCGAACGGGTTCGTGTCGGTCGCCCGCAGCGACGGCTGGACGGTCGACGTGGCCGCCTCGGGCTCGGCCACCACGGCGCAGGACCCGGCGATCCTCGACGGCATCCTGGCGAGCGCCGCACCGCTGACGACCCGCCAGCTCATCGACCTCGGCGTCGCCCAACCGGTCACGGCGACCTATGCGGCCGTCGGCTGGACCGTCGAGCTGCACGGCACGCCCTCGGTGCCGGTCGCGCTGTGCCTGACCCCCGACGCCGGCGGCACGCCCACGTGCACCACGGCCGAGGACGCCGCCCCGTGGGGCCTGGCGGCCGGCTCGGCCCTGGTCGACGGCCGCTGGCTCGTGGCGACGGTGAGCGACCGCGAGCCCGCCACGATCCTGACCGCGGCGCTCGACCCGACCCGCACGATCGACCGGGACGACCTCACGCCGGCCGACCGCCCGGGCACCCCCGAGGTCCATGTCGTCATCGTGCCGGCCGATGCCGAGGCGGTGGAGGTGACGGCCCCGACCGTGGGCGGGCAGGCGGTCGGGTTCGTCTACGGCCGACCCGGCGGCTGAGCGGGCGCGTCGAGCCGGGTGGCGGTCCACATGGAGGTTCCCCTATTATCGGACTAGTTTCAAAAACTCTCACGAGGGGACACCGTGGCGCAGTATCTCGTGATCTCGGCCGACGGCCACGCCGGGCCCCCGGCGGACGTGTACCGGGACTACCTCGATCCCGGGTTCCGGGCGGCGTTCGACACCCACCAGGCCGAGCTCGAGGCCGGGCGGATGGTCAACACGGCCTTCGTCGAGGAGTGGGACGAGGAGACCGGCGACGTCGAGATGAAGGCCGGCTACGACCCCGCGGTGCGCGACGCCATCCTCGACAAGGAGGGCGTCGCCGCCGAGGTGCTGTTCCCCGACGCCGACGTGCTCGGCACCGGGCGGCTGGCCAGCTCGCCGTTCGGCTCGGGCCTGGGGTCGGGCGCCGGGGCCGACCCCGCGGCGGTGAAGGCCGGGGCCCGGGCCCACAACCGCTGGCTGTCCGACTTCTGCGCCACCAACCCCGCCCGCCGCATCGGCGTGGCCGTGGTGCCGATCACCGCCGGGGTCGACGAGGCCGTCGCCGAGGTGCACATCGCCGCCGAGCGGGGGCTGCGGGGCGTGCTGATCCCCACCCGCTGGTTCGACGCCCCCGCCTACCTCGACCCCTGCTACGAACCGGTGTGGGCGGCCTGCGAGGCGACCGGCCTCGTCCTGCACACCCATTCCGGCGCCGGCCCGGCCGACTACACGCTCGGCCCCGGGTTCCTGTCGATCTACGCGGCCGAGGCCTGGTGGTGGGCCGCCCGGCCCTTCTGGGTGCTGGTGCTGTCCGGCGTCTTCGAGCGCCACCCCGGCCTGCGCTACTCGGTCGCCGAGAACGGCGCCTGGTGGGTGCCCGACATCGTGACCCGCATGGACGAGAAGTGGGAGGGCGCCCACAACACCCGCAAGTTCGGCGACGCCTTCCGGCTCGACCTGTCGATGCGGCCGAGCGAGTACGTCGACCGCAACTGCTTCTTCGCCGCCTCCACGCCCGGCGCCGACGAGATCGCCCGCCGCCACGAGATCGGCGTCGGCAACATCATGTGGGGCAACGACCTGCCCCACCCCGAGGGCACCTACCCCCACACCCGGCGCTGGATCGCCGAGCGGTTCGGCGCCGTGCCCGCCGACGAGACGGCCCGCATGCTCGGGGGCACCGCCGCCGAGGTCTACCGGGTGGACACCGGCGCGCTGGCCGACGTGGTCGCCCGGATCTGCCCGACCGAGGCCGAGGTCCACGGCGCCGGCGACGTCGTCGCCGCCGGACGGTGAGCATGGACGACCTCACCGGGAAGGTCGCCGTCGTTACCGGCGGCGCCAGCGGCATCGGGCGGGCGCTGGCCGTGCGGTTCGCGGCCGAGGGCATGCGCCTTGTCCTGGCCGACGTCGAGGCCGGCGCGCTGGACGCCACCGCGGCCGCGCTGGCCGACGGCGGCGCCGACGTGCTGGCCGTGCCGACCGACGTGACCGACCCGACGTCGGTCGAGGCGCTGGCGGACGCCGCCTACGGGGCCCACGGCGCGGTCCACGTGCTGTGCAACAACGCCGGCGTCGGCCCGCCCGGCGGCCTCGTCTGGGACACCACGCCCAACGACTGGGCCTGGACGTTCGGCGTCAACGTGTTCGGCGTCGCCCACGGCGTCCAGGCGTTCGTGCCTCGCATGCTGGCCGGCGGCGAGGAGGGGATCGTCGTCAACACGTCGTCGCCCGACGGCCCGATCGCCCCGATGCCACAGGCCTCGGTTTACGCGGCTACCAAGTGCGCCGTGACCTGCCTCACCGAGTGCCTGGCCGCCCAGCTCGCGGCCGAGGGGACCAAGCTGCGCGCCGCCGTGTTCTACCCGTCCGGCCGGGGTCTGCTCGACACCGGCCTGTGGACGTCCGACCGCAACCGGCCGCCGGGTCTCGCCCGCGAGCGCCCCCGGTCGACGCCGGCGCTGACGGTCGCCGAGCTGGCCGGCAAGGGCGTGCCCGTGCAGCCGCTCGGCGAGCTGGCCGACCTCGTGGTCGACGGGATCCGGGACGGCCGCTTCCTCATGGTGCTGGGGATGGACGGCTACGCGGCCACGCTGCGGGAGCGGGCCGAGCGGCTGGCCGCCCTGGAGAACCCGACCGAGATCCACACGCTCGGCGGCTGACGCGGTGACAGCCGTCGAGACCGCAGCCCTGCGCTGCTCGGACCAGGCCCGCACCATGGCCGCCGACCCGGCGGGGACGGCCGTCCACGCCCGGGCGGTGCTGCTGGTCGACGTGCCGCTGCCCTGGCCGAAGGACATCGCGGACCACCCGGCGCTCGCTGGCGAGGTCGCGGCCCTGGCCGCCGGGCTCGGCGCCCGGCTCCAGGGCGTGGTGCCCGATCCCGCCCGGGCGGCCAAGGGCGAGGCGCTGGTCGTGCTCCACCGGGCCGGCGACGGCGACTTCCGGGGCTACGAGCGGCACGCGACGGTCGCCGGCACCGGCGACCTGGCGGCCGGCGTCCGCGCGGTCGCCGCCTCCACCGCGCCCGAGCCCGGGCTCGACGTCCTCGTGTGCGGCCACGGCAGCCGCGACCGGTGCTGCGGGTCGCTCGGCACCGCGCTCCACGCGGCAGTCGGCGGCGGTCCGGCGGCCCAGGTCCACCGCACCAGCCACCTCGGCGGGCACCGGTTCGCCCCCACCGCGGCGCTGCTGCCCGACGGCACCGCCTGGGCCTGGCTCGACGACGCGCTGCTCGGCGCGATCGTCGACCGGCGGGTGCCGCCCGCCGCCCTGCGCGCCCACTACCGCGGGTCGCTGGCCATGCCGCACCCCGCGCTGCAGGTGGCCGAGGGCGCGGTGTTCGCCGCCGTCGGGTGGGGCTGGCTCGACCACGCCCGCCGGGGCACGGTGGTCGAGGCCGAGCCCGACCGCTGGACCGTGCGCATCGACGGCACCGCGGGCTCCTGGCTCGGCGTGGTCGAGCGGACCGGGTCGGCGCCCCAACCGGTGTGCGGCCTGCCGCTCAGCGCCGCCACCAAGTCCGACGACCAGCTGCGGCTGGTCGCGCTGGAGGAGGCCGGATGAGCGAGCGCAGCGAGCGAATCATCAGCACAGTGCGTTCCTTGGCACGAAGTGCCAATCGGTCACTGCGTGCACCCGGAAGGGTGCACCAGTGAGCGTGGTCGACATCTCCTACGACCCCTACGACCCGGTCGTCGACCGCGACCCCCACGACACCTGGCGCCGCCTACGGGACGAGGCGCCCCTCTACCGCAACGAGCGGCTCGACTTCTACGCCCTCAGCCGCTACGACGACGTGCTGTCCGCACTGCTCGACTGGGAGACCTACTCGTCCGGGCGGGGCACCCTGCTGGAGCTGATCGACCCGCTGGCACCCGATCCGGGCAACGTGGTCGAGGGCGCGCCGATGATCTTCACCGACCCGCCCTACCACGACCTCCTGCGGGGCCTGGTCAGCCGCCGCTTCACGCCCCGGCGGATGGCGGACCTCGAGGACCGGGTCCGCGCCCTGTGCCGCCGCGAGCTCGACCGGGTGGCCGGCAGCGGGGGCTTCGACTTCGTCGCCGACTTCGCCGGCCCGATCCCGGCGATGGTCATCGGCGAGCTGCTCGGCGTGCCGGCTGCGGACCAGCGCGACCTCGGCCACTGGGCCGACCAGCTCATGCACTACGACCCCGAGCTGGAGACCGGCGACCGGATCGAGGGGATGCGCCAGCTCAACCCCACCCGCGTCGAGGGCGCCACCAAGCTCCTGGGCTACCTGCAGGCGGCGGTCGACGAGCGGACGGCCCGGCCCGGCGACGACCTGATCTCCGGCCTCGTCCAGGCGGAGATCACGCTGGAGGACGGCACCCGCCGGCGCCTGTCCCGGCCCGAGGTCTCGTCGTTCTTCCTGCTGCTGTTCACGGCGGGCGCCGAGACCACGGCCCGCCTGCTCGGCTGGAGCGCGGTGCTGCTGGCCCGGCACCCCGACCAGCGGGAGCGGTTGGTGGCCGACCGCTCGCTCCTCCCCAACGCGATCGAGGAGCTGCTGCGCTACGAGTCGCCGTCGCCGATCCAGGCCCGGTGGGTGACCCGGGACGTCGAGCTGCACGGCCGGGTCGTGCCCCGAGGATCGAAGATGGCGCTGCTCAACGCGGCGGCCAACCGGGACGAGCGCCACTTCGCCGACCCCGACCGCTTCGACGTGGGCCGGCCGATCGACCGCACGCTCGCCTTCGGCTACGGCGGCCACTTCTGCCTGGGCGCGGCCCTCGCGCGGCTGGAGGGGCGCGTGGTCGTCGACGAGGTGCTGGCGCGGCTGCCGGCGTGGGAGGTCGACGAGGCGCAGGTCGGCTTCGTCCGCACCACCACCGTCCGGGGACCGGCCCAGGTGCCGATCAGCTGGTAGGCGGGTGGGCGGCGTCGAGCAGCGCCACGATGTCGCCGGCGTCCTCGCCGCGGCGCACCGCGATGCCGCACAGCACCGTCGCGATCCGCCGGGGGAACGGCTGGCGGCCGCCGCGCCGTCCGACCTCGGCGAGCAGCGCCCGCAGGTGGGGCAGGCCGTCGGGCCCGTGGTCGTCGAGCACGGCCTGGAGCCGGGCGCCCACCGGCACGCCCGCCTCGGCTGCCTCCCGCTCGCGCAGCGCCGCCACCGCGGTGCCGAGGGCGCACGACGTGACCAGCTCGTAGGCCTCGTTGGCGTCGTAGACCGAGAACCCCTGGGCGACCAGCAGCCCGAGGATCCGGTCGACGTTGCCGGCGATCGCCTCGGCGGGGATGGCACCCTCGACGTAGCGAGCCAGGAGCCCGGGACGGGCCAGGAACACGTCGCGGTTGTACTCGCCCCACTCGTACAGCCACACCGCCCAGTGCTGGCCGTGGTCGACCGGCAGCGGGATCCGGCTGGCCGCGTACTCGGCCGCGACCCGCATGAGGTCGTCCTTGCTGGTGACGTGGTGGTAGAGCGCGGCGATCGACACGCCGAGGTGGTCGGCGACCGCCTTGAGCGTGAGCCCGTCGAGGCCCAGCTCGTGGGCGGCCTCGGCGATCATCTGGCGGTTGATGCGCGGCGGGCGGCCGACCCGCGGCCGGGCCTCGTCGGCCCCGGGCGGTGCGGCCTCCGCGTGCGTCATGGCCCGGCACGGTACCGGGTCGGCGACCGCGGGCGCGAGTTCGCCGACCTTGCGTGACGTCCGCCACGTGTGGAATTGTCTATAGAGAGTAAAAAACTCCTGGCCTGCTCGAAGGGCGGAGATCAGCCGTGACAGACGTGACTGACGACGTTGCCCTCGGGCGACTGGCAGCAACCGCACCCAACGACGACAACGGCGGCCTCCCGGCCGGCCTGCCGATGCCCCGGGACGCCGACCTGCTGGCCGACATGGGCCGGCGCCGGCGGGTCACGCAGTTCGCCGGCGACCGCTACCCGTTCGGCGTGCCGAACGGCTGGTTCGTGGTGGCCGAGGCGGCCGGCCTCGCGCCCGGCGAGGTGCGCGCCCTGCACTACTTCGACCGCGACCTCGTCCTCTACCGCACGGACGGCGGCGCGCCCCGGGTCATGGACGCCCACTGCCCGCATCTCGGCGCCCACCTCGCCGTCGGCGGGCGGGTCGAGGGCGAGTGCCTGCGCTGCCCGTTCCACGGGTGGCGGTTCGAGGGCGAGTCGGGGCACTGCGTCGAGATCCCCTACGGCGACGTGACCCGCATCCCGCCCAAGGCCCACGCCCGCTCCTACCCGACGCTCGAACGCAACCACATGATCTGGGCCTGGTACCACGCCCAGGGCGGCGACCCGTTCTACGACGTGCCCGAGGTGGCGGAGTTCCACGACGACGACTGGCTGCCGATCGTCGTGCGCGACTTCGAGATCCGGGTCTCGGCCCAGGACATGGCCGAGAACAACGTCGACTTCTCGCACTTCCGCTACGTGCACGGCACGGAGGCGATCCCCGAGGACGAGTTCACCACCGACGGCACCTACAAGAAGACGATCGGCGGGGGCGGCAACTTCGTCCGCGAGGGCTTCGGGCTGGGGCTCGGCGTGCTCCGCATCGCCGGCTACACGACGTTCCTGTCGTCGACCACCCCGCTCGACGCCGGCAACGTGCACGTCCGCTGGGTGTTCACGGCGCCCCGGGCCAACGGTGAGGGCGCCGCCCGGGAGGCCGCCGACTCGTTCTGCGCGGGGGTCAGCCAGGACATCCCGATCTGGGAGAACAAGGTCTACCGGGATCCGCCGGTCGTCACGAAGACGGAGAAGCTCATCCTCGAGCACCGGCGCTGGTCGCAACAGTTCTATTCCTAGGCACGGCGAGCGGTTCGCCCCGACCCTTGCGACCCAGGAGACCCGATGACCAGTTGGCTCGGCCAGTACTGCCTCAACGTGAGCGACCTCGACCGGTCGGTCGCTTTCTACGAGGCGCTCGGGCTGGCGTGCACCAGTCGCACCGAGATCCCCGAGGCGTGGGAGGCGATCGTGGAGAACCCGGCCGGCGGGTCCAAGCTCCAGCTCGCCCGGCAGAAGGACCACGAGCCGCCGCTCGACCTCGGCACCGGGTTCTGGAAGCTCTACGTCGACACCCGCGACATCGGCGCCACGTTCGCCGCCGCGCAGGCCGCGGGCGCGGCGGTCGAGTCGGCTCCCGAGCGGCTCGACCGCTGGCCGGTCACGATCGCGTTCGTCCGCGACCCCGACGGCTACCTGGTCGAGCTGGTCGAGCGGCACCCCTGGCCCGACGACGCGCCGGCCGGGGAGGCCTGGCTCGGGCAGTACTGCCTCAACGTGGCCGACATCGAGGCGTCGATCGGCTTCTACGAGCTGCTCGGGCTGACCGTCACCAGCCGCACCGAGATCCCCCACGCGCACGAGGCCATCGTCGAGCAGCCGGGCCGGGGCGGGAAGCTCCAGCTGGCCCAGCACGCCGACCGCGACGGCCCGATTCGCCCCGGGTCGCTGTGGAAGCTGTACGTCAACACCGACGACTGCGAGGCCGCCCACCATGCGGCCGTGGGGGCGGGCCACCCGTCCCTGGTGCCCCCCATGCGGCTCGACCGCTGGCCGGTCACGATCGCCTTCGTCGGCGATCCCGACGGCTACCAGGTCGAGCTGGTGCAGCGGCACCCCGGCTGACACGATCCACCGACGAACCGACGAGAGGACCATCGTGATCCGCTTCTCCGTGTACTACCCCGACGGCGAGGGCGCGACCTTCGACCACGACTACTACCGCGAGAGCCACGTCCCGCTGTGCTGCGAGACCTGGGGCCTCGAGGGCGCCGAGATCGACCGGGGCATGTCCGGGCCGTACGTCGCCGCGGTCCACTTCCTGTTCGACTCGCAGGAGGCGATGGAGCAGAAGCTGGCCGTCGAGGGCACGGCGGCCGTGATCGCCGACGTCGCCAACTACACCAACATCGCGCCGGTCCAGCAGATCAGTGAGGTGGTGGGCTGAGCCGGAACTGCTTCAGGAAGCCCCATATCTCCTGGCTGGCGTTGATGTCGAAGGTCGTGGGGCCGACGAGCCGCTCGATCGAGCGGCTGAGCTCGCTGCCGGGCCACGAGTGGCCGCCGCCCTGGATGATGAGGAACTCGACGGGGCCGTCGTCCGGGCAGTCGAACGTCCGGCGGATCACCTCGTCGCTCACCTGCTTGTCCTCGAAGCGGTCCTCGCAGCGGTTGAGCGCGGCCCAGCCGTGGACGGTCGCGGGGTAGCCGGGCCCGTCGAGGTCGGCGGGGACGGTCGTGGTGGTGGCGGCATCGGGGGCGGGGCCGCCACCGAACAGGGCCGTCAGGCCCGGGCCCAGGCCGCCGTTGAACAGCAGGATCTGGTCGGCCGTGCCGTGCATGGTCAGCACCGGCACCGGGTGGCTCGGCTCGCAGCCGTCCGGCAGGATGATCCCCGACACGGGGGCGATGGCGGCGACGCGGTCCGACAGCGCGCAGCCCACGACCGACGCCATCATCGCCCCGTTGGACAGGCCGGTGGCGTACACCCGGGACGTGTCGATGCAGCGCTCGCCCTCGACCCGGTCGAGCACCGCGCCGACGTAGGCGAGATCGCCGGCGGGCGGGGTCGGTGCCGAGGTCCCAGCGCACCGGGGTGCCGGTGCCGTGGGGGAACACGGTCACGAAGCCTTCCTGGACCCCGAGCGGGCCCATCTGGGTCAGCTGGGCGTGGATGTCGGCGCCCTCGGACAGCCCGTGGAAGTCGAGCACGAGCGGTAGCGGGTCGGCGCCGGGCTCCCAGGCCGGCGCGGACACGAGCCAGCGGCGGGCACCGGTCGGGTCGGTGAGGGTCTCCTCGACCACGTCGGCCTGCGCCGTGGCGGCGCCGTTGCAGCCGGCCGACGGGACCGGCGCGGCGGCCTCCTCGTCGGGCTGCGGGCGGGTCGTGCCCGCGGCGCCGCCGGAGCCCCCGCCGTCGCCCGACGAACACGCGGCGGCGAGGACCAGTGCCGAGGCGGCCACGAGCGCGGCGCGCCGCCAGGTCGACACGGTGATCCGGACGATGCGCATCGACTACCCCCAGGTCCGGCCCGACCGCCGGTCAATTCTAGGGGACGGCGTTGCGTGCGGCGACCATCGGGTCGATGCTCAGGTCGAGCAGGAACAGCAGCTCGTCGGTCGGCAGGATCGCCCGCATCGCGGCGAGGACCGGGCCGTGGTCGCCGGCGGCGACCGCGGCCGCGTTGGCGTCCAGCGCGGCGACGAAGGCCTCGATGTAGCGGCGCTGGACGGCGAGGCCCTCGCGGGTGACGGGGCCGCCGTGGCCGACGTGGAGTGTCACGTCGTCGCCGAGCGTCGTCTCCAGGCGGTCGAGGGACGCCAGCCAGTCCTGCCAGCGGCCGTCGGCCAGGTAGGCGTGCATCCCGTCGTAGGCCACGTCGCCAGCGAACACCGTGTGCTGATCGAGCCACCACAGCGAGTCCATGTCGGACTCGCCCGGTCCCAGCTCCTGCGCCGTGAACACGAGCCCGCCCAGCTCGACCCGGTCGCCGCTGTCGACCACGTGGTCGGGGAAGACGCGCTCGGCCGGCCACTCGGCGCCCATCAGCGGGCCGACGATGGCCTCTTTCGTGGCGTCGTCCCGGCGGATGATGCGGTCGACCTCGCGGGTCGCGACGATCGGCACCGTGTCCGGCCCGACGATGTGGCGGGTCCCGGCGTAGTGGTCGGGGTGCGGGTGGGTGACCAGCACGCCGGCGAGCGGCAGCCCCGAGCGCTCGACCGCCTCGCGGACCATCCCGGCGTCGGACACGGTGAGCATGCCGTCCACGACCACGACGCCGTCGGGGCCCTGGACGAGGAACGAGTTGACCGGCATGACCTGTCCGGCGATGCGCCGGATCCTGGCGTCGTCTGTCTGCATGGGTCGCACGATCCGCCCGCGATCCGGCGCGGGTCCAACACCTGTACGCGGCGGATTGACCGGTCCTCGTTGTTAGCGTCAGGCGTCGTGAGGGGCGACCTCGACCTGCGGTTGGTGCGCCACTTCGTGGCCGTGGCCGAGGAGCTGCATTTCGGGCGGGCCGCCGCCCGGCTGTTCGTCGCCCAGCAGTCGCTCAGCCGTGACGTCGCCCGGCTCGAACGCCACGTCGGCACGCCGCTGCTGGTCCGCTCGACCCGGCGGGTGGCGCTCACCCCGGAGGGCGAGCGGTTCCTCGACAGCTCGCGGCAGCTGCTCGCGCTCCAGGACCAGGCGCTGCTCGACCTGCGGGCCACCGACCGGCCGCTGGTCATCGACGCGGTGACCGACGGCACCACCGCGGCCCGGGTGCTGGCGCAGGCGCGGACGTACGCCGAGACCGGCCCGCTGGAGGGCCGCTTCCATGGCGGGGTCGGGGCGTCGCTGACGGCGCTGCTCGCCGACCGGGTCGACGTCGTGTTCGGCCGGATCGGGGCCAGCCAGCGGCGGCCGACCGACCACCTCATTCGCCGGCTCGTCCGCCTGGAGCCGCTCGGCCTGATCCTGCCCGACGACCACCCGCTCGCCGGCGGGCGCCAGATCCCGCTCGCCGCACTCGCCGGACTCACGATCGACACCAGCGCGGGCAACACGGCCGCCCCCGAGTGGGTCGACCTGGCGACCCAGCTCGTCGAGGAGCACGGCGCGGTCCCGTCGCGGCCCCACCACCCGGGCATGGCCGCGGTCGCCGGAGCCGGCCCGACCGAGACCGTGCATCACCTGCGGACCACCGGCTGGCCGATCGTCACGATGTTGGACGTGCCGCCCCTGCCCGGCGCGGTGGTCCGGCCGCTCGTCGACCCGGTGCCCGTCTACCCGTGGCTGATCGTCCACCGGCCCCACCTGCGCCACCCCGGGCTCGACGCGCTGTACCGGGCCGTCGACGAGCTGGCGATCGCCGAGGGCTGGCGGCAGCCGCCCGCCCGGGCGTGGTTCGCGGCGGGGGACCGTGACCTGCTGGCGACCGAGCCGGCGCGCTATCGCCGGCGCTCGCCGTAGTCGCCGAACGGCGCGTCCCGCTCGCGCACCGCGTCGCGCCAGCCGATCTCCTGGGCCCGGCGGACGAAGTCGAGGCCCTCCTGGGTGTGGCGGGCGACGCCGTCGAAGACGAACCCCAGCAGCCGGCTGGTGTCCGGCTCGTACTGGTGGCGGGCCACGTCGTTGAGCATCCACTTCATCATCTTCAGCTGGTTGAGCGGCAGCCGGGCCATGCGGGCGGCCAGAGCGCCGGCGTGGTCGGCGAGCGCGTCGTCGTCGACGACCTCGAGGACCATGCCCATGGCGGCCGCCTCCTCGGCCGTGATCTCGTCGCCGGTGAACAGGTAGCGCTTGGCCCGCTCCAGGCCGAGGCGGGCCACCCACAGCCACGGCGCCTCGGGGACGCCCCACACCCGGGCCGGCGGGTAGCCGAAGCGGGCCGAGCGGGCGGCGACGATCACGTCGGCGTTGAGCACCATGTCGGTGCCGCCCGCGATGCACCAGCCCTGCACGGCGGCGACCGTCGGCTTGGAGATCTCGTGGAGCTTGGCGAAGGTCTTGCCGAACGTCCCGATCATGTCGACGTCGGCCACCGTGTCCCACACCCGCGCCGGCGGCCCCGCCCCGGGGTCGGCCGGGGCCATGGTCGACCAGTCGAGCCCGAACCCGGCGCAGAAGGCCCGCCCCTCGGCGCACAGCAGCACCACCCGGACGGCGTCGTCGCGGTCGGCCGCGTCGAGGGCGGCGCCCAGCTCGTCCCGGAGCCCGGGCGTGATCGTGTTGTACTCGGCAGGCCGGCACAGGACGAGGCGGCGCACGTGGCCGTCGTCCTCGACGCGGAGAGAGGTCATCGGGCAGTAGAAAACCACGCCATGAGCCTCGTCGTCGTGCATGCCGGTGAATCCGCGTCCTCGCGCACCCGGGCGGTGGCCGTGGCCGCGCTGGAGATCGGCGGGGGCGGCACCCTGGTCGAGCTGTCCGAGCTGTCGGCCGACGGGCTGCTCGGGCGGTCCGCCGATCCCGAGGTCGATGCGGCCGTGGCCGCCGCGTCGGGGGCGTCGATCCTGGTGCTGGCCAGCCCCGTCTACCGGGCCACGGTCAGCGGGGCGCTCAAGGCGTTCCTCGACCGGTTCGCGACCGGCGCGCTGGCCGGCACGGCGGTGGTGCTGATCGCCACCGCGGCGATCCCCGAGCACTACCTGTCCCTCGACACGGGCGGCCGGGCCCTGGTGGCCAGCCTGGAGGGCTGGACGGTGCCGACCGTCGTGTACGCGACGTCCGGCGACGTGGTCGACGGCGTGGTGGGCGACGCGGTGCGCGAGCGGCTCACCCGGGCGCTGGCCGAGGCCGCGATGGTCGCGGCGGGCTACTCCGGCTGACCGCCGTATCGCCGCCGCCTGCGGCGGCCCCCGGCCGCGTTTTGTACGCGGGAACGGTCGTCATAGCGACCGTTTCTGCGTACAAAAGCGATCAGCGGGACGCGCGTTACGCCTCCCGGGCGTAGGTGGCGAAGGCGATCGTCGTGCGGACGGCGAACCCCAGCCGCTCGTAGACCCGGCGGGCGCCGTCGTTGCCGTGGGCCACGTGGAGGAACGGGGTGTCGCCCTCGGCAAGGATCTCCCCGGCCACGTGGCGGGTCACCGCCGTACCCAGCCCCGCGCCGGCCACGTCGGGGTGGACGCACACGGCGCTGATCTCGACGGCCCCGGGCAAGCACAGTCGCCGGCCGGCCATCGCCACCAACCTGCCGCCCTCCTCGAGGCCGACGTAGCCGCCGAGGCGCACGGTCTCGGTGAAGAATGGACCGGGCTTGGCCAGTCCGGTCAGCGCCAGCATCGCCGGGACGTCGTCCTCGGTGAGCGGGCGGAACCCGGCCCCGTCGTCGTCTCCGTCGGCGGCCAGGTCGTCCGCCAGCACCATCTGGTGCCCGTAGACGCAGCCCAGCTCGCGCCAGCCCGCGGGCGGGTCCGGGCGGGTCGCCCGGCTGAGCGTCGCGATGCCGCCCGGGCCGGCGAGCGCGTCGAGCGCCTCCCAGCCCTCGGCATCGACGCGCTCGACGGCCGAGAAGAACGACACCGCCGGCGGGTAGCGGCGGGCCGCGCCCGCCACCTCCGCCAGGCCGGCGTGGGGGCCGGTCAGCGTGTGCCAGGCGGCGTTGTCGAGCCGGTCCATTCCCTCGCCAGCAGTTCGTAGGACCGCACCCGGTCGGCGTGGTCGTGGGTGATCGTGGTGACGACGAGCTCGTCGGCGCGCGTGGCCCGGGCGAGCACGTCGAGCCGCTCGGCGACCGTCGCCGGCGACCCGGTGAACTGGGTGTCGACCCGGTCCTGGACCAAGCGCCCGGTCCTCGTCGGTCCAGCGGTGGCGGCGGGCCTCGTCGGGGGTCGGGAAGGGGATGGCGCCCTCGGCCGTGCGGATGCTCCGCACCCACAGGCCGTACCCGGTGGCCAGCTCGCGGGCCTCGTCGTCGCTGGTCGCCACCACCACGTCGGCGGACACGGCGACATGCGGCCGGTCGAGCCAGCCCGAGGGCCGGAAGGCGGCGCGGTACGCGTCGACCGCGTCGATCACCCCGCTCGGGGAGATGTGGTAGTTGGCCGCGAACGGGAGCCCCCGGGCGCCGGCCACCTCCGCGCTGGCGCCCCCGGTCGACCCCATGACCCACACCTCGACCGGCGCGCCCTCGCCCGGGTGGACGTGGGCCTCGGTGCCGTCCGCCCCCCGGTAGGTGCCGGCCAGGAGGGCGAGGACGTCGTCGACCTGGTCGGCGTAGTCCGGCGTCTCGGCACCCGGCTGCTGCAGGAGGCGGACCTGGAGCTTGTAGCGCGGCGAGCGGAGCATCGGGCCGAGGGGGAACGGCGGCGGGAGCAACAGGCCCTCCGGCGTCACCCGGGCCTGCCTCGGCGGCCGGGGCGGCCGGGGGCCGTCGCCGCGGCCGTTGTCGCGGCCGCTCCCGGCCGGGGGCCGCAGGATCGAGCGCCCGAGACCGAGGTCGATGCGCCCGGGGTGGAGGGCGTCGAGCAGCCCGAACTGCTCGACCACCGCCAGCGGCGTGTGGTGGCCCATCAGCACCGCCCCCGAGCCGACGCGGATGGTCTCGGTCGCGGCAGCCACCAGCCCGACGACCATCGCCGGCATCGTCCCGGCGACGCCCGGGTTGAGGTGGTGCTCGGCGATCCAGTAGCGGCGGTAGCCGGCCGCCTCGGCCCGCCGGGCCAGGTCGACGGTGGCGGCCAGGGCGTCGCGGGGCGTCGAGCCGCTCGCGACCGGCACGAGATCGAGCACCGACAGCGGCGGGCTCATGCGGTCGCGCTCCCCGCCCGGTCGCGGGCGGCCGGAGATGCCGGCGGCAGCCCGAGGTGCTCGCGCAGCGTCGCCGCCTCGTACTCGGTGCGGAACGAGCCCCGCTCCTGGAGCAGCGGCACGACCCGGTCGACGAAGTCGTCGAGCCCGCCCGGCGTGAGGTGCGGGACGAGGATGAAGCCGTCGGCCGCGTCGGTCTGGACGAAGTCGTCGATCGCGTCGGCCACCTGCGTCGGCGTGCCGATGAAGGTCTGGCGGCCGGTGACCTCGATGATCAGCTCGCGGATCGACAGGTTCTCGGCCTCGGCCCGGGCCCGCCAGTCGGCCGCGGTGGCGAGCGGGTCGGCCCACATGCGGGCGCGGCCCTGGATGATCGACGGCGAGGTGACGTCGGGATCGACGTCGGGCAGCGGGCCGTCGGGGTCGTAGGCGGACAGGTCGCGGTTCCACAGCTGCTCCAGCGAACTTGATCGCGGTCTGCGGGCTGACCTGCTGGCGGCGGATGTCGTGCGGCCCGCTCGGCGGCGTCGTCGTCGGTGTCGCCGAGCGACGAACGTGGTGGCGGGGAGGATCTTCAGGTCGTCGGGCGCGCGACCGTAGCGGGCCAGGCGGCCCTTGACGTCGGCGTAGAACGCCCGGCCGGCCTCAGGGCCGCGTGCCGGGTGAAGATGGCGTCGGCCGTGGCGGCGGCGAACTCGCGGCCCTCGCTCGGAGTCGCCGGCCTGGAGGATCGACCGGGTGGCCCTGCGGGCTGCGGGGCACGGCGAAGCGGCCCGCGATGTCGAACTGCTCGGCGTGCGCGGCGAACGCGCCGGCGTCGGGGTCGGCGAGGAACGTGCCCGGTCCTGGTCGGCGACGATCTCGTCGCCGCGCCAGGAGTCGAACAGCACGCGGGTGGCGTCGAGGAACTCCCGCGCCCGGTCGTAGCGCGTCGGCTGCGGCGAGGAAGCCGCCGCGGCGGAAGTTCTCGCCGGTGAACGCGTCCCACGAGGTGACGACGTTCCAGCCGGCCCGCCCGCCGGACAGGTGGTCCAGCGAGGCGAACTGGCGGGCCACCTCGTAGGGCTCGTTGAACGTCGAGTTGATCGTGCCGGTCAGGCCGAGTGCGGTCGGTGACGGCGGCGAGCGCGGCGAGCACGGTGAACGTGTCGGGGCGGCCGACGACGTCGAGGTCGTAGATCCGGCCGTTCTGCTCGCGCAGCCGCAGGCCCTCGGCGAGGAAGAGGAAGTCGAACTTGCCCGCGCTCGGCGGTCCGGGCGAGGTGCACGAACGAGGCGAAGTCGATCTGGCTGCCGGCCGCCGGGTCGCTCCAGACGGTGGTGTTGTTGACGCCGGGGAAGTGCGCGGCGAGGATGGATCTGCTTGCGCGGCGCCCGTCGGCCTCGGTCACGGCGCGCTCCCGGCGTAGCGGTTGGCGGGGCGGGGCAGGCCGAGCAGGCCGCGCGCAGGGTGTCCGCCTCGTCGCCCGGTCGGAACGCGCCGCGCGCGCTGCAGCTCGGGCACCAGGCCGCCGGTGATCGCCGGCAGGTCGACGGCGGACGACGGCCGGGCCGCAGCCGGCAGCCCGTCGAGGCCCGCGGTCCCGCCACGCCACGAGCAGGTCGGCGAGCTCGCCGGCGTCCCGGCGAAGACGGGCGCGTCGGTCCGCCACTCGCCGCCGTGCGGCCTCGTCGAGCCGGTCGCGGCGCGCCGGCGGCCTCGGCTCGCCGTCCGTCGAGGAACGACGACGACGTCGGCGAGCACGTGCAGCGGCTCGCCGGCGCGACCCGCGGCGGCCTCGGCGGCCCGGATCGTCGCCGAGCCGCGCCGCGATCGCCGCGCGCGTCGCGGCGGCGTGACGAACACGACGTCGGCGGCCCGGGCGACGAGGCCGGTACGGCCGACGTCGCCGTGGGCCAGCGCGGCGACGACCGGCTGGCCCTGCGGCGGCGCGGGGTGATCGACGGGCCCCTGACGGAGAACGATGCGCGCCCTCGAAGTCGATGTAGTGCAGCTTGTCGCGGTCGACGAAGCGCCCGGTGGCGACGTCGCGGATCTCGGCGTCGTCCTCCCAGCTGTCCCACAGCCGGCGCACGCACCTCGACGTCGTCGGCGGCCTCGTCGAACAGGTCGGCAGTCGACGCGATCGGGTCGACGTCGGCCGGCGCGCCGACGAGGCGCGCCGCCTCGGCCGGGCGGGCCGAGATCCGCGGCTGCCAGCCGGCCCGGCCGCGGCTGACGTAGTCGAGCGTGGCGATCGCCTTGAAGCGACGTGGAACGGCTCGGTGTGGGTGGTCGTCACCACGGTCGGCACGAGCCCGATGCGGCGGGTCAGCGGGGCGACCCGGGCGGCGACGAGCGACGGCGTCGGGCCGGGCCCGGGCGGCGCCGAACGTGTCCTCGAACGTCACGAGGTCGAGGCCCGCCCCCTCGGCCTGCGCCACCATGCGGGCCCACAGCCCGGCGTCGAACGGATCGGCGGCGCCGGCCGCACCCACCCGCCCGGCCGCCGGGTGGTGCCCGGCGCCGTCGAGCGCGGCGGCGAGGAGGAACGAAGGTCCGGTCACGTTCCCGGGGGCTGGGTAGAGAGGCGGATGCCGCAGCGTAGGCGCCGTCGACGTGCTGACGGAGTCCGAGTGGCAGGCCCTGGACGCCCTGTGCGCGGGCGATTTCGGGCTGGACGACCTCGACGTCCGCCGGGTGCTCGCCGGGGCGGCCGAGAAGCTGCGCGCCGCCTCTGTCGCCCGGGGCGATGCCAGCGGCGACGGCGGCTTCCGGGTGCCGCGGCGGTCGCCGTGCCCCTGCAGCGCCACTGGGACCGCGGTCAGCGTCCCTGGTAGTCGGGATCGCGGCGCTCGACGAACGCCGAGACGGCCTCGGCGAAGTCCTTGGTGCGGAACAGGCCGGTCAGCTCGGACATCACGTGGTGCGCGTTGGCGTCGAAGGTGGTGTCGAGGCCGAGGCGCATGGTCCGCTTGGCGGCGGCCACGGCCAGCGGGGCCTGGGCAGCCAGCTCGGTGGCCCACTCGGCGACCGTCTTGTCGAGCTCGGCGTGGGGGACCACGAGGTTGACGAGCCCGAGGCGCTGGAGGTCGGCGGCGTCGAGCTTGCGGCCGAGGAACGTCACCTCGCAGGCCTTGTGCCAGCCGATCAGCCGGGGGAGCAGCCACGTGCCCCCGCTCTCGGGGATGACCCCGCGGCGGGTGGGCGGGACGAAGGTGGCGGCGTCGGAGGCGACGATCATGTCGCAGCCGAGGGCGAGATCCATGCCGTAGCCGGCGGCGGGGCCGTTGAGCGCGCACAGGACCGGGGTGTCCAGGCGGCGCAGGACGAACGGCGGCGTGTCGTCGAGCCGGAACCCGCCGCCGCCCCCGCCGCCGCCGCCCCCGCCGGAGCCGATGCCGGTCCCGGCGGCCACGTCCTGGAGGTCGAGGCCGGAGCAGAATCCCCGGCCGGCGCCGGTCAGCACCACGACCCGCACGCCCCGATCGGCGTCGCAGTCGACCAGCATCCGGGCCAGGTCGACGAGCATCGGTCCGCTGATGGCGTTGAGCCGGTCGGGCCGGTTGAGCGTGATCGTGGCGACGTGGCCGTCACGGGAGAGCAGGACGTCCGACATCGGCCGATCCTCGCGCACCCGGCGGCGACGTGCTCATACCGCGGCGGGAATCGCCACGCAGCGTCCGGACCTGCATGGTGGCTGCCATGGAACACGACACGGACCCTGTACGGATCGGCGTGCTGCTGCCGCTGCGGGAGGTGCTGCTCGGCGCCGGGTGGGCGCCCCGGGACGTGGTGGACGTGGCGGTCGACGTGGAGCGGCGGGGGCTCGCGTCGGTGTGGGCCAACGACGCGCTGGACCGGCCCCGCGTCGAGGCGCTGACGGCCCTGAGCGCCATCGCCGCCCGGACCGAGCGGATCACGCTCGGCACCGCGGTGCTGATGCCCGCCTATCGCCAGCCGCTCCAGGTCGGCCAGGCGCTCGCCTCGCTGGACCTGCTGTCGGGCGGGCGCCTGGTGGTCGGCGTCGGCGCCGGCTTCCCGGGGTTCTGCGAGGATCAGCTGGCCGCGGTCGGCGTCGACCGGCGTCGCCGGTTCGCCTGGCTCGACGACACGGTCGCCGTCTGGCGGCGCCTGTGGTCCGGCGACCGGGCGGCGTTCGCGGGTGACGTCCTGCGCTACGACTGGCTGCCCGAGATCGCGCCGCCGGCTCGGGTCGGCGGCCCGCCGGTATGGCTGGGCGGGCTCACGCCGGCCGCGCTCGCCCGGGCCGGGCGCCTGTACGACGGCTGGCTGCCGTACCCGCCGGTCCCGGACGACTACGGGCCGGCCCTCGCCGCGGTCCGGGCGGCGGCGGGCGACGCCGGACGGGCGCCGGACGAGGTGACGCCGGCGCTGTTCGTCACGGTGGCGATCGACGACGAGGCCCGGGCGGGGGAGCGGCTCGACAACTATTGCCGCACGATCTACGGCCTGCCGGCCGAGACGATGCACGGCATCCAGGCGATGCTGGCCGGCCCGGCCGACACGGTGGCCGCCGGCCTCCGCCGCTACGTCGACGCCGGGGCCCGCCACCTGGTCGTCCGCCCGGCCGCCCTCGACCGTGACGACCACGCCCGCCAGCTCGACCGGCTGGCCGAGGTGGCCGACGCGGTCGCCTGGGTCGCCCCTCCGGCGCTTTCTACGCGGAACTGGTCGCCATAGCGACCAGTTCCGCGTAGAAAACCCTCGTGCCCACTGCTGCGGACCTCGCCGCCGATCAGGTGGCGTCGGTGCGTGAGCACCCGGCGGGACGGATGGCATTGCTGCGCTCGCTCTACGAGCCGCTGCCGGGCCGGCCCGAGCTGCACCTGCCCTACCGGCGCGCTGGCCTCGGCGTTCATCGGCTGGCAGCTGCGCCGCGGCGTCCTCAACCCCGCCGACGGCGACAGGCCGGGCAGTCCGTGGTGGCGGGCGGTCAACGAGCGGCTCTTGCGCGACACCGCCGAGTCCCGCGCCCACGTGCTCGGTCGCGGCGGGCGGCCGTCGTCGCCGAGCGTCCGGCTGTCGGTGGCGTTCGCCCGCCGACCGTCGGCGCGGGCGTGGTACCGGGCGCACAACGCCACGATCGTGGCGGCGTACCTCGACCACCGCGACCTGGCCGAGGCCGAGTCGCGGGTCGAGCGGTTCTTCATCAACCTCGTCCTCGTCCGCGTGCTCTTCGCGCACGCGCTGGTGGCCGCACCCCGCCTCGCCCTGGGCTGGCTGTCGCCGGTCGCCCCCATGCTGGGCGACCCGCGCGTGGGCATGACCGGCATCTTCCTCTCCCTGTCCCGGGTGCTGCCCCACGGGTACCCGCTGCCGGGAGACCTCGCCTCGTACGTCGACGGCGAGCAGGGAGTGGGGCGCCTCCTCGACCGCGGGGTGATCCGGCCGCGTCTACCCGACCTCTACGCCTGGTCCGCCGCCGAGCTGTGCATCCCCGAGCTCGACACGCTGCTCCGGGACGGCGTGCCCGCCTACGCCTGGGACATCGCCGACGCCGCGCCGTGGAACCCGGCGCCGGGGCTGTTCGTCCGGGCGGCCCGGCGGATCCTCCCGGCCCCCCGCCCTTCGGCCTGACCGGAAACTCGCTGCCGGCCCGTCGGGCGCAGGCGTCACACTCGCCGGGTGCGCAAGGCGGACATCACGGCCGACCTCGTCGAGCGGCTGGTGGCCGCGCAGTTCCCGCAGTGGGCCGGGCTGGCGGTCACGCCGGTGGACGTCGACGGCAACGACAACACGACCTTCCGCCTCGGCGCCACGATGTCGGTGCGGCTGCCCAGCGCCGACGCGTACGCCGCCCAGGTCGACAAGGAGCAGCAATGGCTCCCGGTGCTGGCGCCCCGGCTGCCGGTGGCGATCCCGACCCCGCTCGGGCGGGGCGAGCCCGGGCCGCTCTTCCCCCGGCCGTGGTCGGTGTACGTCTGGATCGACGGTGACCTGCTGACCGCCGACCGGGTGCCCGACCCGGTGGCGCTCGCCGCGGACCTCGCCGGGTTCCTGGCCGCCCTCTACGCCGGCGAGCCCGACGGCCCGCCGCCCGGGGCGCACTCGTTCTCGCGGGGCGGCCCGGTGGCGACCTGGGACGAGCAGACCCGCACGCTCGTGGCCGGGCTGGGCGGCACGGTCGACGCCGCCGGAGCTCTGGCCGTCTGGGAGGCTGCCCTCGCCAGCCCGGCTGCGGCATCGCCGGTGTGGGTCCACGGCGACGTCACCGGCAGCAACCTGCTCGTGCGGGACGGACGGCTGGCCGGGGTGCTCGACTTCGGGTGCAGCGCGGTCGGCGACCCCGCGTGCGACCTGACGATCGCCTGGACGTTCTTCGCCGGCGAGAGCCGGGACCGATTCGTGCGCAGCGTGCCGGTCGAGCCGTCGGCGTGGGCTCGGGCGCGGGGCTGGGCACTCTGGAAGGCGCTGCTCCACCTCGACGGGGACCGCACGCGACCGGGTCTCGGCCGCTGGTTCGACCGGCGGGTCGGGTGGCGGTTGAGCGCCCGCGAGGTCGTCGCCGAGGTGATCGACGACCTCGACGCCGCCGGCTGAGAGACTGCCGGCCGTGGTCCCGTTCGAGCGGATCCGGGCGATCGCCCTCGCGCTGCCCGACGTGGAGGAGTCGACGACCAACGGCTCCCTCGCCTTCCGGGTCCGGGGAAGGCTGTTCCTCCACCTGTGGGACGACGGCGACACGCTCGTGATCCGCGTCGGGCGCGAGGAGAAGCAGCCGCTGCTGATGGCCGACCCCGACCGGTTCTTCGTCAACCGGCCGCACCGCAACTCGCCGGCGGTGCTCACGCGCCTGAGCGCGCAGTCCGACGAGGACGTCCCCGAGCTGGCCGACCTGATCGAGGACGCGTGGCGCCGCTGCGCGCCCAAGGCCCTCAGCCGGGCGCACCCGCCAGGTGAACGACCTCCGGATCGTGGCTCAGGTGGCAGATGACCGGGGCCAGCGACCGGATCCGGGCAAGCGAGTCGCGACCCGCCTCCTGGTCGGGGGCATTGGTCGCCGACGGCACCCCGGTGCGCAGCTCGACCGCCCGGTAGGCGCACTGGGCGGCGGCGTGTTCCCGGGCCTGGACGTGGACCGGGCACGCCAGCGCCGCCTGCTGGCCGCAGTGGTCGAAGTGCAGGTGGGACAGCACGACGGCCGCCACGTCGCCGACGCCCACACCGATCGCGCCGAGCGCGTCCGTCAGCGGGGTGACCCGGGGCCGGTACCACCCGTCGATGAGCGGGTGGCCGATGCCGATGCCGGTGTCGACCAGCACGAGCCCGTCCGGGTGCCGCACGAGCCAGGCGTGCACGGGAAACGGCTCGAACGTGGCGTGCTCGGGATGCGCCTCGGGGACCGCCTCGACCACCGCCAGCGTCAGGCGCTCGATCTCCGGCATCGCCCCGAGCGGCATGGCCCGAACACTACGAGCAGGACATGGTACGGATGGACCGGTGAACGACGTCGCCGCCTACGACCGGATCGCCGACTGGTACGACGCCTGGGTCGGCGACGACCCCGGGCTGATGTACCGCAGGGGGACGCCGCTCGTGCCCGAGCGGCTGGACGGCGCGCGGGTGCTGGACGCCGCGTGCGGGCAGGGGCGGGTGGCGCGGCGGGCTCGCACGGCGGGGAGCCGCGGTGGTCGGGGTCGACCTGTCGGCCCAGCTGATCGCGCGGGCTCGCGCCGCGGAGGCCGCCGCGCCCCTCGGCGTCGAGTACCGGTCCGGTGACCTGGCCGACGCCGCCGGCTGGTGGGACGGTGCGCCGTTCGACGGGGCCGTGTGCGCGCTGGCGCTGATGGACATCGCCGACCTCGACGCGGCCCTGGCCGGCGTGGCCCGCGTCCTGCGGCCCGGCGGGTGGTTCGTCGTCTCGCTGTTGCACCCGTGCTTCCCCGGATCGGCCGCCGGCCTGTCGAGCTGGCCGCCGGACGGGGGGTACGCGGCGGAGGGCTGGTGGACGTCACCCGACCACAACCCCGTCGGGGCCCGGATCCGGGTCGGCGGCTACCACCGCAGGGTCGCCACGTACCTGAACGCGCTCGCCGACGCGGGCCTGGTGCTCGAACGGGCCGACGAGTCCACCGACGCCGTCCCGACCTACCTCGTGCTCGCCTGCCGGCGTGCGCCCTAGGGTGCCCGCCATGCCGGGACCGATGGAGGGGGTCAAGGTCGTCGAGGTGGGGCAGTGGGTGGCCGGGCCGGCCGCCGCCGCCGTGCTCGGCGACTGGGGGGCCGACGTCGTCAAGATCGAGCCCCTGGACGGCGACCCGTTCCGGGGGCTGCTGTCCGCGCTGGGCGCGGGCGGCACCAGCCCGCCGTTCGAGCTCGACAACCGCAACAAGCGCAGCGTGGCGCTCGACCTCGGGGTCGAGGAGGCCCGCGGGATCGCCGCCCAGCTCGTCGACGGCGCCGACGTGTTCGTCACCAACGCCCGTCCCGCCGCGCTCGCCCGCGCCGGCCTCGACTTCGCGTCGGTGGCCGAGCGGAACCCCCGGCTGATCTACGCCCACGTGACGGGGTACGGGCTGGAGGGCGAGGACGCCGACCGGGCCGCCTACGACGTGGGGGCGTTCTGGTCGCGGGCCGGTGTCGCCGCGTCGCTGACCCCCGAGGGGTCGCCGCTGCCCTACCAGCGGGGCGGCATGGGCGACCACATGGCCGGGCTCGCGGCCGCGGGGGCCGTGTCGGCCGCGCTGTTCGCCCGCGAGCGCACCGGCGCCGGCCAGCTCGTGTCGGTGTCGCTGCTGCGCATCGGCATGTACATGCTCGGCTGGGACATCAGCATGTCGCTACGCCTCGGGTTCCCGACGACGCCGATCTCGGTGTCGGCGCCACCCAACCCGCTGATCAGCGCCTACGAGACCGGCGACGGCAAGCGGTTCTGGATGCTGGGCCTCCAGGGCGATCGCCACTGGCCGGACGTGCTCCGGGCGGTCGAGCGGCCGGAGTGGGCGGACGACGAGCGGTTCTCGTCGCTCATGACCCGGTTCCAGAACGCGGCCGAGCTGGTCACGGAGCTGAACGCGATCTTCGCGACCCGGACCCTGGCCGAGTGGGCCCCGATCTTCGACCGCGAGGACGTGTGGTGGGCGCCGGTGCAGCACGCCCACGAGACCGTGGACGACCCCCAGGCCCGTGCCGCCGGAGGATTCGTCCCGGTGCCGACCGATGGCGGCGACCCGGTCGAGATGGTCGCGTCGCCGGTCGACTTCGGGGGCACGCCGTGGGCGCCCCGCTCGATGCCGCCCGAGTTCGCCCAGCACACCGAGGAGGTGCTGCTCGAGCTGGGCCACGACTGGGACCGGATCATCCAGCTGAAGGACCTGGGCGCCATCCCCTGATGCGTTAGAACAGGCGGGGCGGCATCCGAAGGAGAACGACCATGCGCAGCGCACTCGCCAGGCTCGTCGGGACCATTGCAGTTCGCGCTCACGGCGACGCTGATCGTGTTCGTCGTCGGGATGCGGGCCAAGTCGCCGCTGGTGCTGGACACGGTCCGCCGGATCAGCCGCGCGAGCAAGCCGATGGTCCTCCGCAGGGCCGGGCAGCCGGGAGCGCCGTCGGTCGTCCGCCACGTGGGGCGCACGTCCGGGACGGGAGTACGAGACCCCGGTCACCGCGATGGCCGCCGGCGACGGGTTCCTGATCGCGCTGCCGTACGGGCCGAACACCGACTGGCTCAAGAACGTGCTGGCCAGCGGGTCCGCCACGATCCTCGACCAGGGCGGCACCTACGCCGTCGACCAGCCCGAGGTCGTCCCCACGATCGTGGCCGAGCCCGACCTCCCGCCCGACGCCCTGCGCGGCCTGCGCCTGTTCAAGGTCGAGAGCTGCCTCCGGGTGCGGCGGGTCCCGGCCGACGACCGATGAGTCGCGGCCGCGGCCCGGGTCTACCTGGACCATGGCGCACCAGCCCGAACTGAACCGCACCGACACCGTCCACGCTCGACGCGGCCCGGCGGGGCGACGAGGACGCCTTCGCCGCGCTGGTCGGGCCGCACCGCCGCGAGCTGCGGGCCCTGTGCTACCGCATGCTCGGCTCGGTCGACGACGCCGACGACGCCCTCCAGGACGTCCTCGTGCGGGCGTGGCGGGGGCTGCCCGGCTACGAGGGGCGCAGCTCGCTGCGGACGTGGCTGTTCCGCATCGCCACGAACGCCTGCCTCAACCGGCTCGACCGCCGCCCGGCCCGCACGATCCCGCTGGACTTCGGGCCGCCCGCCGCGCCGGGCGAGGGCCCGGGGGCGATGCTCGAGGCGTCGCTGTGGCTCGGCCCCTACCCCGACCGATTCCTCGTCGACGACGAGGCCGAGGGTCCCGAGGCGGCTGCGGTCCGCGGCGAGAGCGTCGAGCTGGCCTTCGTCGCCGCGCTGCAGCGGCTGTCGTCCCGGGCCCGGGCGGTGCTGATCCTGCGGGCCGTGCTCGACTACTCCGCCCAGGAGACGGCCGGCATGCTCGGCACCTCGGTCGCGGCGGTGAACAGTTCGCTCCAGCGGGCCCGCGCCGCGCTGGCCCGGGAGGTCCCGAGCCGCAGCCAGGGCCAGACGCTGCCGCGACCTCGGCGACGCCCGGGTGCGGGACCTGGTCGCCCGCTACGCCCGGGCGATGGAGACCGCCGACGTGGACGCGCTGCTCGACCTGCTGGACGAGGACGCGACCTGGAGCATGCCGCCGATGCCCACCTGGTACCGGGGCAAGGAGGCGATCGCCGGGTTCCTGTCCGGGTTCGCGTTCCAGCACACCTGGCGCCACGTGCCGACGAGCGCCAACGGCCAGCCCGCCGTGGGCTGCTACCGGTGGGTCGAGGAGGAGGGCGCGTTCGTCGGCGAGGTGATCGACGTCCTCACCCTCGACGGCGACCGGATCCTGGCGGTGACCGGGTTCGTGGACCCGCGGGCCGTGGCCCTGTGCGGCCTGCCCGCCCGGCTGCCCGGGCCCGCCCGTTACCGCCGCGTAGCCGCGGTCCGGGCCGGGACCGCCGCGGTGGGCGAGACTCGTGCCCGTGGCGATCATGGCGGCGTGCGGCGCGGTCCTGGTGACGGCGCTCGTGCTGGGCGTGCGGTGGAGCGGGCGCGAGTTCGTGTCCCAGCGGGCCGACGGCCCGCTGGGGGCAGGGGAGGCCGCCCGGCGGTTCGTCTGGTACGTCTCGCTGGCCCTGGTCGCGGGGGCGTCCGTCGGCGTCGCCGTCATCGGGTGCGGGGGTCGGCTCGCGATGCGCCTGCTGGCGGTGACCGCCGGGGACGACGCCCAGGGGCGGATCACCGAGGCCGACGAGGTCGTCGGGCGGATCAGCGCCGGCGGCACGCTCGGGTTCGTCGTGTTCAACGGCCTGCTCGGCGGGCTCGCCTTCGCCGCCGTGTACCTCCTCGTCCGCCGCCTGCTGCCGGCGGGGCTGCTCGGCGGCGTCGTGTACGGGCTCGGCCTGCTCGTCGTGCTGGGCACGGTCGTCGACCCGCTGCGCGACGAGAACCCCGACTTCGACCTCGTCGGCCCGGGGTGGCTGTCGGTGGCGGTGTTCACCGCCCTGGCCGTCGCCTTCGGGGTGGTGCTGGCGGCCGTGACGGCCCGGCTCAGCGCCTGGCTGCCGCTGCCCGCCAACGAGCCCCGCGTGCTGCTCCGCTACCTCCCGCCAGCGCTGCTGGCCGGCCTCCTGGTGATCCCGGTGACCGCCGCGCTGGTCGTCGTCGGCGTGGTGGTCGTGGTCGGGACGCGGTGGCGCGGGCTGGTCGACGCGGTGCGCTCACCGCGGGCGGTGCTGGTCGGGCGGGTCCTGGGGATCGGTCTGGTGGTCGTGTCGCTGCCCAGCGCGGTGGCGAGCGTGGCCGACATCGTGACGCGGTAGCGTCGCCCGGCGCGGGCGGCATCACCGCTGGGGAAGGAAGCGATGCGCACCCGTCTGCCGTTCCGTCTGCTCGTCCTGACCGTCGTGCTGCCGCTGGTGGCGATCGCGTGCGACTCGCATCCGGCCGGCTACACCCTCGTGTTCGCCGACGAGTTCAACGGCACCGCGCTCGACCGCGGCGCCTGGTGCACGCGCTACATCTACGGCGGCGGGCCCGCGCCGCAGGTGCCCGACGCGGCCTGTCAGCGCAACGGCGACGGCACGCTCGACTTCCTCAACGACGAGCAGGAGCGCTACGTCGACACCAACCGCGACGGCGAGAAGATGCACGTGGAAGCCAACGGGATGCTCAGCCTGCGGGCGACGAAGACCCGGGCGGACGGCTAGCAAGATCCCGATGTCGTTCGACATCGCCTGGGTGCGCGTCTACCAGAAGGGCTGACCGCCGTCAGGCGGCGGCGCCGGGGGGCGACGTACGTGACTCCTGCCACCCCGCGTTTGGGGTTGGCTCAGCCCGGCCGAGCGGGTCAGGCGGCGGCCAGGCCGGTCTCGCGCACGGTGATGCTGAGCCGGCCCGGGGGCAGGCCGAGGCGGTCGGGCGCGGTGCCCGGCTCGACCTTGGGGACGCCGTGGTAGATCCGCCGGCTCGGGCCCCCGAACACCAGCAGGTCGCCGCTGCGCAGCTCCACGTCGGTGAACGGCCCGGTCCGCCGGTCGACGCCCGCCAGGCGGAACACGCAGGTGTCGCCGAGGCTGATCGTCACGACCGGCGCGTCCGACGGCTCCTCGCCGTCCTGGTGGAGCCCGAGCCGGGCGCCCGGCGCGTAGAGGTTCACGATCGCGGCGTCGGGCGCGTAGGCGGCAGCCTCGTCCGGCCCGTAGGCCTCGGCGACCGCGGCCCGGGCCAGGTCGACGACCGCCTCGGGCAGCGGCTTGACCGGCGCCCCGTCGGTGTCGTCGGCGGTCCGGCTGTAGGCGTAGGGCCGCCAGTGCCACCCGAGGCACACCGACTGGACGGTCATCAGGTGGCCGGTCGGCACCCGCGGGTGCCGCAGCCCCGCCGGCGGCCGGGCCCAGCGCCGGAAGGCGGCCACGAGCCCGCGCTGCGCAGCCATGTCGAGCCAGTCGGGCACGTGGACCACCGCCGGCAGGACCTCGCGCCGCTCGCGTGCGGGGCCCGTCGCGGCGGCGAACGGCATGGCGAGCTGGCGCTCGGGTCCGGCGGCGCCGGCCGGCGGCAGGGTGGTCGGCACGCCGCCCAGGCGGCTGGTGGCCCCGGCGCGGCGGGTGGTGGGAAGACTGCCCATGCCAGGACAACGCCGGGCCACGCCGGGGTGTGAGACCCGGTCGGCGCAGCCTCTCAGCCCGGAATCGCCAGGTGCGCCGCCAGGAAGGCCTCGGACGCGGCGTACTCGGCGGCCGGGATCTCGACGTGGCGGCCGGGGTTCGCGTGCAGGGTCTTGGCCACGCTGCCGAACAGGTCGTACAGCGCGAGGGCGTACTGGCGGCGGGCGAGCTCGTCGTCCCACTGCACGAGGAACAGCAGGGGCACCCGCACCTCCCGGGCCAGCTCGTCGTAGCCGGCGAGCCGGGGACCCGGCGCCCAGCCGAACAGGCCGAGCACGGCGACCGCGATGCGGGGCTCGGCCGCGACCAGCGGGACGCCGAAGCGGGTGCCCATCGACACCCCCCAGTAGCCGACCGGGCCGATGCCGATCTCGTCCCGGCTCACGAGGGCGTCGAGCGTGGCGCGCCAGTCCTCGACCGCCCGTTCGCTGGCGATGACGTGGCCCCCCTCGGCGATGTGCCGCTCCCGCAGGCGTATCTGCCGCTCCCGCAGCGACATGCGGCGCTCGTCCGGCGGCGTGCGGTCGCCGTGCATGGGCAGGTCGATGGCGGCGGCGGCGAAGCCGTGGTGGCGCACCAGCCGGCGGGCCAGCGCGGTGACGTTGGGCGAGCGCTTGTGCTGGCTCCCGCCGTGGCCGATCAGGACCAGCGGGCGCGGCCCCGCGGCCTCCGCGGGCGTCCACAGGACGCCGGGCACCGGCTCGCGCGGCCCCGCGACGGTGAAGTCGCGCTCGGTGACACCCCTCTCGGTCGTCTCGCTGGTCGTGTGCATCGGTTGGGTTCTCCTGGCGGCAGTCACCGTCGGGGCGTGCGGACCGGGACGTGGGCGAGGGCCTGGCGCTCCCCGGCGCGCCAGTCGGCGGCGAGCCGGGACCCGACGTCGAAGAGCATCGTGACGGGGCGGTCGGCGGTGTACGCCGGCCAGTCGGGGATGCCCGGGTGGTTGGGATCGCCCGTCCGGGCGAACGCCAGCCACGCGGACGACATCTGGTCGGACACCCGGTGGGCGTCCGCGCCGGTGCCGGCGTAGGACCGGACCCGGCCGACGTTGTCGAACACGAGCGGAATGTCGAGCGTGTGCGGCGACATCCAGCGCCCGCCGCCGACCGGCGTGTCCCACACCAGCTCGGCGTGCCACACCCGGCCGCCACCGGTGGCGGCCGCCTGGTCGGACTTGCGGTCGGCGACGGCCCAGCCGCCGAGGCGCGAGTACAGGTCGGTGGTGACGAGGAAGAACAGCTCGCTCGGCGACACCTCCGGATACAGGCGGGCGAACGCGTCGGCCACGTCGTCGGGCCGCTCGTCGTCGCGCAGCCAGCCCCGAAGATTGGCTCGCAGCCCGGCGTCGTCCAGCGCGAACAGCGACGGGTCGGCCGCCCCGGCGAGCAGCGTGGTCTCGGTCCGGGTCGAGCAGATCAACAGGGGTACGGCGGCCGAGCAGTCGGGCGCCGCCGGATCCCACGGCGAGCGGGGGAGGTGGCGGCCGTCGGCGACCGGGCTGAACGGCGTCCGCCCCGCGCGGACCACCCGCCGGTAGGCGGCGACCAGCTCGCTGGCGGGCGCGGTGCGGGCGGCGTCGCCGTCGCCTCCGAGCTCGGCCAGGAACCGGTCGGCGTAGCGGCCGGCGGTCGCGTCGTCGAGCGCCTTCACGTGGACCCCGCTCTGCACGATCGCCCGGTGGAACAGGCCGGCCGCCGCGGGCATGCCCATCAGCACGCACACCTTGGCGCCGCCGCCCGACTCGCCGAACACGGTCACGTTGCCCGGGTCGCCGCCGAATGCGGCGATGTTGTCCCGCACCCACGTCAGCGCGAGCACGAGGTCGAGCATGCCGGCGTTGCCGGAGTCGGTGCCGGGCCGATGCAGGAAGCCGAACACGTTGAGCCGGTGGTTCAGCGTCACGACCACGACGTCGCCCCGCTGGCATAGCCGTGTCCCGTCGTACAGCGGCGACGAGCCCGAGAGGCTGCTGAACCCGCCGCCGTGGAACCACACCATCACCGGCCGGCGGCCGCCGTCGCCGACGGCCGGCGTCCAGACGTTGGCGACCAGGCAGTCCTCGGACATCGGCGAGGTGTCGCCGGGGTCGATGTCCTCGCCCCGGGCCGGCTGCGGGCAGCGGGGTCCGTAGGCCAGGGCGTCGCGCACGCCGGCCCAGGGTTCGGGCGGCGACGGCGGCTCGAAGCGCCGCGCGTCGCCGTACGGCACGCCCTTGAAGACGGCGATCCCCTCGTTGACCGCCCCGCGGACCCGTCCGGCGGTCGTGTGTGCCACGGGGGCGCCGCTCGTCGGCTCCTCCATCGGTCCCCTCCAGCCGGGCCAGCCCCCGGCCCTGATACCTTAACCGGCGTGGCGAGGGGCTCCGCCGACCGCCCGCTGCCGCTCCGTGGTCTGCGGGTCCTCGATCTAGGCCGGATCTACCAAGGGCCCTGGTGCGGGACGTTGCTCGCCCTGGCCGGGGCGACCGTGATCAAGATCGAGGCGCCCGGCGGCGACCCCGCCCGGGGGCGGCCCGGCGAGACGAGCGTGCCCTTCGCCATGCTCAACTCGAACAAGTACGCCATCACGCTCGACCTCAAGTCCGACCGCGGCCGGGCGCTGTTCCTCGACCTGGTGCACGGCGCCGACGTGGTCATCGAGAACTTCGGGCCCGGCGTGATGGAGCGCCTCGGCGTCGGCCCCGAGCGGCTGCTCGCGCTCAACCCCCGGCTCGTCTACGGCGGGGCCACCGCCTACGGCATCGACGGTCCCGACCGCGACCAGCTGGGCATGGACGTGACCATCCAGGCCTACTCGGGCGTGATGAGCGTGACCGGGTTCCCCGGCCAGCCGCCGGTCAAGGCCGGCGTGGCCTTCGTCGACTTCCTCGGCGCCGCCAACCTCTACGCCGGCGTCATGACCGCCCTGTACGAGCGCGAGCGCACCGGCCGGGGCCGCATCGTCGACGTGGCGATGATCGACCTCGTCTACCCGACGCTGGCGTCGAACCTGTCCCAGTACTACCGGGACGGCACCGCGCCGCCGGCCGGCAACGGGCACGGCGGCGCCGCGGTCGTGCCCTACAACGTGTTCCCGACCGCCGACGGCCACGTGGCGATCATCGTGATCACGCCCGACCAGTGGCGGAAGCTGTGTGGCGCGATGGGCCGCCCGGAGCTGGCCGACGACGCGCGGTTCCGCAGCAACGGCCGCCGTTACCACAACGTCGAGGCGCTGGAGGACGAGATCCGGTCGTGGACCACCGCCCACCCGAGGGACGAGGTGGTGAAGGCGCTCGCCGAGGCCCGGGTGCCGGCCGCGGCCGTGCGCCAGGTGGCCGAGGTCGTCGAGGACCGGCACCTGCACGAGCGGGGAGCCCTGCGGCGCATCGACCACCCTGAGCTCGGCGAGCTGGTGGTGCCCCACAGCCCGCTGCGGTTCCGGGGCAGCGAGGCCGAGCCGCTGCGGCCGAGCCCCGCGCTGGGCGAGCACAACGCGCTGGTGTACGGCGAGTGGCTGGGTCTCACGCCCGCCGAGATCGAGCGGCTGGCCGACGACGGAGTCCTGTAGTGACCGACCCGGCCGGGTTCACCCTGGCGCCGGAGGTCGAGGAGCTCGAAGCCGCGGCCCGGCGGTTCGCCCGAGGCGTGCTGGCGCCCGCCGCCCGCGACCACGAGCGGGCCGGCCGCTGGCCCGACGCCGTTCTGGTGGTCCTCGACGGCTTCGCGCTCGGGACGATGGACCTGCGGGACGGCGCCGGCGGGGGCAGCCTCGCCAAGGTCGTGCTGCTGGAGGCGCTGGCCGCGGGCGACGCCGGGGGCCTGCCCGCGGCCGACCGGCCGGGGCTGGCCGCGGGCGCGGTGGACGCCTGCCCGGACCGGGAGCGGGCGGCGGCGGTGGCCGCGGACGGTGCGGCGCTGGTCGTGGGCGGGGACGCCGACCGGGTCGCCTGGGCCCCGGCCTGGCCGCCGCTGCGGTGGGCGTGGATGTCCGCGGGCGACACGCTGCGGCTGGTGGAGGTCACGGCCGAGCCCGATCCGGTCGAGGCCCTGGCGTTCGCCGCCTCCGGCGGCATGAGCGCGGCGCTCCGTGACACTTCCGGGGCGGCGGAGTGGGCGCTCCCGCCCGGCGGCGGGCTGGCGGTGCGGGGCCGGGCCCGGCTGTGGGCCGCGGCGGTCGCCGTCGGCGTTGCCCAGGACGCGCTCGACGCCACGGTCGCCTACACCACCGACCGGATCGTGTTCGGCAAGCCGGTCGCCCACCACCAGGCCAACGCCTTCGACCTGGCGGCGCTGGCGACCCGGGTCCACGGCGCGCGGCTGGCCGTGCGGGACGCCGCGTCCACCTACGACGCGGCCGGGCCGGACGCGGGGTTCTGGGCGACCCAGGCGTGGCTGGAGGCGACCGAGGCGGCGGTGGCGGTGACCGAGGCCGGCATCCAGCTGCTCGGCGGCCACGGGTTCCTCGTCGATCACCTGGCCGAAAAGCGGTTCCGCGAGGCCCGCATGCTCGGCCTGCTGGCCGGCGGGCGCGACGGCGCGCTCGACGACCTGGCGGCCGCCGTGCTCGACGTTCCCGACCCGCTGCTCGGCGGGGTCGCCCCGTGATCGGGCTCGACCCGGGCAGCCGGGAGATGGTCGCGGAGCTGCGCGACCTCGGGCGGCGCTACATGCGGCCGATGGGCCTCGAGGCCGACCGTACCGGCGACCCGCCCCCGGCCGACCACGAGCTCTACCGGCTGTGTGCCCGCCAGGGCGGCCTCGTCAGCCGGACCATCGAGCCCGACGCGCGACGGCTGGTCGCCGACGTGGCAGCCGCTGCGGGCGCTGCTGATCGCCGAGGAGAGCGCCTACTGGGACCGGGGCGTGGCGCTGTCGCTGCCCGGCCCCGGGCTGGGGGGCGCGGCGCTGCGCAGCACGGCCACCCCCGAGCAGCGCGAGCGCTTCCTGGCCCCCTTCGCCGACCGGTCCCGGGCGCACTGGGGCGCGATGGCGATGACCGAGCCGGGCGCGGGCAGCGACGTGGCCCGCATCCAGACCCGGGCCCGGCGCGACGGCGACGGGTGGGTCCTACGGGGCCAGAAGATGTTCTGCTCCAACGGCGCCCGGGCCGACTGGGTGGTCGTGTGGGCGACCGTCGACCCCGCGCTGGGCCGGGCGGGCCACCGGGCCTTCGTCGTCGAGCGGGACACGCCGGGCTTCGAGCTGCTGCGCATCGAGCACAAGATGGGCTCGCGCGGCTACGAGACCGCCAGCTTCGCCCTCGACGACGTGCGGGTGCCGGCCGACAACCTGCTGGGCGGCGAGGAGTCGTACGCGGCCCGCCGTGGGTTCAAGGGGGCGATGGCGACGTTCAACCTGACCCGCCCGATCCACGCCGCCCAGGGCGTCGGCATGGGCCGGGCCGCGCTCGACCTGGCGCTCGACGTCGTGCGGGGCGACTTCCCCGCCCAGGGCCCCCGGCGCCAGCGGGCGCTGGAGCGGCTGGCCGAGATCCGCCGCGGGCTGCAGACCGCCCGCCTGATGTGCCTGCACGCGGTGTGGCTGGCCCGCCAGGGCCGGGACAACGCGCAGGAGGCGGCGTACGCCAAGCTGTACGCGCCGCCGATCGTCTACCGGGCCGTCTCGACGGCGCTCGACATCTTCGGGGAGGCCGGCGTGCGCCGCGACCACATGATCGAGAAGCTCTACCGCGACGTGAAGATCCTCGACATCGGCGAGGGGACCCAGCAGGTCCAGCGCCTGGTCATCGCCCGCCGGCTGGTCGGACTGCCGTCCGAGTGATGACGGGCCATCTGCCGCTCGCCGACCTGCTGGTCGTCGACCTCACCGTCGCCCGGGCCGGGCCCACGTGCGTCCGCCAGCTGGCCGACTGGGGCGCCGACGTCGTGCGGATCGAGCCGCCCGCCGCCGGCGGCGAGGGTCCGGTCGGCCGAGCGCCGGCGCGGGCTCGGACTACCAGAACCTCCACCGCAACAAGCGCTCCCTCGGCCTCGACCTCAAGGCGCCGGGCGCGCGCGACGTGCTCTACGCGCCTGGTCGACCGGGCCGACGTGCTGGTCGAGAACATGCGGCCGCCGGTCAAGGCCCGCCTCGGCTTCGACTGGGAGACCGTGCACGCCCGCAACCCGCGGCTGGTCTACGGCGTCGATCTCGGGCTTCGGCCAGGACGGCCCGTACGCCGAGCGGGGCGGCGTCGACCAGATCGCCCAGGGCATGGGCGGCCTGATGACGGTCACCGGCCTGCCCGGCAGCGGAGCCGACCCGGGTCGGCATCCCGGTGTCGGACCTGTCCGCCGGGCTGTACCTGGCGGTCGGCATCCTCGTCGCGCTGCACGACCGCGAGCGCACGGGCGTCGGGCGCTGGGTGCAGACGTCGCTGCTCGAGTCGATGGTGGCGATGATGGACTTCCAGGCCGCCCGCTGGACGATCGACGGCGAGGTGCCGGCCCAGGAGGGCAACCACCACCCGACGCTCGTGCCGATGGGTTGCTTCCGCCTCGGCCGACGGCTACGTGAACATCGCCGGGCCGTGCGGGCCGGCTGCTGCGGGCGTTCTGCGACGCCATCGGCCTGCCCGACCTGCCCGAGGACCCGCGGTTCAGCTCGGCGGGCCGGCGCTCGCGCAACCGCGACGAGCTGAACGACCTGGTCGCCGCCGCGCCTGCGCACCCGGACCACGGCCGAGTGGGTCGAGATCCTCAACGCCGCCGGCGTGCCGTGCGGGCCGGTGTACGCGATGGACGAGGTGTTCGCCGACCCGCAGGTCGAGCACCTGGCGATGACGGCGCCGGTCGACAACCCGGCGCTGGGCCCGCTGACGCTGGTGCGCAACGCGGTGCACGATGACCGGCACGGGCCCGACCGTGCGGACGGCCGCGCCGGGCGCGGGTGCCGACACCGGGGACGTGCTCGCCGAGCTGGGCCTGGGCGAGGACGAGATCGCCGAGCTGCGCCGGGCCGGCGCCATCGGCCAGGAGGGTTGATGACCACGACGTACGACACGGGCACCGAGAAGCTGCTCGTCGAGCGTGGACGAGCGGCATCGCCACGCTCACGTTCAACAACCCGGACAAGCACAACGCGCTGTCCCGGGAGATGCAGGCCGCCCTGCCCGCCGCGCTGCGGGCAATGGACGAGGACCCGGACGTGCGGGTGATCGTGGTGCGGGGGCGCCGGCGACCGGGCGTTCGTGTCGGGCGCCGACATCTCGCGAGTTCGGCGAGCAGCGCACGACGCCCGAGGCCCGGGCCGACTACGACCGCGGCCAGGGCGACGCCGGCCGAGCGTGGGCCGCGGTGGGCAAGCCGATCATCGCGATGATCCGCGGCTACTGCATCGGCGGCGGCCTGCTGACGGCCCTGCGGGCGGACATCCGCATCGCGGCGGACGACACCCAGTTCGGGGTGCCCGGCCGCCCGCCTCGGCCTCGGCTACGCGCTCGGCGGCGTGGCCGCGCTGGCCGACGTCGTGGGCGCGGCCGTGGGCGGCCGAGATCCTGTTCTCGGCCCGCCGGCTCAACGCCGAGGAGGCGCTGCGCCTCGGCCTGGTCAACCGGGTCGTCCCGGTCGCCGACCTGGCGGCCGAGGTGCGACAGCCTGGCCCGCCAGATCGCCGCCAACGCCCCGCTCACGGTGGCGGCGTGCAAGGCGGCGCTGCGCGAGCTGGCCCGCCCGGCGGAACGGCGCGACGTCGAGCGGGTGGCGGCGATGGTCGAGGCGTGCTTCCGCTCCGAGGACTACCGCGAGGGCCAGCGCGCCTTCGCCGAGCGCCGCCCGCCCGAGTTCCGGGGGGAGTGACACCGGCGCGCTATTGACGAGACGTCAACTTAACCCTGCGTAGGTCACCGCTGCGTCAATTGCAGCGGTGACTGGCATGGTCGACGGCGATCGACTAGACCACCACTCCACGTAGCCGGAAGGGGGGAAGGTTTGGCTACTGCAGGGGAATCCGGTCTGCGCGCACGTCCCGCGACCTACGCAGGCCTCTTCATCATCACGCTGACGACGCTGATGTACGAGATCGTGCTGACGCGGATCTTCAGCGTGGCGATGTGGTACCACTTCGCGTTCGTCGCCATCTCGGTGGCGCTGTTCGGCATGACGGTGGGCGCGCTGCATCGTCCACATGCGGCCGCAGTCGTTCGTCGACGCCAAGGTGAAGCTGCAGATGTGGCGCTTCGCGCTGGCGTACGCGGTCAGCGTCGCCGCGGCGTTCTGCATCCAGCTGTCCATCCCGTTCCTCCCGAGGATGACGATGGCCGGCCTCGCGTCGGTCCTGCTGACCTGCGCCGTGATCTCGGTGCCGTTCGTGTTCAGCGGCATCGTGGTCGCCCTGGCCCTGACCCGATTCCCCCGGCGGGTCAACCGCCTCTACGCCGCCGATCTGGTCGGGGCGAGCCTCGGCTGCGTCCTGCTGGTCGTCGCCTTCACGTGGCTCGACGGTCCCAGCCTCGTCATCGCGATCGGCGCCGCGGCCGCGGCGGGCAGCCTGATGTTCGCCGTCGACGCGCGGCCTGCGCGGCGGGAAGGTGCTGTCCGTCCTCGTTCTCGTCGCCCTCGTCGGGGTCACCGCAGCCAACTCGTACCGGCAATCGCAGGGCAACCCGTTCATCCGCATCGTGTGGGCGAAGGAGAAGGAGGACCCGCTGCACACCTACGACCGCTGGAACGCCTTCTCGCGCATCACGGTCGACGGGCAACGCACCGACGTCGGAGCGTCCGACCGGCTACGGCATGAGCCCGACGCTGCCGCCCGGCATCCTGCTCCCGCAGATGCCGATGGTCATCGACGGCACCGCCGGAACGATGATCACCGGCTACGACGGCAGCGACGAGGCCACCGACTTCCTCCGCTACGACATCACGAACCTCGGCTACTACGCGCTCGAGGAGGCCGACTTCGACCGCTCCGCCGTCATCGGGGTCGGCGGCGGTCGCGACGTGCTCGCCGGCCTCGAGTTCGGCGCCGACGACGTGACCGGCATCGAGATCAACGGCAACACCCTCGACCTCATCACCGACGAGCTCGGCGACTACACCAACCTCGGGACCGACCCGCGGGTCCACCTCGTGAACGACGAGGCCCGCTCGTGGCTGACCCGCACGGACCAGCGGTTCGACGTCATCCAGATCTCGCTCATCGACACGTGGGCCGCCACCTCGGCCGGCGCCTTCGCCCTCACCGAGAACTCGCTGTACACCACCGAGGCGTGGGACGTGTTCTTCGACCGGCTCGAGCCCGGCGGCATGCTCTCGGTGTCCCGTTGGTTCACCACCAGGCCCGGCGCGGAGCCCTTCGAGACGCTGCGCACGGCCTCGTTGGCCTCCGAGGTGCTGACCCGGCACGGCGTCGAGAACCCGCGCGACCACGTTCTCATCTACGAGGGGTCGCCCGGCCAGTACGGCGCCACCGCGGCCACGATCCTCGTCAGCCCCGAGCCGTTCACCGCCACGCAGCTGGCCACCACGGCCGAGAACGCCGCTCGCCTCGGGTTCCGCCCGGTGCTGACACCGACCGAGGTGGGCGACCAGCGCTTCGCCGACATCGTCGCCCCGGGCGGCCCCGACGCCGGCCTCGCCCAGTTCGACCAGGACCTGTCGCCGCCCACCGACGACCGGCCGTTCTTCTTCCAGATGGCCGTCGCTCGGCACGTTCCTGTCGGGCGAGGGCTTCTCGGACGACCTGGTCTTCCGGCCGGTGCTGGTCCTCGGCTCGCTCGCCCTCGCGGTGCTGCTGCTCGCGGCGGTGTGCATCGGCGGCCCGCTCGTCCACATCGGGCGGCGCACCGGCCACGCCGGCATGGCGCCCTTCTACCTGTACTTCGCCGCCATCGGCCTCGGGTTCATGCTGATCGAGTTCTCGCAGCTCCAGCGCCTCAACACGTTCCTGGGCCACCCCACCTACGCCCTGGCGGTCGTGCTGTTCTCGTTGCTGCTGTTCAGCGGAATCGGCAGCATGCTCGTGGAGAAGGTCGTCGATCCCGACCGGCCGCGCTCGTTCCTTGTCCCGATCGGGGTGCTGCTCGGGATCATCGTCCTGTTCCGGTTCGTCACCGTGCCCGCCACCGACGCGATGGCGGGCGGCACGACGTTCGAGCGGGTGGGCACGGCGGTCGCCCTGCTGGCGCCGCTGGCGCTCGCCATGGGCATGCCGTTCGCCATCGGCATGGGCGTCGCCTCGCGGCGCGCCGGGGCCCCCACGGCCTTCCTGTGGGGCATCAACGGGGCGATGTCGGTGGTGGCCTCGGTGTTCGGCGCGCTGCTCGCGATGTTCTTCGGCATCAACGTCACGTTCGGGGCCGGATTCGTCGCCTACGCGGTTGCCGCGCTGGCGCTCGTGCTGATCGTCCGCGGCCTGGTCCGGGCGTCGCAGGAGCGCGCCGCCGTCGCCGCCGACCGGGGCGCGCCCAACGGCGACGGTGAGGGTGACGGCGCCGCCGAGGAGGAGAAGACGATGACCGGGACCGAGCGCAAGGACGAGGGCGTGCGCGCGCCGGCGAAGGCCTGACCGGGGTTGCGCTACAGCGGCGTGACGTAGGCGGCCGTGATGCCGCCGTCGACCAGGAACGTCGACGCCGTGATGAACGACGCGTCGTCGCTGGCCAGGAAGGCCACCGCGCCGGCGATCTCCTCCGGCTCGGCGAACCGGCCCATCGGGATGTGGACCAGCCGGCGGGCCGCGCGCTCGGGGTCCTTGGCGAACAGCTCGCGCAGCAGCGGCGTGTTGACCGGGCCCGGGCACAGGGCGTTGACCCGCATGCCCTCGCGGGCGAACTGGACGCCCAGCTCGCGGGTCATCGCCAGCACGCCGCCCTTCGAGGCGGTGTAGGCCACCTGCGACGTCGCCGCCCCCATCACGGCCACGAACGACGCGGTGTTGATGATCGAGCCCCCGCCGCCCGCGCGCATGTGGGGGATGGCGTGCTTGCAGCACAGGTACACCGACGTGAGGTTGACCTCCTGGACCCGGCGCCAGACGTCGAGGTCGGTGTCGAGGATCGAGTCGTCCTCCGGCGGCGAGATCCCCGCGTTGTTGAACGCGACGTGGACCCCGCCGTAGGTCTCTGCCGCCGTCGCGAACATGGCGGCGACCTGCGCCTCGTCGGTCACGTCGACCGGGACGAACAGGCCACCGACCTCGTCGGCCGCCCTCCGGCCGCCGGCCTCGTCGACGTCGCCCACCACGACCCGGGCGCCCTCGTCCGCCAGGCGGCGCACCGAGGCCAGCCCGATCCCGCTGGCCCCGCCGGTCACCACGGCGACGCGGTCGGTCAATCGGCCCATGGGCGCTCTCCTCGGTCAGGCGCCGGCGGCGGCCGGCGGGTCGGTGGCGATGAAGACGTTCTTGACCTCGGTGAACGCGTCGAGGGCGTCGGGGCCGAGCTCGCGGCCCAGGCCCGAGCGCTTGAACCCGCCGAACGGCGTCCAGTAGCGCACCGAGGAGTGCGAGTTGACCGACAGGTTGCCGCTCTCGACGCCGCGCGCCACCCGCAGCGCCCGGCCCAGGCTCTCGGTCCAGATCGAGCCGGACAGCCCGTAGGGCGTGTCGTTGGCCAGCCGGACGGCGTCGGCTTCGTCGTCGAACGGCACGACCGCGACGACCGGGCCGAACACCTCCTCGCGGAAGACCGGGTCGGCGGGGCCCACGGGGGCGAGCACGGTCGGCGGGAACCAGCAGCCCGGCCCGTCGGGCGCGTGCCCGCGGAACGCCACCGGGGCGTCGGGCGGCACGTACGACGCCACCCGGTCGCGGTGGTCGGCCGAGATCAGCGGGCCCATCTCGGTGTCGGGCCGGGCGGGGTCGCCGACCCGGACCCGCCCGACGGCCGCCTCCAGGAGGCCCATGAACCGGTCGAACACCGACTGCTCGACCAGGATCCGCGACCGCGCGCAGCAGTCCTGCCCGGCGTTGTCGAACACCGCCGACGGCGCGCTGGCCGCCGCCCGCTCCAGGTCGGCGTCGGCGAACACGATGTTGGCGCTCTTGCCGCCCAGCTCCAGGGTCACGCGCTTCACGTGCGCGGCGCAGCCGGCCATGATCCCCTGGCCGACCTCGGTCGAGCCGGTGAACGACGATCTTGCCCACGTCCGGGTGGTCGACCAGGCGCTGGCCGACGACCCCGCCCTCGCCTGGCACGACCTGGAACACGCCGTCCGGCAGTCCGGCCTCCCGGGCCAGGTGGGCGAGGCGCAGCGCGGTCAGCGGCGTGAGCGACGCGGGCTTGAGCACGACCGTGTTGCCCGCCGCGAGCGCCGGGGCCAGGCCCCATCCGGCGATCGGCAGCGGGAAGTTCCACGGCACGATCACGCCGACGACGCCGATCGGCTCGTGGAAGGTGACGTCGATCCCGCCGGGGACCGGGATCTGCCGGCCGAACAGCCGCTCCGGCGCGGCCGCGTAGTAGTGCAGGACGTCCCGGACGTTGCCGGCCTCCCAGCGGGCGTTGCCGATCGTGTGGCCCGAGTTCGCGACCTCCAGCGCCGCCAGGTGCTCGACGTCGCCGTCCACCGCCTCGGCGAACCGGCGCAGCAGCCGGGCCCGGTCGCCGGGCGCCACCTCCCGCCAGGCCGGCAGACGCGGCACGGGCCCGCGCGATCGCCTCGTCGGTGGCCTCGGCCGACGTGTGGGGGACCACGTCGACCACCTGCTCGGTGGCGGGGTTGAGGAGGGTGGCCGACCCGGGCGCCGCTGGACTCACGGCGCCTCGCCGGCCGGGCGTGCTCGCCGCGGCGACCAGCGCCCGGAACAGGCGGGGATCGTCGCCGTCCTCGGGATGCCACTGCACGGCGACGGCGAAGCGCCGCCCGGTGACGACCGCGGCCTCGATCGTGCCGTCGTCGGCCCACCCGACCGCCTCGACGCCGCGGCCCAGCCGGCGGATCGCCTGGTGGTGGTAGCACGGCACCTTGACCTCGCCGCCGAGGATCTCTGCGACCGGCGACCCGGGGGCCAGCTGCACGCGGGTGGCGCCGCACACGGCGGGCTCGGGCAGGTGGCCGTCGTGGCCGACGACGTCCGGCAGGTGCTGGTCGAGCGTCCCGCCGAGGACGACGTTGAGCACCTGGGCGCCCCGGCAGATGGCGAGCAGCGGCATGTCCCGGTCGAGGGCGGCGGTGGCCAGCGCCGCGTCCCAGGCGTCGCGGTCGGGCCGGGGGTCCTGGCTCGCGGGGTCGTGCGCCGCGCCGTAGCAGGCGGGGTCGACGTCGGCCCCGCCGGTCAGCACCAGTGCGTCGAGGCCGTCGAGGATGCGCGCCGCGACCCGGGGATCGCCGTCCCGATCCCCGGGCGGCGGCAGCAGCACGGGCACGCCGCCGGCGTTTGCGACGGCGGCCACGTACGAGTGGGGGAGCAGGGCCGCGGCGCGGTCCCACACCCCCCAGCGGGCGGGCTCCACGTAGGTCGGTAGTCCGACGCGGGGGATCGCGTCAGAGCCGCTCGAACCCACGTCGCAGCTCCCAGTCGGTGACGACGGCGTCGAACGCCGCCTGCTCCACGCGGGCCGCGTTGAGGTAGTGCGCCACCACGTCCTCACCGAAGGCCTCCCGGGCCAGCTTCGAGTCGCCGAACGCTGCCGCCGCCTCGCGCAGCGTGGCCGGCACCCGGGGCCGGTCCGCTTCCCGGTACGCGTTGCCGACCGTCGCCGGCTCCAGCGGCAGCTCCTCGTCGATCCCCCGCAGCCCGGCTGCCACCATCGCCGCGACGGCGAGGTAGGGGTTGACGTCGCCGCCCGGCACCCGGCTCTCGACGCGGAGGCTGGGGCCGTGGCCTACCACCCGCAGGGCGCACGTCCGGTTGTCGACGCCCCAGGCGATCGTCGTCGGGGCGAAGCTGCCGTCGACGTAGCGCTTGTACGAGTTGACGTTGGGCGCGGCCAGCAGCGTCAGCTCGGCGAGGCCGGCGAGCTGGCCGGCCAGGAAGTGCTCCATCAGCGGCGAGAAGCCGTGCTCGCCGTCGCCCGCCAGCACCGGCTCGCCCTCCGGGGACCGCAGGCTCAGGTGGATGTGGCACGAGTTGCCCTCGCGCTCGTCGAGCTTGGCGATGAACGTGAGGCTCATGCCCTCCTGCGCGGCGATCTCCTTGGCGCCGGTCTTGTAGAGCACGTGGTTGTCGCAGGTGGTGAGCGCCTCCTCGAAGCGGAAGGCGATCTCGTGCTGGCCCATGTTGCACTCGCCCTTGGCCGACTCGACGAACATGCCGGCGCCGGCCATGCCGTTGCGGATGCGCCGCAGCAGGTGCTCGATCCGGGCGGTGCCGGCGAGCGAGTAGTCGACGTTGTACTGGTTGGCGGGCTGGAGGTCGCGGTAGCCGCGCGCCCACGCGTCCTCGTAGGTGTCGCGGAACACGATCAGCTCCAGCTCGGTGCCGACGTGCGCCACCAGGCCCCGCTCGGCCAGCCGGTCCAGCTGGCGGCGCAGGATCTGGCGGGGCGACGCCGCGACCGGGGTGCCGTCCTCCCACTCGACGTCGCAATGCACGAGAGCGGTGGCCTCGTGCCACGGCACCGGCCGCAGCGTCGCCAGGTCGGGCCGCAGCACGAAGTCGCCGTAGCCCGTGTCCCAGGACGACATGGCGTAGCCGTCGACCGTGTTCATGTCGACGTCGACGGCCAGCAGGTAGTTGCAGGCCTCGGCCGCGTGCGGCAGCACCTCGTCGAGGAAGTAGCGCACGTGGCAGCGCTTGCCCTGGAGCCGGCCCTGCATGTCGGCCATGGCCAGCAGCACCGTGTCGATGCTGCCGGCCTCGGCCTGCTCCCGCAGGCGGTCGACGCTGAGGGCCGGCTCCCGGTCGGGCGACGTCATGCGCTCACACCGACGCCAGGTCGGCTTCGATGGCGGCCAGCTCCTCGGGCGTGCCCTGGACCTTGGGGCCGGTGAACCACTTGCGGGCCGACACCAGCCACCAGATCCCTGCGAAGCCGAGGACGACCAGCACCGCGACCGGCGTGTAGTTGAACGAGTTGCGGGTGACCGGGTTGACCTGCGGCAGCATGAACAGCACGGTGATGAACGCCACCCAGGCGACCGCCACGGTGCCGATCGGCCGGCTCCAGCGCCCGAGGTTCCACGGCCCGGCGACGAAGCTCGTCGCCCTGGCGCAGCCGCAGGAAGGTCGGCAGGACGTAGGCGATGTAGAGCCCGATGACCGCGATCGACGTGACCGCAGCGTAGGCCGTGGCGTTCCACATGTACGGCAGGCCGAGCAGGAACGCCCCGGCGGCGGCGAGCCAGATGGCGTTGGTGGGCGTCCGGGTGCGCCGGTTGAGGCGGTGCCAGAAGCCCGACATCGAGCGGTCGAGCTCCTGGGCGTATCCCATCTCGTGCAGCCGGCCGCGGTCGTGCGTGGCCGTGTCTGCTCCGGACGTGACGTCAGCGTCCACCCCGTCGGGGGCGCTGGTCTCGTCGATCGTCATCCTTCCCCCTTGAACTGCGCCCGGCGGTAGCCGGGCGAGAGGGGGTTATTGGATCACGATTGGCCCATTTCCGCTGTGATCGTCATCGTCATGTCATGACGAGCACGTGGAGTGGTGACGTTGACTACGCCAGGAACCCACGCAGCAGCGCGGCGGTGCCGTCGATGTGCTCCTCGACCGCAACCCGGGCACCGGCGGCGTCGCCGGCGAGGATGGCGTCGACGATCGTGCGGTGCTGGGCGCCGGAGTGCTCGAGGTTCGGCCGCAGCAGCGGGATCTGGTCGAGCAGGTCGTTGATGCGCATGCGCGCGTCGGCCACGGCCGCGGCGAGCGACGCCGACCCGGTCACCTCGGCGATCGCCAGGTGCAGCCGCGAGTCGGTCTGCCGGTAGTCGGACAGGTCGGCCGCGTCGCAGTCGGCCAGCCGGCCGAGCAGGTGGTCGCGCTCGTCGCCGGTCAGGTCCCGCCGTGCCGCAGCTTCGGCCGCGCCCACGTCGAGCACGGCCCGCAGGGTCAGGGCGTCCTCCAGGTCGGCATCGCGCTCGGCGCAGCGCCCGCACGATCGCCTCGGGCCCGCCGGGGGAGGTCGTGGGGGCCCGGTACGTGACGAACGTGCCGCCGGCCCGCCCCCGCCGGGACTCGACGTAGCCGGCCTCGTCGAGCACCCGGATCGCCTCCCGCAGCGTGACCCGGCTGACGCCCAGCCGCACGGCCAACTCGCGCTCGGCGGGCAACCGCTCGCCGGCGGTGACGACGCCGAGCTTGATGGCGTGCAGCACCCGCTCGACTGTCTCCTCGAAGGCGTTGCCGGTGCGGATGGGACGGAACACCGCATCGACCGCGAGGGACATCGGGCCCACCCTACGGGGCGGCAATGGCGAAGCGTCAGTCGGCCGCGAACGGGTTGGGGTCACAGGGTGCCCCCGCTCAGGCAGAACTCGTTGCCCTCGGGATCGCGCAGGACCACGTTGCGGTACCGGGCGGCGACGCCGTCGGGGAAGGTCTCCTCCCAGGCGACGGTCGCGCCGAGGCCCCGCAGCCGCTCGATCTCGCCGTCGAGGTCGCCGAGGCCGCCGGCGGTGCACCCCAGGTGCACCCTGTTCTTGACGACCTTGCCCTCGGGCACGCTGATCATCTCCAGGTAGACGCCGCCCCCCGGCGGCCCGCAGGTGGCCCCGCTCCCGTCGGCCGCAACGGCGACGCCGCCCCAGCCGAGCGCCTCGTTCCAGAACGCCGCCACCGCCCCGGGGTCGCGGCAGTCGACGGTCACGCAGGTGATCTCCATGCGTGCGATCGTGCCGGACGGCACGCGGTTTCGGCAGTAACTGGCCATCAGATGACCGGTTTTCTGTCGTACGGTCGTGGAAGAAGGACAACGACCCCATGATCCGAGGAGATCGACGTGCTCAGCCGCAAGGAATACCCGGCCGGTGTGCCCTGCTGGATCGATGTGGTCCAGCCCGACACCGACGCCACCGCTGCCTTCTACGGCGACTTGTTCGCCTGGACGTACGAGACCCGGACGCCCGCCGGCGCCCCGCAGAGCTATGCCTACGCCCGCCGCGACGGCCTCGTCGTGGCCGGGGTGGGTGGCCCGCCCTCCGAGGGCGAGCCGACCGGGTGGACCAGCTACGTGCGGGTCGACTCGACGGACGAGACCGCCGCGACGGTCACGGCCAACGGCGGGCGGGTGCTTACTGGGGCCCTACGACGTCGGCCCGGCCGGACGCGTGGCCACCTGCGCCGACCCCGAGGGTGCGATCTTCGGGCTGTGGCAGCCGGGCGAGACCCGGGGCGTGGAGCTGGTCAACGCCGACGGCTCCTGGAACTTCAGCGAGCTCCACACCGCCGACCCCGAAGGGGCCGAGCGGTTCTACGGGGCGGTGTTCGGGTGGACCCTCAACCCGTTCGAGTTCGGCGGCGGCCCGCTGGCCGGGTTCTGGGCGGTCGCGGGCTACGGGCAGTTCCTGGCCGACAGCGACCCCGAGATCAAGGAGCGCCAGGCGGCTGCCGAGGCGCCCGGCGGGTTCTGGGACGCCGTGGCCATCCTCCAGCACATCGACGAGGGCGCCGACGAGCGCCCCCGCTGGACCGCCACGTTCGCCGTCGCCGACGCCGACACGTCCTATGCCCGGGCGATCGAGCTGGGCGCCACCGAGGTCGTCCCGCTGGTCGACACCCCCTACACCCGCCAGGGCATGGTCCGCGACCCGCAGGGCACGACCCTCACGCTCAGCGAGTACCGGCCGCCGTCGGGCGAGTGATCGTTCTGCCCGCGATCGTGATTGAAAACCAGCCACTTTCGCGGGCGGAATGGCTCAGGCGTCTTCCAGGATCAGCAGGCCGTTGTGGGTGTTGGAGGTCGGCAGGTGCGTCGCCCGGTAGACCTCCCGCACCCGCGGGGCCAGGGCGCCCCGCATGACCAGCCACATCACCAGCTCGATCCCCTCGCTGCCCGCCTCGCGTAGGTAGCGGATGTGGGGGATCGCGGCGACCTCGTCCGGCTCGGCCACCAGCCCGTCGAGGAACGCGTCGTCGAACTCGGTGTTGATCAGGCCGGCCCGCTGGGCTTGGAGCTGGTGGGACATGCCGCCCGTGCCGAAGACCACCACCCGCTCGTCGGGCTCGTAGGCCTCGACCGCCCGGCGGATCGCCTGGCCCAGGTGGTAGCAGCGGCGGCCCGTGGGCGGCGGGTACTGGACCACGTTGACCGCCAGCGGGACCACCCGGCACGGCCATCGCTCCGGCTCGCCGAACATGACCGTGAGCGGCACCGTGAGGCCGTGGTCGACCGGCATCTCGTTGACCAGCGTCAGGTCGAACTCGTCGAGGATCAGCGACTCGGCCAGGTGCCACGCGAGGTCCGGGTGGCCCGCCACGACCGGCACCGGGCGGGGGCCGTAGCCCTCGTCCGCCGGCGGGAACCGGTCGGCCAGGCCCAGGGCGAACGTCGGGATCATCTCCAGCGAGAACGCCGACGCGTGGTCGTTGTAGACGACGATGCACGTGTCGGGCGCCGCCGCCGCGATCCACTCGCGGGCCCGGTCGAGCTTGGCGAAGTACGGCGCCCAGTACGCCTCGGCCGTCCGGCCCCGGTCGACCGCCGCGCCCACCGCGGGCACGTGCGAGCAGCCGACGCCGCCGACCACCCGGGCCATCAGCCCTCCCGGGCTCGCCCCAGCGGGGTTCGCCGTCCGGCCTGCGGCCGCCGGTCAGCATCATCCGGGCGAACTCCTCGGGCGGCATGCCGGTGTGCTCGCCGGCCAGGTCCTGGAACGTCATGCCGTCGCAGGCCGCCAGCTTGTACGTGTAGTAGACGTTGCCGCCCACCTCCAGCAGCCGCAGCCAGTCGCGCAGCAGCACCGCCGCCCGCTGCTCGTCGTCGAGGGCGAAGCGGTCGAGGTACGCCGGCTCGTCGGCGAGGAACTCGGCCCGGTTCTCGGCCTGGTTGAGCGACATCAGGAACTTGTTGAGCGCGTAGCCCCGGCGGGCGCGGCGCCCGTCGAACACGATGGTGCCGGGGATGTCGTCGTAGTCGCGCGTGCCGCCACGGTAGCATCCTGTCGACAAGATTGTTCACAATGACGCGCTGACCCACGGGCGATGATCATCGACTGCCACGGGCACTACACGACCGCTCCCCGCCAGCTCGGCGACTACCGGGCGGCGCAGGAGGAGGCCCTCGCGGCCGACCCCGGCCACGTCGGCGAGAGGGGGACGGTGGCGATCTCCGACGACGAGATCCGCGCCAGCCTGGAGGGCGCGCAGCTCCGGCTCCAGCGCGAGCGGGGCACCGACGTGACCTTGTTCTCGCCCCGCGCGTCGTGGATGGGCCACCACATCGGCAACGCCCACACCAGCCGGTTCTGGACCGAGCACTGCAACGAGCTGATCCGCCGGGTGTGCGACCTCTACCCGGCCAACTTCGCTCCCGTGTGCCAGCTGCCGCAGTCGCCTGGCGCCCCGATCGGGCCGTCGGTGGCCGAGCTGCGGCGCTGCGTCGACCAGATGGGCTTCGTCGGCGCCAACCTCAACCCCGACCCCTCCGGCGGCTACTGGGACGGCCCGCCGCTCGGCGACCGCGCCTGGTACCCGCTGTACGAGGCGCTGTGCGAGCTGGACGTGCCGGCCATGGTGCACGTGAGCGCCGCCTGCAACCCGGCGTTCCACACCACCGGCTCGCACTACCTCGGCGCGGACACCACCGCGTTCATGCAGCTGGTGACGTCGGACGTGCTGGCCGACTTCCCCGACCTCCGCCTCGTGATCCCCCACGGCGGCGGGGCCGTGCCCTACCACTGGGGCCGGTTCCGGGGCCTGGTCCAGGACATGGGCAAGCCGCCGCTCGACGAGCTGGTGCTGCGCAACGTGTGGTTCGACACCTGCGTGTACCACCAGGCCGGGATCGACTGCCTGCTGGCCGTGATCCCGGCCGACAACGTGCTGTTCGCCTCGGAGATGGTGGGCGCGGTCCGGGGCGTCGATCCCGAGACCGGGCACCACTACGACGACACCCGCCGCTACCTCGACGCCGCCGATTTGACCGACGCCGAGCGGACCAAGATCTTCGAGGGCAACGCCCGCCGCGTCTATCCCCGCCTGGCGAAGGGAGCCACGCCGTGACCGGTCGCCCGGTCGTCGTCCGCACCGTCGAACGACCCGACCCCGCCACCATCGCCGCCCTCGGCGCGCTCGGCACCGCCACCGTGCACGAGGCGATCGGCCGGCGGGGGTTCGCCGGGCCGGACCTGCGTCCCATCCAGCAGGGTGCCCGCCTGGCCGGGCCGGCCGTGACCGTGTCGTGCCACCCCGGCGACAACCTCATGGTCCACGCCGCGGTCGAGGTGTGCCGGGAGGGCGACGTGCTGGTCGTGACGACGACCGCCCCCTCGACCCACGGCATGTTCGGCGAGCTGCTGGCGACGTCGCTGCTGGCCCGGGGCGTGCGGGCGCTGGTGATCGACGCCGGCGTGCGCGACACGGCCGAGCTGCGCGACCTCGGGTTCGCCGTGTGGGCCCGCCACGTGTCGTGCGAGGGGACCGTGAAGGCGACGCCGGGGTCGGTCAACGTGCCGGTCGTGCTGGGCGGCGTCGTGGTGGCGCCGGGCGACGTGGTCTGCGCCGACGACGACGGCGTTGTGGTGGTGCCGGGCGCCGAGGCGGCCGCCGCCCTGGACGCGGGCCAAGCCCGCGTCGCCCGCGAGGACGCCACCCGGGCCCGCCTCGCCGCCGGCGAGCTGGGGGTCGACATCTACGGCCTGCGCGACCGGCTGGCCGAGCTGGGCGTGGAGTACCGGGAGTGACCGGCGCGGAGGGCCCCCGCATTTGCGTCTTCGGGCTCGGCGAGGCGGGATCGCTGCTCGCCGGCGACCTGGCCACCGCGGGCGCGACGGTCGCCGGCTACGACCCGGCCCCGGTCGCGACCCCGCCCGGGATCGAGCGCCACGACGACCCCCGGGCGGCGGCGGCCGGCTCCGGGATGGTCCTGGCGGTCACCGCCGCGGCCGACGCCACCGGCGCCCTGACCCAGGCGCTCGACGCCATCCCCCGGGGCGCCGCCTACGCCGACCTGGCCACCGCGGCCGCCGGGCTCAAGCGCCGGCTGGCGGCGCTCGCCGCGCGGGCCGGCCTCGACTTCGCGGACGTGGCTCTCATGGCCCCGGTGGCCGGCACCGGGCTGCGCACGCCGGCGCTGGCCTCCGGCCCCGGCGCCGGCCGTGTGGTCGCGGTCCTCGGGCCGCTCGGCATGCCGGTCGAGCACGCCGGCGACGAGCCGGGCGTGGCCGCCACCCGCAAGCTGCTGCGCAGCGTGGTGGTCAAGGGGCTCACGGCAGTCGTCATGGAGTCGCTGCGGGCGGCCGAGGCGGCCGGCCTGGCGGACGAGACCTGGGACAACATCGTCGCCCAGCTCACCGCGGCCGACGAGGACCTGGTGCGCCGCCTGGTCGCCGGGACCAGCCGGCACGCAGCCCGCCGGGTCCACGAGATGGAGGCCGCAGCCGAGCTGCTGCGCGAGCTGGGCGTCGAGCCGACGATGACCGCCGCGACGACCGAGCACCTCCTGGCGGTCGCCGCCGAGCCCTCCGCGTTTTCTACGCGGAAGTGGTCGCGATAGCGACCACTTCCGCGTAGAACGCTCAGGGTCGGCCCTCGAACGCCTCCCAGTGGCGCAGCACGTCGATCACCGACGCCAGGTGGTCCCGCATGGCCTTCTCGGCGACCGGACCATCGCCCGCCACCACCGCCTCGACGATCGCCCGGTGCTGGGCGAGCGACTCCTCGGCGCGACCCGGCACCAGCGCCAGGCGGAACTGGTGGTGCACCGCCCGGTTGCGCAGGTTGGCCACCAGCTCGTCGGCCACCCGGTGCCGGGCGATCGTGCACAGCGTGCTGTGCAGCCGGCGATTGAGCGCGGAGTAGCCGGTCTTGTCGTCCTGCGCGACCGCCGTGACCATGTCGGCCAGCAGCGAGCGCAGCCGCTCGCGGTCGGCGTCGCAGGCGCGCTCGGCCGCCAGCCCGGCGACCAGACCCTCGAGCGCGGCGCGGGCCTGGGTGATCTCGATCGCCTCGGCGACGGTGATCCGGCGCACGGTGGCCCCCCGGTTGGCCTCGCGTCGCACCAGCCCCTCGGAGTCGAGCTCGGCCAGGGCGGCCCGGATCGCGGCCCGGCCCACGCCGTAGCGCTCGGTGAGCTGGAGCTCGATCAGGCGCTCGCCCGGCGGGAACGTCCCCCGGAGGATGTCGTCGCGGAGCCGGTCCGCCACCGGCGCGGTGATCACGGATGACGGCCTAGATCGTCAACAGTATTGTGCACAACACGCCAGCGTAGAGGAGGGGCATGGCGGACCGCACGAAGGTCGTCCTGGTGGGGGAGGGCGCCATCGCCCGCCAGCACATGGCCGCCCTCGGCCGCATCGACGACGCCGAGGTGGTCGCGCTCGTCGGGGGCGACGCCGAGGCCACAGCGGCCTTCGCCGCCGAGTTCGGCATCGCCCGCCATGGGCTCGACCTCGCCGCCGCCCTCGACGACCGCCACGTCGACGCCGCCGTGCTCACCAGCCCGACGCCGCTGCACGTGGCGCATGCCATCGAGGTCATGGACGCGGGCAAGCACGTGCTGGTCGAGATCCCGATGGCCGACTTCCTGGCCGGCGCCGAGGCGGTCGTCGAGGCCCAGGACCGCTCGGGCCTGGTTGCCATGGTCTGCCACACCCGCCGGTTCAATCCCAGCCACGAGTGGATCCACCGCCGCATCCGCTCCGGCGACTTCACGCTCCAGCACCTGGTGGCCACGACGTTCTTCCTCCGGCGAGAGAACACGAACGCCTTGGGCCAGCCCCGCACATGGACCGACCACCTGCTCTGGCACCACGCCTGTCACACCGTCGACCTGTTCCTGCACCAGACCGGCGAGCCCCCCGCCGAGGCGTGGGCGCAGCAGGGCCCGCCGCATCCCGAGTTGGGCATCGCCATGGACATGACGGTCGGGCTCCGGTCGCCACAGGGCGCGCTGTGCACGCTGGCGCTGTCGTTCAACAACGACGGGCCGCTCGGCACCACCTTCCGCTACATCGGCGACACCGGCACCTACGTGGCCCGCTACGACGACCTGGTCGACGGCCGCGACCGGCCCGTCGACCTGTCGGGCCTGGGCGTCGCCGCCGACGGCGTCGAGAACCAGGACCGCGAGTTCGTGGCCGCCATCCGCGAGGGGCGCGAGCCCGCGGCCAGCGTCGCCGCGTGCCTGCCGACGATGCGGGTGCTCGACCGCCTCGAAGGGGCGCTGAACGACGAGTCGTGAGGACAACAGGGGGGAACAGATGAAGGTGCAACCGGTCTGGCGGGCGCTCGCGCTCGCCGGCGTGATGGCGTTGGTCGTCGCCGCCTGCGGCGGGGACGACAACGGCGATTCGGCACAGTCCGGCGCGGACCAGACAACCGCGAGCGGGGAGATGACGAGCATCAAGGTCGGCGTGGTGCCCGTCGTGGACGTGGCCCCGCTCTACCTCGGCATCTCCAAGGGCTTCTTCGAGGAGGAGGGCCTCGACGTCACGCCGGTCGTCGCCCAGGGCGGCGCGGCGATCATCCCGGCGGTCGTCAACGGCGACCAGGAGATCGGCTTCTCCAACGTCGTCTCGCTGATGCTCGCCCAGACCCAGGACCTGCCGGTGAAGATCATCTCGCAGGGCATCCAGGCCACCGACGACGCGGAGAACGACACCGCCGCGATCGCGGTGAAGGGCGACAGCGACATCCGCGAGCCGGCGGACCTCGAGGGCAAGACGATCGCCATCAACACGCTCAACAACATCAGCCAGCTCACGGTGACCGCCGCGCTCGACGGCGAGGGCGTCGACACGTCGACGCTCCACTTCGTCGAGGTGCCGCTGCCCGACATGGTCGGCCAGCTCGAGGCCGGCCAGATCGACGCCGCCGGCCTGGTCGAGCCGTTCGTCACGACCGGCAAGGACGCCGGCATGCGGACGATCATCTACGACCGCGTGGCCACCGAGCCGAAGATGACCGTGGCGACCTACTTCACGTCGGACTCGTACCTGGAGTCGAACCCCGACCAGGTCGACGCCTTCGTGAAGGCGATGAACCGCTCGCTGGAGTACGCCACCGCGCACCCCGACGAGGCCCGCCAGGCGATCGCCGACTACACGGAGATCCCGCCCGACGTGCTGGAGAAGGTCGTGCTGCCGCTGTGGCAGACCGACCTCAACAAGGCCTCGATCGAGAACACCGCCGGGCTCATGGTCGACCAGGGCATCGCGCAGTCCGAGCCCGACGTCGACGCGCTGATCGCCCAGCGCTGACCCCAACTCCCGGGAGGGACCGCCATGCCGCGTACCGAACCACCGTTCCGGGCCGACCACGTGGGAAGCCTGCTGCGACCGGCCGAGGTGATCCGGGCCCGGGAAGACGCCGCCGCCGGCCGGATCACGGCCGGCGAGCGGCGGGCCATCGAGGACCGGGCGATCGCGCAGGTCGTCCGCATGCAGGAGGAGGTCGGGCTCCAGTCGGCCACCGACGGCGAGTTCCGCCGCGCCTCGTGGCACATGGACTTCATCTACCAGCTCGGGGGCGTCCACCCCGGCGACGGCAAGCTCACGGTCGCGTTCCGGGACGAGAACGGCGAGCTGACGTTCGAGGCGCCGGCCCTCGTGATCGACGAGCCGATCTCGCTGCCCGAGCCGATCTTCGCCGACGACTTCGCCACGCTGGCCGGACTGACCACGACGGCCACGCCCAAGCTGACGATCCCCTCGCCGAGCATGGTCCACTACCGGGGCGGGCGGGCGGCCCTCGACCCCGCGGTCTACCCCGACGTCGACGGGTTCTGGGACGACCTCAGCGCCGCGTACGCCCGCCAGGTGGCGGCGATGGCCGACATCGGCTGCACCTACCTCCAGTTCGACGACACCAGCCTCGCCTACCTCAACGACCCGGCGCAGCGGGCGATGCTGACCGAGCGGGGCGACGATGCCGAGCACCAGCACCTGCGCTACATCCGCCAGATCAACGCCGCCCTGGCCGACCGGCCCGCCAGCATGCGGGTGACGACCCACATGTGCCGGGGCAACTACCAGTCCTCGTGGGCGGCGGAGGGGAGCTACGACTTCGTGGCCGAGGCCGTGTTCGGCGAGCTGGCGGTCGACGGCTTCTTCCTGGAGTACGACGACGCCCGCTCGGGCGGCTTCGAGCCGCTGCGGTTCGTGCCGCCCGGGAAGTTGGTCGTGCTCGGCCTGGTCACGACCAAGCGGCCCGAGCTGGAGTCGAAGGACGTTCTCAAGCGGCGCATCGACGAGGCGGCCCGCTACGTCCCGCTGGACCAGCTCTGCCTGTCGCCGCAGTGCGGCTTCTCGTCCACGGTCGAGGGCAACCGGATCACCTACGACGACCAGGTCGCCAAGCTACGGCTCATCGTCGAGGTCGCGGCGGAGGTGTGGGGCTGAGGTCGTAGAGCCGGGCGGGGTTGTCGACCAGGATGCGGGTGCGGGTGGTCTCGTCCGGCGCGTACGCGGCGAGGAGGTCGACGAGGTCGCCGTCGTCGGGCATGTGGCGGACGTTGGGGTGCGGCCAGTCGGTGCCCCACAGCACGCGGTCGGGCGCGGCGGCGATCAGCGCCCGCGCGAACGGCACGACATCGGCGTAGGCGGGCGGCCCCGCGGCAGTCAGGCGGTCGGCGCCGGACAGCTTGACCCAACAGCGGTCGTCCGCGGCTAGGTCGAGCAGCGCCCGGAACGGCGGCTGGTCGACCCCGGCGGCCGCATCGACCCTGGCCATGTGGTCGATCACGTACGGGCACGGCAGCTGGTCGAGCCACGGCGCCCAGGCGCCGAGATCGGCGGCGTCGAAATGGCAGACGAGGTGCCAGCCGCGGGGCGCCACCCGGGCGACGATGCGCTCGACCCGGTCGGGGTCGGGGGCGCCGCCGAGGTGGGCGACGAAGTTGACGCGGGCGCCGCGGACCCCGGCCTCGTGCAACTCGCCCAGTTCCTCGTCGGTGGTGGCGTCGTCGACCATGGCAACGCCGGCGTACCGGCCGGCGCCTCGGTGCAGCGCGTCGAGCAGGGCGGCGTTGTCGGTGCCGTGGCAGCTGGCCTGGACGATCACTGCCCGGGACAGCCCGAGGCGGGTGTGCAGCCGGGCCAGGAGCTCGACCCCGGCGTCGGGCGGCGTGTAGCGGCGCTCGGGCGCGAACGGGAACCGGGCCGCCGGCCCGAAGACGTGGCAGTGGGCGTCGCACGCGCCCGGCGGCGGGGTGAACGCCCAGGGCGGATGAGGGTCGGCATGAGGCGGGGGGATCGTGCGGTCCACTACGCGTACCGGGGGAACACGGTCCCGTCCATCAGCTTGCGGGCCGTGCGGATGATGCCGGCCCGCTCGACCACCGGTGCGCCGTCGGTCCACGCCAGGTCGACGGCGGCGTCGAAGGTGCCCGACGGGTGCTCGACCGTGACCGTGCCACCACCGTCGAGCCGGGCGACCTCGGCGGCCGGGCCCTCGCCGAGCAGCGCCGCGGTGGCGACGCTCACCGCGCCGAGCACGCCGATGGCCTCGTGGCAGCGGTGGGGGATGAACGTGCGGGTAGCCAGCGCACCCGGCCCGGCAGGCGGGGCCACCAGCGTCAGCTTGGGGACGGTCGTGGCCGCCACGTCGCCCAGGCGCATCAGCGGCCCCGCGGCCAGGCGCACCCGCTCGAGCCGGTCCCGCAGGCCGGCGTTCCCCTCCAGGTCGGCGCAGGTCTCGTAGCCGGTCACGCCCAGGTCCGCGGCCCGGAGGACCACGACCGGCATGCCGTTGTCGATCAGCGTCACGGACAGCTCATCGACCTCGTCGACCGCCCGGCCCGTGGGCAGCAGCGCGCCGCACGACGAGCCGGCGATGCCCTCGAAGTCGAGCCGGATCGGCGCCGCCGTCCCGGGCACACCGTCGATCGCGGCGGTGCCGTCGTAGCGGGGGCGCCCGTCCCGGAGCGGCACGGTGGCGGTGGCGAGCCCGCCGGTGTTGAGCATGCGGATGCGGACCTCGGCCTCGTCGCCGGCCGGCGCCGCCAGCAGGCCGCGCTCGAACGCGAACGGAGCCACGCCGGCGAGCAGGTTGCCGCAGTTCTGGCGGTCGGTGACGACCGCCTTGTCGACCACCACCTGGAGGAAGTGGTAGTCGACGTCGGCACCGCCCGTGCCCGGGCCGACCACGGCGATCTTGCTGGTCAGCGGGTGGGCGCCGCCCATGCCGTCGATCTGGCGCTCGTCCGGGGAGCCCATGACCCGCAGCAGCAGGTCGTCGCGGGCCGCGGGGTCGGTCGGCAGGTCCGCCGCGACGAAGTACAGGCCCTTCGACGTCCCGCCCCGCATGACCATGCATGGGATACCGTCGGCCACGGCGCCAGTGTGCTGCATGTCCACACGATTGTCGACAATCCGGCACTACACTGCGCCCCAGTCCACGGGCTCAGGGGGGAGCCGGAGATGCGCGACGAGGGCCTCCGCCCGAGGGCCCGGCGACGGGCCGAGGCCGCGGTGTTGCCGCTGGTCGGCGTGGCCGTCGCGCTGGCGGCGTTCGAGATCGCGCCCCGCGTCGGCCTGCTGCCCCGCTCGACGTTCCCGCCCATGAGCGAGATCGTGGCCGCCTTCGCCCACCTGGTGACCTCCGGCGACCTGTGGCCGCCGGTGCGCGACACGCTCGACTCGTGGGCCCGGGCCATCGTCATCGCCACGTTGATCGGGGTGCCGCTCGGGCTGGCGATCGGGGCCAGCCGGATCGGCATGCTGCTGACGCGGCTGACCGTCGACTTCCTGCGCCCGATCCCGTCGGTAGCGCTCATCCCGATCCTCGTGCTGGTGTACGGCACCAGCCCGTCGCTGAAGGTCGCGCTGGCGGTGTTCGGGGCGACGTTCCCGCTGCTGTTCCAGGCGATGTACGGCGTCGCCGACGTCGACCCGGTGGCCAAGGACACGGCGCGGGCGTTCGGCATGGGGTGGTGGACGCGGCTGCGGCGGGTCGTGCTGCCGTCGTGCGCGCCCTACCTGGCCACCGGGCTGCGGATCTCCGCGTCGATCGCGCTGATCCTGGTCGTGACCGGCGAGTACGTCGTCGGGCTGCCGGGCCTGGGCCGCGAGGTGCTGGTGACCCAGAGCAGCGCGGCCTACGACAAGATGTACGCGCTGATCCTGGCCGCCGGCCTCCTGGGCCTGGCGGTCAACATGGCGTTCCAGGCGGCCGAGCGCCGGGTCCTGTTCTGGCACCCCAGCCAGCGCCCGGCGGAGGGCTCGGCGTGACCCGGTCGCGGGTCGGCCGGGTGGCGCTGCAACTGGTGCTGCCGATCGCACTGGTGGCGCTGTGGTGGTGGACGTCGGCGGGCAGCACCGAGGTGTTCTTCCCGCCGCTGTCGCGGATCGTCGACCGCCTGCGGGAGGACTGGCTGTTCGAGCAGGTCGGCACCGACCTCGTGCCCAGCCTCACCCGGTTCACCGTCGGCTACGTCCTGGCGGTCGCCGCCGGCGTCGGCGTGGGCACGGTGATCGGGCTCGCGCCCCGGCTGCGGGCCGCCAGCCAGCCGGTCAGCGAGTTCCTGCGCTCGATCCCGCCGCCGCTGATGCTGCCGTTCGTGCTCGTGGTGATCGGCATCGGCGACGACTCGAAGATCGCCCTGATCGTGCTCGGGGCCGTGTGGCCGGTGCTGCTCAACACGATCGACGGCGTGCGGGGCGTCGACCCGCTGATGCTCGACATGGCCCGCAGCTTCCGGTTCGGGCGATGGACCCGGATCAGCCGGGTGGTGCTGCCGGCCGCCAGCCCCAAGATCGTGGTGGGCATGCGGACCGGCCTGTCGATCGGCCTGATCCTCATGGTCATCAGCGAGATGCAGGCGAGCACCAACGGGCTCGGGTTCCGGGTGCTCCAGGCCCAGCGCAGCTTCGACTCGGCGGGCACGTACGCGGGGGTGATCGTGATCGGCGTGGTCGGCCTCGTGGTCAACCTGGGCTTCCTCGTGGCCGAGGCCCGGATCCTGCGCTGGCACCGGGGGGCGCGGGGCCTGCTGGAGGACGCGGCCGCCCGGCGCGAGCCGATCGACGTGCCGGAGCTGGTGGCGTGACGGTCCTGGAGATCGACCGGGTCGGCAAGACCTACGGCCGCGGGCCCGACGCCGTGACCGCCATCGACGAGATCAGCTTCACCGCCCGGCCGGGTGAGATGCTGTGCATCGTCGGGCCGTCGGGCTGCGGCAAGACGACGCTGCTGCGCTGCGCCGCGGGGCTGATGGCGCCGACGACCGGCGCCGTGCGGCTCGACGACCGGGTCGTGACCGCGCCGCCTCGGGCGATGGCGCCGGTGTTCCAGGACTACAGCCGCTCGCTGCTGCCGTGGATGACCGTCCACGACAACGTGGTCCTGCCGCTCAAGGCGGCGCGGGTGGCGCGGGCCGAGCGGGAGCGGCTCGCCCGCGAGGCGCTGGCGTCGGTCGGCCTGGGCGACCACGGGCGCAAGTATCCGTGGCAGATGTCGGGCGGCATGCAGCAGCGCGCCGCCATCGCCCGGGCGCTGGCCTACCAGCCCGAGATCCTGCTGCTCGACGAGCCGTTCGCCTCGGTCGACGCCCAGACCCGGGCCGACCTGGAGGACCTGCTGCTCGACGTGTGGTCCCGCACCGGGGTGACGGTGCTGCTGGTGACCCACGACATCGACGAGGCCGTGTACCTCGCCGACCGGGTCGTGGTGCTGTCGGCGTCGCCGACGCGGGTGCGCAAGACGATCGCGGTCGACCTGCCCCGCCCCCGCGACCAGATCGCCACCAAGGAGATGCCCGAGTTCGTCCGGCTGCGGGCGTCGGTGTTCGCGCTGATCAAGGCCGAGGGCGGGCGCCGGGTCCCACAGGACCGGGTCGCAGAGGACGCGGAGTGACGCCGATCTCGCTGCGGGACCGGCTCCGGGCGGCGCTGCCGCCCGCCATCAAGGCCCGCGACCGGTATGCGGTCGCGGCGCTGCGCTCGGCGCTGGCGGCGATCGAGAACGCCGAGGCCGTGGCGCCGCCGCCCCCGCCCCGCCTCCAGGAGGGCGTGATCGCCGGGGCCACCGCCGGCCACAGCTCGGGCGAGGCCACGCGTGTCGACCTGTCCGAGGACCAGGTCGCGGCGATCGTGCGCGCCGAGGTCGACGAGCGCCGCGCCGCGGCCGGCGACTACGCCCGCGCCGGCCAGGGCGAGCGGGCGGCCCGGCTCACCGCCGAGGCCGACGTGCTGGCCGGGCACCTGGCCGGCTGATCACCCGCCCGCCGCCCGGCGCATGCGGTCGGCGAGGGCGAGGAGGGCGGCGCGCAGTTCAGGCGGCCCGTCGACCTCGAAGTCCTCGCCGAGCAGCGCCAGCCACGCCGCGAGGTCGGCCGGTGTGTCGGCCCCGGCCTCGTAGGCGCAGCGGCCGTCGTCGATCGCCTCGACCGCGCCGGCGCCGGCCGGCAGCCGGGCGACCACCCGGTCGGCGGGGGCGTGGACGGTCACCCGCGCCCGGAACCGCCACGGCGCCCGGGCCAGCCCGGTGCTGACATGGTCGGCGAACGACCCGCCGGGCGGCTCCCGGGGGACGAAGGGCGCGCCCGCGCGCGTTGGCGGGCAGGGCGATCCGGTCGGCGCGGAAGGTCCGCCAGCCGGCGCGGCCCGCGTCCCAGCCGACGAGGTACCAGCGACCGCGGGCGTGGACCAGGCGGTGGGGCTCGACGGTCCGCACCGACCCGGCGCCGCCGTGGTCGCGGTAGTCGAACCGCAGACCGGTGTGGTCGCGGCAGGCGGCGGCGAGCGTCGCCAGCAGCTCGGGCTCGACGGCCGGCCGGTCGCCGTCGCCGGTGCCGGCGAGCGTCAGCGTGGCGGCGTCGACCGCCGCGACCCGGCGGCGCAGGTGGGACGGCAGCACCTGGCCGAGCTTGGTCAGCGCCCGGCGGCTGGCCTCGTCGATGCCGACGATCGCGGCGCCCTCGGCCAGGCGGAGGCCGACCGCGATCGCCACCGCCTCCTGGTCGTCGAGCAGCAGCGGCGGCATCTCGGCGCCGGCGCCCAGCCGGTAGCCGCCGGCCCGGCCGGGAACGGCGTCGACCGGGTAGCCCAGGCGCCGGACGCGGTCGATGTCCTTGCGGACCGTCCGGGTGGTCACGCCGAGGCGCTCGGCCAGCTCCGGTCCCGTCCACTGGGGCCGGGACTGGAGCAGGGCGAGCAGCCGCAGCAGCCGGTCCGAGGTCGCCAACATCGCCCGCCAGTGTCGCATCGAATGCGGAACGAGTCTTTCCGCATGCGATCAACGACAACGACAAACGAGGCTGGTAAGGAGGCCGCCGAGGGCGGCCTCTGTTGTGATTGTGGGGCGGTCGGGCGGGCGTCAAGGACAAGCCGGCTGCGCCGGGCCGCCACGGCGGCTCCTTGACCCCCACCAGACCGCCTTTTCCACGCACGGTGGCCGCGGGGAGCCCCGGTTGGGGGGTCTCGGCGTTTTGTCCCCGGAATCGGTCGCTATAGCGACCAGTCCGGGGGACAGAAGCCGGGGACGGGTCTTCCCCCAAAAAGACAACGGTGTAAGGGTCACCGTGAGTGTCAAAAGGGCGGTCGGGGCGGGGTCAAGGAGCCCCGCAGGGGCCCGGCGCAGCCGGCTTGTCCTTGACGCCGCCCCGAGCGCCCCCATCATCCCCAAAGAGGCCGCCCCCGGGCGGCCTCCTAACCGGCCTCGTTATCGTTTTCGTTCGGTCGTTTGCGTTGAAGTCAGTCGGTCATTCCGGCCTCGTGGGCGACGATGGCCAGCTGCACGCGGTTGGTCGCGCCCACCTTGACCAGCAGGCGGGAGACGTGGGCCTTGGCCGTGGCCTCGCTCATGTACAGGGCCGCGCCGATCTCGGCGTTGGACAGGCCCCGGCCCACCTCGGCCAGCACCTCCGACTCGCGCGCGGACAGCGTGGCCAGGCGGGCCAGGGCGGCCTGGCGGCGGTCGCTGCGGCCGTCGGCGGCGAAGTGGGCGATCAGACGGCGGGTGACGGTGGGCGACAGCATCGACGCGCCCGCGGCCACGACCCTGACCGCCTGGACCAGCTCCCGCGGCGGCGTGTCCTTGAGCAGGAAGCCCGCCGCGCCGGCCTGGAGCGCGCCGAACACGTGGTCGTCGAGGTCGAACGTGGTGAGCACGAGCACCGCCGGCGCCGGGTCGAGGGCGCGCACCGCGGCGGTGGCCGCGATGCCGTCGAGGCGGGGCATGCGGACGTCCATCAGCACCACGTCGGGGCGGCAGCGCCGGGCCGCTTCGGCCGCGTCCGCGCCGTCCTCGGCGTCTCCGACCACGGCCACGTCGTCGGCCGACTCGAGGATCATGCGCAGTCCCGCCCGGACCAGCGCCTCGTCGTCGACGATCAGCACCCGGATCACGGCGCCGCGGTCCCCTCGCCGACGCGCTCGGTGGGGTCGAGACCGCCGGTCCACGGGACCCACGCGGTGACCTGCCAGCCTCCGGCCTCGGTCGGGCCGGACGACAGGCGGCCGCCCGCCAGCCGGAGCCGCTCGCGCAGACCGACCAGGCCCGCCTCCGATCCCGGCAGCGCCGGCCCGGCGGCGCGGGGCGGCGGCGCGTTGCCGACGGTGATCGTGAGCCCGTCGGCTTCGCCGCCCGCCAGCTCGACGACCGCCGCCGCCCCCGGGGCGTGCTTGTGCACGTTGGTGAGCGCCTCCTGGACCACCCGGTAGGCGATCCGGGCCAGGCCGGCCGGCAGCCCGGAGACGCCTGCGCGCAGCGTGGCGTCGACCCCGGCCGCACGCGACGACTCGACCAGGCGCGCGATGTCGACCGGCGGCGGCGCCAGCGCGTCCTCGGGCCCGGCGCCCTCCCGCAGCACCCCGAGGACCGACCGCAGCTCCTCCAGCGCCTGCACCGCGGTCTGGCGGATCAGGCCGGCGGCCTCCTCGACCCGCTCGGGCCCGACGCCGGGGTTCACTTCGAGTGCACCCGCGTGCAGCGCGATCAACGACACCTTGTGGGCGAGGACGTCGTGCATCTCGCGGGCGATGCGTGCCCGCTCTCCGGCGCGGGCCTGCTCGGCCCGCAGCTCGCGCTCGGCCTCGGCGCCCTCCGCCCGCGCCCGCAGCGAGCCGGTCAGGTCGCGGCGGGTTCGGGTGTAGAGGCCGAGACCGACGATGGCGAGCACGGTGGCGGTCGCCGCCACCAGGGGCCGGAGGCCGAGGTGGCCGGCGTCGACCCACTCGGGGACCGCGAGGGCGACCGAGCCGGCGACGACCAGTGCGGTCAGGACCGCGGTGCTCCCCGCCAGCGTCGCCGCCGTGTAGAGCGCGACCGCCGCCGGGACGGGGTTGGCCGACAGCGCCACGGCGGCGACGTTGACCGCGGCGACCGGGGCGGGGTGGCTGCGCCGCCACCACAGCGCGGCGGTGCCCGCGAGGCCGGCGGCGACCGCCACGGGACGCGGGAACGGCGACCAGGCCGACGGGCCGTCCGACGCCGCCACGGTGAGGAAGGCGCTGACGGCGATCGCCACGATGTCGGCGGCGCGCCCGAGGTCCTGGCTGCCCAGCCGCTCGATGCGCTCCCGGACCGGACTCATCGGCTCACGTTACGGCGGGCCCGGTCGGCGCCGGTAGCGCCGATGGTCGATGCCGGTGCCGCCCGGACATCGACTTTCGTCGGGGGTGCGTGGGCACCGGCGGCCGATGCCGGCACAACCCCGCGCGGGTCACCGTCGGGGCATGACCACCCCCCTTCCCACCCGGCCCGACCAGCGGGGCGACCACGCGGCCGCCGTGCGGGCCCGCGACCTCGTCAAGGTCCACGGCCGCGGCGAGACCGCAGTGCGGGCGCTCGACGGCGTCAGCGTCGACGTGCCCGCCGGCCGCCTGACCGCCGTCATGGGCCCCTCGGGGTCCGGCAAGTCGACCCTGCTGCACTGCCTCGCCGGCCTCGACACGCTCACCTCGGGCACGGTCCTCTACGGCGACACCGACCTGTCGGCGCTGGGCGACACCGCCCTCACCCGCCTGCGGCGGGAGCAGCTCGGCTTCGTCTTCCAGGCGTTCAACCTGCTGCCGACCCTGACCGCCCGGGAGAACATCCTGCTGCCGTCCCGTCTCGCCGGTACCCGGCCCGACCCGGCCTGGCTCGACCGGGTGATCGCCGCGGTCGGCCTGGGCGACCGGCTCGGGCACCGGCCGTCGCAGCTGTCCGGCGGCCAGCAGCAGCGGGTGGCGGTGGCCCGGGCGCTCGCCACCCGCCCCCGGGTGGTGTTCGCCGACGAGCCCACCGGCAACCTCGACTCGCGGGCCGGCCACGGCGTGCTGCGCCTGCTGCGCGAGTCGGTCGACGCGCTCGGCCAGACGGTGGTGATGGTGACCCACGACCCCACGGCCGCCGAGTGGGCGGACGCGGCGCTGGTGCTGGCCGACGGCCGCATCGTCGAGCGGATCGAGTCGCCGACGGCTGCCGCCGTCCTCGACCGGCTGACCGGGCTCGCGGGGTGAGCGCCGTGATCGCCCTCGCCCTCACCTCCGCCTGGCGCCGCCGGCGCCGCCTCGCCGGGACCGTGGCCGCCGTGGTCCTCGGCGTCGCCTTCCTCGCCGCCACGCTGGTCGTCGGCGCCAGCGCCCGCGCCGGGTTCCGCGACACGTTCGCCACCGCCGGCGCGGGCATCGACGCCTACGTGCGGTCGTCCGACCAGCTCACCGGCGGGGAGGAGAACGCCCGCCCGCCGATCCCCGCGTCGCTGGTCGGCGAGGTCGCCGCGGTCGACGGCGTCGCCGACGCCGCGGCCCTGGTCGAGGGCTCGGCCGTTGTCGCCGGGCCGGACGGCCGGCCGCTCGACGGCGGCCGGCCCACCACCCGGGCCGAGGGTTGGGTCGCCGCGCCCGGGCTGTCCGGCTGGCGGCTCGCGGCGGGTCGCGCCCCCGGACGGACGGCGAGGTCGTCGTCGACCGGGCGCTGGCCGAGCACGCCGGCCTGGCGCTGGGCGACCCGGTCACCGTCCTGGCGCCGGCCCCGCTCGACGCCACCGTCGTCGGCGTCGCCACGTTCGGCGGCGAGGACGCGATGGCGGACGCCAACCTCGTCGCCTTCACGACGGCGGCGGCGCAGCGCCTGCTGCTCGGCTCGCCCGACCTCGTGTCCGCAGTGCTCGTCGCCGGGGACCGCGGCGTCGCCCCCGCCGACCTGGCGCGGCGGGTCGGCGGTCGCCTGCCCGCGGGGGTCGAGGCGCTGACGGGCGCCCAGCTGATCGCCGACCAGCAGTCCGAGGTCGAGGGCGACCTGCTGTCTGGCCTGTCGACCGGGCTGCTCGCGTTCGCGCTCGTGGCGCTGGTCGTCGCCGCCTTCGGCATCGTCAACACGTTCACGATCCTGGCGGCCCAGCGGCAGCGAGAGTCGGCGCTGCTGCGGGCGATCGGCGGCTCACGGCGCCAGGTCCTGTCGGCCACGCTGGTCGAGGCGCTGGTGGTCGGGCTCGCCGGCTCGGCGCTCGGCGTCGTCGCCGGGCTGGCGCTGGCGTCCGGGCTGCTGGCCGCCACCGCCTCGCTGGGGCTCGACCTGCCGGTCCACGGCCTCGTCCTCACCGCCGGCGACGTGCTGGCGGCCTCGGCGGTCGGGGTGGCGATCACGGTCGTCGGCGCCCTGCCCGCCGCGTGGCGGGCGTCGCGGGTCGCCCCGGTGACCGCGCTGCGCGAGGTGGCGGCCGAGGACCCCACACCGTCGCGGCCCCGGACGGCGGCCGGCGCCGCCGTCGCGCTCGCCGGTGCCGTGCTGGTCGCCGCCGCGGGGGGCGGCGCCCTGGGCGCGGCGGCGATCGGGGCGGTGCTGCTGCTCGCCGGGCTGGTGCTGCTCGGCCCCGCCGCGGTGCGGCCCGTGTGCGCGCTGCTGGGCGCCCCGTTGGCCCGGGGCGTCGACGGCGACTTGGCGGTGCGCAACGTGGTCCGCAACCCGCGGCGCAGCGCGGCCACCGCGTCGGCCCTGCTGGTCGGCGTCGGCGTGGTGAGCCTCTTCACCGTGTTCGGGGCGTCGGCGGCGCGGTCGGTCGACGACGCCGTGTCCCGCTCGTTCGCTGGCGACCTGGCGGTCGTGCCGGCGCCGGGCGGCGCCGGGCTCGCCCCCGCGGTGGTGGACCGGGTGTCCCGGCTGCCCGAGGTCGCGGCGGTGGCCGGCGTCGGCCGGGGCCCCGCGGTGCTCGCCGGCCGCCAGGACGACCTCGCCTTCGCCGACCTCGCCGCCCTGGGCGCGGTGCTCGACCTCGACGTCTCCTCCGGCGATCTCGCCGCGGCGGCGAGCGGCGGGCTGGCGGTGTCGGCGCAGTATGCGGAGGAGCGGGGCTGGACGCTCGGTGACCGCGTCCGGGTGGGCTTCCCCGACGGCACGACGGCCGACCTGGCTGTCGCCGCCGTGTACGAGCGCGGGGCGGTCGTGGGCGACAAGGTGATCGACCGGTCGGTGTGGGCCGCGCACACCGGGCAGGTCGCCGACGACGTGGCGCTGGTTGCGCTGGCACGCGGCGTCTCCCCGGCGGCGGGACGGGCCGCGGTCGAGGCCGCCACGGCCGGGGACGGCGCCCCGCTCGTGCGGGACGAGGCCGGCTTCGTGGCCGCCGAGGTCGCCCCGGTCACCGGCGCCCTGCGCGTCGTGTACGCCCTCCTGGCCGTGGCGGTCGTCATCGCCCTCATGGGCATCGCCAACACCCTGTCGCTGTCGGTCCACGAGCGCACCCGGGAGCTGGGCCTGCTGCGGGCGGTCGGCCAGACCCGGCCGCAGCTGCGGGCGATGGTGCGCCGGGAGTCGCTGCTGCTGGCGGCGTTCGGGGCCGTGGGGGGCGTCGGGCTCGGCGTCTACCTGGGCTGGGGCGTCGTCCGGGCGATCGACGCCCGGGCCGACATCGCCACGTTCTCGCTGCCGGTCGTGCCGCTCCTGGGCGTGCTCACCGCCGGGGCGGCGGTGGGCGTGGCGGCGGGCATCGTCCCGGCCTGGCGGGCGGGCCGGCTGGCCGTGCTCGATGCCGTCGGCGGGCGGTCGTAGGCTCGGTGGCCAGCGGGCCGGGGAGGTGCGCGTGGGCGACGACGTGGGGGACGAGGTCGACGGCTGGGCGCGGCGGGCCGGGTGGGTCGCCGTGTCCGGCGAGCGGGTCGCCGTGGTCGACGTGCCGCCCGACCGGCCGGGCGGGGCGCCGCCGCTCCTGGTCGTGCACGGCTTCCCGACGTCGTCGATCGACTTCGCCCCGGTGGTCGGGCGGCTGGCCGCCGGGCGCCGGGTCGTCCTCGTGGACCTGCCGGGGTACGGCCTGTCGGACAAGCCCGACCGTGCCTACTCGCTGTTCGGCCAGGCCGACGTGGTCGAGGCGGTGGCCCGTGACCGGGGCCTGTCCGACATCGACCTGCTGACCCACGACATGGGCGACTCGGTCGGCGGCGAGCTGCTGGCCCGGACGATCGCCGGCGAGTCGCCGCTGCGCGTCCGGCGCCGCGTCCTGGCCAACGGGTCGATCTACCTCGACCTCGCCCACCTCACCGAGGGCCAGAAGTTCCTGCGCTCGCTACCGGACGAGATGCTGCCCGAGGGGTCCGGCCCCGACGCCGAGGCCCTGGCCGCGACCCTGGGCGTCCTGTGCTCGCCCGCGCCGCCGGCGGCGGAGGCCGCCCGCCGGCTGCGGGCCGGCGCCGAGCTGGTCGTGCGGGCCGGCGGGGCCCGGCTGCTGCCCCGGCTGATCCGCTACCTCGACGAGCGCGCCGAGCACGAGCACCGCTGGACCGGCGCCATCGAGGCCCACCCGGCGCCGCTCGCCGTGGTCTGGGGCCGCGGCGACCCGATCGCGGTGCCGGCCATGGTCGACCAGCTGGTGTCCCGGCGGCCCGACGCGGCGGTCACCTGGCTGGAGGCCGGCCACTGGCCGATGGTCGAGCAGCCCGGACCGTTCGCCGACGCCGTTCTGGCGGCCCTCGACGGGTGACCGACAACCTCGTGCCGGTGGGCGGCTAGCGAAAACGGGTTCAGCCCGCGGCTAGACCGCGCCCGCCAGCCACCAGCGCACGGCCTCGTCCGCCACCGGGGGCGGCACGGTGTGGCCGCCGTCGAACTCGCGGAACAGCACGTCGTAGCCGGCCCCGACGAGGGAGGGCACGAACGCCCGGCTGCAGGCGTCGATCGGCAGCACCGGGTCGGCGGTGCCGTGGGACACGAAGATCCGGGGCTTGCCGACCAGGTCCGGCGCGACGAGGAAGCCCGGCGAGAAGGCCAGGATCGTGGGGAACACGTCGCCGTTGCAGAGCCCGACCGACAGTGCGTACGAGGCGCCGTCCGAGACCCCGCCGACGGCCAGGCGGGCCGGGTCGACGTCGACGTCCAGCCGGTCGACCAGGGCGTCGAGCGCCCGGTCGAGGAACGCCACGTCGGGGCCGAAGTCGCCGGCGGCGATCAGGTCCCAGGTCGACGGGAACCGGGAGTCGGGCGCCACCAGCACCACGCCGTAGCGGTCGGCCGCGGCGAGCACGGCCCGGAGGTGGCGCCGGCCGCTCCCGCCCGCGCCGTGGAGGAAGACGAGCACGGGCGCGCCGGTCTCGGCGGTGTCGGGCACGTAGAGCTGGCCGTCGCGGTCGTCGCCGACGCCGAGGTCCTCGTCGCGCCCGTCGTCGAACCCCCGGCGCGACACCGTGGGGGACCGGGGCGCGAAGCGCAGGCGGGCCACCGATCTCATCCGGACTTTGTACCGCGTTCCGGGGACAAAACGCGCTGGCTCGTTCACGGCCGGTTAGCGGACGCCCCGCAGCGTCGTGCCCGTACGACGAACGGAGGTCACCGTGGGCACGACAGGCGGACGACACGGGGGGCGGGGGGCGCTCGGCGCCCCGACGACGGCGCGGCGGCTGGTGCGCAGCGCCGACCAGCTCGACATCGTGGTCGAGCTGTTCGATGCGGACGTGATCGACGGGCAGGTGACGCCGAGCGGGCCGGATGCCGCCATGCGGCTCACGTTCGGGTCGCAGCACACCGTCGAGCGGACCTTCGTCGGCCCCTCGCCGACGCCGCCGATCACGGGCGTCAACCACGTCGCCGCCGGGGCCAGCGTCGTCGTGGTGCCGATCGCCGCCGCCTTCCCGTTCACCGTCGACGGCGTGCTCGGCGCGGCCGAGGGGACCGCCGGGCTGGCCGGGCAGGCGACCGAGGGCGAGCCCGACGGCAGCGTGACCGCCGTCGAGGCGCCGACCGGCCTGTGGCTCAGCCCCGTGGCGCCCGCCCGGCTGGTCGCCGCCCGCGAGCCGCTGACCACCGGCGACACCACCGAGGTGTGGGCGGCCAGGCTCGAACCGACCGCCGGCCCGGCGCCGCTCGACGTGGCGGCCATCGACCACTCCGACGACGAGCTGCTCGCCACCCAGCGGCCCGACCTCGACGCACGCAGCGACATCGTCAAGAACAGCACCTCCCCCGACACGCCGCTGTCCGCCCGCCGGCTGTGGCTCAGCTCGTCCGGCGTGTTCGCCGACCTCCACGGCGATTGGACCGGCGGCGTCGCGCTCTACGACCACCTCATGGCGGCCGGGCGCGACGTCCGCGTCGAGTTCCAGAGCCTCGGCTACCTGCTGCCGTTCGGCCACCGGGCCGCGATCGCGGATGTGTCCGAGCGGGTCGTGCTCGACGACGACGGCGGCGGCCAGACCGCGGTGATGCAGTCCACGCGGTTCCTCGTCGTCGTCGAACCCGTCGTCACCACGCCCCGGGCCGGCGCCCGGCTCGACGGCCGGGGCCTGCCGTTCACCCGCCTCACGGCGTCCGCCAGCGGGACGACGCCGATCAGGCTCGTGGCCGTCGCCGACGCCAACGGCGCCGACATCGAAGGCGTCTCCGACCTGCGCACCGTCGCCGGCGACGACCTGATGGTCGACTACCAGGCGGTCGACCGCGGCGGCAACGACGTGTCGTTCTCGCTGCCGGCGACGTTCATCGACGACGAGGTCGCGTACCGGACCGGCGCGGGCGACCCGCCCGCGGTGGCGATCGCGGCCGCCAATGCCGAGGCGCGCCGCGGCCGGCGGGAGGTGGACCTCGGCGGCCAGCGGGTGACGTTCGCCGACCCGTTCACCACCGCTAGCCAGCCCGCCCGGGCGACGCACCGGTTCCGCCTGGCCTGGGACGGCGTCGACGCCGCCGCCAGGGAGATCGACCTGACCGGGGCCCGCTCGCCGGCGGCCTTCGGCGTCCTCGAATCCGCCGACGTGGTCCACGAGGTGGCCGGATCGGCCACGGGGGCTTCCGGCGAGACCGTCGACGTCACCCACCACGACCGCTGGCTCGAGCACGGCAACGGCGGCGGCAACTTCGACCTGGCATTCCTCAAGCTGGGTCGCAAGGTCTCGTCGCTCATCGGCGGCGGCAGCGCGGTCGGCGGTGTCGCCCAGTTCGACCTGCTGGCGGACGTCTACAACCAGTCGGCGGGCGCGGGGCTCGACCTGGAACACGCCGACGACCCCTGGGACCCGACCGCGCTGCTCGGCGACGCGTCCAAGATCATCGGCAACATCCTGCTGTCGGCGGTCATCGACCTCGTGGAGGGCGGCGTGCCCGGGCTCGACATCCCGGGGGCGACGTTCTCCGAGGACGGCCTCACCGTCGAGTTCACGTACTGCCCGACGCTGCACGACCTGGACGCCGTCGGGTTCCGCACGACCGACCAGACCCGGTGCTGCGTCCACGTCACCACCACCGCCTCGATCGACGACGGGATCGAGGCCGGCTTCGAGACCGAGATGCGGGTCGAGAACTTCTTCCTCGACTTCCCGCCGTTCATCCAGCCCCCGATCGTGGTGGCCGACTTCGAGTCGATCGTCGGCACGATCAGCTCGGACGGCTCTACCTCGATCGTGCCCACCGTGCGCTCCTGGGACTTCTCGGGCGCGATCTCGATGCTGATGGCGCTGGTCGACAAGCTGGGGCTCGGCAACGTCGACCTCAAGATCCTCGGCGACCTGATCGACATCGACAGCTCGATCAACCTGCCGGACATCTCGCTCGGCGTCGCCGAGATCAAGAACTTCGCCATCAACCTCGGCGTCGAGCTGCCGCTCGGCCCCGGCGACGGCCAGCTCTCGATCGGCATCGGCTCGAAGGCGAGCCCGCTGGACATCGACGTCCTGATGTTCGGGGCCACGTTCTGGCTCGACATCGACCTGGGCTTCAACGGCGGCGGCCAGCCGCCCGCCCTGACCACGTCGATGGGGCTGTCGGTCTACTGGGAGATGCTCGACTTCGACATCGTCGTCGTGTCGATCAGCTTCGCCCTGCGGCTCTCGGCCGACTGGAAGCTGTCCGGCGGCGAGGTCGTCTTCACCGGCGCCGTCTCGCTGGAGGGCGAGATCGACGTGCTCGGCCTGATCTCGGTCAGCGCCGCGCTGATCGCCAGCCTGCGCTACGAGTCGGCGACCGAGCTGATGATTCTCAAGGGCACGGTCACGTACTGCGTCGACAGCTTCCTCGGGAAGCTCACGAGCGGCACGGTGCCGATCGGCGAGACCGAGATCGAGCTGGGCGACGGGCAGAGCACGGCCCGGGCCGCCCTCGGCTTCCCCGCCGCCGGCGGCCGGTCCTCCTTCTCCGACCGCTACAGCGAGCCCGTCTGGGCCGACTACTGCGACGCCTTCGCCTGAGGCGACGGCCGCATCCTCCCCACCCATCCTCTCCCGAGAAGGTCCCTCACATGCCGATTCACCACTTGGTCGTCACCCCCCTCCCCAACGGGCGCAGCGGCAACACGCTGTTCCTTTCGGTCCACCTGTCCCCCCGGCTTCGGGAGAAGGGCGTCCTCGCCGACTACCCGGACGTCGCCGACTGGGGCACGTTCGTCACCACGGGCCCCGGGCTCGTGTTCCAGCCGCTGATCAACGGCGCCGTGCGGCCGGGCGTGACCGTGGCGGTCACCTCGCCACCGGTCGATCCGGCGGTGTGGCAGGCGGTGTTCGGCGACCCGCCGACGGCGGTGCAGGTCGAGCCGTTCGCGTTCCTCGACCGGACGCGGCCCAACGTGACCGCCATCGACTCGGGCGAGCTGTCGCGGCAGATCATGGCGCTCGTGCGGTCCCTCTCGGCCCAGGGGGCCGCCGGCGCCACGAAGGCGGACGTGCTCGCCGCCGCCGGCGCCCTGTTCCAGGACACGCTGCCGCCGGCCCGCGACTTCTTCGGCCAGGTGGGCAACGGCGAGATCCCCTCGCCGCCGTCGCGCGAGTTCCACGACCAGCTCGGGCCGCTGTGCGCCCACCCGTTCCTCATGCGGCAGCTGGGCCTGGTGTTCGACCTGGAGGTCACGCTGCCGGCGGGCGGGGGGCCGGTCAACACGATCGGGGTGCGCACCAACTGGCCCCGCCGCGTCGGCCTCACGGCCCACGACGAGGCGCCGATGCGCGTCGCCGTCGACGCCGACTTCAAGGCCCGCGTCGACCAGCCCGACTTCCGGGTGTCCGACTGGCTGGCGCTGGGCGGCTCGAAGTACGCGGTCGGCCAGCTCGACCTGATCAACGCCGTCCACCAGATCGACCAGATGATCGACGACCTGGCGGTCGCGCCGGCGGGAGACTCGCCGATCGAGGTGCCGGCGATGCTGGAGAGCGGCCTGTCGGTCATCTGCGGCGACCTCGGGGACGTGCTGCGGGGCCGCTTCGCCCGCCAGCGCACGATCGAGGACGGCATCGACGCCTGGCTGGGCGGCGCCGCCCAGCCGCCGCCGGTGCTGTTCGCCGAGGACATCACGCTCGGCTACCGCTGCGACGTCGACGACGATGTTGCGCCCGAGGTCCGCTCGCTGCACGACCGCCGGGTCCCGGCCGGCTACCGGTTCCCCCGGGACCGCACGCTCAAGGTCGTCCCGCCGGCCGACGAGGGCTGGGGGTCGATCGCACTGACGACCGACGGCTCCGAGACCCGCCGGCCCCGGTCCACCACCGTCACCTACCACCAGGAGGGCGAGCCGGCCGTCGACAAGGTCGAGCAGCACGACGAGACCGAGTGGCGCCTCAACGACCACGTCTTCACCTGGGGCGGCTGGAGCCTGTCGACGCCCCGGGTCGGCAACAGCACGACCGGCCGCGGCACCGTGAAGGCCCGCGAGGCCAACGTCCCGGCGCCGGGCAACCCGACCCAGCTCGTCGTCGACTACGCCCACGTCAACGGCACGCTGCCGAAGCTGCGCTACGGGCGGACCTACACGCTCCGCGCCCGCTGCGTCGACCTCGCCGGCAACGGCCCGGCGCTGACCGACCCACCGCCGGCCGACGCCGAGGCTCCGCCGACGCAGTTCGGACGGCTGGCGCCGCTGGTGGCGCCGCTGCCCGTGCGCCGCGCGTCGCGGCCCGACCCCGGCGTCGGGGACCTGCCCGACGTGCTGGTGATCCGCAGCGAGCTGGAGGACACGAACCGGGACGTGGCGCCGGCCGACAGGCTGCTGTTCCCGCCCCGGATCAGCCAGGGCCGGCTGGAGCGCCACGACCTGCCGGCCGGCGGCAACGACCCGGCCTCGTACGCGCTGATCGCCGAGCGCGACGCCCGGTCGCTCACCGATCAGACGCTGTCCGACCCCGAGACGGGCGAGCTGGTGGCCGGGGCGGCCATCGTCGACGGCGACGTGACCGCCGGGCCGACCAGGCCGCCGGTGCTCTACCTGGCCGACCCGGTGGCGGGCCACGCCGCGTTCGTCGGCCTGCCCGGCGGCGACCTGGCCCGGCCGGTCCTGGTGCCGTACGGCACCTGGCCGGACGTCGAGGCCGTGCAGCTCGAGCTGCGCTCCGGCGACGGCGCCCCCCGGGTGTCGGGCGCCGAGCGCCGGGTGACGGTGCGCCTGCCCAAGGGCACGATCGCGGCCGCGGCGCTGGCCACCGCGCCCGACGCCGCGCTGCTCGACCACATGGCGCTGGCCCAGGGCCTCGACCCCGCGGCGCTCACGGAGGCCCGCCGGGGGCTCAACCCAATGCTGTCGCCCCGGCGCCTGGTCACGCTGGTCCACGCCACCCGGCTGCCGCTCGACGCCCCGCTGTTCGGCCCGATGACCGCCACCCGTGACACGGTCGGCCAGACCGACGTCGTGATCGACGGCACGCTCGGCGTGCACCGGGCCACCACCGAGCACGTCGTGATCCGCTCCCGGTGGGTCGACACGATCGACGACCCGGCGGATCCGGCGGGGCCGGCCGAGCGGATCACCAAGCGAGTCGTCAGCGACGTCCCGCTGGCGCCCGAGAGCGAGGACGGCACCGCCGAGGAGCTGACCGCCACCAGCCTGGAGCTGGGCGACACCAGGCGTCGCTCCGTCCGGCTGGTCGCCGAGGGGTTCAGCCGGTTCAGCCGCTACTTCACCGAGCGCATCGACTTCGTCATGGGCGCACCGGGCAACTCGCTGTCGCTCCACGACGGGGGCGTCGTGCCGGCGTCGGTGACGCTGGCCCGCCAGGACGGCAGCGAGCGCTTCACCCGCGGCGTCCACTTCGAGGTCACCCGGGACGGCGAGCTCAGCATCCTCGACGACGAGGCCATCCCGCAGGGGACCGTGTGCCGGGTCGAGTTCATCCCCCGGCCGGTCAGCCGGCTGTCGCTGGAGGCGTCGAGCGGCCAGGACTTCGTCGCCGACGTGCCGGCGTCGTCGGCCCCCGATCTGCCGTCGGTCGTCGCGGTGGTGCCGGCGTTCGCCCGCCAAATCACGGAGACCGACACCAGCATCACCGTCGACCACGACGGGCGGGTGCTGCGGCTCCACGTCGCCCGGCCGTGGTTCTCCAGCGGCGCCGGCGAGCTGCTGGGCGTGGCCATCGACGCCCCGGGCACGCCCGAGCCCGCGCTCACCCGCTGGGGCCGGGACCCGCTGACCGAGGGCGCCGGGCCGTCGTTGGCGGTGGCGACCGCGCACTTCCCCGCGGCCAGCGAGGCGGCGGCCGGGGTCGACAGGCGGTTCGACGTCGCCGGCCACGAGGTCGCCTACGACACCGACCGCCAGCTGTGGACGGCGGACGTCCACGTCGACGCCGAGATCGGCTACCGGCCCTTCGTCCGGCTCCACGTCTGCCGGTTCCAGCCGCTGGCGGTCGCAGGCCAGCACCTGTCGGCGACCGTCGAGCTGGAGCCGCTGCGCCTCGGGGCGGAGCGGCGCGTCGAGGTCACCCAGGTGGCCGAGGGCCAGGCCAGCGTGCGGCTGTCGGGCCCGGACAACGTCAACGTGGTCACGGTCGTGCTCCAGGAGCCGGACCCCGAGGTTTCCGACCCCGACCTCCGCTGGCAGGACGTCGGCACCACGGTGCTGACCCGCAGCGGCACGACGGCCGCAGCGGCGCACGAGGGCGTCGTCGACCTCTCCGCAGCCGCCGGCGAGCGGCGGCTGGTGGTCGAGGATGCGGAGCCGGTGACCGTCGAGGACGGCGGCGCCCTGACCGACGCCACCGTCGTCGCCTACCGCGAGGTCATCGAGATCCCGGCCGGGTGGTGACGGGGGCGAGCCAGTCACCGGCGTTGCGCAGGAGGATCTGCGTCGCCGGCTCGGCGGGCGCCCCGAACTCGGCCAGCATGCCGGCGAGCCGGTCGACCGCCCCGGAGGTGGCCGACCGGTCGCCGGCCTGCATGTGGGCGGCCACCGCCAGGCGGTGGGCCCGCTCGGCGTAGGGATCGGACGCCAGCACCCGGGCCGCCAGGGTGGCGGAAGCGTCGGCAGCGCCCCCGACCAGCTCCAGCTCGCCGAGCGTGACCGCAGCGTCGGCGAGCCGGGTCTCCAGGTGGCGGGACAGGTGGTCGAGGTCGGCGACCCGGTCGAGGTCGGCCAGGGGGCGGCCCCGCCACAGCCCGGCCGCTCCCCGCAGGTGGCCGATCCGCCCTGCGGCGTCGCCTTCCCGGCGAGCGGCCTCGGCCCGGGCCAGGTGGTCCTCGGCCTCCCACAGGTCGACCTCCAGCCCGGGCACGTCGGCCAGCTGGAGCTGCTGCGTGTCGCCGCGCAGGAAGTAGGGCGCCGAGCCCTGGGGCCGATCCGGTTCGAGCACGCGCTGGAGGTGGCGCAGCGTCACCCGCAGGTTGGCCCGGCCCCGGCTGGGGTCGAGGTCGGGCCACAGCACGTCGACGACCCGGTCCCGGCTCACGGTGCGCTCGGCGACCAGCAGGCTCAGCAGCTCGCGCACCCGGGTCCGGTGGACCTCCGCGGCGTCGCAGACGGCGCCGTCGAGGCGCACCTCCAGGGGCCCGAGCACCCGGATCCGCACGGTGGCCGCCGGCCGGGACGGCAGGGCCCGCAGCACGGCCGCGGCCCCGCGGCGCACCGCGGCCTCGGGATCGTCGCGCCGCCGGGAGACCTCGCGGGGCACGCCCTCGCCGAACTGGTCGGTCAGGAGCACGGCCAGCTCCGCGCCCCAGGGCGCCCGGGCGGCCGCCCGCACCGCCAGCTCGACCGACCAGGGCAGGGGGAGCGCGGTGCACACGGCCGGCAGCGGCACGTCGGGCCGGGCGGGCACGCGGCCGGTGCGCGCGTCGACCAGCAGCCGGGCGGCGGCCCGGGCCCGGCGCTGCGACGGGCCGAGGTCGGCCGCGTCCCAGGCGCGGCGCAGGTCGGGCGAGCAGACGTAGGGGACCGCCAGCGCCCGACGCAGGTGGGTGTCGGTCACCCGGTCGGGCGGCCCGCCGGCGAGGAAGCCGGCGATCAGGTCGGCCGCGCCGTCGTCGTCGCCGTCGACGACCGCGCCGCAGGCCCGGGCCACGACGGTCAGCGCGCCGTCCGGCCCGGCCGCGGCGGCGAACGGCGACGTCGCCAGCACGTCGAGCGCGTCGTGGACCACGTCCGGCCGGTCGGCCGAGGACGCGATCGCCGCGACGAGCGTCGCCTGCTCGAACCGGTCCCGCTCGCTGAGGCGGTGGTATCGGGCCTGGCTCACGTCGACGGAGCCGGTCGCCAGGCCCGACAGCAGGCCGGACGGGTCGCCGTCGAACCAGCGGGCCACGGCCTGCAGCTCGCGAGGCGCATCCATCCCCGGCACGGGGTTGACGTCGGCGGTGAGGTCGACGGCCTCGCCGGCGCGGCCGCCGAGGATGAGGAAGTGCCAGTGCAGGCGGGTCAGGGCCTCGGGCACCTCGGCCGGGTCGACGCCCGGCACCGGGCGGGCGAGCCGCGCCAGGGCGCCGTCGACGTCGCCGCCGAGGGCCAGGGCGGCGGCGTCGACCACCGCGACGAGGAGGCTCAGGACCGGCTCGTCGCCCCGCTCGGCCAGCACGCGGGACCGGATACCGAGGGAGACGAAGTATGCGAAGTCGTCGCGGTCGTTGGCGACCAGCGCGCCGAGCGCGAGCGCCACGCCCTCGCCCACGTGGTCGCCCTGGGCGCGGAACATGTCGGCCACCGCATCGAGCCTGCTCGTCGGGGGCTCGGACCCCGAGCGGGCGTGCGCCAGGGCGCAGTCGAGCAACTCGGCGGCGGCCGGGAGCTCGTCAGCGGGGTCGGCCGGGCGCCGGGCCGCCAGCCACGCCTCGGCCACGCCGACGGGCAGGCTGCCGAGCGTCGTCCGCACAAGGTCGACGATGGCCCGGTCGAGCGCCTCGTCGTCGTCGAGGCGCAGGGCGATCGCACCGGTGACGATCGGGTCGCCACGGTCGGCCACCACGGTGACGACCCGGTGCGCCATCGCCTCGACGTCGAACGCGGTGCCCAATGCCTCGAGATAGGGCGTCCACAGGTCGTGGGCGACGACGCGGTCGCCGATGTGGTGCACGAGCGGCACCCGGGCGAGAAAGCCGTCGTGGTCGAACGGTCGAGCGGTCACCGCCTCGACCTCGTCGAGCCGCGATGGCCCGAGCAGGCACAGCGCCAGCAGCGCGCCCCGGTCCGCGGGCCCGAGCGAGCGGATGACCTCCTCCCACAGGTACTCGTCGACCGACCGGCGGGGCGAGACCAGTGCCAGCCGGACGAGCGCGGGCCAGCCGGCCAGGTCGAGCGCCGGTGGCTCCGCGCCGACGTTGGCGGCCAGGGCGGCGACCTCGCCGTCGTCGAAGCGCAGGACGTCGGCGTCGACCTCGACGACGTCGTCCGCGGCGCGGAACCGGGCGAGCGCCAGCGGGGGGAGCCGGCGCCCGACCAGCACCACGTGGAGGTTCGCCGGCGCCCGCCGCAGCAGGTCGTCGACCAGGACCACGGCCGCGTCGGGCAGCAGGTCGACGTCGTCGAGCACGAGCGACACGTGCAGCGGCGCCCGGTCGGTGACGACCGCGAACAGGCGGGCGAGCGGCGGGCCCTGGCCGGGTCCGGCGCCATACGCGGCCTCGACGGCCGCCGCCAGGCGCTCGGGGCTCTCGCACCCGGCGCGGCACGACACCCAGCCCTCGATCCCGCGGGGTCGGGCCCGGTTGGCCCGCATGGCCTGGCCGACGGCGACCGACTTGCCGAACCCGGCGCCGGCCACGACCGTGGTGACCGTCCGGTCCCAGCGGGCGTCGAGCCGGCCGAGGACCCGCGAGCGCACGACGGCATGGGCCACGTTCGGGGGCGACTCGCTGAGCGCCATGGGGTCCTCCTCCCTGCGGACCAGGATCTCATTCACGCGCCGGCCCGCGACGACATCGTCACCGTCCCGGTAGCGGTTCGATAACGGCGGGTACCCACCGTCACGGCATGGAACAGCACCAGGGTGGCGGTTCGCCGGCGGCGATGCTCGACCGGCCGACCGGAGAGTGTCCGATCCCCCGCGACGAGGTCGTCGGCTACGACGAACTGGCCCCTGTCCTCGCCGGTGGCCGCGTCCCCTACGTCAACCTCGACAACGCGGCCACGACGCCTGCGCTGCGCCCGGTGGCGGACGCGGTCACGGCGTTCCTGCCGCTGTACTCCAGCGTGCATCGGGGGACCGGCTACAAGTCGCGGGTCAGCACCGCGGCCTACGAGCGGGCCCGCGACGTGGTCGGCGCGTTCGTCGGGGCCGACGCCGAGCGTGACGCCGTGGTGTTCGGCCGGCACACGACCGACGCGGTCAACCTGCTCGCGGGGTCGCTGGCGATCGAGCCGGACGCGGTCGTGCTGACGACCCGGCTCGAACACCACTCGAACGACCTGCCGTGGCGCGGCCGGCTCGGCGCCCGGGCGGTGGCGGTGGGCGCCCGGCCCGACGGGACGCTCGACGACGACGACCTCGACCGCCTGCTCGCCCGCCACGCCGGGCGGGTGGCGCTGCTCGCCGTGACCGGGGCGTCGAACGTGACGGGCGTGGTCCCGCCGGTCCACGACCTGGCGGCGCGCGTCCACGCCGCCGGCGGGCGCATCCTGGTCGACGCGGCCCAGCTGGCCGCCCACCGGCCGATCGACATGCGGCCGCACGACGATCCGGGCCACCTCGACTTCGTGGCGCTGTCGGGCCACAAGGCGTACGCGCCGTTCGGCGTGGGCGCGCTGATCGGCCGGCGCGACGCGTTCCTGCCCCGCCCCCACCAGCCGGGCGGCGGCACGGTGCAGGCGGTCACGGTCGACGACGTCGTCTGGGCCGACCTGCCCGACCGCGAGGAGGGCGGCAGCCCCAACGTCGTGGGCGCGGTCGCCCTGGCGGCGGCGGTGACCCGGTTGGCGGAGGCCGGCCTCGATCGCATCGCCGCCCACGATCGGCGGCTGGCAGCGTACGCGGCCGACCGCCTGGGCCGGGTGCCGGGGGTGCGGCTGTACGGGCCGGTCGACGGGACAGGGGCGCCGGCGGCGGCCCGGGTCGGCGTGGTGCCGTTCACGCTGGCGGGCTACGACCCCGGCGTCGTGGCTGCGGTCCTCGGCTGGGAGCACGGCATCGGCGTCCGCAGCGGCTGCTTCTGCGCCCAGCCCTACATCGCCCACCTGCTCGACCTCACCCCGGCCGACGTCCTGCGCATGGCGGCCGCCGGCGGGGTGCCGGGCATGGTCCGGCTGTCGTTCGGGGCCTACACGACGGCCGCGGACGTCGACCGGGCGGTCGACGCGGTCGAGCGCCTGGCGGCCGAGGGCCCGGCGGCGCCGTACGCCCAGGGCCCGGACGGGACGTGGGCGCCGCGGGCCTAGCGTTGGCCCCATGGTCACGATCGACGACGTCCGGGCCGTCGCCGAGGGGCTGCCCCGCAGCTACGAGGCGCTGGTGCGCGGCCGGGTCAAGTTCCGGGTCGGCCGCATCGTGTACGTGGCGTTCTCCCGGGACGAGACGCTGATGGGGTTCGGCTTCCCCAAGGAGGAGCGCCTGGCGCTGGTCGAGACCGAGCCGGACAAGTTCCTCCTGCCGGGCAAATCGGACATGCGGTACAACTGGGTCGTCGTGCGGCTCGACGCGATCGACGAGGACGAGATGCGTGAGCTGGTCCTCGACGCGTGGCGCATGGTGGTGCCGAAGAAGGTCGCGATCGCCCATCTGGGCGAGTAGGCCGGGCGCTACGCTCGGGCCCGGTGCCCGAGTGGTTCTCGATCGAGGTGTCGAACGGCTCGCTCGGGTCGGCGCGCGCCTGGGCCGAGGGGTGGCGTGACGCCATCCTGGCCGGCGGCTACGGCGAGGGCCTGACCGACTGGGAGCTGCACGAGTTCTCGTGGGGCGTGGTGCTCGAGCTGGAGCTGCCGGACGAGGTCGCCTGGCAGCGGCTGCTCGCCAGCGCCGCCATCAAGGCCGCGCTCGACGCGGTCCCCGACCCGGTCCGGGGCCTGTCGATCCACCGGGGCCGGGGCGGCAGCGCCGGCGTCGTCGGCCCCCGCCGCCCCCGGCCGCTGGCGGGCGCGGGCGCGGTCGCGCTGCCCGAGCCGGTCGAGCCCGAGGTCGCGGTCTACGCGCCGTACGTGCTGAGCGCGGTCTGAGCGCCGGCCGCCGGCGTCAGCCGTCGCCCATCTGGGCGTAGGCGGCCTGCGACATCGGCACCATCTTCGCCATCCCGAACACGACGTCGAGCGCGAGCGGCACGGCGACGAAGGGAGGGAGCACGCCCGCGGTCTCCTCGATCCCCGCGGCCAGCGCCGTGGCGCACAGCAGGTCGCGCCGGGCCCACGGCACCCCGCCGTGCCCGTCCGCCAGCGCCGACTCGACCGCCACGACGGCGCGCCGCATCTCGAACGCCACCCGGATGGGCATCACCCAGGGCCGGTGGTCGGCGGGGACGGACACGGCGACCCAGCCCCACTCGCTGTGCCCGAGGCTCTGGGCGACGAACCGGTACCGGCCCTCGACGGTCCCGAAGGCGGTGAGGGGAGCGACCGCGGGCGCCAGCCGGTCGCGCAGCACGCCCACCACGGTGGCGGCGGGCACGGTCGCCACGTTGAGGCCGTCGCCGGTGAGTCGCTGGTTGATCGCCTCGCCCATGACCCCGGCGCCGGGCGTGAGCTGGTTGTCCTCGATGTCGAACGCCCCGCTGGCGACGATCGCCGCCTCGCCGGTCGCGGCGGCGAGGGTGCAGAGATAGTCCTCGACGCGCGCACCGTGCTCGTCTTGGACGATGTCGAGGGCGGCGGCGCGGAGCGCCTGCTCCGCCTGGGCAAAGTCGAGTCGGGGGGCCATGGCGACCTCGCAATCGTTGGCTCTGCCCCGGCTTGGGGCTGGAGGTTAGTGCGGGTTGGGGTTGTTGGATCGTCGCCCTTCCGGTGCAAACGACAAACGATAACGAGGCTGGTAAGGAGGCCGCCGGGGGCGGCCTCTTTGGTGATTGTGGGGCGGTCGGGTGGGCGTCAAGGACAAGCTCCGCTGCGCTCCGGCCGCCTGCGGCGGCTCCTTGACCCCCACCCGACCGCCTTTTCCACGCACGGTGGCCGCGAGGAGCCCCGGATTTGGGGTCTTTGCGTTTTGGTCCCCCGAAACGGTCGCCAGAGCGACCAGTTCGGGGGACAGAATCCCGCGCAACGGTTTTCGGCCGGGAAACCAACGGTGTAAGGGTCACCGTGAGTGTCAAGAGGGGCGGTCGGGGCGGGGTCAAGGAGCCCCGCAGGGGCCCGGCGCAGCCGGCTTGTCCTTGACGCCGCCCCGAGCGCCCCATCATCGACAAAGAGGCCGCCCCCGGCGGCCCTCGTGCAGGCGTCGACCAAGAACGTGGTGGCCCTGCCGACCTGCCGGCCCCGCCCGTTCCGGCCGTGCCCGGCGCCCACGCCGAACCAGCTGCTCTTCACCGACCTCTAGCGCCGATCCCCTCGGCAACTTCGGGTGCCGGGGGCGGCGACGCTCCCGGCACCCGGAGAACTCCACGTTCTCTTCAGGCCCTCTCCAAGCTCGGGCCCGCCCCGGGGTGCACTGTCGCTTGCATGACGGACAGGACCCCCGAGGTGGTCGTCGTCGGTGCCCGTTGCGCCGGCGCCGCCACGGCCATGCTCCTCGCCCGCCAGGGACACGACGTCATCCTGGTCGACCGGGCGAGCTTCCCCAGCGACACCCTCTCGACCCACGCGCTCGCCCGCGGCGGTGTCGTCCAGCTCGCCCGGTGGGGCCTGCTGGACGCCGTTCTCGCCAGCGGCGCACCGCCGATCCGCAGCGTGACGTTCGGGTTCGCCGACGGGGGCAGCGTGCGCCGCACGATCAAGTCCCGCGCCGGCGTCGACTTCCTGCTGGCGCCCCGCCGCCACATCCTCGACGCGATCCTGCTCGACGCGGCCACCGACGCCGGCGCCCGGTTCACGGCCGGACTCGGCGTCACCGACGTCGTCGCCGACGGAAACGGTCGGGCGGCCGGCGTCCGGGTGCGCGACGCCCGGGGCCGCGAGCACACGATCGAGGCGGGCTACGTCGTCGGGGCGGACGGCGTGCGGTCACGCGTCGCGCGGGCCGTGGGCGCGCCGGTGGTGGACGACCGCGGCCCCGGCCCGCAGACCCACTACGCCTACGTCGCCGGGCTGGACGCCGACGGGTTCGAGTTCCACGTCGCCTCCGGCGCCTTCGCCGGCGTCTTCCCCACCCACGCGGGCGAGGCGAACGTCTGGGTCATCGACCCCGCCGACGCCCCCGAGCCGGCCGCGCCCGGCGCCACCCGGGCCGGGTCGTTCCTCGCCCGGCTGGAGCGGGCCTCCCCGGCGCTCGCCCGGCGGGTCTGGGAGGCCCGGATCACGTCGCCGGTGCGCAGCGCCAGCGGGCTGCCCAACCACGTCCGCCAGGCCGCCGGGCCGGGCTGGGCGCTGGTCGGCGACGCCGGCTACCACCGCGACCCGATCACCGGGCACGGCATCACCGACGCCTTCCGCGACGCGGAGCTGCTCGCCGGCGAGCTGGGCCGCGCCCTGCGCGGCGAGGCGTCCGAGCGGGACGCCCTCGCCGCCTACGGCCGGGCCCGCGACCGGGCGCTCGCGCCGATCCTCGACCTCACGTGCCGCCTGGTCGCATTCCCGCCTCCTGCCGAGTTCGCCGGCATGCAGCGCGAGCTGAGCGACCTGCTGGACGCCGAGGCGCACTGGCTGGCCGCGCTGCCGCCCGTGCCGACCGCCGATCGCTCGGCGGCCTGATCCCTACACCCCACCCCAACCCAGACAACGAAAGGAACCGATCGTGAGCATCACGACCGACGACGGCGTCCGCAATGGCGTCGACACCACCACCCTCTTCGCCACGCTCGACGCGGTGAAGCAGGCCCCCGCGGCCGCCCAGTTCACCTTCCGGGCGCGCAACCGCTGGCTGAGCGGCACCCACAGCCGGACGACGATCAACGACTTCTTCGGCGTGGGCGAGGAGCGCATGCACGAGGCGCCCACCGTCGTCGACATCGACCACCCGAAGGTGCTGGTCGGGGGCGACAACGCGCCGACCCCGGTCGAGTACGTGCTGCACGCGCTCGCCGGCTGCCTGACGGCCGGCCTGGCCAACATCGCCGCGGCCCGCGGCATCGACCTCGGCGAGGTCACCTCCACGGTGGAGGGCGACATCGACCTCAACGGCATCTTCGGCCTCGACCCCGAGGTCCGCAACGGTTACCAGCAGATCCGCGTCAACTTCACGGTGACGGGCGACGCCCCCGCCGAGAAGCTGCGCCAGCTGTTGGAGCAGTCCCGGGCCCGCTCGGCCGTCTACGACATCCTCACCGGCGCCGTGCCGGTGACGATCACGGTCGACGCCGGCTGAAGGTCCGCCGCAGCCGGCCCTCCCCCGCGCCCCGCCCGTGCGGGGGAGGGCCTACGGCGTCGGCGCCGCGGCCGGCTCCGGCTTGGGCGGGTCGGCCAGGATCCCGAGGAACCCGCCCTTGACCAGCCACGAGACCCCGAAGGCCATGACCGCGGCGGTCTCCAGCCAGAACAGGGCGTGCAGCGAGCTGGGGGGCTTGACCAGGTTGCTCACGACGACCAGCGCGATGGCGGCCGCGATGATCACGCCGCAGGTGCGGTAGACGAGGTTGCGGCGCCGCTTCAGGTCGGACATCGGCCTGGAACCGTCGGACTTGGTGAACAGGAACAGCGAGAAGAAGGCGAGCAGCACGAACAGCGTGCAGGCGCAGGCCAGGTGGACGACCGCCACCACCTTCTCCCCGCCCGACGCGGTCGCGGCGTCGCTGGTGGTCGGGAACAGCGCCACCCCGACGGCGGCGGCGCTGGCGAACCTGGCCAGCAGGTGGTCGAGCTCGAACCCGGGCAGCGGGCGGTAGTTGTACGACAGGAAGAACACCGCCAGGGCGCACAGCGAGCCCACGAACACGTTGCCCATCCGCGTGTAGTAGTAGGCGCTGATCGAGCCCTTCATCTCGCCGCCGAACGCGAAGTTGCCGATCGCCACGACCGGCGGCAGCAACACGGCGATGATGCCCACCACCTGCTGCAGGTACTGGTAGGCCGCGGCGAGGGCCGACAGGCCGGCCAGCTCCTGGGCCGCGGCCAGCGTCTCGGCGGTCTGGGCCGGATCGGCCCGGACGTCCCTGGCCGCGTGAAACGCCGCCGTGCTCATCACCGCCAGGCGCCCCGCCTCGGACGGTTCGTCCCGGGATCCCGGGTCGACGGTCTCGACCATGCCTCGCCCTCCTCGCCCGTGGCCCTGCCCGGACACTCGTCACACCAAGGAGGCGGAACCACCGCGATTGATACATCGAGCGCACGCCCCGCGCTGGCCCGACTACGGACTGCATGTATCACCCCGCGGGAGTGCCCGGCTACGCCCCGGGGTTGTGCTCGACCTGCGAGTACGACCCCGACGCCGCCCGGGACGCGTTCGCGGCATGGCAGGCAGCGGGACACAGCCTGCCGGCGCCGATCCGCATCCAGTCGGGCGCCGGCCCCGGGGCCAGCGACCCGCTGGTCGCCCGGGTCGTCGCCGACCTCGGCGCCGTCGGCATCGCCGCCGTCGAGGAGCCGATGACCGAGGAGACGTACTTCGACCGCAGGCGGCCGGCGGCTGCCGGTGTGCCCGGTCGGGCGGTTCGGTCGCTACCTCGCCTACGACGCGTTCATGGGCGAGTACCGCAGCGACGTCGACCGGTCGCGAACGTCGGCGGGTTCGCCGACGGCACGTTCGACCAGCTCGTCGACCAGGCGGAGGCGACCACGGGCCGCCGAGGCCCGACGCCGATCTGTTACCGCTCGGCCGAGGTCGCCACCTGCCGGCCTCAGGGGCCGACACCGAGGAAGTCCAGCGCCGCGTCCATGAACTTGAACGACTTCGGAGTGGCGAAGTGGTCGGTCCGGGGCAGGACGACCAGGCGGGCATCGGGCAGCGCGTCGACCAGCGGGTCGGGCGGTCCCGCGAAGTCCGCGTCGCCCAGCACGACCAGCGTCGGGCACGTGACCACCGCCAGGTCGCCCGGCGCGAGCCGCCGGCCGCCGGCCTCCATGAGCGCGGCGAGGGCGACGGGGTCGGCGTCGGGGTGGGCGGCGAGCCCGGCGAAGTAGCGGGCGACCGGGTTCGACCCGTCGCCCTCGCCCCGGAGGGCGCGCACGATCACGTCCGAGCCGTCGCTGCGGAACAGGTTGGCGCCGACGCCCGACAGCACCAGCCGGCGGAAGCGGCCCGGCCGGTCGACCGCCAGCTCGACCAGGGTGCGGGCGCCGAGCGAGAACCCGATGGCGTCCACGGGCTCGTCGGGCAGGCCGTCGGCCACCCGGTCGCGCAGGCCGGCGTAGGCCCCGGGGTCGTGGGGCTTGGGCGCGGTGCCGTGGCCGAGCAGGTCCGGCGCCAGGACCGTGCGGCCGCTGTCGCCGAGGATGTCGAGCCAGCCGTTCTCGCCCCACGTGCGGGCGGCGGACGTGGCGAACCCGTGGAGCAGCAGCACGGGCGGGTGGGCGGCGGCGTCGGTCATCCCGAATTCTTAGACGGCGGCAGGCCTCCGGTGGCGAGTTCGGCGTTGGACCAGCCCGGCTCGTCCGTCACGTCCGGGCCGAACCAGTCGGGCGGCGCGAAGGCGTCGGCCGCCTCCCCGGAGGGGAACTCGACCTCGACCACCGCCAGTCCGGCGAGCGCGCCGCCGTACACGTCGACCTCGGCCACGAGCCCGCCGCCGAGGTCGACGCGGTGCCGGGTCTTCTCCAGGTGCCGGTCGCCGGCCAGCGGCCAGAGCTCGGCGAAGTCGTCGGCGGAGATGTCGGTCTCGACCTCGGCGCGCTCCCGGCCTCGGCCGCCCTTGACGGTGATCACGTGGCGGGCCCCGTCGCTGCGCACCCGCACCTCGACGTCGCCGTCGCGGGCGACGTAGGCCTGGCGGAGCGGCGACCCGGGTCCGAGGTCGCTCGGGACCCGGGTCAGCCGGAACTTGCGCTCGATCTCGGGCATCACCCCCAGGATGTCACGAGGCGAAGTCGGGCCTGTTCTTCCGCACCGAGTCGCTGCGGCCCTTGGGCTCCTCCCAGTCCTCCTGGCGGCCGAGCGCCGTGAGGTCGAGGAAGTAGTACGAGCCGCCGGTCCCCTCCAGGCCCCGGGCGTACTGCGAGTAGGTGTGGAACACCGTGCCGTCGACCTGGAGGAAGCAGCTCCGGCCGGGCATCTCCGACGACGTGCCGGGCTCGAACCAGTCCTCGCCGAGGGCCTGGAACTCCGCCTTGGTGCGGTAGTTGTACTGCGCCGGCGCCTTGCGACTCGTCGATCGTGACGCCGAAGTCGTAGTTGAAGTCGCTGCCGTAGGACGAGTACCAGGGGATGTCCCAGCCCCGCTTGGCCTTCCAGCCTCGAGCTTGGCGAGCGGCGCCCGCGACACCATGGCGTAGGTGGTGTCCCGGATCGTGCAGGTGCTCGAGGAACCCGGGCGACAGCTCGTCGGTGCCGGCCGTGCAGCTCGGGCAGCCCTCGTCCCACTCGGGGTCGAACATGAAGTGGTAGATGATCAGCTGCGAGCGGTCCCTCGAACAGGTCGAGCAGCCCGACCTCGCCGTCGGGCCCGTCGAAGCGGTAGTCCTTGTCGACCTCGACCATCGGCAGGTTGCGGCGCTCGATGTTGAGGGCGTCGCGCCGCCGGGTCAGGTCCTTCTCCTTGGCGAGCAGGTCGGTGCGTGCGGCCAGCCATTCCTCGCGGCTGCCGATCCTCGGAAGGCTCATCTCGGTCTCCTTGTGCGTCACGATAAGTACTGACCGCCCGGGAGCCCGGTATTCATCGCGCTAGTCGCCGAGCCAGCTCTTGATCAGCTGGACCTCCGCCGGGCTCAGCGTGCCCGACAGCGGCGGGGTCGTGCGGGTCGCCGTCTCCAGGAGGCCGGGGAGGCCCGGCGGGTGCCGCTCGTCCCGGCCCCCACCGGGGCCGTCGTGGCAGGACGGGCACACGTTGGCGTCGGCCCGTGCGAGGGCCTCCATGGCGGCCTGGATCTGCATCGGGTCGGTGACCGCGGCGCCCCGGGGATTGGCGGCGTCGTACATGCCGTCGGCGATCGCGCGGCCGCCGAGGGCGCCGGCGAGGCCCAGCGCGAGGCCGGCGACCACCGAGCAGGCCAGCGCCCCGGGGCCGCAGACCAGCCCGGCGGTGGCGCCGAGCGCGAAGCCACCCGCGAAGCCGCCGCCGACGCCGGCGGCGGTGCGGGCCCGGTCGTCGGGGCTGGCGGCGTAGATCTCGTAGGCGCCGGCGACGATCCCGGCGACCAGGAACACCCGTCCGCCGATCCGCAGCACCTTGATGCCGGTGGAGACCGACCCGGCGACGGGTCCGGCCCCGCCGAGCGCGCCCGGCATGCCGAGCGCGGGGCTCGTGCGGCCCGACGCCGCGGCCGCCTCGGCCTCGGCGGCGAACGCCATGAGCCGGCCCTGGCTGGCGGTGCCGGGCACGCTGGCGCCGCCCTCGCCGAGGGACGTGATCGAGCCCTGCCCGGCCCGGCCGACGGTGCCGCCGAGGCGCTGCTCGACCTGGTCGACCGCCCACAGGCCGCAGTTGGACGCCACGCAGAACGGCCGCTCCAGCTCGGGGTGGGCGAGCGCGTAGCGGGCCGGGCGGGCGGTGTACGAGCCGGGCGCGCCGACCGAGGCACCCGGCCCGGTCGGGTGCAGCTCGGCCGCGTAGGCCGCGGCCTGCTCGGCGGTGATCGGGTACTCGAGGCTGCGGGCCGCGTTCGAGGCGAGCAGGTGGGCGTCGTCCGACACGACCGAGGGCAGGGCGAGCTCGCCCGCCTCGACCGCGCCGCTGGTGCGAAGCAGGGTGAACAGCGAGCGCAGCGAGCCGGTCTCGGGGTTGAACCCGCGCACGAGGGTGATCCGCCCGTTCTGGCGGACCATCAGGGCCGTGTGGCCCCAGTAGTCGAGGGGGGCGGCGGGGTCGAGCATGTTGAAGTTCGACCCGAACGGATTCATCTGGGTGCGGGGGATGCCGACGACGCCGATCGAGTACTCGCCGGCCGCGGCCAGGCCCGTCACCCGGGTGGCGGCGTTGAGACCGGACAGGGCCGAGCCGGCCGCAGGCCCGTAGATCTCGCCCTGGCTGGCGAGGAACTCGACGGTCTGCTGGGCGATGCGCCGGGTGGGCGGCGCGGTGGCGGTCGCGGGGTCGGTGGCCGCCGCCACCATCTCGGGCGAGACGTCGACGACCTGGCCCTCGGGGATCGCCGCCAGCAGCGCCGGGGGCATGTCGTTGATCGGCCGGAGCGTGTACCCGGCGTCCGTGGGCAGGCCGGCGGGCCGCGGCACGTCGCCGAGCGAGCCGGGCCCGGGCCGGAGCCGGGCCTCGGCCTCGAGGATCCGCAGGTTGGCGCGGGCGCCGGCGGCCTCGGGCCCGGCGGCGTCGAGCCCGCCGAGGTGACGGCGCAGGCGCGCGGTCTGCTGCCCGAGCTCGGCGTCGGTGAGCGCCCTGGCCCAGTCGGCGGTGATGCTCATGGCGGTCACGTCGCCGTCGACCCGGCGCTGGACGGCGGCGTCCTCCTCGCCCCCGCAGGTCCCGTCGCAGCCGCAGCCGCACCCGCCGCCGGCGGAGCGCTGGACGGGAACGGCCGTCGCGGCCGTGGCCCACGCGGGCCGAGCCGGGCCGGTGAGCAGCCCGGTCACCGCCCGGTTGCCGGCGAGTCGCTGCAGCCGGAGGACGCGCTCGGCCGCGCCGGCACGCCGCGCTCGGGCGCGGCTGGGGGGCCGCCCGGTGCGGCCGCGCCTCCGCGAACTTGGTCGTTGTCACCGGATCTCCCCGGTTCGTGCCAAGTACCCCCCGCCGGAAAGTATCGCGCTCCCCGGGCCCCGGGATCATTCGGCGACCGTTACAGTGTCGGCCGCGACGGATGGGGAGGGCTCTGATGTCCGGTCGGTTCGTTCGGGTGGGGGCGCTGGCGGCGTCCGTGGCGGTGCTCGCGTCGGGCTGCTGGGTGCAGACCGGGTTCGACGCCGGGCGATCGGGGTTCAACGGCGGCGAGAACGTGGTCACGGCCGCGACGGTCGCCGGCCTGCAGCAGGCGTGGTCGGCGCCGGCGGGCAACGGGGCCCCGGAGGAGGCGATCGTCTTCGGCAACACCGTCTACGTCCGCACGCGGGGCACCGCCCTGGCGCTCGCTGCGGACACCGGGGCGGAACGCTGGACCAACGCCGCCCTGCCGGGGTCCTCGGGGATGGCGGTGGCCGGCAACCGGCTGTGGGTGCCGTCGCCCGGCGGGTCGTGCGCGCTCCACGGCCTCAACATGTCGACCGGCGAGATCGTGAGCACCGAGGGGGCCGGGGGCCCGGACCTGTCCGGCCTCGGCGGCTTCTCGGGCTGCGGCATGACCGACGCTCTCACGGTCGGCTCCAAGGTGGTGACCACGTGGGGGTACCTCGGGAGCTTCACGTTCCCCCGGGACGTCTGCTTCCCGGACCCCACCACCGCCGCAGGCAGCGGCATCGTGGCGGCCGACGTCGACGACCCCAGCCTCGATTGGACGACCGGCTCCCTGACCACGACGTGCGGGCTGCCCTTGCCGCCGCCCGGGCCGTCCGGCAGCGTGGGCTTCTCGCTCAGCTCCGACGGGACGTCGGTGCTCGCGCTGTCCGACGCCACCCTGGAGACCCGCGAGCTCGCCGGCGGCGCATGCCCGGCGGCGGGCTGCACGACCACGCTGCCGGTGCCGGTCGGCAACGGCCTGGTCGAGACCCCGACGGTCGCCGAGGGCAACCGGCTGGTCGTGGTGGGCACGAACGGCAAGGTGTACGTCGTCGACCGCACGACGAACACGCTCGCCTGGTCGGGGAGCTTCGCCACGGCGGCATCGGTCGCGGCGGCGGTGACGCCGACGACGGTGTACGTCGCCGGCGACGGCGGCGAGCTGGCGGCCTTCCCGCTGGCCGGCTGCGGCGCAGCCACGTGCTCGCCGACGTGGACGGCAACGCTGCCGGGCCACGCGACGGGCCGCCCGACGGTCGCGGCCGACGTCGTCTACGCCGGCACGTCCGACGGCACGGTGGCGGCGTTCGCGGCCGGCGGCTGCGGGTCGGCCACGTGCGGCCCGCTGTGGAGTCAGCAGATCGGCGACGCGATCTCGGGCTCGCCGATCGTCCACGGCGGCACGGTCTACGCCGGCACGACGAACGGCGAGTTGTTCGCCTTCCGCCTGCCCTAGCAGGGCCGTCCCCGCGTTTTGTACGCGGAAACGGTCGCCATAGCGACCGTTTCCGCGTACAAAACGGAGATGCGGCCCAGCCCCGACGTCGCCGCGGTCGAGAGCGACCTGGCCGTCTACTACGAGCAGGAGGCCGGTGTCCGCGCCGGACGTGCGCTCGACCCGCACCGGGTGGTGGCGCGGGACCGGTTTCTCGCCCGCATCGCCGGCGACCGGCCCCGCCTGCTGGAGGTGGGCATCGGGCCCGGGCGGGACGCCGTCGCGTTCGTGGCGGCCGGCGTTCCCGTCGTCGGCGTCGACCTGGCGCTCGACCACGCTCGGCGGGCGGGGACCACGGGCGCCGCCGCCGTGGTAGCCACCGTGCGCCACCTGCCGTTCCCCGACCGGGCGTTCGGGGCCCTGTGGACGATGAGCACGCTCATGCACGTGCCCGACGTGGCCATCGCCGGCGCGCTCGCCGAGCTCGCGCGGGTGCTGGCGCCCGGCGCGCTGGCGGCCATCGGCGTGTGGGGCGGGCCGGACGTCGAGCACCACATCGACGGCGAGTTCGACCCGCCCCGGTTCTTCAGCCGGCGCTCCGAGGCGCGCTGGCGGTCGCTGCTCGCCACGCTGGGGCCGGTCGAGGACTTCGTGACTTGGGTGCAGGGGAGCGACGACCTCTGCTACCAGTGGGCCCTGGTCCGGAGGGCTGCATAGGATCCGGCCGATGAGGATCGTGGTCGACCCGGGCACCTGCACCGGGCATGGGCGGTGCTACACGTTGGCGCCCGACGTGTACGAGGCGGACGACGACGGGTACTGCGCCACCCGGTCGCTCGACGTGCCCGCCGAGCTCGAGGAGCAGGCGACCCTGGGTGCCCGGAACTGCCCGGAGCGCGCGATCACCGTCGAGCACGGCTGACACCTCCCGCCGGGACTGCATCGTCCCGCGCCGCCGCGATACTGTCGCTGCACTATCGAACACTCGTGTCACCTTTTGGCGCCGCGGCGCCAGACATCACGACCACGGGGGGAACCGTGATCCGATCCAGGCGGGTCATCGCAGCCGCAACGGCCCTCGTGGTCGCGCTCGGGGTCGTCGCCTGCGGCAACTCGGGCGGCAACGAGGGGTCCTCCGGCACCACCGCACCGGAGGGCGGGGCGACCGACACCGGCGCCGGCGGCGAGGCGCACAGGGATGAGCACGTGCCCATCTCCGGCGTGCCCGGGGTGAGCGACGACGAGATCTCCTACGCGGTCATCGGCACCAAGAGCGGCAATCCGCTCGGCACGTGCATCCTCGACTGCTACGAGCAGGGCATCAAGGCCTACTTCGCCTTCCGCAACGACGAGGGTGGCATCTACGGCCGCAAGCTGGTCGTCGGCGAGACGCTCGACGACCAGCTCTCGCAGAACCAGAACCGTGCGCTCGACGTGATCTCGGGCAACAAGTCGTTCGGCGACTTCAACGCCACGCTGCTCGCCACCGGGTGGGGCGACCTCGACAGCGCCGGCGTGCCCACCTACGCCTGGGGCATCAACGCCACCGAGGCCGCCAACCGGTCGCACATCTTCCCCAGCGCCGTCCTGCGCTGCGCCGACTGCACGGGCCGCACCGTCCCCTACGCGGCCAAGCTCGCCGGCGCGAAGCACGCGGCCTCCCTCGGCTACGGCGCCACCGAGAACTCGAAGGTGTGCGCCCAGACCACCGGCAAGTCGATCGACATGTACAAGGACGACACGGGCGTCGACACCGCCTACGTCAACGACGACCTCGCCTACGGCCTGCCCAACGGCATCGGCCCGGAGGTCACGGCCATGAAGCAGGCGGGCGTCGACTTCATCGCCACCTGCATCGACCTCAACGGCATGAAGACCCTGGCCCAGGAGCTCGAGCGCCAGGGCATGGACGACGTCACCCTCTACCACCCCAACACCTACAACCAGCAGTTCGTCAAGGACGCCGGCGCCCTGTTCCAGGGCGACTTCGTGGGCGTGGGGTTCCGGCCGTTCGAGGCCGACGACGCCGGCAGCGCGCTCGGCGACTTCCACACGTGGATGGACAAGCAGGGCTACGACGAGTCCGAGCTGGCGATGGTCGGCTGGATCAACGCCTCCCTCGCCTTCGACGGCCTGCTCGCCGCCGGGCCGGAGTTCGACCGGGACAAGGTCACCGGCGCCACCAACGCCATGACCGACTTCTCCGCCGGCGGCCTGATCGAGCCGATCGACTGGACCCAGGCCCACACGCCCTACACCCAGGCCACCCGCGACGAGGACAGCAGCGACGAGTGCACGGCCCTCGTGCGGATCGAGGACGGGGCGTTCAAGACCGTCGCCCCGCCGGACAAGCCGTGGCTGTGCTGGAGCCAGACCGACCTGTCGTGGTCCGATCCCAAGCCGGAGAACTTCGGCTGAGCCGGCGTCGCTCGGTCCGGCCATGATCGTCGCCGCCTCGATCGCGGAGGACCTGTTCCGGGGCGTGCTCCAGGGCCTCCCGCCCGGCACGGTCTACGCGCTGGTCGCGCTGGGCTTCGTGCTGGCCTACAAGACCAGCGGGGTGTTCAACCTCGCCTTCGGCGCCCAGGCCTACGTCTCGGCGGCCATGTACTTCCAGGCCCGGGAGGTGTGGGGCTGGGGCACCATCCCCGCCTTCGTCGTGTCGGTCCTGGTGCTGGCGCCCGCGATCGGCCTGCTGCTCGAACGCCTGATCTTCCGGCACCTCCAGACCAGCTCGTCGCTCGCCAAGCTGGTGGTGGCGATCGGCCTGACGGTCGCGATCCCGAGCATCTTCGAGCTGCTGGTCGGCTTCCAGGCGGTGGCCGGTCGCACGCCCGAGGGCATCGTCCCCGACGGAGCGACCGTGTTCTACGACCCGTTCGGGGTCTACAGCTTCAGCCGCAACGAGTTGGTCGCGATGGCCATCGCGCTGACCGCGACGGCCGCGCTCGCGGCGCTGTTTCGGTTCACCGACCTCGGCCTGCGCATGCGGGCGGTGGTCGAGAGCCCCCGCATGACCGAGCTGGCGGGCATCCGGGCCGACCGGGTGTCGGCGTTCAGCTGGGCGCTGTCGAGCCTGTTCGCGGGGTTGGCGGGCGTGCTCATCGCCCCCCGCTTCAACACCCTGGCCGCCGGCGACTTCTTCAACCTCATGGTGGTGGCGATCGCGGCGGCCGCAGTCGGCGCGCTGGTCAGCCTGCCCCGGGCGTTCCTGGGGGGGATCGGCCTCGGCGTGCTCATCGCGCTGGCCAACACGTTCCTGCCCCGGTGGTCGGCGGACCACCCGCTCATCGGCCAGATCCAGGAGAACGTCACGCCGGCGATGCCGTTCGTCGTGCTGTTCGGGCTGCTGGTCCTGTGGCCGGCGCTGCGGACCGCCCGCGACCAGGCCGACCCGCTCTCGGGGGTGGACCCGCCCCCGCCCGCGCTCGCCGCGCTCGACCGCAGCCGCACGCTCACGCTGGCCACCCGGATCTTCGGCGTCGTGGCCGTCGTCCTCACCGCGCTGGTCGTGTTCACGCGGGCCGACGACTCGTGGCTCTTCATGGTGACCCAGGCCGTGATCCTCGGCACGATCTTCCTGTCGATCACGGTGATCACGGGGATGGCCGGCCAGATCTCGCTGTGCCAGGGGACGTTCGCGGCGATCGGCGGGTTCGCGGCGTTCCAGCTCACCGACCGGGCGGGGATGTCGGTGATCCTCGCGGCCGTGATCGGCGCGGCGCTGGCGGCGGCGATCGGCGCGCTGCTCTCGCTGCCGATCATGCGCCTCGGCGGCGTGTGGGTCGCGATCGCCACGCTGGCGTTCGCATACTTCTTCGACTCGGTGATGATCCGGCTGCCGTTCGTCGGGGGCGGCGACACGTCGATCCTCCAGGGCACACGGGTGCCCCGGCCGACGATCGGACCGTGGGACCTGGCCGACGACAAGAAGTTCCTGGTGCTGGCCATCGTCGTGTTCGTCCTGACCGCGCTGGCGGTGATCCAGATCCGCGAGGGCACGGTCGGCCGCACGCTCCGGGCGGTGCGGGGCAGCGAGGTGGCGGCGCAGTCGATCGGCATCTCGCCGTTCCGGGCCCGGGTCCTCGCGTTCGCGCTGTCGGCGTTCATCGCCGGCCTCGGCGGGGCGCTCCTGGCGATGCACCAGGAGAACGTCAACTACGACGAGCAACTTCGCCCCGTTCGTCGCCCTGTTCTGGCTGGTCATCGTCGTGTCGCTGGGCTCTCGCACGGTCGAGGGGGCGGTGCAGGCCGCCATCGCCTTCGCCCTGTTCGACGCGGTGGTCCTCAAGGGGGCGCTGGCCGGCTGGGTGCTGCGGGACGTCGACCGCATCCCGGCGTTCTTCCCGCTGTCGCCCGCCTGGCGGCTGGTGCTGTTCGGGCTGGGGACCATCCAGTACGCCCGCCACCCCGAGGGCCTGGTCGAGAGCGGCAAGCGGCGGGCGCACGCACCGGGTCGAGCGGATCGCGGCCCGATTCCGGGCCGGCGACCCCGCCGACGCTCCGCCCGCCGATGCCGCGGAGCCCGAGCCGGTCGAGGAGCCGGTGGGATGACCGCCACCGCGACCACGACGGCCGTCCTGGACGCGCAGGGCATCACCCGATCCTTCTCCGGGATCGTCGCCCTCGACACCGTCTCGCTGCGGGTGGACCCCGGCGAGCGGGTCGGGCTCATCGGGCCGAACGGCGCCGGCAAGACGACGTTCTTCAACTGCCTGCTCGGCGTGCTGCGACCCGGACCGGGGCACGGTGCTCGCTCGACGGCGACGACATCAGCCGGCTCCCCGTCCACACGCGGGCCCGCCGGGGCATCGGCCGCACGTTCCAGCGGATCGAGCTGTTCCCGGAGTCGACCGTCCGCGACCACCTGCTGGTCGCCGAGCGGGCCCGCCGCGGCACCGGCCGTCTGTGGAAGGACCTGCTCGGCCTCGGCCGGCCCAGGGCCGACGAGATCGACGCATGCGACGAGGTGCTCGAGCTGCTCGGGCTGGGCGCCCTGGCCGACGAGCCGATCGAGCACCTGAGCCTGGGCCAGGGCCGGCTGGTGGAGGTCGGCCGGGCGCTGATGACCCGGCCGCGGCTGCTGCTGCTCGACGAGCCGTCGTCGGGCCTCGACCGCCGCGAGACCGCCGACCTGGCGGCCGACGCTGCGCGCGGTGCAGGCCGAGCAGGGGTTCGCCATCCTGCTGGTCGAGCACGACGTCGAGCTGGTCGCGAGCTTCACCGAGCGGGCCTACGTGCTCGACTTCGGCACGCTGATCGCCGAGGGCCCGACCGACGAGGTGCTCGACAGCGCCGCGGTGCGCGAGGCCTACCTGGGCGACGTGCAGGACCGGCGCGTGACGCGCGGTCCTCGAGCTCGCGGCGTCGCGGCCGGCTACGGGCCGTTCCGGGCGCTGTTCGACGTGTCGCTCGCGGTCGCCCCGGGGGAGGCGGTGGCGCTGCTCGGGCCCAACGGCGCGGGCAAGACCACCGTCGCCCGGGTGGCGACCGGCCTGGTGCGGCCGACGGCGGGGGCGGTGCGGGTCGAGGGCGACGACCTCACCGGGGCGCCGGCGCACCGCTTCGCCCGGGCCGGCGTGGCCCACGCGCCGGAGGGCCGGTCGGTGTTCGCCACGCTGACGGTCGAGGAGAACCTGCGGCTGTCGTTCCGCCGTGCCCTGGGCCGGGCGGGCGTGGGCGCCGCGCTCGACCGGGCCTACGAGCTGTTCCCCGCGCTGGGCCGCCGCCGGGGCCAGCTGGCGGGCACGCTGTCGGGCGGCGAGCAGCGGATGCTGTCGCTGGCCCGGGTGCTGGTCGAGTCGCCCCAGCTGCTGATCGCCGACGAGCTGTCGCTCGGCCTGGCGCCGATCATCGTCGACGAGGTCTACGCCGACGCTGGCCCGCCTCCGGGCCGAGGGCACGTCGCTGCTGATCGTCGAGCAGCACATGGTCCACGCGCTCGACCTGTGCGACCGGGTGGTCCTGCTCGACCGGGGCACGGTGACGTGGGAGGGCCCGTCGGCCCAGGCCGGCGACCGCGTGGTCGCGGAGCTGTTCGACCACTCGTGACGCGTCAGCCGGCCCGCACGGCGGCCACCGCCGCGTCCGCCGCCCGGTTGGCGGCGAGCGTGGCGCCCCGCGCCAGCCGCACCAGGCCGGGGATCCGGGCGGGGTGGCGCACCAGGTAGCGGGCCACCGCGGCCGGGTTCGGGGTGCCGTCCTGGCGGCTCATCCCGAAAACCTCGTCGTCCACGCTGCCGTCGGTCGCCCGGTCGCTGATCGCCCGGAACACCGACCAGGGCACCCCCCGCTCCTCGCAGGCGAGGGCGATGGCGGCGGTCTCCATGTCGAGCGCGACGACGCCCCGGGCCCGCAGGTCGGGCAGGTCGGCCGCGGGGGTGATGCCGTCGGTGGTCCACAGCGTGCCGTGGACGGCGCCCGGCCCCAGCACGTGGTGCGCGTGCTCGCGGCCGGTCCGGTGGTCGACCACCCGCTCCGGCAGGACCAGGGTGCCGATCGGGGTCTCGTCGTCGACCGCCCCGGTGATCCCGACGACCAGCACGTGGGCGGGCGTCACCGCGTCGAGCAGGCGTTCGACGCCGGCCGCGGCCAGGCGGGTGCCCATGCCGGTGACGACGCCGACGACCGGCCGGCCGTCGAGCGTGCCAGTGCGGGCGGGCGCCCCGCCGATCTCCGCCCGGCGCAGGCCGAGCCGCTTGGTGAGCGGGCGCAGCTCCATCGGCATGGCGCACACGAAGGCGATCGGCCGGTCGGTCTCGGGTGTCTCGGGCATCGCCGCGGTCACCGGGCCGGGTCGAGGGCGACCTTGATCGCCCCGCTGGTCTCCTGGTCGGCGAGCGCCAGGAAGGCGTCGCGCCAGGCGGACAGCCCGAACGTGTGGGTGTGCAGGCCGGCGAGATCGACCCGGCCGGCGGCGGCCAGGTCGAGGTAGTGCTCGATGCCGTGGCGGCGCACGCCGCCCACGTCCTCGAGGCCGAAGGCGTTGGACCCGACCAGGGCGATCTCCTTGAAGTAGAGCGGGCTCCACTCCCAGCGGCCCGGCGGGTGCACGCCGCTCTGGACGAGCGTGCCCCTGGCCTTGAGCACCCGCACGGCCACCTCGAGCGTCTCGGGCCGGCCGACGGTGTCGTAGACGACGTCGACGCCGCCCGGGTGGCACATCGGTAGCCCGTCGAGGCCCTCCATCGTCGGCCGCAGCACCCCGCCCGACCAGGCCGCGAGCCGCTCGACCAGCTCGGCCTGCGTGCCGAGGCGGAACACCGCGTGGGCGCCGAGCCGCTCGGCGAGCGCCGCCTGGGCGTCGAACCGGGCCACCACGCCCACCTCGACATCGGGGTGCAGCGCCCGCAGGACCGCCAGCGCGCAGGCACCGAGGGCACCGGCCCCCCACACGAGCGCCCGGCCGCCCGGGGGCGGCGGGTGGCGGGTCACGCCGTGGAGCGACACGGCGAACGGGTCGGCCAGCATGGCGTGCTCGTCGTCGACCCCGTCCGGGACCGGGAACAGCATCGCGGGGTGGGCCGGCATCAGCTCGGCGTAGCCGCCGCCCGCGTCGCGCGACGTCCCCGAGTGGATGCCGGTCGCGATCGGGCCAACAGTAAAGCTCCAGCAGAGGCTGAGGTCTCCGGCGGTGCAGGCCGGACACAGGGGCCGGACGCCCCGGGGGACGCACGACAGCCAGGGGTTGAGCACCACCCGCTGGCCGACCTCGACGCCCTCGGCCTCGGGCCCCAGCTCGACCACCTCGGCGACGACCTCGTGGCCCAGCACCTGGGGGAACGAGCACAGCCCGCTGAGCGCGCTGTCGCCGTCGCCCTCGAAGTCGAGCAACACCTGCTTGGCGTCCGACCCGCAGATGCCGGTGAGCCGGGGCCGGATCACCACCCAGTCCGGCCGCAGCGGCCGGGCGTCGGGCACGTCGAGCAGGGCGCAGGGCGTGGCGGCCAGGTTCCGGACCAGGTCGGGCGCGCCGGGCGGCGGCTCCCACGCCTCGGGCCGGGTGCCGAAGACGAGCGCCCTCACCGCGTCCTGCGGTCCTCGGCCAGCTCCCGGGTGAAGCTGCGGCGGGTGCCCCACCGGAACAGCGGCGGCACCAGGTGCCGGATCGCCACCGCCGGCCGGAACGCCCCGGGCACGTACGACTCGTGCCGGTCGCCCTCGACCGCCCGGACGACCGCCCGGGCGACGTCCTCGGCGGGCACGGGCCGGGGGCGCTTGCGGTCGTATGGATGGCCGCGGGCGGCGCCGAAGTCGGTGGCGACGGGCCCGGGGTTCACGAGCGACACGCCGACGCCGTAGGGCTCCAGCTCGACGACCAGCGCCTCGGTCAGCCCGACGCCGGCGAACTTGGTCGCCGAGTAGATCGCCTCGAACGGCGACCCGATCCGCCCGGCGATCGACCCGATGGTCACGAGGTGGCCCCGCCGACGCTCGATCATGCCGGGCACGACGGCCCGCAGCGCGTGGACGGTGCCGAGCACGTTGACCCGCACGATGCGCTCGGCCTCGGCGGCGGACAGGTCCGCGAACGCCCCGTAGGCCCCGATCCCGGCGTTGGCCACGAGCACGTCGGCCGGCCCCAGCTCGCCCTCCAGCCGGGCGATGGCGCCGGCGAGCGCGTCGGGGTCGGCCACGTCGGCGACGGCATACCGGGCCGGCTCGCCCAGGCGGGCGGCCACGTCCCGCAGGTCGCCCTCGCTCCGGGCGATCAGCCCGACCCGGGCCCCGCGAGCGGCGACGGCCTCGGCCACCGCCCGGCCGATGCCGCGTGACGCGCCGGTCACGATCGTCGTGGCGCCCCCCCACTCCACGGGGCGACCGTAGCGCAGCAGCCTCGGCTGACCCGGTCCGGCGCGCTTTCTACGCGGAAGCGGTCGCTATGGCGACCGTTTCCGCGTACAGAAACCGCAGGCCGTCGCCAGCCGTTCCGACACTGGTGTCGGTTATGATCGTGGGACATCGGGGAGAGGGGGGTCTCGGTGAGGCTCGACGTCAAGCTGACCGTGGAACGACCGTCGTCGACGGGAGTCCTGCTCGACGTCCACGAGCTGAAGACCCATTTCCTGACGCCGCGGGGCCGGGTCAAGGCCGTCGACGGTGTCAGCTTCACGCTCGATCGGGGCAGGACGCTGGGTGTGGTGGGCGAGTCGGGGTCGGGGAAGACGATCCTGGCCCGCTCGATCATGAACCTGCTGCCCAAGATCAACGTCCGTCGCTCCGGCAGCGTGAAGTTCATGGGTCGCGAGCTGGTGGGGCTGGACGACCGCGAGATGCGCGCGCTGCTCGGTACCGAGATCGCGATGGTGTTCCAGGACCCGTTGAGCTCGCTCAACCCGGTGATGACGATCGGCAAGCAGATCACGGAGGCCCTGCGGCTCCAGGCGGGGATGAGCCGAAAGGAGGCGCGGCTCACGGCGATCGCCCTGCTGCGCTCGGTCGGGATCCCCGAGCCCGAGCGGCGGCTCGCGGAGTACCCCCACCTGCTGTCGGGGGGCATGCGGCAGCGGGTGATGATCGCCTTGGCGTTGGCGTGCGGGCCGAAGCTGCTGTTCGCCGACGAGCCGACCACGGCGCTCGACGTCACGGTGCAGGCCCAGATCCTGAACCTGCTGCAGGACATCCAGGCCGACCGCTACATGGCCATGGTGCTGGTGACCCACGACCTCGGCGTGGTCGCCGGGCGGACCGACGAGATCGCCGTGATGTACGGCGGGCGGATCGTCGAGCAGGCGCCCACCTCGGTGTTGTTCTCGCGCATGCGGCACCCGTACACCGAGGCGCTGCTGCGCTCGATCCCGCGGGTCGAGAACCCGAGCCACACCCGTCTCGAGGTCATCGGCGGCCGCCCGCCCGACCTGATCAACCCGCCGCCGGGGTGTGCGTTCAGCGACCGATGCCCCTATGTGCAGGACGACTGCCGCACGGAGGCGCCGATCCTCCAGGAAGGCCCCGAGCCCGGCCACCGCTTCGCCTGCTTCCACCCGTTGGGTGGCGACGTTGCGGCGCCGACCGTCCCGCCGGCCGCCGTCCGGACACCTGTCACGGTCCCGAAGAAGCAGGCGGCCGACGGCCAGGATTCCGGGGGCTGACGCCGCACGCCGTCGGTCAGCCGATCAGCACCGGTGTGTCGGCGACGCGGTCCTCGGCGACGCCGACGGGGTAGTGGCAGGCGACGAACTGGCCGGGAGCGATCTCGCGGATCTCGGGCTCCTCGTCGGTACAACGCTCTGCGGCGCGGGGGCACCGGGTACGGAACCGGCAGCCCGATGGCGGCGCGATCGGTGACGGCGGCTCCCCGGCGATCGTGCGCGCCGCTCGTGGGTCGACGGCGGGGTCGATCACGGGGATCGAGGTCATGAGGATCTCGGTGTAGGGATGGAGGGGACGCGCGAACATCTCGTCGGGCTGACCCACCTCGCACACCTTGCCGAGGTACATGACCACGACCCGGTCGGCGATGTTCTTCACGACCGCGAGGTCGTGGGCGATGAAGATCAGCGAGAGCCCGTACTTCTCTTTGAGATCCTCCAGCAGGTTGAGCACCTGAGCCTGGACGGACACGTCGAGGGCCGACACCGGCTCGTCGCAGATGACCACTTGCGGGTCGAGGATCAGCGCCCGCGCGATCGAGATGCGCTGGGCCTGGCCGCCGGAGAACTCGTGGGGGTGGCGGTCCATGGCCACGTCGGCATCGATGCCCACGTCCTCCAGCACCTGCCGGACCTTGACCTCGGCGCCCTGCCAGAACGCCTGCCGCCCGCGCCAGATGCGGATCGCGCGCGGCAGCGACGCGACCGGCAGCAGCACCGACAGCACCAGCCACACGGCGGCCGTCACGACGAACAGAGCGACGATCGGGGCCAGCCCGACCAGCGAGGCGATCATCACCACCGTGCCCGCGGCCTGCACGACGCCGCCGTCGCGGGTGCCGTCCGGTTGTTCCCTACCGGTTGCGCCGCCGGTAACCCAGAGCGCCAACCCGACGAAGAACGCCACCAGCAGCGGAAAGGCGACGCGCCGGAGCATCGGGTGGCGCCAGAGCCGCAGCATCCGGGGCACGTACCGCTCCCACAGCCGGATCAGCGGTGACCGCCGGTGCGACTCCAGCCACCGGACCACCAACGGCTCGGCCACCACGTCGCGGATCCGTCGCCGAGGGTTCAGTGACGAGATCGCATCCTGGAAGATCATCTGTAGGCGGCTGCGCACGTCGCGCATCTGCTCGGCGCTCAGCGTGGCGAGGTCGACCCCGTCGAGCCGGATCCGGCCCGCTGTGGGCGGCGGCACCCGCATGATGGCCTTGGCGGTGGTGGACTTCCCGCAGCCGGACTCGCCGACGATGCCGAGCGTCTCACCGTTGGCCACGTCGAAGCTGACGTCGCTGACCGCGTAGACCGTCCCGACGCGGCCTGCGGGGAACTCGACCACCAGGTGCTCCACCTGCAGCACCAGGTCCGCCCGCCCGTCCCGCAGGTGCGCGGTCCCCGAGCCGGCCATCAGATGCCACTCTCCCGGACGTCGAAGCGCGTGCGCACCTGGTCGCCCACGAAGTTGAGGGAGAGGATCGTCAAGAACATGAACAGCGATGGGAACAGCACCATGTGCGGCGCATCGTCGACCTGTGAGCGTCCGTTCTGGATCATGATCCCCCAGCTCACGCCGCTCACGTCGCCCACGCCGAAGAAGGCCAGGGCGGCCTCCACGACGATCAGCGCCGCGAGGCCGATGAAGGCGATCGAGACCATCGCCGGCAGGATGTTCGGCAGCACCTCGCGGACGATGATCCTCAGGTTTCGGGTGCCGAGCGTCCGGGCGGCGAGCACGAAGTCGCGGTCGGCCCACACCATGGTCTGCGCTCTCGCCACGCGGGCGATGGTCGGAACCGCCAGGATGGACAGCGCGAACGTCGCCCACATCGTCTGTCGGGTCGGCGAGGCCGAGCCGGGCGCCGCGAAGAACGCCACCAGCGCCAGGGCCAGGACGAGCCCGGGGATGGCCAGCATGATGTCGAGGACGGCCACGATCGCGTCGTCGAGCGTCCTGCGGTAGTAGCCCGACACCAGCCCGATGACGCCGCCGACGGTGAAGCCGACCAGGGTCGCGACCGTGGCGACGGCCAGCGAGCGGCGGGCCCCGTAGATGGTGCGGCTGAACACGTCGTGGCCGATGTTGTCGCCCCCGAACCAGTGCGCCGCCGACGGGCCGTCGCGGTGGACGCCCCGGAAGGTGGCCGTGGGGTCCTTCAGCGGCAGGAAGTCGGCGAACACGGCCGCGAGCACGAGCAACACCAGCCAGGCCGCGCAGGCCCAGAACCAGAAGCCGAGCTTGCGACCCTGATAGGCCTCCTCCGCCTCGGCGAGGATCGCCGCCTCGGGATCGACGGGCGCCGCGGCCCGCTCGCCGGCGGCGGGGACGAGCGCCGTCTCAAGCCCGGACATGGCGGACCCTCGGGTCGAGGACGGCGTAGAGCAGGTCGACCAGGAAGTTCACCAGCACGAACCCGACGGCGACGACCAACACGATCCCCTGCACGACCAGGAAGTCCTTCTGGAAGATCGCGGTGCCCAGCTGGGTGCCGAGGCCCGGCAGGGTGAACAGCGTCTCGATGATCAGCGCCCCGCCGACGAGTGTGGCCGTGTTGACCCCGAACACCGTGAGCAGGGTGAACGAGGACGGCCGCAGGGCATGGAACCAGAGGATGCGCCGGTCGCTGACCCCCTTGGCCTTGGCCGTGGTGATGAAGTTCTCCTGCAGCGTGCCGATCATGTCCGAGCGCAGGATCCGCATGTAGCCCGCCGCCTGGCCGAGGGCCAGGGCGATGGCCGGCAGGGCCATGTGGCGGAAGTGCTCGACGGGATCCTGCCCGAACGGCACGTAGCGGGCCGCCGGGAGCCACGTGCTGCCGAGGCTCGTGTCGCCCGTCCTGATCCCGCCCAGGGCGAAGAACAGGATCAGCACCACGGCGAGCACGAAGTTCGGCACGGACAGGGCCGCCAGCGCCGCCGTGCTGGCGACGCGGTCGCCGCGGCGGTTGGCCTTGTAGGCCGCGTAGACACCGGCCGGCACGGCGATGAGCAGCGCCAGCACCTGCGCGTACAGCATCAGCTGCAGGGAGACCGGGGCCGCATGGGCGATCACGTCGGAGACCGGCTGCCCCTGGATCGCCGACCGCCCGAGGTCGCCGCGCGCCGCGTCGCTCAGCCAGAGCAGGTAGCGGGTGTGCATGGGCTTGTCGAGGTGGAACTCCTCGACGATGTCGTCCACCCCCTGCTCGGTGCCCCCGGGCCCGAGGATGTTGAAGGCCAGGTCACGCGCGTCGCCCCGGCTGTTCTGGAGGTAGAAGGTGAACGCGGTGACCAGGACGAGCGTGGGCACCAGGATCAGCATCCGCCGCAGGACGTAGCGGCCGTTGACGATGCTGGCGCCGGCGACCACCAGGGCGAAGGCTCCGAGGAAGGCCAGCAGCATGGGCAGGCCGACCAACCATCCACCGACGAGGACGACGAGCGCCCCCGCGGTGGTGGTCAGGCCGGGGTTGCGCCGGGCTGCATCACCGAGGGCACGAAGCCTCGGCATCGGCTACTCGCACTTGCCCTTGTCGCACCAGATCTGATTGACCTGGTGGCGGCCGGCGAAGGCGAGCCCGATGCCCTTGGACCCGTCGGGCAGGGTGTTGAGCACCTGGTCGTTGACGTAGGGCGCCGACGAGATGCCCCAGATCGTCCAGCTCAGCCAGAGGTTGTAGACCTCCTCGCCGAAGCGCTCGTTCACGGCCTCGGCGGCCGCGGTGCGCGCCTCCTCGTCGGGGTTGGTCCGGATGGTGATCAGGTTCTTGTCGATCACCTCGTCGGAGAAGCGCCCGAAGTTCAGGGCCTGCTGGCCGATGGGCGCCGACGCGGCGCTGATCCACCACAGCAGCTGCTGGTCCGGATCGGTCCCGCCGTGGTTGCGCCAGGCGAACACGTCGAAGTTCCCCAACAGGGCGAGGCCGATGTACTGGCCCTGCTCGATCGGCGTGATGTTGGCGCTGACCTCGTTGCCGAAGGCCTCCTGCCACATCGAGACGATCAGCGTGTTGGTCTCGACGTTGAACGGGTCGTTGGTGGTGTTGAAGTCGAAGCTGATGCTGTCGGTGCCGAGCTCCTGGAGGCAGGTGTCCATCTCGGACTTGGCCGCGTCGAGGTCGTAGGCGGGGTAGCCGGTGTCCTCGAGGTAGCCCCTCGACCCGGGCGGGAACGGACCGTTGGCCGGCTTGGAGATCCCGCCGCCGCGCTCCTCGGCCAGCCGGTCGAGGTCGATCGCGTGGGCGAGCGCCCGGCGGCAGTGCACGTCGAGCATCGGGTTGTCGGCGTTGGCGCCGGCGGGGTCGATCGCGGCGCCGGTCATGGCGTTGGTGCCCTGGGCGACGTTCAACATGATGTAGTTGGTCTCGCCGTAGCGGTCGCTCGTCACCGTCTCGAGGCTGTCGTCGTCCATGAGCTCGGCGATCGTCTCCGCGTTCGCGGTGTGCATGATGTCGAACTCGCCGGAGCGCAGGGCGTTGACGCGGCTGTCGATGTCCACCGCCACCACGGCCTCGATGGCGTCGAGGTAGGGCAGGTCCTCACCGGTGATGCCGTTGGGGCCGCGCCAGTAGTCCTCGTTGCGCACGGCCCGGAAGACGTTGCCGTTGCCGGGCTCGTAGGAGTCGAACTTGAAGGCGCCGAGGCCGACCGGCGCCGCGGGGTTGCCGTCGGCCGGCGTGGCGGCGATCTCGGGGTCGTAGTAGGGGCCGTCGGCCTTGCGCTGGGGCACGTCGGGCAGGCTCGCGAGCCACTGCTTCGACATCATGTAGCCACAGGCGCCGTAGCCGAAGTAGGCGGGCAGGGCGACCCACGGCCCGTTCTTGGTCTGGATCGTCACGGTCTGGCCGTCGGCGGTGATCGGCCCGACCGACGCGTACGCGGCACCGGTCAGCGGGCTGCCGGCGCAGGTCTCGATGTTGAACTTGACCGCGTCGGCGTCGAGCGGCGTGCCGTCGTGGAACTTGATGCCGTCGCGGATGGTGATCGTCCACTGGGTGTAGTCCTCGTTGTGGTCGACCGACTCGGCGAGGAGCGGGACGATCTCGCCGTCGTCGTTGACCGCGAACAGCGAGTCGGAGACCGCAGACAGGGGGATGTAGCCGCTCGTGGCGTAGGAGGCCCGGTAGGGCGCCCAGGCGTTGGCGGTGTCGGCCTCCAGGCCGTAGACCAGGGTGCCGCCCTTCACCGGCTCCCCCGCGCTCTCGCTGTTGCTCTCGTTGACGTCGCCGGACGAGTCGTTGCCGCCGTCGTTGCCGCCGCACACGCTGACGGCCAGCATGAGCACGCCCAGCCCGCCGAGCCATCGCCTGTGCCGCGTCCACGGCCGAAGGTGGACACCGAGATCGCCCGGGCTGTCGTGTCGGAACATTGCCCGTCCCCCCTAAGTCTACGGATGTGAATGCTGTCGCCTGGATCAGGTGTTCAGGTGGTGGAGTCGGGCGCCGGGCCGAGGCCAGTCGGCCTGCAGCAGGCGCCCGGTGCTCGAGGCGGTGACGTACGCCGTGCGCAGGTCGTCACCGCCGAAGCAGATGTTGGTGGTCAAGATGTCGTCGACCGCGACGAACTCGACCAGCTCGCCCTCCGGGGAGACCACCGAGACGCCGCCGTTGACCAGCGTGCCGACGCAGACGTTGCCGGCGCTGTCGATCGCCAGCGAGTCGAGGAGCTGCAGGCCGGGGAACCCGTACAGGCAGTTGGAGTCGTCGAATGCCGCCGGCGCGAGCTCACCCGGGGCGACCACCTCGCGTTGCATCAGGCGACCGTTCATGGTCTCCGCCCAGTACAGCGTCCCGCCGTCGGGGGACAGGCCGACCCCGTTCGGGCTCTGCACCGGGAACGCCACCTCGCGGATGGCCGCGCCGTCCGCGGCGGCGTAGTAGATGCCCGTCTGGTGGGCCGTGCGGGTCTCGGGCTCGGCGTAGCCGTGGTCGGTGAAGTAGAAGCCGCCGTGCTGATCGAACACCAGGTCGTTCGGCGCCCGCAGCGGCCAGCCGTCGCACTCGGTGTACAGGTCCTCGACCTCACCGGTCCCGAGGTCGACGCGCTGGATGCGCCCGCCGATGTACCGGTCCTTCGACCAGGGACCGGGAAAGGTCAGCCCGCCCATCTGGACGTCGGTGAAGCAGCCCCCGTTGTTGCACAGGTAGAGCGCACCGTCCGGACCGATCGCCGCACCGTTGGGACCACCCGGTATGTCGGCGATGGTCTCCTTCGTCCCGTCGGGCAGCACCCGGGTCAGCCGCGGGGCGAGCATCTCGACGACGATGACGCTGCCGTCGGGCATGGCGATGGGACCCTCCGGGAAATGAAGCCCCGAAGCGACCTCGGTCAGCTGACCCATGCGGATCCCCCCTGAAGCTCCGTCTTGGCATGAAACCTGTTTCCGACATAAGTGTCAAGGAGTGTCAGACGGCAAGAGGCCAGCGTTGTAGCGGTGAGTCTGCCGTGTGGGGTCGGGGCGTCACTGTTCTGTCGACGGTTATGTCGACTCGCGTACCAACGACCTGCTATTCGGCGGACTTCCGCGGCCCGCATCATCGGGGGGATGACCGGCTGGCGCTCGGGCGATCTTGAGGGCGCGGGGCTCTCACGAGCCGGCCACGCCTATCGGGGCTCCTGGCCGTCGTCGACCTTGGCGACCATGCCGGTGACGAACTCGGACGATGGCGACACGAGGTAGAGCAGCGTGCTGTCGAGCTGGGCCGGGTCGCCGAGCCGGCGGCGGGGGAAGAAGCCGGTCATGTCGCCGACCCGCGAGATCATCCCGTCCATCATCTCGGAGCTGAACGCCCCCGGCGCGATGGCGTTGACGTTGATCCCGAACTTGGCCCACTCCACGGCGAGCGTCTCGGTCATCCGCTCGACACCCGCCTTGGTGATCGAGTACAGCGCGGCGCCGCCGCCGGCGTAGTTGTGCGCGCCCATCGAGGAGAGGTTGACGATCCGGCCCGGCGCCTTCCGGGCGATCAGCCGCCGGGCGACCTCGCAGGACAGGAGGAACGGGCCGCGCAGGTTGGTGGCGATGACGTCGTCGACCAGCGCGACGGACATCTTCGTGGCGTACTGCGCGTCGGGGATCCCCGCGTTGTTGACCAGGATCGACACCGGCCCCAGATCGGTCTCGACCCGGTCGACGGCGGGGCCGATCTGGTCCGCGTCGGTGACGTCGAGCGGCACCGGGACGCAGACGCCGCCGGCGGCCCCGATCTCGGCGGCCAGCTCCTCGAGGCGTTCCTCGCGGCGGGCGGCCGCCGCGACCTTCGCCCCACACGCCGCCAGCACGGTGGCGAAGCGGCGTCCCAGCCCCGAGCTGGCGCCCGTCACCAGAGCGACCTGGCCCGAGAGATCGGTGGAGAAGTTCGGGAGCCCGAAGCCTGCGGATCCCTCGGTCACGGCGACGACGTCGCCGTGGTCGCACCCAGCTCGTCGCGGAGCTGGCGCTTCAGGACCTTGCCCGCGGCGTTCCGAGGCAGGTCGGCGTCGCGGACGTCGACGACCGACGGCACCTTGAATGCCGCCAACCGCTCGGCGACGTGGGCCGTCACGGCCCGGGCGTCGAGGTCGGAGCCAGGTCGTCGGCACACGACGGCGGCGACCTCCTCGCCGAGGGAGGGATGGGGGACGCCGACCACGGCGGCGTCGGTGATGTCGGGATGCTCGTACAGCGCGGCTTCGACCTCCGCCGCGTACACGTTCTCGCCGCCGCGGATGACCACGTCCTTGAGGCGGTCGACCACGTGGACGAAGCCGTCCTCGTCGACGTAGCCGAGGTCCCCGGTGTGGAACCAGCCGTCGGTGAACGCCGCCGCCGTGGCCTCGGGATTGTTGTAGTAGCCGCGCACGATGGTGGGACCGTTGATCCAGATCTCCCCGACTGCGCCCGGTGCGACGTCGGCGCCGTCCGGCCCCACGAAGCGCACGTCGATCACCGGGGCGAGCACCTTGCCGACGCTGTCGGCCCGGGCCACGTAGTCGGTGCCCATGTTCGCGATCATGGCGCCGGTGGTCTCGGTGAGGCCGTAGCCGTTCCCGGGTGCGACCCGGGAGCTGAACTGGGCGTCGACGCGACGCACCAGCTCCGGTGGGACCAGCGTGGCGCCGGAGGCGAGCCCCTGGAGGCTGTCCAGTGAGGCGCCGCGCGCGGCGGCCCGTTCGAGCAGGTCGAACGCGGTGTGCGGCACCCCGGAGAAGTTGGTGACCGCCTCGCGCTCGATCAGGTCGACCGCCTGGTCGGCGTCCCATCGGTACATCAGCACCAGCGTGCCGCCGTAGGCCGTGTAGGGGATGAGGTGCGATTGCAGCCCGCCGACGTGGAACAGCGGGAAGGTCAGGAGCGTCCGCGGCGGTGGCGGCATCTCGCCGTCCGCTCCCGCCGCCGGCACCCCGGCCGCGGCCGCTGCCCGGACCGTCCCGAGGTAGAAGCCGGCCATCAGGAAGTTGGTGATGTTGCGGTGGGTGCCGACCGCGCCCTTGGGCCGCCCGGTGGTGCCCGAGGTGTAGAGGATGGTGACGTCGTCGTCCGGGTCGATGTCGACCTCGGGCAGCGAGGCGTCATGGCTGGGTTCGCCGACGAGGTCGCCGAAGCCGACGACGCCCGTCGGCAGCTCCTCGGTCCGGACGCCGACCGCGCCGGCGAGGCCCAACCGGTCGAGATCCCCGGCGAGCCGCTCCAGCCGCTCGCCGTCGGCGACGAGCAGCTTCGCTCCCGAGTCGGACAGCCCGTAGGCCAGCTCCGGCCCGGTCCACCAGGCGTTGAGCGGCACCGCGACGGCACCGATCGACACCGTGGCCCAGAACGACAGCACCCACTCGGGATAGTTCCGCATGGCGATGGCGACCCGGTCGCCGTGGCCGACCCCGTATTGCTCGGTGAGCCGCCGCGGCGAGGTTCGCGACCAGGGCGTGGGCGCGGGCGTAGGTGTAGCGCTCGTCGTCGTAGACGAGGAAGTCGCGCGCCGCGTGGACCTTGCTCGCGTCCCAGATGGCCCGGAGCGAGCCGGGCGCCGTCTTCCAGATCCGCGTTGTCACGCCCCGGATCTCGACCTCGACGATCTCGAACGCTCCGCCGGGGCCCGTGAGCGACTGCTCCAGCTCGGTCATCGGGGTGAGCACGATTCCTCCTCAGACAGCGATCTTGAACAGGTCACGGGCGTTGTCGCCCAGGAACCACCGCCGGTCGGCGTCTCCGGGGAACAGGCCCGCCAGCTCGTCGAGGTCGGAGATGTACTCGGGCGTGTGGTCGGCGTGCGGGAAGTCCGACGCCCAGACGAACCGGTCGGCGCCGAAGCGCTCGGCGAGTGCCGGGATCGTCCGCTCGTCGGGGTCGCAGCTGATCCAGCACCGGGTCCGGAAGTAGTACGACGGCGGGTTCTGCAGCGGCACCCGATCGCCGATCGGGGTGTGGCCGAACACGGCGTCCATGCGGTCGAGCCATGTAGCCGATCCACCCGCCGCCCGACTCCAGCACCAGCACCTTCAGCCGGGGGAACTTGTCGAACACCCCGTAGTCGAACAGCGTCGAGTACTGGTGGCGGACGCCGTCCGACGCCTGCACCGACGCGCGTGAGGCGCAGCTGGCGGACGTGCTCCCAGCCGCCCATGCGGGTGCCCTTGGTCCACTGGGGCTCGAATGTGGGATGGATCGCCAGGGGCACGTCGAGGTCCTGGGCCGCGGCGAACACCGGGTCGTGGTCGGGATGGCCGAGGGGCGTCGCGCTGTGGGTGAACGGGGCGACGAACCCGCCCCGGGCACCGTCGCCGACGGCCCGCTCCAGCTCCCGGGCCGCGGCGGTCGGATCACCGAGGGACAGGTGTGCGGTCGGGATGAGCCTGCCCTCCCCGTCCGAGCACCACTCGCAGATCCAACGGTTGTAGGCGCGGCAGTAGGCCTGGGACAGCTCGGCGTCGGTCGAGCTCGGCCTCCCACAGCAGGCCGGTCGTGGTGTAGAGGACGGCGGCGTCGATGTGCTCGGCGTCGAGCAGCTCGAGCCGTGCCTTGGCGTGCGGTCGCGGCCGGCGGCGCGTGGTTGTCGTAGGTGATCGCGGGGTCACGGGCCATCGCCCCCAGCTTCCCGCGGCCCATCGCCGCCAGGGTCGAGGGCATGCCCCGCGCGGCCATGACCGACGGTCGGCCGTCGATCTCGAGCACGTCGAGGCCGTTCTCGTCCTTCACGATCCGCAGCGCCCGGTCGCGGTACTGCGGTTCGAGGTAGGTCTCCCAGAGATCGGACGGCTCCAGGATGTGGCCGTCCGCGTCGACGGCGCCGTCCCAGGACAGTCTGTGGGTCTCGTGCATGGCGGCGTCCCCTCCCGACCGACTATCCCGGAGAACCGACATGACTGTCAAGAACGGCAGTCAGAGTGCGACGTGGTCGTGCCGGGAGCGCGGTTTGCCTGGGTATACGTGCGTCCTGGAGTTGACGTTGGCATCGGTTACCGCTCGTATACTTGACGCCATGACGGGCAAGCCGACGGCGAGGAAGGCGGGAGCCGGCCGGACGGCCCCTCGCAGCAGCCGCAACCCGGGCGGACGGACGCCGAAGAGCGAGGAGACCCGCCGCGCGCTCCTCGACGCCGCGGCGCGCCTGTTCGCCGAGCACGGCTACCACGACACCAGCGTGCCCGACATCGTCCAGGCGGCCGGCGTGGGGCACGGCACGTTCTACGAGTACTTCGGCAGCCGGCGCGACATCCTGCTCGCACTGACCAGGCCGGTCACGGACACCCGCGAGCGGCGGCCGAGCCTCATGAGCCGGGACCTCGCCGACCGCATCCGGGCCGAGATCTTCTGGTACGTGTCCGACCACGTCGAGCACCTCGAGCTGTCCAAGGTGTGGCACGCGGCGTCGAACTTCGAGCCCGAGATCGCCGAGACCCGGCGGCGCGAGCGGGCCCGGCGGATCGAGCGGGTGCGCAAGGGCATCGAGTCGGCCGATGCCCGACCGGACATCGAGCCGGGGATCGCCGCGGCGGCGCTGGTGGCCATGCTCGAGGAGTTCACCCACCGCTGGTTCATCGAGGGCGATGGCCCCGGCAAGGGTGCCCACGACGTGGTGACGGCCGCGGAGACGCTGAGCACGCTCTGGCTCAGCGCGATCGGCCTCGCCGGCTGAGCCGGCACGCCTCGGGCGTCCCCGCCGAATCTCGACACTCATGTCGGTTCCTCGGACCTATCGCTGGGCCCCGACCGGCCGCGCACCAGCTCGGCGAGCACGGCGTCGTCGCCCGAGAAGTCGAACTCGTACCGGTCGCGACCCTCGGCGTCGAACCACTCGTAGGAGTCCCTGTAGGCGGCCTCCAGCCCGAAGCTCGGCTCCCAGTCGAGATGGGCCAGCGCCCGCTCGATCGAGAACATCGCCCCGCCCACCAGGCCCTCGCCCCAGTGGACCAGCGGCGGCCGGGCCCGGCGGGCGATGTCGAGCGGGACGTGCACGACCTCGGCCTCGACGCCCACCGCCCGGGCCATCAGCCGCACGCATCCGAGGATGCTGGTGATCTCGGCCCCTCCCACGTTGTACTGCTCGCCGACGGCCTGCTCGTTGCCGGCGACCGCGACCATCAGCCGGGCGACGTCCTGGACGTGGACGAGGTGCACGAACGGGAACCCCTCGCCGGGCACCAGGATGGGCCGCCCCTGCTCCAGGCGGGCGAAGAACACCGGCTCCCGCCTGGCCAAGGGCGTCTTCGGCCCGATGGTGTGGGTGACCCGCAGCGACGTCGCGGGGAAGCCCTCCGTCCGGTGGAGATGCGCCAGGTAGTCCTCGCAGTTGACCTTGCCGACCCCGTAGGCCTTGCGCAGGTCGGGGTCGTCCGGCGCGTGGCGGGCGAAGTGCTCCCTGACCGGCTGGACGAAGCTGCGCTTGTAGACCGCCACCGAGCTGGTGAATACGAACTGCTGGACGCGCCCGCGGAACAGCTCGACCAGCGGGGTCAGGTCGTCGACCTGGTAGGCGGTGTTGTCGTAGACGATGTCGAACTCGTCGCGGTGCGGCTCGAGCACCTCGCGCAGGACGCCGGGCTGGCGCCGGTCGCCGTGCAGGCGACGCGCGCCCTCGGGGAGGGGAGCGACGTGGCTGTTCATGACCGTCACGTCGAAGCCGCGGCGGGCGAGCTCGAAGGTCAGGTGCAGCCCGATGTAGCGATTGCCCCCGAGGACCAGCGCGCGCATCACGCCGGGCGACGCTACTGCAACCGACAGTAGTGTCAACTTCGATGAGCTCGCCGACCGGCATGCCCGTCCCCGTCGGCATCGACCCCGGCCCGATCGAGGCGTGGTTCCGGGAGCACGTGCCAGAGGCTCGGCCGCCCTTGGGCTACGAGCGGGTGGCCGGCGGGCACTCCTGCCTGACGTACGTGGTCACCGACGACGAGGGCGAGCGCTACGTCCTGCGGCGTCCGCCTCTCGGGACGGTGCTGGCGACGGCGCACGACGTCGCCCGCGAGCACCGCGTCATGTCGGCGCTGCAGGACACCGCCGTGCCGGTGCCCCGGATGCGCGACCTCTGCCAGGACGACCGCGTCACCGGCGCGCCCTTCTACGTGATGAGCTACGTCGACGGCGTGGTCGTGCACACGGCCCGCGATGCCCAGCGCCTGCTCCCGTCGCGGGCCGCCCGCCGTCGGGCCGCCGAGACCCTGGTCGATGCGCTGGTCGCGCTCCATGCGGTGGACATCGACGCCGTCGGGCTCGGCGGCTTCGCCCGGCGCAGCGGTTACCTCGACCGCCAGCTGCGGCGGTGGTCGGCCCAGTGGACGGCGTCGAAGACCCGCGAGCTGCCGGCCATGGAGCAGCTGCACGCTTGGTTGGTCGAGCACCGTCCCGCCGAGCCCGAGGCGTGCATCGTCCACGGCGACGCCCGGCTGGGCAACGCGTTGCACGCGCCGGACGGCACCACGCTCGCGGTCCTCGACTGGGAGCTCAGCACCCTGGGCGACCCGCTGGCCGACGTGTCCTACCTGTTGCGGTCCTGGGCGACGCCCGACGAGGCGGCCGGAGGCGACGGCCCGCCGGCCGCGGCGGCGGGCTTCCCCAGCCGGGACGAGCTGGCCGAGCGATACGCCGCGGCCTCGGGCCGGGCCCTCGACGAGCTTGCCTACTGGATGGCGCTGAACGCCTGGCGCTCGGCGGCGATCAGCGAGGGCGTCTACCGCCGCTACATCGACGGGATGATGGGTGACGCACCGCCGGACGTGGAGCGCTACGCCCGCAGCGTCGAGATCACGGTCCAACAGGGCCTCGTCGCCGCGGGGCTGGCATGATGCGGCACGGTCGGCGAAGCGCCACAAGCGTGTCGGCCACGCGTTTTGTACGCGGGATCGGTCGCTATGGCGACCGTTTCCGGGGCCAAAACGATGGAGCGACACGCCTGTAGCGCCACTTTCGTCGGCCGGATCCGTCACCCCGCCACGGGTCCCGCCGCAAGCCCGGCGACCCCGCCGCCGGCCCGACAGGCGGCGAAGCGCCACAAACGTGTCGGCCACGCGTTTTGTACGCGGGATCGGTCGCTATGGCGACCGATCCCGCGTACAGAAACCGCACCCGACACGCCCGTCACGCGTACGCTCCCGGCGGCGATGAGCGACGTGACGGTGGGGATCGACATCGGCACGACCGCGGTGAAGGCCGTGGCGGTGGCGGGCGACGGCGACGTGCTGGCCCGGGCGCGGGTGCCGCACGACGTGCGGACGGCCGAGCCGGGGTCGTTCGAGCACGACGTCGACCGGGCGTGGCGGGCCGGCGTGCTCGACGCGCTCGCCCAGGTCGCCGGCGGGCGGGACGTGGCGGCCGTGAACGTGGCGGCGATGGTGCCCTCGCTCGGCGCCGTCGGGCCCGACGGCCGGGCGGTCGGGCCCGGGCTGCTGTACGGCGACCGGCGTGGCGAGCACGCGCCCCCAACCGCGGGAGAACCCGGTGACAGCGGCGAGCTGCTCGCGTTCCTCGCCTGGCACGCCGGCTCCACGCCCGGCGCCGCCGGGTACTGGCCGGCGCAGGCCGTGGCCAACCACGCCCTGTGCGGCCGGGCCGCGATCGACACGACGACCGCGATGACCGCGCTCCCGCTGTTCGACGGGCGGGGCTGGGACGCGGGCCTGGCGGCCGCGGCCGGGGCCAGCCCCGACCGGCTGCCGGCGATCGTCGTCGGGGTCGAGCCCGCCGGACGCGTCGTCGACGGGCTGCCGGCGGCCGGGGCGCTCGTCGGCGGGGGGACCATCGACGCCTTCGCCGAGCAGCTCGTCGCCGGGGCCGACGACGTGGGCGACGTGCTCGTGCTGTGCGGGACCACGCTGATCACCTGGGGCGTGCTCGGCGCCTGGGCGACCGCCCCGGGGCTGTGGACCATCCCGCACACCGCCGCCGGGCTCAGCCTGATCGGTGGGCCCAGCAACGCCGGCGGGCTGTTCCTCGGCGCCGTGCGGCGCTGGGTCGGCCCGGGCGACGACGCCGGCGCCGTCGGCCCCGGCGACCTGCCCGTGTGGCTGCCCTACCTGCGGGGCGAGCGGACACCCCTGCACCGGTCCGACCTGCGCGGGTCGCTCGACGGCCTGGCCCTCCACCACACCGCCGCCCACCTCACCCGGGCCGGCTACGAGGCCGCCGGGTTCGTCGTGCGCCACCACCTCGACCTCGCCCGGGAGGGGGCCGGGCTGGATCCCCGGCGCATCGTCGCCACCGGCGGCGGGACCCGGGACGCGCTCTGGATGCGGGCGCTGGCCGACTGCACCGGGCTGCCCGTCGACGTCGCAGCCGTGCCCGAGGGGGCGGCGCTCGGGTCCGCGTTCGTCGCCCGCTGCGTCGCCGGGCTGGAACCGGCGATGACCGACGCCCGGCGCTGGGCCCGGACGTCGCAGCGGGTCGAGCCCGACCCCGCCTGGGTCGACGCCGCGGCCGGCCGCTACGAGAGGTTCATCCGAGCCACTCGAAGTACTGCGTCTCGACCATGATCGGCAGCCGGTAGCGCACGTAGAAGCTGTGCAGCCGCAGCGCTCCCACGTACTCCTCGAAGCTCGGCTCGACCAGGTCGACCTCGTCGGGCTCGCGCGCCTTCCACGCGGCCGCCCGCCGCGCCACCTCCTCGAACTCGGCCATGCTTGACACCGACAGCCCGACGTGGTCCATCCGGGGTGCGCTCATCGGGCTGTCGTCGGCGACGAGGAACACGAACTGCTCGTGCGTGTGCGCCCGCAGCACCAGCTGGCGGCGGTCCTCGGTCAGCTGCGGGTACTCCTCGAAGCCGAAGACGTCGCCGTAGAACGCCGCCGAGCGCGGCGCGGCCCTCGGCGTCGAGCCGGTCGGCCGGGAGCGACAGGGCCACGTGGTTGATCCGAGGCGGCTTGGCGAAGGTCGGTCCGGTCACGGTCATGGTTGCACCAGCACCTTTCCTGCCAGGCGGCCATCCGCCAGGCCGATCATGGCGTCGAGCAGGCCGTCCAGGCGGACGGCCCCCGGTTCGAGCAGGTCGTCCACCGGCAGCCGCCCCGACGCCAGCAGGTCGAGCGCCCGCTCGAACCCGCCGGCGTCGTAGGTGAACGCCCCGGTCACGACCAGCTCGTTGAGCAGGATGCGGTTGGGGTCGAACCGCGGCGGCTCGATCCCCGCCCCGACGAGCACCAGCGTGCCGCCCCGGACCAGCTGGGCCAGCCCGGCCTCCATCGCCGCCGAGCGGCCCGAGCACTCCAGCACCACGTCGACCGCTCCGGCGACCACCCGGCCGGGCTCGGCGATGCTGGGCACCTCCAGGTCCGCCGGGTCGACCACCGCCCCCGCACCGACCGTCCAGGCCAGGACCCGCCGCCGCTCGTGCGGCTCGGCGCAGGTGACGTCGTCGACGCCCGCGCCCGCAGCGCGGCGATGGCCAGCGCCCCGATCGGCCCGGCGCCCAGCACCAGCGCCCGCTGCCCCGGCCGGACTCCGGACTGCGTGATCGCGTGCAGCGCCACCGCCAGCGGCTCGGCCAGCGCCGCGGCCCGGGCGGCGAGGCCGTCCGGCCGGGCGAGCAGCTCGTCCTCGCCGGCGATCTTGTAGGTGGCGAACGCGCCCCGCTCGGGCCCGGTGCCGACCGCGTCGCGGCCGGCGCACAGCGCGGGCCGACCCGCCCGGCACGAGGCGCAGGTGCCGCAGCGGGCGCTCGGCCCGCCGACGACCGCGTCGCCCACCGCCCAACGGGTCACCCCGGCGCCGACGGCGGCGACCCGCCCGGTCCACTCGTGGCCGGGCCAGCTCCCGGGCTCGCCCCAACCGTCGAGCACCATGTGGAGGTCGGTCCCGCACACACCGCACAGCTCAACCGCCACCAGGACGCCGCCGTCGCCGACCGCGGGCACCGGGACGTCCTCGACCGCGAGCCGGCCCGGGCCCCGCAGGACCGCCGCCGCCATCCTCTCCGGGCTGGTCATGGGTTCTCCCGCATCCAGCGGTAGACGCCGGCCATGTCCCGGTTGACCTTGTCGGGCAGCGGGTGGATCGCCACCCCCATCGCCCGGGCGCCCCACACGATCTTGGCGGTGCGCTCGACCAGCGCGGCGTTGTGCAGCGCCTTGGACGGCGTCGGCCCGCACGTGACCAGCCCGTGGTTGGCGAGCAGCGCCGCGCCCCGGTCGGCCAGGCGGCCGGCCACCTCCTCGCCCAGCTCGGCCGTGCCGGTGCCCCGGTACTCGCAGCACGGCACGTCGCCGCCCAGGTAGACGACGACCTCCTCGATCACGGCCGGGATCGGCTCGTGGGCCAGGGCGAACATCGTGGCGTACACGGCATGGGTGTGGATGACCGCGCCCAGCTCCGGGTAGCGGCCGAGCGTCGCCAGGTGCAGGTCCTTCTCGGTCGTCGGCGCCCGGGTGCCCTCGACCACCTTGCCGTCGCCGTCCACGACCACCAGGTCGTCGAGCGTCATCGTGTCGTAAGGGACCGACGACGGCGTCAGGCACACGAGCCCGTCGGGCAACCGGCCCGAGATGTTGCCGGACGTCCCCTCGACCAGGCCCTGGGCCAGCATCCGCTGGGCCGTGGCCAGGACGGCCTCGCGGGTGGTTGTCGGGGACTCAGCCACGGTCGAGGACCTCCGGGTTGGCGAGGTTGGCCGGCGCCTCGCCCCGCAGCAGCGCGGCCAGGCCGTCGGCGATCAGGGCGGTGTGGTTGGCCTCGGTGTCGTACGTCGCCCCGCCGATGTGGGGCGTCAGCACGACGTTGGGCAGCGCAGCCAGCGGGTGGTCGGTCGGCAGGCACCTCGCCCTCGAAGTGGTCGAGCCCGGCCGCCGCCAGCCGCCCCGACCGCAGGGCGTCGACCAGGGCGTCGACGTCGTGCAGCGCGGCCCGGGCCGCGTTCACGTACACGGCACCCTCCCGCATCGCGGCGAACCGCTCGGCCGACATCAGCCCCAGGGTGTCCGGCGTGACCGCGGCGTGCATCGACACGACGTCGGCCTCGGCCAGCAGGTGTCGAGGTCGTGGGTGGCGTCGTCGGCGTAGGGGTCGACAGCTGATGACCCGCATCCCCAGGCCCTCCGAGCCGCCACGCGGGTCGCCCGGCCCACCGCGCCCAGGCCGACGAGCCCGGCGGTCCGCCCGGCCAACTGCCAGGCCCGGAACCGCTGGTAGGGGATCGTGCCGTCCCGGTACACCTCGCCGGCCCGCACGTCCCGGTCGGCGGCGACGAGCCCCCGGGTGCAGGCCAGCAGCAGGCCGACGGTCAGCTCGGCCACCGCGTCGGCGTTGCGCCCCGGCGCCCGCAGCACCGGGATGCCGGCGGCCGTCGCGGCGGGCAGGTCGACGTTGGTCGGGTCGCCCCGGGTCGAGCCGATGGCCTCCAGCGGCAGGTCGAGCACCGGCCCGGCGCACCGGTCGGCCTCGCAGATCAGCACCGACGCCCCGACCTCGGCGGCCCGCGCCGCCAGCTGCTCCGCGGAGTAGAGCCGCAGCGGCCGCTGGTCGATCCACGGGTCGAGCACGACCTCGCCGAGGTCGCGCAGCGCGTCGAGGCCCGGGCCCCGCAGCGGGGCCGTGGCGAGGATGATCCGGTCAGCCACCCGCACTGCCTGCACTGGAGGCACTGTCGCCCGGCAGCTCGACCTCGACGGTGGCCTTGGCCATGACCGCGTCGTCCTGGTTGCGCAGCTCGACGGCCACGGTCACCAGGTGGCGGCGCCGGCGCTCGGTCCGGGTGCCGACCACCTCGCCGGCCAGGAACGTGGCGTCGCCGGTGAACGCGGGGTTGCGGTACTGGGCGCTGGAGTGGGTGAGGACCCCCCACTCGCCGGCCCAGGCGGCGACGTAGTCGAGGATCCACGCCCCCATCGACGCGCCGTAGCCGTAGCCCCGGGGCATGCCGACGTGCTTGGCCCAGCGGGGCTGGAGGTGGCCGCGGGACGGGCCGTAGTAGGCGCCGTCGGTCAGCTCCGGGTTGAGCCGCTCCATCCGCCGGTCGCCCTCGTAGCCGGCCATCTCGGGCGTGTAGCCCAGCTCCTCGGCCCGCACTGTGGTCGGGCCCTTGGCCGTGGCACCCCAGGTCGTCATCGGGAAGGCCCGCCACTCGGTCGTGAAGCTGGCCAGGCTGTGGGGCCCGAGGACGTTGCCGGCGAGCCGGTCGCCCACCGCCACCGACCCGAACGGCCGGGGGTCGTGCCCGAGGGTCTGGATCTGGTCGATGAACGCCAGCTTGCGCTCCTCCAGCTCCGCGAGCTGGTCGTCGGTCCACTCCGGCTCGGCCGGCTCGGAGAACAGGGCCTTCTCCCGGGCCGCCCGCGCCTGGTAGCGGATCGACGTCGAGCGCTGCAGCGCCACCCGCTCGCCCCGCTGGTTGATGTAGAGCGTGTCGCCCCGTTGGAAGCACGTCGGGCCGGCGAACCCGGTGTCCGTGACCCGGTAGTCGTAGGGCATGCGATGGCACACCAGGTGGTCGCCGGGGACGATCCGGGGGCCGAAGAACCACCAGTCGTCGCCGCCGAAGATCAGGTGCGAGTCGGGGATCCGGCCGACCTGCGCCGGCGAGCACCCGTGGCTGGTGTCGGTGGCGACCGTGAACGACTGGGGCGCCACGATCTCCCCGAACCGGCTGGCCGCCGCCCAGCGCTCGTCGTAGTGCAGCGGGTTGGGATAGTGCATCGCCTGCACCCAGCGACGGATGTCGTTGAGCGCGACCGGCTCCTTCAGCTCGCCGGGCTCCATGGGCACGCCCATGTGCCGGTCGAGGTCGGACGTGTCGAGCGTGACCGCGTCGTCGGCCTGCTCGGGGCGCACCGTGCTGATGGTTCCCTCGCTGCGCTCGCTCATTGGAGCCGCTCCTGCACGAGGCCGACCAGGGCGTCGTCGCGCACCTTGGCGTCGCTGCCGGTCATCGGGATCTCGCCGTCGGCGAAGAACAGGACGCGCCGGGCACCTTGTAGACCGCCACGCGCTCCCGCAGGAACGACCGGATGTCGTCCTCGCTCGCCTCGGCCCCTCGCTTGAGCACGACGCAGGCCACGACCACCTCCTCGACTCGGGGGTCGGGGATGCCCACGACCCGGCTCAGCTTGACCGGCGGGCACGCCCGTAGGGCGACCTCGATCTCGGCCGGCGACACGTTGGCCCCGGCGGTGCGGATCATCTCCGTGCGGCGGCCCTCGAAGTGCAGCTCGCCGTCCGCGTCGACGAAGCCGACGTCGCCCGTGTGCAGGAAGCCGTCGGCGTCGAACGTGTCCACCGGCGCCCGCCCCAGGTAGCGGCGCAGCAGGGTCGGGCCCCGGACGGCCAGCTCCCCGGTCTCGCCCGGACCGAGCGGCGCACCGGTGGCGGGGTCGACCACCCGCAGCTCGTTGCCGGGCAGCGGCGGGCCCATGCTGGCCTTCATCCGCTCGCGGGGCGTGGTCGACGGGTGGGCGGTGAAGAAGGCGCAGGTCTCGGACAGCCCGTAGCCGACCGGCATCATCCACCCGGTGTCGCCGGTGACGCTCGGGTGGCGGGCGAAGGCCCCCTTGCCGTAGACGCAGGTCAGCGCCGACAGGTCGGTGGCCGCCCAGTCGGGGTGCTCGGCCAGCGCCCCGGTCTGGTGCGGCAGGCAGTAGGGCTCGGTGACCCGCTCGCGGGCCAAGAGGCGTAGGGCCTCGCCGGCCTCGAACGTCTCCTGCATGACGAAGCAGCCGCCGGCGGCGAGGGTGGCGCCGAGCGCCGAGATCAGCCCGGCCGACCAGAACAGCGGCAGCGGGCTCCACATCCGGGTGCGCTCGTGGCGCCCGAACACGCCGGCCAGCGCCTGGAACTGCAGCACCGGGCCGCGGTGCGCGTGGACCATCCCCTTGGGCTGCGCGCGGTGGTCCCGGAGGAGAAGATGACCAGGGCGTCGTCGTCGGGGCGGACCGCGCCGGCCCGGCGGGCGAGGGCCGCCGGATCGCCGTCAGCGGCGCCGGCCCCGACCATGACCACCCGGCGCAGGGCGGGCAGCGTCCGGCGCGAGGGCGGCGAGGTCGTCGCCGAAGCGCCGGCCGAGCAGCCGCTCCTGCGTCAGCACGACCGTCACGCCGGCCCGCTCGAGCATGCCGGCCAGCTCGGGCCGGGGGGCGAAGGTCGACAGCAGCACGGCCACCGCCCCGCCTGCGCCGCGCCGAAGAAGGCGGCGACCGCCTCGGGCCGGTTGCCCATGAGGATCCCGACGGGCTCGCCGGGCTCGACACCCAGCGCCAGCAGGTCGCGGCCGACGCGGGCGGCCTCGGCGTGGAGGTCGGCGTACGTCCAGCGGACGGCGTCGCCGCCCACCAGCGCCTCGTTGGGACCGAACCGGGCGGCGATCTCGTCGAGGAATCCCCCGAGCGTCGCCGGGTCGGCGGTCACCCGGCCGTCCGGCCGTGCTCGAACAGCCCGTCGAACCCCAGGCGCCCGACCGCGCCGGCCAGCTCGGCCGCGGTGCGCTCGGCGCCCCACGGCAGCCGCAGCGCCGGCTGCACCATCCGGGCCAGGACCGAGATGTCGTACTCGTCGCACACCCCGGCCGCCCCGTGCAGCTGCTGGGTCGTGCGCAGCACGACCCGGGCGACGTCGAGCGCGTGGAGCCGCAGCGCCAGCACGTCGGCCAGCGCCCGGTCGGGGGCGTCGACCAGGCGCCACAGGGTGAAGTGGGCCAGCTCGCGGAGGCCGCCGACCGCCACCGACGCGTCGGCGAGCGCGAACTGCACGGTCTGGAAGGTGGCGATCGGCTTGCCGAACTGGATCCGCCCGGTCACGTGCTCGACCGCCAGCTCGACGGCCCGGTCGGCCGTGCCGAGCACGGCGCAGGCGGTGAGGGCCAGGTGAAGCGCCACGTCGGCGCCGGGGTCGCCGGGGAGCGGGCCGCCCTCGTCCAGGTCGGCGACGAACGGCCCGAGGCGCGTGCCGAGCGCCCGGCCGCCGGACGCGGCCTGCGCCGGCCCGCCGAGGCGGGCCACCCGCCACTCGCCGAACAGGTCGCCGTGATCGACCCGGGCGGCGGCGTCCGGCACGACGGCGAACGGCCGGCCGTCGCCGTCGGCGAGCAGCACCCCCGGCACGGGGTAGGGGAGCGCGCAGCGGCCCGCGGCCTCGCACAGCGTCGCGGCCGCGGCCAGCGCGTCAGGGCCGTCCCGGGGATCGAGGTCGCCGGCGCCCAGCGCGGCGAGCGCACCCGCCACGTCCGTGCCGCGCACGGTGGGATCGTCCTCGGCCCGGCGGGCGGCGTCGGTGCCGCCGATGTCGGCGAAGGCGCGGGCGGCGGCGGCGCCGAACTCGACGGCCTCGTCGGGAAGGACCGGGTTCACCGCGCGCTCCCCAGGAGCGAGCGGGCCACGATCATCCGCTGGACCTCGATCGTCCCCGAGGCCACGGTGGCCGCCTGGGCGTAGCGCCAGTGGTCCTCGACCGCGCCGTGCAGCGGCGCCGCCGTCCCGGCGTCGAGCGCCTCGTGCTCCAGCGCCTGGGCCAGGACCTCGGCCACCGACTGGTCGCACTGGGTCGACGGCGATGCGGGCGGCGGACGCCAGGACGTCGGGCAGCTCGCCGGTCGCCTGGGCGTGCACGGTGCGGTAGGCCAGCAGCCGGGCGACCCGCACCTGGACCAGCGCCCGGGCCCACTGGGCGTGCAGCGACGGCGGCAGCGCGTCCCAGTGGGGCGCCAGCTCGGCGCCGAGCGCGGAGAGCAGCCGCTCGCAGCGGGCGTAGCGGGCGATGCCGACCCGCTCGTGGGCCAGCGCCTTGCGGATCACCGCCCAGCCCCCGCCGACCGTCGCCCAGCACGGCGTCGGGGCCGGCCCACACGTCGTCGAAGAACACCTCGTTGAGGTGGTGGGGGCCGAGCATCGAACGGATCGGGCGCACGGTGATGCCCGGCGTGTCCATCGGGACGAGGAACAGCGTGATGCCCTCGTGGCGCTCGCCGGGCCCGACCCGGGCGGCGAGCACGCACCACTGCGCCATGCCGGCGTAGGAGGTCCAGATCTTCTGGCCCTCGATGCGCCAGCCGTCGCCGTCCTCGCGGGCCCGGGTGCGCAGGGCGGCGAGGTCGCTGCCGGCCTCGGGCTCGCTGAAGCCCTGGCACCAGATCACGTCGCCGGCGGCGATCGGGGGCAGGTGGCGCCGCTTCTGCTCGTCGCTGCCGAACGCCATGATCGCCGGCCCGACCCAGTTGAGCCCCATGTACTGGGCGCCCCGGGGCTCGTGGTGGGCCCACATCTCCTCGCGCACGCACCGTCTGCTCCCACAGCGAGCCGCCGCCCCCGCCGTACTCGCTGGGCCAGGCCACGGTGAGCAGGCCCTCGGCGGCCAGCAGCTTGCAGAAGCGCTGGGCGACGTCGAGGTCGGCCGGGTCGTCGGTGAACGCGCCCAGGTAGTCCTCGGCGACGTGCGTGGCGATCAGCTCGCGCAGCCGGTGGCGCAGCGCGGCGGCCTGGTCTCCCAGGTCGAAGTCCATGGTCCCTCCTACCTGACACCAACGTTAGTTGGCGAGGTACGGTCACCGCCCATGCGTCCCGTCCCGCCGTCCGTGGCCCGGGTGCTCGACCCGGTGCTGGCCGAGGACCCCGACCGCGAGGCCCTGGTCACCCGCAGCGCCCGCCTGACCTACGCCGAGCTCGACCGCCGGGCCGACCGGGCGGCCCGGGCGCTGCGCGACCTGGGCGTCGCGCCGGGCGACCGGGTGGCGGCGTCGCTGCCCAACGACGCCGCGGTGGTGGTCGCCTTCCACGGCGCGATGCGGCTGGGCGCCGTGTGGGTAGGGATCAACCGGGTGCTGGCCCCGCCGGAGAAGCGGTTCCTCCTGGCCGACTCGGGTGCCGTCCTGCTGCTGGCATCCGGTGACGAGGGCGACCTGGGCGTCCGGTCGGTCGGGCCGGCGGACTGGCTCGCGGCGGTGGACGCGGCCGGCGACGGGCCGGTCGGCGTCGACGTCGACCCCTTCGCCCCGGCGGGGATCGCCTACACGAGCGGGACGACCGGGCACCCCAAGGGCGCGGTCCACAGCCAGCACAACCTGCTGGCGCCGGGCGCGGTGCTGGTCGAGACCCGGGGCTACGGGCCGGACCTGCGCAAGGGCGACTGCTTCCCGTTCACCATTCTCAACATGGCGGTGCTGACCACGCTGCTCACGGCCCAGGCGGGCGGGTGCTCGATCGTGATGGACCGGGTCGACGCCGAGGGCGTGGCCGAGTGGATCCGGGTGGAGCGGGTCACCACGTGGAACGGCGCACCGGCCCAGCTGCGCGACCTGGCGACCAACCCCGCAGTGGCGCCGGACGACCTGGCGTCGCTGACCGAGGTGTGGACCGGGGGCGGCGACTGCCCGGAGGCGATCCGGACGGCGTTCGCGGACCGGTTCGGCGTCGCGGTGACATCGACGTACGGGCTGAGCGAGGCGCCGACGGTGGTGGCGATCGACCCGGTCGGGGGTCCCCACGTCCCCGGCGCCAGCGGCCGGCCGCTGCCGCACCTGGCGGTGACGGTCGAGGGCGGCGAGGTGTGCGTGGCGCCGGCCGCGGGCGACGACCGCTACCGGACGATGCTCGGCTACTGGCAGCGCCCGGAGGAGACCGAGGTGGCCCTGGCCGGCGGCGCCCTCCACACGGGCGACCTGGGCAGCGCTCGACGCCGACGGCTACCTGCACATCCGTGACCGCAAGAACCTGCTGATCGTGCGGGGTGGCGCCAACGTCTATCCGGCGGAGGTCGAGCGGGTCCTCGCCGCGGCGCCCGGGGTGGCGGGCTGCGCGGTGGCCGGCGTCCCCGACGAGCGCCTGGGCGAGCGGGTGGTGGCGGTGGTGGAGCTGGCCCCGGGCACGGCGTGGGACGAGCCCGCGGTGCGGGCCCACTGCGAGGCCGCGCTCGCCCGGTACAAGGTGCCGGAGCGGTTCGTCGTCGTGCCCGCGCTGCCCCGCAACGCCATGGGCAAGGTCGTGCGGGCGGACCTGCCGGACCTCGTCGGGTAGGTGCACTAGGCGAGCGCCTGGGGCGCGAGGTCGGGCTGGAGGGCAGCCAGGTCGCGTGCTGCGCCGCGCTGCGGGGATGCTCATCGGCCGGCGGGCCGTGATGTCGAAGGCCATGCTCACCGTCTCGAACGCGGTCAGCAGCTCGCTCCGCTCGAGGTCGAACGCCCAGTGGACCGGTGGGTCACCTTGTCGTGCACCGCAACCCCGGCGCCGAAGCTCTGGATGCGGTCGCCCACCCGGGGCAGGCGGGCGACCTGGAGCCGGGTCTCCATCGACGCCCACCCCATCAACCGGCCGTCGGGCGTCTCGTCGAGCATCGGGCCTGACTCGCCGCCCAGGGGCTCGCCCGCCCACGTGAGCAGCGGGGCCATCTCGACGCGGTAGCGCCCGTCCTCGTCGCACTCATCGGCGGTCACCGGGCGCTCGCGGCGCATCTCCAGGCCCCGGGCCACGACGGTGTCGAGGGTGGGAGTGGCGGACATCAGGTCGGTGTCGAGCGAGATCGTGCGGGTGGCCGCGTGCGCCGGCGGCGGGACCACATCCCGGGCGATGGCCGCGGCCACGTCGCCGGGCACCGGGATGCGCTCGCCGCGGCCGTCGGTCGGGCTGATCCGGTAGCGGAACGTCGCGGCCAGCTCGCCGCTGTCGGCCGCGGCCAGCTCGTGGTGGAGCGCGAGCCCGTCGGGCCCCACGCCGACCACGGCGCTGCGCACGACCAGCCGGGTGCCGAGCAGCTGCTCGCGGTGGTGGCGGGTGTAGAGGTCGTGCACCACGTGGGGCCGCCCGTCCCAACCGGGCAGCGTGGCCAGCACGGCGTCGGTGCCCACGTTGGCGTTGACGGCGTAGAAGCGCACGTTCATGTGGCCGAGGTGGTCGATCTGGTCCTCGGTGACCGTGCTCTCGTGCGTGATGCGCAGCTCGCCCATGGTGCCTTCCGCCGCCGGTTTTGGCGGTCGACGCTAGCGAGGCGGCGACCCGGCTCCACCATCGCTCGCCGAGCCGTCCGGCCGTCCGTCTAATCTGACACTGATGTCACTTTTGGGCCCCGGGGGGAGCGCGGCGGTCGAGGGGCGGGCGGTGCCCGCCGAGGCCGACCGGGCCCGCATGCGGGCTGAGCGCCACGCCCGGCTCCAGGACCGGATGGCCGCCCAGGGGGTCGACGGACTGGTGCTGCTGGGCACGTCGGCCGTCGCCTACGCCACCGGCGCCGACGCCCCCGCCACCGACAGCGGGCGGGCGGCGTTCGTCCGGCCGGTCGCAGTCGTGGTCGCGGGCGCCGGGCACCCGCACCTGTTCACGCCGTACCCGGAGGGCGCCCCGCCCGACCTTCCGCCCGACCACCTGCACGCGGCGGTGTACCCCGACCTCGACGACGGGGCCGACGCGCTGGCCGCGGCGCTGCGGGGCCTGGTCCCGGCCGGGTCCCGGCTGGGGTGTGACGAGCTGCCCCACCCGCTGGGCCGGGCGCTCGGCCGGCTGGTCGCCGGTGCCGGCCGCGGGGGTGCTGGGGCCGGCCAAGCTGTGCAAGACCGCCGACGAGCTGGCCTGCATCCGGCGGGCGCAGTCGATCAACGAGCGGGCGATGCTGGACGTCGCGCCGCTGCTGCGCCCGGGGGTCACGCAGACCGACCTGAGCGCCGTCTTCCTGCGGCGGGTCGTCGAGCTCGGGGCCGACACCAACGGCATCGACCCGATCTGGCAGCCGATGCCGGCGACGCTGGCGGCCGGCCCGTGGACGGTGCACGGCGACGTGGCGTTCCCGCTGGCCAGCGCACCGCGTCCGCTGGAGGCGGGCGACGTGATCTGGGTCGACACGGGAATCCACGTGGGCGGCTACGCGTCCGACTTCGGCCGCACCTGGATCGTCGGCGACGACCCCCGGCCGACCGCCCGCCAGCAGGCGCAGTTCGCCCGGTGGCGGGCGGTCGTCGAGGCGGTGCTCGCGCTGTGCAAGCCGGGCGTATCGGCGCTGGACCTGACCCGGGCCGCCATCGCCGCCGACGGGTCGGCACCGCCGGCCGTGGATCGAGCACTTCTACCTGGCCCACGGGGTCGGGCACCGACAGCGCCGAGATGCCGCTGATCGGCACCGACCTGGGCGATGCGTTCGACGAGGGCCAGGTCCTGGCGCCGGGCATGGTCCTCGTGCTCGAACCGGTGATCTGGGACGACGGCGCCGCCGGCTACCGGTCCGAGGACATCGTGGCGGTCACCGACGACGGCTGGATGCCGCTGAGCGACCACCCCTACGACCCGTTCGGTCCGCCGTGAGCGTGCTCGCCGACCCGTCGTGCGTGGACGACGACGACCTGCGGGCCGACCGGCGGGGTCGGCTGTTCGCGGCCATGGACGGCGCCGGCCTCGACGCACTTGTGCTGGGCCGGCCCGCAGAGGTGGCGTTCGCGACGGGCGCCCGCCAGCTGTGGACCGCCGGCTCGCGCCCGTTCGGCCCGGCGTGCGTGGCGGTGCGGGCGACCGGGCACACGCACCTGCTGTCCACGTCGGACGCCGACGTGCCCGCCGGAGGTGGGCCACGACGACCTGTACGGCCTGTCGTGGAACCCGGCCAACATCGCCGCGTCGCTGGCGGCCATCCCCGGCCTGGCCGGGGGCGGCCGGGTCGGGACGAGCTCGTCGAGCGCCGGGGTTCGCCCGGCTGCTGGCCGCGATCGCCCCGGGCGCCGAGGTGGTCGACGGCAGCGCCGCGCTGTGGGCCGCCCGCCTGCCGAAGAGCGCCGCCGAGGTCGACCGGATCGTGGCCGCCGCCGGGATCGCGGCCGCCGGCCTGGCGGCCATGGACGCCGCGCTGGCGCCCGGGCGCCAGCGAGCGCGACCTGCTGGCCGCCTACCTGGAGCGCGATCGCCGCCGCCGGCGCACCGACGCCGCCGAGCGAGGGCGTCGCCTGCGCCACGCCGCGTGCGGGGCCCGGTGGCGCTGCGCCGGATCGCCACCGCCGACCCGATCGGGGCCGGCCAGCTGGTGGTCCTCGACCCCGGGGCGTTCTACCGGGGTTACGAGGGCGGGATCGGACGCACCCGGGTGGCCGGCGGCGGCCCGCCGACCGGCGGCCGGACCGACCTGCTCGCCGAGCCGGCGCGTCCATGCCGCCGTGGTCGCCGCCTGCCGGCCCGGCGCCACGGGCGCCGACCTGGTCGCGGCCTGGGCGGCGACCGGCGAGCCGCTGCCGGCCGAGCCCGTCGCGCACGGGGTCGGGCTGGGAGTGGAGCCGCCGGTCGTCGGCGCGGGCGTGGGTGCGGCGAGCGTGCTGGCGCGCGGGCACGGTCCTGGCGGTGACCGCGTGGGTGGCGGAGGAAGGGGTCGGCGGCGTCCTGCGGCGGGACCTCGTGCTGGTCACCGGCGGGGACCCCCGGGTCCTGACCGCCGGCCCGGGCGAGGAGGCGTGAGCGTGGCGGAGCGGGCGACGGTCGACTTCGACCACCACGACCCGGCGTGGCACGCGGACCGGGTCGAGCGCTGGCGCGACCTGCGGCGCTGCCCGGTGGCGTTCAACGAGCGCTACGGCGGGTTCTGGGTGGTCAGCGGGCACGAGGAGGTCGCCGCGGTGTCCCGGGACGGCGAGACCTACTTCGCCAGCCGCCACGTCCCCGAGCCGCGACGACGGCATCGACTAGCTGGGCATCGCCGGCATCCCCCGGGGCCGGGCGATCCCCACCGCGGGCATCGCCGAGGTCGAGGGCCCGCCGCACACGGCGCTGCGCCGGGTGATGAACCCGTTCCTGGTGCCCGAGGCGATCGAGGCGATGCGCCCGCTGATGGAGGCGGCCACGACGTGGTTCCTCGACCAGCGTGATCGAGCACGGGCACGGCCGACCTGGTGGACGACTTCGCCAGCCCGGTCCCGGCGATCCTGACGATGGCGCTGGTCGGCCTGCCGCTCGACGACTGGCGCCGTACGCCGACCTGTTCCACGGCACCGATCGCCTACCGCCCGGGCGAGCCCGAGTTCGACCGGGCGATCGGCCAGCGTGCCGTCGATGCTGGCCCGCCTGGGCGAGGAGGCGGCGGCCCGCCGCGCCGAGCCGCGCGACGACCTGCTGACCGCGCTGGTGCCCTGGAGGTCGAGGGCCGCCGCCTCACGCGACGGCGAGCTCCAGAGCGTGCTGTGGAACCTGATCGGCGGTGGCCTGGACACGACGACGTCGCTGACCGCCCTGTCCCTCCACCACCTCGACGCGCCACCCGCGACCAGCGCGGCGCGCCTCGTCGCCGAGCCCGGCCTGCTCGGACCGGCGACGGAGGAGTTCCTGCGCTACTTCTCGGTCAACGAGACCCTGACCCGCACGGTCACCCGGGACGCCGAGCTGGCGGCCAGTCCCTCGGCCGCGGCGACCACCTGATGCTGAGCTGGCTGTCGGCCAACCGCGACCAGGCGGTGTTCGACCGCCCCGACGAGGTGGTGCTCGACCGGGCGGCCAACCCGCACCTCGCCTTCGGCGTCGGCACCCACCGCTGCATCGGCATGCACATGGCGCGCACGATGTTCCAGGTGCTGCTGAGCGAGGTCCTGACCCGCATCCCCGACTACGCCGTCGACCACGACGCCACCCGGTTCTACGCCGGCAACCCCGGAGCTCAACGGCGTCGTGACGCATGCCGGCCACGTTCACCCCCGGCCCGCGCCTCGGCCCCCGTCAGCGCCCCTTCTGACATCCGGTGTTTGCAATGCGCCCCCAGCGCTTTCAAAGTGCTAGCATGCCGAACGTGCTCGTGAGGAACGTCCCCGTAGACGTCCATGCCACGCTCCAGCGTCGCGCCGAGGCACGCGGCCAGTCTCTCCAGCAGTACCTCGCGGGCGAGCTGACCCGTCTGGCCAACGAAGGCCACCGTCGAGGAAGTGCTCGACCGCATCCGCCGCCGGCGCGGCGGCAAGGTGGGGCTGGCGCAGGCGGCAGCCGACGTGGCCGCCGAGCGCGGGCGCGTGATCGTCATCGACGCGTCGGTCGTCGCCAACGTGCTCGCCGACGACGGGATCGGCGGCGTCCTGGCCCGGTTGATCGTCGAGGAGTCGGGGACCCTGGTCCGCGTCCCGACCTGGTGGACGTCGAGACCGTCTCGGTCCTCCGCAAGCGCTGGCTCGCCGGCGACCTCACCGCCCGCCGGTTCCGTGCCGCCATCGACGACCTCGAGGACCTACCGCTGCACCGCTACCCGTCGGGCGGCTTCATGCACCGCGCCTACGAGCTGCGGGCCAACGTCACCGCCTACGACGCCACCTATGTCGCGCTCGCCGAGGTCCTGGGCTGCCCGCTGCTCACGGCCGACGACCGCCTGGCCCACGCCCCCGGCATCCGCTGCCGGTTCGAGGTGGTCCGGTCGAGCTAGCCGGGCGGTGGCGGGCGGCGGTCCGGCGGCGGTGGCGGACCGGGCGGCGGCAGCGGTCCTGGGGGTCCGGCGGCCACGGTTCGGCGACGGCGCAGCGCGATCGCCACGACGGCGGCCAGGACGATGGCCCCGCCGATGCCCGCGGCGAGCACGGCCGGGCTGGCGCCGCCGTCCGAGCCGGACGGGCCGGCGGCGGCGTGGTCGTCGTTCGGGACCGTCACCGGCGCCGTCGGCAGCGGGGGCGACGTGGTGGTGGTCGGGTGCGCTCCGGCTCGGTCGTCAGCGCCGCCATCGGGTCGACGACGCCGAAGCCGTCTCGGGGTCCTGGCCCGGCGCCCGTTGTCCACCACGGTGGCGGCAGTAGTAGCGGAGCTCGACGTTGGTCAGGTCCGGGTACTTCGACCACACGAGCGCCGCCACGCCGGCGACGATCGCGGTCGACGGGCTGGTGCCCGTACCGATGCGGTAGCCGGCGTCGTTGCTGGTGCTCACGATGTCGACACCCGGTGCGGTCAGCGCGACCTTGCCCAGACCGGAGGCCCGGACCGACACGTCGGCGATGGTGCCGTCCGGGCCGACGGCGCCGACCACGGCGACGCCGGGGTCGGCGGCCGGCGAGCCCATCATGGTCTCCCGGGGCTGGTTGCCGGTCGATGCGATGACCATCACGCCGGCGGCGAGGGCGCGCTGGACGGCGTCGTAGCTCTGGCCGTCCGAGTTGACCGGGATGGCGATGATCTTGGCGCCCCGCGCCACGGCCTCGTCGACCGCGAGCCCGAGGGCGACGCCGTCGCCGTAGTTGCCGCCGGTCTTGATGCGCAGCGGCAGGATCTTGGCCTTCGGGGCGATATCCCGATATCAACTGTGGCGATCAGGCTTAATGTCAGTTTACGGTATAACTCTGCGTGGCGCTGCAGCCGTTGGCGCCGGTGCCGGTGACTGTGTATGTAGTAGCGAGCGGGGCCAGACTACCTGGGTATTGCCGTATCCAAGCGAATCGCTCCAGTTATAGATCCATGCGCCGGAGGCTGTCAGGGTGGAGGATTCACCGTAGCATACAGATTGTCGCTTGCTGTAATGGTGATGGATGGCGTTGCAAGCACATTAACAAAAACTGAGGCCGTTGCCGTACATCCGTCTGTATCAGTGCCCAGTACGGTGTAGGAGCCGCTTGCCGAAGGATAGATTACCTTGGGATTGCCATAGCCCAGACCGTTGCTCCAGCTGTAAATGAA
>CAVUBW010000021.1:0-206113 GCA_963739835.1 uncultured Acidimicrobiales bacterium
CGGGCTCGGCCGGCTCCTGGTAGCGCTGGCCGTACATGAGCTCGGCGAACTTGGCGTAGTGCGACTCCTCGTAGCCGTAGTCGGCCCCGGTCTCGATGGTCGTCGACCCGCTCCCCTCGCCCTGGGCGAGGATCTCGTCGATACCCGCGTGGAGCTGGTCGACCGGGTCGTCTCCGTCGGGCACGAGCGTGTGCCAGCCGATGTTGTCGCCGACCTGGTTGGCGGGGCCGCCGGAGCGGACCGCCTCGCGGACGCTGTCGGCGTTGGCGGCGATGGCCTCCTTGATCGCCTCGTAGAAGCGGGCGATCGTCGGGTAGGTCTCGTGCCGGACCCCCTCGGGCAGCATGAAGAACGGCGCCTCCAGGCGCATGAAGTTCTCCAGCTGCGGCAGCGACAGGCGGGTCATCCCGACGTGCAGGTCGGGCTCGGCCCCGCCGACCAGGCCGCGGCGCGGGTAGGCCGGGTCGAGGTCCTTGATGCTCGGGCGGCCGCCGATCCCGGCCAGCATGTTGGCGGCGATGGCCATGTGGACCATCTCCTCCATCAGCACGCTGCGGATGACGTTGTACGCGGGGAAGTTCTGCACCTCCAGCGAAAGCATCGCCGCCGAGTACAGCGGCAGCGTCGAGTGCTCGAGGGCGATCGCCGTCTGCAGCGCGTGGCGCAGCCAGGGCAGGTCCCGCTGCGTGGGCTCCGTGGCGATCTGATCCATGACGCCGGGGCCGTGGTCGTCTACGGCGACCGGGGCACGGCCGACATCGTCGTCGACGGCAACCTCGTCACCGCCCGCCACCCCGAGGTGACCGAGCGGTTCATGCAGCGATTCGTCGACGAGATCGCGGCCGGCGGCGCGCCGGCACCTCTCGCCCAGCGTCTCCAGGAGGAAGCGTCCATGCCCACCACCGAGCAGATCCGCTACGCCGTCCAGGCCTACGTCGACAGCTTCAACGAGCAGGACAAGCCGAAGTTCCTCGGCGTGCTGGCCGACGACGTCGTGCAGATCGACCCGGTCGGCTCGCCGCCCAACCGGGGCCGGGCCGCGCTCGAGTCGTTCTGGGACGGGCTCTACGGCCAGTGGGACACGATCGACCTCAAGATCGTCGACGTGATCGTGGCCGGCGACGAGGCCGCGATGGTGTTCCACCTCACGCAGACGTCGCCGGGCGTGACCAACGTCGTCGACGGGATCGACGTCTTCAAGGTCGACGACGGGGGCCGCATCGCCGAGGTCAAGGGCTACGCGGACGCCGGCCACATCCGCAGTGGAGGCTGACCGGGCCCGCCGGTCGATCGTCCCCCGCGTCGCCCACCCCGCCCGTCCGGAGTCGCGGCGCCGGCCGCGACTCCGGACGGCGCCGGGCGGGAACGGCACACCCCGCCACGCCACGGCGTTCGAGCTGTTCTTCGACCTCGTGTTCGTCGTGGCGGTGGCCGAGCTGGCCGATGCGCTGCTCCACCACCCCACCGCCGCGGGACTCGGGCGCTACGTGGCCCTGTTCGTCCCGGTGTGGTGGGCGTGGGTGGGCTACACGTTCTACGCCGACCGGTTCGACAACGACGACGCGGTCCAGCGCCTCCTGATGGTCGCCGCCATGCTGGCGGTGGCATCGTTGGCGGTCGCCATCCCGGACGCCTTCGCGGACGCCCGGGGCTCGGCGGTGTTCGCGTCGAGCTACGTGGCGGTGCGGGCGCTGCTGGTGGCGCTGTACGCGCGGGCGCACTGGCTGGTCCCGGAGGGTCGCCCGCTCACCGCGCGGTACCTGACCGGATTCGTGACTGGCGCCGCGCTGTGGCTGGCGTCGCTCGCGGTGGCGCCGCCGGGCCGATACGCGCTGTGGGCGGCGGGCCTGGCGGTCGAGCTGGCGACGCCCCTGCTGTCGGCGGCGGCGATCGCCCGGGTGCCGTTCCACGGCTCGCACATCCCGGAGCGCTTCGGCCTGTTCACGCTCATCGTCCTCGGCGAGGCGTCGCCCTGGGCGCGCTCGGCATCGGCCAGACCCTCCTGGTGGCGGCCGGCGGGGTCGTGGCCGGGGCCGCGTTCCTGGTCGTGACGGCCCAGTGGTGGCTGTACTTCGAGTGCGTCGACCCGACCCCGCTGCGCCAGTGGCGCCGCACGGGCCAGGCGTACGTCTACGGCCACATGCTGGTCTTCGCGTCGGTGGCGGCCACGGGCGTCGGCGGCCTGCTGGCGACGAGGGCGGCGGGCGCCGCGCACGGGGCCGGCACCGACCTGACGGCCGGCGAGCGGTGGGTCCTGTGCGGCGGCGTCGCCGGCTTCCTGGTCGCGGTCGGCCTGATCCACCTGGTCAACACCCCACCGAGGGGCGACGTCCGGGCCTGGACCCGCCTGGGCCTGGGAACGGCCATCCTCGCCCTCGCCGCCGCGGGCGGCGGCCTCGGCCCGCTGCCGATCGTGGCCCTGCTGCTGGCGGGCCTGTGCGCCCAGGTGGCCGGCGAGCTGGCGCTGCTCGACCGCGACTGCGTCGACATCGACGGCATCTTCCGGGAGTGACCTCGACCCGACCCGCGTTTTGTCCCTGGAAACGGTCGCCATGGCGACCGTTTCCAGGGACAAAAGCTCCTACACCAGCGAGTCGAGGACCTTGACCACGGCCTCGCCCACGCCTCGGGCCGATGCCGGGTTCTGGCCCGTGACCAGGCGGCCGTCGATCACCACGTGGGGCCGGAACTTCGGGGCTGCGGTGTGGTGGGCGCCGCGGGCCTCCAAGGCGTCCTGGAGGAGGAACGGGACCACCTCCGTGAGCCCCACCGCGGCCTCCTCCTCGTTGGTGAACGCCGCCACCTCGTGGCCCTCGACCAGCGGGCGGCCGTCGGACAGCGTGATGTCGACCAGGCCGGCCGGGCCGTGGCACACCGCCGCGACCACACCGCCCGACTCGTAGACGTCACGGCCCAGGTCGGCGAGGGTCTCGTTGCCCGGGAAGTCCCACATCGTGCCGTGGCCGCCCGCGTACAGGATCGCGTCGTAGTGGGCCGGGTCGACCTGGTCCGGGCGCAGCGTGTCGGCCAGCTTGGCCCGCATCTCCGGGTCCTCCAGGAACGCTTGCTGCGCAGGGTCGGTCTCGTCCCGGCCGTCGATCGGCGGCTGGCCGCCCTGCGGGGACGCCAGATCGACCTGGTAGCCCGCGGCCCGTAGCGCCTCCCACGGGTGTGCGGCCTCGGGGAGGTAGAAGCCCGTCGGCCGGCCCGTGTCCCCGAGGCGGTCGTGGCTGGTGAGGACGACGAGGACGGTGTCGGTGTGCGCCATGGGTGCTCCTTGACTCTGGTGGCGGGTTACGTGACGAAGCGGTCGAGCCGGATCGGGAGGTCCCGGACCCGGACGCCGGTGGCGTGGTGGACGGCGTTGGCGACGGCGGCGGCGGTGCCGACGATCCCGATCTCGCCCACGCCCTTGGCGCCCATCGGGTTGAGGTGGGGGTCGTCCTCGTCGATCCACGCCACCTCGATGTCACCCACGTCGGCCTGGGTGGCGATGTGGTACCCGGCGAGGTCGTGGTTGACGTACCCGCCCACGGCCAGGTCGGGGACGCTCTCCTCGTGGAGGGCCATCGACAGGCCCATCACCATGCCCCCGGCCAGCTGCGACCGCGCCGTCTTCGGGTTGATCACCCGCCCGACGCCGAACACGCCGACCAGCCGCGGCACCCGCAGCTCGCCCGTGTCGGCGTCGACCCGGACCTCGGCGAACTGGGCGCCGAAGGCGTGCATGGCCAGGCGCTCGGCCTCGGGGTTCGCGCCCGCCTCGCCGGCCGCCTCGACGCCCTCCGGCGGCGGCTCGCCGCCGAGGTCGGCCAGCCGCTTGCGGGCCTCCTCGGCCGCGGCGACGACCGCGGTCCCCCACGACGCCGTGCCCATCGAGCCGCCGGCCGGGCGGGCGTCGGGCAGGACGGTGTCGCCGAGGTCGACCGTCACCCGATCGACCGGCATGTCGAGGGCGTCAGCGGCGATCTGGGCGAGGATCGTCCGGGCGCCGGTGCCGATGTCGGACGCCCCGATCTCGACCCGCACGTCGACCAGCAGGTCCGGCGCCGCGACCCCGAGCTTCATCAGGTCGACGAGGTTGGTGCCGCCGCCCAGGTAGGCGGCGCCCGGCGCCCCGCGGTGGAGGGCGACGGCTGCGGCCACGTCGACCGGGCGCTCGTAGGCGAACGGCCTCATTCGGCGGCCCCAGCGATGGCGTCGAGGATGCCCGCGTACGCCCGGCAGCGGCACAGGTTGCCGCTCATCCGCTCGCGGATCTCGTCCCGGGTCAGGGCGACCGGCGTGCCGTCCCGCGCCGCGCTGTCCGGGGTCACCGCGCTGGGCCAGCCCGCCGCAGCCTCGCGCAGCATGCCGAGCGCCGAGCACAGCTGGCCGGGGGTGCAGTAGCCGCACTGGAAGCCGTCGTGGGCGACGAACAGCTGCTGGAGCGGGTGCAGCGCGTCGGTGCCGCCGGCCAGCCCCTCGACGGTCACGACCTCGGCGCCCTCGTGGGCGACCGCCAGGGCCAGGCAGCTCACCACCCGCCAGCCGTCGAGCAGGACCGTGCACACGCCGCACTGGCCGTGATCGCAGCCCTTCTTGGGCCCGGTGACGCCCAGGTGCTCGCGCAGCGCGTCGAGGAGCGTGGTGCGCACGTCGACGAGCAGGCGGCGGGGCGTGCCGTTGACGTGGAGAGAGATCTCGACGTCCGCCATTCGGGAAGCCTCACACGGCCGCTCGGCGGATCACAGTGGTCAGGCGGACGCACACAGGTGAGTACTTCCCACACGGATCGTGAGTTCATACGACCCCCGTTGCTCAGTCGCCGGGCCGGCGATGTCCGTACGGTCGTGGTCATGGTCGACGTCCGGACCGAGCCCGCCGCCGTTGCGCCCGGCGAGGCCGCCGACGCCGCGCCGCCCGCCGATCCCCGCCGCTGGATCGTGCTGTGCGTGGCCCTGACCGGCACGTTCATGGTCATCGGCAGCGTGTCGATCGTGAACCTGGCGGTGCCGTCGATGCAGCGGACGCTCGGCGCCACCGTGGGCGACATCGGCCTGGTGATCGCCGCGTACAGCCTGGTGTACGCCATGTTCCTGGTGACCGGGGGGCGGCTCGGCGACATCGTCGGGCGCAAGCGGATGCTGGTGGCCGGGCTCGACGTGTTCACCGGGGCGGTGCTGGTGGGCGGCGTGGCCCCGGGCGTCGGGGTGCTGATCGGCGCCCGGATCGTCCAGGGCCTCGGCGCCGCGCTGATCTACCCGCAGATCCTGGCGACGATCGAGACCACCTTCCACGGTGACGAGCGCAGCCTGGCCCTGGGGCTGTTCGGCGCCACCATCGGCGTTGCGCTGGTGGCCGGCCAACTGCTGCGGCGGCGCGCTGATCGAGCTCGACCTGGGCGGCCTCGGCTGGCGTCCCGCGTTCCTCGTGCCTCGTGCCGCTCGGGGCGGCGGCCATGGCCGCGTGCCACCTGTTCATGACCGCGGACCGCCCGCCGGGGGCGGCCCACCTCGACCTCGGCGGCACTGTGCTGCTCGGGACCGCGCTCGTGCTGCTGATCGTCCCGCTCCTGCGCTGGCGCGAGGCGGGCTGGGCGCCGTGGACGCTGGCGGCGCTGGTCTCGTCCGTGCCGGCCGGGGCGGCGTTCGTGGCGTTCGAGCGCCGGGTGGTCGCCCGGGGCGGGACGCCGCTGCTGCCGCCGGCCCTGTTCCGCCAGCGGGCGTTCGCCACGGGCATGGCGATGGGGGTGCTGTTCTTCACCAGCGCCCTCGGCTTCGCGCTGCACACGTCGATCACGTTGCAGCGGGGGCTCGGCTTCTCGCCGCTCCAGGCCGGGCTGGCGTTCGCCCCGGTCGGTGTGGCGTTCTTCGGCGCCTCGCTGGCGGCCTCGCGGCTCGTGCCCCGCATCGGGCGGGACGTCCTGCGCTGGGGCTACGCGGCGATGGGCGTCGGGATGGTGGCCGTGTGGCTCACCGTGCACGCCACCGGGCCGTCGCTCGGGACGTGGCGCTCGCCCCCACGTTCCTGATCCTCGGCACCGGCCAGGGCTTCGGGATGTCGCCGCTGGTCGGCTCGGTGCTGGCCGGCGTGCGCCCTGATGACAGCGGCGCGGCGGCCGGCGCGCTGACCACGTCGTTCCAGGTTGGCCAGACGTGCGGGATCGCGGTGGTCGGGCTGGTGTACTTCGCCGCCCTCGGCGCCGAGCCCGCCGGGCCGGACGGCTACCTGTCCGCTTACGGGACGACCGTGCTGTTCCTGGCCGTCCTCGCCGTGGCGCTGTCAGCGCTGGCGCTGCTGCTCCCGCGGCGCGCCCCGGGGCCGCACCCCCGCCGGGCGCGCCCCGCCACCACGTCGGCCTGGCGCACTCGCTCTACCTGGCGACCGGCGGCCGTGCGCACGACTGGGTGGTGCGCACGGTGCTGCGCCACCACGGGCATCAGGGCTGACTGGCCGCCCGGTCGCGCCGGGCCCGGGCGCTGGCGGCCAGCAGCAGGTCGCCGTCGGCCTCGGTGGTGTCGCCGAGGTCGGCCCGCCGGGCCAGGGCCCGGAGCTGGGTCTTGGCCATGTGCACCGCCACCTCCGGCTTGGCCGCCAGCCGCCCCGCCCAGTCGTCGACCGCGGCGTCCAGCCGGCCGGCGGGAACGGCCCGGTGGACCAGCCCGATCGCCTCGGCCCGCGAGCCGACGACCGGCTCACCCAGCATGATCAGCTCCCGGGCCCGCGCCGCCCCGACCTCGTGGACGAGGCGGGCGGTCCCGCCCCAGGTCAGCGGCAGCCCGAGGTCGACCTCGGGCAGGCCGAGCCGGGCGTCGAGCGCCGCGATCCGGAAGTCGCAGGCCAGCGCCAGGCACAGCCCGCCGCCGAGGACGTGCCCGTGCAGCCGGGCGATCGTCACGACCTCGCTGTCGGCCACGGCGGCGACGGCCCGCCGGCCGAGCTGCGACCACCACCGCCGCTGCCGGCCGGTGACCCCGTCGGCCCGCACGCGATCCTCGCCGGGCGGCGCCGACAGGTCGGCGCCGGCGCAGAACGACCGGCCCCGCCCGCCGAGCACCGCGACCCGCACCCCGAAGTCGGTCGCCAGACGGCCGAACAGGCCGATCAGCTCCTGCAGCGTGTCGGTGTCGAGCGCGTTCAGCCGCTCGGGCCGATCCAGCCACACCCGCGCGACCGCACCGTCCCGCTCGACCGCCAACCTCGGCCGCTCGGCCATCAGACCCCTCCGTTCGCCGGCCCACCCGGTGAACGGTCTAGTGGCCCGACGCCGCTAGCGCCGGGCCCGAGCCACCAGCACGATGCCCGAACCGAGCCCGGCGAGCACCAGGCCCGCGGCGACGAGCGGGAGCGCGTCCGAGCCGGTGTTGGGCAACGTGCCGGTGGCGGAACTGGCGGCGGCCGGGGTCGAGCCTGCCGGACTGCCCCCCGGCGGGGTGCCGGGGGGCGTCGCCGGGCCGCTGCCGGGCTCGATCCGGGTCGTCGTCGGCGGACCGCCCGTGGTCGGGGGCGTGGTCGTCGGGGGCGTGGTCGTCGGGGGGGTGGTCGTCGGGGTCGTCTCGCCGCACGGCCCCACCCAGAACTCCTTGAACTTGGTGTCCGCGCCGCGCGATCCCTCCGCGTGAACCGTCAGCCGGATGTGGAAGCCCTGCTGCGGTTGCGGCTCGACGCCCGTGAGGGCGGCCGTCAGGTCGTAGGTCGCCGACGCGTCGAGGTCGGTCCCGCCGCCCGCCGCGTCCTCGCCGATGGCCACGTCGTCGACCACGATGTCCTCGTCGGCGGCCGTCGGGGGGACCAGCGTGAAGGTGACCGTGGCGTCGAGGTCGCCGGCGTCGAACCCGTAGAAGTCGACCTGGAACACGCACGGGTCGTGCGGCTCGTTGTCCGGGTGGTCGTCGAACGGCGCCGCGTCGATCTTCACCGTGCCGTTGTTGCCGGACGGGTCGGCCTGCGCCTCGGCAGGTGCGGCAAGAGTGAGCAGACCCGCCGCCGCGGCCATCGCGACGGCCGCGGCGCGATACCCCAGCACGCGCCTCATGGAGTCGTGATCGCCGGGGAGGCCGTCAGGGGTACCACCCTCGACGGTCCTCTACGGTGGTGTTGGGCGTCACCATCCGGGAGGCCGCGGCGATGACGACCACGACGGGAAGATGACTGGGGTTGACCGATTCGCCGGTGAGTTCGACGCCGTGCTCGCCGCGGCGCAGACCGGCGCGCCCTGGGCGTTCGAGCGCATCTTCGTCGCCCTCTCGCCGGTCGTCGTCGGCTACCTGCGGGCGCAGGGCGCCCACGAGCCCGACGACCTCACCAGCGAGGTGTTCGTCGCCGTGCTGCGCAACGTGCGGCGGTTCTCGGGCGACGAGGCCGGGTTCCGGTCGTGGGTCTTCACCATCGCCCACCGGCGGCTGCTCGACGAGCGCCGCGGCCTGGGCCGCCGCCCCGAGCTCACCGAGCTGACCTCCGCGCGACGAACGGCCGGCGCCCGACGACGTCGGGGCTGCGGTCGAGGCCTCGCTCGGCGAGGCGTGGGTCCGGGAGCTGTGCGACCGGCTGTCGCCCGACCAGCGGGACGTCCTGCTCATGCGCCTGTTCGCGCGGCTCACGATCGACGAGGTCGCGGCCGCGCTGGGGAAGACGCCGGTGTCGGTCAAGGCGCTCCAGCGCCGCGGCTTCCGGGCCATCGGCCGGGCGCTCGCGCTCGAGGAGGTACCCCTGTGAGGCCACGCGGCGATGACGACGGCGAGATGAAGGCAACACGGCTCCTCCACGACGACGTGATCGAGGCGATCGTCCATGGTGACGACGTCGACCCCGCGTACCGGCCGCTGGCGGCTTTCGCCGAGCGGGTCCGGGCGCTGGGCGACGGTCCCACCGCGGTCGCCTCGCCCGAGCTCGCGGCGCTGCTCGACGGCAGCGCCGCACCCGGGCTCTGTGCGATCGACGGCGACGTCGCGGCGGGGGCCGGCCCGGGCGGTAGAACCGAAAGGAAGCACATGTTCTTTGGGCCCATGGCAAAGCTGGGACTGGGGGCGGCACTCGACCGTCTCCGGGGTGGGCACTGCAGGGGTGGTGGGGATGCTGCCCGCCGCCGCCAACGACGCCGTGCGCGGCGCGATCGAGGTCGTCACGCCTGTCGACTTCGCGCCCGCCGGCCACGACAACAACGACGGCCACGACAACTTCGGCTACCGGGTGTCGTCCGACGCCACCGGCGAGAGCGACGGCGAGAACGGCGTCGACGGCCAGCAGATCTCCGACGAGGCTCCCGGTGCCGCCAACCGCCCGGACAATGGGAGCCGGCCGGATGAGCCCCCGGGTCAGTCCGGCGAGACCGGACTGACCCGGGCGAACCAGACGCCCGCCGCCGACCACGCGCCCGACTCAGTGCCGAGCACGGTGCCCGACGGCGACCGGCCGACTCCGGTGACCCGGACGGCGACGGGCAGCCTGGCGTGACGCCGGACCCGCACGGCCCGCCGGTCTCGGCACCCGAGAGCGGGCGCATCGAGACCCCGTAGGGTCGCCGGCGAGTGAACGCCCCTCGCGTTACCCCCCACTCGCCCGCGTAAGGCGCAGCGCACCGCTGGCCGGGTTCCCGTCTCCGGCCAGGGTGCGCTGGCGCCGACCCACCCCGCGGCGCTCAGGGCCACTCGGACCGCGGGACGATCCGGTCGACGAGGCCCCAGCGCAATGCCGTGGCGGCGTCGAGGGTGGCCCCGGTCAGGGCGAGCCACGCCGTCCGGTGGCGGCCGATCCGCCGGGGCAGCGACACGGTGCCGCCGGCGCCGGGGATCAGCCCCATGCCCAGCTCCGGCAGGCCGAAGCGGGCGTTGGGCGCCGCGTGGACCCGCGCCGCGAACGCCGGGATCTCGCACCCGGCGCCGAGGCAGTGGCCCTGGACCCACGCGGTCGTGACGGCGGCCACCCGGTGGACCGCGAGGCCCGGGTGCCGGGTGAGCCGGACGGCGTAGCTGGTGGCGGCGTCGGGGACCGTCCCGAACTCGGTCAGGTCGCCCCCGGCCGAGAAGGACCGGCCCCTGCCCTGCAGGTCGATCTCGCCGATCGTCGCGTCCTCGGCAGCGATCGCGAGCGCGGCGACCAGGTGGTCGCGCAGCTCGGTGTTGACCGCGTTGTGGACCTCGGGCCGGTCGAGGGTGACCGTGAGCCGGTCGCGCACGCGGCGCAGCGCCACCGGCGGCCGGCCGGACCCGGGCGGCGGGACCTCCGCCGGTGCCGGGCGGGCCACCAGCCAGCGCCGGTACGCGTCGCTGCCGAGCAGCATCCCGTAGGCCGCCGCCTCGGCGGCGACGGCGTCCCACACGGGCAGCCCCTCGCTCACCCGCAGCAGCGAGACCAGTGCCAGGGCGGCCAGCGGCTGCGCTGCAACCGCGGCCCGCACCGGTTCGAGCGAGCCCCCGTGCCACGGGGCCGGCGGGTCGTCGGCGACGGTGAGCGCCAGGTCGGCCGCGGCCACCAGGTCCGGCGGCACGACGGCCGGATCGCCCGCCACCACGACCGGCGTCGGGGCCCGGCGCAGCACGCGGGCGGCCGCCGCTGCGGCTCCGGCCGGCGGCCGGTCGGCGACGTGGACGACCAGCGGCTCGGGCTGGACCAGCACCGATGAGGCCTCGATCAGCCGCTCGCCGGTCGGCCCGCCGAGGGCGCCGAGGTCGTGGAGGTCCACGGCCCCAGACCCTAGGCTCGCCCCGGTGACCCCGACCCGGCGATGGGCCAGCTCCGGGGCGATGGCGCTGACCGGCGACGCCGACGGGCCGCCGCTGGCGCCGCCCACCGAGGCGGCGGCGGCGGTCGACCAGGCGCTGACCCCCTTCGGCCTCGACGCCGGCGTGCTGGCCGAGCGGGCGGGCTCGTCGGGGCTCGCCCGCCGGGGCCGCGTGTCGTGCGGCGGCGGGTCCCACCTGCTGCCGGCCGCCGAGGGGTGGCTGGCGCTGACGTTGAGCAGGCCCGACGACGTGGCCACCCTGCCCGCATGGCTGGAGGCCGAGGTCGACGTCGCCGGCGATCGGCCGCCCTGGGACGCCGTGGCCCGCCTGGTCGCCGGCCGCGACGCGGCGGAGCTGGCGGAGCGCGCCGCGCTGCTCGGGCTGCCGTGCGCGGCGGTCGGCGCGGGCGCCGGCCCGTTCGCCGTCGCCGGCCGCGACCGGCCGGACGGGCCCCGGCCGGTGGCTGCGCCGGCGCCGGCGCCGTTCGTGGTCGACCTGTCGGCGCTGTGGGCCGGACCGCTGGCGACGTCGTGCCTCCTGCGGGCGGGCGCCACGGTCGTCAAGGTCGAGGACACCCGCCGCCCCGACGGCGCCCGGCGCGGCGACCCCACGTTCCACGACCTGCTCAACGGGGGCAAGCGCAGCGTCGCCGTCGACCTGTCGTCCCCCGCCGGCCGGCGGGCGCTCGGGGCGCTGGTCGACCGGGCCGACATCGTCGTCACCGCCGCGCGGGCCCGGGCGATCGCCGGGCTCGGCCTCGACCCACCCGCCACGCTCGCCGCCGGTGGCGGCGACAAGGTGTGGCTGGCGATCACCGCCTACGGCTGGGACTCGCCCCGGGTCGGGTTCGGCGACGACGCGGCCGCCGCCGCCGGGCTGGTCGCCTGGCACCCGGACGACGGCGCACCCCGCTTCGCGGCCGACGCCGTGGCCGACCCCGTGTGCGGGGCGCTGGCCGCCCGGGCCGCCTACGACGCCTGGGCCCGGGGCGGGCGGTGGTTCGTCGACGCGTCGCTCGCGGGGGCGGCGGCGTCGGTGGCGGCGCCCGGGCCGGCCCGGGCCGCCCACCGCAACGGCGGCTGGTCGATCGACGGCGAGCCGGTCGCCCCGCCCCGCCCGCGGCGCCCCGACAGGCCCGCCGCGCCGCTCGGGGCCGACACCGACGCGGTGCTGGGCGACGTGTCCGCGTGACGGGCCCGGCCGGCCTCGTGCTCCGCCGGGCGTCGACCGCGCCGGGTGTCGAGCGCGACCTGGTGATCGAGGGCGGGTGGCTGGTCGGGGCGCCGGGTCCGGGCGACCACGAGGTGGTCGACGTCGGGGGCCGGCCGGTGCTCCCGGGGATCGTCGACCACCACATCCACCTGCTGGCCACCGCCGCCGCCCGGGACTCGGTCGATTGCTCCCCCGCGGCGCTCGCCGCGGGCGGCGGGCTCGGCCCGGTCCTGCGGGCCGCCCGCCGCGAACGGCCCGACGGCTGGCTGCGGGGCGTCGGCTACGACGTCGCCGCCTCGGGGGAGCTCGACCGCGCCGCGCTCGACCCGATCGGCGTGGGACCCGTCCGCATCCAGGACCGCACCGGCATCCGCTGGGTGCTCGACGGGCGGGCGCTCGACCTCGTGCTGCCCCCCGACCTCGGCGACTGGCCCGCCGGGATCGCGCGCGACGGCGCCGGCCGGGCGACCGGCGTGCTGACCCGCCTCGACGGCTGGCTCGGCGCCCGGGTCCCCCGGCGCCCGCCCGACCTGGCCACGCTGGGCGCCTGGCTGGCGGCCCGCGGCGTGACCGGGGTGACCGACGCCGGGGCCGGCAACGGCCCGGTCGAGCTGGCGGCGCTCGCCGCGGGCGGGCTGGTCCAGCGGGTCACCGCCATGACCGCCGACGCCCGGGTCGACCCGCCGGCGGGCGTCGCGCTCGGGCCGGTCAAGGTCCTGCTCGACGACGCCGACCTACCCGGACTGGCGGACCTCACCGAACGGATCACCGAGGCCCACGCCGCCGGGCGGCCCGTGGCGGTCCACTCGGTGTCCCGGGCCTCGCTGGTCCTGGCGCTCGCCGCCGGGGTGGGGCACGGCGACCGCGTCGAGCACGCGTCGCTGGTCCCCGGCGACGTCCTCCCGCTCCTGGCCCTCGCCGGCCCGACCGTCGTCGTCCAGCCCGGCCTCGTCCGCACCCGGGGCGACCGCTACCTGGCCGAGGTCCCGCCGGCCGACCACCCCGGCCTTCACCGGCTGGGCAGCCTCGTCGCCGCCGGCCTGCGGGTCCTGGCGGGGTCCGACGCCCCCTACGGCGACCCCGACCCATGGGTCGGCGTGGCCGCGGCGATCGACCGCCGCACCGCGGGCGGCCGCGTCCTCGGGCCTGGCGAGGCGCTCGACCCCGTGGCGGCGCTGCGGCTCTACTGCGGCCCGCTGGCCGGCGACGTGGTCGTGCTCGACGACGGCTGGGACCGGGTGACCGCCGGCCCGGCGGTCCATGCCGTGGTGATCGCCGGGCGGATCAGCCGACCGCCGCTGCCGCCCGGTCGGTGAGCTCCCACCGCACGGGCTCGCCGTCGATCTCGACCACCGCGCCCCGCCGGACGAGCAGCACCAGGTGGGCCATCGTCTCCCCCACCGCGGCGCGGCGGTTCCAGCCCTCGATCTCGTCCCACGACCGCGACCACACCAGATGCTCGGCGATGGTCCAGGCGGTGTCGTGCCCGGCGGCGATCGCCACCATGACCTCGCGCAGGCGCTGGTCGTGGTGGTGGCGCAGCTCGTCGATGCGGGCGTGGAGGTCGAGGAACCGGTACTCGTGGGCGGGCAGCACCTCGCGGGGCTCGTAGGCGTCGAGCTTGTCGAGCGCGGCGAGGAAGTCGCCGAGCGGGTCGTCGCCGGCCTGGGGGTTGAAGGCGATGATCGGCGTGATGCGGGGCAGCACGTGGTCGCCGGTGAGCAGCACCTCGTTGGCCGGCTCCCAGAAGCACAGGTGGCCGGGCGTGTGGCCGGGGGTCCAGATGGCGGACAGGTCCCAACCCGGCACGTCGGGGCGGGCGCCGTCCTCCAGCAGCACGTCGGGCAGCACCGGGTCGACCAGCGGGCGCACCGGCATGGCCGCGCTCGGTGAGGACGGCGACCTCGTCGGCCGGCGCTCCCATGCGCCGCAGCATCGCACCGACCCGCTCCAGCAGGTCGGTGGGCTCGACGTAGCGGTCCTGGATGAGCCGGGCGTCGGCCGGATGGAGCGAGATCCAGGCGCCCGACGCCTCCCGCACCCGGCCCGCCAGCCCGTAATGGTCGGGGTGGATGTGGGTGACCATGACGCCCCGCACGTCGGCCATCGTGTAGCCGGCGGTCGCCAGGCCCGCCTCCAGCGCGGCGTAGGCCTCGTCGGTGTTCCACCCGGCGTCGACGAGGTACGCGCCCCGGTCCGTCTCGAACACGTAGACGAAGACGTAGCGCAGCGAGTTGTTGGGCAGCGGCACCGGCACGACCGTCAGACCGGGCCGGAGCCGTTCGACCGGAGGCAGCGGATCGGGGGCGGGTCCGGCGAACGTCATCGTCACATCCTACTCCCGGGGTCAAAAGAGTGCCCTCTTTGAGGGCGGCTACTTGGGGGCGAAACGCTGGCCGGCGTCCAGGCGGATCGTGCCGCCGTTGAGCATCGGGGTCTCGACGATGGCGACGGCCAGGCGGCCGTACTCCTCGGGCCGGCCCATCCGCTTGGGGAAGGCGGCGTCCCTGGTCAGCGCGGCGGCGAACTCGTCGGGGATCCCGGCGGTGATCCCCGTGCTGAACAGGCTCGGGGCGATGGCGACGGCCCGGATGCCGAGGCTGCCGAGGTCGCGGGCCATCGTGAGCATCATGCCGGCGATGCCGGCCTTGGCGGCCGTGTAGGCGACCTGGCCGATCTGGCCCTCGAACGCGGCGATCGAGGCGGTGTCGATGATCACGCCCCGCTCGCCGTCCTCCGGCTCGTTGGCCGCCATGTGGAACGCCTGGAGCCGGTTGAGGTTGAACGTGGCGATCAGGTTCAGCTCGATCACCCGGCGGAAGGCGTCGAGCGGGTGGGGCCCGTCCTTCGACAGCGTGCGGGCGGCGATGCCGCCGCCGGCCGTGTTGACCGCGATGTGCAGCCCGCCGAGCTGATCGACGACCTCGGCCACCACCGATTCGACGGCGGCGTCGTCGGTGACGTCGAGGGCGTGGAAGCTGCCACCGAGCGCGGCGGCCACCTCGGCCCCGGCGGAGGTGGGCAGGTCGACGATCGCCACGGACGCGCCCCGCTCGCTCAGCATCTCCGCGGTGGCCCGGGCCATGCCCGAGGCCCCGCCGACGATCATCGCCTTCTTGCCCTTGATCTCCACGCTCGCGCTCCTGGGTTGCCGGGTCGAGGCTGCAAACGTAGTTCTCTTTTCCCGGGTACCACGTAATCCTACGCCCGGTCAGCCGAGCCAGGACGCCAGGGTCTCGATGTCGTGCAGGCCCCCGGGACCGACCGGCGTGACGTTGAGGATCGTCACCCCGGCCTCCCGGAACGCGGAGACCCGGTCGGCGACGAAGGCGGCGTCGCCGACGAGCGACAGGCCGTCGACCAGCTCCGTCGGGACCAGCGCCGCGGCCTCGTCCCGCCGCCCGTCGAGGTACGCGTCCTGGATCTGGTCGGCCTCCCGCTCGAACCCGTACCGGCGCAGCAGGTCGTTGTAGAAGTTGCGGCCCCGGGCCCCCATCCCGCCGAAGTAGAGCGCCAGCGTCGGGCGCATGCGGTCGCGCAGGTGCTCGAGGCCGTCGCCGATGGCCAGTGGGCCGCCGGCCACGACCTCCAGCGGCGGCAGGTCCGGCGCCCGCCTGGCGCGGCCGGCCGCCAGCGGCCCGCCCCACACGTCGCCGGCCCGGTCCGGCCAGAAGTACAGCGGCAGCCAGCCCTCGGCCACCTCGGCGGTGAGCTCGACGTTGCGGGGGCCGATCGAGGCGATGTGGATGGGGATCCGCTCCCGGAGCGGGTGGTCGATGATCTTGAGCGGCTTGCCCAGTCCCGTGCCCTGCCCCTCGGGCAGCGGCACCTGGTAGTGGGCGCCGTCGTGGACCAGGCGGTCGCGGCGCCACACCGAGCGGCAGATGTCGACGATCTCGCGGGTGCGCCCCAGCGGCGCGTCGTAGGCCACGCCGTGGAAGCCCTCGACGACCTGGGGCCCGGACGCGCCGATCCCGAGCACGAAGCGCCCCCCGGACAGCCTGTCGAGGCCGACCGCGGTCATCGCCAGGAGCGTCGGCGTGCGGGAGTACAGCGGCAGGATGCTGGAGCCGATCTGGGCTCGGGTCGTCACCGCGGCCAGGAACCCGAGCGTCGAGACGGCGTCGGCCGTGTAGGCCTCGCCGGCCCACAGGTAGTCGATCCCGGCCTCCTCCAGGCGACGCGCGTGCCGGGCGAATGCGTCCGGGTCGTCGCGGGGCCCCACCGTTGCGCCAAGCTTCATGGACACGCCTCCTCGCCGTGGGCCGGGGCCGACAATAGAGAGTACTCTTTCGTCATGTCGATCGCCATCACCGAAGACCACCGGGCGCTGGCCGAGACGGCGGCCGACTTCCTCGCCCGAGCGCGACGCCCGCGCCGCCGCCCGGGCCCTGCTCGAGGCGCCGACCGAGGCCCTGCCCGCGCTCTGGGACGAGCTCGCCGACCTCGGCTGGCTCGGCCTGCACGTGCCCGAGGAGCACGGCGGCTCCGGCTACGGGCTCGCCGGAGCTCGTCGTCGTGGTCGAGGAGCTCGGCCGGGCCATCGCCCCCGGGCCGTTCGTGCCCGACCGTGATCGCCAGCGCGGTGCTCGCCGCGGCCGGCGACCGACGAGCACGCAGGCCCGGCTGCTGCCCGGCCTGGCCGACGGCTCGACGATCGGCGCGGTCGGCGCTCGGCGGCGAGCGTCGAGCTGCGCGACGGCACGGCCGCACGGCACGGCGGGCGTCGTGCTCGGCGGCGGCCTCGCCGACGTGCTCGCTGGTCGCCGTCGGCGACGACGTCGTCGTGGTCGAGCGTGGCCGCCGGCGGCGTGACGGTCGACGGTGCCGCCGAACCTCGACCCCACCCGCCGCATCGGCCCGGGTCACGCTCGACGGCGCCCCGGCGACGGTCGCTGCCGGGCGCCCGCCGGGCGCTCGTCGACCTCGCCCGCGCTGATCCTCGCCGCCGAGGCCGTCGGCGTCGCCCGCGAGTGCACCGAGACGGCCGCCGAGTACGCCAAGGTGCGCGAGCAGTTCGGCCGCCCGATCGCCATGTACCAGGCGGTCAAGCACCACTGCGCCAACATGCTCGTGGCCACCGAGCTGGCGACCGCCGCGGTGTGGGACGCCGCCCGCGCCGCCGCGGCCGGCGGCGACCAGCTCACCTACACCGCCGCCATCGCCGCCACGCTCGCCGGTGCCGGCGGCCGACCTGTGCGCCAAGCTCAACATCCAGGTGCACGGCGGCATCGGCTTCACGTGGGAGCACGACGCCCACCTGTACCTGCGCCGGGCCACGGCGCTGCGGCGCTCGCTCGACGCCGACGGCGGCCGCCGAGCGACGTCACCGACCTCGACCCGCGCCGGGCGTGACGCCGGGAGCCGCTCGGTCGACCTGCCGCCCGAGGCCGAGCCGATCCGCGACGAGGTGCGCGCCGTTCGCCGAGCGCGATCAAGGGCCTCGACGCCGACGGCGCAGCGCGACCGCAGCTGATCGAGACCGGCTACGTGATGCCGCACTGGCCCAAGCCGTGGGGCCGCGACGCCGGCGCCGTCGAGCAGCTCGTCGATCGAGCAGGAGTTCGCGCGCCGCCGGCGTCAAGCGGCCCGCGCTACGGCATCACCGGCTGGGTGCATCCTCACGCTCATCCAGCACGCGCACCGAGGACCAGGTCGCGCGCTGGGTGCCGCCCGGCGCTGCGACCAGGAGGTCATCTGGTGCCAGCTGTTCAGCGAGCCCGACGCCGGCTCCGACGCCGCCGGCGTCAAGACCAAGGCCACCCGGGTCGACGGCGGCTGGCTGGTCAACGGCCAGAAGGTGTGGACCAGCGGCGCGCACGTACGCCGGCTTGGGCTTCGCCACCGTGCGCACCAACCCCGACGCCCCCAAGCACGACGGCATCACCACGATGGTGATCGACATGCACGCCGAGGGCGTCGAGGTCCGGCCGCTGCGCGATGACCACCGGCGGCTCGGAGTTCAACGAGGTGTTCTTCAACGACGTGTTCGTCCCCGACGACGACGTCGTCGGCCCGGTCGACGGCGGCTGGACGGTCGCCCGCGCCACGCTCGGCAACGAGAGCGTGAGCATCGGCGGCGGCCAGGGCGGCATGGCGCTGCCGCGGCGACGGCGCTGATCGCCCCGTTCGACGCCCACCCCGAGCGCCTCGCCGGCGGCGCCGGCCGCGTCGGCCGCTACATCGCCGACCACCAGGCGATGGGCCGTCCTCAACCTGCGCAGCGCCCACCGCGCGGTCGCCGGCGGCGGGCCCGGCCCCGAGGGCAACGTCACCAAGCTGGTGCTGTCCGAGAACGGCCACGAGGCCGCCGCCATCCTCGCCGAGCTCGCCGGGCCCGACGCGCGCGTTCATCGACGGCCCCGGCGCCATGAGCGGCATGCTGCGTGCTCATGCACCGGGCGATGTCGATCGCCGGCGGCACGTCCGAGATCAAGCGCAACCAGATCGGCGAGCGCATCCTCGGCCTGCCCCGCGACCCGCTGATCAACTGACAGACGCGTTTTGTCCGCGGAAACGGTCGCCCCGGCGACCGTTTCCGCGGACAAAACGCCGGGCCAACACGCGTGTGCCGCCTCCCGACCTCCACCCCGAGGTCCGGCGCCCGAGGTCTGGTGCCACGAGCGCCCGTCCCTTGGAAAGTCTGTCTTGTCAAGAAAGGCAAGGCGTCCTATTGTGGCGGCATGGCTGAACGGCTTGCCGTGCTCGATACGACCGATCAGCTGGTGGCGATCACCCATCCGACGCGGCTGCGCATCCTCGACGCCCTGCGCAGCCCTGACTCGGCCGCCAACGTGGCCCGGCGGCTGGGCGAGCCGCGGCAGCGGATCAACCACCATGTGCGCCAGCTGGCCAATGCCGGCCTGCTGGTGGACGCCGGCGAGCGGCGGAAGGGCAACTTCGTCGAGCAGCTCTACCGGTCCAAGGCGGGCACCTTCGTGGTGTCACCGAGGCTGACATGGGGCGACGGCGCCCGGCTGCGGGCGATCGCCGACCAGGTCTCGCTCCAGCACCTCGTCGACATGGGCGAGCGCGTGCAGCGCGGCGCGGCCGAGCTGCTCGACCGCGCCGCGTTCGGCGGCGAGCAGATCCCGACGGCCACCGTCGTGGCGACCGTGCGCTTCGCGGACGCCGGGAGCCGGGCCGCCTTCCTGGACGAGTACCTGGCGCTCACCGGCGCCCTGATCGAACGCCACGCGGGCGACAGCGGCAACGGCGGCGAGGCCTTCACGGTGGCGCTGGCCGCCTACCCGAGCACCGAGGGGGACGCATGACCGACGACCTCAGCACCGAGTCGACCTTCGAGGTCGACGCCACCCCGGCCGAGGCGTGGAAGGCGCTGGAGGAGCTCCGCGCCCGCACGACCGACCCGGGCGAGTGGTGGCTTCCCGGCTTCGAGTGCCGGGGCGCCGAGGTCGACGTCGAGGACCAGCGGCGGCTGACCGTCCGCAAGCTCGACCCGCCCTGCGAGGACACGCTCATCGCCATCACCTTCGAGCACGCCGGCACCGGCTCGCGCATCCGGGTGGTCCAGTCCGGGTTCGACGCGGCGTTCGTCCGCTTCGCCGACGACGCCTTCTTCATCCACGCCGAGCACATCTTCGCCGACATGCACCTGTTCTTCGCGGCCGGGGTGATCGCCCGGCGCGCCTGGCGGCCCTGGGCGCCGCTCGGTGTCGGTGTCGCCGTCGAGCCCTACGGGCTGCGGGTGCTGACCGTGCGGCCCGGCACGTGGTCCGAGCGGGTCGGCCTCGCCGCGGGCGACGTGCTGCTGACCGTGGCCGGTGCGCCGCTCTACACGGCACGCGAGCTCGGGGTGGTCGAGCGGATCGTCAGCCCCGGCGACGAGGTGGCCGCCACCTGGGCCCGGAGCGGCGCCCAGTCCGAGGCGACGGCCGCAGTCTGACCGCGGTCCCGACCGGGACGCTCAGCCCGTCCGGTCGGCGCCGCGTCCCTCGTCCTGGACCTGGCCGGACCAGGTGCCGTAGCGGGAGCGCAGCTCGCTCTTGCGGATCTTGCCGGTCGGGAGGCGGGGCAGCTCGGCGACGAAGGTGACCTCCCGGGGGCACTTGAACGACGCCAGGTGGTCGCGGCAGTGGCGCTGGAGCTCGGCCGCCAGGTCATCGCCCGGCGTGGCCCCCGGGGCCGGCTGGACGACCGCGAGCAGCCGCTCGCCCATCTCCTCGTCCGGGACGCCGATCACCGCCACGTCGAGCACGTCCGGGTGCACGACCAGCACGTCCTCGATCTCCCGCGGGTAGATGTTGACGCCCCCGGAGATCACCGTGTGGGCCACCCGGTCGGTCAGGTACAGGTAGCCCTCGTCGTCCAGATAGCCGATGTCGCCGATCGTCGCCCAGCCCCGGTCGTTGATCGCCTCGGCGGTCTTGGCCGGGTCGCCGTGGTACTCGAACCGGGCCCGGGTCTCGAACCAGATCTGGCCCGCCTCGCCCACCGGGAGGTCCCCGCCGTCGGGCCCCACGATGTGGACGGCGCCCAGCAGCGAGCGGCCCACCGAGCCGCGGTGCGTCCGCCAGTCCTCGGGGCCGATGGCGGTGAACCCCGCGCCCTCGGAGCCCGAGTAGTACTCGTGCACGATCGGGCCCCACCAGTCGAGCATCGCCTCCTTGACCTCGGGCGGGCACGGGGCCGCGGCGTGCACCGCGACCTCGAGGCTGGAGATGTCCGCGGCCTCCCGCACGGCCGGATCGAGCTTGAGCATGCGGACGAAGTGGGTCGGCACGAACTGGGCATGGGTCACGCGGTGCCGCTCGATCGCCGCCAGCGCGTCGGCGGCGTCGAACCGCTCGAGGACCACCACCGTGCCGCCGAGGCGCTGCGACGCGAGCGACCAGGCCAGCGGGGCGGCGTGGTACAGCGGCGCGGGGCACAGGTATGTCAGCCCCTCCCGGAAGCCGAACAGCCCGGTGACCAGCATGTCCAGCGCTCCCGGCGTGCCGAACGGGACGTCCCGCAGCGGCGGCAGGATGCCCTTCGGCTTGCCGGTGGTGCCCGACGAGTAGAACATCAGCGCGCCCTCCGGCTGCTCGTCGTCGCCGATCGGCTCGACCGCGGCGACCGCCGACTCGTAGGGCTCCCAGCCCTCGACGTCGCCGCCCGCGACCAGCCGGGTGGGCACGTCGCGGCCGGCGGCGCCCAGGCCCGCGAGCAGCCCGCCCAGCGGCGCGCAGGACACGACGGCCCGGGCCCCGCAGTCGGCCAGCACGTAGGCCGCCTCCTCGGGGCCGAGGTGCCAGTTGATCGGCGTCAGGTACAGGCCGGACCGCAGCGCGGCCCACGCCACCTCGAAGTACTCGACCCGGTTGTCGAGCAGCGCCGCCACGTGGTCGCCCCGGGCGATGCCGCGGGAACGCCACAGCCCGGCGAGGCGGCGGGAGCGGTCCTCCAGCTCGCCGTGGGTCAGCGTCGTACCCGAGCCGTACTCGACGGCGGCAACGGTCTCCGGCGGCCCGAACATGCCCTCAGCCATCCGTGATGTCTAGTTCGGGAGGCGGCGCAGCAGCGGGGTCGAGGCGTCGACCGTCCGGGGTGGCGGACCGAAATCTGACAGCGGACGGTTGGCGCGACGCGGTCAAGGCCCGCCGAGAAGGATGCGCGCACACCACCGCCGGAGGCGCTCGTCGTCGGGCGCGCCGGTCCAGTACGCCGCGATCCAGCGCTCGGCGGGCCCGAGCGCGCCCGCCAGGCCGGCCTCCGCCGCCCAGTCCCGGGCGGCGCGCCGGTCGGCGTCGTGGGCGGTCGGGGTGATCTCCGGCGCGAGGTAGGTCGCCGCGACCACGGCGTCGAGGTCGGGCGGCCCGCCGATCGTTATCGGTCCGAAGTCGAGCAGGGCGCTGATCCGGTCGCCGTCGGCCAGCATGTTCCCGAGGAAGACGTCGAGGTGCACGAGCACCGGGCGGGGCGGCTCGGGCTGGGGCAGGGCGGCGAGCAGGTCGCGGGTCAGCGCCGCGGGATCGAGGCCGGCGAAGGCCGCGCCGCCGGTCGCGAGCGACGCCGCGAGGCGAGCCTCGGCCCACTCGCCGAAGCTCGCCGCCTCGATCCGCCCGGCGCCCATCAGCTCGCCGAAGCGGTCGGCCGGGCACCGCAGCCCGGCCACCGCGCGGGCGACGTCGAGGTGGTCGCGCACGAGCGCCTCGCGGTCGCGGCCGCGCTCCCCCAGCGCCGCCAGGGCGTCCCGGCCCGGCAGCCGCCGCTCGATCACGACGAGCCGGCCCGCGACCTGGCGATGCTCCAGCACTTCGGGCAGCGCCACCCGCCAGTCCGGCGCGGCGATCGCCGCCAGCAGCCGTCGCCGCTCCTCGAGCGCGCCGGCGTCGACAGACGCGTGGGGCAGGCGCAGCACCCGGTCGGCCCCGAGGGCGAACACCCGGGCCTCGCCGCCCCGGCCGAGCAGCGCCGACTCGTCGATCCCGAAGTGGGCGAGGACCTCCCGGTCCCGGCGGCGGGGCCCGACCGCGGCCAGCCGGTCGAGGAACCGGCGGCCGCCCTCGGTGCCGGCGCCGAGCGCGCCCACCCGCGCCCGCAGGACGCGGTCGGACGTGACCACCGTCGTGTCGCCCGGCGCCGGGCGCGCCGAGACGATCCGCACGATCTCGTCGTCGGCGGCGTCGCGCGCCCGCGAGTGGGCGTAGCGGACGTCCACGCCGTAGTGCGGCCCCTCGGGCACCCGGGCCGTCGGGTGGCCGTCGACGACCACCAGCACGTCCTCGCCGGACTCGTCGTGCCAGCGCACGATCTCGTCGAGCAGCCGCGCCACCGCGCCCGGCAGGTCCCGCCACCAGCCGTCGGGGCGCGCGCCGACGACGTTGCGCGCGTCGACGATCCAGTCCGGCATCCCGCGAGGATGCCAGGGATCTACGCGGCGGCCTTCTCCAGGATGTGGACGCCGCACGCCGAGCCGAGGCCGATGACGTGGGCCAGGCCGACCTTGGCGCCCTCGATCTGGCGGTCGCCGGCCTCGCCGCGCAGGTGGTGGCAGACCTCCCAGATGTTGGCGATGCCGGTGGCGGCGATCGGGTGGCCCTTCGACTGCAGGCCGCCCGACACGTTGACCGGCAGTGCTGCCGTCGCGCCACGGGGCGCCGCGACTCGAAGAAGTCGACGGCGCCGCCCGGCTCGCACAGCTGAGGTTGTCGTAGTGGACCAGCTCGGCCGTGGCGAAGCAGTCGTGCAGCTCGACCAGGTCGAGGTCCTCCGGGCCGACGCCGGCCTGCTCGTAGGCCTGGGTGGCCGCGTTGCGGGTGAGCGTGTTGACGTCGGGCAGGACCTGGCAGGCCTCCTGCCACGGGTCGGTGGTGAGCACCGACGCGCGACATCTTGACCGCCCGCCGCTGCTGCTCGAGCGAGAGCGTCTTGAGCTTCGCGTCCGACGACCACCACCGCGGCGGCCGCGCCGTCGCAGTTGGCCGAGCACATCGGCCGGGTGTTCGGGTAGGCGATCATCGACGTCGTCCATGATCTCCTCGAGCGTCATGCCGCTTCGTGTAGGCGGCCAGCGGGTTGAGCGTCGAGTGGGCGTGGTTCTTCTCGGCTGATCCGGGCGAACAGCTCGAAGCTGGCGCCGCCGTAGCTGGTGGCCGTACTCCATGCCGATCTGGGCGAACACGCCCGGCATCGTCGTCGGTGCCGACCCGCCCGTCGAGCGGGGCGACCGCGCCGTAGCGGCCCTTGCGGCGTCCAGGTCGTCGCTGTCGCTCGCGACCGGGCGCCGCCGCCGAGCAGGCCGGCGCCCGCCAGCTTCTCGACGCCGACGGCGAGGCCCATGTCGGCCTCGCCGGCCTTGATCGCCATGATCGCGGTGCGCAGCGCGGTGGCACCGGTGGCGCAGGCGTTGGCCACGTTGTAGACGGGGATGCCGGTCTGGCCGATCTGCTTCTGGAGCTGCTGGCCGATGCCGGCGCGCGCGCCCATGAGGTTGCCGGCGGCGAGCACGCCCATGTCCTTCATCGTCACGCCGCCGTCGGCCAGCGCGGCCGAGGGCGGCCTCGGCCGCGAGGTCGACGGTGTCCTTGTCCGGGTGCTTGCCGAACTTGGTCATGTTGATGCCGAGGATCCAGACGTCGTCGCTGCCATGGTCGCCGCTCCTGGTCTCGCACGGGCTCGAAGCCGAAGCCGATGGCCTCGGTGCCCTCGCCGTCGGCGCCGATCGGGAACGTGGTGAGCCGCACCTTCATGCCCGAGCGTGCACGTGCTCGGGGTCGGGCTCGACGTTGACGACGTTGCCGCGCACGCTGGTGCCGTCGCAGTCGACGACGCGCGGCCACGAACGGGACCGGGATGCCGGGCGCGGCGAAGCGACACGATCGTGAACGCGCGGACCTCGCCCTCGGTGGCGACCGCCACCGTGCGTGAAGTCGCGGCCGCCGCACGAGGCGCAGGCGTTGCGACGGTCGAAGAACCGGGCACCGCAGGCGGTGCACTCGTTGCGCCTCGAGGTGCGGGCTCGTCGCCGAGCACCAGGTAGTCGACCAACGGGATCTGAGCGGCCATGCTTCCCTCCCTGGGTCGAGAGCCCGATTCTCGCAGACTGATTATAAGTATCCTCAAATCTCCGAGGGGAAGAGGAGCGAGCGATGAACACACTGAAGGGCCGCGTGGCCGTCATCACCGGGGCCGGGCGGGGCATCGGGCGGGAGCACGCCCTGCTGTTCGCGGCCGAGGGCGCCCGGGTCGTCGTCAACGACCTCGGCGGCAATCCCGACGGCACCGGCGCCGACGCGACGGCGGCCCAGCAGGTGGTCGACGAGATCGTCGCCGCCGGCGGCGAGGCCGTCGCCAACCACGACGACGTCACCGACTGGGACGGCGCCAAGCGGCTGGTCGACACCGCGGTCGAGGCCTTCGGCGACCTCCACGTGCTGGTCAACAACGCCGGCATCCTGCGCGACCGGATGCTGGTGAACATGACCGAGGACGAGTGGGACGCGGTGATCAAGGTCCACCTCAAGGGCCACTTCGCCCCGCTGCGCCACGCCGCCGCCTACTGGCGCGACCAGCCCAAGGCGGGCAACGAGGCGCCCCGGGCGGTGGTCAACACGTCGTCGACGTCGGGGCTGTTCGGCAACGTCGGCCAGACCAACTACGGCGCCGCCAAGATGGGCATCGGCGCGCTGACGATCATCGCCGCCCAGGAGCTGGCCCGCTACGGCGTGCGGGTCAACGCCATCGCCCCGGCGGCGCTCACCCGGCTCACGGCGGGGCTGGCCGGCGCCGCGGCAGACAGCGGCGACGGGGGCGGCGGGGGCGCAATGGACCCGGCCAACATCTCGCCGTTCGTCGCCTACCTGTCGACCGAGATGTGCCCGATCACGGGGCGGACGTTCTTCGTCGTCGGCGGCCAGGTCCACCTGTTCCAGCCGTGGGCGCTGATCGACAAGATCGAGACCGAGGGCCGCTGGACCGTCGAGGACCTGGAGCTGGCCGCCGCCCACTTCGCGGACGTGCCGTTCCAGCTGGGCAACCCGTTCGGCGGGGGCTGACCCGCCCCTTTCTTCGCGTTTTGTCCGCTGAAACGGTCGCCCCAGCGACCATTTCCGCGGACAAAACGCGAGACCGGTTGAGCCGACCGGTCAGCGCACCCAGTCGACCAGCGCGTCGAGGTGGCGGCGCATGCGGTGGCGGGCGAGCTCGTCGTCGGCCGCGACGATCGCGTCCACGATGCGGGCGTGGACCGCGACGAGGTCGCCGAACGGGAGCGGGTCCGGCGCACCAGGGGGCACCGAGAAGTGCAGCCGGGTGAGGCGCATCAGCACCTGCGTCACCAGCTCCAGCACCGGGTTGCCGGACACCGCGGCGAGCGTGTTGTGCAGGTCCTGGCCGACGAAATCGGCCTCGCCCTGCACGGCCGAGCGCTCGGACTCCAGCGCCTGGCGCAGCCGCGCGGCGCCGCCGTCGTCGAGGCCCGTCACAACGCGGTCGAGCACCGCCAGCTCGACCGCCCGACGCACCTCGACCAGGTGGCGCGGGCCGATGCCCCGGCGGTCGGCCTGGAGCGCGACCGCGTCGATCACGGCCTCGATCCCGGGCTCGGCGACGAACAGGCCGCCGCCCGGTCCCCGGCGCATGCGGGCGACCTGGTGGTGCTCCAGCACCCGGACCGCCTCGCGGAGCACCGCCCGGCTGACGCCGTAGCGGGCCATCAGGTCGCTCTCGGAGCCGAGCAGCTCGCCCACCGGCCAGCCGGCCGCGGTGATGTCGGCGAAGATCAGCCGGGCCGTGGCCTCCGCCCGCTTGTCGCTGAGCCCGACCGGCTCGCCCGGGTCGGCGAGGCGGCGCCGCGACGGGCGGCGGGCGCGCAGGTAGTCGGCCTCTGCCTCCAGGTGGCGCCGCATCCGCCCCCGGGCCAGGCCCTCGTTGCCCGCCAGGATCGCCTCGGCGATGGCGGCGTGGGCTGCGGCCGACTCGCCCAGCGTCTTCTGGCTGAAGATGGTGCCCCGGGGCAGGTAGCGCAGCGTGACCCGGTGGAGCAGGTCGACGAAGAACTCGAGGGCCGGGTTCCCGGTGGTGGCGGCGACGAGCCGGTGCAGCTCCCGGTGGTCGGCGACCCGCCCGGACGCCTCGCCGGCGACGAGCGCCCGGAACGCGGCGATGTGGTCCTCGTCGAGCCGCCCGGGCGCCAGCTCGGCGGCGGACAGCTCCAGCGCCAGCCGGGCCTCGAACACGTCGTCGATCTCGGCGCCGAGGTAGACGAGGTACACGGACACGGCGTCGGCCACCGCCGCGACCGACGGCGGTGTGACGACCAGCCCGCCGCCCGGACCCCGGCGCATCCGGGCGATGTGGCGGTGCTCGACGAGGCGGACGGCCTCCCGGAACACGGCCCGGCTGACGCCGTAGCGTGCTCGCAGGACCGGCTCGGACCCGACCACCTCGCCCTCGGGCCAGCCGAGGCGGGCGATGTCGTCGACGATCCGGTCGGCCACGGTGGAGGCCAGCTTGGCGCCGTTGCTCCGGACCCCGTCCGCGATCGCCCGTGACGTCACGGCCCGTCCTTCACCACCATCGAGGGCCCTCCGTTCGCCGGTGAGCAGATAAGAGTATCCGCTAATCGGGAGCCGGCCGGCGGATGCCCGGCGCCGTCATAGCCGGGCCCGGACGGCCTCTCCATGGGTGATGCTCGACACCTACCGAACGTGGCCGCTCTGGGCCCAGGCGATGGCCCCGGTGGCCGCAGTGATCCTGGTGCTGGCGCTCGTGAGCGGCCTGACCGGTGGCGCCCACGAGTCCAGCGACACGCACACGCTCGCCACCGCCGGCTCGACGACGACCGGGCGGGACGCGCCGCAGCCGTCGACGACCGCGGCCCCGCCGACGACCGCCGCACCGACCACTGCCGCGCCGACGACGGTCCCACCGACCCTGCCGCCGACGACCGCCGCGCCGACCACGGTCGCTCACCCGCCGCCGCCCGCCCCCGCGCCCGCGCCGCCGGCGCCGGTGCCGGCGCCCGACCCTGCGCCCGGGCCGGTGAGCTACGCCAACTGCAGCGAGGCCCGGGCGGCGGGCGTGACGCCGCTCCATCGAGGCGACCCCGGCTACGCCCCGCACCTCGACCGCGACAACGACGGCATCGCCTGTGAGTGACGGCGGTCGCGCCCGCGCGATCGCCTGGGACCGGTTCCGGGCCCGGCGGTGGTGGTGGCAGGCCCTCGCATGGGGCGTGCTGCCGCCGCTGCCGGTCGCGCTCTGGGCCGCGTCCCAACCCGCCCCGGGCCGGAAGCTGGCCTGGGGCCTGGTGGCCCTGGTCACCGCCGCGTGGCTGAGCGTCGGCTGGGCGGCCGGCGTGCCGCGCGAGCCGGCGACCGTCACGGTGGCACCGCCGACGACCGCCCCGCCGACGACCGCCCCGCCGACGACCGTCCTCCCGCCGCCCGCGCCCGTGACCCCGGCCACGGCGCTGGTCGACCGGCTCGTCGTGGCCCCCGAGTCGCCGGACGCCGGCTACGAACGGGACCTGTTCCCCCACTGGGACGACGCCGACGGCGACGGGTGCGACACCCGGTGCGAGGTCCTGGCGGCCGAGCGGCGCACCGACCTGCCCGGGCTCCCCGGCGGCGGGTGGTCGTCGCTGTATGACGGTGTCGTCACCGGCGAGCCCGGCGACCTGGACGTCGACCACGTCGTCGCGCTGGCCGAGGCCTGGCGGTCCGGGGCCGCGGGCTGGGACGCCGCCCGGCGCGAGGCGTTCGCCAACGAGCTCGCCACCCCCGGCGAGCTGGTGGCCGTGACCGCCGCCGCCAACCGGTCCAAGGGCGACCGCGACCCGGCCGCGTGGCGACCGCCGTACCAGGCGGCCTGGTGCCCGTTCGCCACGTCGTGGGTGACGACCAAGGTCCGGTGGGGGCTGACCGCGGATCCCGCGGAGGCCGCCGCCCTTCGCAGCATGCTCGCCGGCTGCTGACACCGGCGACGGACCGGGGACGGGGGCGCGGACACAGCACCCGTACTGTCCGGGACATGGACACCCTGGACCTGCTCGAGCGGCCCGCGCCGCTGCCCACCGCGGCGGCGGAGCCGGCCGGCGCCCCGCCCCCGGCGCCGCCCGCCCCCGAGCCGGCTGACCCGCCCGCGCCTCCCTGACCTGCGGGCGGACACCGTCCGCACGGCCCCGCCGGCTCGGGCCCGACCCCTCCCCCACTCCCGCAGGCGCGACCCCGCGGGACCCGAAGGGCCCGGCGCCGGCGATGGACGCCGGCCCCCCGGGACCTTGTCACCCCCGGGGGGCCGGTCGTCGTTAGCACGCGGCTAGCAGCGCCCGCCCTACGGTCGATCGTCGTGCCCTCGGCGGGCATGCGGCGGAAGGTGACAAATGATGATCGACAACGACGCGCCCGAGCTGCGCGTGCTGGGCGAGCTGCAGGTCCTGGTGGGCGGGCGGGCGATGGCCGTGGCCCTGCAGGCGCAGCGGGTCCTCGGCTGCCTGGCGGTGACCGGGCCCCGCCTGTCCCGGGAGACCCTGGCGGGACGGCTGTGGCCGGACACGACGCAGACACGGGCCCAGGCGAACCTGCGCAACGCGCTGTGGCGCCTGAGCGCCGTCAGCCGGCGGCTGGTGCGGGCCGGCCGGAACCAGGTCGGCCTGCGCGACGACGTCACGGTCGACCTGACCCGCAGCGAGGGTTTCGCCCGCGCCGTGCTCGACGAGACCGACGACGGCCGGTCGGCCCTGGTCGTGCCGCTCGAGCTGCTCCAGCGCGACCTGCTGCCGTCGTGGGACGAGGAGTGGGTCGTGGCCGAGCGGGAGCGGGTGCGCCAGCTCCGCATCCACGCCCTGGAGGCCCTGAGCCGGGCGTGCGCGGGCCACGGGCGCTTCGCCCGGGCGGTCGAGGCGGGGCTGGCGGCGGTCAGCGCCGACCCGCTGCGCGACTCCGCCAACGCCGCCCTCATCGAGGCCCACCTCGCCCAGGGCAACCGGTCCGACGCGCTGCGCCACCTGGCCGGCTACCGGAGCCTGCTCGCGCACGAGCTGGGCCTGACACCCTCGCCCCGGATCGAGACGATGGTGGCGGCCGTGTCTTAGTGCCGTCACGGCCGGCGGTCGCGCTTGTCCAGCAGGCGCTCGATCATCAGGGTCGACTGGTCGGGGTCGAGCCCGATCTCGCTGACCGCCTCGCGGTAGCGGGCGAGCGCCCGGCGGGCGGACAGGTCGTCGCCCAGCGCGTGGTTGGCGGCCACCACCAGCCGGTGGGCGGCCTCCAGCCAGGGGTCGACCGCCAGCGCCCGCTCGGCCAGCGCCTGGGCGCCCTCGGCGTTGCCCCGGGCGAGCAGCAGCTCGCCGGCCCGGGTGGCGAGCGCCGCGAAGCGCCGGCGGCGCTCCTCCAGCGGGACGAGCGCCCAGGGTTGCGACACGAGGTCGGTCGGCTCGCCCCGCCACAGCTCGACTGCCCGCAGGGCGTGGGCGAGCGCGGCGGCGGGCGTCCCGGCGTCGTTCGCCTCCGCGGCCCGCCGGGCCGCCTCGTCGAACTCCCACACGTCGACGGTCAGGGCGCCGCCGGTCCGCAGCGCCAGCCGGTCGCCCTGCTGGTGGACCACGTAGGACGCGGCCCGCGGCGCCCGGTCGGGCTCGAGCACCCGCAGCAGGTAGGTGAGGGTGACCCGGAGGTTGCGGGACTGCGCCTCGGCGTCGAGGGCGGGCCACAGGTCGTCGGCGACCCGCTCGCGGGACGCGCCGCGCTGCAGCGCCAGGTACGCGAGCAGCAGCCGGACGCGCTCGCGCCGCCAGTCCGGGGACGTCACCGCCAGCCCGTCCCGGTCGAGCTCGACCGGCCCGAGCAGGCGCAGGTCCAGGCGGCCGGCCGGCGGGACGGCGAGGCGGCGCAGCACCGAGCGGGCCGTGGCCCGCCCCCGGCCGCCGCCGGGCCGCTCGGCAAGGGCGGCGACCGCCGGGCGCAGGCTCACCCACGCGTCGGTCAGCACCCGCCAGCCGTCGTCGCGGCCCGCGGCCGCGGCCGCCACGGCGACCTCCGCCAGCCAGCGGCCGGGCAGGTGGGCCTCGGCCACGCCCGCCGCCGGCAGCGCCGGGGGGTCGGCCGGGAGGCGGCCGCCCTCACGCACCGCCACCACGGCGCGGGCCAGGTCGCGGGCCACGACGAACGCGGGGCCGAGGTCGGCCGCATCCCACGCGGCACGGGACCCCGGGGCGAGCACGTAGCTCAGCGCCAGGCACCGCTGCTGGGGCGCGGCCGAGTGGCCCTGGCCCAGCGGATGGCGGGCCAGGACGGCGTCGAGCGTGAGCGCCGCACCGGCCTCGTCGCCGGCCGCCACCGCCACCGCGGCGTCGGCGAGGGCGAGCGTGGTGTCGACCAGCGGCGCGTCGGGCGTGGCGGCCGTTCCCCGGGCCTGGGCCAGCAGGCCCGACGCCGCATCGTCCTCGCCGAGGTGGGCGAGGACGATCGCGCACTGGGCGGCCGCCAGCGCCGTGAAGTTGCGGTAACCGGCGCCCGCCATGCGCTCGACCGCGCCGGGGAACGCCGCCCGGACCTCGTCGGGCCTCCCCAGGTACCACAGCGCCTGGAGGCGCGAGCCCTCGGCCAGCGGCCGGTGCAGCGGCCCGTGGTGGGCGAGCGCGGCCTCCGCCGCGGCCAGTGCGGCCCGGGCGTTGCCGAGGTGCATGAGCGAGATCGAGCGGAACCAGCACACGATCCCCTGCCACACGTCGTTGAGCGCCCCGGGCGGGATGTGGTCCAGCTCGGCGAGCACGCCCCGGCTGTCGTTCCGCACGTCGATGAGCACCGCCCGGGCGAACGACGCCAGGGCGGCCGCCTCCCGGCAGCCGGCCGCCTCCAGCGCGAACAGCCGGGCGGCGATCGGGGCGAGGCGCCCGACGTCCTCGGACCACCACGCGAGCTGGCCGAGCTGCACCAGGCAGGCGAGCTCGCCGAGCTGGTCGCCGGCGGCGGCGAAGGCGTCCGCCGCGTCCCGGAGCGCCGCGCTCGCGCCCTCGGGGTCGGCCTCGGCCGTCGTGACCGCGGCCAGCAGCTTGCCACTCGGGTGGGTGCGCACGGCGGCAGGGAGCCGGGCCAGCCAATCGGCCAGCACATCCCGGGCGACCGGTGGGTGGGCCGCGCCGAGTGCGTCGACGACCGCGGCGCCGAGCTCGGCCGCGCCGGCCGGTCCGCCACCCGGGCCGGCGTCGAGCAGGAGGGCGACCGCCGCCGCGGGATCGCCTCGGCCCCGCACCACCGCCGCCGCCCGGCGGCGGACGTCGGCGGCGGCGTCGGGCTCGACGTCGCCGGCCAGGAGCGCCCGCCACACCGCGTGCAGGGCGCGCTCGCCGCCCGGGAGGGTCGTGACCAGGGGCAGGCCCCGCACGAGCGCGTCGATGTCGGCCGGGTCGAGGCCGAGCACCGCGGCGGCGAGGTCGGCGTCGAACGGCCCCACGTGCGCCAGCAGCGCGAGCGCCCGGCGCCGGTCGGGCGTGAGGCCGGCCAGCACCTCCTCGCCCACGTAGTCGGCGGCAGTGCCCGGGGCGCGCTGGCCGACAGCTCCGCCATGGCCGGCCAGCCGCCGCAGCCGGCCACTGTGGCGGCCGGGACCCCCCGCAGCGAGGCGAAGGCCGCCAGCTCCTCGTCGTCGAACCCGAGGTCGGACGCGTCGAGCCGGGACAGCCGGCCGGCGACGTCGAGGCGCGCCAGGGGCAGCGGCGGCGCCGACCGCCCGCACAGCACGGCGTGCCCGTTGGCCGGCAGCGCCGCCAGGACCGCGGCGAGCAGGGCGGCGCCGTCCGACCCCGGCGGGATCTCGTGGACGTCGTCGACGACCAGCGCCACCTGCTGGGGCGAGCGGCGCCACACCGCCTCGGCCACGGCGGTGGCGTAGGCGCCGGCGTCGGCCCCGGGCTCCGCGCCGGGCGGCGGCGTCGCACCCACCGCGGCGCACAGCCCGCGGCCGAGGGCCGAGGCGGCGCCGTCGCCGGGCTCGCAGGCGAGCCAGCAGTCGATCCCCAGCGGGGCCTCCGCGTTGTCGGCGAGGGCCTGGGCGAGAAGCGTGGTCTTGCCGTAGCCGGCGGGCGCCCCGACCACGGTCACCGGCATGTACCAGCGGCCCCGTAGCCGGTCGAGCAGCCGGCGGCGCACCAGCATGCGGCGACCTGGCGACGGCGGTTCCAGCCGGGACAGGTGGGTCACCCCGCAACGTTACGGCGGAAGCCGGCGTACGCTGGACCTATGGAGACGGCGACGGACCAACCGCGCTGGCGTGGTGTCAATCACCTGGCGCTCATCACCGGCGACATGGACGCGACCGTCCGCTTCTACCACGGGGTCCTCGGGGCCCGGTTGGTGGCGACGATCGGCACGCCCGACTTCCGGCACTACTTCTTCGAGATCGGCACCGGCAGCACGGTGGCGTTCTTCGAGTACGCCGACACGCCCCTGGCCAGCTTCGCCAAGCCGGCCGGTGTGCCCGACCCGCGGGCGATCCAGTTCGACCACCTGTCGCTCGACCTGGAGGACGAGGCCGCGCTCGAGGCGCTCCAGGCCCGCCTCAAGGAGAACGACTGCGAGGTCACCGACGTGATCGACCACGGCATCATGCGGTCGATCTACTTCACCGACCCCAACGGCATCGCGCTGGAGGCGTCGTGGTGGGTGCACGACGCCACGGCGGGTGACGACGGTGATTACACCGACTCGACCCGCTTCGCCGACCACGACCCGGTTCCGGCCGTGCGCGAGCTGATCCGGACGGGCGCGGTGGCGTCGGTGCCGCAGACCCGGCTGGTCCACGAGGCGACCGACATCGCCGACCCGGCCTGACGCTGGACCCGTTCTCCGCCGCCGTGCGCGGCGCGTACGACATCGTCGCGACCGACTACGCCGCGGCCTTCGGCGACGAACTCGCGGACCTCCCGATCGACCGCGAGATGCTCGACGCCGCGCTCGCCGCCGCCCCCGGCACGGGCTGGGTGCTGGAGTCCGGCTGCGGCCCCGCCCCGGCGGCGACGTACCTGGGCGAGCGGGGCCGGGCGTGGCTCGGCGCCGACCTCGCCGAGGCGATGCTGGCGGTCGCGGGCCGGCGGGTGCCGACGCTGCGGCTTGCGCAGGCCGACCTGCGTCGCCTGCCGCTGCGGGCGGGGTGCTGCGCGCTGGCGATCGCCTACTACTCGCTCCAGCACGTACCCCGATCCGACCTCGGGCCCGCCCTGGCGGAGCACCGCCGGGTGCTGGCCGCGGGCGGCGCGCTCGTCCTGTCGGCCCACCTCGGCGAGGGCGACGTGCTGGTCGAGGAGTTCCTGGGCCACCAGGTGTCGCTGCCGGGCTGCTTCTACGGCCGGGACGAGCTGGTGGCGGCGGTGACGGAGGCCGGCTTCGCGATCGAGGTCGAGCGCCAGCGCGGCCCGCTCCCCCACGAATACGCCAGCCAGCGCCTCTACGTGCTGGCCCGGGCTGCCTGAGTCACAGGGCCCTGATGACGACCTCGGGGTGGCCGTGGGCGAGCGGCTCGAGGTCGTCGGGATCGCCGGTGAGAACGACGCCGCCCCCGCGCTCGAGTGCCGAGGCGACGACCAGGGCGTCGATTGTCGAGGTCGAGCGCGCCGCGCCGAGTAGCGCACCCGCGACACGACCGGTCCCCTCGCCGGCGGCGGCCACCTCGCCCACCGACTTGAGCACCCGGTTCACGGACGCGTCCTTCGCCGAGCCGCGAACGGTTTCCGCGACCACGACCGAGGGAACGGCCACATCGGCGCCCGCCTCCCACGCTGCTGCCAGCATCGCCCGGGCTCGCTGGTCGTTGCGGGACAGGGCGATGACGGCGCCGCTGTCGAGGATCAGGCGCTGCGCCGGCGGGACCTGGGCGCCGCGGCGGGTCCTCGCCATAGCTGACGAGCCTCCTCCATCAGGTCCTCCGGGATGGGGCCCGACTCGGCTTCCATCTCGGCAAGCAGCTCGCCGATGCGGTCGTGCTGCAGCTGGCGGCGCAGCGCGTCGGTCACGTACGACGACAGCTCACGGTGACCAGCGCGCGCACGAGCCTCGACGAGCACGTCATCGTCGATGCTCAGCGACACCTTCGACACGGCCATGCGCAATATCCTACCTCAAGTAGGAATACCCGGCCCCGCGCTACCTGATCGGGACGACCTCGGCCCCGGTGACGCACCGACCCAGGCCCGGTCGGCCGTGTAGGCCGGCCACCCCTGGCGCCGGCCACGGCCAAGCAGAACCGATCGCCGAGCGACTTCCGGTCGGTCCCGGCCACGGCGGAAGCCTGGTTGGTTCGCCAATCAGTTCGACGCGCGGCGGAGCGCTTGGGTAGCGCGGGCCGGACGGGGCGTCGCCCGGCGTCACGGCGAGCACGTCGGCGCCATTAGGCGCCACCCCCGCTCCCGTCGGCAGTGGCTCGACCGCGGCGCCATGTCGCCCCGACGTAGGCCACAGCGAGGCTGATCCGCTCGGCCATGCCCCGGTGCACCACGCTCGGCAGCGGGCCACGGGCGCCGGGCCCCGACGCTGTCCGGGTCGAGCTCGACTGGTCGCCGGGCCTGGTGCACCGGCGGCGAGGTCCTGCACGGCGGCGTGCTGATGGCCCTGGCCGACACGGCCGGCGCCCGGCCCTTTGCCTCAACCTGCCCGACGGCGCGGTCGGCACGACCACGATCGAGTCCAAGACGAACTTCCTCGGCGCGGTCCGCGCCGGCACCGCCCGGGCGGTGGCGACCCCGCTGCACGTGGGCGGCACGACGATCGTGGTCGAGACCACGATCACCGGCGACGACGGCCGCGCGGTCGCCAAGGTCACGCAGACCCAGATGGTGCTGCGGGCGCGGTAGAACATCCCGCCGATGCGCGAACTCGACTCGGCGGCGGTCGCGGCGCTCGGCGCCCTGCTCACGGTGCTGGTGTTCCTGAACGGGTTCGTGTCCGTGCGGCTGCACGCCTTCCACGAGCGGACCGTCGACCGGCTGCGGGCGCTGGACGAGAGCACCTCGGCCCGTCTGCTGCCGCACGCCCGGATCGAGGAGCGGGCCCGGCGGCTGCGGGGCGAGCTGTCGCCGCCGCACAGCGGGGAGGCGCTGGCCGCCTCCGGGCTGATCCTGGTGAGCTTCGTGGTGCTCGCCCTGCTGACCGTGGCCGACGCCGAGCGCCCGGTGCAGCGGTGGGCGATCTGGCTGCTGGTGTTCGCCGCCGCCGTCGTCATGGTGGCCACCGTGCTCGACTTCCTGGGCCTCGAGCGCGACCTGGCCAAGCGGCTCGACGAGCTGCCGCTCAGCCGGCTCGGCAAGGCCGAGGCCCGGATGGCCCAGGCCGAGCGGACGGCCGCCGCCGACCCCGACGTGGCCCGGCGGGAGCTGCGGGCGGTCGCCGACGACGTGACGGCGCTCCTGCGCCGCCCCGGGCTCGACGACTGGCCGCGGGGGCTCGGGTGCCGCGGCGTCGCCCGCCTGCTGGCGGGCGATCCCGACGCCCACCGCGACCTCGTGCTCGCCGCCGCCCGCGATCCCGCCGAGCCGCGCTGGCGCTGGGCGCTCGCCCGCCTGCACGAGGACGTCGGCGACCGCACCGCCGCGGCGCGGTGGGCCGGCGAGGCGGCAGGGCTCGACGACGCCGGCTCGGGCGTCGCCTCCCCCCGGCCCCGGCGCGCCGACACGTACCTCGCCGCCCTCGACGCGCTCGTGCCCGAGGACGCACCCCCCTACCTGCCGAGCACGCGCCTGGCCGACGACCTGGTGCGGGCGACGACGACCGCCGGCGACCGCGCCGGCGACCGGGCGGACGCCTATGTGGGCGCGGCTGCGCGGCCTCGTCGACGCCCTCCTGGCCGCGGGCCTCGGGTGGTGGACCGCCCGCGAGCACGTCAGGGCGTGGCTCGCCATCACCGAGGCCGGTGGCGGGCCGCTGCACGACCGCCTCGCGGCCCTGGAGGACGAGCTGTCCCCGCCCGGCGGCGACCCGGCCGGCTGACCCCGCGCGTCGATCCCCTCGCACGGCCGGAATGCTCCGCGGCGAAGGAGTAGGCCGACCAAGGGGACACGGTGTCGTACCTGACAACATCCGCCCTGAATGGGCTCGTGGGCGCCGCTGGCCTGCTGCAACAGCAGCCGCCCACCACGACCGGCCCGGCCGGGGAGAACAGCCCCGGCCCGATGATCGACCAGTTCTTCGCCGACAACACCTGGCTGACCTCGCTGATGGCCGGCGTCGGCGTGCTGCTGGTGGCGTTCCTGATCATCAAGGCCATCTGGCAGTCGACGAACGACGGCGGCCGCAAGGCGGCGGGCGGGGCGCTGCGCGGCGCGCTGCTCGCCCTGCTGCTGTTCGTCCCCAGCCTGATCGGCAAGATCGCCGACCTGGGCTTCGTCGCGATCACATCGCTGGCCGACTGGCTGTTCGGCCTTCTCAGCTGACCCGGGAGGGACCGCCGTGGGCGACGGGCCCCAGATGGTGTGCTTCAGCGAGGCGACCCGCCGGGCGCCGTGGCGCATCCGCCGCGGCGTCGTGAACATCCCCGTCCGCCAGGCGGTCGGCGCCGGCGCCGGCGCGCTGGTCGCGCTGCCGGTGGGCATGCTGCTGGTGGCGGCGACCGGGTCGTGGAACCTGCTCGCCATCCTGGTCGCTCTCGGCGCCGCGTTCGGCTGGCTGACCGTGACCGCCCGCCCCGGAGGCGAGCCGGTCGTGCGGTACCTGTGGCGCTCGCTGTGGTCCCGCCGGGCCCTCGTCGAATACCGGGGCCGCAAGGGCCGGCTGTATGTCGGCCTGTGCCCGGTGCCCGCCGGCGAGATCGCCCACGGCGACCGGATCGTGCTGCGCTCGTCGGCCGTCGAGATCGATCCCGCCCGCGTCGGTGAGCGGGGGGAGATCCTGCCCCTGCGGGACGGGTGACGCCCATGACCCCGCCCCGGCCCGCCCGCGGTCCCGCCGTCAGGCTGGGCGCGCTCGCCGCGGCGGCCGCCCTCGCCGCGCTGGCCGCCCTCGTCCTGGCGGCGGGGCCCGGAGCGTCGCCGGCGGCGGCCGCGCCCGCGCAGGCGCCGCCCGCGACCGAACATTCCGCCACCGGTCACGGGCTCGGACCGGATGCGTGCGTGGACCTGCCGGCCGGCGACCCCGGCGCGTGGGACTGCCTGCCGTTCTACCGGTGGGCCGACGACGCCGACAGCTTCTACAGCAACTACGGGGCCAGCGAGATCGGCAAGGCCAGCGTCATGCAGCCGCTGGTGACCTTCCTCTACGGCATGGCCGGCCTGATCTGGCAGATCCTCCAGTGGCTGACCCGCACCGCCCTCGCGTTCGACCTGTTCACCGTCGGCGGCACCGGTGGCTCGTCCGGCGGCACGCCCGCGCCGCTCCAGCCGGTCAACGACGGCTACGCGGCCGCCGCCGACCTGGCGCTGTCGGGGGTCGGGCTGCTCGTGCTCGCCCTGGCCGTGGTCGTCGTCGCCACCCGCCTGGCCCGGGACGGGGAGCGCTCGCTGCGCGACCTGATCCGCCCGTTCGCCTGCCTGGCCGTCCTCCTGGTCCTCCTCGCCCGGGCGGGGCCCGACGACGCCGGGGGCGCCCGCTCCGGCAGCCCCGGCTGGCTCGCCGAGCGGGGCGTCGGGGTGTCGAACGTGGTCGCCGACCGCATCAGCTCGATCGCGCCCCGGGCCGGCCCGGACGACGCCCCCGACAACCTGCTCGACTGCCACTACTACGTCGACGAGCTGCGCCGTGCGTTCGACGGTGGCGATGGCGGGGGCGCCGTGGCCGGCACCGCCGCGTTCCAGCCCCACCTGGCGTCGCTGATGTCGTCGCTGTGGGAGGCGTCCTACCTCGACCTTTGGATCGAGGCGCAGTTCGGCCCCGACCACGACCTGGCCGGCCGCGCCTACTGCCGCATGCTGGAGGACCGCGAGCGGACGCCCCCCGCCGACCAGGCGGCGATCCAGGCCGCGGCGATGGCCCGCGCCGGTGCCGCGGTGCCCGCCGCCGGCACCACCGGCAGCGCGCCGTTCGGGCGGTTCAACGACGACAAGGACTTCCGCCGGGGAATCATCGCCTGGGAGGTGTGCGGCTGGTACCGCGACCGCAGCGGCCTCAAGGAGGAGGCCGACGGCCGGCTGGTGCCGCTGTCCGGGCCGGGGTTCGCGGTCAACCCCGAGTTCCGGCTGATGTGGAACCTGGGCACGCCACCGGCCGAGTCCCGGTCCTCGACCTGCTCGGGCTGGTGGGGCGTGGACGGCAGCGGCACGACCAAGCCCGACCCCCGCGGCACCAAGTGGGGCGTGCGCGACGGCGACGGGCCGTTCCAGTTCGGCACGGCGCGGGACGTCGACGAGGCGTTCACGATCTACGGGCCCGACGAGGTGGCGGACGCCACCGGCGGCGCGCTCGGGGCCAACATCGCCCCCTACGCGGCCGCCGACCGCGAGAACCTGCCCGACGCCCGCGACTGGGTGTTCGCCCTCAACGGCCACAACCTGCCGGCGTCGGTCCCCCACGCGTTCCTCGCCATCATCATCGCCGGCATCTACCTGTGGGCGATCGGCGGCCTGGCGCTCGGCACGCTGGTCGCGCAGTTCCTGACCGTGCTGTTCTTCGTCGCCCTGCCGGTGCTGCTGGTGCTGGGCATGTGGCCCAGCGAGGGCGCCCGCCGCCTGTTCTGGCGCTACACCCGCCTGGGCATCGGCTCGCTGTTCGCCAAGGCCGCGTTCGTGTCGCTGCTCGCGGTGCTGCTGCTGCTCATCGGGGTGATCGACGCGCTCGGCACCCGATCCGGCGCGTTCGCGGCGGCCGGCGGCGACGGCGGGCTCGGTGCGGCGATGCTCGAGGCTGCGGCCCCGGTCGCCGCGATCTGGGCCATGCGCTGGGCGCTCAAGGACCTCGGCATGGGCAACATCTTCAGCCTCAAGGGCGCGATGGCCCTGACCGGCCGGCTCGTGCGGGGCGGCCAGGAGGGGGCGCCGGGGCCGGACGGTGCGCCCGGGCGGTCGCTCGGCCAGCGCACGCGCGAGGCTGTGCGCCGCCGGATCGACCGGCGGGCGATGGTCCGCGACCTGCGCCGGGGCGGCATGGCCGGCGGTGAGCCGGGCGCGGCGAAGCCCGGGCGCGGGGACGCGGGCAAGGGCAAGGGCACGGGTGCCGCCGCCAGGGCCGGCGACGCCGCCAAGCGGGACGCGGCCGAGCGCACAGGCCCGCGGGCCCGCGGGGCGGCCCTGCTCCGGGCCATCGCCAACCCGGCCCGGTTCAACCCCAAGGCCGTCCGCGACGGGGACGTGCCCGGCGACGGCGACGAGCACCGCCGCGGCCCGCTGTCGGGCGCCCGGTTCGGGTTCGCCGCGGCGGCCGCGGCCGGGACGGGCCTCGCCGCCTGGGCCGCCGCCCGCAGCGGCAGCGCCGGGTCCGGCGGCGACCTGCCCGCCGACCACGGCCGCGCCCCGACGGCGGACGAGATGGGCGGGGTGGCGGAGGGCGCGATCGGCGCCGCCTACGGCCGCCACGTCGAGGCCATCGCCGCCGCCGGCACCGGCGCCGACCTCGCCGCCGCGGGTCGCCATCCCGACGTCGCCGCGCCCGCGCTGACCACCGGCCGCGAGGTGACCCCGGACGGCGCCGTCCACGCGGTCACGTCCTCCCGCCGGTCCGTGCCGCTGCCGACGCCCGGGTGGGCGGCCGGCGACGGCGCCGCGTTCTCCACGCCGCGCGGCTACCGCGGCCACCGCCCGCCGCCGGACGCCCGGGCCCCGCGGGGCCACCGCCGCCGTCACCTGCCGGGAGGCACCGATGACCACGATCGACCGCACCGCGCCGGACGCCACTGAGCCCGACGAGGACGACGGCCGCCCGGTCATCCGGCCCGGCGACCTCCTCAACGTCTACGAGTACCAGGAGATCCGCCTCGAGTTCGCGGCCGCCGCCGGGCTGCGGCCCGACCAGGTGCTGATGACGCCCTACGGCTACCCGCCGCTGCCCCGCCCGCCGGCGGGCGGCGCCGACGGAACCGGCCGGCTGCCCGACGGGCTGGCGCCCGAGATGGCCGGCCACCCGGTGTTCTGGCTCGACGGCCCGACCCGCCGCCAGCGCCCGGGCGAGCACGACGACACCTACGCCATCCGCCTCTTCCTCGAGCTGGTCGACCGGGGCTACCTCGACCCGTCGGGCCGGCTCCGCAACCCGCTGGTCGCCCTGGGGATCGACGCGCGCGACCCGGCGCAGCGGGCGCGGCTGGTCGCCTACCGCGACGGCGGCTGGGACGCCGGCCTGTGCGCGCTGGTCGTCTCCCCCAACCCGGCCACCGCGCCGGGCACCCTGGGCGCCGAGGCCGCACGCGCCCAGCGGGCGCACGCCGAGGCGTACGCCGAGCTCATCGCCCGCTACCGCCGGACCGTGGCCCACGCGGTGGCCGACGCCCGGGCGACGCTGCGGGGCGCCGACTTCGGGGCCGACGTCCGGGTGCTGACCGGGGCGTGCGAGGACCTGCGCCGGTCCGCGGCCGCCGGCGACGACCCCCGGGCCTGCCGGGCGGCGCTGGACGGCGCCTACCGCTGGCTGCTCGCCCGCATGTCCCAGATCGACGGCGCCCGGGCGGTGCTCGCCGTCGAGATCGACCGCCAGATCCACCTCGACGCGCCCCGCGGTGCGGCGTCGTACGCCGCCGAGGTCGAGCGGGCGCACGCCGGCCGCTGCGCGGCGCTCGAGGTGCACATGGCCGCGGTCTACACCGACCCGACCGACGAGGTCCGCCTGCGCGCCCTGCTGCTCGCCGCCCGGGACGCCTACCACGCGGCGCTCGACGCCGGGCGGGCGGTGCTCGCCCGCGCCGACCGGGTCGTGCTGGAGGAGCCGCCGGTCGCGCTGCCGCCGGAGCCGGGCGAGGGCTCCGGCGTCCGCGCCGCGGCCGGGGCCGGGGGCCGGCCCACCCGGGGCTGGCGGACGGCATGACCGAGCGAAGCGAGGTCCATAAGCACAGTCGGGCTATCGCCACGAAGTGGCGATCCGGTCACTGGTGCGCCCGGAGGGTGCACCAGTGACCGAGCCGGCCGGGCGCGACCCGTTCGCGCTCCGGTCGCGGGCCCGGCCGATGGGCTCCCGCCTCGGCCCCGCGCCGGCCGAGCCCCGCGACGCCGGCGGCGAGGGCCGCGAGGGCGGCGGCGAGGCCGGTGGCGAGAACATGGCCCCCGATGCCCAGCGCCGCCTCGCCGGCGCGGGCCGGCGCCTCGACCAGCTGGGCGACCTGCTCATCGACACCGGCGTGGGCGCCAAGGTGGGCGTGGCGCTCAAGGCCGGCGGCAAGGCCACCGTCGTGGCCGCGGCCGCCCTGCCCGTGCTGCTGTTCGGGGCGATCCTTGTGCTGGTCGGCGCGGTCGTCCCCGCCACCGGGTTGGCCCGCCCCGAGCACCCCCCGGCCGACCCGGCGCCCGCGGCCGGCGAGATCCCGGGCGGCTACATGGACGCCTACCAGGCGGCCGAGGAGCAGTACGGGGTGCCGTGGCCCGTGCTGGCGGCCATGGGCTTCGTCCTCACCGAGCACGGGGCCCGGAGCCCCTACGACACGCTGCGGCGCAGCGACGAGCAGCGCTTCCCCCGGGTCGATCCCGCGATCGCGCCCGGGGCCCCGGTCGGCACCGGGGCGAGCGCCACCTGCCGCCTGCGCGTGGTCGGCGACGGCCTGCTCGCGGGCATGGCCGCCGGCCTGCCGGCCCGGCTGCCGGCCTGCACGCTCACCGGCGTCGACGCCGCCGAGGGCCGGACGATCGCCGAGGGCACCGCCGCGCTGGCCGCCGCGCCGCTCGGCGACGAGACCGCGGTCGTCGTCGTGCTGGGCACGGGTGACCTGACCGCCGCGGTCACCGCGGACGAGCTGGCCAACCGGATCGGGGCCCTGGTCGCCGCGGCCGGGGGCCGACCGGTCGTGTGGGTGACGAGCGCTGCGGCCGGGCTCGCCACCCCGGCGGACGTGCTCGCGACCGCCCTCGACGCCACCACCCGCCGCCACCCGGAGCTGATCGTGGCCGACTGGGCCGGCTACCTCGCCTCCCGGCCCGATTCGGCCGACCTGGACGCGGGCGACGGCGTCCACCTCACGCCCGCCGGCTACGACGTGATGGCCGACTGGCTCGCCCGCCAGGTCGCCGCCCCCGGCACCCGCCAGGTCGCGGCCCCGCCCGGCGACCGCGGCCTCGGCCCGATGCTGCTCAACCCGGCCCGCTTCCCCGGCCTCGACGCCGGCGCAGCCCAGGTCGTGGGGCGGTCGGTCGACATGCTCGCGGCCGAGATGGCGGACGCGGCCGACCGGGCCCGCACCGCCGGCGCCGACGACGCCCGGTCCGCACGGTTCGGCCCCGACTTCCTCCCGGAGTCGGAGGCCCTGTGGCGCGCCGTGGTGGCCGAGGCGCCGGTGGTGGCGGGCGCCTCCGCCTGCCTCCAGCCCGACCCGACCACGCCCGTGCCCCGCATCGTCGAGCTGGTCTGGCGCTGCGAGATGCTGCGCACCCCGCCGACCCTGTGGACGCCCGCGGGCGTCATCACCGGCCCCGACGCCCAGAACCAGCTGCTGGACGAGGCCCACGTGGTGGCGGCCGTGTGGTCGGGCTACGGCACCGCGCCCTGCGACCCGGCCGCGCCGTTCGCCGGCGTGTTCCCGGTGCCGGCCACGGCGCTGGCCGACCGGTGCAACCCCGTCGAGAACGTCCGGGCCGCCGCCCGCCTGGTGCTCGACCAGGAGTCGCGGCCGCTCGACCAGCGGCCCGGCACGACCGAGTGGGAGCGGGCCGCCGCCGGCTGGGCCACGATGCCCCCCGCCTTCGGGGACGGCACCGCCAACCGCTTCGCCACGGAGGGGCCGCCGGCACTCGGCTTCTCGCCGTCCGACGCCTGCGTCACCGGGCTGGCCGCCGCGCTCGACGCGGAGGCGGCCGCCGAGCCGGCGTTCGCGGGCCTGGCGCCGATGGCCGGCTTCGCCCCGGCCGCGGTCGACTTCGACCCCGCGCGCTGGGACGCAGCGTTCGCCACCACCCCGCTCGACCCGCTCGTCGGGGCGGGCGGCGCCTGCGACCCCGCCAGCGACCGGGCGGCCGGCTTCGGCTGGCTGGCGGGCCAGCTCGCGTCCCGGCTGCCCGCGGGCGGTGCGGCCCCCGACCAGGGCCTGGCCGGCGCGGCCGCCTACGCCACCTGGGTCGCGGACCGGGGCGAGGTGCCCGCCGTGGGCCGCACCGGGCTGGTGCCCCGCCTGCACAACCCCCGCATCGTCGCCCCGGCCATCACACGGCCGCCGGTCACCGGCGAGGCGGCGCCGGCGAACCCGGGCGACTTCGCCGACCGGGTCATCGCCAAGGCAGAGGTCTACGCCGGCTACGCGACGGCCGTGGCCGTCGAGGCCGTCGGGTGGGAGCCGCTGGTGGCGCTGGGCATTCCCGAGCACGCGGCCCGCGCCTACGCCAAGGCGATGGAGCTGATCGCCGGCATCGAGCCGGGCTGCGCGATCGACGTCGCCTACCTGGCCGGGTTCGGGTTCATGGAGTCGGGCCACGGCACGGTGGCCGTCGACCCGGTGACCGGCGAGCCCGACCGCCCGCCGCCCCGGGCGCCGGTGACCTGGGACCCGGCGACCGGCGAGTCGCGGCCCCGCATCTTCGGGGCGCTGCTCGACGGCAGCGGGGCCGGCGGCAACGTCACGCCCCGGCCCAACACGCTGTCGCCGGCCGACCGCAGCTTCTACGGGCAGGACGAGCCCTACCTCCGCGCCGTCGGCCCGACGCAGTTCATGCCGGCCACCTGGGAGGGGGTCCGGCCCGTGGCCGACGGCAACGGCGACGGTGTCGCCGACCCGTTCAACTACTACGACGGCGCCCTGGCCACCGCGGTCAAGGCGTGCCGCGACGGCGGCGGTCTGGCCGGCGAGGCCGACCAGCGGCGGGCCGCGCTGGCGTACAACGGCTCGCCGTCGTACGCGGCGGGCGTGCTGGCCAAGGCGGCGGAGTACCGGGCGGGGCTGGCGGCGATGGGCCTGGCCGGCGCCCCCGGCGACGCCCACCGGGCGGTCATCCTCCCGGACGGGCCGCTCACGATCGTCGACGTCGGCGGCATCCAGGTCAACGCCGCGATCGCCGAGCAGATCCGGGCGCTGCTCGCCGCCGCCCGGGCCGAGGGGCTGGACCTGGCCCGGGGTGCGGGCGGCTGGCGCTCACCCGAGCGGCAGATCGCGCTGCGCCGGGCGCACTGCGGCACCAGCGACTACGCGATCTACCAGATGCCCTCGTCGAGCTGCTCGCCCCCGACGGCGATCCCGGGCACGTCCGAGCACGAGCGGGGCCTGGCCATCGACTTCACCTGCAACGGCCGGTCGATCCCCCAGCACACCCGGAGCGACCCGTGCTACCTGTGGCTGTCCCGCCACGCCGCCGACTACGGCCTGCGCAACCTCCCCAGCGAGGCCTGGCACTGGTCGACGACGGGCGGCTGACCCGCGGCTGATCAGCCGGCGCCGCGGGCGGCGGCCCAGCGCCGGCGCCGCTCCTCGGTGGGCCGCAGCCGGCCGGCGTCGTCGAACAGGACCTCGCGGACGCGGCGCCGCAGTGCGCCGCGGTCGCGGGCCAGCGACTCGCCGGGCCCGGCGACCAGCGCCAGCAGGCGGTTCTCGGCCGCGGTCGCCAGTCGGCGGGCCGCGGCCCCGCCCGCGACCGGCGCCGCGGGCCCGGCCGGGTCGCCGGCCAGCAGCGTCTCGTCGCGGTAGTCGCGGCGGGCGAGGCGGGGGTAGAGGTGGTCGCGCAGGTCGCGGTAGCGCAGGCCCGTGCCCGCCAGCAGGTCGTCGACCAGGTCGACCAACCGGCGCTCGCCGACCAGCTCGAGGTCGCGGTCGACGGTGGGGACCAGGTCGCCGTCCCGCCCATCGGCCAGGCCGTCCAGGCTGACCGTCCCGCCGCGCCGCGCCTCGTCGAGCGCGGCCTGCCACACCTCGGGCGAGAACGCGGCGCGCTCGCCGTCGCGCTCGTCGAGCCACGAGCGGATCCCCGGCGCGCGCCGCCGGCGGCGGCGCTGGTCGGCGGCGTAGGCGCGGGCGGCGTCCGCCGGGCTGACGCCCGGCGCCGCCAGGTCGACCAGGTCGGTGCGGGCCAGCCAGTGGGCGCAGTGGGCGACCGCGGACGGCACCGGGCTCAGCCGGTCGGCCGCGCGGGGCAGGTCCCGCTCCAGCACCAGACCGGCGGCGACGCTCCAGCAGGCCTTGGGCCGGCCCCGCGCCGAGAACCGGCGCATCACGACGACGAGCTTGGCCAACCCCTCCTGCACCGCGTCCTCGCGGTCGAACACCGTCGGCTGGGCGTTGCGGACCCGGGCGGCCTTGGCCACCACGAACCCCCGCATCACGTCGCACGCCACCCGCTCGGCGGCCTCGCGGTAGCCGGCGAGGTCGCGCAGGACGGCCGCCAGCCGCCGGGACCCGAGCGCCGGCACGGCCACGTTGCCCGGGATGCCGGCGACGTCGCCCGCGTCGTTGCGGCCCCAGGCCGGCGGCAGGTCGGCCGCGGCCACGCCCACGCCGACGTGGAACGCACCGTGCGCCGGACCGCCGGCGGCCGCCGGGTACAGCGGGCACGTCCAGGCCACGGTCCAGATGCCGGGCGCCAGCGGCGTCCCCGGCTCGAACGGGGCGCCGGCCACGGTCGGCACCAGCTCGTAGAAGTTGACCGTGCGGCGGGGCTGGGACGGGTTGCTGATCGGGGCGCGGGCCGAGTGCGCCAGCGAGCACCGGAACACGGGGACGCCGCCGCTCGTCGGCAGGTCGCCCGCGGCCAGGGCGGCCGACGCGCCGGCGGCCGCCCGCAACGCCGTGAACAGGTCCTCCATCGTGGCGTTGTGGTTGCGGGTGTCCCGCCCCCGGGGGAGGCGGATGGCGCGCACCTCGCCCGGCAGCGGCGGCAGCGCGATCGACGTGTCGACGATGGTCACGGGCGGCCCCCTCGTTCGGTTCCACCCGGTGACTGGGCCGCCCGCCGCCCGGACGCGACATCCGCGGCGGACGTTTCTACGCGAAACGCTGATTGGGGCGAGGAGCCGCCACGGGCGTGTCGCGACGGCGGTTGGGGCACCGAGGCAAGGCGGACCGAGGCCCCGGCGACGGGACGAGGCGTGACGCGCGTCCCGGGAGCCTCTTTTGTCCCCGGAAACGGTCGCCCCAGCGACCGATTCCGGGGACAAAAGGTGGAGGCGTCAGCCGGCGACTCGCAGCGACCACAGCGGCCACACGTAGCGGCCCGGGCGGGCGGCGACGAGGTGGTCGCGCAGCCCGACGACGGCGGCCGGCGGCAGGCCGGTGGCCTCGGCGATGCGCCGGAAGGTCAGGAAGTCGGCGCCCCGGTCGACCGCCGTCGCCTCGACGGCGGCGACGATCCTGTCGAGGTCGTCCGGCGACGGCGGCTCGCCCAGCATCGAGGCGGCCGCGGCCCACTCGCGGGCCTTGCGCCGCTCGTGGTCGATCTCCGACCGCCCGCTGACGAGCCGGGTGATCGCCTCCGCATCGTCGAGCGACTTGGTGTCGTCGAGCGCGGCCGCCACCTGGTTGACCTCCAGCACCTCGCCGAGCGTCGCCGTGTACACACCGGCGCTGGCGTCGGTGAGATCGACCGCCATGCCGGCGTCGCGCACCTCCACCCGGCCCCGCAGCCCGCGGGCCGCGGCCACGAGCAGGGCGGTGGTCTCGCTCGGGTGCCAGGTGAACACCATCCGGAACGGGGTCACGTCCGCGTCGGTCAGGACGACGGCGGGCTCGGGGCCGGTGACGTCCAGGACCTGCTCCTCGCTCAGCTCGCCGTCGAGCCCCGGCCCCGCCACCAGGACGGTCGTCGGCAGCTCCAGGCGGGCCACGGCCGCCAGGGCCAGGGCGTCGGCCAGCGGGCTGCGCAGCGTCGGCTCGTCGCCCCGTCCGACCGCGTCGCCGCCCACGTCGAGCGCGGCCACGGCGTCGGCCCCGGCCAGCGTCACCATCTCCTCGAGCTGCTCGGCCATGCCGGCCGCACCCCCGGCGGGGTCGAGCAGGAGCAGCGTGTCGTCGATCTCGCCGGCCAGGCGGGGCAGCGTCGAGCTGCTCGGCCAGCGGGCGACCGTCGCCGGCCGGAATGCTCGGACCCGCAGGCCCAGGCGCCGCAGCCGCGTGAAGTCGCCGACCCCGCGCGGGCCGGGCAGGGGATCGACGGCCAGCCGTTCCCACGCATAGGTGGCGATCAGTGCCGGCCTGCGATGCCCGAGCGCCCGATGGACGATCGCCGCTGCAAGCGCGTCACCTCCGCCCCCAGTCGCCACGTAGAGCGACCTCACCAGGCACAACGGTATCTGTGGTTTTGCCGACGCCCAACGCGTCCACTGGTACAGGCCACTGAGGCGTTATCTTGCGGACGTGCCCACGTTCCGCCCTGCGGACCCGAAGTACGCGCGAGATCGCGGCGCACCTGCGGGACCGCATCCTGCGCGGCGACCTCCGGCCCGGTGACGAGGTGCCCTCCGAGCGGCAGCTCGCCTCGGACTGGGGCGTCGCCCGCCCGACGGCCACCAAGGCGCTCGACGTGCTGCGCCACGAGGGCCACCTGACCGGCCGGCAGGGCGCCGGCACGTTCGTCGCCGACCTGCCCCGCATCCACCGCCAGGCCAGCGAGCGCTACCGCCGCAGCATCGAGACCGGCCGGATCTACCCGCCGGGCGAGGAGGCCCGCATCATCGAGGCCAGCTGCGTGCCGGCACCCGACGAGATCGCCCAGCTCCTGGGCCTGAAACAGGGTGCCGACGCGGTGAAGCGCCAACGTCTCATCCGCCGCGGCACGGTCCCGGTGGAGCTGTCGACGTCGTGGTTCGACGGGGCGCTCCTGCCGTTCGCGCCGCGGCTGGTCACCACCGGGCGGATCATCGAGGGCACGCTGGCCTACGTCGAGCACATGACCGGGCGGCGGGCGCGGGTCGCCCGCGACCAGGCCGGCGCCCGCCTGGCCACCCCCGAGGAGCTCGACCTGCTCGAGCTGCCCGACCCCAGTGCGGTGGCGGACATCCGCCACGTGGCGGTCGACGCCGACGACGTCCCCCTGGAGCTGACCCTGGCGGTCGGCCTGCCGGGGACGTGGGTGGTCGAGCACGAGTACGCCATCGGGCGCTGAACCCGCCGTCGCCGGCGGGTCTCTCTCTGCGTGCGTAAGGCAATGCTCATCGTGTTGTCACACGGTCGTCCTCGACTCCTGAAGTGGTATATGCCATTCTCTGTTAGAGCGGAGTCAGCGTTGATCACCGCCCGTTCGCCGCCTTCATTCGAGGGAGGGATCCGTGACGAGCCAGGTACTCGACGCGGCGCTCAGCCGCCCGGGGGGTCCGGGGAGGCCGATCGGAATGCTCTCGGCCATGGCCACCCCCCATGCCGACGACCGCGACCACGAGCCGGAGGAGTTGGCGCAGGCCGTGGCGGTGTCCGCCGCCCTGCTGGCCGCAATCGACGCCGTACGCCGATCGGCAACCGCGGAACGCGTGCAGAACTTTGACGCAACGCACTCATGGATGGCCGAATCGTGAACATTTCGTATCGATCAGATGTCACAGCCCCGGAGACGGGCGAGCGCGGCGCAGCGGCCGACTATGGTCCGGCGTCCACTCCGCATCGTGTCGAGGGGGACGCTGTTCGTGGTCGCTTCTCACGCCGCCGCACGCTGGGGTTCGCGCTGATGGGCCTCGTCGCGGTCGCCGGTCTGGTCGCCGCCGTCGCGGCCTGCAGCGGCGGTGGGCCGAGCCCGGGAAGCGCGGGCGAGAACGCCGGGGCCGCCGACCGGGGGCGGGTGGCGGCCCGGCCCGCCGCCGACGTGGCCGGCGACGCCGACTTCCCCGCGGTCGAGCACCTGGTCATCGAGGCGACCGACCTCGCCGACCAGCTGTTCGAGGACCCGACGGTGGTCAACGACGCCGGGGACGAGACGCTCGCCCGGTTCAACGAGATCTACACCGACGACAGCCCGACTCCCGACGGCGTCGCCGCCCAGCTCCGCACGCTGAGCGCCAACGGCCAGCGCTTCCGGCCCGGGCCCAGCGGCAAGCTGCGCGACGTCGGCGTCTACCGGATGACCCGGGTCGACGACAGCCAGGTGGCGTTCCGGATCTGCGCGGTCGAGGACGTCGAGATCGTGGACGCCGACGGCACCGTGATCGATCGGCGCTCGCAGGTGACCCAGGGCGACGGCTGGGCCCAGCGGGTCGGGGACGAGTGGCGCTTCGCCGGCATCCACCCGGACGACGACGCCACGCTGCCCATCGCCCCCGGCTCGGCGCCGTCGGGGTTCTGCGACCAGCTCCTCGGGGGCCCCACGCCGTGACCCGCCGCCTGGGGGGCGGTCCGGCGGCGATCCTCGCCGCGGTGGCTGCGGCGTGCCTGCTCGCAGCGAGTTCGGCGGCGAGCGCATCCCCGGCCCAGAGCGGGCCGCAGTGCACCTTCGACTACTGCGTGGGCGACAACCTGCCCGGCCCGCCCCCGCCGGTGCCCGGGCTCCCGACGGCCCCGGAGTCGCCCGGTTCGTCCGGCGCAGGCGGCGGCGCTCCTGCGGGCCCGGTGTGCACGATCGTCCCGTTCCAGCAGGTCGTCGGCCAGTCCTTCCCCCGGGCGCCCGACCCGCCGTCGCCCGACGCCCAGCTCTACGTCCAGATGTGCGACGGCGTGCTGACCGGCAACGCCCGCTGGGTCCTGCCAGGCGAGCCGCCGCCCGATCCCGCCAACGTCGTGTCGCCCGCCCAGCTCGCCGAGCAGGTGCGGGTCCGGCTGGAGGGCAACCTGCCCACCCCGACTGTCAGCTCCAGCCCCGGGCCGGGCGTCGCCGCGCTGATCGGTTTCCCGTCGTTCGTGGCGGTCGACAACTGGCAGGGCCGGGTCACCGACAGCCAGTGCGACCCGGTCATCGGGGTGCTGTGCGTCACGGTCGTCGCCACCCCGCGGCTCGAGTGGACGCCGGGCGAGCCGGGCGCGCCGACCGTCGCCTGCGCCGGCCCCGGCACCCGGTTCGAGCCCGGCGGCGCGCCGCCGGGCGACCAGGCCGCCGCCCCGGGGGCCTGCGCGCTACGCCTTCCGCACGCGCACCGGCGTGGCCGGGCGGCCCGACGCCTGGCCGGGCGAGGTCAGCGTGCGGTGGGAGCTGCAGTGGACGACGAACGGCGGCGGTGGTGGCGGGCCGCTGCCCGACGTGGTGAAGACGGCGGCCGTCCCGCGGGCGGTCGACGAGGTCCAGACCGTGGTCGAGAGCGCCGGAGCAACGGAGGGGTGATGGTCGCCGCCAATGGAACGACGAGTCGTACGATCCCGATGGCGCCGCTCGGGCGGCGCGCGCTGCCCCCGCCGGCGCCGCCCGCCGGCCTGCCGCCGCGGCGGCGGTGGGGCCGGGTCGCGGCCGGCGCCCTGCTGGCGCTCGTCGGCGCCTGGGCCGGGATGGTGCTGGTCGCCACCGCCGGCGGCCGGGAGGCCCGCATCGCCCTGGCCGACGACGTCGCGCGGGGCCAGCGGATCGAGCGCGGCGACCTCACCGTCGTGCGGGTGGCGGCCGACCCGGGGGTGGCGACGGTCCCGGCCTCGGCGATGGGCGAGATCGTCGGCCAGGTGGCGGCGTCGGACCTGCCGCGGGGCAGCCTGCTCGCCCGGGGTCAGCTGGTCGGCGAGGGCGATCGGCTGGTCACGACCGACGAGGCGGTCGTCGGCGCCCGGCTGGCGCCCGGGGCCGCGCCCCAGGGTGACGTGGCGCCGGGGACGTCGGTGCTGATCGTGGTCGATCCCCAGCCCACCGGCGACGCCACGGCGGCGACCGAGGTGACCGGGTGGCTGCGGGACATCGGCGACCCGGCCGAGAACACCGGAACCCGGGAGGCCTCGCTGGTGGTGCCGACCAGCTCGGCCGCCCTCGTGGCCGCGGCCGCCGCCGACGACCGGATCGCGGTCGTGACGCTCGGGGACGTGGCGCCATGACCGAGCGAAGCGAGGTCCAGAAGCACAGTCGGCTAGTCGCCACGAAGTGGCGATCCGGTCACTGGTGCGCCCGAAGGGTGGACCAGTGACCGTCGTCGCCCTGCTCTCGGTCAAGGGCTCGCCCGGCGTCACGACGACCGCCGCCGCGCTGGCCGCCGCCGCATCCGCCGCCGGGCGGCGCACGCTGCTGGTCGAGCTCGATCCCTCCGGCGGTGACCTGCGGCTGCTGGCCGCCGCGCCGCCGGCAGAGCCGAACCTCGTCCACGCGGCCGGCGAGCTGCGCCACGCCCGGGACGGCGACGCCGCGCTCGACGGCCAGTCGGTCGAGGTCCTGCCCCAGCTGCACGGCCTGGCCGCCCCGGCCGGCGCCTACGAGGCGGGCGCGGTGATCGCGTCGATCGGCGCGCGGTGGGCGCCGGCGTTCGCCGACTTCGACGGCACGGTGGTCGTCGATGCCGGCCGCTGGGATCCCCGGCAGGACACGGCCGACCGCATCGCCGGGGCCGACGCCGTGGCGCTGGTGTGCCGTCCCACCGCAGCCAGCGTGGAGCATGCCCGCCACCTGGTCGTGACCGTGCGCCAGGTGGCGCAGCGGCCGGTGGCCGCCGTCGTCGTCGGCCTGCGGCCGTACGCGCCCGACGAGGTGGCGGCGGCCCTCGACCTGCCGCTCGCCGGCGGGATCGCCTGGGATCCCCGCGGCGCCGCCGCCCTGTGGGCCAAGGGCGCCGTGCCCGGCGGGCTGCGGTCGCCGCTGGTCCGCACCGCCGCCCGGGCGCTGGTCACGATCGAGGCCCTGATGCCGGAGCCGGTGACGGCACCGGCATCGCCGTCCGCCGTGGCGCCGTTGGCGGCGGCGCCTCCCCCGCCGCCGCCTCCGCCGCCCGAGCCCGTCGACCAGCAGGCGGTGCATCCGTGACCGACCACCTCGACCTCGTGACCCGGCTGCGGCGGCAGGTCGCGGTGCTGGTCGGCGACGAGGTCGACCGGCGCGAGCGGGAGGGCCTGGCGCCGCTCGACGACGCCGACCGGCGGATGATGGCCGACGCCGAGATCCGCCGGACGCTGACCGAGCACTGGCGCACCCGCTCGCTGCGGGGCGAGGCCCCGCTGTCGCGCGAGCAGGAGGAGGAGGTCGCCGAGGCGGTCCTCACCTCGGTGTTCTCGGCGCTGCCGGGGCTCGACGAGTACCTGTCCCGCGACGGGGTCACCGACATCTTCATCAACGGCTGCGACGACGTCCGGCTGCGGACGATGGACGGCGAGGAGTTCCTCGTCCCGCCGCTGGTCGGCAGCGACGCGGAGCTGGTCGCCCTGATCCAGGGCCTGGCCCGGCGGGGCGGGCGGCTCGGCGCAGGCGACACCAGCACGCCGACCGGCGTGGGCGGCGACCACGAGAAGGAGTTCAACGCGTCGGCCCCGCTGCTCAACGTGCGGCTGTCGGACGGGTCCCGGCTGGCCGCGGCGGCGTGGGTGACCAGCCGTCCCTACGTGTCGATCCGGCGCCACCCGCTGGCCGACGCCGAGCAGAAGGACCTGATCGCCCGGGGCATGTACGGCGAGGGGGTGGCGAGCCTGCTCGCCGCGGCGGTGCGGGCCCGCAAGACGATCATGGTCGCCGGGGGCCAGGGGCGGGGCAAGACGACGCTGATGCGGGCACTGCTGCACGAGTGCGACCCCAGCGAGCGGATCATGGTGCTGGAGCAGGAGCCGGAGCTGCAGCTGGGCGCCGACCCCGTGCGCCACAACCAGGTGCTGAGCTGGATCGCCCGCTCGGCCAACATGGAGGGCGAGGGCTCGGTCACGCTCGCCGACCTGGCGTGGGCGATCAAGCGCCACAACCCCGACCGCATCGTGGTCGGCGAGGTGCTCGGCGCCGAGGTCATGGTGATGCTCGAGGCCGCCGGGCAGGGCATCGCCGGCGCCCTGTGCACGATGCACTCCAAGGATGCCTACCGGGTGTTCGGCCGGATGGTCCACTACGCCCAGCTGGGCCAGCCGACGATCCCGCCGGACTTCGTGCTCGACACCGCGGCCGACGCGCTCGACCTCGTCGTGTACCTCGACATGACGCCGGACGGCCGCCGGGTGGTGTCGGAGATCGCGTACGTCCGGGGTTTCGACCGGCGGGAGGGGATCGTCGTGACCGACGAGTGGTACGTCCCCGGCCCGGACCGGGCGGCCGTCCGCAACCACCTGGCGCCCCCGCCGGCCAAGCTGCTGGAGGAGCTCGTGGCCTACGGCTACGACCCCGGGCTGGAGCCGGGCTGGTGAACGCCCTCGCCGCCGCCTGCGGGCTGCTCGTCGCGGTCGGGATCGCGCTGGCCGCGAGCGGGCTGGCCCGCACGGCCCCGCCGGCCCGCACGGTGGGCGAGCGGGCGGCCCGGGGCGCCGACCGCATCGGCCCCGGCGTCCTCGTCGCGGGCGCGGCCGGGCTGGCCGTCCTGGTCGTCACCCGCTGGCCGGTGGCGGCCGCGGGCGCGGCGGTGGCCGCCTGGCTGGTCATGTCCCGCCGGTCGCACGTCACCCCGGCGGGCGAGATCGACCGCACGGAGGCGATCTCCGCGTGGGCCGAGATGCTGCGCGACGGCGTGGGGACGCCCCGCGGCATCGAGGGCATCATCACGGCCACGGCGTCGACCGCGCCGCCGCTGATCCGGCCGACGGTCATGCGCTTCGCGTCCCGCCTGGCGTGGCAGGACCTCCACGACGCCCTCCCCGACCTGGCCGACGAGCTGGACCACCGCCTGGGCGACCTGGTGGTCCTGAGCCTCGACATCGCCGCCCGCACCGGCGCCCGCCAGGTCCGGGAGGTGCTGGACGACCTCGCCGTCGCGGCCCGGGAGGAGGCCCGCATGCTCCGCCGCCAGGAGGTGGCCCGGGCGCGGCCCCGTTCCGAGATGCACCAGGTGGCGTTCATCTCCGTGGGGGTGGTGCTGCTGCTGGCGGTCGTCGGCCAGGACTACCTCGCCCCCTACCGCACCACCGCCGGCCAGCTCGTGCTCCTGGCCGTGGCCGGCATCTGGGCGGTCGGCTTCCGGGCCATGTCCCGCCTGGCCCGCCGCGAGCCGGTGGAGCGGTTCCTGACCCTGCGGGGCCGGACGTGATCGCCTGGGCCGCCGTCGCCGGCCTCGCCTGCGCCGCCGGGATGTGGGCGGTCGTCACCGGGCTGTGGCCGGCGCCGGAGCCCCTGTCCGCCGCGCTCGGCCGGTTCGAGCCGCGGCCGCCGTCCGCGCCGTCGCCCGCCGGCGGGCTCAGCTGGGACGCGCAGGTCGGCGCGCTCGCCCTGCGGCGCGTGCGGCCGCTGTCCCGGCTGGTCGCCCGCGCCCGGGCCGACCTGCGGGTGCTCGGCCGCCAGCCCGAGGACCTGGCCGGCGAGACGGTCGTCTACGGCGGTTTCGGGTTCATGCTCGGGCCCTGGCTCGGCGGCGTCATGTGGCTGGCCGGCGCGCCGTTCCCGGCCACGATCGCCGGCATCGTGTCGCTGATCGGGTTCGCCGGCGGTGCGCTCATGCCGTGGGCGACGCTGCGGGACCGGGCCCGGGCCCGCCGGGCGGGGTTCCTCCACGCGCTGATCGCCTACTGCCACGTGACCGCCATGTCGCTGGCCGCCGGCCGGGGCGTCGACCAGGCGCTGACGACGGCGGCGAGCGCCGGCGAGGGCTGGGCGTTCACGGAGATGCGGGCCGCCCTCCATGCCGGCTACGTGCGGGGCGAGACGCCGTGGGACTCGCTCGCCCGGCTGGGGGACGAGCTGGGGATCCCCGACCTGTCCCAGCTCGCCTCGACGATCGCCATGGCCGGCGAGGACGGCGCCGCCGTCCGGGAGACGATCGCGACCAAGGCCCGCACGATCAGCGACCGCATCGGCGCCGACGCCGAGCAGGCCGCCCAGCGGGCCACCGCGCAGATGGGGCTGCCGGCCGTGGCGCTCGCCGCCGGCTTCCTCGTGTTCCTGATGTACCCCGCCGTGAGCGCCCTCTTGTCCGCCTTCTGACCAGCTCCTGACCATCCCGCACGGAGGACCGATGAACCTGTTCCTGCTCGCCATGACCACCCTGGGAGCGCTGACCGACCGGCTGCGGTCGGCCCGCGGCGACGACCGGGGCGAGATCAACTCCAACGTCGCCTGGGCCGGCCTGATGCTGATCGTGGCCGTGACCGTCGGCGGGATCATCCTCGCCGCCGCCCAGGGCGCCGCCTCCCGGTTCAACTTCGGGTTCTAGACGTCCGTGCGGGCCGGCCCTGCGGGACGAGCGCGGTCGGACGACCGCGGCGAGGTGGCCGCCAACACGGCCGTCTTCGGCGCGGTCATCCTCCTGCTCTTCATCGCCCTGCAGTTCGGCCTGTGGTTCTACGGGCGCGAGGTGGCGGCCGCGGCCGCCCAGCACGCGGTGGACGCGGCCCGGGTCGAGCACGGGTCGGCCGACGCCGGCGCCGCGACCGCCAAGCAGTACCTGGACCAGGTCGGCGGCCTGCGGGAGTCGACGGTCGCCGTCGAGCGGGGCGACGAGTCGGTGACCGCCCGGGTGCACGGCCACCCGATCGCGATCGTCGGGTTCCTCGACCCGGCGATCGACGTGACGATCACCGCCCCGGTCGAGAGGGTCGTCGGATGAGGCCGCGGGCTGGCGCTCGCTGCCGGGGCGACGGGGGCAACGGAGCCCTCGACCTGACGGTGATGGGCATGTGCTTCTTCGTGCCGGTGATCCTGCTGCTGATCTTCGCCGGCCGGGTCAACGCCGGGCACGCCGCGGTCGAGTCGGCGGCCCGCCACGCGGCCCGGACGATCAGCATCGCCCGGGACCCCGCCGCCGCCGAGGGTGTCGCCCAGTCCGACGCCGCCACCACCGTGCGGGAGGGCTCGGCGATGTGCCTCTCGATGGACTTCTCGGCGCAGGTCGACGCGGCCCAGGTCGAGGTCACGGTCTCGTGCCAGGTCGACCTGTCGGAGATCGCCCTCCTGCCGGTGCCGGGCACCCGGACGGCCAGCGCCACCGCGGTCGAGGTCATCGACCGCCACCGGGAGACGGTGGGGCCATGAGGCCCGGCGACCGCGGCTACGTCACGCTGTTCACGGCGGGGGTCGCGCTCGGCGTCGTGTCGGTCATCGGGCTCGTGCTCGACGGAGGGCGGGCGCTGCGGGCCCAGAGCGACTCGTTCGGCGCGGCCGCCGCCGCGGCGAGGGCCGGCGCCCAGGAGCTGGACCCGGTGGCGTCGGTCAGCGGCGAGGTCCGCCTCGACAGCGTGCAGGCCAATGTGGCCGCCCACGAGTTCCTCGCCGCCCGCGGCCTGTCCGGCACGGTGCGCGTGACCGACACGCGGGTGACGGTGACGGTGACGCGGCACGTCGACTTCGCGGTCCTGCCCGGGGGGACGAGGTTGGACGCCACCGCCACGAGCCGGGTCACCCGCGACAGGGAGGCACCGTGACCGCGACCAGCGCTCGTCGCCGCCCGGGCGGAGGCCCGGTCCGCTCGATGTCGGCCGGACAGTGGGTGCGCGGCGCCGCGGCGGCGGTGGCGCTGCTGGTGCTGCTGGTGGGCGTGCCGCTGGCGCTGATCCGCTGGGGCAACTGGCCGATCACCGGCCTGCCGACGGGACGCCAGCTGCGGGACCTGCCGGGCACGGTGGCGTCCGACGACGCGCTGATCGGCGTCTTCACGGTCGCGCTGTGGGCGGTGTGGGCGGTGTTCGCGGCCTGCGTGGCCGCCGAGATCGTGGCCGAGGTGCGCGGCCGGGAGCCCGGCCGGCTGCGGGCGGTCGGCCCGCTCCAGGGCCTGGCGGGCAGGCTGGTGGCGACGGTGGCGATGACGGCGGGCTCGCTGGGCCCGCTCGCGGGCACCGCGGCAGGAACGGTGCCTCCCCGCCCGAAAGTCGAGACCGCCCACCCCGGCCCGGTCGCGGCGGCGACGGTCGTGCACGAGCGGCTGACGGTGACGGTGCCGAGCGTGGCGGTGTCGCCGGCGCCGGCGGGGGCACCCGCTCCCCCGCCGGATGGCCCGACGGTCACGGTGGCCCCGGGCGACACGGCGTGGAGCCTGGCCGAGGCCCACCTGGGCGACGGCACCCGCTGGGCGGAGATCTGGCGGCTCAACCAGGGCCGCACCCAACCCCACGGCGACGCCTGGCGCCGGCCCGAGCTGCTCCGCCCGGGCTGGGAGCTCGTCATGCCGCCGCCCCCTGCTGAGGCGACAGCGGCGGCGCCGGCGGCAACCGGCGACCAGATCGTGGTCGAGCCCGACGACAACCCCTGGAGCCTCGCCGAGAGCCACCTCGGCGACGGCAAGCGCTGGCGGGAACTGTTCGCCCTCAACCGGGGGCGGTCCCAGCCGGACGGCGGGGCCTGGGTCAGCGAGGGCCAGATCCGCCCGGGCTGGATCCTGGCCCTGCCGGCGACGGACCCCGGTGCGGCCCCGGCCCCGGCACCGGCACCAGCTGCAGAGCCGGCGTCCGACGGCTGAGCCCGCGCCCGGCAGCCCGCCCCGGCACCCGAACCAGAGCCCGCCCCGGCAACCGCACCCGCCCCGGCACCTCTGCCGACCCCCGCACCCGCTCCCGCCCCGGCACCGACCGCCGGGCCTGCACCGACCGCCGAACCGGCCCCGCCGGCGTCGATCGCACACGACCCGGCCCCGGCCGCCGAGGCGCCACAGGCGTCCGCCACCACCCCGTCAGAGCAGATCGAGCTGGTCGTCGGCGACGGCCACGACGGCGAGGTCGACATGGGGATCCGGCCGCTGGCCTGGGTCGGGATCCCCGCTCTGCTGGCCGGGGGCGTTGCGCTGCGCCTGGACCGGTTCCGGCGGCGGCGGATGCGGACCCGGGGGCGGCGCGGCCCGGGCGAGCCGGGCGCTGACGCGCTCGATCCCGCGCTCGAACCCACCGAGCGGCGGTGGCGGGCCATCGCCGATCGGGAGTCGGCCGAGTGGGTCGACGTCGCCCTGCGCTATCTGACCTGGGCCGTGCGGTCGACCGCCGCGCCCGTCGACCTCGTCGGGGTGCGAACCGGGCCGCAGGGCCTCGCGCTGCTGCTGGACGGGCCGGCTCCCGGCGGGGCTCCCCGGTTCACGCCCGATCGCACCGGGTGGATCTGGACCCTCCAGTGCGACGACCTCGACACGATCCGGGGCGTCGCCGGCGACGAGGCGCCCTACGCGCCCGGCCTCGTCACCCTCGGGACCAGCGAGGACGGCAGCACCGTGCTCGTCGACCTCGAACGGCTCGGGCTGCTGAGCGCCGAGGGCGACGCCGGCATGGTCGGTGACTGGCTCACCGGGGTGTCGCTCGACGTCGCCACCGCGCCGTGGGCCGGCGACGTCGACCTGCGGCTCGTCGGCGGGCTCGGGGCGCTCGCCGCGCTGGACCAGGTCTCGCTGCTGTCGGCCGACGCCGTCCCCGCCATCGTGGCCGGCGCCGTAGACGCCGCCGATCGCGCCCTGGCCGACCACGCCTCGACGCAGGCCGCCCGGGCCGCCGACGGCGGGGAGCCGTGGCCGCCGCTGACCGTCGTGGCCGCCGACTGCGGCCTCGACGCCGCCACCAGCCGGGCCGCCGCACCCGGTCGGGGGGCAGCCGTCGTCGCCCGGGGGCCGGTCCCCGGGGCCCGGCACCGGCTCGTCGTCGGTGCGGACGGGTTCGCCACGCTGTACCCGTTCGGGCTGTCCGTGCGGCTCAGCGGGATCGACGCCCGCACCGCCGGCGACACCGCCCGCCTGCTCGCCGCCGCGGCCGAGCCCGACGCCACGCACGGCCACGCCGGCGGGCACGGCAACGGCAACGGGAACGGGAACGGGAACGGCAACGGCCGGGCGCCGGCGCTGCCCCCGCTCTTCGCCCCGGTCGCCAGCCCGCCCGCGGACGTGCCCGACGAGGTGCGGGTCAAGTACGCCTCGCTGATCCGCTCGATCCTCGCCCCTGCCGAGATCGAGGTGATCGTGCTCGGCCGGCCGACCGTCACCGGCTGGCAGGTCGACCCCCGCCAGCGGTCGGTCGAGATCGTCTGCTACCTCGCCGTCCACGACGGGCCGGTCAGCGGCGACCGGCTGCGGGACTGCATCTTCCCGCCCGGGTTCAAGGCCACCTCGCTGCGCCAGGCCGTGTCCCGCACCCGCACGGCGCTCGGCCGCGCCGCGTCCGGGGACCCGCACATCCTGCCGGCGGTCAAGGACGGCAGCTACGTCCTCGGACCGGGCGTCCGCTCCGACGCCGGGCGCCTCCAGTCGCTGCTCACCGCGGCCCGGACCGCTCCCGAGACCTGCGAGATCGTCCTCCTGCGCACCGCCCTCGCACTGGTCCGGAGCCAGCCGTTCAGCGACACGCCCGCCGGCGGCTACGGCTGGGCGAGCGCCGAGGGCATCTCGTACGCGCTCGAACGCCAGATCACCGACGCCGCCCACCGCCTGGGCGAGCTCGCCTTCGCCGCCGGCGACGCCCGCCTGGCCGAGTGGGCGGCCCGCCAGGGCCAGCGGGCGGTGCCCCGCCACGAGGGCCTCTACTGCCACCTGGCGCTGGCCAAGCTCCACCAGGGCGACCTCGGCGGCTTCACGTCGATCCGCCGCGAGGCCGAGGCGGCCGCGGCTGCGTTCGACGCCCTCGAGGGACTCCAGCCCGAGACCGAGGAGTTCTTCGCCCGGGCCCTCGCCCAGTACCAGAGCCTCCAGCAGACCGGCTCCGCCGGCTGACCGCCGACCCCGCGTTTTGTCCCCCGAAACGGTCGCCTGGCGACCACTTGCAGGGACGAAACGCGATCGCTAGCCCGCCAGGGCCAGGTGGGTGTCCGCCAGTGCCGCCAGGTGGCGGGCCGTGCGCCGGCGGTGGGTGCGGATCGCCCGGACGTCCCGGCCGGTCAGGGCGGCGAAGCTCGCCGGGTCCCAGCCGAACACCGACGTCGCCAGGACCGTCTGGGCCGCCGCCCACGACACCGTGCCCGCCCGGGCGGCGTCGACAACGGCCCGGGCCGCGCGCTCCTCCGGGCAGCGGGCGTCGTGGAGGCCCGCCGTCGGGTGGGCGGCACCGAGGCCATCGGGGCCGTCGAGGCCGGTGCCCTCCCGCCGGCGGCGGCGCTCGTGGCGCCGGACCGCCGTCCGCAGCCGGTCGCGCAGCCGGGACCGGACTACCACGGCCGGCCACGCCGTCTCCCCCACGCCCGCGGCGACGACCTCCGCCAGCGCCGCCGCGGCGTCACCCTCCAGCTCGGAGCGGGTGGCCCACGGCCCCCAGCCGACGTACCCCCGCATCCGGGCGGCGGCCGACGCCGCCAGCGGCAGGAGCGCCTGGAGGGCGGTCCGCCGGGCCACGTCGGCGCCCCCGTCCCCGGCAGCCGCCACGGCCAGCACCCCGGCCAGGACCCGGTTCGCCGCCGTCGGATCGGTCCCGTCCCGGCAGGCGTCCACCACCGAGGCGAGCCGGGCGCACGGTCCGAGGACGGGCGCGACGGCCGTCCACGACGCCGGGACCGGGCGGCGGCCGAGCGCGTCCCATTCGGCGTCGAGCAGGGCGAACACGGAGCTTCCCATGCCCGCGACGGTCGCCCCGCCCGGTTGCCCAGGCGGTTGCCCGCAGGGTTGCCACAAGGGTTGCCACGGCCGGATTCCCTGGTCACGACCTCCGAGGGGGCGCTCGTCAGGTGAGGTAGCGCCGCAGCCCCGCCGGCAGGCGGCGGCGGGCGGTGTCGTCGAGCCCGGCGCCCAGCAGCCGGGCTCGGGCCCGGCGCCCGACCGAGGGGTCGGGGTGGCCGGCGAGGACGGTCAGCACGTCGGGCGGCGCGGCGGGGTTGTCGGCCAGCCGGCGGAGCGTCACGACGTCGCCCACCGCCGCCAGCGCGAGCGCCCGGGCGCCGAGCCGGGGGTGCCCGGCCATGCGCCGCAGGACCGTCACGTCGGGTTCGGTCCGGGGGTCCGCCAGCACCGCGACGAGCGCGTCGGGCAGGTCGGTGCGGGCCGCGACCTCGGCCCGCACCAGCGGCGACCGGTCGGCAGCCAGCGCGGCCAGCGCCCAGCCCGGCAGGTCCGGGTCGCGGGCGGCACCCGAGCGGCGGGCCTCGTCGCCGGCGCCGACCACCGCCTGCCAGCACGCCGGGCAGCGCCCCCCGGCCTCGAGCGCGGTGCGCCGCCGGCACGTCGCACACCGGAGGGCGGTCACGCCCCGCAGCATTCCCGTCGCGACCGGCGGAATGCTCCTGCGGCGAAGGGAGGCAGCCGCGCACCATGGCGCTCGAACGCACCGCGATCCCCCGGGAGTTCTCCGACCCCCGGCGCTTCACCCGGCGGTTCCGGATCATCCTCGCCGCGGTGGCCTTCGCGGCCATCTCCGGCCCGGTCGGCTGCATGGCCGCGGTCGCCAACCGGCCCCAGGAGACCGCGGCGCCGCTGGTGGCCCGCCACGGGGACTACGCCGCGGTGGTCGCCCAGAGCTTCCTCGACGGCGAGCCGCTCCCCGTCCCCGCCGCCCGCGGCCTCGGCAGCGACGCCGGGCGCAGCGCCGTCGAGGACCGCACCGTGATCGGCGGCGACGACCCGCCGCCCGCGCCGATCCCCCACAGCTGGGTGATCCCCATGGACCCGGAGGTGGCCGTGATCCCCCTCGGCGCGGAAAAGCAGCGCACGGTCGAGACCCACCGCTTCCTCGTCGGCACGCCGAGCGGCCCGTTCGTCCTGGCGGTGCCGCTGGTCGAGACCGGCGACCGGGGCCCGGCGCTCGGGGCGCTGCCCAGCATCGAACCGTTCGTCCCGGACGCCGACGCCGCCGACGCCGACCCGCTCGACTGGAGCGCGGCCTTCGAGACCGCCCGGCCGTCGGCCACGCTCGACGAGCGGATCGGCGAGTGGGCCCGGGCCTTCGCCGGGGACGACCGCCGCAGGTTGCTGGAGATATCCGGCGACGGCCGCAACGGGATCGAGTACATCGGCCTCGGATCGTGGACCGTGACCGGCGAGCCCGACGTCGGCGGCCTGTTCACCCGGGCCGACGGGGCCGCCGGCACCCACGTGGTCCTGGCCCTGGCTGCGGCCGACGACCCGGCCGTCACCACCCGGGCGTCGTTCGACCTGCTGGTGCGCCACGCGGACGAGCCCCTGCCCGAGATCGTGGCCTGGGGCCCGGCCGGCTCGGCCCTGACGCTGACCCCGTACCAGAACGCCACCCGCCTCCCGGCCGACGACCAGGCCGCGGCCACCACCACGACCAGCGGACCGGCCGCGGCCATGGCGGACACGGAGGACGGCGGATGAACACGGTCCGCACGCTGTACCGCAAGCTGACCGACGAGCGCGGCGGCACCGGCACGGTTGACGGTGCCACCGGCGAGTTCCGGGCGACGCCCTGGGTCGAGCGGGAGACCGGCAGCGGCTACGCCCTCTACACCGGCCGCGACCGCAGCCTGTGGCTGTACGCGGTGATCCGCAATCACCCGCTCTACTACGAGGACGACGCGGCGATCCTCGACGTCGGCCGCCGGGTCGAGAACGTGCTGATCGAGATCGGGCGCACCAGCCTGTCCCGCAGCTTCGGGGTCCGGTCCACCGCCTCGTACCGTGACGTCCACGTGCTGTCGGTCCGGTGGCACGGGACGCCCGAGGTCCCCGCCGGGACGCCGACCGAGGCGCAGGCGGCCTACGTCGCCGAGGTGCTCGACCGCCTCGACGTCCCCCAGCAGGCCGCGTTCGTCGGGGTGAAGCTGCGCGACATCGACGCGCTCGCGGCCGCCCGCTCCCGGTCGGTGCTCGACATGTCGATGGAGCTGGTCGCCACCCTGCTGCGGGACGCGCCGACCGACTACGCCGCGTTCGAGCCCGACCGGCGCCACATCGCCGCGGTGCTGCGGCGCCACGACTGCCGGGCCCCGACCCGGGCCGAGCGCCGGCGGCTGGAGGCCTGGTTCAACGCCGGGCGCCACGCCGAGCCCGAGATCGTCCGCCTGCCCGACAAGCTCGTCGTCAACGGCGACGACGAGATCGAGTTCGTGGCGCTGGAGCGGTTCAGCGCCCCGCTGCTCCAGGCGCCCGACGCCATGTGGCTGGCCGACGCCTTCAACCTCGATCACGGCCCGGACGTCGTGTCGCTGCGGGCACAGCTCCAGACGGGCGAGGACACCAACCGCGACCTGCGCCGATCGCTGCGCAGCCACAGCCAGGAGCACGACGCGGCCAAGGCCCACGACCCCCACGGCGAGGGCCGGGACGCGGCCGAGCGCGTCGAGTTCACCAAGGCCGTGCGCGAGGAGTTCGCCCAGGGCCGGGACGTCCCCTCGCTGAGCGACTGCTCCGTTCTGTTCGGCCGGCGGACGCCGCCGGGGCACGCCACCGAGACCTTCGTCGAGTACCTGTCGGCCACCTACGGGATCGAGACCAAGCCGCTCGGCCACCGCCAGATGCTGGCCCTCGACGAGGTCCAGCCCTGCTCGCGGGTGCGATGCTCGCCGTGGCCCCAGCGGCTCAACCTGGCGATGGTGGCGTACTCGGGCATCGCCAGCTTCACCGAGCTGGGCGACCCCGAGGGCGCGTTCGTGGGCCAGGGGCTGCCCGACGGGGCGCCGGTGTACTTCGACCCGCTCGCCGCATCCCGCCAGGACCGGCCGCCCACCACCTACATCTGCGGCCGCCCGGGCAGCGGCAAGACGATGTTGCTCCAGCTGCTGTGCCTGCAGAGCGTGCTGATGGGCCACCGCGTGATGGTGGTCAACCCCAAGGGCTTCGACTCGCTCCAGCCGTTCGTCGACCTGGTCAACGACCAGACCGACCACACGGCCGAGCGGGTGTCGCTGGCCACGCTGGCCAGCGAGGACGGCGGCGGGGCGTTCGACCCGTTCCGCTTCGCCCGGCCGGACACCGCCGCCAGCATCGCCGCCAACTTCATCACCACCGTCATCGACCTCGACCAGCGCCAGCGGACGGCCCTGCGGTTCGGCCTCAACCGGGGGGCCGTGGGCGGCGCCGCGTGCGTCGGCGACGCGCTGGCGTGCGTGGACGACCCGGTGGTCGCCGACCTGGTCGAGCGCACCTGGGCGTCGACGCCGCTGTTCCAGCTGGGCGTCGGGATGCGGCCCCGGCCCCGGTTCGACGACAAGGACATGGCCGCCGCGCTCACGCTCATCGAGTTCGACCTCGACCTGCACCTGCCCACGCAGATCAAGGACGCCTACACCGACGCCGAGCGGATGAGCCTCGCCGCCATCCGCTGCGTGACCTCGGCGTCGGTCGGGATCCTGTCGCTGTCGGACGGCGGCGTGATGGCCACCGACGAGGCTCACACGGTCCTCGGGCACGCCGACACGGTCGCCCTCAACGACAAGATGATGCCGCGAGGGCCGCTCGCTCAACGTCGGACTGATCTACGCCTCGCAGCTGCCGTCGGACGTGCTGTCCAAAGGCATGGAGACCTACATCTCGCGGGTCTTCGCCATGGCCCTGGAGGACGACGCGGAAGCGACCGCGGCGATCAAGCTGGTCGGCTTCGACGTCACCGACGAGCGGATCCAGATGCTGCGGGACGCCGGGCCCCGCCGCGCCGGACCGGACCGGCCGGGCCGGGCGGCGGTGTCGCTGCACCGGGACCTGCGGGGCCGGCGCAGCGCGGTGCTGCACGACCCGATCCCGGCGGACGTGTTCCGGGCGTTCTCGACCAATGTCGACGACCGGCGGGCCCGGGAGGCCGAGGCGGTGGCCCCGGTGATCCCGGTCCCGGTGCCGGGGAGGTGACGGCCATGGCCATCGGGTTCCACATCGTCGTGATCGGGCTCCCCGAGCTGGGCCGCCTGCTGGAGGAGGCCGAGCCCGGCGGCGCCGCCGTGGTCAGCCTGGCCGCGGGCCCGGACGTCGAGCGGGCGCTGGCCGCGCGCGCCCGGGGCGCCACCCGCGACCGGACGCTGTTCGTCGTGGCGCTCGGCGCGGAGCCGGCCGTGAACCGGCTGCCAGCCAGACTGGCGCGGGGCGGGTACCGCACGGTCGTGCTGGCAGGCCTACCGGGGTCTGAGCCGACGGATCCAGCCGATGGGGATGTCGTGCTGTCGGCCCCTTTCAGCGCCGACGACGTGGTCGACGCGCTGTCCCGCCTACCGGGGGACGTCCCGCTGCTGTTGCCGATCGACGGCGGCGAGCGTGTGTTCGGCGACGGCGGGGGCGACGAGGAGGACGCGGACGACGACGACCTGCTCGGGCCTCTGGTGACCCCGGTACCGCTGCGCATCGCGCGGGCGGTCGGCGGCGACGACGGCGACGGCGACGGCGACGACATCGAGCCCGAGGTCGAGGAGCTGCCGCTGGCGGTGGGCGCGTCACCGCTGGCCGCGTGGCCGCCCGCCGACGAGCAGGTGCGCGTGCCGACGATCACCGCCTGGCCGCCGGCCGACGATCCCCTCGCCCCGCGCGCCGACGAGGCCGTGCAGGTGGCCGCCACCGTCGCCGCCGTCGCCCTGGACATGCCCCCGTGGGCGCACCTGCCGCCCCCCGCTCCACCTCCGCCCCCGGTCGACCGCCCGGTCCCGTGGGCCGACGGGGCGTGGCCGGTCCCGCCCGTGATCCCCGGCGCTGTCCTCCCGGCTCCGGGCCCGGGCGGGACCGCCCGCCGCGGGCGGGTCGTGGCCGTCTGTTCCTTCAAGGGCGGCAGCGGCAAGTGCCTGACCGGCGACTCGCTGATCGTCGACCCCGTCACCGGGGTGCGGCACCGGCTCGACGAAGTGGTCCGGGACCCGGAGCTCGCCACGGTGCTGACGCTCGCCGGCACGCGCCTCGAGTGCGCGCCGATCGCCGCCAAGATCGACTCGGGCGTGAAGCCGACCGTGCGCGTCGAGTGCGCCTCCGGGCGCCGGGTGACCGTCACGCCGCACCATCCCTTCCTGCTGGCCGACGGCTGGCGGCCCGCGGCCGAGATCGCCGTGGGCGAGGCAGTGGTCGTCCCCGCCCGGGCCCCTTTCCCGCTGTGCCCGGTTCGGCTCGCCGGGCCGGACCTGGCCGCCCTCACCCGCGAGATCGCGTCCGGGCCCGCGGTCATGCCCGAGGCCGCGTTCCGCCTGCCGGCCGACCAGCTCGTGCTGCTCGTCGACCTGCTGTGGCCTGCCGACGGCGACGGCCCGGTCGAGCTGGCGTCGGAGGGCCTGGCCCGGGCCGCGCAGCACCTGCTCACCCGGTTGGCGATCCCCTCCCGCATCGCGCCGGCCGTGGGCGGCGGGGCCTGGCTGCTCGCGGTCGGCGCCGGGCCGGCGACCGGGCCCGAGGGCGACGACCGGGCCTGGGACGAGGTCGTCGCGATCGCCCCCGCCGGCGAGCGGCGGGTGTGGGACCTGACCGTCGATGCCACCCACTGCTTCGTCGCCGACGACGTGGTGGTGCACAACACGACGACCGCCCTGCTGGCGGCGGCGACCCTGGCCCGGGCGTTGGAGCCGGCCGGCCGGCGGGTGGCGCTGGTGGACGCCAACACGGCGCAGTCGTCGATCCGGACGATCCTGCAGCGGCCGGCCCGGGGCTCGGTCCTCGACCTCGTGCGCAGCGACGTCGACGAGCGGGTGCTGGCCGCGGCGCTGACGCCCGTCCCCGAGGCCGGGGGGCTCGACGTGCTGCTCGGCGCACAAGACCTGCGCTCGCCGGAGCGCCGGCTGGTCACCGCCGCCCTCTACCGCCGGATCGTGGCCGCGCTGCGCCGCACGCACGACTACGTGCTGGTCGACACCCCGGTCGCCGAGGCGGTCGACCACGCTCTCTTCGACGACTTCGTGCTGCGTGACGCCGACCTGCTCATGGTGGTCGTCGACCCCAACCGGGAGACGATCCACAACAACGTCGAGTGGCTCGACATCATCGGCGACCCGGTCAGCGCCGGTGGCCGCAACGTCGCCCCGGACAGGATCGGCGTCGTCCTCAACCGGTCCGACCCGGACCAGGCGTGGAACAGCCGCACGGTCGGCGACCACTTCCGCCGCTACCAGTTCCTGGGCGCGATCCCGGACGCCCCGGCGATCGCCCGCGCCGCCAACGACGCCCGGCTGCTCGCCCGCTTCGACCCGGCGGTCGAGCGGGCGACCCGCTCGGTGCTGGCGGCTCTCCTGGCGGAGCCCCTGGTCGCCCCCGACGCCGAGCCGACCCCGGCGGGGCCGGTGGCGAGGCTGCTGTCCCGAGTGCGCGGCGGGCGCTGACCGGCGCGGAATGCTGCGGGACATGGCCGTCGCGACGACCCGCCGTCCCCCGCACGTGCACGCGGTCCCCGCGGCGCCGATCGCCCGGCGGCTGGCCGCCGCGGCCGTGGACCTCACCGTGGTCCCGGTGGCGGTCGTCGCCGTCGCGGAGGTGGCCTGGCGGACGGGCGTGCTCGGCCTCCTCGGCGTGAGCCCCGACGGCTGGCGGGCGTGGTCGTGGTCGTTCCCGGCCGTGGCCTGGACGGTGGCCGCCGCGGCGCTCGCCACCCAGGCCGTCGGCGTCGCCCGGTGGGGCGCCACCCCGGGCAAGCGCCTGTGCGGCCTCCGGGTCGAGACCCGGGACGGCACGCCCGTCGGCCCGGCCCGTGCCGTCGGCCGGGCGGCCGTCTCCGCCGCGCTCTACCTGCCCTGGGTCGCGGCCCCGCTGCTGGCCGTGGCGGGCACGCTCTCGGTGGCGGCGGGCAGCCGCCGCTCCCCCGCCGATCGGGCGGCCGGCACCCGGGTGGTGCGGGCGCCTACGACGGCCCGCCCACGCCGGTGATCGAGCGCAGGTACACGTCGCTGCCGCCGTTGGCGTCGCCGGGCAGCACGTCGGGGGCGGCCGTGGCGAACGCGACGAACCGCCCGTCGCCCGACAGGTCGCTGCCGAACACGGACACCCGTCGGCCGCCGGGATCGGCGCTGGCGAGCCGCGGCGGCCCCGACCCCGCGAAGTCCGTCACCACGTACAGCCCGTCGAGACCCGCCATGCCGAGCACGGTCCCGTCGTCCGATGCGTCGAGGCCACCGGCGATCGGTTGCACCTGGGCGAGGTCGAACCGGTCCCTGGTCTCGAGCAGGCCGTCCTCGACGGTGTAACGGGACAGGCGTGCACCGACCCGGAAGATCGCCGCTCCGCCGTCGCCGGCGAGCGCCACGGCGAACGTCTCGCTGCTCCGGCCGGAGAGCCAGCCGAAGCCCACCACCGTCGCCCGGGCGGGCGGTGCCGTCGTGGCGACCACGACGGCGTAGGGGGTGTCGCCCCGGATGCCCGTGCCCACCTCGCCGTAGGCGATGAGCGACCCGTCGTCGGACAGGTCCATGCCCCCGCGGCTGCGCGTGAGCGTCGCCCCGAACATCGGCGTCGTCCTGGCGGCGTCCAGGTCTCGGACGTACGGGCCGACCTCGGTGCAGCACGCCTCGTTGTCGCCGTCCACCCGCAGGTCGAACGCGACCGTGCCGCCGTCGCCGCTGATCACCGGCGCGATCGCGGCGACCGGCCCACCGGCGACGGGGAGCCCGATCAGGTCGGCGCTCACCAGCGTCGTCGTCCCCCGCAGCCGGTCGCGCACGACGATGTCGGTGAACCCCGGCAGCCCGTCCGGCGCCAGGTTCTCCGCGCCGGTCTCGAACGCCACGAACCGGCCGTCGTCGCTGATGGCCGGGGCGCGGCTCGGCCCGTCGGCCTCGGCGCCACCGGTCGCCACGCTGACCCGCTCGGTCGTGTTTGCCATGTGGTCGCGGACGAACACGTCGGTCACGCCGTTGGTGTCACCCGGCACCAGGTCGGCGGCGCCGGACGTGAACGCCACCCAGCGGCCGCCCTGGGAGACCGACGGGTCGCTGCTCGGGCCGTCGCCGGCCTCGAACGCCGGGTTCGGGACGACCGACGAGCGCGCGGTCCAGGCGCAGCCGGCCAGCGCCACGGCCAGGAGGGCCGCCGGTGCCGCACCGCCCCGCGTGCGGAGCCGGCCCACGCTGCCGCGCCCCCGCTACCCGACCCGCAGCCGGTCGAGGTCGCGGTCGACCGCCGCGACCGTCCCCCCGCAGCCGTGCCGCAGGGCCAGCGACCGGGCCCGGCCGAGGAGCTCGCGTGAGCGATCGAGCGTGGCCGGGTCGTCCGAGCGGGCGAGCAGGCGGCCGTGCTCCCACAACGTGCGGGCGAGCATCGGCCACTCCCGCAGGCGGTCGTGGGCGGCGGCCGCCTCGCCGAACTGGCGCTCGGCCGCCGGGACGTCGCCCAGGATGCCCGTCGTGACCGCCAGGTGGTGGCCGACGACGCCGAAGTGGGCCGAGCCGTTGTCGACCAGCTGCCCGTCGTACGGGCCCAGCACCTCGCGCAGGATCGCGGCCAGGCGCGCGTCGTCGACCGCCCGCGCCGCCATCGTCGCCACCGCCGCCGTCACCAGCAGGTCGTGGTCGACCCGGGCGAAGTCGCCCTCGCGCAGGCCCTCGACCAGGGCGCGGCACCGCGCGAGCTCGCCGATCTCGGCGTAGAGCGCGGCCAGCGCCGCCCGGATCACGGTGTGATCTGGGCTCGCCTCCGCCACCAGCTCGAACGCCGGGCGGACCTCCTCCAGCCGGCCCGTGTGGTAGCAGATCATCCACATCTGCCCGTAGTAGAAGACCTCGGCGTCGCCGTAGCCGGCCGCCCGCCCCTCGGCCACGGCCTCGCCCGCCCGGCGCTCGGCCTCGGCCAGGTCGCCGGCCGCCGCCCGACGGACGCTCTGGTGGAGCCGCAGGTACGACCGGGCGCCCGGGTGGTCCAGCTCGCGCACGGCCGACTCCATGCGCAGCAGCCGTTCGTCGGCCAGCGCGAACGCGCCGGCCTCCATCGCGGCCTGGAAGCCGAACGACGCCGCCGTGAACCGCACCTGGGGCCGGCCGAGGCCCACGGTGATCCGCTCCAGCTCGGCCGCCAGCTCGACCCGCTCGGCCAACCGGTCGGGCCGCCACTGGGTGCTGGCGTAGAGGTTGAGGACCGAGGCGAGGCACAGCGGGTCGCCGATCCGACGGGCCATGGCCACGGCCTCGGTCGAGGCGTCCTGGCGGCGGACGCGGTCCTGCGAGTACGTCAGCTCGACCCCCACCGCGGCGAGCGCGGAGGCCCGCAGGGTCGAGTCCTCCGGCGAGAGCAGCACCAGCGCCCGCTCCAGGCAGTCCACCAGGTCGACGTCGACCGACCCCAGCGTGTTGAACATCCCCCGCGAGCAGGCCAGGGCGGCCCGGGCCATGCGCTCGCCGTCGCCCAGCGTCTCCGCGAGCCGGATCGCCCGGAACAGCGTGGCGCGGGCGCCCGGGTCGCCGGCCTTCTTCGCCGCCCGGCCCGCGTTCAGCAGGGCGTCGCACTGGCCGGCGACGTCGCCGGTCGTGGCGTGGAGCTCGGCGGCCCGCAGCCAGTACGTCGCCGCCGTCTCGCGCGCGCCCCGCTCCCAGGCCCGGGCGGCGGCGCCCGCGGCGTACCCGGCGGCGCGCGCCCGCTCGTCGGCCGCAGGCGAGAACGACAGCTGGTGGCTCAGCTCGTCGGCCTGGGCCTCGCTCAGCGGCGAGTAGCGCTCCTCCATCGTCCGTGCGATGAGCCGGTGGAGCTCGACCCGGCGGGTGGCCGGCACGCTGCCGGCGACCGCCGCCCGGACGATCTCGTGGGCGAACCGGTACGAGCCCGGCGTCCCCTCCGTGTCGACCAGCAGCCCGGACTCGTGCGCCCGGTCGACCGCGTGCCCGGCGTCCTGGCCGAGCTGGCCGGCCGCGGCCGCCAGCAGGTCGAGGTCGATCGCCGAGCTGAGCAGGGCGGCGACCTGCAGCACCGAGCGGTCCTCGGGGCCCAGCGCCGCCAGCCGGCCCACGACGACGTCCTGCACCGCCCGGGGGACGTCCATCTCGCCCAGCGACCGCCGGGCCGCCCACCGGCCCGCGTCCTCGACCAGGACGCCCTGGGCGACCAGGTGGGCGAGCACCGACTCGATGAACAGCGGGTTGCCGCCCGTGTGGCTCCAGACCCGCTCGACGAAGGCCCGCTCGGTGTCGGCATCGAGCGTGTGGCCGGCGATCGCCTCGACCAGCGTGCGGGCGCCGTCGGGCGACAAGCCGGCCAGCTCGACCTCGTCCACGGCCGGCGAGCGCCGCCAGGTCCGGCGCCGGGCCGCCAGGTCGGCGCCGACACCACCGTCGCCCTCGCCGTCGAGCGGCGTGCGCAGCGTCAGCAGGATGAGCAGCCGCTCGCCGCCCACGATCTCGATGACGTGGGCGAGCAGGCCCAGCGTGGGGGCGTCGGCCCACTGGACGTCGTCGACGACGAACAGCACGGCCTCCTCGGCCGCCAGCTCGACCAGCCACGACCACACCGCGTCCCGCAGGGTGGCCCGCTCGGCCAGCGCGGCGATCCCGGCGCCGTCGCCGAGCGGCGACAGCCCGGGGGCCGGCTCGGGCCGCACCAGCCCGGGCAGGAGCGGCGCCAGGTCGCCGGCCCGGGCGCCCAATCGGTGGCGCTGCCCCCGCTCCTGGGCGACGAACTGGTCGAGCGCCTCGGCGACCGGCTCGTAGGGCCGGTCCCGGTCGGGCGAGCACCGCCCGTACAGCACGATGGCGCCGTCCTGGTGGGCGCGCAGGGCCGCCTCCCGGACCAGCCGCGACTTGCCGACACCGGCCTCGCCGGTGACGACCACGGTGCCGGCCCGGCCCGCCTCGGCCTGCCGCCAGCGGTCGACGACCTGGGCGAGCACCGCGTCGCGGGCGACGAACGCGGTCCGCGGCTCGTGGCGGAGGGCCGGGCTGAGCTCCGGCAGCCGCCGGTCGTCCGGGCTCCAGCCGACCTCGACGACCTCGACCCCGTGCGGGAAGCCCTTGAGCGTACGGGTCCCCAGGCTGCGGACGTCGTCGTCGAACCGGCCGCCGCTGAGCTCGACGACGGCGCGGGTGCACAGGATCTGATCGGGCTCCGCCAGCGCCTCCAGCCGGGCGACCTCGATCGCCGCCCGGCCGTCGAGCTCGCCTTCGGTCCAGGTCACGTCGCCGACGCTCACACCCACGCGGATGTGCAGCGGCCCGTCCGCGCCCCGCCGGCGGTTGTCCCGGTGGATGGCGGCCTGCATCTCGCGGCTGGCCCGCACCGCGGTCGACGCCGAGTCGAACGCGGCCAGCAGCCCGTCGCCCAGCGTCTTGACCAGCCGGCCGTGGTAGGCGTCGACGACCGACCCGAGGGTGCGCAGGTGCGAGCGGAACACGGGCGAGGCGTCGTCGTCGCCCAGCCGCAGGGTGAGCGGCGTGGAGTCGACCACGTCGGTGCGCACCAGCGCCATCAGCCGGAGGTCGCCGCCCGCGTCCACCCGCACTCCTCCCGGCTACCCGCCGCCGCCGGGCTGCGACCGCCGGACGTGCGCCAGCGGGTAGGCGCCCGCCCGGCCGCTGAATATGTCGTCGTCGCCGGGCTCGATCCCCGGGGCGAGGACAAGCGGGTTGAACGCGAGGCCGTCGGGCTCGTCGATCTGCTCGCCCACGTCGAGGACGCCGGCCCGGATGGTCGGCGCGCCCCGCGGCCAGCGCCGCGTCGGGTCCTCGAGGTGGGGCCAGGCGGGGTCGCCGACCGCCAGCTCCAGCCGGAAGCACAGAGCACCCGGCCCCGGCGGGACGGCCCCCTCGGGCACCCAGCGGTAGCGCACGGGGGTGCGGGCGGCGGGGCGGTCGTCCCGGGGGGCGCGGCTGAGATAGAAGGTCTGCACGCCGTGGTAGGTGGCGGCCAGCTCGTCGGTCGCGCTGGTGCCGGCCCGGAACGCCTCCGCGAGCGCCCGCACCGGCACCCGGCCGGTGGCGACGAGCCAGGCGACGCCGCCCAGAGCGCGGGCGCCACCCCGGGCGAGCGCGTCCAGCAGCTGCACGAAATGCCGGGACTGCCGCACCGGGAACACGGGCAGCGTCATGGCGACCAGGTCGGAGACCTCGCCGTCCGGCATGAGCAGCTTGACCGCCATCCCCTTGACGTCGCGGTCGTGCAACTCGCGGTGCAACGCCGAGAGCCGCACGACGGCGTCGAGCGCGACGCCGTCGCCGAAGCCGGCGAAGTCCGAGCGGTCGGCCGCGAAGCCGGTCGAGACGAAGCGCGCCCGGTGGACGACCCCGTGCCGGTGGGCCAGCCGCTCGTGCCCCTCGCCGTCGAACAGTCCGGCCATGGACTGCACCAGCGCCGGCCCGTCTTCCGCGGTCCAGCGGTACGGGCGCCACTGGTCGGCCGAGGGTTGGAAATCGCGCGAAGACGGGAGAGGGGTGTTGCGAGCGGCCACGCCATCTCCTTGCCGCAGGCGATCCGGCACTGGTTATTATCACGCGCGCACAGCGACAACGAGGTTCTTTAGCGTGCCGGCGGGGGGCGCCGTGATACCCAACGACCAGCGTGAGCGCCACGGTTGGAACGCCGCGGTGACCCTGGTCACCCCGATCGAGCGGCGTCCGGCCGTCCGCTGGAAGCGCCGGCTCGTCCTCGTCGGGATGAACCACGGCTGGCTGCTCGACACCGGCCGCCGCTGGGGACTCGGGCTCCCCCACCCGCTGGAGCAGAGCTTCAAGCGCTTCAACCACCTGCACGCGGCCCGCTGGTCGCTGGTCGAGTCGCTGCCGGTCACCTCCAAGGAGAAACAGCCTCCCGAGCGCGGGCGCCACACCGTCCTGCTGTTCACGTCCCACTTCCACCTGGGCTGGCGGCGCTATCTCGGCACGTTCATCGAGGCGACCGGCGACGGCCTCCAGCACCTGTGGGGCGACGCCCCGTCGTGGGTCTCGCCCGACGAGGGCTTCGCGCAGTTCGAGCAGTTCGTCGACCAACAGCGGGTGGAGAACCTGCACCTCTTCGCCGCCTATCCCAACTGGTCGTGCAACGACGTGCGCACCGCGCTGCGGCGGGCGCGCGAGACGGCCAGCGACCGCATCGACGAGGAGGCACTGGCCGCGCTCGAGGTCACCGGCGGGCGCGAGGCCCGCGAGCGGGCGCTCGAACGGCGGCTGCAGTACTGCCTGGGCGAAGTGCCGCCCATCGACGCCGACTACCGCGGGATCGACGCCGCCCGCCTCCCCGCCGAGCCCTACCCGAGCCGCGGCGTGACGTACCTGCTCCCCCTCCCGCACGAGGAGGCCGCCGACGTCCGGGCCGCGATCGAGGCGCTCCCGTACGGCACCGCCAGCCCGTTCGCCGGACTGCCGGGCACCCACTTCGCGCGGCTGGCACTGATCGACGACGCCTACTTCGAGCAGCAGCAGGCCCGCGTCGACCGGTTCGCGTCGGCCTACCTGCTGCTGTCGGCCGAGATCGACGGCGACCCCCGGCCGTGGCTGGCGGCGCTGCTCGACGACGACCGGGTGCGCCCGATCGTGGACCGGTGCTGGGGATTCCGGTATCACCGGACGCCGGCCGCGCTCGTGGAGTCGTGCCAGATCTCTCCGTCGGTCGAGTACCTCGACTATCCCATGACGACCGTGAGCGACATCTTCGCGGCATCGGCCACCCTCTGACGGGTCCAGGACCAGTGAGCGCCCCCGTCCTCCACAAGGTCCAGGCCCACGTGCTGCGGACCGCCAACAAGGCCTTCGACCACACGCGCTTCACCTTCGCCCGGCTGCCCGAGCGGTCCCCGGGGGCGGCGGGCCGGCGCCTCGCCGGCCGGCTGGTCGAGGCCCGCCTGACCCGGTCGGACGCCGACGCCCACGACGCGGGCGACAAGCTGGCGTGCCACGTCGTGGTGGGCTTCACCCACCGGGGCCTGGCCCGGATGGGCATCCCCTACGCCGCCGACTCGCGGACGGTGCTCGGCCGGACCACCGACCCGTTCGCCGCAGGGATGCTCGGCCGGCGGAAGGAGCTCGGCGACCCCGACACCCGCAGCTGGCCCGGCGCGGACGCCGACGTGCTGCTGTGGACCGCGTCCCGCGACGACCACGCCGGCTGCGAGGAGGTGACCGCCATCCTGGCCGAGGTCGGCGCGGAGGCGCACGACGAGGTCGGCGCCCGCCAGGGCGAGCCGGTCACGATCCTCGGCTTCCGCGACGGCACCAGCCAGCCGTTCCTCAGCGAGCTGGCGTCGAGCCGCAGCGGCCTGCCGGGCGGCGGCACCCGCACGCCCGACGGGTGGCAGCCGGTGCGCATCGGCGAGTTCGTGTTCGGGTCGACCGACGCCGGCGGCGAGCGGTTGCGGCCCCGGCCCGAGTGGCTGACCGACGGCGGGACGATCCTCGTCTACCGCAAGTACCGGATCCACCGCGAGCGGTTCACGGCCTTCTTCGACGAGGCCGGACGGGTCTACGAGCGCGCCCGGGGCCGTGCCGGGGGCGGCGAGGCGACCGTGGCGGCCAAGGTCGTCGGGCGCTTCCGGGTCGGCGAATCGCCGGCGGGCTGGCCGCCCGACCACGACGCCCTGATCCCGCCGCCCGCCGGCGCCGAGCCCGCCGCCTCGCCCAACGACTTCCACTACGGCGACGACTCCTACGGCCATGCGTGCCCGCTCGGCGCCCACGTGCGCCGGGCCAACCCCCGCGACGCGCTCGGCTTCGAGGGCATGCTCAGCGAGCGCCACCGGATCGTGCGCCGGGGCGTGCCCTGGGCCGACGGCGACGACATGGGCCTGCACTTCGTGGCGGTCAACGCCCGCCTCCAGGACCAGTTCGAGTTCATCCAGCGCCAGTGGCTCAACACCGGCAGCGCGTTCCGGCTGGGCTGCGACCTCGACCCGATCGCCGGCGCCCGTCGCGAGGGGACGCCGACGTCGTTCGTGATCCAGGGCGAGCCACCGGTCGTCGTGACCTCACCCGAGCCGCTCACGACCCTGCTCGGCGGCGCGTACGTGCTGGTGCCGGGCATGGCGGGGCTGCGCGCCCTCGCGGGGGCGGAGCGGTGACCGCGCTGATCGAGGGTCGCTTCGAGACCGGCTGGCCGTCGCGCGGCGTGCCCCACCCGGCCCGCGTCGTCGCCATCGGCGACAGCTCCCTCACCGGCGAGGGTCTGCGGGACCCCGCGGACATGTGGCTGGCCCGCGCCCTGGCCACCATCAACGAGCGCACGGGTCACGAGCTCGAGCTGGTGATCCTCGCCCGATCGGGGGCCAAGCTGTCCGACGTGGTGCGCCAGGCCCGCCTGGTCGACGAGGAGCACCCGGACGTGGTCGTCGTGTGCGTCGGCACCAACGACGCCGCCCGCGCACTCCTGCCCTCGGCCCTGATGGACTACGAGTCGCACTACCGCCAGCTGCTGCGGTCGGTGCGGGGCCGCGGCCGGGCGGTCGTCGCCGCCGGGGTCGGGAACCTCGCGTACAGCCCGGCGCTGGCGTCGGGCGCCCGGCGGCTGCTCCGGCCGGTCGGCGCCCTGACCAGCTGGTACGTCGACCGGGCCATCCACCGAGCCACGGCCGAGACCGAGGTCGACTACCTGGGCACCCGGGCCCTCGACCGGGCGATGTGGGCCGACCGCGCCCACACCTACGGTCCCGACCACTTCCACCCGTCGGCACTCGGGCACGCCCGCTGGGCCGACCACGCCCGGCCGGTGCTGGAGGCGGCGCTGGCGGCGGCCGCCCGCCGGCGGTCGGAGCCCGGCGTCCGCAGCGACGAGCGGCCCCGCGTCCCGCCGCTCCGCCAGTCGTACTCGTACGTGCGCACGCCCCAGGGCGTCGCCCGGGTGCGGGACGCGGGCGGCGACGGCACGGTCGTCGTCGTGATGCCCGACTCGCCCAACGTCCTCGAGCACCACGAGTCGAGCTTCCGGGTGCTGGGACGCGACTTCCGGGTGGTCGGCCTGGAGATGCCGGGCGCGGGCTACACGGACCTGCATGCTCCGGCGGGAGGACGGGGCGCCGGGCGCGGCTTCGACTACTCGCTGGCCGCCGGGGCGCGCTGGATCCTCGACGTGCTGACCGCGCTCGACGTCGAGCGCGCCATCCTCACCGCCAGCTGCGTCAACGGCCTGTACGCGGCGATGGCCGCCCAGATGGCGCCGGACCGGGTCGACGCTCTGGTGCTGTGCCAGACGCCGTCGCTCGCCCAGCTCAAGACCTGGGCCCAGGCGCAGATCCCTGCGCCGCTGCGCAACAAGGTCGTGGGCGACCTGATCGTCCGGGTCGCGCGGCGGCCGCTCGCCGCCCGCTGGTACCGCCAGGTGGTGGCGCCCTCGGCGACGACCGACGACCGGCTCTGGTTCGAGGACCTCGCCTACGAGGGCTTCCGGTACGGGTCGACCTGGCGGCTGGCGCCGCTGGTCGACGCGCTGATGCGCGAGCCGGACGACAGGATCGGCGAGCTGGAGCCGCCCACCTACCTGCTGTGGGGCGGCAGCGACGGCTCGCATCTCAAGGCGGGGACCGACCCGGCGACGGCCCCGGGGCCACCGGCGGCCACCCGCTCCGTCGCCACGGGCCACTTCCCCGACCTGGAGGACCCCGACACGTTCGCGCTGGCGGTCCGCGTGGCCGCGGGCCTGGAGGACCCCACCGTCTTCGGCTGAGCCGGGAGGCCTACGTGTCGGGCCGGTCGAGCAGGCGGACGAGCTTACGCGGCGCCACCACGCAGTAGCTCTCGGTCACCAGCTCGGCGATGTCGTCCCAGTCGCTGCGGTCGTCGAGCACGAGGCCGACCTGATCGGCCCCCCAGGCCGTCGCGAAGAACGGCGGGCCGGCGCCGCGCAGGGCGGTCAGCTCCACGCCCGACGCCCGGAAGGTCAGCGCGGTCACCGGGCCGTCGGCGAAGTCGACCGCCAGCACATGGGCGAACGTGCGTCGGCGGATGCGCCACTGGACCCCCGCCCAGGCCGGGTTCTCGGTCGTCTCGGGCAGGCCCAGGCAGAGCGCCCGCAGGCGCTCGACGACGGCGGGCGCCACCTCCGCGTACTCGGCCGCGTCGAGCGCCAGCGACGAAGCCCGCGCCAGCCGCCGCAGCCGGTCGTCCATCGCCGTCATCCCGGGGCGCCCAACGCGGCGAGCGCCGCCCGGGCCCGGGGGTCCAGGCCCGCGAGCACGTCGAGGGCGGCGACGTCGTCGTCGACCTGGTCGGGCGCCGTCGCCCCGAACAGCACGCTCGCCACCCGCGGGTTGGCCAGCGCGAAGGCGACGGCCAGCGCCGCCGGGCTCGCCCCCACCTCGCGGGACAGCGCCACGATGTCGGCGCCCGCGGCGAGCGCCGGCCCGAGCGCCTCGTCGCCGGTCCGCCCGGCGAGCCGCCCGCGGCCGTCACCGGCGGCGTACTTCCCGGTCAGCGCCCCGCCGGCGAGCACCGCCGAGGCCACGACCGCCACCCCGCCGGCGTCGAGGGCCGCGGCCATGGCGTCGCTCTCGACCGTCGTCCGGTGCACCAGGCTGTAGGGCAGCTGGGCGGCGCACGGGAGCGGCACGCCCTGGTCGCGGGCCGCCGCGACCCCGGCCGCCAGGTCGCCCGGCCGCCAGTTCAGCGTGCCCCAGGCCCGCAGGCGGCCCGACGCGATGAGGCCGCCGATCTCGGCGACGCAGCGCTCGACGCCGAGGCCGGCCGGCAGCGGGGCGGCATACGCCAGGTCGAGCACCTCGAACCCCATCCGGCCCAGCGACGCGTCCAGCTCGGCGGCGGCGCTCTGCGCGGGCCAGGACTCCCACCACAGCTTGTTGGCGACGACCACCTCGTCCCGGCGCCAGCCTGCCGCCCGGAACAGCTCGCCGAACACGACCTCGGAGTACCCGGTCGGCAGGGGCGCGGTGCCGGTCTCGTCGTCGTAGCGGGCGTCGTCGAGGAACGTGATGCCGGCCTCCCGGGCCCGGGTCATCACGGCGACGCCGGCCTCCCGGGGGATGCGCTCGAACGTCCGCCACGACCCCAGCGCCAGGCGCGACACCGCCAAGCCCGAGGTTCCCAGCGGGCGTGTCTCCATCCCGCCGAGAGTAGGCTCACGCAGGGAAAGGGTTCGGGGACGCACCGGGGGGACCATGACCGCGACCACCGCCGCGCCGGCGCCGGCCGGCCTGCACGTCTACTTCGTGGGCCACAGCTTCCACATGTTCATCGTGCGGCCGCTGATCTACCTGGCCCGCGAGGCCGGCGTCCGGGGCCACTGGGCCGAGGGCTGGGACATGATCGGCGGCTCGACGCCCTCGCAGCACTGGGAGCGGGGCGGCGACGACAACGAGGTGAAGCAGGCCCTGCGGTCCGGCAAGGTCGAGGTGCTGACCCTGGCGTCGAACGTGATCGTGCCCGAGCCGGCCATCGACCTGTTCGCCGACATGGCGGTGCGGCACAACCCGGGCGTGCGGGTGATGGTGCAGCACCCGTGGGGCGACGCGTCGACCGGCGCCATCATGCGGGCCCGCCACGGCCTGACCGGCGAGCCGGCGCCCGGGACCGTCGGCACGAACGAGGACCGTGACCTGGCGTCGCCCGACGACCTGGCCCGCATGCGGGAGGGCACCGACGAGGTGCTCGGGCGCCTGCGCGCCCAGCTCGACGCCATCGACGCCCGCCACGGGCGGCCGGTGACGTCGGTCGTGCCCGCCGGCGCAGCGGTCCTGCGCCTGCGCGAGGCGGTCGTCGCCGGGGACCTTCCCGGGGTCGAGCGCCAGTCGCAGCTGTTCCGCGACCCGCTCGGCCACGCCACCCAGCCGACGATGGACGTCGTCACCTACCTCTGGTTCGCCGCGCTCTACCACCTCCCCGTCGAGGGGCTCACGACGCTGGTGGAGGCCGACGACCCCACCAGTGCGCCACGCCAGCGGGTCCTCCAGCGCATCGCGGCCGAGGCCCTGGTCGCCGAGCCCCGCAGCGGGATCCCGCGTTCTGGTCTGCTTATCGGTTGACGAGCAACCACTGGACAGACCAGAACGGCAGGGTGCATCCCGACGTACCCGCCCTGGACACCGACCGGCTCTGGCTCGCGCCGCTGGGCCCGGACCATGCCGCCGACCTCCACGAGCTGTTCGGCGACCCGGAGGCGCTGCGCTACTGGCACGAGCCGGCCACCGCGAGCCCGGCCGAGACCGCGGGCGTGGTCGCCCGGATGGTCGCCAACAGCGCCGCCACCTGGGCCTTCGGCGAGCGCGGGTCGGGCGTGGCGCTCGGCGAGACCGGGTTCGTCAACGGGCTGGAGGCGGGCGGGCACGCCGGTTTCGGCTACTCGCTGCGTCGGTCGGCGTGGGGCCAGGGATACACGGCCGAGGCGTCCCGGGCGGCGCTCGACTGGGGCTTCGCCGAGGTCGGTATCGCCCGGGCCGAGCTGTGGATCGACCGGGACAACCACCGGTCCCGCCGGGTGGCCGCCAAGCTGGGCTGCTCGCAGCGCGCCCAGACCCCGTTCGTGCATGACGGCGAGCTCGCGATCCGCACGGTGTACGGGGTCACGGCCGCGGAGTGGCGCGGCGAGCCCGAGACGGCGGCCCACTACGGCATCGAGCCGGTCGTGACCGTCGGAGACGTGCCGGCGGCGATCGCCTGGTGGCGGGACGTGCTCGGCTTCCGCGTCGGGTTCGTCCACGGGGAGCCGCCGACGTACGCCCGCGTCGCCTCCGACCCGGGCTGGAACGGCACCACCGGTGTCGACCTGGCCCTCGCCGGGCCCACCGGTCCGGCGCCAGGCGGCTCGACGGTCGGGGTCACCGTCGCCGACGCCGACGCCGTGGCGGCCAGGGCCCAGGCGTGCGGCGCCACGGTCCTCCAGGGCCCCACCAACTACCCCTGGGGCAGGCGCCAGGTCGAGCTGGCCGACCCGGACGGCAACCGCGTGCGGATCCTCGCCATGCTCGTCTGACCGTTCAGAGCTTGCGGCCGACGGCCCCGTAGAACGGGATGACGCGGTCGCCCGACAGCTCGGTGTCGGTGTCGGGCCGCCAGCGGTCGACCGGCACGACGCCGGGGTCGAGCAGGTCGAGCCCGTCGAAGAACTGCGCCACCTGCTCCTTGCTCCGCCAGACGAACGGCTCCCGGCTGCGACTCGACAGGCGCTCGGCGAGCGCGGCCATCTTCTCGGGGTCGACGTCCATCGCCCCGTGCGACAGGACGAGGTAGCTGCCGGACGGCACGGCGTCGACGAACCGCCGGACGATGCCGTAGGGGTCGAGCGCGTCGGGCACGAAGTGCATGATCGCCACCAGCATCACCGCCACCGGCTGGGAGAAGTCGAGCGTGCCGGCCGCTTCCGCCAGGATCCCGTCGGGCTCGTGCAGGTCACCCTCGATGTACGCGGTGGCGCCGTCCTCGCTGCTCCGGAGCAGCGTGTGCGCGTGCGCCAGCACGATGGGGTCGTTGTCGACGTAGACCACGCGGGCGTCGGGCGCCGCCGCCTGCGCCACCTCGTGGACGTTGTCGCCGGAAGGGATGCCGGTGCCGACGTCGAGGAACTGCCGGATGCCGGCCTCGCCGGCGAGGAACCGCACGGCCCGGCCGAGGAACGCCCGGTTGGCGCGGATGTTGGCCCGGGCGGCGTCGATGCCGCCCGGCATGTCGGCGTTGGCCACGTGGGCGGCCTGGCGGTCGACCTCGAAGTTGTCGGTGCCGCCCAGCAGGTAGTCGTAGATGCGCGCTGCATGGGCGACGCTGGTGTCGATGTGCGGCAGCGGCTTGCTGCGGTCGATCCGACCGGCGGGCGTGTCGGTCACGGGATCCCCCTAGCGACGTGTGGCGGACCCCCAGTATGACCGAGCGCGTGCCTAGGTATGTCCCGCCTCGCGACGCGGTGGTGGGTTGCTGACGACGGCGACGTGCCCACGTGCGCACACTGCGTAGGTGCGACACGACGGGGACGCGGTCCCAGGGGCGGTGACCGGTGCGTGCAGGGCGGGCGCGTCCACCGGTCCGCGCGGCGGGCCGGGGTCGCGGCCCCGTCGTGTCCCACCCGGCGCCGGTGCCCGCCGGAGGGTGGTCGGTCCTCCCCTTCCCCTCCCCGGCGGGGCCGGTGCCCGGGACTACAGGTCGAGCACGCCGTGCAGCTCCCGCCGGCTGGTGACGCCGAGCTTGGCGTAGGCCCGGTGGAGGTGCGCCTGCACCGTGCGGACCGATATCACCAGCCGGTCGGCGATCTCCGCGTCGGCGACGCCCCGCCCGGCCAACGTGGCGATCTCGCGCTCGCGGGGCGTGAGCGTCGGCGTGTCCGGGACCCGGCGAAGGCGCTCGGTGGTGGCGCCCTCGCACCGGTCGGCCAGGCGCTCGGCCCGCGAGCGCGAGGCGGCGGCCGGCCCGCGCCGGCCGGCGGCGGCATGGCGCACGGCGGCCGTGTTGGCCAGCTCGGCGGCGAACAGGAGGCAGCCCAGGTCCTCGAGGCCGGCCGCCGCGTCGTCTGCCTCGCCGGCGTCGGGGCCGCACAGCGCCCGGCCGGCGGCGAGCAGCACCGGCGCCAGCGCCCCCTCGACCGGCGGGACGCAGGCGAGGAGGGCGGGGGCGTCAGGCGCCCCGACCCGGGCGGCCTCGAAGGCCGAGAACAGGGCGAACATCAACATGTCGGCGTCGAGCGCGGCGCGGCACAGCCTCGCCGGCTCGCGTGCGGGCGGTCGACGTCTCCCCCGCGGCGCCGGCCGCGACCGCCTGCAGCCACGCGTGCTCCATGGCGTAGAGCCCGACGCCCGCCGGCGCGTCGGGCACGTCCCGCTCCCCCAGCCAGAGGAGGGCCACCCGCAGGTAGTCGAGGGCCGAGCCCACGCTCATCTCGTCGCCCTCGAGCGCGACGATCGCCTCCCGGCACAGCCGCTCGGCCCGGCGCATCTCGCCCCGCCAGAACGCCACCTGGCCGAGGCGCAGGGCCGCGCCACCCCGGGACAGCCGTGCGTTGCGCCGGCTGGCGTCGTCGTAGACCGCCTGGGCCACGCCCTGGGCGGTGGCGAGGTCACCCGAGTAGAGGTCGGCCAGGGCGACGGACGACGCAAGCTGCTCGGGACCGTAAGCGCCAAGCCGCTCGGTCTCGGCCAGCACCCGGGGCAGGATGTCGGCCGCCCGGACCTTGGCGGTCACCGCCCGCCCGGTGCTGAACAGCGCCGGGACCACGAGCTGCTCCGCCCGCAGGCGGTCGAGCTGCGACGTCCGCTCGTCGGCCACGACGGCCTCGGCGACCGTCAGCGCCCGCCGCAGGTCGCCGGCCAGGAAGCATGCGACCGCCAGGCGGCCCGCCACCTCGCCCCACACCGCACCGTCGACCTCGCTGGCCAGGCGGTCGAGCCGGGCCGCGCCCTCGGCACCCTCGCCGTAGCCGAAGGCACGCACGACGGCCAGGCGCGACTCCACCGCCGCGGCCCGCTCGGGCCCCCCGGCGGCGATGCCGCGGTAGAGGATCTCGGCGTCGCGCGGCCGCCCGGTGAGCACCAGCATGTCGGCGAGCGTGTCGGCCGCCGCCAGCCCGCCGCCGGCGTCGAGGGCGAGCCGGGCGAAGCGGGCCGCCAGCTCCGGGTCGACGAGCAGGCAGTGCCGGGCCGCGGCCAGCAGGTCGTCGACCTCCACCGGCAGCCCGGCCTCGATCCGCCAGTCGGTCAGGCGCAGGCGGGCGTCCCGGCCCAGATCGCCCTCGCCGGCGGCCGAGGCGTCCACCATCGAGCGCAGCAGGCGTCGGCGCTTGGCCCCGCCGAGCCGGTCGACCACGACGTCGCCGAACAGCGGGTGGCCGAGCCGCACGTCCAGCGCGGCGGCATCGCCGCCCACCTCGACGAGCGCCCGCTCCTCCAGCCGCTCGACCACGGCCGGGCCCACGAGGGTGCACAGCACGTCGAACGGCAGCGGCTCGCCCAGCGCGAGCGCCTCCAGCGCCGTGCGCTCGTCGCCCGCCATGTCGGCGATGCGCTCGACGAGCAGCTCGCGGACCCGGGGCGGGGCGACCAGCGGGCCGGCCAGCGTCCAGACGCCGTCGTGGGCGACCAGCGTGCCGTCCGCGACGGCGGCGGTGACCAGCTCGCGCACGAACAGCACGTTGCCGGCGGTCGCCTCCCACACCCGGTGGGCGGTGGTGCCGTCGACCGCGCCGCCGAGGGCCTCCTGGAGCAGCCGGTCGACGTCGAGGCGCGTCAGCGGATGGACCTCGATCCGCTCGCACAGCTCGTCCTTCCACAGGGCGACGATCGCGGACGGCGTCGGCTCGGGGATCCGGGCCGTGGCCAGCACCAGCGCGTCCCCGTCGGCCGCCAGCTGGTGGACGAGGGCGGCGGAGGACTCGTCGAGCACGTGGGCGTCGTCGATGCACAGGACAGGGCGGGCCGGCCCCGCCGAGCGAAGGATCGCCCGCCGGGCCTCGGACAGCGAGTGGGAGGCGCCGTCGGGGTCGAGGTAGGCGGCGAACGCACCGAGCGGCAGCCCCGACGCCGACCGGCTCGCGCGGATGCCGAGCACCGTCACGCCGGGCCGGCTCGCCAGCGACGCCGCCTCGGTCAGCAGCCGCGTCTTGCCCACACCCGCCGGTCCCACCAGCACCGCACCGCCGCCGTCGGCCACAGCCTCGCGCAGGCGCGCCAACTCGGCCTCGCGGCCCACGAGCCTCCAGGGGTGCCTCCGGTTCGCCATCTCCCAGCGCCTCCTCAGCGCCGCCCCGACGCGATTACGAACGTCCATGATTGTCGCTCCCGGGCCGTCGTGTTTGCCGGGTAGAACGCGAGAATGGCGACATGCGACCACTGGCCGTGCACCACGTGTCCATCAACGTCGACGACGTCGGGGCCGCCCGCGACTTCTACACGGGAGTCCTGGGCCTGACCGAGCGCCCCGACCGGCCCGACTTCGCCTTCGGCGGCGCCTGGCTCGACGCCGGTGGCCAGCAGGTCCACCTGATCGAGGGGAAGCTGCCGGCGGCCGTCGGCCAGCACTTCGCGCTCCAGGTCGACGACCTCGACGCCACCATCGCCGAGCTGCGGGGCCGCGGCATCGACGTCAGCGACCCGGGCCCGGTGGGCACCAGCCGCCAGGCCTTCCTCGCCGACCCGGCCGGCAACCTGGTCGAGCTCCACCAGGTCGCCGCCGGCTAGCTCAGCGCCGGCCCCGCGTTCTGTCCCCGGAAACGGTCGCCCTGGCGACCACTTCCGCGTACAAAACCCCGACGGGGCGCGCTCAGCCCTCCAGGCCCCGGTCGACCCGGGCCCGGGCCAGCAGGCTGGCCACCAGGTCGGCTTTCGCCGCGCCGTAGGCGTCGATGTCTCCGTCGACCTCGGCCGCGCTGCGGCGCTTGAGCGCCCCGTAGCGCTCGCGGGCGCCGGGGTCGGATCGCAGCAGGTCCCGGAGCAGGTAGTGGTCGCGGTGGGCCTTGCTGTCCTCGACGACCAGGTAGAGGTGGTGGGGCGGCAGGTCCAGGTCTCCGGCGGGGGCGAACGCCTGGCGGCCCTCGATGCCGAGGTCTCCCCGCCACCGGTAGCCGACACCGACGAGGCGATCGATGACCGGGCGGACGGCGTCCTCGGCGGCGACCACGATGTCCATGTCGACGACCGGCTTGGCCGCCAGGCCCGGGACCGACGTCGAGCCGACGTGGTCGATGCGCAGGGCGAGGTCGGCGACGGCCGGCCAGACGTGGGCCCGCACGGCCTCGAACCAGGCCGGCCACGCCGGGTCGTAGTCGACGACCACGATCTTCATCGTCACGGCCCGCGCCGTGGCCTGGACGTCCCCCTCGACGCACACGGCGGTCATCCCGCCGTCGCTGCCCGCCTCGTGCTCCTCGCCGGGCTCCCACAGGGCGGCGGTCCCGGGGCCGACCTCCCGGCGGCGGCCGTCGCCGCCGCTCACCCACCCGGCGCCGGCCACGACCGCGAACATCTGGCGGCCCGCCGCCGGGTGCCGGCCGACCAGGCCGCCCGCGGGCAGGTGCAGGACCTGCACCCGGGCCGGTCCGCCGGCGTCGGCCAGCGGCCCGAGCCGGAACCGCGAGCCGAAGGCGTCGACCGGCATCGATACCTCTTCGTCGAACCGGAAGATCCGCACGCCCCCCGTCTAGCACCGGCCGGCGGCGGGTCAGCCGCAGCGCGCCGCCAGCACCGCCTGCGCCGCCGCCAGCGCGGCCACCGCCGCCGCGGTGACGGCCAGCACGGCGGTCCCCGCCGCGCTCGCTCCCGCGGTCGCCGCCACGGCCACCAGCAGCCCGGCGCAGGCGGCGTCGAGCAGGGCCTGGCGGCGGAGCGCCGGCCCGATCCGGTCGGGCCGGACCCGTGACGCCGCCCGCCCGGTCGCCGCCAGCGCCAGCTGCGCCAGCCCGAGGACGACCACCGGTACGGCGCTGTCGAGCCCGAACGCGTCGCGGATCGGCGCGGCCAGCACGAGGCACGCCAGCCCGCCCCCGAGGTCGACGGCGACGAGCAGCGAGAGCAGCCGGCGGGCACGCCCGCGCGCCACCTCCCGGCGGGCGGCGGGCGGGGTGGTCGTGGCGCTGGTCACGGGCCGACCGTCGCGCCCGCCGGGGGCCGAAGCGACTACCTCACAGGTCATCGACCCGACGCCGCGATCGGCGGGCCGGTCACGACGGCGCCGACGGGCCGGGGAGGCCGGCGCCCGCCGCAATCGCGGTCGCCGCCGTGCCGACGTTCACCGGCTGACGACCCGGGAGCGCTACACCGCCACCTCGTAGAGCGCCCACGGCTGGGGTAGGCCGTCGAGCTGGTGCTCGCCCCGCGGGGCGAAGGCGAGCCCGCAGCCGGCCACGAGGTCGGTGACCGTGCGCGACACCCAGATCGAGCCCGGCTCGGCCGCCTGGGCCAGGCGGCCCGCGACCTGCACCCCGGTGCCGGCGATGGCGTCGCCCCGGCGCTCGACCTCGGCCGTGTGCACACCCGCCCGGATCTCCGCCCCGAGCGGCGCCAGTGCATCGCGCAGGTCGCAGGCCGCCCGCACGCCCCGGCCCGGGCCGTCGAACGTGGCGAGCAGGACGCCGCCGGCGACGCTCACCAGCCGTCCGCGGTGGCGCTCGACGCAGCGGCGGGCGGCCGCGACCACCTCGTCGGGCAACGCGCCGGCGGCGACGACCTCGGCGTGGAGCACCGTGGCCAGGAACAGCTCCGGTGCGACGGTGCCGCCGGCCGACGTGCCGACCACGAAGTCCTCGACCGCGGCGAGGATCGGCTCCGTATCGCCGCTGAACAGGTAGTGGTCGCGGCCCGGCAGCTCGACCAGCCGGGCGTCGGGGATGCCGGCCACCAGGTCGTGGGCGTGCTCCACGCCGGTGTAGCTGTCGCGCGCCCGGTGGATGACGAGCGTCGGCACCCGGATGCTGGCCAGCACCGGGGTGACGTCGATGGCGCTCATCAGCTCGGTCAGCCGGCGGGCCGTGCCCGGCGTCGCCGCCTGGCGCTCGAACCGGCCGAAGAACCGCCGCCCCGCGGCCGTGCGGGCCATCGTCTCGCCCAGCCGAGCGAACGACCGCCCGGTCCCCCACTGCCGCTCGACGAAGCCGAACTCAGGCCGGTCGGGCTGCCCCTGCCACGGGTGCCGGGCCCAGGTGCCGTGCAGGACCAGCCGCTCGACGCGGGCCGGGTTGGCCGCCGCCATGAGCACCGCCAGCGACCCGCCCTCGGACGAGCCGAACACGGTGGCCCGGTCCATCCCGGCCGCGTCCATGACCGACCGCACGTCGTCGGCGCGCTGCTCGAGCGGCGGCGCCTCGCCCGGGCCGAGCCGTTCGGACAGCCCGGTCCCGCGCTTGTCGAACACGGCCACCCGGCAGAACGAGCCGAGCCGGCGGAGGAACCGGGCGATGGCCGGGTGCTCCCACTGCACCTCGACGTTGGTGGTGAACCCCTCGATCAGCACCAGGTCCGGGCCCTCGCCGAACACCTGGAAGGCGATGGCGGCCCCGTCGTTGAGGACGTAGTGGGTGCTCGGGAGCGGGTCGAGCGCGGCGTCGGGCGCGCCGGACCCGGGACCGCCGGCATCGGGCTCGGGCGCGAGCGGGGCGACCGACGCGCCCTCGGCGACCGCGGCGATCAGGCGGTAGCCGCGCCCGTGCACGGTCTTGATCACCCGCTGCGCCCGGCCGTCGTCGCCCACGGCGGCCCGGGCCTGCTTGATCCGGGTGGTCAGCGCCGACTCCGACACGAAGCGGTCGCCCCACACGGCGTCGAGCAGCTCCTCCTTCGTCACCACCCGACTGCGGTTGGCCAGCAGATGGGCGAGCACGTCGAACACCTGGGGCTCGACGTCGACGGGGTGGCCGGCCGAGCGCAGCTCGTAGGTGTCGGTGTCGAGCACGACGCCGCCGACCTTGTACCGCATGGGCGGCAGTGTATGTGCCCCCCTCCGGAAGACCCCGTGACCAGCGCAAATCACCTGCCTCGCCGGGGTGGCGCGTACGAGACTCTGCGCCGTGCCGACCACGCAGCTGCGCGACCGCCTCGCCGCCACCGGCATCGTCCGCCTCCCCGGCGTCGTCGACCGTGCCGCCGCCGAGCGGATGGCCGATGAGGTGTGGGCCGCGCTCGCCGCCCGGGGTGTCGACCGGGCCGATCCCCGCACCTGGCCGCAGGGGTTCGTGGGCAAGCACCAGGCGCTGCGCCGGCGCCGGGTGTTCGACGCCTTCGCCGCGCCGGCGATCGCCGCGCTCGCCGACGACCTGCTCGGCCCGGGCGCCTGGTTCGGCGGTGCGCCCTGGGGTCCCGCGCTGGTGACGTTCCCCGAGCCCGGGCCGTGGACGGTCCCCCACCACAGCTGGCACGTCGACCTGCCCGCCCGGGGCGACCCCGACGCGCCGGGCGCGGTCCGGCTGTTCGGCTACGTCGCCGATGTGGTGCCGGAGGGCGGCGGCACGGTCATCGTGGAGGGCAGTCACGAGCTGGTCCGGCGCATGGTGGCGGCGGCGCCGGGACACGATGCCGGCGACTCGGCCCGCGTCCAGCGCCGGCTGGCCGCGGCGTCGCCCTGGTTCCGGGCTCTGCGCCGCGAGGGCGGTGACCGGATCCGCCGGTTCATGCTCGACGGCGACGAGGTCGACGGCGTGCGTGTCCGGGTGGTCGAGCTGACGGCCGCGGCGGGCGACGCGGTCGTGATGCTCCCGTGGACGCTCCACAGCCTGGCCATGAACTGCTCGCCCGCGCCGCGCTTCATGGTCACGCACACGATCTGGCCGATGCGGCCGACGGCGCACCCGAGCTGAGCCCCGGCGTCACGGCCGGGCCGTACGGTGGGGACATGGACCGCGACACGCTCGCCTTCTATGCGGCGCCGGCGGCCATGTCGGCGCTCCCCGACGACCCGGCCCTGGGCTCCGTGCCCGACGACCTCGACGCGCAGCGCCGCGCGGTGCAGGGCCTGGTGCTCCACCGCGACCTCGCCGGCCTGTACGGGGTGACCGGCGATGCGGTTCGGCTGGAGGAACAGCACCTGCGGTCGGTCGCCGAGGTCCTGGCCCGGGCGCAGGAGCTGTCGCCCGAGCCGCTGACGGTCGCCCGGGAGCCGGCCGATCGCGTGCTCGGCATCTGCCGCCACTTCGCGCTGCTGCACACGGCGCTGCTGCGCGACCGGGGCGTCCCGGCCCGGGTGCGCTGCGGGTTCGCGTCCTACTTCACGCCGGGCACGTGGGTCGACCACTGGATCACCGAGCGCTGGGACGGCGGGCGCTGGGTGCGGGACGATCCCGAGATCGACGACCTGGTGGCCGAGCGGTTCGCCCTCGGCTTCGACGCCCACGACCAGCCGCCGGGCCGCTTCCTCACGGGGGCCGAGGCGTGGGCGCTGGTCCGGGCCGGCGAGGCCGACGCAGCCTCCTTCGGGATCTTCGACATGTGGGGCACGGCGTTCGTCGCCGGCAACGTGGTCGGCGACTTCGCCTGCCTCAACAAGGTCGAGTTGCTGCCGTGGGACCACTGGGGCATGAAGCAGGACCCCTACGGAACCGTGCCCGACGACGTCGCGGCGACCCTCGACGAGGTGGCCGCGCTGGCGACCGGCGACGACACCGCCGCCATCCGCGACCGCTACGGGAGCGACGACCGCCTCCGGGTGCCGCCCGACCTCACGAGCTACCAGGACGGCCGCGCGGTCGAGGTCCGCCTCGACCTCTGAACGCGTCACATTCCTCCGCCCCGGCGGGTCATGGCCCTGAAGGACGACATCCAGGAGGAACAGATGGACGCGAACCCCACACCCCGCAGGATCGCCGTGGCCGGCGCCACCGGCCGGGTCGGGCGCCACATCGTGGACGTGCTGCGCGAGCGGGGCCACGACGTCGTGCCGATCGCCCGAGCGACCGGGGTCGACGTGGTCACCGGCGACGGTCTCGCCGCCGCCCTGGCCGGCGTGGACGTCGTCGTCGACGCCGCCACCGGTCCCTCGCCCGACCAGGAGGCCGCTACCGCCTTCTTCAGCGCCGCGGCCCGCAACCTGCAGGACGCCGGCGCCCGGGCGGGCGCCCGGCAGCTGATCGCCGTGTCGATCATCGGCATCGACCGGTTCACCGCCGGCTACAGCGCGGCGAAGCTGGTCCACGAGGAGGTCACCCTGGGCGGCCCGCTGCCGGCCCGGGTGCTGCGCGCCGCGCAGTTCCACGAGTTCGTCGCCCAGCTCGTCGAGTGGGGCACCCAGGGCGAGGTCGCCTACGTCCAGCCCGGGCGGACCCAGCTCGTGGCGGCCCGGTCGGTGGCCGAGGCGCTCGCCGACCTGGCGCTGGCGGACGGGCCGGTGCCCGAGGGCGCCGCTGCGATCAGCGAGGTCGCCGGTCCCCGGGAGGAGAGCATGGTCGACGCGGCCCGGCTGTACGTCTCGCGCCGCGGGCTGCCGCTGAAGATCGAGGAGGCCGACATGTCGGCCGACCCCGACCGCGACGTGTACGTCGGCGGCGGCCTGCTGCCCGGGCCGGACGCCATCCTCGTCGGGCCGACGTACGAGGAGTGGCTCGACGCGCAGTCCTGACGCATCCGCCGGCCGAAATGCGCGATGGTGACGGCGACAATCGAGCGGAGGGGACAGCGATGACGGATCCGTCGTGGAACTTCATGGACCCGGCGGCCAAGGACCGCCTGCTCGGCGTCCTCCGGCGGGAGATCGACGACACGTTCGCCCTGGTCGCCGACCCCGAGCGCTGGCAGGCGCCGACCGCCTGCGAGCACTGGGAGGTGCGGGACGTGATCGGCCACCTGGTCGACACGACCGAGGGCTACCTGCCGAACTTCGACCTGGCTCGCAGCGGGACCGAGTCGTCGGCCACGCCCCACGGGCTGGCGGCGATGGCCGAGCTGGTGGACGCCGGCGCCCGCGCGCTGCGCAAGGTGCCCCGCGAGGAGCTGATCGACCGCCTGCACGACGACGCCTCGACGATGATGGCCACGTTCCGGGGCCTGTCCGCCGAGGACTGGTCGGGACTGATCGTGTACCACAACTACATGGGCCCGCTGCCCGCGATGTTCTACACGATCTTCCAGCTCGTGGACTACGGGGTCCACGCCTGGGACATCCGCGACGGCATCGGCCAGCCCCACGGGCTGGCGGGCGACACGGCCGACCTGCTGGTGCCGCTGATCTTCGTCCTCTGGCAGGCCTCGGCCGACACGTCGCGGGTGACCGAGCCGTTCTCGATCGGCGTCCGCACGTCGGGGAACAACGGCGGCGACGTCCGCATCGACGTGTCGCCCGAGGGCGTCCAGTACGCGCCCGGCGACGTGAGCGACTGCGCCGCGGTGATGGAGTTCGACCCGGCGACGCTGGTGCTGACCGGCTACGGCCGGATGAACGGCGGCACCGTCCGGGGCGACAGCGAGGTGGCCGGCCTGTTCCGGTCGCTGATCGTCCCGATCTGAGCGGCGTGTCGGGCGCGACCTTCCGGCGGACGATCCCCGCCCTGTTCCGCCGGACCGTCGAGGCGTCCACGGGCGCGACCTGGCTGCTCGCCGGCGACGAGGTCCTCACCTACGGCGATGCGATCGACCGCATCGAGCGCATCGCCGCCGGGTGCCGCGCCGCCGGGCTGGGGCGCGGCGACCGGGTGGTGGTGACGGCCCGCAGCAGCGCCGCGTACCTCCTCGCCTGGTTCGGGCTCATGGAGGTGGGCGCCATCCAGGTCCCGATCGACCCCCGCTCGTCGCCCGCCGAGGTCGCCGGCCTGCGTGCGCCAGGTCGACCCGCGCGCGGTGGTGACCGACGCCGAGGGCGCGCCGGGGATCGCCGCCGGCGCGGCCGAGGCCGGCGTGGCCGCGGCGGTCCTCGACGTCGACGAGCTCGCGGCCGCCGCGGCCGACGGGCGGGGCCCGGCCGACGTCGACCCCGGCGACGTGGCGGTGATGATCCCGACCTCCGGCACGACCGGCCGGTCGAAGCTGGTGATGCAGACCCACCGCGCCTACGTGATGGCGGGCGAGGGCTTCCCCTGGTGGATGGGGCTCACGGCCGACGACCGGCTGATGACGTCGCTGCCGCTGTTCCACATCAACGCGCCCGCCTACTCGACGCTCGGCTCGGTGGCCGCCGGGGCCAGCCTGGTCCTGCTGCCGAGGTTCTCGGCCCGGTCGTTCCTCGACGACGCCCGCCGCTACGGCGCCACCGAGTTCAACGCCATCGGCGCCATGCTCGAGATCCTGATGCGCCAGCCGCGCGCGGCCCGACGACGCCGACAACCCGCTGCGGCTCTGCTACACGGGCCCGTCGCCCGAGCGCGAGCGCCAGGAGGAGATCGAGGCCCGCTTCGGCCTGGAGATCGTGTGCGGCTACGGCCTGTCCGAGTCGCCGTACGGGCTGATCTGGCCCCGCGGGACCCGCCCCTTCGGCACCCTGGGCGCGGCCCGCCAGCACCCTGAGCTGGGGCACGTCAACGACGCCCGGGTGCGCGAGCCCGACGCCGACGGTGTGGGCGAGCTGGAGCTGCGCAACCCGGCGATCACGCCGGGCTACTACGAGATGCCCGAGGAGACGGCGGCGGTGCTGGTCGACGGCTGGCTGCGCACGGGCGACCTGGTCCACGAGAACGACGACGGCACGTACACGTTCGTGGGCCGGCGCAAGGAGGTCATCCGCCGCCGGGGCGAGAACCTGTCGCCGACCGAGGTCGAGGCCGCGGTCGAGCGCCACCCGGCGGTGGCCGAGGCGGCGGTGATCGGCGTGCCGTCCGACCTGTCCGAGGAGGACGTCAAGGCCTTCGTCGTGCCCGCCGACGGGCGCAGACCTCGACCTCGACGCCCTCGACGCCCACCTGCGAGGCCAGCTGACGCGGTACAAGGTGCCGCGCTACTACGAGGTGGTGAGCGAGCTGCCCCACACCCCCACCGGCCGCCTGGCCAAGCACCGGCTCCCGACGGAGCGCACCGAGGCCGAGGTCGACATGGACGGGGCGCCTCCGCCGTGGCTGAGCCCCGCGAGCCCCTGCACACGTGGATCGGCTCGTCGACGCCGGACAGCATCACGCTCGCCGGGCGCGACCTGCCGAGCGAGGTCATGGGCCGCCTGTCGCTGACCGAGCTGACGTTCCTGCTGATGACGCGGCGCGAGCCCTCCGCCGGCGAGCGCCGCCTGCTCGACGCGGTGCTGGTGTCGCTGGCCGACCACGGGCTCACGCCGAGCGCGCTCGCCGCCCGGCTGACCTACACCGGCGCCCCCGAGGCGATCCAGGGCGCGGTGGCGGCGGGGCTGCTGGGCGCGGGCAGCGTGTTCCTCGGCCCGGCCGGCGACACGGCGGAGTTCCTGGCCGCGGCGCTCGCTGCCCACGGGCGGCGACCCCGACGACGCCGCGCTGGCCGACGTCGCGCGCCGGGCGGTCGAGGAGGAGCGCCGGGCCGGCCGCCGGGTCCCCGGCCTCGGCCACCCGGTCCACAAGCGAGCCGACCCCCGCACGCCCCGGCTCTACGAGCTGGCCGAGGAGGAGGGGTTGCTCGGCCCGCACGCTCCGGCTGCTGACGGCGGTGGCCCGGGCCCAGGAGGAGCTGTCGCGGCCGCCACCTGCCGATCAACGGCGCGGGCGCCGGCGGGGCGGTGCTGGTCGACCTCGGGCATCCCCCGCGAGCCAGTGCGGGGGGTCGTGCTGATCGCCCGCACGGCCGGCCTGGTCGCGCACCTGGCCGAGGAGGCGTACCAGCCCATCGGCCGGCCGCTCTGGCTCGACGTCGAGCGCCGCGCCGGCGAGGCAGGCTGACCCCCGGATCAGTCGCTGGTGAGCTGCGGGGCCACCGGCGAGCGCGCCAGGCGGCGGGCCGGCACGGCGACGATGGCCGCGAACGCCAACGGCACCACCAGCGCCAGGACGGCGAGCTGGGCCGCGGGCACGGTGACCTCGGGCAGGTCGCCGCCCACCAGGAGGCGCCACAGCCCGAGGCCGAGGGGGATGCCGGCCGCGACGGCGAGGGCGACGGCGCCCATCTGGGAGACGACGAGCGCGGCGGTCGTCTGGCGCGGGGTGGCGCCGACCGCCCGCAGCACGGCGTGGTTGCGGGCGTTGTCGCGGGCGGCGAAGCGCGCCACGACCACGGCGTTGACCGCGGCCAGCGCCACGAGCAGGATCGCCGCCGCCACCACGATGGCGGAGACCTGCGCGTACAGCGGATCGACCGCCGGGTCGCTGGCCGCGTGGCCGGGTGCGGCGGGCGAGCCGTCGAGCAGGGCCAGCCTGGCGGCGCGCAACCCCAGCGCGACCACGACCGTGGCGACGCCGAGCGTGAGGCCCGCGGCGTTGGTCGCCAGGCGTGCCGGGCGCCGCCAGGCCGACCGCAGCCCGAGCACCGCGGGCAGGGGCAGGCCCACGCGGGCCGCGAGCCGGGCCGCCGGCCCGGGGCGCCGCTATACATGGGTCAACCTCTCGCTACTGACTGTTCGTGGATCAATCCGTTGACTTGTTGACATTGTCCGCCCAGACTTGCATCGGTTGGAACGCTCGGTGCGGCTGGGGTCGCGCCGGTAACGAACGGCGAGGGGCCACGATGACCGTCACCACCAACGTCCGCATGCGCCGACTGGTCGCCGTCGCCTTGGCGGCCCTGCTCATCGCCGCCTGCGACTTCCGGGGCCCCGACCCCACCGCCGCCATCCTCAACGCCAACTCGGGGCCGTTCACGACCGCCACCGTCGCCGTGCCGACCTCGGCCGGGTTCGGCGGCGGGACGATCTACTACCCGACGAACGTCGCCGGCCCGTTCGCGGCGATCTCCGTGTCGCCTGGCTTCACCGAGACCGCGTCCGACGTCGCGGGCTGGGGGCCTCGCCTGGCGTCGCACGGCTTCGTCACGATCATCTTCAACACCGTCAACCCCAACAGCGACCTGCCCGCCCAGCGCTCGCAGCAGCAGCGCCAGGCGCTCGACTACGTGGTCGCGCAGGGCAACAACACGTCGAGCCCGATCTCCGGCCTGGTCGACGGCAACCGCCGCGCGGTCATGGGCCACTCGATGGGCGGCGGGGCCTCGCTGATCTCGGCCGACGCCGATCCGACCCTCCGCGCCGCGGTGCCGCTGGCGCCGTTCAACACCAGCTCGTCGTTCCCGAACATCACCGTGCCGACCATGATCGTCGCCTGCCAGAACGACAACATCGCCCCCGTCAACACGCACGCCTCGCCGATGTACAACAGCATCCCGACGACGACCCGCAAGTCGTACATCTCGGTCACCGGCGGGAACCACTTCTGTGCCAACGCCCCGACCGGCGCCAACGGCGAGGTCGGCCGCTTCGTCGTGGCGTGGATGAAGCGGATGCTCGACAGCGACACCCGCTACGACCCGTGGGTGTGCGGCGCCTCCAAGCCGGCGGTCGACGCCAACCTCAACGAGGTCCGCAGCACCTGCCCGTTCTGAGCGGGTCTGCCGATCCCGCTCAGGCCGACCCGGCGGCGGGCGCGCCGCCGACCGGGGCCTCGCCTGGCTCGGGCCAGCGCGGTCCGCAGGGCCGTCGCCGCCAGCCACGCCGCGGTCGTCGCCAGCACCGCAGCGGGCACGGCGTCGACACCGGCCGTACCGACGAGCAGGCTGGAGAACAGCAGCGACGCGAACACGAACTTCGTGCCGGCCGTCATGCCCGCCGCCGCGCCGACCGCCACGGCCCAGGTCGGCGAGACGTCGAGCCACACGACCGGGAACATCGCGACGGCGACCCCCAGGAAGATCGCCGGGAACACCGGGCCGCCCCGGAAGCCGCACCCCAGGCAGATCCCGTAGCTGAGGCCCTTCGCCACCAGCAGCACGAGGACCGTCGCCGCCGAACCCTCGACGATCAGGTCGGGGATCCCGGTCTGCCCCGAGAACAGCTCGTCCTGCGAGTTGGCCCCCAGCAGCCGCGCCGCCATAGCCAGCGCCCCCACGGCCAGGCCGCCCGCCAGCAGCCACGGCGCCATGCGGACCCGGGCGCGGGCATAGACGGTGAAACCCAACCGGCGGATGGCGACGACCGCGGCCGCCGTGACGAGGCCGACCACGATCGCCAGCACGAGGTCCCGGACATTGGTGCCCTGGTACACGGGCAGGTTGGGCACCTTGAGCGGGGTCTCGTTGATACCGCCCCAGCTCCCGAGGCCCACGAACAGCACGTAGCCGACGGCCGCGGCCACGAGCCCGGGGAGCAGCGCCGGGGTCAGCGCCGTGCCCATGGCGAGGCCCGCCTCCAGCAGCAGGAGCCCGGCGACGAGCGGCCCGCCGAACAGCGCCGACACGGCGGAGAACGAGCCGGCCGTCGCCAGCACCCTGGTCCCCCGCGGGTCGACCCGCACCAGCGACACCGCCACCATGCCGACGACCGAGCCCAGGGCGATGAGCGGCGCCTCGGGGCCGAGCACGGCCCCGAAGGCGAGCGTCCCGAAGGCGGCGAGGAAGATGCCCGCGCCCGTACCGCCAGGGCACCGGGTCGCCGCCGATCCCCTTCAGCGGCTCGTGCCCGCCGTCGCCCGGCAGGAACCGGCGGGCCACGAGGACGATCGCGGCCCCGGCCACCGGCAGGCCGAGCACGAGGTACCACGGCGGCTCGTCGGCGCCGAGGTGGTTCGGCAGGTCGGTCCACAGCCAGGTCTCGCACACGTGGACGAGGGCGAGGAACCCCGCCGCCACCAGGGCGGCGGGGATGCCGATGGCGGCGCCGATGCCGATGAGCCGCAGAAAGGCGACTGCCTCGGGGCGGCCCGGCGGGGGCGACTCCTGCTGCTCGGGCGAGGCCGGCTCCGGCTGCTCCGGCTGCTCCGGCGGCGGGGCGGACGACATGCCCGGACCGTATCGGAGCCGTCTACCGGCCAACGGGATACAGAAATCGGGGTGAGCGGTCCGCCCGGGGGAAGCCTCCCGGCGGCAAGACGCCAGAGGAGGCTGCCGTGAGCGAAGGCAAGTTCGACGACATGAAGGGCCGCGCCAAGGAGGCGGCGGGCGACCTCACCGACGACGACGACCTCCGCCGCGAGGGCCAGGTTGACCGGGCCGGCGGCTCGATGAAGGACAAGTTCAGCCGGGCCGTCGACCGGGTAAAGGACGCGATCAGCCCCAGGCGCTGATTGCTCCCGTTCTGCCCGCGAAAGCGGCTGATCTTCAATCGCGATCGCGGGCAGAACGGGACCCGCCCTGGGCCGTCACGCCCGGGTCGGGTCGAAGCCGTACGGCAGCTCCAGGCGGTTGGCCGCCAGCAGGGCGGCGTCGCCCAGGATCTCGGTGGTCGGGCCGTCGGCCACGAGCACGCCCTCGTTGAGGATCACCGAGCGCGGGCACAGCTCCAGCGCGTAGGGCAGGTCGTGGGTCACGATCAGGCCGGTCACCGGGAGCGACGTGAGGATGTCGGCCAGGTCGCGGCGGGCCGCCGGGTCGAGGTTGGACGTGGGCTCGTCGAGCACCAGGATCTGGGGGTCCATCGCCAGGACCGTGGCCAGCGCGATCCGGCGCCGCTGGCCGAAGCTGAGGTGGTGGGGTGGGCGCGTCGCGGCCTCGGTCATGCCGACCGCGTCCAGCGCCCCGAACACCCGGTCGGCGAGCGCCTCGTCGCGCAGGCCCAGGTTGGCGGGCCCGAACGCCACGTCGTCGCGGACCGTCGGCATGAACAGCTGGTCGTCCGGGTCCTGGAACACCACGCCGACCCGGCGGCGGATCTCCTTGAGGTTCTCCCTGGCGACCGGGAGGCCGCCGATCGCGACGCTGCCGGCGCTCGGCACCAGGATGCCGTTGAGGTGGAGCATCAGGGTGGTCTTGCCCGCACCGTTGGGCCCGAGGACCGCGACCCGCTCGCCCGGGGCGACCGAGAGGTCCACGCCCCGCAAGGCGGGCGAACCGTCCGGGTAGCTGTAGGCCAGGTCCCGGACCTCGACCGCGTCGCTCACGTCCCGAACCTCGCCGCGAGGGAGGCCGCCGCCGCCAGCGCGGGTACGACCGCGGCCCGGGCCCAGTCGAGGCCGACCGTGCGCTCCCCCGCCGCCGGGGGCAGCTCGCCGGTGAAGCCCCGGGACAGCATGGCGACGTGGATGCGCTCGCCCCGCTCGTACGCCCGGATGAACAGCGTGCCGGCCGACGACGCCACCGCCCGCCCCTGCCACAGCCAGCGGGGGTCGTAGCCCCGGGAGAGGCGGGCGACCCGCATCCGGCGTGCCTCCCCGGTGATGACCTCCGCGTAGCGGACCATGAACCCGGCGATGGCGGTGAACGCCCGCGGCACCCGCAGCCGGTCCAGCCCGCACAGCAGCTCGGACACCGAGGTCGTGGTGGCCAGCAGCGTCGTGGCGGCCACGCCGAGGGTCCCCTTGGCCAGGATGTTCCAGGCCGCCCACAGGCCGGGCACCGACAGCGACAGGCCGAGCACCTCGGTGTGCGGCGCCTGGCCCACGAACGGCAGGAACAGCGCGAACACGACGAACGGGGCCTCGATCGCCAGCCGCCGGGCGATGACCCGCAACGGGACCGCCGCCAGCACGGCCATGGCCGCCAGGAGCAGTGCGTCCAGGGCGAACACCCAGAAGGCCTCGCGAGGCGTGGTCACCACCGCCAGCACGAAGGCCAGCGTCGCCGCCACCTTCACCTGCGGCGGCAACCGGTGGACGGCGCTGCCGCCCGGCCGGTAGAGGCCGTGGCTGTGCCTGTTGCCGCCGCTCACGTCAGCCGCCGGCCCCGGGCGCGGCGGATCAGGACGAACCCACCCCCGGCGAGCGCGAAGACGACGACGACGCCGATCGCGCCGGACAGCCCGGTCGAGAGCCGGTCGCTGCCGACGCCCCGGACGCCGTAGCCGGCGAGCGGGCTGTCTTTGGCGCGGTGCGGTCGCTCGGCGCCGGAGAAGCCCTGGTCGATAGCCACCTTGTCGAGCCCGTCGGGCTTGCTGCTGGCCTCGGGGCCGACGAAGAAAGCGAGCGCCAGCGCCGCGAGCAGGCCGGCGGCCACGAAGGCGGCGAGCCGCATCCGGGTCATCGCTCGGCCCCCACGGGCTCGGCCCGCCGGGCCGGCTCGGCGCCGGCGGCGAGTGTGCGGGCGCCGTACACCAGATCGGGCCGCACGGCCAGCACGGCGCCGACGGTCATCGCGGTGATCAGCGCCTCGCCGGCGCCGATCAGGACGTGGGCGCCGACCATCGCCGCCGCGACCCGCGCCGGCGAGGCCCCGCCCGCGCCCCCGATGGCGTACTCGACGGAGAACGCCACCGCGGCGAGCACGACCGAGCCGAACGCGGCCACCGCCGAGGCCGTCACCACGCCGCCCCGGGTCCTCGGCAGCACGCGCCGGGCGAGGAGGAAGATCCCGTAGCCGGCGAACGCGCCGACGATGGCCATGTTCACGACGTTGAGCCCGAGCGCCGACAGGCCGCCGTCGGCGAACAGCAGGGCCTGCACGGTGAGCACGACCGAGACGCACAACACCCCCATGTAGGGCCCGACCAGGACCGCGGCCAGCAGCCCGCCGAGCACGTGTCCGCTGGTCCCGCCGACGACCGGGAAGTTCAGCATCTGGACCGCGAACACGAAGGCGGCGACCAGCCCGGCGAGCGGGGCCTCCTTGTCCTCGAGCATCTCGCCCGAGCGGCGCACGCTCACGGCGAGGACGCCCACCGCCACCGCGCCGGCGGCGAGCGACGTCGGTGCGTCGATGAACCCGTCGGGAATGTGCACCACGCCTCCTGGTTCCCTGTCGAGCCGGCCCGTTGGCCGGCTATCACGACTCTCTCGCAATTAGTTCGGAGTCGCAATAACGCCCGGATGTCGAACGTCGCGGGCGGACCGCCGCGAGCTATTCGTCGGCGGCGGGCAGGGCAGATGACCGGCCGACGGCGCCGAGGTCGACCTCGGCCAGCCCGGCCCGGCCGAGGCCGGGACCGAGCTTGCGGATGCGGCACACGAAGAACGCCTCGAAGCCCCGCTCGGGCACCAGCCGCAGCGCCCCGGCCAGGTCGCCGGCGAAGTGGTCGCCCTCCCAGCGCATCAGCCCCGGGCGCGCCGCGGGGTCGTCCAGGCGGAGCGGCTCGACCGCGGCGTCGGGCTCCCGGGCGAGGAGCGTCGACACCGGCGCCTCGTTCTCCTCCGGGGCGACCGTGCAGGTCGAGTAGACGAGCACGCCCCCGGGCCGCAGCAGCCGGAACGCGGCTACGAGCATCTTGGTCTGGAGGAAGTGGTACTTGCGGACGCGGGCGAGCGACCAGTAGCGGAAGGCGGTCGGCCGCGACAGGTCCAGCAGCCCCTCCCCCGAGCACTGTGCGTCGACCAGCACCCGGTCGAAGTCCCGGTCGACGTACTTGTCGATGTACTGGGCCGGGTGCGTCGTGACCGTGCCCGCGGCGAAGCCCAGCGTGGCCTCGACGTCCCGCAGGCGGGGGATCCGGGTGGCGATGCCGTCGTTCAGCCACAGGTCGGCCCGGCCGCCGGTCAGCGAGGCCACCAGCGACGCCTTGCCGCCCGGCGCGGCGCACGTGTCGAGCACCGAGTCCCCGGGGTGGGCGTCGAGCGCCAGCGGCGGGAGGAAGCTGGACGCGTTCTGCACGAAGAACCGCCCCTCCGCCACGGCCGGGAGGGCGGCGACATCGCCCTTGGCGGCCGTGAACGTGGCGCCGTCCGGGTACCAGGCCAGCGGCGACACGGCGACGCCGCCGCCCGCCAGCTCGTCGTAGACCGGTCCGGCCGCCGGTGCCCGCAGACGGTTGACCCGCCCGCTGTGCACGCCGCCGGGCCGGAACCGCCGCTCGACCTCGGCCGGCGCGAGCCCGAGCGCGGCCGCGGTCCGCTCGACGAAGACCTCCCGCTTGCGCTGTTCGACACCCCGGGCCGCCGACCCCGGCTTGCGCTTCGACGTGGCCATGGCGCGCCGAAGTGTAGGGACCCTCGGGTCCCGGCCCGCCTCAGGCCGCGGCGTACCGGGCGTCGGGCCGGATGCGGACCCGGCCGCGCTGGTCGACGATCACGATCATGTGCGATGCGTCGTCGACGAGGGTGACGGCGTGGTCGACCGAGCGGGCGGCGAGCGACGCATCGGTCAGTGCGGCCACTGTGAGACCAAAGATGTGCGTGCTCATCGCGCGCCCCTTTCGTTCCAGCCAGACGTACCCGTTGTTCGTGACCGGGGGCCGGGGCGGACGGCGCCCGTAGGGTCGCGGCGGCATTCACAGGGATAGAGGCACCACGGCGCCGGGTGATACGACCCGGGACTACGTTGGCGCGATGGCGCTGCCGGTGGAGGTCAATGGCGTCCTGCACCGGGTCGAGGCCGACCCAGGCACGCCGCTGCTGTGGGTCCTGCGGGGCGAGATCGGCGACCACAGCCCCAAGTACGGCTGCGGGTCCGGGCAGTGCGGCGCCTGCCGGGTGCTGGTCGGCGGTGCCCCGGCCTGGTCGTGCACGCTGGCCCTGGGTGACGTCGGCGACCGCCCGGTGACCACGCCCGCCGGCCTGGCCGACGACCCCGCAGGCGCCGCGGTGCAGGCCGCGCTCGTCTCCCACAACGCCGGCCAGTGCGGCTACTGCCTGCCCGGCATCGTGGTGACGCTCACCCAGGTCGTGCGCCGGGGCGAGGCGCTCGACGCCGACGGGGTGCGGCGGGCGCTCGACGACCACCTGTGCCGTTGCGGCGCCCAGCCCCGGATCGTCCGGGCGGCCCTGGACGCGCTCGGGTCGCCCGCCCCGCCGGGAGCCGCCGCGCCGGTCGTGGCCGAGCCCGCCGAGGTCGCGGTCCGGCCGCCGAGCCGCGCCCGCCGGCTCGGGTCGCTGGCCGGCGTGCCGGAGCTCGACCGCTGGGTGCGGATCGTCGCGCCCGACCGTGTCGCGGTCCACACGGGCAAGGTCGAGCTGGGCCAGGGCATCCTCACCGCGGTGGCCGCCGTCGCCGCCGACGAGCTGGGCGTCGACCCCGCCCGCATCGACGTGGTCAGCGGCGTCACCGGCACGACCCCCAACGAGTGGGTCACGGCCGGCAGCGGGTCGACCGAGCAGAGCGTCATGGCCGTGCGCCAGGCGTGCGCCCACGCGTGGCGGCTGCTGGTCGAGCGGGTCGCCGACCGGCTGAGCGTGACGGCCGCCGCGCTGACCGTCGACGACGGGTGGGTCCGTGCCGCCGACGGCCGCGCCGCGTCGTACTGGGACGTGGGCGCCGGCCGGCCGTTCGCCGTGACGGTCGACGACGCCGTCGACGGCGTGCCGGTCGCGGAGCGCCGCTGGACCGGCCGGGGCCTGCCCCGCCTCGACCTGCCCGCCAAGGTGCGGGGCGAGCCCGTGTTCCTCCACGACCTGGTGCTGCCGGGGCTGCGCCACGCCCGGGTCGTGCGCCCACCGCGGCCGGGCGCCCGGCTCGTGGGCCGGGTCCCAGATCGCGTGGGCCCGGCCGACGTCGTGCGCAACGGCAGCTTCCTGGCCGTGGTGGCCGACCGCGAGCACGACGCCGTGCAGGCCGCGGGGACGCTGGCCGCCGAGACCCGCTGGGACGGCGGCGAGGACCTGGCCCCCGGCTCGACGACGCCGGCCCACCTGGTCGCCCAACCCGCCCGGGCCTCCGCCGTGGTCGACGGCGCGGCCGCGGACGGGCCGGTCGGCCCGCCGCCCCAGCACCACGGCACCCGCGTGCGCGCCACCTACACCCGCCCGTTCCTGCTCCACGGGTCGATCGGGCCGTCGGTGGCGGTGGCCCGCTTCGCGGCGGGGAGGCTGTCTATCTGGAGCCACAGCCAGGGCGTCGAGCTGCTCCGCCTGTCGCTGGCCGAGGCCCTGCGGCTCGACCCGGGCGACGTCGAGGTGACCCATGTCCAGGGCGCCGGCTGCTACGGGCACAACGGCGCCGACGACGTGGCGCTCGACGCCGCGCTGGTGGCGCTGGCCGATCCCGGCCGGCCGGTCGCGCTGGCCTGGACCCGGGCCGACGAACACGCCTGGGAGCCCGCGGCGCCCGCGATGGCGGTGACGCTGGAGGCCGGGCTCGACGACCGCGGGACCGTGCGCTCGTGGCAGCACGAGGTCCGCAGCTATTCGCACGGCGCCCGCCCCCGGCCCGGCGGCGACGGCACGACGTCGGGCCTGCTGGCGAGCTGGGACCTCGACTCGCCGCTCCGCCGGCCGCCGCCCCAGCCCAGCCGGGGCTTCCACGCGGGCAGCTACCGCAACGCCGACCCGCTCTACCGCGTCGGCGACAAGCTCGTCGTCGACCACTTCGTCGCCGCCGGGCCGCTGCGCACCTCGTCGACCCGCAGCCTCGGAGCGTTCGCCAACGTGTTCGCGCTCGAGTCGTTCGTCGACGAGCTGGCGCTGGCCGCCGGGCGCGACCCCGTGGCCTTCCGGCTCGACCACCTCGACGACGAGCGCGCCCGCGCGGTCATCGAGGCCGTGGTCGACGCGGCGGGCGGGCTGGAGGCGCCGGGCGGCATCGACGCCCCCGGGCGGGGCCTGGCCTTCGCCCGCTACGAGAACGTGAAGGCCTACGCCGCGGTGATCGCCGAGGTCACCGTCGACGCCCGGACCGGCGAGGTCGTCGTCCGCCGGGGGTGGATCGCCGCCGACGCCGGGGAGGTGATCGACCCCGACGGCCTGACCAACCAGCTGGAGGGTGGCTTCGTCCAGGCCGCCAGCTGGACGCTGAAGGAGCAGCTCGACCCGGGCGAGACCGGGCACGGCGGCGGCCGTCCCAGCGACTGGGACGGCTACCCGATCCTGCGCTTCGCCGAGTCGCCCTCGCTGACGACCCGGCTGCTCGACCGGCCGAACGGCCGGCCGCTGGGCGCCGGCGAGGCCACGACCGGCCCGACCGCGGCGGCGATCGCCAACGCGGTCCACCAGGCGACCGGCGCCCGGATCCGGGACCTGCCCCTGCGGCCCGGCCGGGTCAGGGCGGCGCTGGCCGCCCTGCTCTGAGGACCTCAGGCCGCCGAGTCCGGGCGGGGCCGCCGCCACATGCGCAGGCCGGTGCGGCCGGTCCGGCGCACCCGGTGCGCGGCACGCACCCGGTGGGCGTCGGCCAGCAGCTGGTCGCGGTGGTGCTGGGCCAGTGCGATGGTTTCGTCGTGGTTCATCTCGATGCCTCCCGGTCCCCGATCCATTCCGGGAACCATGAGTCGATGGTGCGCCCGAGCAGGGCTTTTGCCATCCGGGCGGACCACGGGTCCACCACGGATTCACCACGTACGTGTGACGGGGGCCACCGGAAACCGCGCCGGGTCAGGGGCCGGCACCCGGCAGAATCACTGGTGTGAGCATCCCGGACGCCCGGCGAGTCGACAGCGTCTCCGACCGCGAGGCCGAGGTGCTGGCGCTCGTCGCCGAGCGGGCGACCAACGCCGAGATCGCGGCCCGCCTGTTCGTGTCCGTCCGCACGGTCGAGAGCCACGTGTCGTCCCTGCTGCGGAAGCTCGGCGCGACCGACCGGCGCGAGTTGGCCCGCCTGGCGGCCGACGGCGAGGACGGCCCTGCCCGCCCGGCTCGGTCCGGCACGGCGGGGCGCGGGCTGCTGGTGCCGCTCACCTCGTTCGTCGGCCGGGCGGCCGAGGTCGCCGAGCTGCGGGCCGCCGTCGCGTCCCAGCGCCTGGTCACCGCCATCGGGCCGGGCGGCGTGGGCAAGACGCGGCTGGCGGCGGCGGTGGCCGCCGAGGTGGGCGACGACCGGCGCGACGGCGTCTGGTTCGTCGACCTGGTGCCGGTCACCGATCCGGCCCAGATCGCCAGCGCGGTCGGCGCCGCCGTCGGGCTCGACGAGCCCCGCGGCCGCACGGTCGAGGACGCGCTCGCGCTGGCCTGGTCCGACGCCGAGGCGCTGCTCGTGCTCGACAACTGCGAGCACGTCCTCGACGGGGTGGCGCCGTTCGTCGAACGCCTGCTCGGGCGCTGCCCCGGCGTCGGGGTGCTCGCGACCAGCCAGGCCCGGCTGATGCTGCCGTTCGAGCACGTCTTCCCGGTCCCTGCCCTGTCCCTGCCCGGGGCCGACGCCGGTCCCGGCGACGCCGTCGCCCTCTTCACCGAGCGGGCCCGCCAGGCGGGCAGCGACCTCGGGCCCGACCTCGACGCCGACACCCTGGCCCGCATCGGCGAGATCTGCCGGCGCCTCGACGGCATGGCCCTGGCCATCGAGCTGGCCGCCGCCCGGGTGCCGTCGCTCGGCATCGACGGCATCGAGCGGGGCCTGTCCGAGCGGTTCCGGCTGCTGGCCGGCGGCTCCCGGGTCGACGAGCGCCACCAGTCGCTCCGCTCGACGATCGACTGGAGCTACGACCTGCTCTCCCGCGAGGACAAGGCGCTGCTCCGGGCGGTCGCCGTGTTCGCTGCGCCGTTCACCGCCACGGCGGCGGCTGCGGTCGCCGGCGGCTTCGGCCCGCTCGACGCCGCCGCGGTGCCCGACGGCCTCGCCCGGCTGGTCGAGCACAGCCTGCTGGTCGCCACGCCCGGCGCCGAGACCCGCTACCGCATGCTGGAGACCATCCGCCAGTACGGCGCCGACGAGAAGCTCCGCCACGGCGAGCTCGACGAGGTACGCCGGCGCCACCTCGCCTGGAGCGACGCCGCGCTGCGGGGGCTCGACGACCGCGCCGACGTGCCGCTCGGCGTCGGCCTGGCCCGGGCCGACCGCTACGCCGCCTGGCAGGCCGACGTGGACCTGGTCATCGACGACGCCCGCGCCGCGCTGCGCTGGGCCTCGGCCCGCCCCGACGCCCGGGACGCGGCCCTCGACCTGGCGACCGTCCTGGCGTCGGTGTGCTTCACCCGGGGGCTCCTGGCCGAGAGCCAGCGCCGCTACGAGGAGGTCGCGGGCCTCGCCGGGCCCGGCGCCCGCCGGGTCGAGGCTCTGAGCGACGCCGCGGGCGCGGCGCTGAGCCGCCACTTCGGCAACGAGGCCATGCGGCTGCTCCGCGGCGCCAGCGACGCCGCGCTGGCGCTCGGCGCCACCGACGTCGCCGCCTACGCGCTGGCGCAGTCGGCCGAGCTGATCAACCGGGGCCACGGCCTGTTCGCCGCGGCGCCGCCGCCCGAGGTCGTCGCCGACCTGCTGGCCGAGGCCACCCCCCTGGCGGCGGGCTCGCCCCGCGCCGAGACGGCCGTCGTCATGGGCCGGTTCTTCGCCAGCGAACACGGCGATCCGGACGCGATGGTCGACGCCGAGCGGGCCGCGTCGACGGCCCGCGGGCTGGGCGACCGGCTGCTGCTCAGCAGCGCCCTCGACGGCCTGACCGCCGGCCACCTGGCGGTCGGCGACCTGCCGGCGGCGCTGGCCGACGTCAGCGAGCGGCTGGAGGTCCTCGCCGACGTGCGTCCCACGGCCAGCAGCGGCCTGGAGATCTCCGACGCCTACGCCATGGCATCCGAGGTGCTGCTGACGGCGGGCGACTTCGCCGGCGCCCGCCGCCATGCCGACACGCTGGCACTGCTGCCATTCCACAGCGAGGAGGGCCACCTGGCCACGTCGCGCCGCATGAAGGTCGACGCCCTGGCGGGCGACATCGACCGGGTGTTGGCCGACGCCGAGCGCTTCCGGGTCGGCTGGATCCGGGCCGGCCGGCCGGTCACCCCCAACCTGGCCGGCGGCGCCTACGCGGTCGCCATGGTCCACGGGCTCAGGGGCGACGACGCGGCCCGGGAGGAGTGGTGCCGGATCACGATCGACCTGGGTAGCGACCCCGACCGGCTGGACGGCTGCATCACCGGCTGGGCCCCCACCTTCGACGCCGTCCTGATGCTGCACCGCGGCGACCCGGGCGCCGCCCTCGACCGGTTGGCGCTGCACCCGGGCGAGCTGCGGACCTGGTACGGCGGCGAGTGGCGGCCGTGGTACGCGGCCCTGTGGGTCGAGGCGTCCGTGCTGACCGGCGACCCCGGCGTGGCGGAGCGGCTGGCCGACACGGCGCCGATGGTCGCCCCCAACCCGACCGCGGCGGCGCTGGTCGAGCGGGCCGCGGCGCTGGCGGTCGGCGACCACGACCGCCTGCCGGCCCTGGCCGCGACGCTCGCCGCCAACGGCTGCCGCTACCAGGCGGCCCGCACGCTGGTCCTCGCCGGCGGCGGCCACGCGGAGGACGGCCGGGCGGCGATGGCCGACCTGGGCGCCGCGCCGATGTCCGAGCCCGCCGCCGGCTGAGCGCCCAGCGGCCTCGTCAGCGCACCGGCTCGGCCTGCGCGGCCGGGTCGAGGTGGGCGAGCTGGTCGTCCACCAGGGCGACGAACGCCTCGGCGTACGGCGGCAGAGCATCCCAGCGACGGGCCGACCACCCGAACGTGAGCGGGCGGAGGCCGGGCAGCGTGTGGGCCCGCAGCCCCGGGCGGGCGGCCAGGTCGTGGACCCACAGCGCGGGCACGATCGACTCGCCCACGCCCAGCTCGACCAGCTGGACGGCCGTGTCCCAGTCGTCGACCGTGGTGCTGAAGCGCAGCCGCACGCCCCGGGCCGCCAGCTCGGCCTCCAGCTGGGCCCGCGACGTGGTCCCGGCCGGCATGCCGATGGGGTGGACGTCGGCCAGGCCGTCCAGGGGCGGCGGCGCGGCCGCCAGCGGGTGGTCGGCCGCGACCACGAGCACCCACGGGGTCCGGATGGCCGGGCGGACCTCGAACTCGTCGTCGTCGCCCAGCGTGACGAACGCGACGTCGGCGTGGTCGGCGCGCAGCGCGTCGAGGCACTGGCGGGTCGAGGCGCCGGACACGTAGTCGAACGTCACCGCCGGGTAGCGCCGCCGGAACCGGGCGAGCGGCCCGGTCATGAAGTGGCGCAGCGTCGGCCCGCCGGTCGCCACCCGCAGCGATCCCCGGGCGCCCCGGCGCAGCCGGTCCAATTCGCGCCGGCCGGCGTCGAGCGCGCCGAGGGCGTCGGTGGTCGCCGCCAGCAGGATCCGGCCCGCCGCTGTCGGCGCCACGCCGCGGCGGCCCCGCTCCAGGAGCGCGATGCCCAGCTCCCGCTCCAGCCGGCGGATGTGCTGGCCCACCGCCGGCTGGCTGCGTCCCAGGTCGTGGGCCACGGCGCTGAGGCTGCCCGCCGCACAGGCGGCGGCGAAGACCCGCAGGTCGTCCAGCGTCATCAAGGTCAGAGCTTAGAGCATGCCTACTGATCCAAAGGATTGACTTGGGTACAAGGCTGGCCGAGGATCGCCGCATGGGGCGGGATCCGGCCGAGAGTGCAGCGCTGTCGAGGCCGGACCTGCACCCAGGCCCCCGCCGGGTGCTGCTCGTCGACGCGGGCAGCACCCGGACCAAGCTCGCCCTGGTCGCCGGCGGCGACCTCGTGCGGCTCGGGTCGTTCGCGACCGGCGGCGGGAACGCCGCCGGCTGGGAGGCCCGGTTCGGCGCCGCCGCGGCGGGTGTGTTCGGCGCCCCCGGCGTCTCCCACGTCGCCGTGGCGGCCGCCGTGCGCACTCTGCCGGACCGGCTGCGGGCCTGGTTGCGGCGGGCCGGGCACGGGTCGGCGCCGGTGCGCGCCGTGACCGCGGCGACCGCCGGCCTGCCGATCGACTACCGCCGGCCGGCGACACTGGGCCCCGACCGTCTCGCCGACGCGGTGGCGGCCGCCGGGCGCTGGGGGGCGCCGGTGGTCGTGGCCGACGTCGGCACCGCGGTGACGTGCGACCTGGTCGCCGCCGGGCCTCGGTTCGCCGGCGGGGCGATCGCACCGGGTCCCGAGGCCGCCTACCGGGGCCTGGTCCGGGCGGCGCCGCAGCTCGCCCGGGCCGGGGGCCTGCGACCGCACGCGGGCACCCCGCTCGTGGCCACCTGCACCGGCGAGGCGGTGCGGTCGGGCGTGCTGCGTGGCCTCGGCGCGCTGATCGACGGCCTCGCCCGCGACTACCAGCGCCGGGTCGGGCCCTGCCCGGTGGTCGCCACCGGAGGCCTGGCGGACGTGGCCGCGCGCTACAGCGACGCGGTCACCGTGGTCGACCCGGACCTGACCCTGTGGGGCGTCCATCTGGCCGCGCTCGCACGGGAGCCGGCGTGACCGGCGCCGGCCGCGAGCGGCGCATCGTCGACTTCCTCGTCGACCACGGTGCCGGCGGTCTCCCCCATCCCGGCGGCACCCTCCTCGACCACCTCCGCCGGACGCACGGCCTGCTGGTCGCGTGGGGCGCGCCGCCGCCGCTGGCGCTCGCCGGCCTGTGCCATGCGGCGTACGGCACCGACGGCTACCCGCACGCCCTGGTGGCGCCGACCGACCGTCACGCCGTGGTCGAGGTGGCTGGCACCGACGCCGAGGCGATCGTCCACCTCTACGCCGCGCTGCGACCGGGCCGTCGTGCACCCCCAGCTCGGCCGGCGCCGCCCGGTCGCCTTCCGCGACCGGGTCACGCGCACGACCGCGCACGTGACCGGCGCGCCCCTGCGCTCGTTCGCCGAGCTGACCGTCGCTAACGAGCTCGACGTGCTCGCCCACCACGCCGCCGCCACGCCCGCCGACCGGGCGGCACTCGCCGACCTGCTGACCCGGTGCCGGGGCCTCGTGAGCCCGGCGGCCTCGGCCGCGGTCGCCGCTGCCGTCGGCGGCTGACCGCCGCCCGGCTCAGACCACGGCCAGCGCCGGCAGGGCCTCCACGATGTCGACCGCCAGGCGGGCGTCGCCCTCGACGCGGTGCGGCAGGCCGCTCGCCGGGAGCCGGGCGCTCACGGCCCGGCAGAACGCCACGGCCCCGGTCGTGATCGCCGCGTCCACGTCCGCGTCCTGGTCGGAGGCCGGGACGACGGCGCCGACCAGGCCGAGATCCACGTCCCAGGCGACGTCGAGGTCGTCGAACCGGAAGCGGACGAACCGGCCGGGGTGGTAGGCGTCCCGCGCCGCCAGCAGGCTGGGGACGAAGCCGCACGCCGTGTGGACCATCGTGAGCAGGGACGACGGCGGCGGGTCCACCGGCGCCAGGCCGATCGCCCGGCGGACGTCGTCGGCGTGGGTCCAGGTCTCGAACGCGCGCGACCATCAGCGCGACCCCGGTCGCCGCCCGGCCGCCCCACCAGTCGATCGGCTCGTCGAGGCGGGCCTCGCCCCGGGCGGCAACCGCGGCGTCGGCGGCCTCGGCCGCCGCCTCCAGCTCGGCGATCGCCCGGGCCGGCGGCAGGCTCCTGTGGCGGGCCTGGGCCTCGGCGGCCCGGCCCACGTTGTCGGCCGCCCGCTCGGGGACGCCGGGCACCGGCACCCCCAGGTTGGCGGCCAGGAGGGACTCGTTGGCCGCCACGTGAACCGCGAGGTCGTGGACCGTCCACCCGGCGAGCTCGGGCGGGTCGACCGGGCGCGCCCAGTCGTCGGGCCCGAGCTCGCACAGCAGCAGGACGGCCCGGGACAGCTCGACGCGGTGCACCTCGATCGGCGACGCGGCCACGACGGGCCGGGCGGGCTCGCGGCGGCGCTGCGCCGCCGCCAGCGCCCGGGACCGGAGCCCGGCCGCGGGGCACGGCGGCGACCACCGCGGCCCCGTACTCGCCCGCGGCGTCGCGCAGGTCGCCGGCCCAGCCGGCGGCCGCGGGGTCGCCGTCGATCGCGGCGGCGACGGCGGCGGCCTCGCCCTCGTCGAGGGCGTCGAGCGCGTAGGCGGCCAGGTCGTCGAGGGTCTCCGGCAGGGGGCGGGGGTCGTCGGTCATGCCCATCGTTCGCTCAGTTCGGGTCGGAGGGTCTCGGCGATGTGCTGGAGCGCCAGCCGCAGCCGCGACTTGGCGGTGCCCTCCGGTATCCCCAGCACGTCGGCCACCTGCCGGTAGGTGTGGCCCTGGAAGTAGGCCAGCTCGAGCGCCCGGCGCTGGGCCTCGGGCAGGCGGGCGACGGCCTCGCGCACCTTGCCCCGGGCGTCGGACCGGGCGACGGTCTCGGCCAGGTCGCCGTGACCTCGCCCCGGGGCGTCCGCCGGCGCCCGGGTCTCCCGGCGTTTGCGGGCCTCCTCGCGGCGGATCAGGTCGACCGCGCGCCGGTGGGTCATCGTCCCCAGGAATCCCCGCAGCGTGCCCCGCCCGGGCTGGATGCGACCCGGGCTCTCCCACAGGGCGACGAAGACCTCCTGGGTGACGTCCTCGGCCGCCTGGCGGTCGGCGAGCGTGCGCAGGGCCAGCGCGTACACGAACCCCGCGTAGCGGTCGTACAGGTCCGCGAGGGCCGTCTCATCGCCGCGCGCGAACCGTTCGACCAGCACCCGCTCCGCCCACGCACCCTGATGCCGTTGCGCCATGAGGCAAGTCCTCTCCACGGACACTCTTCGACGCCCGGGGACGGGGCGGATCACACGTCGCGTAAGGATATCCCGACGCTGCGGGTGGCGATCCGGCCGTCAGCCGGCCCACGGCTCCAGCAGCACGACCGGGATCGGGCGGTCGGTGCGCGCCTGGTAGTCGTCGTAGGCGGGCCACACCTCGACCGCCCGGGCCCACCACTCGGCCTTCTCGTCGCCCTCGACCTGGCGGGCGCGCAGCTCGTGGACGTCGGGCCCGTCCCGCACGGTGACGTCCGGGTCGGCCAGCAGGTTGCCGTACCACTCCGGGTTCGTCGGCGAGCCACCCTTGGACGCGACCGCGGCGTAGGTGCCGCCGTGCTCGACGCGCATCACCGGCGCCTTGCGGACCTTGCCCGTGCGCCGCCCCCGCATGGTCACGACGACGACCGGCGCGCCCTGGAGGGTGATGCCGGTGACGCCCCCCGACGACTCGTAGGCGTCGACCTGCTTGGCCACCCAGCCCCACGTGCTGGGCTCGTAGTCCCCATCGATAGGCATGGGTACGAGCCTAAGACCGGCGATCCGCCGTCCGGTCGCCGCGTCGGGCATGCTCCCGGCATGACCGACGACGCCGCGGGGACCGGGGCGCGGGCGCTGGGCCTCGACGGCGCCGGACGCCACGGCTGGGTCGGCGTGCTGGTCGACGCCGGCGGCTACCGGGACGCCCGGCCGGGCACGCTGGCCGAGATCGTCCGGTGGGCCGAGCCGGTCGCCGCGATCGGCGTCGACATCCCGATCGGCACCGTGCCGGGCGGGCGGGCGCGCCGGGCCGACGTCGAGGCCCGCCGCTTCGTCGGCCCGCGCGGGTCGAGCGTGTTCGCGGCGCCGCCGCTCGACGCCCTGCGGGCGGCCGGCTACGCCGAGGCCAACGCACTGCTCGGCGGCCTCGGCGTCGCCCGCCTGTCGCGCCAGGCGTGGGCGCTCGTCCCCCGGATCGTCGAGGCGGCGGAGGCGGCCGACGCCGACCCCCGCCTGCACGAGGTCCACCCGGAGGTGTCGTTCTGCGAGCTGGCCGGCGAGCCGCTGGCGTGGTCGAAGAAGTCCTGGAACGGCCTACTGCTCCGGCGGCGGCTGCTGGCGGACGTGGGGATCGTGCTGCCCGACGCCATCCCGGCCGTCGGCGGCGTGGTGGCCGACGACGTGGTGGACGCGGCGGTCGTCGCCTGGACGGCCCGGCGGATCGTGACCGGCGAGGCCCGCACCCTGCCCGAGGACCCCGAGACGGGCGACGGCGGGCGGGCGGTGGCGATCTGGTGCTGACGGATGCCTCCGGGGTGCGCCCAAGCGTGCTGGGTTGCCCGCCGTCGGGAAGGTCTAGCAGCGATGGCCGCGCTGAGCGCGATCCTCGCCGCAGGACGCGCGTAGCGCTCGGCTCCTATCTGGTGCTGACGCGGGCGAGGTTGCCGAGCGCCCGCAGCAGCACGTCCTCGTCGTCGCGCCGCCGACCGGCGGGCGACTCCAGCGTGACCAGCAGCTCGTCGTGGTGCTCGGCCAGTGCGCCGAGCCGGTCGGTCAGCCCGGCCTCGTCGCCGTGGACGATGACCGCATCGACCAGTGCGTCGGGGACGCCACCGTCGCCGTTCCCCGGCGCCCAGCCGGCGCCCGCGAACATTGCCGCGAACGCCGGGCTGCGGGCGAAGCCGGTCACTGTCGGGCGGGCGATATCCCGGGCCTCGGCCGCGCCCGCGGCCACCACCGCGGTGACGTGGGTGACGATCGGCGGCGCCGGGCGGCCCGCGGCGCCCGCGCCCCGCGCCACCGCCGGGCGGGCGACCGCGTCCACGTAGTCGAACGGGCAGAGCCACGTGAGCGCGGCGTCGGCCCGCTCGCCGGCCAGCTCGAACATCCCCGGTCCGAGCGCGGCCAGCGCGATCGGCACCGTTTCTGACCGGGCCGCGGGCGGCGCGGCGAGGTCGAGGTCCACCCGGTAGCTCTCGCCCTCGTGGTGGACGGCGCCGGTCTCGACCGCGGCCCGCAGCACGTCGAGGTACTCGCGCAGCGCCGCGACCGGGCGCGGCACCGGGGTGCCGAACCCGTCGGCGAACAGTGCGGAGTTGCTCGCCCCGACGCCGAGCCGGAACCGGCCGGGCGCCAGCTCGGCCAGGGCGGCGACCTGCGTGGCGAGCGCCACGGGGTGGCGGGTGAAGGCCGGGACGATCGACGTCCCGACCTCGATCGTGGCCGTGGTCGCCAGGGCGGCGGCGGCCAGCGTGGGCGTGTCGTAGCCGGCCGGGTGCATGACCATCCAGGCCGTGGGCACGCCGGCCCGCTCCGCCCGACCGATCAGGTCGACCGCCGAGCGGGCATCCGGGACGAAGAAGCCGAGCCCGACCGGGCCCGGCCGGCCGCTGTGCTGTGTCGTCATGACGCCATCGTCGGGCGGGGCGCCCGCGCCGGCCAGTGACCCGAAGGCCGATATCCGCGAAGATTCGGCCATGTCGACGCCGCCTGCCCACCGGGTCGCCGTCCTGGCGCTGCCGGGCGTGTTCCCGTTCGAGCTCGGGATCCCCTCCCGCGTCTTCGGCACGGCCCGCGACGGGCGCGGGCACCGGCTGTACGAGGTCGTGACCTGCTCGATCGACGGCGCCGACGTCGTCACCAACGAGGACTTCGCCGTGCGGGTGGGCCGCGACCTGTCGGCGCTGGCCGCCGCCGGCACGGTCGTCGTCCCCCCGGCGGACGCCCCGTCGCCGGCGCGGGCGATCGCCGCGCTGCGCGGCCTGCCGCCCGGGGTGCGGGTGGCGTCGATCTGCACCGGCGCGGACGTCCTGGCCGACGCGGGCCTGCTCGACGGCCGGCCGGCGACCACCCACTGGGGGCACGCGGCGGCGTTCCGGGCGCGCTACCCCGCCGTCCGGCTCGACCCGGGTGTGCTCTACGTCGACGACGGCGACGTGCTGAGCAGCGCGGGCGCCGCCTCGGGCATCGACATGTGCCTCCACCTCGTGCGGCGCGACCACGGCGTCGAGGTGGCGAACCGGGCCGCCCGGGCCTGCGTCGTGCCGCCGCACCGAGACGGCGGCCAGGCCCAGTACATCGACCACCCGGTCCCGGCGCCGGACGCGGCGTCCACCGCGGCGACCCGAACGTGGATGCTGACCCGGCTCGACGCCCCGCTGACGCTGGCCACGCTGGCGGCGCACGCCACCATGAGCGTGCGCACCTTCACCCGCCGCTTCCACGACGAGGTCGGCACGAGCCCCAACCGCTGGCTGACCGAGCAGCGCCTCGCGCTGGCCCGCCGACTCCTGGAGACCACCGATCTACCGGTCGAGCGGGTGGCCGAGCGGGCCGGCCTTGGCACCGCGGCGTCGCTGCGGCTGCACATGGCGGACGCGGTGGGCGTGTCGCCCACCGCCTACCGCCGCACCTTCCGCGAGGGGCCGGCTCAGTCGACCCGGAACGCCCGCAGCGTGGTCACCCGCGGGTCGGCGGGCGTCACGACGGTCGTGTAGAGCCGACCGTCGCCGATCGACTGCGGGCTCCCGGCGCCGGGCAGGGTCACGAGCGGCGTGCAGGCGACCACGCCGGCGCCGCAGCCGGCCGCGTCGAACGCGTCGAGATCGTTGCCGGACGCCGTGTAGACGACCCCTGCGGCGACCAGCGGCGTGGTCGGGGCCGCGGGCAGCGCGGCGAGCCAGCGCGTCGAGCCGTCGGCGAGCCGGAGCGCCAGCAGCGCGTTGACGCCGGTCGTGATGCCTGTGGTTGGGTCGGTCACCGCCTGCGCCGGCACGTACACCAGGTCACCGGCGATCGCGACAGCGTCGCCGATGGGCGGGAGGGTCCGTGTCCAGCGCACTGCGCCGGTCGCACCGTCGAAGGCGATGATCGAGTCGCCGACGGTCGCGATGACGGACCCGTCCGGGGCGACGGCCAAGTTGCGGATCTCCCCGCCGCCCGGCAACCCGGTCTGCCAGACCGGCGCACAGGTCGGCGCGCCGCACCCGGCGGCCGCGTACGCCCTCAGCACCGACGCGCCCGGGGCGTAGACGTGGCCGCGGGCAATGGCGAGGTCCTCGATCGGCAGGCGGTTGAGGCTGGCGGTCCAACCGACGGTGGCCGTGTCGGGATCGCGCACGACGAGCGTGCTGCTCCCGGCGCCGGGGTCGGCCCGGACGTACGCGGCCACGCCCTCCCCGGTGACCACGGGCGTCGTCACGAACTGGCCGTTCTCCGTCGAGTCCGTGAGGATGGCGCCGCCGGCGGGGTCGAGCGAGACGAGGTGGACGCCGAGGCCCGTCGCCGCGTAGTTCACCCAGAGGGCGTCGCCCGAGAAGGCCGCAGGACCGGCCAGGACGAGGTTGGTCGGATCGGGCGCCAGCGGCGGCACGAGCACGCGCTGCCACACCTCGGTGCCGGTGGCCGTGTCGAGCGCGTGGACCTCCGCCGACTCCGCGATCGTGGTGCGGGTCAGGTAGACGCGGCTGCCCGAGGCCATCGGCTCGCTCACGAACCCGGGCAGCTCGACCGACCACGCCTCGTGGAGGCCGGCCACGTTGTCGCGGTTGATGGCGCTTTCGAGCACGTTGTGGCGGGCGTGGTCGGCCGCGAACCCGACCTGCAGCCAACATCCCGACAGCAGCGCCGACGCGGCGACGACCGCCCCGGCGCGACGCGCGACACCCCACATGGTCCCGGTCACGTCTCCCCCTCTACCCGGCGTGCGGTCGGCCGTCGAGGTCGACGTCGACCGTGTACTGGTCGTGGCGGTGGTACAGGTCGGCCAGCTCGTCGTCGCTCAGCTGCCGGCCCGACGCCGCGACCTCGGCCAGCTCCCCGAAGAACGCCTCGCGGGTGGTGCCCGGCGCGAACAGGACCAGGAAGCTGCACGGCTCGTCGGTGTCGTTGCGGAAGCCGTGGACGCCGTGCTCGGGCACGTGCAGGAACGCGCCCGGGCCGGCGGGGGTCCACGAGCGCCCGTCGAGCAGGGTCGGGGCGCCCGACAGCACGTAGAACGACTCCGAGAAGCCCGTGTGCACGTGCGGGGCGGCGCCGCCCGCCCCCGGCGCCAGGTCGAAGCGGAACAGGCCGTAGCGCCCGGCGGTGAGGCTGCCCGGCGCGACGAAGCTCACCCGGCTCGACGCCAGTTGGACGGTGTCGGCGGCGTCGGGGCCGACGAGGGTGGCGCTGGCCTCGGCGTGGGGGTGGACGCCGCCGGCGGCGTGAACGAAGAACGACATGGCCCCAGGCTCGCGCGCCCGGGACCGGCCGAGCCCCAGGCGGCCAGGGGTCGCCCGCCGCGCGTAGGATCCGACCGGAGCGAGCTGGGAGGACCAGGTGTCGTCCGGGGTGGCGGTTGCCGCACACGAGCCCGAGACCCGGCACGCCCGGCGCGCCGACCGGTGGCTCGCCGCCGCAGCCGCCCTCGCCGCGCTGGCGGCTGTCTGGCAGCTGGTGACGCTCGGACGCATCGTCGCCGCCCGGCTCACCTACCCGGGCGACCTCGAATGGATGGAGGGCGGGCAGCTCTACCACGCCCACCGGGTGCTGCACGGCGAGGCGCTGTACGGGCCGCCGGCCGACGGCTTCCTGCCGTTCATCTACGGGCCGATGCACCCCTGGTTGCTCGCCGGCGTCGGGCGGGTCGTCGGGCTCGACTACGCCAGCGGCCGCCTCGTGTCGGTGGTCTGCATCGCCCTGGCCGGCGCGGTGCTGGCCCGCGAGGTGTGGCGCCACGCGGGCCGCGGGGCCCTCGGCGCGGTGCTCGGGCTGGTGGCGGCGGGGACGGTGGCCGCAGGGTTCCCCGCCACCGGGGGCTGGTACGACCTGGTCCGTAACGACTCGCTGGCGATCGCTTTGCCGGTGCTGGCCGCGGCGCTGGCCGCCGACCCGGCCCGCCTGGGCGGCCGGGGCCGGACCTTCGCCGTGGCCGCCCTGCTGGCGGCCGGCGTGCTGACCCGCCAGACAGACCTCGCCTTCGCGGCCTGGATCGGGCTGTTCGCCCTGGCCACCGACCGTCGGGCGGGGCTGCGGATCTGCCTGCTCACCGCCGCCCTGGTCGGCGGCGTGAGCCTGGCCCTCCAACTCGGCAGCGACGGCTGGTACCTGACCTGGCTCACGCTGCCGTCCCGCCACCCCCTGCAGCTCGGGGTGCTGCGGGAGGCCAGGGCGGTGGTGCTCGGCGTCGCGCCCTATCTGGTGCTCGTGCCGCTGCTTGCGGTGGTGCTGGTCCGGCGGCGCTGGCTCTCGCGGCGCGGGGCCCTGTGGCTGGGGATGCTGGCCGCCGCCACGGCCGCCTCGCTGGTCCCGTTCCTCAAGGTCGGCCGGTACGTGAACGACCTCGTGCCGCTGGTCGTGCTGGCCGGTCCGGTGACGCTGATCCTCGCTCTGGACATGCTCCACGGGCTCGACCGCACCGGGACCCCGCGGGCGGCCCGGCGGGCCCGCACCGGACGCATCGCCCTGGTCGGGGGCGCGGCCGTGCTGCTGGCGAGCCTGGCGTACGGCCCGGGCCCCTACGTCCCGGACGCGGCGGAGCGACGGGCGACCGACCGGCTGAACGCCTACGTGGCGGCACTCGACGGCGGCGTCGTGAGCCCCGACGACCCGTTCCTCGCCGTCCGCAACGGCCAGGACGACCCCCAAGCCCATGTCCAGGCCCACGACGACGCGGTCGCCGCCGGCCTGCCCGGCACCGAGCTGGAGCGCTTCGTCGCCGCCTCGCACGCCCGTTGGGTGCTGGTCGACCCGCAGGACGCCGGCATGGTCCGGCGCGCCGACTGGTTCCGCCAGGAGCCGGCCGCCACACCCGGCGCTACGCCGACCCTGACCGGGCGGGAGACCACGCTGAGCGTGACCTACCGGCGGGTCGACCGGCGCGACCGCCGGGTGGTGTTCGACTTCGAGTCCGCCGGAGCGGACGGCGGCTGGGAGGCCACCGGCGACGCCTTCGGCGAGATCGACGTCCCGCTCGACGCCGCCGCCGCCGGCACCCGCAACGCCCGGGGCGACCGCCTCGCGAGCTCGGGCGGCGACGCGTCCGGTCACCCCGCCGAGGGCAGCCTCACCTCGCCGCCGTTCGCCCTCGCCGGCAGCCATGTCGGCCTCCTGGTGGGCGGCGGTCGCGGGGCCGGCACCCGGGTCGAGCTCGTCGTCGCGGGTGCGGTCGTCGCCCGGGCCTCGGGCGACGACACCGCTGCGCTGCGCTACGTGGCGTGGGACGTCTCCGCGTGGCGCGGTCAGCAAGCCCGGCTGCGGCTGGTCGACGAAGCAGCGGGCGCCTGGGGCTACGTCCAGTGCGACCAGGTCGAGACGTTCTCCCTGGCCACGGCCCGCTAGGACAAGCGCGGCCCGGTCCGCTAGAACATGCCGGCACTCGGCCGCCGCTACCCACGCGAAGGTTGCCAACGTGGATCATTCCTCTGAGCACGCAGCAGCGCGAGCAGCCCGAGGCTGACGGTCCTCGTCCCGGCGTTCGACGAGGAGCTGGTCATCCGCGACTTCGTCGAGGCCACCGCGCCGGCGCTGCCGGAGGGGTCCGAGCTCCTCGTCGTCGACGACGGCTCCACCGACGCCACGCCCAAGGTGCTGGCCGAGCTCACCGGCGAGGTCGAGGGCCTCCGGGTCGTGACGCACGACCGCAACCAGGGCATCGGCGCCGCCCTGGCGACGGGGTTCGCCCACGCGGCCGGCGACGTGATCGTCACGGTCGACGCCGACCTCAGCCACCCGGTGGCGCTCGTGACCCAGCTCGCGGCCGGGTGCCGGGACGCGGATGCCGTCTACGGCAGCCGCTACGTGCCGGGCGGGGCGATGGAGGAGGTGCCGCTGTGGCGGGTGCTGATCTCCCGGCTCGCCAACGGCGTGATGCGGCTGGCCTTCCGCACCCGGGTCCGGGACCTGACGACCGGCATGCCACGCGTTCCGCACCGAGGCGGTCCGTGACCTGCGCCTCGACGCCACCGGGTTCGAAGCCCAGCTCGAGATCACTGTGCGGCTGCTGGCCGCCGGGCGGCGCATCGACGAGGTCCCGATGGTGCTGCGCAACCGGTCCGCGGGCGAGTCCAAGATGCGCTACCTGCGCCTGGCGCCCCGCTACGCTCGTACCTTCGTCCGGATGCTCAAGGTCCGTTGGGGGGCCCAGTGACTCGGGTGTTCTGCGTCTTCGGCACCCGCCCGGAGGCGATCAAGTTGGCGCCCGTCGTCGCCGAGCTCCGCGCCCGGCCCGGCATCGACTGCACGGTCGCGGTCACCGGCCAGCACCGCGAGATGCTCGACCAGGTGCTCGACCTGTTCGCGATCGCGCCCGACCACGACCTCGACATCATGACGGCCGGCCAGACCCCGTCCCAGGTGGCGTCGCGGGTGCTCGGCGCGATCGACGGGCTGCTGGCCAAGACCGAGCCCGACTGGGTGGTGGTCCAGGGCGACACGACCACGGCCATGGCGGTCGCGCTCGCGGCCTTCTACACCCGGGTGCGGGTCGCCCACGTCGAGGCCGGCCTGCGCACCCACGACCGGCTCCACCCGTTCCCCGAGGAGGTCAACCGGCGCCTGGTGAGCATGGTCGCCGACCTCCACTTCGCCCCGACCCGCTCGGCGCGGGCCAACCTGCTGGCCGAGGGGGTGGCCGACGACGACGTGGTCGTCACCGGCAACACGGTGGTCGACGCGTTCGTCGACGTCGCGGGGCGCCCGTTCGATCCGGCCGGGACGCCGCTCGCGGGCCTGCCGCTCGCCGACGGGCGGCTGGTCGTGCTCACCGCCCACCGCCGCGAGAGCTTCGGCGCCCCGCTGCGCGAGGCGTTCGAGGCGGTGCGCACCCTGGCCGGGCGGTACGGCGACCTGCGGATCGTCTACCCGGTCCACCCCAACCCCGACGTGGCTGGCCTCGCCCGGGACGTGCTCGGCGGCCTCGACCGGGTGCACCTGGTCCCGCCGCTCGACTACCGCAGCTTCGTCGGCCTGCTGGCCCGCGCCTACCTGATCCTGACCGACTCCGGCGGCATCCAGGAGGAGGCCCCGAGCGCTGGGCGTGCCGGTGCTGGTGCTGCGGGACGTGACCGAGCGGCCCGAGGCCGTCGAGGCCGGCACGGCCCGGCTCGTCGGCACCGCCGCGGGCCGCATCGTGGCCGAGGCCGCCCGCCTGCTCGACGACCCGGCCGCCTACGCGGCGATGGCCGCGGCCGAGAACCCCTATGGCGACGGGCGGGCCCGGATCCGCATCGCCGACGCGCTCGAAGCGAGGAGCTGACCGTTGGCGTCCACCATCGAGCTCGCCAGCGCCGAACCGGAGGAGGCCCCGGAGGAGGACGGGCCCGGCGGCGGCCCGCCCGAGCGCCCGGGGCCGAGCCGCCTGATCGCCCTGGCCATCCTGGCCGTGCTGTCGCTCCAGTTCGCGGCCCTGTGCCTGCACCAGGCGTGGAACGACGCGCCGACGCTCGACGAGGCCGTCTACATGGCCACCGGGCAGGGGACGCTGCACGACCACCACCTGCGGCTCAACAACGAGGCACCGTTCCTGCCCAAGGTGGTGAACGCGCTGCCGCTGTACGTCCTGGGGATCGACGTCCCCCAGGACGGCGCCTGGGACAACACCCACGTCATCGACGAAGCCTCGATGGTCGCCTACTCGACGGCGACCAAGGAGTTCACCGAGCTCCATCAAAACGCCGGGAACCTCCAGGAGGTCGTGTTCGTAGGCCGCCTGATGCCGATCCTCGAGGGCCTGGCCATCGGCTGGGTGCTGTACGCGCTGGGCGCCCTGCTGTTCTCCCGGACCGCGGGCCTCCTTGCCGCCGGCGCCTGGCTGACGCTGCCGCTGGCCGTCGGGTTCTCGCACCTCAACAGCCTCGACCTCGCCTTCGCCCTGGCCGTGGTCTTCGCCGCGCTGGCGCTCGCCCGGCACCTCCGCGCCCCGACCTGGAAGACGCTCACCGTGCTGGCGCTCGCGGCGGGCGCGCTCCAGCTCACCCGCCACACCGGCTTCATCTACGTGGTGACGGCCTGCGTGGCGATCGTGGCCACCCGCTGGCGCGACCGGTGGGCCGCCGTCCGCGACGTGGCGGTCGTGCTGGTGGCGACCTGGGGCCTCGTGTGGGTGGCGACGTACGCGGTCGCGCCGCAGCGCATGCCGGTCGACGAGGCCGGCGTCGGCAACTTCCTGGCCCAGGTCGGCTCCGAGAACGAGGGCCTGCCGGCGCGGGCGATGTCACGGGCGCTCGACGCGGTGCCGTGGCCGGCCGAGTACAAGGTCGGCTTCGAGACCCAGCTCGCGCTCAGCGCCAACCCCGCGCCCGGCTACCTGCTCGGCGACACGTGGGTCGGCAGCCGGCCGTCGTTCTGGCCGGTGTCGCTGGCGATCAAGCTGCCGATCACCGTGCTGGCGATGCTGGTGCTCATCCCGCTGGCCTGGCGCTGGGTGCCCCGCGGCCGGCGCGGGCGTGCGGCGCTCGTGGTGGGGCTGCCGACCCTGGCCGCATTCGCCTTCGTCCTGCCGTACAACAAGCCGCTCGGCCTGCGCTACGCGCTGCCCGGCATCGTGTTGCTGCTCGTCGTCGCGGCGCCGCTCGCGATCGGGCTGGTCCGCCGCCGGGCCGGCCAGATCGTGCTGGCTGTGGCCATCGTCGCCCAGCTCGTGTTCCTGTGGACGTCGGTCCCCCACTCGCTGGCCTGGACCGCGCCGCCGTTCCGCCCCGGCTACCAGGCCGTGAGCGAGTCGAACCTCGACTGGGGACAGGACGGCTACGACCTCGTCGACTGGCTCGACGGGCGCACCGCCTACGTCGACTACTTCGGTCTCGTGTGGACGATCGAGAACGAGCCGGGTTACCGGCCGCTGCGCGGTCTCCCGCCCGAGGAGGTGTCCGGCTGGGTGGCGGTCAGCGCCACGGACCTCACGACCTACTGGCGGGACGAGTTCGCCTGGCTGCGCGCCTACTGCAACGTCGGCACGATCGGCGACGGAGGGACGATCCTCATCTACCACTTCGACGAGCCGCCGACCGGCGAGCCCGGACCCGCGATGCCCGCCGGCCGCTGCGAGGGCTCGACGAGCCACAGGGTGTGACAGACGCGGGATGATGCAGGCGTGCAACGCGCGCTGCTGGCCCGGGGGTTCGGTTTCGTCGAGGGACCGCGGTGGCATGACGGCCGCCTCGTGTTCTCGGACATGGGGACGAAGCAGGTCCTCGCCGTCGACCTAGACGGCGAGGTCGAGGAGGTCTGCGTCGTCGACGGCCGGCCGTCCGGCATCGGCTGGCTGCCCGACGGGCGGATGCTCGTCGTCTCCGTGAACGAGCGGCGCGTGCTCCGGCTCGAACCCGACGGCGCCCTGGTCACCCACGCCGACCTGTCGGCCCTGGCGTCGGCGCCGTGCAACGACATGGTGGTCGACGGGCGGGGCAACGCGTACGTCGGCAACCCGGGCTACGACATGCGCAACCCGCCGTCGGTGCTGCCGGCCGCCGAGCTGGTGCTGGCCCGGCCGGACGGGTCGGCCGAGGTGGTCGACCGCACGGTGCTGTTCCCCAACGGGCCCGCGGTCACGCCCGACGGGCGGACGCTGATCGTCGCCGAGACGATGGGGCGGCGACTGACCGCGTTCGACATCGACGGGGACGGCACCCTCGCCAACCGCCGCACGTTCGCGGACCTGCCGGGCCGCTCCCCCGACGGGATCGCCCTCGACGCCGAGGGCGCGGTGTGGTTCGCCGACGCCACCGGCGAGGCCTGCGTCCGGGTCCGGGAGGGCGGCGAGGTCACCGACGTGGTCGGGAGCGGCCGCGGCTGCTTCGCCTGCGCACTCGGCGGCCCCGACCGCACGACCCTGTTCCTGCTCACCGGCGACGGGTTCTCCGGCGAGGCGATCCGGCGGCGCACCGGGGCGATCGAGACCGTCACGGTCGACGTGCCGGGCGCCGGCTGGCCCTGACCCGCCGGGCGCCCGGCCCCTCAGGTCAGGCCGTCTCGTAGGACCGGTGCCCGATGTCGGCGACCGCCGCCGCCACGTCGAGGCGGGCTACCGGCTGGGGCTCGGCGCACATCACGTAGGCCACCGCGCAGTAGTCGTCGACCCGCTCCGCGAGGCCCTGGCCGGCGACGAAGCCGATCTGCTGGATCGTGACCCGCAGGTCGCGGGCGAACATGATCGGGTCGGGCACGTGCCAGCGGTAGAACCCCACGAAGTCGGGGTTGGGACCGCCGGCCGGGTCGCGGACCTCGAGGGGCGCGCCCGCGTACAGCGTCTGGTGCGCGCCCATCCCCCAGGCGCTGCCCACGTAGTCCTCCAGGCCGGTGCCACAGATCGTCGGCAGGTCGGTGTCGCCGTCGAGATAGACCTTGACCTCGCCCTCGCCGTACCAGTCGCCGCCGTCCAGCACCCGGACCCCCGCCACGCAGCCGAGGAACCGCCCCGGGCCCCGCAGGCCCTCCGCGATCACGAAGTCGCGGCGCAGCTGCGTCGGGTTCTCCCGGCGGAACGCGGCGTGCAGGTAGCCGGCGCCGGCCGGCAGGTCGGGTTCGAGCGTGTAGTCGACCTGGACGTAGAGGTAGGCGGCCCGGTCGGCGGCGTTGACGAACTCGACGCGCACCGAGCGCCGGAACGGCATCGGCAGGTAGCTGTTGAAGCCCCGGCCCTCGTTGATCGCGGTCAGGGCCGTGCTGAGGTGGACGGGGCGCCCCCAGGGCACGCCGAAGAAGTCCACCGCCGGCACGCTCACGCTCGGCTCGGCCGCCCCGTCGTAGAACACCTCGATGACCTTCGCCCGCATCGCCTCGGGCGGGCCGGGCGGGAAGGTCATCCACATGTGGCGGATCGTGCCCGGCCCCTCGATGTCGGCGAGCACGACCCGCTCGCCCGGCCCGAGGATGCGGTAGGCCGCGCCCTTCCGCCCCCCGCCCGCGGCTCCCCCGGCCCCGCGTCCGCCGGTCGGGTTCTCGAAGCTGATCGACCGGGTCACGACGGTCGGCGTGACCAGCGACAGGTGGGCGGCGGGCTCGAAGAAGGCCATACTTCGCGTTTTCTACGCGGAACCGGTCGCGATAGCGACCGGTTCCGCGTAGAAACGGTCGGTCAGGGCAGGTCTCCCCGCAGCACCACGACGCCCTCGGCCAGGGTGCCGCCCTCGACCGGCTGGCGGGTCACGGTGATGGCGTCGTAGCCCGCGGTGTCGACGCCGAGCCACAGCTGGACCTCGTCCTGGTCGCCCCGCCGGTGGAACGTGCCGGCCGAGATCTTGCCGGCACCCCCGACCAGCCAGGCCTCGTAGAACGTGCCGTCCGGCGCCGGGGGCAGGTCCGAGACGTCGAGGACGACGGAGACGCCCGACGGTTGGTCCCGCAGCTCGGCCGTGGCGCTAGCCCCGGGGAGGTCCTGCGTGCCCACCAGCGCGACCTCGACGCCGGGGGCGTGCCCGCCGCCCCGCACGGCGAGGCCGCCGGCCACGACCAGGGCCAGCACGACCACCGCGGCGGCCGCCGCCAGCAGCACCGGGTGGTGCCGGGCGGCGCGACCGGCGCCGGCGACCGGCGCGGCCTCGGCCGTGGCGGTCCCGGTCGCGGCGGCCAGCGTGCGCTCCCGGAGGTCCGGGGACACCTCCGCCCAGACCGCCGGGTCCTCCAGCAGCCTGGCTACCGCCGGGTCCAGGGGGTCGTGGCCGGTCATGGGCATCTCCGATCAGGAGGTCTCGACGGTGGAGGACAGCGCGCCCGCCAGCAGGCGGTAGGCCTGGCGGGTGCGGGACTTGACCGTGCCGAGCGGCAGGTCGAGCCGGGCGGCGATCTCCGGCTGGGTGAGGTGCTCGACGTGGGCGAGGCGGACGACCTCGCGGCTGGCCGGCGGCAGCTCGTCGACGGCCCGCCGGACGGCCCAGATGTCGGCCGCGTCGGCGATCGACGGCTGCTCGACCCGGGGCAGATCGACCGGCGCGATGTCGTCAAGGCGCCGCACCTCGTGGCGTCGCTCGCGCCGCCAGACGTCGATGGCCGTGCGCCGCACGATCGACCGGAGCCAGGGCCCGAGCGCCCGCTCCGGCTCGAAACGCGGCGCCGCCCGCCAGGCCTGGACGAACGCCTGTTGCACGGCCTCCTCGGCCAGCCGCGGGTCGGCGAGCATGCGCGTCGCCACCGCCAGCATCGGGCCCGCGTGCGCGTCGAACACCTCCGCCAGGGCCTTCTCGTCGCCGGCCCGGAACCGTTCGCCGAGCGAGCCTGTTCGCTGCCTCCGCGCCATGACACCGCCTGCGTCGTCGCCGCTGTACAGCCTGCTGGAAGTCTGGCAGCGCCGGCGCCGATTGCGCGCCGGCGCTGCCGGGGAGAGAGTCATCACCCCCCGGTACGCACGCGACGGCCCGGCGGATCACCTGTCGCGGCGCCAGCGTGTCACGAGGAAGAACGGCAGCGGCGGCTCGTCCGGCCCGGGCGTCCAGGGCGGCTCGTCGGCCGCCTCGAACACGAAGCCGTGGGTGGCGAGCGTGTTGAGGTAGGTCGCCAGCGTGCGGTGGTTCGACGCCGACCCGGCCGCGCACGCCCGGGCCGCCGGTGTTCCACCAGCCCTCCGTGAAGTAGCCGCCGTCCGGCCAGCTCGGGCGGACGCGCCGACGCCGGGGAAGCCGGGGTGGATGATCGACCACGCGAACCACCCGCCCGGGCGCACCGTGGCGGCGGCGGTGGCGACCGCGCCGTCGAGGTCGTCGATGTCCATGAGCGCCATGCTCGACACGGCGCCGTCGAACGGCGTCCCGTCCCACCAGCCGGTCGTGCACACGTCCGCGTGCAGGTACCGGACGTCGGGGCCGGCGGCCGCCCGGGCGATGGCGAGCAGCCCGGCCGACAGGTCCACGCCGACGACGGCGTTGCCCCGGCCGGCGAGGAGCCGGGCGATGCGGCCCTCGCCGCACGCCAGGTCCAGCACCCGCTGGCCGGTCACCGGCCCCACCAGCGCCAGCAGCGACCGCGCCACCAGGTCGTCGTCGGGCGCGAACACCCAGTCGTGGTACCACGAGGCGTGGGCGTCGTAGCGGGACCCGGCGGCCGACGACATGCGCGGCACGTTACGCCGCGCGCGGTCAGCCCCCGGTCGCGGCGTCGCCGGCGAGGAACCGCTCGATCATCGAGTGCAGCCAGTCGACCTGGTCGAGCATGCCCACGTGCGTGGTGCCCGGCAGGATGGCCAGCTGGGACGGTGGGACGCCCACGAGGTCACCGGGCACGCCCCCGCCGAGCAGGCGGAACATCTCGACCGTGTGCTCGGGACGGACCAGGTCGGCGTCGCCGATGATCAGCAGGGCCGGCGCCCGCACCGCGGCGACGTCCTCGGGCGGGAAGCCGGCGAAGCCGCTGTCGAGGACGTTGACCTTGGCGACCAGGTCGGGCCACGCCGCGGGGTCCGGCGCCACGCGGACGTAGGCCTCGTGCCACACCGAACCGGTCAGGTCCTCGGGCGGGCCGGCGTCGAACGCCTCCATGATCTCGGGGTACGAGCCGTCGGGGCTGAACGAGGTCCCGCCGAAGCACACGATCCGCCGGACCACGTCGGGGTGGCGGACCGCCACCTGGAGCCCCACCGCGCCGCCCATGCTGTAGCCGGCGACGTCGGCGGGCGCGAGGTCGAGCAGGCGGATCAGCCCGGCGACGTCGTCGGCCATGTCCTCGTGGGTGAGCGGCCGGTCGATGTCCGGCGTCCGGCCGTGGCCCTGGAGCTCGACCGCGACGACCCGCCGGTCGGCGGCGAGCCGCGGCAGCAGCTGCCCGAAGCAGCTCTCGATCGTGCCCATCGCCCCGTGGAGCAGCACGAGCGGCGGCCCGTCGCCGTGGATCTCGTAGTACAGCTCGACGCCGTTGACGGCCGCGTGGCCGGTGGTCCTGGGTGCGTCCACCCCCGCAACCTACCGGCGTCTACGCGTGCACCCCGAGGGCGGTGACGGCGACCACCGCCAGCCCGGCGACGAGCTGGCGCACGCCGATGACGGCGGGCGGCGGCACGGGCCGCCGGGCCCCGAGCCGGTGGAGGGCGACGGTGGCCGCCACCGCCAGCGCTCCCGCGGCGAGCGAGCGCGACGCGCCGACGGCGGCCCCGGCGGCGACCAGGGCCGCAACGTCCGCGGCGAGCAGCACCGGGGCGGAGGGGATCCGCCCGTGCAGTCGCCCGACCTGGGCCCGCACGTGCGCCACGGCGCTCACGGCCCGTCCGGCGAGGATCAGCCACGCGCCGACGGCGACCGCGGCGTCGCCCCCGCCCGCCAGCACGATCATCGCCGCCATGCAGCAGATCCCGACCGCCCCCGCCAACTCGGGCGCGAGACGCCGGCTGCGCGACCGCATGTCGAACCACAGCTCGACCGCCACGAGCGGCGCCGCCACCAGCGCCGGCCACCACCAACCGGATCCCGCGGCCGTTACGCCGGCCACGGCGACGAGGCCGGCGAGCGCGGCCAGCTCCACCGCCAGCACCCGCCGCGCCAACCGGGTCCGGCCGAGGTCGCGCCCCCGCCACCGATCGACGAGCACGACTCGCAACGGCGTGCGAGCGAGAAACGCCACCATCGCCCCCAGCCCGAGCGCAAGCCCGGCGATGCTGGGCGTGACCAGCAGGCCCAGCAGCGCAGGCTCGGCAGTCAGCCCCCACCCGCCGTGCTCGGCCGGCAGCGCCACCGCCCGCAGCGGCGAACGGACGGCCGCGGCCCCCGCCGGCGTGCTAGCCGCCATCGCCGGCCCCCGGCCCGGACCCCGGTCCCGGGGCCAGGCCTGCGACCGGGGTCGCCGCCAGCTGGTCGAGCAGCAGCGCCCGGGCTCGGGACCACGGGAGGTGGAGGGCGCAGTGGTCGCCGCCTGCGCACGGGCGGTCCTCCAGGACGCAGGCTGCCGTGTCGGTCGGGCCCTCGACCGCCTCGATCACCTGGCGGATGCTCACCGTGGCCGGGTCGGCGGTCAGCCGGTAGCCGCCGGTCGGGCCCGGGTCGGAGCGGACCCAGCCCTGGTTGACCAGCGGGGTCATCGCCTGGGCCAGGAAGCCCGGGGACGCGTCCAGCGTGCGGGCGAGGTCGGCCGCCTTGAGCTTGCCGCCGGGGACCAGCACCATCAGCGCCCGGGTCGCCAGGTCCACGCGGCGCGTGACCGACAATCTCATAGTCGAACACTATAAGACTCCTGGTTGACATTCGGCCAGCCCGGTCTCTAAAGTCAAGATATGTTGTTGTTAGATACGCCGGTCGGATCCCACCCCCTCCCCGGTCTCGTCGATCTCGCCGCCGCCGAGCGTGCCGTGGGCGACCTGCTCGTCGCCCTCGGACGCGATCCCGGGGACGACCACCTCGCCGACACGCCCCGGCGGGTGGCCGCCGCCTTCGCCGAGATGCTGACGCCCCGGCCGTTCCACCCGACGACGTTCCCCAACGACGAGGGATACGACGAGCTGGTGCTCGCCCGGGGCATCCCCTTCCACTCGCTGTGCGAGCACCACCTGCTGCCCTTCAGTGGCACCGCACACGTGGGCTACCTGCCGGGCGACCGCATCCTCGGGCTCTCCAAGCTCGCCCGGGTCGTCGAGCGCTTCGCCCGCGACCTCCAGGTCCAGGAACGGCTCACCCAGCAGGTGGCCAACTGGCTGCGCGACGAGCTGCGGCCCAAGGGCGTCGGCGTCGTCATCGAGGCCGAGCACCTCTGCATGTCGCTGCGGGGCGTCCGCGCCCGGGGCGCCCGCACGATCACGTCCGCCGTCCACGGCCGGCTGCGCGAGGACGCCCGCTCCCGGGCCGAGTTCTTCGCGCTCGCCGGCGTCGATCCCCGAGGAGCCTGCTGATGTCCACCGATCCCACCCTCGTCGTCGTCGGGGCCAGCCTCGCCGGCGCCTCCGCCGCCGTGGCCGCCCGCGACGGCGGCTTCGACGGGCGCATCGTGCTGGTCGGCGACGAGCCCGGCCTGCCGTACGAGCGGCCGCCGCTGTCAAAGGCCGTGCTCCGGGGCGAGGCGCCGCCCGAGTCGGCCGAGGTCCACGACGCCGCCGCCTACGCGGCGCGCGAGATCGAGCTGCTGGCCGGCCGCAGCGTGACCGAGCTCGACCCGGCCGCCCGGCGAGTGGTGCTCGACGACGGCGAGCCGGTCGCCTTCACGGCCGCCGTCCTGGCCACCGGCGCGAGGCACCGGCGTCTCGGCCTCCCGGGCGCCGAGCTCGACGGCATCCACTACCTGCGCACGGTGGACGACGCCGTCCGCCTGCCGCGACGCCCTCCACGTCGGCTCCCGGGTCGCCGTCGTCGGCGCCGGGTGGATCGGGTCCGAGGTGGCGGCCTCGGCCCGCCAGGTCGGCGCCGAGGTCGTGCTGGTCGACCCGCTGTCGATGCCGCTCCAGCGGGTCCTCGGCGACCGCATGGGCGGCATGTTCGCCCGCCTCCACGCCGACCACGGGGTCGACCTGCGGCTCGGCACCGGTGTCGGCGGGTTCCACGGCGCGGGCGCCGTCGACGCCGTCGTCCTCGACGACGGCACCACGCTCGCCGTCGACCTCGTCGTCGTCGGCGTCGGCGTGATCCCCCGCACCGAGCTGGCGGCCGCGGCGGGGCTGCCGGTCGACAACGGCGTCGTGACCGACGAGCGCCTGGAGACCACGGCGCCCGGCATCTACGCCGCCGGCGACGTCGCCTCGGCCTGGCACCCCCACTACGGCCGCCACCTGCGCGTCGAGCACTGGGCCAACGCGCTCAACCAGGGCCGCACCGCCGGTGCCAACGTCGCCGCCGGCGGTGTGGCCTACGACCGCATCCCCTACTTCTTCTCCGACCAGTACGACCTGGGGATGGAGTACGTGGGGCTCGGCCGGCCCGACGACGAGGTCACCGTCCGCGGCGACGAGGATGGCCGGCAGCTCATCGCCTTCTGGCACCGGGACGGGCGGGTCACCGCCGCGATGAACGTGAACGTGTGGGACGTCGTCGACGACCTGCGCGCCCTCGTCGCCGGCGGCGCCACGGTCGACCCCCGGGCGCTGGCCGACCCCGATATCGCCCTCGGCGACCTGGCCGGCCACCCCGCCTGACCGGGCCGCCGCAGGTCGTCGATCTCGCGTTTTGTCCGCCGAACTGGTCGCTATGGCGACCGATCCGGGGGACAAAACCGGGGGCGATACGCCTGTGGCGTTACCTCGCCCTTCGGGCACCGGCGACCCGCCGCCGCGCGTCGTCCTAGGCTGGGGTCGCGTGATCGTCGTGTCGGCTGCAATCAAGGGCGGCGTGGGCAAGACCACCACGTCCGTGTACCTGGCCGCGGTGGCCACCGACGGCGGCCGGCCGGTGACCCTCGTCGACGCGGACCCCCAGGCCAGTGCGGCCGAGTGGGTCGAGGAGGCGACGGACGCCCAGCTCCAACGCCTGACGGTGGTCGAGGCACCCACCGAGCGGCTGCTCACCAAGGCCCTCGACCGCCGGGCGGACGGCGGGATCGTCGTCGTCGACACGCCGCCGGCCCACCCGGAGATGCTGGCCGGCGCCCTGGGCCGGGCCAGCGCGGTGGTGATCCCCACCCGGGTGGGCGGCGTCGAGACCCCGACGACCACGGCGGTGCTCGACATCGTGCCGCAGGGCACGCCGGCCGGCATCGTCGTCTGCTCGGCCCGCACGTACACCCGCGACTACCACGAGGCGCTCGCCACCTGGGAGGACGAGGAAGCGCCGGTGTGGGGCACGGTCCCCGAGCGGGTGGCCATCGCCCAGGGCCCGGACGGCTGGCTCGCCGCCGACGGGCTCGACGCCTACAGCGAGGTCTGGCGCCACATCCAGCGGGCGGTCCGGCCGCGCTGACCGGCTCTAGGGTGGCGGCCATGATGACGGTCGCGTCAGTGTGGCGGTACCCGGTGAAGTCGATGCAGGGCGAGCCGCTCGACGCCGTCGAGCTGACCCCGACCGGGGTCGTCGGCGACCGGGCCTACGCGGTCGTCGACGAGGCGACCGGCAAGGTCGCCAGCGCCAAGCACCCCCGCAAGTGGGCCGCGCTCCTCGGTTGCGCCGCCCGCTTCGTCGAGCCGCCGCGGCCCGACGCCCCGCCCCCGCCGGTCCGCATCACGCTGCCCGACGGGGCCGAGGTCGGCAGCGACGACCCGGCGGTCGACGAGCGCCTGTCGGACGCGCTCGGGCGGCGGGTCCGGCTGGTGTCGGTCGCACCGGACAGCCGCATCCTGGAGGAGGTGTGGCCCCAGATCGACGGCCTCGCCCCGGCCGAGTTCATCGCGGCCACGTCGGTCGCGGGCGACGATCCGACCGAGACGGTCAGCGACATCGCGATGGGCCTGGCGGCGGCCCCGGGCACGTTCTTCGACGTCGCCGCGCTCCACCTCATCACCACCGCCACGCTCGACCGGCTCGCGGCCCTGGCGCCGGGGTGCCGGTTCGACGTCCGGCGCTACCGGCCCAACGTCGTCGTGGGCACCGGCGACGACGGGTTCGTCGAGAACGCCTGGCCGGGCCGCACGGTGCGCCTCGGGGCCGACGCCGAGGCCGCCGTCGACCTGGCCACGATGCGCTGCGTGATGACGACCCTCGCCCAGGACGACCTGCCCGACGACCGCGAGACCCTCCGTGCGATCGCCCGCCACAACCGCATCGAGATCCCGGGCCTCGGGCACTGGGCGTGCGCCGGCGTCTACGCCCACGTCAGCCGGGCGGGCACGGTGCGGACGGGGGACGCCGTCACCGTGTAGGGCGCTCCCGCCCGGCGGCGTCAGCCCGGCGCCGGACGCCCCACGCCGGGCAAGCGACACGACGGCGCCGCTCAGCCATTGGCCTGGGCCGGCGTCGGCACCGGTGCCGAGCCACAGGCCAGGCCCTGGACGGCCAGGACGATCTGCCGGCCCGGCCGACCGAGCGCGCCCCCGTTCTGGCGGGCGACGGTCCGGGGCGGCCCGAAGCGCTCGACCGCGGCACGCTCGGCTTCCTCGCGGGACAGCCCGGCCGCCACACCTTCGGCAGTGGCGTCCTCGAGGTGCGTCTCCGCGTCGGCGAGGGCCCGCCGGACGTCGCGGGCGCGGCCGTGCAGCTCGACGAGCAGCAGGTCGAGGTAGGCCTCGATGCCGGTGCCGGAGGATCGCCCGGTCACACCGACCACCCCACCACGGCACCCACGTGTCGCACGTGGGCCGCCCACGCGGCGCGCCGGCGGACGAGCTCCGCTGCGCCTGACGCCGTCAGCCGTAGACCCGCACGTGCTGACAATCCACTGAAGGCCGCGGAACCTGGGATTTCAGCGGTCGTTCAGGGGCAGCATGTCACTGTGGTCGATTCGGACGACCCACATCGACACTACGGGCAGTAGGAGGAGCGCCACACGTGACGGAGGTCGAGCACCAGGCGGGAGCCGACGGGGCACGGTCATGACCGTCGCCGACCCGCGCCCGGCGCCCCGCCCCGGCCCTCGGCCGCTCCCCCACCTGCCGGCGCCGTTCGGCGCCACGCGCCGCCGCTGGCCTGCGCTGACGCCGCTGGTCGCGGCCGTGCCGGTCCTGCTCGCCATCGGCGCGATCGTCGACGGCGGGCGCCTGCTGGTGTGGGACCAGCCGATCACCGATGTCGTGGTCGTGCACCGCACCGCGTGGCTGGACGCGGCAGCGCTGACCGCGTCGCGGCTGGGCTCGTGGGCGGTCGTCTACCCCGCGGCGGCGCTGCTGGCGCTGCTGGCGGCCCCGCGGTGCCGGGCGCTCGCCCGGCTGATCGTGGTGGTGGCGGTCTCGCGCCCGGCGCTGGAGTGGGTGCTCAAGGAGATCGTGGGTCGTCCCCGCCCGACCGGCGCCCGCCTGGTGGCCGCCACGGGCTTCGCCTACCCGAGCGGCCACGTCCTGGCGGCGGTCGCCACCTGGGGGTTCCTGCCCGCCGTCGTGGCGCTCTACACGCGCCGGCCCACGCCTCGGGTGGCCGCGGCGATCGTCGCGGGGATCCTGGTGGCGATGGTCGCCTGGAGCCGCGTCTGGCTGGGCGTCCACTGGACGTCGGACGTGGTCGGCAGCCTGGCGATCGGCGTCCTCGCGCTCAGCGCCGCCGAGGCGTGGCTCGTCCCGCGGTGGGGCTACACCCCCAGCGAGTCGAGGAAGTCGGACACGACCGCGTTGTAGGCATCCGCGGTCTCGTAGTACACGTTGTGCGGCCCGCCGGGGACCTCGGCGAACCGCGACGACGGCACCAGTTCGTGCAGGTGGCGGGCGTGGTCGCGCAGCCAGTCGTGCTCCCCCACCACGATCTGCATCGGCGAGGCGATCTTGGGCACCCGCTCGGCCAGCTCGTCCCGGCCGGGGTCGGCCATCGTCGTCCGCCGGGGCCGGCGCGACGCCTCGATCCTCGTCGCGGTCGAGCGCAGGCGGATGTAGCGCTCGTACTCGTCGGGATGCGTCGCCGGGAAGTCCCGGGTGAAGCCGCCCTCCGCGGGGATGAACAGGGTCGCCTCGTCGATCGGCGCGAGCATGCGCGCCCGCCGGACCACGGCCGCTTCGGTCTCGGTCGCACCCGGCCGGGCCACGCCCATGCCGGACGGGATCAGCCCCACCGCCCGGTCGGGCTGGCGCGTGGCCCAGCGCAGGGTGGTCAGCGCCCCCATCGAGTTGCCGGCCACGATCGGCCGGTCGATGCCGAGCGCGTCGAGCACTGCGTCGAGCTCGTCGGCCCGGTCGGGCTCGGGCGCGTCCGACGGCGACAGCGACGAGTGCCCGTGGTTGACGCTGTCGTAGGCGATCACCCGGCAGCGCGCCGAGAAGGCGTCGACCTGCCGGTGCCACGCCTCCGCACACGACCCGAACCCGTGCAGGAACAGCAACGGCTGGCCCGCTCCGGCCTCGATGACGTGCACGTCGGTCCCGCCAGCTCTGATCCACGCCATCAGTTCCCCCCGGACGACTCGACGACCAGCCGATTATCCCGTTTTCTGCGCGGGAACGGTCGCTCTGGCGACCGTTCCCGCGTAGAAAAGCGCGGGTGGGTGCCTCAGCCGAGCGCCCTGGGCGACACGTGGGTCAGGGCCAGGGCGACGCCCGCGGCACCAGCGCCACGCCGGCCATCCACCGCACGGCGGTGAAGCCGGCCACCACCATGACCAGCATGAGCGCCGCGTGCAGGGCGGCGAGGCGGGCCAGCAGCACGTCGATGATCGCCACGCCCCGACCCCCTGCGACCGGTTGCAGCGCCGTTGCAGGCATCGCACCGTCATGCGCCGCGGGCGACGGTCCTGTGTCGCCGGTAGTGGGTGGCGGCCTTCGCCCGGTTGCCGCACACGGCCATGTCGCACCACCGCCGGGACCGGTTCCGCGAGGTGTCGTGGAAGAGCAGGACGCACCGGGTGCCGGCGCAGCGGCGCACGCGGCTCGGGTCGAGCGCCACGGCATCGAGCACAGCCTGGGCCAGAACGAGGCGCATCTCGTCGCGTACGTCGCCTGTCGTCGCCAGCGGCGGACCCGCGCCGGCGCCCGGGTGGGCGAGCCGGACGGGCACGGCGCCGACCAGGGCGTCCAGCTCGGCGGCCGCGCCGTTGGTCGCAGTGACGGACGGATCGAGGAGCCGGCGTGCGGCGAACCGCAGCCGCCGGGCCCAGGACAGCAGCGCGTCGGCCTCGGGGCCGGCGGCGGCGTCGAGGCGGTCGCCCGCGGCGAGTCCCGCCTCGCCGATCCAGTCGAGCAGGTCGGAGGGCTGCCGCAGGAGGTCGAGCGGCCGGCCGCGCCCGTCGACGGCCTCGGTGTTCACCAGGTCGAGGCCGGGATGGTTCCCGATCCAGAAGAACTCCGGCACCGGATCAGTCTAACCGGTGGCATAATTGTTGCTGGTTGGACACGACCGGCTGGCGTCTCTAACCTGCAGACCTTGTAACGGCAGTTAGACGGTTAGACGGGAGCCCCGGATGGCAGACGGTCAGATCATCGGCCAGGTGCAGTCGGTCAACGTCGGGGTCCCGCGGACGGTGCGCTGGCACGACCGTGACGTCACGACCGCGATCTGGAAGGCCCCCGTGACCGGCCCGCGCAAGGTGCGCGGCGTGAACGTCGACGGGGACGACCAGGCCGACCGGCGTGTCCACGGTGGCGAGACCAAGGCGCTGTACGCCTACGGCCTCGAGGACTACCGCTGGTGGTCCGACGTGCTGGGCCGGGACCTCGGTCCCGGCGCCTTCGGCGACAACCTCACCACCACCGGAATCGACCCCGCGGCGGCGGTCGTCGGCGAGCGGTGGGCGATCGGGACAGTGACGGTCCGGGTGACCGAGCCCCGCATCCCGTGCTTCAAGCTCGGCATCCGGATGGGCGACGCCGGTTTCGTCGAGCGCTTCGCGGACGCGGGTCGCCCCGGGACCTACCTCGCCATCGAGCACGAGGGCGAGATCGCCGCGGGCGACGACATCGTCTTCCTCGACCGCCCGGCGGCCGGCATCACCGTCGGCGACGTCGAGCGCACCTACCACGGGCACGCCGACCTGCTGGCCGCGCTGGTCGACGCCGAGGACCTGTCCGAGTCATGGCGCGCGTGGGCCACGCGCCGGCTCGCCCGACCACCACGCACGCAGGGCGAACTCTAGGAGCATCGCCGGACGGGAGCCGGCTACCGACACCGCTGTCGGGTTGCGGTCCCGGGCCCACGGGCATCGGCCGTGACCTGACGGCTACTGTCGACACTGCTGTCGGCTTCAGGGAGGGGACCGATGTCGAACTGGAACTTCGCCGACCTGTGGGAGGTCTGTGCGGACGTTCGGGGCGACGCGCCGGCCGCGGTCCACGGCGACCGCACCGTGAGCTGGGCCGAGTTCGACCGGCGGGCCGACGGCGTGGCCGCCGCCCTGCTCGACGCCGGCCTGGCGCACCAGGACAAGGTGGCGCAGTACCTCTACAACGGCCCCGAGTACATGCAGGGCGTCTACGCCTGCTTCAAGGCCGGGATGGTGCCGGTCAACACCAACTACCGCTACGCCGACGACGAGCTGGTCTACCTGTGGGACAACGCGGATGCCGCCGCGGTGATGTTCCACGGCTGCTTCGCCCCGACCGTCGAGCGCATCCGCAGCCGCCTGCCCAAGGTGAAGCTCTGGCTGTGGGCCGACGACGGCACGCATCCCCGCCCCGGCTGGGCGGCCGACCTCGACGAGGCCGCCGTGGCCCCCACCGGCGGGCGCGTGCGCGGGCCGTGGGGACGCTCCGGCGCCGACCGGTGGTTCCTCTACACCGGCGGCACCACCGGGATGCCCAAGGGCGTGATGTGGGAGGAGGACACGCTGGTCCGGCTCCTCACCGCCACCAACCCCGTGCCGCTCGGCGACGAGGCCGCCATCGGCGCCCACCGCGACCACCTCGTGGCCACGGCCGGGGCCGCGCCGGTGGTGCTGCCGGCGGCGCCCCTGATGCACGGCACCGGCCACATGATGTCGCTCTCCCAGCTGACGCTCGGCGGCTGCGTGGCGACGCTGCCGGGCCGCAGGCTCGACCCCGAGGCGATCTGGCAGGCCTGCGCCGACCACGGCGTGACCGTGCTGGTCATCGTCGGCGACGCGTTCGCCCGCCCGCTGCTCGGCGCGCTCGACGAGCACCCCGACCGCTGGGACCTGTCCCGCCTCGGGCTGATGGTGTCGTCCGGCGTGATGTGGAGCCAGCCGGTCAAGGCCCGGCTGATCGACCACCTGCCCCAGGTGCTGATCTTCGACTCGCTCGGCAGCTCCGAGGCGGTCGGCATGGCGGCCAGCTTCTCGTCCAAGGGCACGGTGACCGGCACGGCCCGGTTCTCCCTCGGCGCCGGCGCCGTCGTGATCACCGACGACGGCCGGACGGTGGCGCCCGGCTCGGGCGAGATCGGCCGGCTCGGCGTCGGCGGCCTGCTACCGGTCGGCTACTACAAGGACGAGGTCAAGACCTCGGCCACGTTCCAGGTCATCGACGGCGTGCGCTACTCGCTCCCGGGCGACTGGGCGACGGTCGAGGCCGACGGCAGCGTGACCCTGCTCGGCCGGGGCTCGGTGTGCATCAACACCGGGGGCGAGAAGGTGTTCCCCGAGGAGGTCGAGGAGGTGCTCAAGACCGCCCCGGGCGTGGTCGACGCCGTGTGCGTCGCCGTGCCCGACGACCGCTTCGGCGAGGCGATCTGCGCCGTCGTCGAGCCCCGCGCCGGCACCACGATCGACGCCGACGCGGTGGTCGCCCACGTCAAGGCCCACCTGGCCCACTACAAGGCGCCGCGGCACGTGCTCGTCCGCGACGTGATCGGCCGGGCGCCCAACGGCAAGGTCGACTACAAGGGCCTCACCGCCTGGGCCCGGGAGCAGGTGGCATGAGCGAGCGCAGCGAGCGAATCATCGGCACAGTGCGTTTCTCGGCACGAAGTGCCGATAGGTCACTGCGTGCACCCCGAAGGGTGCACCAGTGACCTACGCGGAGCTGACCTACGACACGGTCGGCGACGTCGGGCTGATCACGCTCGACCGGCCGGACGCCCGCAACGCGCTCACCGCCACGACCTACCGCGAGCTCGAGGACGCCGTCCGCACGACGCAGGCGCGGTGCCTCGTGATCACGGGCGCCGACCCGGCGTTCTGCGCCGGCGACGACGTCAAGGTCCTCATGGCGCCGGCCGGCGAGCGCCTGGCGGCGGGCGCCGCGGCCCCCGAGCCGCAGCTCACCCCCGCGGCTGCCGCGCTCCTGGCCACGGACGTCCCGGTGGTGGCGGCCGTGAACGGGGCCGCCGTCGGGTGGGGCATGGAGCTGGCGCTCCTGGCCGACATCCGGGTTGCGTCCGAGCGGGCCCGCTTCGGCGAGCTGTTCGTCCGCCGCGGCCTGTGCTGCGACGTGGCCGGGCTGGGCCGGCTGGCCTCGCTGGTCGGGCGCGAGCATGCCGCCGAGCTGCTCCTGACCGGCCGGGTGGTCGATGCCGAGGAGGCCTCGGCGATCGGCCTCGTCACCCGGGTCGTGCCCCACCGCGAGATGCTGCCCACCGCGCTGGCCCTGGCCGACCGCATCGCCGCCAACCCGCCGCTGGCGGTGCGCAAGCTCAAGCAGGGCCTGCGCCTCGCCCTCGACCCGGACTGGGAGGCGCTCGGCCGCTGGGTGAGCGCCAGCCTGACCGAGCTGTTCCGCACCGAGGACCACCGCGAGGGCGTGGCGTCGTTCCTGGAGCGGCGCGAGCCCCGCTTCGTCGGCCGGTAGCCCGGCCGGTCACCCGCGAAAGGCACACCCGTGGACTTCGAGCATCCCCCAGGACCTGGCCGACTACCTCGTCGAGCTCGACGAGTTCATCGAGCGCGAGATCAGCCGCTCGAGCAGCAGGACGACAACATCCGCTTCTTCGACCACCGCCGCGAGGACGCGCGCACCGACTGGGACCGCGGCGGGCTGCCGAACGAGGAGTGGGAGGCGCTGCTCGCGCGAGGCGCAGCGCCTGGCCGACGCCGCCGGGCACTACCGCTACCCGTTCCCGAAGGAGTACGGCGGCCAGGACGGCACCAACCTCGGCATGGCGATCATCCGCGAGCACCTCGCCCGCAAGGGCCTCGGCCTGCACAACGACCTGCAGAACGAGCACTCGATCGTCGGCAACAACGTCGGGCTGCTGCTGATGCTCGCACTACGGCACCGACGAGCAGAAGGCCGAGTGGATCGACGACCTGCGCCGACGGCACGGCGCGGCTTCGCCTTCGGCATCACCGAGCCCGAGCACGGCTCCGACGCCACGCACATGGAGACCACCGCCGTGCGCGACGGCGACGAGCTGGGTCATCAACGGCGAGAAGACCTGGAACACCGGCATCCACAAGCGCCCAGTACGACCTGATCTTCGCCCGCACCAGCGGCAAGGCCGGCGACGGCGACGGCATCACCGCGTTCCTCGTGCCCACCGACAGCCCGGGCTTCAAGGTCGACGAGTTCCTCTGGACGTTCAACATGCCGACCGACCACGCCCACATCCGCTCACCGACGTGCGGGTGCCCGACACGCGCGATCTTCGGCGGCGAGGGCCGCGGCCTGCAGGTCGTGCAGCACTTCTTCAACGAGAACCGCATCCGCCAGGCGGCGTCGAGCCTCGGCGCCGCGCAGTTCTGCATCGACCGAGTCGGTCGAGTACGCCAAGGAGCGCAAGCCGTTCGGCAAGCCGCTCGCCACCAACCAGGCGCATCCAGTTCCCGCTGGTCGAGCTGCAGACCCAGTGCGAGATGCTGCGGGCGCTGATCCACAAGACGGCGTGGCAGATGGACACGTACGGCGCGTTCTCCGTCTCCGACAAGGTGTCGATGTGCAACTACTGGGCGAACCGGCTGTGCTGCGAGGCCGCCGACCGGGCCATGCAGGTGCACGGCGGCCTCGGCTACTCGCGCCACAAGCCGTTCGAGCACATCTACCGCCACCACCGCCGCTACCGCATCACCGAGGGCGCCGAGGAGATCCAGATGCGCCGCGTCGCCGGCTACATGTTCGGCTTCATGAAGCAGCGCGCGCCCAAGGGGGTCGCACACACGCCATGATCGACGACGACGAGCTGACGAGGCGGGCCCGCGCCCTGGCTGCGGCCGTGGAGCCGTTCGCCGGCCAGGTCTACTTCTCGCCCGAGTGCCACGAGGCCTACGCCGCGCTCGGGTTCTCGGGCAGCCCCGGCCGGTTCGGCGACGTGGCCGCGCCCGACGGCGCCGCCTACTTCTGCAGCCGGGGGTCGGTGATGGGCCAGGTGCCCGGCGAGGTCGCCGCCGCCGCCTTCGCCGTGTTCAACCCGGCGGCGGTGGTCCCCATGGTGGCGCAGGGCTGGACGCATGCCGACGCGGCCACGCTGTGCGACGCCCGGACCGAGGGCGCCGTGGCCCAGCTGCGGCGCATCCTCGGCGACCGCCCGGACGGCGTCGACCGCGCCAACGAGCTGCTGGCCCGGGCCGTCGAGCCGCTCCGGCCCGAGGGCCGGCCCCTCTACGGCGGCCTCGCGTCGCTGGGCGTGCCCGGCGAGCCCCTGGCCGACGCCTGGCGCCGCGCCGACATGCTGCGGGAGTACCGGGGCGACGCCCACACCTCGGCCTGGACCGCGGCCGGGCTCGACGCCACCGAGATCGGGCTGCTCACCGAGCTCTACTGGGGCCTGCCGCTGCGCACGTATGTCCGCACCCGGGCCTGGACCGATGCCGAACTCGACGCGGCCGAGGCCCGCCTGGCCGACCGTGGCCTGGTCGAGGACGGCGCCTTCACCGACGACGGCCGGGCCGAGCGCGAGGCGATCGAGCGGGCAACCGACCGGCAGTGCCGGCCGATCGTCGCTGCCCTGGACGACGACCTGGACGAGCTGCTGGGCATCCTGGAGCCGTGGGGCCGGGCGATCCGCGACGCCCACGGCTATCCGGCGTCCGGCCCGCACGACCTGGCCCACGCCGCCGACGAACTGAGGTCCCGAGCATGACGATCGCCACCCCCGCGGGCGCGGGGACGAGCCCGTTCGACACCAGCGTGGCGCCGATCACGGCGTCCGACGACGAGATCCGCGCCCATCTGGCCGAGGCCGAGGTGCCGCCGCTGCTGCCCGCCCTCGCCTACGCCACCGGCGACCTCTCGCTGCTGCGCGACGACCTACGGCCCGATCCCTCGATGGTCGCCCTGCCCCAGGGCGGGCTGGGCGAGGACCAGCTCGCCGCGGCGCGCGAGCTGGCCGCGCAGGCGCTCATCCGCTTCCGCGACGGCGGCTCGACGCCCGCGCCGCCGCCCGCGGACGACGTGCTGCTGCGGATCATGGAGCACGCCGTGGGCGGGGCCGAGATGGCCGACTACCTGCCGCTCCTGGAGGAGGAGCTGGCCTACCGGGGCGAGGACCGGCGGGCGCCCGGGTGGCACAAGCGACGACGTGGCGCCCGACGTCGACTTCCGCGTCGCCGTCATCGGCGCCGGGATGTCCGGCCTGCTCGCGGCCCACCGGCTGCGCAGGCGGGCGTCGACTTCGTCATCCTGGAGAAGAACGACGACGTCGGCGGCACGTGGTTCGAGAACACCTATCCGGGCTGCCGGGTCGACAACCCCAACCACAACTACAGCTACTCCTTCGCCCAGCGCCACGACTGGCCGCTGCACTTCTCCACCCAGGACGTGCTGCTCGACTACTTCCGGCACTGCGCCGACGACTTCGGGCTGCGGCCGCACATCCGCTTCGGGACCGAGGTCCTGTCCGCGGCGTGGTCCGAGGCGGACGCGCACTGGACGCTGCGGGTCCGGTCCGGCGGCGGCGACGAGGAGACGCTCGACCGCGGACGCCGTCGTCAGCGCCGTGGGCCAGCTCAACCGGCCGCGGTACCCGACCGACATCGCGGGCTACGGGTCGTTCGCCGGGCCCGTCGTTCCACTCCGCCCGCTGGGACCACGACGTCGACCTCGCGGGCAAGCGGGTGGCGGTCATCGGCACCGGCGCCAGCGCCGTGCAGTTCGTGCCCGAGATCGCGCCGGTGGCCGGCGAGCTGCTGGTGTTCCAGCGCACGCCGCCCTGGCTCGCCCCGACGCCCGACTACCACGACGAGGTGTCGCCCGGGCCTGCGCTGGCTCTACGCGGCACGTGCCCTCCTACAGCGAGTGGCAACCGCTTCTGGATCTTCTGGCGGATGGGCGACGGCGCGCTGCGAGGGCGTCGCGCGTCGACCCGGCGTGGGAGCCGAAGGGCCTGGCGGTGAGCGAGGCGAACGACTTCGCCCGGCATGCTGTTCACCGCCTACATGCAGGTCGAGTTCGCGGACCGGCCCGACCTGCTGCGAGGCGGTCCTGCCCACCTACCCGGTCGGGCGCCAAGCGGATCCTGCGCGACAACGGCGATCTGGGCCCGGACGCTCAAGCGCGACAACGTCGCGCCTGGTCACCGGCGGCATCGAGCGAGATCACCCCGAGCGGGGTCGTCACCGACGACGGCGTCGAGCACGAGGTCGACGTGCTGATCTACGGCACCGGGTTCACCGGCCTCGACGTTCCTCACGCCCATGCGGGTCGACCGGGCGCGACGGCGTCGACCTGCACGAGCAGTGGGGCGGCGACGCCCGCGCCTACCTCGGCGTCACCGTGCCGGGGTTCCCCAACCTGTTCTGCCTGTACGGACCCAACACCAACATCGTGGTCAACGGCAGCATCGTGTACTTCTCCGAGTGCGGGGTGCGGTACATCCTCGGCTGCCTGCGGCCTGCTGCTGCGCGAGCGCGCAAGCGGCGGCTCGACGTGCGCCGCGAGGTGCACGACGAGTTCAACGAGCGGGTCGACGCCGAGAACCGGCGCGATGGCGTGGGGCTGGTCCGACGTCAACAGCTGGTACAAGAACGCGCAGCGGCCGGGTGAGCCAGAACTGGCCCTTCACCCTGCTCGAGTACTGGCAGCGGACCCGGGAGCCCGATCCGGACGACTTCCTGCTGTCCTGACCGCCGCCGGAACCACCGGGCCGCGTCGACACCCTCCGGGTTGCGTAACATCCCAGCGTGATCGGCGGCATCCCCGCCTAACCATGCGCGGGCGGCTCTCCCACGCGGTCCTCGCGGTCGCCCGACTCTGCCGCCTCGTGGTGCTGACCGTCCTGGTCACGCCCCTGCTGCTGGTGCGCGACCTGTTCGGGCCGACCGCCGGCCCCCGCCTGTTGCGGTGGTACTTCGAGACCTGCGGCGGCGGGTTCGTCAAGGTCGGCCAGCTGCTGGCGACCCGGTACGACCTCCTGCGGCCGGAGTACACCGACGAGCTCGGCAAGCTTCTCGACTCGCTGCGCCCGGTGCCGACGGCCAAGGTCACCGAGGAGATCGAGCGGGCGCTGCGCCGGCCGGTCGCGGACGCGTTCGCCTCGTTCGAGTCGCAGCCGCTGGCCACCGCCTCGCTGGCGCAGGTCCACGGCGCGGTGCTCCACGGCGGCGACGAGGTCGTGGTCAAGGTCCTGAAGCCGAGGATCGACGAGCAGGTGCGCATCGACGTGCGGTTCCTGCGGCTCGTCGGCCGGGGCGCTCGACCTGCTGCCGGTGCTGCGGGGCCTGGACGTGAGCAGCCTGATGGACGAGCTGTCCCGGACGGCCCTGCAGGAGCTGGACCTGAGCCGCGAGGCGATGCACACGGCGTACATCCACGAGCAGATGGCCGCCGACCCCATCGACCACTACGCCCCACGGGTCTACCGCGACCTGTCCGGCCGCACCGTGCTCACCCTCGAGCGCATCCGGGGCGTCACCGTGCGGGAGATGCTCGCGGCGACCACCAACGGGAACGGCGGAGCGCTGGCGGCGTGGGCCGCCCGCGGGATCACGCCCCGGCGGACGGCGGTGATCCTCCTGCGTTCGGTGCTCGAGCAGACCATGCGCTACCGGTCGTTCAACGCGGACCCCCACCCGTCGAACCTGATCGTGAGCGACGGCGGCACCCTCAACTGGGTGGACTTCGGCGCCGTCGGGTGGATCGACGAGCGCCAGTGGGACCAGCAGATGCGGCTGCGGGACGCGATCGCCCAGGAGCAGATCCACCGGCGCCTACCTCGCCCTGCTCGACGGGATGGAGCCGCTGCCCATCGGGGACATGTCCCAGTTCGAGCAGGAGATCAAGGGGGTGCTGCGCGACTTCGTCATCGCCTCGCACGACCCCGGGGCGCCGCTCAGCCAGAAGAGCACGGGGGCGTTCCTGCTGAAGACGCTGGCGACGCTGCGGCGCAACGGCCTGCCGATGACGTCGAGCACCGTGCAGCTCTACCGGACGATCCTCGTCGCCGACATCGTCATGCTCGGGCTGTACCCGACGATCGACTGGCGCGGTCACCTCCGCCGCTTCCTGCGCGACCTGTCGACCGACCTGCTCCGGCGCTCGATCGTGGATCCGGCCACGTCGCCGTACGCCTGGTATCGCGTGGCGCGGGCGCCGCTGGCCGCGACGGAGACGATGGAGTGGGTCATGCGCCGGCTGCCCGACATCGGCCGCCAGACGCTGCGCACGCTCTCGGCCGCCGAGCGCCTGATCCCCTACACGCTGCGGCTGCTGCCGACGGCTGTCGGTGACAGCCGTCGTCGCCGCGCTCGGGCTGGCGGTGCTCAAGCCCGACTTCTCCGACCAGAGCGGGTTCGGGCGGTTCCTGCTCCAGATCGAGGACAACCCCTGGCCAGTGGTCGGGATCGGGCTGTTCGCCGCCGTGGTGCTCGGCAACCTTCTCCGCAACATGCATGCCGAGACGGGCTGAGGCGCCCGCCGGCGGCGGGCTACGCCTTGCGGTTCCGCCCGGCCGACTCGGACGTCTCGGCGGCGGCCACGACGGCCTCGGCCGCGTGCAGGCGCTGCGCGACGAGATCGGCGAGGCGCTCGTAGTCGAGCCCGGCGACAGGGTCGGGACCGAGACCCCCATCGTCGGCGGCCGCGGTCGCAGCGGCCCGCGAGCGCATGCTGTACCCGTCGGACATCTGCCGGACGACGGTCGCCAGCTCGTCGAGCAGCCGGGCGTTGGCCCGGATCACCCCCGCCACGGACCGCCCCATCAGGTCGGGGAAGCGGTCGGTGCCCTGCAGCTCGGTCGAGAACGCCTCCGACGCCTCGGTGAAGCCGTCCACGACCCCCCGGGTGAGCAGCGCCGACACGTCGTCGGGGGTCGTCTCGTCACCAGACCCTGTGCTGGTGGACATCGGCATCTTCCTTCCGCCTCGGTGAGCCGAGCAACGACCGCTCCCGGCCCGGTGCCGAGGGCCGCAGTGCCTCGGACGCCCACAGACTACCCGTGCCCCCGGCGGCCGTCATCGGGTCCAATGGCATGGAACCCGCCCCAGGATCGGACTGACACCGACGTTTTCTACGCGGAAACGGTCGCCATAGCGACCGTTTCCGCGTACAAAACGCGTGATGGGACGGGCTCAGCGCAGGCGGGCCCGGACCGGCAGCCGGTTGAGGCCTCGGATCACCATGCGGGTGCTCCACACCGGCTCGCCGGCGGGCTCGATGTCCTCGAAGCGCTCCACGATGGCGGTGAACATCACCTCCGCCTGGAGGCGGGCCAGGTGCGAGCCCAGGCAGGCGTGGACGCCGGCGCCGAACTGGAGGTGCCCGCCCGCGTCGGCACGGGCGATGTCGACCTCGTCGACCGTCGCGCCCCAGTGCGCCTCGTCCCGGTTGGCCGACGCGGGCGACGCGTAGATCACCGAGCCCGCCGGGATGGTGACCGGCCCCGCCGGGCCGGCGAACGTCATGTCCCGCATGGCGATGCGCCGCACGAACTGGTTCGGCCCGTCGTAGCGCAGCAGCTCGGACACGGCGTTGCGCAGCAGCGACCGGTCGGCCCGCAGCGCCGCCCACTGGTCGGGGAGGTCGAGCAGGGCGCGCATGCCGTTGCCGACCAGGCCGGCCGTCGGCTCGTGGCCCGCCACGTAGAGGGTCATGATCTGGCCGAGCAGCTCCTCGCGGCTGAGCGCCTGGCCGTCCTCCTCGGCGTGGACGAGGCTCGACAGCACGTCGCCGTCGTCGCGCCCGCGCTTCGCCGCGACCAGCTCCTCCAGGTAGGCGTACATGTCGGCCATGCGTGCGACGAGCTCGTCGCGCTCGGACGCGTCCATCACGGGGTCGAGGTTCCGGGCGATGCAGTTGACCCAGAACCGGAAGACGGGGTGGTCCTCCTCGGGGATGCCGAGCATCTGGCAGAAGATCTCGACCGGCAGCGGGTAGGCGAAGTCGGCGATGAGGTCGAGCTCGACGGGCCCGTCGCCCCCGCGGGTGGCGACCAGCTCGTCGACTCGCGCCCGCACCCGGTCCTGGACCAGCTGGCCCAGCCGGTCGACCTCGCGCAGGCGGAACGGCGGCGCGATCAGCCGCCGCAGCCGGGCGTGGTCGGGGTCGTCGAGCAGCACGAGCGTGCGCCCGGCGCGCAGCGCCTCGTCGCGGCGCTCGATCTCGGCGACCGTGGCCGGCGTCGGCGCCGCGTTGTCGATCTCCGACGAGACCGACGGGTCGCGCAGGATCGTGTCGACGTCGGCGTACCGGGTGACCACCCAGCCGTGCAGCAGCTCGGAGCGGTGCACCGGGTCCTCGGCCCGCAGCCGCCGGTACTGGTCGTACGGCCACTCGACGAAACCCTCCTCCAGGGGGTCGAAGGTCGCCGGCGGCGCGGGCGCAGTCATCAGGCCCCGAAGCGCGCCGCCGCGAACGCGGGGCAGCGCAGCGACTCGTCGGGGATGTCGTCCGCGTCGAGCGGGTCGTCCACCTCGGCCGGCGTGGGACCGTGCTCGTCGGCCAGCCGCTCGAGCAGGGGCCAGTCGAAGCCGTAGACGTCGGCCGCGTTGTGCCCGACCAGCAGGCGCACCTCGTCGGTCGGGGACGCCGGCGAACGCCAGGCGCAGGTGCTGGCGCGAGAACGGCCAGCAGCCCTCGAGATGGGGGTAGTCGCTGCCCCACATGATCCGGTCGACCCCGACCTGGTCGCGCAGGGCGACCTCGTGGCGGCGGATGAAGCTGGAGCCGAGGTGGCACTGGCGCCGCCAGTACTCCGAGGGTGACAGCGACAGCTGCTCGATGGCACCCTGCGCCGAAGCTTCGCCTCCTGCGAGCCGCCGCGCCCCCGAGGCCCCCGACAGCCGGCCGCGGTAGTAGTCGAGGCGGGTCAGCTCCTCGGGGATCCACGCCGTGCCCTGCTCGGTGAACACGAACTGGAGCGTGGGGTGGCGCTCCATCACCCCCGAGTAGATGAGGTGCCACAGCGTCCGGTGCGCCCACCAGGTGACCTCGAGCAGGAACATCATCTGGGCCGACGGGTAGGGGCCCATGTCGGGCACCGCGCTGCCGCTGTGGTGGTTGACCGGCAGGCCGAGGTCCTCGCACGCGTCCCAGATGGGCTCGTAGTCCGGGGCGTACAGGGGCGGCACGCCGGAGCCCGGCGGGGCGCCGGGCAGGAGGACGCCGCCGGTGAGCCCGTTGGCCTTGGCCCACTCGATCTCGCGCACCGAGGCGTCGACGTCGTGGAGCATGATCTGGGCGATGCCGGCCCGGCGCCCCGGCGCCTGGCTGCAGAAGTCGGCCAGCCAGCGGTTGTGCGCCTGGAGTCCGGCCCAGCGCTCGGACGAGGTCGCCGTCGGTGGCGCCCGGCGGCTGCTCGACCAGCGAGGACCTTCGGGAAGAACGGCGGGACCGTGTTGGGGAAGATCACCTCGGCCACGACCCCGTCGGCCTCCATCTCGCGCAGGCGGCGCTCGGAGCTCCAGTTGCGGTCGGCGTCGGCGCCGGTGGCGTCGTCGTAGGGGTTCTCGAACCCGGCCGCCCAGCGGTCGAAGTCGTCGTGGTACCTCGACGCCAGGAACGGCTTGTACCCGGCGACGCTCGCCCCGCCGTGGCAGTCGGCGGAGATCACGACGTAGCGGTCAGTGGTTGCGCCCATGGCGCCCTCGCTCCGATCCTGCGGCGGTCATGACGGCAGCGGTCCCCCGCGGTGGCCGGGCCAGCGGCTGCCGCCGATGACGTCGGCGAACGGCCAGAACGCGTCGGGGTCGAGCGGGCCGGCGTTGGTGACGCGGCGGGCCGTCGGTCGGTGGGTGACCAGCTGCGCCCCGACCGGCCCGACAGACGGGGAGGTGGCGGGCGATCGGGTCCCACGGGCTGTCGCGCAGCACGAGGTCGCCGTCGACGTCCTCGACGTGGCGTCTGCTCGAAGGTCGTGGCGACGTCGACGACGTGCGGCGGGAAGTCGTAGGCGCCCTCGGCGCCCGCCGATGGCCCGCGAGTACTTGGTCCACCACTCGTGCTCGACGACCTCGCCGCGGCGGGGCGGACGCCTCGCCGCTGACCGTGCCCGCGAACTCGACGAACGTGTAGCCCTGGTGGCTGGCCCGGGCGGTGATCCGGTCGCCGAAGCGGAAGTAGGCGATGTCGCACAGGAACTTGGGCTGCCCGTTGGTCTCGGCGCTGATGTGGACCGCGGCCTCCTGGTCGATGCCGAGGCCGAGGCTGTACTGGCCGGCGACGCCCTGCCAGGCGGCCGCGACCTTCACGCTGACGCCGAGCTCGGGCTCGCCCAGCACCGGCACGCAGTAGAAGCCGAGGGTGACGACCGGTTCGAGCGGCTCGAGCCCGGGCGGCAGCAGCGCGGCGACCTTGGCCGGGTCGGTGGTGTAGGTGACGACGAGCTTGGGCCAGCCGCCGATCTCGCCCGGCCGGTTCGTCGGCGTCGGCTCACGCCGCCTCGTCGTCGGCCGGTCCGCCGGCACGTAGTGGTCGACGACGGCGCGCAGCGTGGCGGCGGTCAGCGCATCGACGTCCGGAGCGGCGCACAGCGCGGCCCGCGTCTCGGATGCGACCGGTGCGGCGGAGCCGGCCCACAGCACGTCGGCGCGGTACTCCTCGGGGAACCGGGACTGGTCACGCAGCGCCAGGACGAGCGAGCCGGTGACCACGACGAGGATCGAGCGCAGCGCGTCGGCGCACGCCTCGCCGGCCAGACCTGCGGTCTCCAGCTCGGCCACCAGTGCGGCCTCCAGGTGGTGGAGCAGCAGCGACGCCGTGCCGGTCTGGTGGGCGAGCGAGGTGATGGCCCGGTGCTCGATCGCCCCGGCGTAGATGTGCGGCGCGGCGCAGAGCACACGCTCCCGAGCCGTCGTCGCCCTCGACCGGGCGCTCGGCCAGGCGCTCGGACTGGGTGCGGACGATCCCGGCGACCAGCTCGTCCCGGCTGCCCGACGTGCCAGTAGATGGTCGGCGTCCCGACGTCGAGCTCGGCGGCCAGGCGGCGCATGGTGAGCGCGGCGGGCCCCTCCCGCACCACCAGGTCGAGCGCGGCAGCGACGACGTCGGCCCGGTCGAGACCGGTGCGGCGACCGGAGCGGCGCCGGGTCTGGGCTTGGTGCGCGGTCTTCCCCATCGGACGGTTGCGCTCCTCCGGGCGTCTGTAACAGTGTCATACGGCACACTAGAACGCTGTCACAGAACCAGCAAGGGGGCGACCATGCCGAGTCCGGTGGAAGGCATCGACCAGAGCAACGCCCCCTACGTCATCGTCTCGTCCGACACCCACGCCGGGCTGTTCGTCGAGGACTACCGCGCGTACCTCGAGTCGTCGGTGCACGCCGAGTTCGACGAGTGGCTGGTCACCCGCCACCAGCACCGCACCATGGTCGAGGAGCTGAACGGCGAGTACGTCGAGCAGTGGGAGCGCGACAACGAGGTGGGCCTGCGCGGCGCCTACGACGCCGGCGATCCGCGACAAGGTGCTCGACGCCGACGGCGTCGCCGGCGAGGTGATCTTCGCCGACGGCGACTCGGTCACCGGCATGGAGGCGCCGCCGTTCGGCGCCGGGCTGCAGGCCGGCATGATCACCGACCCCCGCCTGGCCTGGGCCGGCGCCCGCGCCCACAACCGCTGGCTGGTGGAGTTCTGCGCCACCAACCCGCCCCGCCGGGCGGGGGTCGCGCTCGTGCCGATCACCCACGGGGTCGACGAGGCGGTCGCGCGAGATCGAGGTCGCTCGCCGGCAAGCCCGGCATCAAGGGGATCATGATCCCGACGATGTGGCACGACAAGCCGTCGTACGGCCACGCGTCCTACGACCCGGTGTGGGCAGCCTGCGCCGAGGCCGGGCTCGTGGTGCACACGCACTCGGGCGAGGCCGACATGGACTGCGTACAACGAGAACATGGCCCAGTTCATGCTGGAGGTGGCGTTCTGGACCCACCGGACGCTCTGGCAGCTGCTCCTGGCGGGCAAGTTCGACACGTTCCCCGACCTCAAGTACGCGCCGGTCGAGTGCGGGTCGTGGTGGGTGGGCGACCTCCTGTTCAAGACCGACGTGATGTTCGGCGGCACGAACTGGAAGGTCAAGAAGATGTCCTCGCGGACCCGAAGGGCACGATCCAGCGGCTGCCGTCGGAGTACTTCGGGACCAACGTGTTCGTCGGCGCCTCGGCGATGAGCAAGCCCGAGATCCGCCGCCGCTACGCCAACGGCATCGACGCCCTCATGTGGGGCACCGACTACCCGCACCCCGAGGGCACGTGGCCCAACACGGCGCAGCGCCTCGCCACCGACTTCCGGGACGTCCCGGTGGAGGAGACCCGCCTGCTGCTCGGGCTCAACGCGGTGCGGTGCTACGACCTCGACCTCGACGCCCTGTCGGCGATCGCCGCCGAGATCGGGCCGACGGCCGAGCCAGCTCCACCAGGACCTCGACCGGCGCACGCCGCCGGACGCGGTCCGCGAGGCCCGCTTCTGGTTCGACGACTACGGCATCGAGTGGACGGGCTGACCGTGCCGGCGGATACGCCTCCGCTCCGGCTGGCCGGGGCGGTCGCGGTGGTCACGGGCGGTGCGGGCGGCATCGGGCGCGGCATCGTCGGCGCGCTGCTGCGCCGGGGTGCGACGCGTCGTGATCGCCGACGTCGAGCCCGGCGCGATCGAGGCCGCGGTCGAGGACCTGCGGCCGCTCGGGAAGGTCTCGGGCCGGCGCGTCGACATCACCGACGAGGAGGCCGTCGCCGACCTCGCCGACGAGGTCTACGACGCCCACGGCCGGGTGCGACCTGCTGTTCAACAACGCCGGCGTCACGTCGCGGCGGGGGCGGCAAGCCGTGGCAGCAGGAGCCGAACGACTGGCGCTGGTGCTTCGGCGTCAACGTGTTCGGGATGGCGATCTGCACGTCGACCTTCGTCCCCCGGATGATCGCGGCCGGGGAACCGGGCCAGATCGTGAACACGTCGTCGGGCGACGGCGGGTTCGCCCCGGTGCCGACGGCGTCGGTGTACGCCGCGTCCAAGGCCGCGGTCAGCTGCTTCACCGAGTCGCTGCACCACAACCTGGTGTCCGAGGGCACCCGGCTGCGGGCATCGGTCTTCTACCCGTCGGGCGGCCTGCTGCGCACCGGCCTGTTCACCGCGGCGCGCAACCGCCCCGAGCACCTGGCCCGCCGGGGCGAGGCCACCGGCCGCCGGGGCATGACCTTCGACGAGATGAAGGCGATGCTGGCCGAGCGCCGGCCGCGACGTCACCGAGGCCGACCTCGACGAGCTGGGCGACTTCGCCGTCACCGAGGCCGCGGCCCGCACCTACGTCATCGCCCGCGACCTCGACCGCACGGTCGAGCTGCTGCACCGGCGGGCGGACGCCATCGGCCGCCGCGAGGTCCCGCCCCATCACGGCATGCCGCTCTAGACCTCGCGTCTTGTACGCAAGACCGCAGTACCGTGCGCCGCGTGGTCGACGCCGACACCCACGCCGAGGTGTGGCTCGACGACCTGCCCTCCGAGCCCTGGCCGGACGACCTCGCGCTGCTCGACGGCGGCGAGCGGGCCCGGGCCGACCGGTTCGTCCGCGCCGTCTCCCGGGCGCAGTTCGTCGGGGCGCACGCGGCGCTGCGCCGCCGCCTCGGCGACCTGCTCGGCGCCGACCCTCGCTCGCTGCGGTTCGCGTCGTCGCCGTGCGTCCGCTGCGGCGGGTCCCACGGCAAGCCGGACCTCGCCGGCGACCATGCCGGCGAGCCTGCACTTCAGCCTGTCCCACTCGGGCCTGGCGGTCGCCGTGGCGGTCGCCGACGCGCCGGTCGGCATCGACCTGGAGGCGGTGCGTCCCCGGGCCGCCGAGGACCTGGCCGCCCGGTTCTTCAGCGACGACGAGCGGCGCGCTGGTCGCCGGCGCAGCCGACCCGGCGGCGGCGTTCGTCCGCCTGTGGACCCGCAAGGAGGCCCTGCTGAAGGCCACCGGCGAGGGCATCACGGGCGGCCTCGCCAGCGTGCGCGTGCTACGCCCGCCCGGCGCCGACCCCGCCGCGCCGCTGCGGGTCGTGCGGGCCGGCCGGGACTGGACGATCACCGACGTCGACGCGCCGCCGGGCTACGCCGCGGCCGTCGCCACCGTCGCCCGTCCGCCGGCGCGCCCCTGACGCCGGGCCGGTGCCGCCGTACCCTCCCACCCATGGCCAAGCGCATGAAGACCGCGTCGGTGGCCGCAACACGCGACCGCATCCCGAAGAAACCGTACGAACGTGAGCTGTTCCGGCTCCAGGCACAGCTGGTCAAGGCCCAGGAGTGGGTGCGGGCCGAGGGCCAGCGCCTGGTCGTGGTGTTCGAGGGTCGCGATGCCGCCGGCAAGGGCAGCACGATCAAGCGGGTGACGCAGTACCTCAACCCCCGCGTCGCCCGCATCGCCGCGCTCCCCGCGCCGACCGAGCGCGAGCGCACGCAGTGGTACTTCCAGCGGTACATCTCCCACCTGCCGGCGGCGGGGGAGGTCGTCCTGTTCGACCGGTCCTGGTACAACCGGGCGGGCGTCGAGCGGGTGATGGGCTTCTGCAGCGCCGACGAGTACCACCGCTTCCTGCACCAGTGCCCGATCTTCGAGCGGATGCTGGTCGAGGACGGCGTGCTCCTGCGGAAGTACTGGTTCTCGGTCAGCGACGCCGAGCAGGAGGCGCGCTTCCGGTCACGGCTGGAGGACCCGATGCGCCAGTGGAAGCTGTCGCCGATGGATCTCGACTCGATCAACCGGTGGGAGGACTACTCCCGCGCCAAGGACCAGATGATGGTCCACACCGACATACCCGAGGCCCCGTGGTACGTCGTGGAGAGCGACGACAAGCGGCGCGCCCGGATAAACATGATCGCCCACCTGCTGAGCACGATCGACTACCACGAGGTCACCCGGAAGCCGCTCAAGCTGCCGAAGCGGCCGCGGTCACAGGGCTACGAGCGCCCGCCGCGCGACACGCAGACCTACGTGCCGGACCACGCCGCCAAGCTGTTGACCTGACTTCAGGGCTTGCGGCCGACCGCGCCGAACAGCGGGATGAGCTGGCCGGGGGGCAGGAACGGCGGGTCGCCGTCGCTGCGCCACTGCTCGATCGGGACCAGGCCGGGGTCGAGCAGGTCGAAGCCGTCGAGCTGGCGGGCGATCTCGGCCTTGGTGCGGGCGATGTACGGCTCCTCGAGCACCGAGTCGAGCAACTCGACGACGTCCGCCGCGCCCTCCGCGTAGATGTCGAGGCTGGTCTCGGCCATCACGATGTAGCTGCCGGAGGCGAGGGCCTCGCGCAGGGCGTCCATCAGCGCCTGGGCGACCTCGTCGGTGAGGACGTTGAGCGTCGTCGGCAGCACGACGGCGACCGGCAAGTCGAGATCGAGCGTCTCGGCCGCCCCCCGCAGGATCTTGCCCGGCTCCTCGAACCGGCTGTGCACGTGCGCCACGGCGCCGTCGGGCGCGTCCCGCCACAGGGCGTGGACGTGGGCCAGGGTGGTGGTGTCGTAGCTCGCGTAGACGATCCGGGCGTCCGGCACGAGGGGCAGCACGTGCTCGTGCACCATGCCTGTCGACGGCGTGGCGGTCCCGACATGCAGGAACTGGCGCACATCGGACTCGTTGGCGACCGTCCGGACCCCCCGCATCTTGAAGCGGTGCAGGGCCTCGATCACGCTCTGGAGACCCTCGAGGCCGGACGGCGTGGCGTCGGCCAGCGACTTCACCACGTCGCGGTCGACGGAGAAGTTCGCGTCGCCCCCGCTGATGGCGTTGCGGACCCGCGCCAGCCGGGGCACGTCGAGCTCGATGTGGAACGGGCCGTCGTCCTTGTTGCCCACTTGTTCGTCGGTCACGGCGTCGTCACTGGCTCCCCGATCCCCCCAATGGTCCTATTTCAGCACGCCAGACGGCGCGCGACCTCTTCGGCGACCATCCGCTCCTCGATCGTGGCCGGTACCGGGACGAACGTGGCCCGGACGGCGGCGCGCCGGAGGATGGCCTCCAGCTCGGTCGGATCGCCGTCCACGACGCGGACGGCTCGACCGGCCAGGACCACGGGGGCACCGGCGGCATCCAGGGCGGCGAAGGCGCGGGCCCAGTCGTCGGTGTGGACGGCGACCGCCGTGGTCGACCCGATGATGTCGGCCTCGCTGCCTTGGGCGACCAGCCGGCCCTCGGCCATGAGGAGCAGCCGGTCGCACTGCTGCGCCTCCTGCATGTTGTGGGTCGTGACCAGCACGCCGACACCTCTGTCGGCGTGGTCGCGGACGGTGTCCCACAGCGTGGCCCGGGCCAGCGCGTCGACGCCGGACGTGGGTTCGTCGAGCAGCAGCACCTCCGGTGCGTGGGACAGCGCGGCGACGAAGGCGATCCGGCGCTGCGCGCCGAGCGGGAGCGCCCCGACGAGGCTGCCGGCGTAGGCGGCCAGGCCGGCCGGGAGCTCGGGCACCGGAGCGCCATAGGTGCCGGCGACGAAGGCCAGGTTCTCGGCCACCGTCAGGTCCCGGTAGAGGCCCAGGTTCTGCGGGACATAGCCGAGGCGGCGGCGGTGGTCGAGGTCCGGGGCTCCGCCGAGCACCTCGACGCCGCCGGCACTCGGGGCGAGCAGCCCGAGCAGCATCCGGATGAGCGTGGTCTTGCCGGCGCCGTTGGCGCCGAGCAGCCCGACGACCTCGCCCGGGCGGACCTCCATCGAGACGGCGTCGACCGCGGTGAGCGCGCCGAAGCGGCGGGTCACCGATTCGGCTCGCACCAGCGGGTTGCTCATACCGGGCGCGACCCGGCCCATCTGGCCAGCGAGAGGGCGATGACGATGTCCTCCAGGTCCGGGTCGACGACCGGCAGCTCGCGGGGCTGGTCGCCCGCGGGCCAGAACTCGTGGCGCTCCCGTCCCCGCCGCCAGGACCACTCCGCGCGCACGGGCGCGTCCGACGACGTGATCGTGCCGGCGAAGCCTCGCCGGACGTCGTCGTAGGCGCCCTGGACCAGCACCCGCCCGGCGTCGAGCACGACGAGGTGGGCCGCCCGTTCCGCCTCGTCGAGGTAGGTCGTCGACATGATCACGGCCGAGCCCGACGCCGCGGCGCCCGACACCATCCGCCACAGGTCGATGCGGCTGACCGGGTCGACCCCCGTGCTGGGTTCGTCGAGCACGAGGAGGGACGGCCGGTGCACGATCGCCATGCAGAAGCCGAGCTTGCGGCGCATCCCGCCGGACAGCTCGGACGCGAGCCGGTCGGCGGCCGGGGTGAGCCCGGCGCGGTCGAGCAGATCGGTCCGGCGGGCCGCCAGGTCGTCGCCGGTCACCCCGTAGATGCCGGCGACGAAGTCGATGTTCTGCCGGACGCTCAACGCCGACCAGCTCCCGGCGGCGGCGGTCAGGTAGCCGATGTGCGCCTTGCCCGGTGACGAGACCCGGCCGGCGTCGACGCGCACCTCGCGGACCAGGGCGCGGAGCAGCGTGGTCTTGCCGGCACCGTCGCCGCCGACGAGCGCCACCACCGAACCGGGCGGCACCGCGACGGTCACGTCGTCGAGGGCGACCACGTCGCGGAACCGCACCGTCACCGACTCGACGCCGAAGCTCATCGGTGCCCGCTCACGCCACGGGCGCCGGCTCGGTCGCCGCGTCGGACGCGCCCCGGTGGGTGTGCCCGCCGGGCGCGAGGTCCCGACGGAAGCGCAGCGTCGCGGCGGTGAACACGACCGTCGCCATCACCGCGAGGACGAGGTACGCGAGCCACAGCGACGCCGCCGAGGCGCCGCGCAGCATGATGCCCCGGGCGATGAGGTTGAAGTAGGTGAGCGGGAGCAGGTAGCCGATCCAGCGCACCCCGGCGGCCATGGCGTCGAGCGGGAAGATCATCCCCGACAGCAGGATCTGCGGGAGCAGGATCAGGAACGCGGTCTGGATCGCCTGACCGGTCGTCTGCGACACCGTCGAGATCAGGACGCCTTGGCCGAGGACCACGAACAGGAACAGCGCGGCCCCGACCGCGAAGGCGACGACGTTCCCGCTGAAGGGCACCCCGAACAGCACGATGCCGATCACGGTCACGATCACCATGTCGACCGCGGCCACCAGGAAGTACGGCACGATCTTGCCCAGGATCACCGTGCTGGCCCGGAGCGGCATCACGGCCAGCTGCTCGAGCGTGCCCGCCTCCCGCTCGCGCACCAGCCCGATGCTCGTGATGATCGTGCCGATGAACGTCAGGATGAGCCCGATGATCGCCGGCACCATCACCCACGAGGTCTTCAGGTCGGGATTGAACAGGATCTCCGTGCGGACGGCGTCGCCGGCCCGGTTGAGGGCCCCGACCGCCGACTGCGCCGCGAACAGGTTCGAGCCGTCGACCAGTGCCAGCGTGGGCGTCTGCCCGGTCACGAGCACGACGTCCACCTCGTTGTCCCGCAGCAGCGTCGTGCCGTCCGACTCGGTGCCCCGCCGGGTCGACCTGCGTCACGTCGAAGAACGGCGGCAGCGCCGCGGCCACCTGCGACGCCTGCGGGCCCACCACCGCCGTCTCCACGCTCGACACGTAGAAGTTCGCCGCGTATCCGAAGATCACCAGCAGCAGCAGCGGCATGACGACCAACATCGCCAGCGTGCGGCGATCGCGCACCAGCTCCCGGAACTCCTTGGAGATCATCGACCGCATGGGCGAAAGGTACGACCATCGCTGGCGGCCTTCACGCGCCGGCGTCGAGGTCGATGATCGCCCGGGCCGAGCGCTCGGCCATGACCGTGAACATCCGCCGGCCCCGTTCGGTGGGGGCGGCGACGGCCTCGCCGAGGATGCAGATCAGCGGCCCCTGGAACAGGCCGTGCCGATAGTCGTCCCAGCAGCGATCAGCCGGGCAGGCCCGTCGCCGCGCTCGTAGCCGATGTCCAGGCGGTGGCACGACGCCATCTGCCCGGTGCCCACCGGGGTGACCGACACCCGGCTGACCGGCGCCTGCAGCACGTCGCTCAGCCACGCGGTGGTGAGGCCCGCTGGGTCGTCGACGATCTCCATCAGCGGTCGCCCGCGCCCGCGCCCAGGCCGATGATCACGAACTGCAGGAAGGTCTGCACCGGGCGGCTACATCACGGCCCGGTCGCGCGGCAGGCCGAGCGAGCGCTCGGCGATGATGTTGCGCTGGATCTCGTCGGTGCCGCCGTAGATCGACGACGCGGGCGAGAACACGAACGCCTCGGCGAAGCGGCCGCCGTCGGCGCCGTCGGCGCCGGCCAGCATGCCGTCGGCGCCGAGGATGTCGAGCGCCGAGCTCGGCCGACGAGCTTCATGATCCGCGTCTGCGCGATCTTGCCGATGTTGGCGACGGCCTGGCCGCCGCCCGCGCTGCGCCTCGGCCTTGCCCCGCTGCGCGTTCCAGCTGCCCGATCTCGGATGTAGGTGTCAGAGCCGCGCGAGCTTCTGGCGGACGCAGCGGGTCGTCGGCTCCGGCCCGTCGCGCTGCGCCAGCGTCGACGACGCTCGGCCGAACGGTCAGCCTTGGTCGTCGCCGGGCGGCTCGTCGCTGCGCGGCGTCGCCGGCGCGGCGGCCGAGCATGCCGCCCTTCGGGCCCGGGCTCGGGGAAGCCGGCGTGCGCGCCGCCCGCGCCGATGCCGGTGCGCTCGAAGTAGCAGCGTCGTCTGCGTGACCGCCCAGCCGTTGCCCTCGCCGCCGATGAGGTCGGCGTCGTCGCACGACCGCGTCGTCGAGGAAGACCTCGTTGAACACCGCGTCGCCGGTCATCTCGCGCAGCGGGCGGATCGTCACGCCCGGGCTGGTCGAGCGGGAACGCGAACCACGAGATGCCCGCGTGCTTCGGGCACGTCGAAGTCGGTGCGGGCGAGGAGCATCCCGTAGTCGGCCTCCATGCGCCATCGCTGCTCCACACCTTCTGGCCGGTGATGACCCAGCGGTCGCCGTCGCGCACGGCCCGGGTCGTGAGCCCGGCGAGGTCGGAGCCGGCGCCGGGCTCGCTGAACAGCTGGCACCAGCCGACGCGGCCCGTCGAGGATCGGGCGGCACGAGCCGCTGCGATCTGGTCGGGGGTGCCGTGGGTGAGGATCGTCGGCGCGGCCATCAGCAGGCCGAGGCCGCCCGGCGGCCGCAGCGCGCCGTAGCGCGGCGAACGCCGCGCGCACCGACGGCCGGCGGAGCGCCGGCAGGCCGCGTCCGCCCCGCTCGGCGCGGGAAGTGCGGCGCGGTCCAGCCCGCCGTCGGCCGACGAGCCGCCACCACTCCTCGACGGAGCAGGTCGGGATCCCAGTGCGCGTCGAGCCACGCGGCGACCTCGTCGCGCGAGCTCGGTCGTCGGCTCGGCTCCGTCGTCGCCGTCACTCAGGCGTCCGCCCCGAGCAGCTCGAGGCAGTTGTCGCGCATGATCGCGGCGCGTCGGCGCTCGTCGAACGCCGTCGAGCTCCTTGACGAAGTCGAGCGGCTCGGCGAGCGCCCTCGCCGTGCGGCCAGTCGGAGCCGAACAGGATCCGCTCGACGCCGATCAGGTCGGCCAGCGCGCGCAGGTCCTCCTCGAGTACGGCGTGACCCACACGTGGCGGCGGATCGTGTCGAGCGGGTCCTCGGCGAACACCCACGGCGTCTGGTTCGCCTGCTTGCGCAGCCGCTTCACCAGCAGGTGCACCCAGTCGGAGCCGTTCTCGATGCTCGCGACCCGCAGCGTCGGGTGCCGCGTGAACACGCCGTGCGACGACCAGCGACGCCGATCGTGTCGTGGATCGCGCGGTCCGACGACGAGCGACGCGGCCGAGCGCGTCGCTGTTGCCGAAGCCCTCGAACGTCGCGCGCGCCGCCCCACGCCGCGGCGAAGCGCGTTGTAGCCGCTGTCGCCGAGGTGGAACGCGACCGGGATCGCCGGCCTCGGCGAGGCGCGCCCACACCGGGTCGTGCAGCCGGTCGCCGAGCGAGCGGCCGGTGCCGTTCGGCGCCGGGCACCGGCGCCGGGCGGACGTGCACGATCCGCGCGCCGCGCTCGAGCAGCGAGTCGAGCTCGGCGAGCGCGGCCTCGGGATCGGCGAGCGACAGCATCGGCACGGCGATGAGGCGGCCCTGGTAGGCGAAGCCCCAGTCCTCCTCGAGCCAGCGGTTGAACGCGCGACAGGCTCGCCATCGTCGCCGGCGATGTCGTCGCGCAGCGCCTCCTCGACGCCGCAGCCGAGCGTCGGGAACAGCAGGACCGCGTCGAGGCCCTGCTCGTCCATCGACCGCGAGCGCGCGCGTCGCGGTCCCGGTACTCGGCGCGCGAGCGGCTCGACCTGCATCAGCGTGCGCGGGTCGACGCCCTCGGGGATCTGACCGCGGAACAGCAGGTCGAGGCAGCCGGGCACGATGATCGGGTCGAACGTCGGGTTCGGGATGAAGCGGTTGACCCGGCCGCCCGATCAGGAGCTGCACGCGCTTGCCGTCCTGCACCGGGCGCACGCCGCGCTCGCGCGAACTCCTGGGTCGAGGTGCCGGGTGAAGGCGTCGAGCGGCTCGTAGTAGTGGTTGTCGGCGTCGATCGGTCCGGAGGTCCATGTCGTCGCTTCTCCGTCAGTCGCTGAAGAAGAACGCCTCGGCGTTGTCGTAGAGCCAGGCGTCGCGGACCTCGTCGGGCGAGGTCGAGCGTCCGCGGCCTCGCCGAGGCAGCGCTCCATCGACAGCACCGGGTAGTCCGAGGCGAACAGGATGCGGTCCTTGCCGCGCGTCGCGCATGTAGTGCAGCAGCGACTCCGGCAGGCGCTTCGGCGACCACGCCGACGTCATCAGCCGCAGGTTCCGGTACTTGAGCATCAGCCGGATCGCGACGTCCCACCACGGGTCGGCGCCGTGGATCATGCACAGCTTCAGCTCCGGGAAGCGGACGCAGACGCGGTCGAGGTGGATCGGGTTCTGCGCCTCGCCCGGGAGCGGCGGCCCGGGGATGCCGGTGTTCATGCACAGCGGCAGGTCGAGCTCGCAGCACTTGGTGTAGAGCGGGTAGTAGACGGCGTCGCTCGGCGGGTACATGCCGTCGCCCCAGAAGCTCGGGCCGACGACGCGCGTAGGCGACCGGGTGGTCGCGCACGAACGACTCGAGGCTCGCGCAGCGTCGGCATCGGCCGCAGCAGGTTGAGGCCGCCGACGCCGAGCGCGAAGCGGTCGGGGCGCTCCGCCGCGAAGCGCTGGGCGCGGTCGCCGCTCGTCGCCGAGCCTGGTCAGCAGGATCGCCCGCTCGACGCCGTTGGCGTCCATGTCGTCGAGCAGCTCCGGCGAGCTCGGGGCTCTTGAGGAAGGAGTCGCCGCCCTTGAAGTAGTCCTCCTTGACCCGGATCATCCAGTCCGGCTGCTTCACGGTCGCCCATGTCGACGTTCACCAGGCAGTCGATCGCTCGTCGTCATCGGCGCGTCCTCCTCTCGTGGCCCAGCAGGGCGCTGGCAGCGCCGGTCTTGTCGACCTTGCCGGTCGCCGTCATCGGCACCGTCGTCGGCCGTCGGCGTCACGAGCCAGCGGGTCGGCACCTTGAACGCGCTGAGCCGCTGCGCGGGCCTCGGCGACCACCGTCGTCGAGCGGCGTCGGTCGACGACGACGAGCGCGCGACCTCGCCGGCCGCCGTCGCCGGCCACGTCGGTGACGTGCGCCTGGCGCGACGCCGGCGATCGACGCGCAGCGCCGCCTCGACCTCGGTCGGGTACACGGTCGCGCCCCTGCACCTTGAACATGTCGTCGAGCCGGCCCGCGTACCAGAGGTAGCCGTCGGCGTCGAGGCGCCCGAGGTCGCCGGTCGGGTACCAGCCGTCGGCGTGAACACTCGCGCGCGGATCCGGCCGCAGATGCCGCGCATCAGGTTGGGTCCGCGCGCGGATCTCGCCGATCCCGGCACGCGTCCCGTCGGGTCGACGATGCGGACCTCGATGCCGTCGAACGGGCGGCCGCAGCTGCCGCGCTTGTCCGGCGGGCAGGTCGACGTCGAGCCGGGCGCCGCAGTACGGGCCGAACGACTCGGTCATGCCGAACAGGTTCGCGCCGCGCCCCCGGCGCGGGCCGGCGCTCGGCGGGCAGCACCGCGGCGAGGCTGCCGGCGCCGCAGACAGGAGAGGTCGGCGGTGGCGAACGCGGGGTGCGCGGCGAGCCGCGCCGCCTGGTCGGGCCAGCCGCGGAACAGCGTGACCCGCTCGCGCTCGAGCAGCGCGAGCGTGCGGCGCCGGCTCGGGCTCGCCTCGGTGAGCAGCGTCGCCCCCGCGATCAGCACCGACAGCAGGCCGGCCGCGAAGCCGCCCGTCCAGAAGAACGGCATCGGGATGTAGAGCCGCTCGCCCGGGCCGACGCAGCGGGCCTCGAGCCCGGCGGCCGTGGCCCGGAGCGCGCCGCCGTGGGTGTGGATCACGCCCTTCGGCGCTGCCGCGGCTGCCCGAGGTGAACAGGACGACGAGGTCGTCGGCGGGCCGGACCCGGGCCTCCAGCGCGGCGACCAGCTCCCGGGGCGCAGCGGCCTCCGGGATGCCGTCGAGGCGCCACACCGGCCGCGCACGAGCGGCGGCGCGGCCGCGTCGAGGTCGTCGAGGTAGCGCGCGGCCGCGGAACTCCGGGCGCCGCGACCAGGTGCGACACGGCCGCGAGCTGGCGAGCTGGGCGCGCAGCTCCGGCGGCCGCAGCAGCGTGCTCAGCGGGACCAGCACCGCGCCGATGCGCACGACCGCGAGCGCGGTGGCCGCCCAGTCGATGCCGTTCGGCATCAGCAGGCCGACGCGGTCGCCCTTGGCGACGCCCGCCGCGACCAGGCGCGCGGCCAGCGCCGCGGCTGGCCTCGTCGAGCTCGGCGTAGGTGATCGCGGCGCCGTCGGCGACGATCGCCCGCACGTCCGCGTCCGCCGTGGCCCGCAGCGCCAGCAGCGCGGGAACCGTCTCGGCCTCAGGCGTCACGGAGCAGCTCCTTCAGCGCGCGGCGGTCGAGCTTGCCGCTCGACATCATCGGCACCTCGTCGTCGGCGAGCACCAGGACGCGCCGCGGCACCTTGTAGGCCGAGAGGCGGCCCCGGAGGCGGGCCCGCAGGTCGTCGACGTCGACGTCGGCCCCGTCGGGCGCCCGCACGAGCGCGGCGACCACCTGGCCCCGGGCGGCGTCGTCGACGCCGACCACGTGGGCGACGAGGCCGGTGACCTCGGGGATCGCGGCCTCGACCTCGCGCGGCGAGACGTTCGCGCCGGCCGTCTTGATCATGTCGCCGCGCCGGCCCTGGAAGTAGAAGAAGCCGTCCGGCGTCGACGGTCGACCAGGTCGCCGGTGCGGAACCAGCCGTCGGGGTCGAACATCTCGTGCCGCTCGCGGCCGTAGTAGCCCTCCATCAGGAACGGGCCGCGGAACCACAGCTCACCCTCCCGCACGTCGGCCTCGAAGCCGGGCGCGGGCCGGCCGAACGAGCCGCGCCGGTGCTCCGGCTGCTCGGACTCGTCCTCGCTGCCGGTGACGAGGACGGTCCACACAGCGTCGTCGGCCTCGGCGGCGGCGTAGGCGTGGCGCAGCTCGGCCACCATCGCCGGGCTGAGCGCGTTGAGCTGGTCGGGCCGGTTGAGCGTGATCGTCGCCGTGCGGTCGTCGACCTCGTAGAGGATCGTGTCGTACTCCACGGTGCCTCCTACCGCCCCGGCGCCGCCGGCGTCCAGCGCGCCGCCGCGAGTGATCTGCCGAGGTCGAGGGCGAGATCGTCGGCGGAGCCGAAGCCGTGCTCCAGCACCCAGGCGCGCTTGAGCAGGTAGTGGGGCAGCATGTCCCAGGTGAATCCCATGCCGCCGAGGACCTGCACCGCGGCGCCGGCGTTGGCGATGGCGGCCTCCGCGGCGAGGAGCTTGGCGGCCGCGCAGGGTCGCGTGGGGTCCTCCAGCACCGCAGCGGCGTAAGCCTCGCTCTGGGCGAGGGCGGCGCGCACGTACATGTCGGCCAGCAGGTGCTTGACCGCCTGGAACGACCCGATCGGCACCCCGAACTGCTCGCGCTCCAGCGCGTAGGCCCGGGCGACCTCCAGCGCCCGCGCCGCGACGCCGGCCAGCGCCGCCGCGCTCAGCACGGTGCCGCGCCGGCGCAGGCCGGCGGCGGCCTCGGCGTCGCCCACGACCGTGCCGGCGCCGAGGCCCGAGTAGCGCCCGACCGGCGTGAGCGGGTCGAGCGGCACCAGCGGCTCGGGCGCCCCGAGGTCGGCGGTGGCGTGGGCGACCACACGGTCGCCGTGCAGCACCAGGAGGACGTCGATCTCACCGGCGTGCTCGACCACGACCGACCCGTCCTCGACGGCGCCGGCCTCGACCCCGCCCACGACGCCGGCGCCCGCGTCCGCGCCGTCGACCAGCCCGGCCGCCAGCACCGTCCACAGCACCGGGCCCGGGGCGAGGTGGGAGCCGAGCTGCTCGAACACGATCGCCGCCGCGACGGCGCCCAGGTCGCCGAGCCCGAACAGCCCGAGCGCGGCCATCCCCTCCCAGACCGCGGGGTCGACCGGGGCGTGCTCGCGCGCCGCCACCGCGTCGAGGGGGAACCGCTCCTCGGCGAACCGGCGCACGGTGCGCTGCAGCTCGACCTGGCCGTCGTCCAGCCGGAACTCCATCGCCCTCCCCCCGCGGTAATGTGGAAACATCTAGATGTTAAAGGGTCTGCGCCCAGGAGGCCACCGGTGAGCGACGGTCGTGTGCGGTTGGAGCGGGACGATGCCAGCGGCATCGCGCGCCTGACGCTGGACAACCCGGAGCGCAAGAACGCGTACGACCCCGACATGCGCCGCACGCTGGGCGCGCACCTCGACGACCTCGCCTGGGACGACCACGTGAAGGTCGTGCTGCTGCGGGGCGAGGGCGGCGTGTTCAGCACGGGCGCCGACATGGACAACGCCTACGTCGTGGTACGGCGACGCCGCCCGCGACCCGGACGCCCGCCGGCCCAGCCAGCGGCGCCGCCTGCTGATCGACCGCCAGACGTTCGACTTCTACCAGTTCTTCCTGGGCTACCCGAAGGTGACCGTGGCCGAGGTGTCGGGCTTCGCGCTGGGCGGCGGCTTCGAGCTGGCGCTGATGGCCGACATCTCGGTGGTGGCCGCGGACACGGTGATCGGGATGCCGGCCACCCGGTTCCTCGGACCCGCGCTCGGGTCGCTGCACCTGTTCTTCCACCGGCTCGGCCCGGTGCTCGCCCGCCGCCTGCTGCTCACCGGCGACACCATCGAGGCGGGCGACGGTCGCCCACCTCGGGGTCTTCACCGAGGTGGTCGAGGCCGCCGCCGTCGAGGCCCGCGCCGCGTGGTGGGCCGAGAAGGCGTCGCGCATGCCGGCGGACGGCATCGTGCTGGCCAAGGAGGCGTTCCGCCTGGTCGAGCAGCTGTCGGCGTACCAGGGCGAGGAGGTGCTCAGCCCCCTGGTCCACGCCTACGGCACCAACCTGCAGTTCGACGACGGCGAGTTCAACTTCGTCAAGGCCCGGGGCGAGCACGGCACCCGCCGCGCCTTCGAGCTCCGCGACGCCCACTTCGAGGTGCCGGAACCCGACTGACTCAGAAATCCGTGCCGCCGTCGACGTTGATCGTGGCGCCCGTGAGGTAGCCGGCGCGCTCGGACAGCAGGAAGGCGATCACGTCGCCCACCTCCTGGGGCCGGCCGGCGCGGCCGAGGGCGACGTGCATGCCCCACTCCTCGGCCATGACGCGCTCCAGCGCCTCCTCGACGGGCCAGCCGCGGGCCGCGGCGACCTGCGTCCGCATGGCCGCCAGCACCTCGGTCTCGGTGGCGCCCGGGCAGACGCAGTTGGCCCGCACCCCGGCGGGCCCGAACGCCTTGGCCAGGCTCTTGGTCAGCGTGGCTACGCCGGCCTTGAGCGCGGCGTACGGCACCTGGTGGGGCTTGGGGGCACGGATCGAGTACGCCGCGGTGGTGACGATCGCCCCTCCCCCGCCGTCGACCAGCACGGGCACCACCGCGCGGCAGGCCCGGGCCGTCGCCAGCAGCACGTCGTCGAACGTGGCGGCCCAGTCCGCGTCCGAGCCGCCCAGCAGGTCGCGCTGGCCGTGCACGCCGAGCCCGGTGGTGACCGCCACGCCCCGCAGGCCGCCCAGCCGGTCCGCCGCAGCGGCCACGAGCGCCTCGGCCGCGCCCGCCCGGGTCAGGTCGCCGGCCAGCGCCACGACGGTCGCGCCGGTGGCCGCGGCCAGGTCCGCGGCCGCGGCGTCGGCCCGGTCGCGGCGGCGGCCGACCACCGCCACGCGCGGCGCCGTCGGCCGCCAGCGCCCGGCTCGCGGCCAGGCCGATCCCCGCCGTCCCGCCGAACACGAGATAGCCGCGGTCGCGGACGCCCAGGTCCATCAGCGCCCTCCGGTGGCGTCGGTTGCCGCGGCCGCCACCTCGCGGGCCCAACGATAGTCGGCCTTGCCGTTGGCGTGGCGGCGGACCGCCGTCGCAGACCACGACCGCACGCGGCGCCTTGAAGCGGGCGATGGCCGCGGCGACGAACTCGCGCAGCTCGGCCGGGTCCAGGGCGGCGCCGCCGGCCGGGGCGACCACGGCGACGACCTCCTGGCCGAAGCGCTCGGACGGCCGCCCGACGACGACGGCGTCGGCGACGCCGGGGTGCCGGGCGAGCACGTCCTCGACCTCCTCGACGAACACCTTCTCGCCGCCGGTGTTGACCACCATCGAGTCGCGCCCGAGCATGCGGATGGTCCCGTCGGCGAGGAGCCGGGCCCGGTCGCCCGGCACCGCGAGGCGCTCGCCGTCGACGATCGGGAAGGTCGCCTCGGTCCGCTCCCGGTCGCCGAGGTAGCCGAGCGGCACGCGGCCGCGGCGGGCGGTCCAGCCGATCTCGTCGTCGCCCGGCGCGAGCGGGCGCGAGCGGTCGGCCGAGAGGACCAGGGCGCCGGCGTCCCGGGCTGAACGCCTCGCTCCTGGTGGCGCGGGTGCGGGCGCCGTAGGCCATGCCGCCGGTCTCCGAGGCGCCGTAGCCGTCGACGATGGTCAGGTGGGGCAGCGAGCTCGAGCAGCGCCTCCTTGAGGTGCTCGCTGGTGACGGCGCCACCCGTGGCGAGCCGCCGCAGCGAGCCCAGGTCGTAGGACCCGCGGTCGAGCTCGTCGACCAGCGGGCGGGCGTAGGCGTCGCCGACGATCGACATCATGAACGCCCGCTCGCGCGCGATCAGCTCGAGGACGGGGCGGCGTCGAACGACCCGGAGTCGTCGTGGAGCAGCACGGCGGCGCCAGCGTGCAGGCCGGCGAACGCCGTCCACTGGGCGGCGGCGTGCATCAGCGGCGGCGCCGCGAACCAAGCGCCCCCGGGGTTGGCGGCCGCCGCCGCGGCGATCGCGGCCGCGGTCGCCCCCTCGGCGCCGCCCATGGCCGAGACGTAGATGTCGGCCTGCCGCCACAGCACCGCCTTGGGCCGCCCGGTGGTGCCGCCGGTGCAGACCAGGTAGAGGTCGTCCGGCGAGGGCGTCGGCAGCGCGCCGACCACGGGCGTGCCCGCCGCGGCCTCGAACGCCGTGCTGCCGGGCAGCGGGTCGACGCCGGAGCCGTCGTCGACGTCGACGAGCACCAGCCCGGCGACGTCGCCGGCCGCGGCGACGAGGGGCCCGTAGCGGCGGTGGTAGACGACGGCCCGCGTGCCGAGGTCGGCGAGGAGCGACCCCACCTCGGCCGGCCGGTAGTGCTGGTTGACGTTGAACGGCACGGCCCGCGCCCGGTAGGCGCCGAGCATCGCCTCGAGGTACTCGGGGCCGTTGTGGAGCACCAGGGCGACGGCGTCCTGGCCGCTCTCCCACCGCGCCAGGTCCGCCCGCTCCCGCCGCAGCCCGATGCCCCGGTCGACGAGGAACGCGGCCAGGCCCCGCGTCCGCTGGGCCACCTCGCCGTAGGTCCGCCGGACGTCGCCGCACACCACCATCTCGCGGTCCGGCACCGCGCCGGCGACCACGTCGTGCACGGCGGCCAGCGCCCACCCGCCCGGACCGGTCGTGGCGCTCATGGCGCGGCCGCGAACTCCACGGGCATCGCCTCCAGCCCGCTGACGAAGTTGGACGGCCGGTACGGGAGGGCGGCGCCGCCCGCCACCCGCAGGTCGGGCAGCCGGGGGAGCACCTCGCGGAACATCAGTCGGAGCTCGAGCCGGGCCAGCGAGGCGCCGAGGCAGAAGTGCGGCCCGAAGCCGAACGCGAGGTGCGGGTTCGGGTCCCGGCGGACGTCGAGGTCGTCGGCGTCGGTCGAACACGTCCTCGTCGCGGTTGGCCGACGGGTAGAAGAGCATGACCTGGTCGCCCTCGCCGGAGCTGCTGCCCGCGCAGCTCGACGTCGCGGGTGACCGTGCGGGCCATGTTCTTGATCGGCGACACCCAGCGCAGCAGCTCCTCGACCGCCGACGGGGAGCATGTCGAGGTCGGCGGCGAGCGCGTCGCGCTGGTCGGGGTGCTCGAGCAGCGCCAGCATGCCGCCGCTGATCACGTGGCGGGTGGTCTCGTCGCCGCCGATCAGGAGCAGCAGCGTCTCCTGGACGATCGACTCGTCGTCGAGGCGGTCGCCGTCGATCTCGGCGTGCAGAGCGATGCTGATGAGGTCGTCCGCGGGGCTGCGGCCCGGCGCTCGGCGATCACGCCGAGCTGGAGCTCGCGGAAGCCGAGCATCGCCCGCAGCGCCGGCGTCGGCCACGCTCGGGCGCCGGGTCGAGCGTGGTGGCCCGGATCATGTCGTCGGACCAGCGCAGCAGGTCGTCGTGCGCGTCCTCGTCGAAGCCGAGCAGGTCGGCGATCAGCAGCAGCGGCAGCGGCGCGGCGATGTCCCACACGAAGTCGCACGTCCCCGCGCTCGCACACCCGGTCGACGATCCGCCGGCAGATGCGCGCGACACGTCGCCCGTCCAGCTCGCGCGACGCGCCGGGGCGTGAACCCGCGGTTGACCAGCGACCGCCGCCGCTGGTGCTCGGGGTCGTCCATCGAGATCATCATCGGCAGCGGCGTCGCCGTGCGGCCGCGGCGCCCGCCGGCTGGAGAACGGTCGCGGGGTCCTTCTCGATCGCCAGCACGTCGTCGTAGCGGGCGATGCCCCACACGTCGCGCGGCCTCGTCGTAGTAGACGGGCGCCTCTCGCCGCATCCAGGCCCAGATCGGCGTGCGGGTCGTCGGCGTACCAGGCGCCGTCGAGCAGGTTGACCGGCCCGGCTCCCGACCGGCTCATCCCAGCACGCCCCGGCCGACGATCGTCGAGTCCCATCGTCCCCCCGTCTAGCGCAATCCTCTAAATGTTTAGAGGATTGGGCTCCAGCATTCAAGGAGGGTCAGAAGTGGTCGAGGAGGTCGACGACGGTCTTCGCCTTCTGGCCGAGCATGACCCGGCCGACGATCGCCATGTGCGTGCGCCAGTGCTCCTCGGCCGCGTCGGCGTTGCCCGCCTCGATCAGGTCGACGAGCCGCACCTGCGAGCGGACGCCCCGCCGCCGCGTCGCGGCCGGCTCCTCGCTGCCGGGCGCCGCCCGGCTCACCGCGGTCACGGCCCGGGCGACGACCTCGTTGAGCATCTCGGCCACGATCGTCAGGGTCTGGTTCCCGGCCAGCGCCACCAGCTCCTCGTGGAACCGGGCGTTGGCCTCGCCGAAGCGCGGCGGGATCGTCGCTGACGGCCTCCTCCTCGCGCGATGAGCGCGCGCAAGCGGCGGGCCGCCGCCTTGCGGCCGCGGCCCTGGGCCAGGTGGCGGACCGCCGCCGGTTCGAGGATCGTCCGCGCCTCGAACACGTCGGCGAGCGAGACGTTGCGGTACTGGAGCACGAGCGCCGCGGTGCGGGCCGCGTGCCGGTGGTCGGGTCGGTGGACCACGACGCCGCCGAGCACGCCGCGGACCACCGTGATGAGGCCCTCGGCCTCGAGGATCCGCAGCGCCTCGCGCAGCGACGGCCGGGACACCCCGAACCGTTCGACGAGCTCGGGCTCGTGACCGAGCGAGTCGCCCTCGTCCAGCTCGCCGGCGATGATCAGACGGCGCAGCTCGTCCGCGATCTGCTGGGGCTTCTCGCGCCGGGCGCCGCGCTCGGGCAGCTCACCGTTCGACTTGGACCTGCTGGCCATGTGCCTTCCGATGTCGACCGCCGGGCGCGACCGTACCTGGCAGCTCGGCGATCCCGTTGATGAAGTTGGACGCGACGCGGGTCGGCTCCCCTACCCGGAGGCCGGGCGCCTGCGCCAGCAGGTGGCGCAGCATCTCGGACGTCTCCAGCCGGGCGAGGTGGGCGCCGAGGCAGAAGTGCGGCCCGGTCCCGAACGCCACGTGCGGGTTGGGGTCGCGGCGCAGGTCGAGCGCGTGGGGGTCGGCGAACACGGCGGGGTCGCGGTTGGCGGCACCGAACCAGATCACCACCTTGTCGCCCGCCCGGACCTGCTGGTCGCCGAGCGCGCGTGTCGGCCGGTCGCGGTGCGGCGGAACTGCTGCACCGGCGACACGTGGCGGAGCAACTCCTCGACCGCGGTCGGCAGGTGCTCCGGGTGCGCGGCGAGCCAGCCCCACAGCCCCTGCTCGGCCAGCGCCACGACGGCGCCCGACACCGCGTTGCGGGTCGTCTCGTTGCCGGCGACCACGAGCAGCAGCCAGAACATCTGGAACTCGGTGTCGCTCAGCCGCTCGCCGTCGACCTCGGCGGTGACGATCCGGCTCACGATGTCGTCCCGGGGCGCCGCCCGCCGATCGTCGGCCATCGCCTGGCCGTACGCCATCATCCCGCCCAGCGCCGGCGTCGACGTGTCGCGCGGCGCCGAGCAGTGCGTTGCTCCAGGCGAAGATGAGCTGGCGGTCCGCCCGCGGCATGCCGAGCAGGTCCGCCAGCACCCGCAGCGGCATCTCGGCGGCCACCGCGGTGACGAGGTCGACGTCTCCGGCCAGGCCGGCGACGATGTCGCGGGCGTTGTCGTCCACCGAGGCGCGCAGGCGCTCGACCGAGCGCGGCGTGAAGATCGGCTGGAGGATCCGGCGCAGCCGCGTGTGCCGCGGGTGGTCCATGTTCAGCATCATCTGCCGGAACATCGCGAGGCTGTCCTCGGCGAGCGAGGGCAGGAACGTGCTGCCGGCCTCCGACGAGAAGCGCTCCTGGTCGCGGTCGACCTCGCACACGAGCTCGTGCGACGTGACCGCCCAGAACCCGGGGCTGTCGACGAACTGCAGCATCGGGCTGTCGCCCGGCATCCCGGCCGCCGGCGGCTCGCCGTGCCAGGCGATGCCTCCGTGCCGGCGCAGCACGTCGAACGCGTCGTGCGGCGGCCCGGCGCCGAAGCGCCGCCCCGGTGGCGAGGTCGCAGTCCACGATGTCGGCCGCCAGCCGGGCCCCGGGCGGCGCCGTATCCGGGGTCGGGGGCCACGGGACGGCGCCGCTCATCGCCCCCAGGCTACCCGAAAGGTCTAGATGTATGCTCGGGCGATGGCGACGACGCCGAGGACACGCGTTTTCTACGCGGGAGTGGTCGCTATGGCGACCGTTTCCGCGGACAAAACGCGAGGTCGGCTATGGCCCCGGCGGGCGGCTCAGGATCCCGATGATGTCCGGGTAGCGCATCGTGTGCGCCCCGCCGTCGATCAGGTACAGCGAGCCCGACACGAACGACGACTCGTCCGACGCCAGCCACGCCACCAGCCCGGCGATCTCCTCCGGGTCGGCGTGGCGGCCGAGCGGCGTGTTCTCCTCGTAGCCCTCGACGACCCCGGGCAGCCCGAAGGCGCCCTCGGTCAGCCCGGTGCGCACGAGGCCGGGGCCGACGGCGTTGACCCGGATGCGGGCCGGGCCCAGCTCCAGCGCCGCCACCTGGGCCAGCATCGCTACCCCGGCCTTGGAGCTGCAGTAAGCGCCCATGCCGACGCCCGCCTGGACCGCGTTGAGGCTCGCCGTCACCACGATCGACCCGCCGCGCGCCATGCGCCGCGCCGCGTGCTTGACGGTCAGGAACGGGCCGGTCAGGTTGACGTCCAGCACCCGCGACCACTGCGCCAGGTCGGCGTCCACGAGCCGCTGCACCGAGCCGACCCCGGCGTTGGCGAAGGCGACATCCAGCGCGCCGAAGCGCTCGACCGCCAGCGCGGCCAGGGCCTCGACGTCGGCCTCGACCGTCACGTCGCAGCGCTGGACCGCCACGGCGTCGCCCAGCTCGCCCGCCAGGGCGCCGAGCCCGCCCTCGTCGACGTCGCCGGACACCACCCGGGCGCCCTCGGCGACGAAGCGCCGGGCGGCGGCCCGGCCGATGCCGGACGCGCCGCCGGTGACGAGCGCGACCTTGCCGGCCAGGCGGGTCACGGCGCGATCCCGATCCGGGCGACCGGCTCGGCGGCCTGCTGCCGGCGGTGGAGCGCCCGCTCGAGCGACGGCAGCAGCACGTTGCGGATCTCGCGCGGGTCGATGAGCTCGTCGAAGCCGAGCGTGCGGGCCGAGCGGAACGACGCCTCGAGCTCCGCGGCCCGCAGCCGCGCCGCCTCGTCGTCGTCGGACCCCCTGGCGCGGCTCATCGCGGACGCACCCATGGCGCCCATCGTCGCGCCCGGGAAGGCGAACACGCCGGACTGCCCGTCGAACGGGATCATCCCCATGACCATCGAGCCGAAGCCGTACGCCTTGCGCAGGGTGACCTCGAACTTCGGCGTGGTGGCCAGCGTCTGCGCGGCGAACATGCGCGCGCCCTTGCGCAGGATCGCCTGCTGCTCCGACGCGCGCCCGGGCAGCACGCCCGGGTTGTCGGACAGGAACACGAGCGGCAGGTGGAACGAGTCGGCCACCTTGATGAAGTGCGCCGCCTTGTCGGCGCCGTCGGCGTCGATCGAGCCGGCCAGCACCATCGGCTGGTTGGCGACGACGCGCGACCGGATGTCCGCCGAGCCGGCACAGGGCGCACAGCACGGCGCGCCCGAAGTCGGGCTGCACCTCGAAGCGAGAGCCGGCGTCGAACACGACGTCGACCACCCGGCGCATGTCGTAGACCCGCCGCCCGTTGCGGGGCACGATGTCGAGCAGCTCGGGGACGAGCCGCGGCCCGCGGTCGCCGCCCTCCTGCGAGGGCGGGTACGACCAGGCCGACGACGGGAAGTAGGCGAGGTAGGCGCGCACGAGGTCGAGCGCGCCCTCGTCGTCGTCGGCCACGTTGTGGATCAGGCCGCTGGCCACGGCCACGTCGGGACCGCCGAGGTCCTCCTTGGTGATCTGCTCGCCCATCGACTCGTAGACGACCGGCGGGCCGGCGGTGAAGATGGCGGCCCGGCGGCTCATCACGGTGAAGTCGGACATCGGCGCGACCAGCGCGCCGTGGCCGGCCGACGCACCGAGCACCGCGGTCACCAGCGGGACCCGGCCCGAGCATCGGGCCTGGGCGAGCAGGTCGGTCGGCGTGCGGGCGCCGTGTCGGCCGTCCGCCCGGAAGCCGGCGCCCTCGAGCATCATCACGAGCGGGACGCGGTCGAGCACCGCGAGCTCCGCGACCCGGTACCGCTTGCCGTTGGCGGACTGGCTGATCGTGCCGGCCTTGACCGTGAAGTCCTCGGCGGCGACCATCACCGGCCGGCCGTCGACGGTCCCGGAGCCCATCACGACGGCGTCGGCGGGCGCCTCCTCGCCGCCGACGAGCGTGCCCAGCTCGAGGAACGAGCCCGGGATCGAGCAGGTGGTCGATGCGGGCCCGGGCGTCGAGCTTCCCCGCCCCCCGGTGCTTGGCCAGCCGCTCGTCGCCACCCATGGCGCGCGACGAGCGCCGGCGGTCGGCCAGGTGGTCGAGGACCTCGTCCCACCCCTCGTCGGTGTGCGGCCCGTCCACGCTCACCGCCCCTCGAACTGCGGCGTCCGCCGCTCGACGTAGGCGGTGAGCGCCTCGCGCATGTCCTGGGTGCGGGCGTTCACGCTCTGGCCCAGCGCCTCGGCCTCCAGCGCCACGGCCAGCGACGAGGTCGCGGCGCCGTTCAGCTGCCGCTTCGTGAGCGAGAGCGCGATCGGCGGCCCGGCGGCGATGGCGTCCACCACGTCCCGCACCGCGCCGTCGAGCTCGTCGGCGGGGACGGCGGCGTTGACGAGGCCCAGCTCGGCCGCCTCGGTCCCGCTCACGATCTTGGCGGTGAACGCCAGCTCCTTGGCCTTGTGGACGCCGATGCGCTGCTGGAGCAGCCACGATGTGCCGAAGTCGAGGCTGAGCCCCCGCTTGGCGAAGATGGCCGAGAACCGCGCCCGGTCGGCGCACCAGGTGAGGTCGGCGGCCAGAGCCAGGCCGAGCCCGGCCCCGACGCACACGCCGTCGACCGCCGCCACCACGGGCACCGGGCAGTCGTGCACGGCCAGGACGACGTCGCTCAGCACCCGCATGGCGTCGACCATCGAGCCGCCCGCCCCGCCTCCACCGGACCCGCCCGGCGCCGACCCGCCGGCGAGGTCGGCCCCGGCGCAGAAGTCGCCGCCGGCGCCGGTCAGCAGCACGGCCCGCGCCCCGGAGTACGCCACGTCCCGGAAGGTCGCGCCGAGCGCCACCCACATGTCGCCGGTGCAGGCGTTCCGCGCCGCGGGGTTGTCGAGCGTGACGCGGACGACGTGGCCGTCGCGCTCCGCCCGGACGTGGGGGTGGTACGACCTCATCCCGCCACAATAAAACATCTAGATGTCTTGCGGTCAGTCGAAGCCGAAGGCGGGCGGGACGACGATCACGACGACGGCGGCCCACACGGCGAAGACGGGCAGGTAGCTGGTCTGCCAGCGCTCGATCCGATGGAACCCGCCGTTCCCGGTGACGAACCGGAGCGAGAGCCAGGCGGTCACCCCGAGGTTGACCAGGAGCACGAGGTTGAGCCCCAGGGCCGCGACCCGGTTCGGGGTCAGCCCGAGGTCGCCGATCCGGGCCGCCATCGACGCGAGCACCATCGCGTCGAGCAGCAGGGCACTCCCGACGGCGGCCAGCTGGATGCGGTCCATCCACCCCGGCGCCTGCGCAGGGTCCCGGGCGGACATCCCGTAGAGGACGAGGCCGAGGACCACCACCATCAGGGCGTCGAAGACGCCGACGAGCTCGCGGTCGAACGCGTCGCCGATCCCCGTGGCGGCGTAGACGAGCGCGGCGCCGGCCAGCATCGCGGCGAACAGCGGGGTGAAGAGCATGGTGAGCACCGGCGCCATGTTCTCGACGACCCCCTGCTTGGCCTCGACGAGCCAGGCCGCCACGATCACGGCACCGGCCGCCCCCGCCGGCAACACCCACGCCGAGACCTGATCGGGATCGATCCCGCTGGGTTCGAGGATTGCGATCGTGAGCCCGGTGAGCACGCCGCCGCCGAGCGCGATCAGCGCGTAGTAGATCGCCCATTCGCCGGTGAAGCGGACGAAGTCCATGCGCCGCTCCTGCGACCGCACGAGGCCGCCCATGTACGGGAACGCGACGACGAACCACAGCACGACCGGCAGGTGCGTGGCGGCGAGGGCCTCGGTCGCGCCCTCCGCGTGGAACGGGTAGGCGTTGATGACCACGGCGGCGGCCAGGAACGCCCCCGCCGGCAGCACGAGCTGGCGCACGGTCATCCCCCGCCGGCGGGCCAGCCAGCCGGCGAGGAACGGCAGCACGAACAGGCTCGCGTTCAGGTACAGCCACGGGGGCTCCTCGTCGGGGAAGCCGGCGATCAGCCGTGCGATCTGGACCGTGACGGCCGCGCCGAGGGCGAACAGCACCGCCTCGGGCCACTGGACCGCCGCTGCGTGCTCCTCCTCGCCGCCCGCGAGGACCAGCTGCCGCCACAGCCGGCCGCTGTGCTCGCGGGCGAACTCCCGCGACAGGTCGTCGAGGCGTCCCATCCGCTTGACCGCGATGAGGAAGGCCTCGTCGGCGGCGAGGCCCGCCGAGCCCAGGTCGGCGATCTGGTCGCGCAGGTGGGCCTCCAGCTCCTCGACGTCGCGGCCGTCGACCGCCGGGGCCTGCCCGACGAAGGCCCGCCACTCGGCGATCTCCAGCTCCAACGACTCCACGGCTCAGGCCCCCCCGAGCGCGAGCGGCAACATGTCGCCGCCACCCCACACGTCGCCCAGGGCCCGCGTCACCGTCAGCCACTGCCGCTTGTGCCCGGCGAGCGCGGCCTGGCCGTCGCCGGTGATCGCGTAGTACTTGCGGCGCCGCCCCTCCGGGGGCGTCCGCCACTCGGTGGTCACGAACCCGAGCCGGTCGAGGCGGTGGAGCAACGGGTACAGCATCCCGTCGGTCCAGTCGATCTCGCCGTCGGACAGCTCCCGCACGCGCTTGAGGATGGCGTAGCCGTAGCTGTTCCCCTCGGCCAGGATCGCGAGCACGAGCGGCGTCGCCGACGCGGCGACCAGGTCCTTGTCTATCTGCACCGCACTCCCCCATGCCTTGAGCGGTTATGCATAGAGCTACAAGGTATGCCGATCACCGGGTTTCGACAAGGACCGGATCGGACCCGTGCCACACTCCGTCTCGTGAGACGGACGATGGGTGGGACGGCCCGACCCGCGGTGGCGGGTGCCGGGGACCGTTCGGCGGCCCCACGCCGGGCCGTCTACCAGGACAAGGACGTGCTCATCGACAACGCCGTCACGCGATACGGCCAGCTGCTCGGCGACGCCGTGCGCGACCGGGCGCTGCTCGACTGGCTCGTCGCCCACTACCGCAGCCTGCCGCCCGAGGCCATGGCGGCGCTGGCGGCGGCGCTGCCGGGAACGAGGATCACGCCGCCGTAGGCGCGGACTCGTCCCCGGCGCCGCGTCAGGGCCGGAGCGGCGGGTCGGCGTTGGCCACCAGGTCCAGGGCCATCTCGGGGAACCAGTCGCCGGCCGCGGGGTCGATGCGCCCCCACTCGGGGTCGACCGTCTCGCCCGCCGGACCCAGGCCCCGGGTGCACTCGCCGTCGGACTCCCCGGGGATCTTGACCCACAGGTAGGCGTCGAGGAGCGGGACGCCCGTGTCGAGCGTCGGCGCCAGCCCCGTGCCGCGCCCGGGCGGGTTGCACCAGTCCTGGGGGTCCGGGTACGCGGGCGGCTGCCAGGGGCCCTGGCCGTTGCGGCTGGTGTCGATCACGTAGTGGGCGGTCGGCTCGACGGCGCCCAGCATCTGGTCGTAGCGGAGGTTGATCCCGGACGTGTTGAGCTCGGGATCGTCGCTGGCGTCGCTCCACACGCCGAAGCGGGACAGGGCGACGCCCGTCCACTCGCCGAGGAGATCGGCGATCTTGGCCGGGTGGGGACCACCGTTCCAGTACTGGTTCGGGCAGCCGAAGAAGTCGCCCGGCGCCACCTCGCCGGCGTAGGCGAGGCAGGCCGAGATCCACCGGCCGTACTGCTCGTTGTTGGCGGTGAACTGGTAGTTGGAGACGTCGAGATAGAAGCCGGCGGCGTCGGCCACGCCCGCCTGCGCCAGGCGGTGGGCGATGTCGCCCACGCCGAGCCAGGCGCTGTGGGTGCCGTCGAGGTACGTGGTCACGTTCGGCAGCCCGGCGAGGACCTCGACGGCGTGGTTCAGCATGGCGAACCGGTCGGACGCGGCGGTCGCCGGGTCGGCCTCGGGCGGCTGGCACCACTCGAGGGCGCTGGACCCGTCCGCGCTGCCGTAGGGGTCGTACCAGGGAATGATGCCCAGCCCGTCCGGCTCGAGGATCACGATCGCCCGGCGATCGCCGATCCCGGCGGCGAACCCGTCGATCCACGCCTGGTACTCGGCCCGCGTGGTGGCCCCGCCGGCCGAGAACTGGGCGCAGTCGCGGAAGGGAATGTTGTACGCCACCAGCACGGGAACGGACCTCTTGGCGGCTGCTCGGCTGACGGTCGAGCGCACTTCGCGCTGCACCGACGCGGGCGTCCCCTTGGTGAACCAGACGGCCTGCGGCGTGTCGATCATCGCGAGGATGCCGCGGGCCGCCTCCCGGTCCCCGTGCGCCGTCAGCTCGGCGATCTGCCGCTTCGCCCCGTGGTCGGGCGGTGGCACGTACAGGTCGTCGCCCGGCGACGGACGTGACCCCGCCCCGGGCGTCGCCGACGCGGCCGGCGCACACAGCGCTCCGACCAGGACGACGGCCGCCAGGCCGGCGATGCGTCGCCCCAGGACCGAGGGAATGCTCGTCATGGCCCCTCCTCCACTCGAGCAGTGGGAGCGCTCTCACCATACGCCATCGTGCCGGCGCCTGCTCGCAGCGCGACGATGACGGCGGCCCGTGACCGACCCCTCCGACCGCTCCCCTGCCCTGACGTACGGCTCGTACCTCGCGCTCGACGAGATCCTCGGCGCCCAGCGCCCGCGCTCGGACGAGCACGACGAGATGCTGTTCATCGTCATCCACCAGGTGTACGAGCTGTGGTTCAAGCAGCTCCTCCACGAGCTCGCCCACCTCCAGGGCCGGCTCGAGGCCGCCGACACGGCGCACGCCCTCCACACGCTGCGGCGGGTGCTGACCATCCTCAAGGTGGCGGTGGCGCAGATCGACGTGCTGGAGACGATGACGCCCCGGCAGTTCCTGAGCTTCCGCGACCGGCTGGACGCGGCGAGCGGCTTCCAGTCGGCCCAGTTCCGGGAGCTCGAGGCGGTCCTCGGCCGCCGGGAGCCCGCCGTGGTCGACCACTACCCGGACTCGGGCGCGGGCCGGGACGCGCGCCGTCGCATCACGGCGGCGCTGCAGCGCCCGTCGCTGTACGACTCGTTCCTGCGCTACCTCGGCGCCCACGGCTACCCGGTGCCGGCCACCGCGCTCGACCGCGACGTCCGCCTGCCGCCAGCCCCGTCGGCCGAGGTCCAGTCCGTGCTGCTCGCCGTCTACCGCGACGACGGCGAGCCCGCGCAGGTCGCGGAGCGGCTCGTCGACGTCGACGAGGGGGTCCAGGAGTGGCGCTACCGCCACGTCAAGATGGTCGAGCGGACGATCGGCGCCAAGGCGGGGACCGGCGGCTCGCCGGGCGTCGCCTACCTGCACACGACCCTCTCGGACCCCACCTTCCCCGACCTCTGGGCCATCCGCGGCGCGCTCTGAGCGCATTCTGTGACGAGCGGCACAGTACGCTGCGTTGGACTCGATCTCGGCCCAAACTGGGTGATCACATGACCGTGACCGTGCCCGCACCGGACACAACCGACCTGCTCGACGAGCTGCGAGCGTGGCTCGCGGAGAACTGGGACCCCGACCTGACCGTCGGCGACTGGTGGGAGCGGCTCGGGCTCGCTGGGTGGGCCGCGCCCCTGCTGCCGGCCGGGCAGTACGGACGCGGCGTCAGCCGCCTCGACGCGCTGCGGGTGAGCCAGGCCATCGCCGAGTTCGGCGCGCTCGGCGGCCCGATCGGGATGGGCGTCTCGCTGGCCGGGCCGACCATCGCCACCCACGGCACGCCCGAGCAGGCCGAGCACTACCTGCGCGACATCGTCACCGGCCGGCAGGGCTGGTGCCAGCTGTTCAGCGAGCCGGGCGCCGGGTCCGACCTGGCCGGGCTGGCTACCAGGGCCGAGCGCGACGGCGACGTGTGGGTGATCAACGGGCAGAAGGTGTGGACGTCCGGCGGCCAGCTCGCCGACCTCGGCATGCTGCTGGCCAGGACCAACCCGTCCGCCCCCAAGCACCAGGGCATCTCCTGGTTCGCCATCGACATGCACCAGCCCGGGATCGACATCCGGCCGCTGCGCCAGATGACCGGGGACAGTGGGTTCAACGAGGTGTTCTTCACCGACGCCACGGTCGCCGACGCCGACCGCATCGGCGAGGTCAACGACGGCTGGTCGGTGGCCAACACGACGCTCGCCTACGAGCGCTCGGGCATGGGCGCCGGGACCAACGTCCCGCCGCCGGGCGGGTTCGCCCGCGCCGGCACGGTGTCGGGCGACCTCGACCGCCGGGCGGGCGATTTCGTCCGACCCCGCCCCGCCGTCCGCCCCGCAGCGACGCCGGCGACCCGGATGTCGCCGGCCCGGACCTACATCGACCTGGCCCGCTCGCTGGGCCGCAACGGCGACCCGGTGATCCGCCAGCGCCTGGCCCAGGCCCACACGCTCGGCGAGATCCGCCGCATGACCACCGAGCGCCACAAGGCGGTGCGGGCCGCCGGCGGCGACATCGCCGGGGTGGCCAACTTCGGCAAGCTGCTGATGGGCCACATCCTGCGGCTCAACCGCGACCTCGGGATGCAGCTGCTCGGCGCCCGGGGGATGCTCCACGGCTACGACGCGGCGCAGCGCCAGGCGCTGGAGGCGGCGGTCGAGGGACCGTCCGCGCACTCGGTCACGGCCCAGGCCCTCCAGGCCCAGGCACTCCCGATCTTCGGCGGCACCGACCAGATCCAGCGCAACATCATCGCCGAGCGCGTCCTCGGCCTCCCCAAGGAACCGGGCGACCTCGCCCGCGTCCCGTTCAACGAGCTGCCCCGCAACGGCTGATCCGGAGCGGAGGCGTGGGCCATGTCCCGCGAGCGCGTTTTGTACGCGGAAACGGTCGCCAGGGCGACCGTTTCCGCGTACAAAAGCTGGTGGCGACACGCTCGTTGCGCCTCGCCGCCACCTCGGCCGGTTGACCAGCCTCCTGCTCGCACCTAGGGTGTGGATAACTCCACTCATCGTACTGTTGGGCTCGGTCGTCAGCGTCGCCGTCATGGGTCGTGCCTCGCAGCCTCGGGATGAGTGCTGGTGAGGGGTGGGGGGCATCGCTCTGTGCAGGAGGCGGCGCTGTGCACCGATCGTCCGTTGACCCCACCGGCAGTCCAGGCGACCGGCAGCCCGGCTCCGAGGGCGAGCACGCGCTCCAGGAGGCCTGCGGCACGCACGATCGTGCCAACCGGTTCTACGACCAGCAGATGAGCGACCGGATCAACGCGCAGATGCGGGAGTTCATCGGGCGCATGGAGATGGCGTTCATCGCCACGGCCGACGCGCACGGCGAGTGCGACGCCTCGTTCCGGGCCGGCCCGCCGGGCTTCGTCGCCGTCCTCGACGACCACACGATCGCCTGGCCGGACTACCGCGGCAACGGCGTGATGGCCAGCGCCGGCAACATCGACGAGAACCCGCACATGGGGATCCTGTTCGTCGACTTCGTCCGCGACCTCATCGGCCTGCACGTCAACGGGTCGGCCCAGCTTGTGGCCCCCGACGAGTTCTCGCGCCAGTACCCGGCCGACCTCATCGACCTCGTCCCCGGCCGCCGGCCCGAGCGCTGGATCGTGGTGACCGTCGAGGAGGCCTACATCCACTGCTCCAAGCACATTCCCAGGCTGCAGCCCGTGCCCCGCACGCGCGACTGGGGCACCGACGACCCGGAGAAGAAGGGCGGCGACTACTTCCGCGTCGCCACCGAGCGCCGCGAGGCCCGGGCCGCGGCGGACGCCCCTCGCGTTTTGTCCTCGGAAACGGGCGCCATGACGACCACCAAGGGGGACAAAACGGCTGGGTAGTGTCGCTCAGCCTTGCGCGGGCCGGAGTGCGGCCGCCTCCAGCATGTCGAGCTGCGTCCGCAACATGTCGACGTTGAACGCCAGGCACAGCACCACGAGGCGGTCCACGCCCAGCTCGGCGTAGCGGCCGACCGACTCGGGCGTGACGGGGTGCATGTAGGGCGACACAGTGAGCGTGACGTCGTCGCGAGTGCGGCCCTCGGCCGCGAGCGCCGCGTCGAGCCGGTCGAGGGCGGGCGGTAGGTCGTCGGGCAGGCGGCCGAAGCTGAACCAGCCCTGGCCCAGCCGGGCTACCCGGCGAAGTGCGGCGTCGCTCTCGCCGCCCACGTGGACGGGCGGGTGCGGGCGCTGCACCGGCTTGGGATACAGGCGGCAGGGTCGCAGGTCGTACAGCTCGCCGTGGAACTCGGAGACCTCGTCGCACCACAGGCTGCGCATGGCCGCCAGGTACTCGTCGGCGCGCCGCCCACGCCGGTCGAAGGGCATGCCCAGGGCCTCGAACTCCTCGCGCAGCCAGCCCACGCCCACGCCGAACTCGACCCGGCCCCCCGACGAGCGCGTCGAGGTCGGTCACGGCCTTGGCCGTGTACACCGGGTTGCGCTGAGGCACCAGGCAGATCCCGGTCCCCAGGCGGATGCGCTCGGTCACGGCCGCCAGGTAGGTCAGGGCGGTGAACGGCTCCAGCAGCCCGGCGTCGCCGCCGGTGGGGAACCGGCCGCTGGGGTCGTACGGGTAGGACGAGTCGTACTCGTCGAACAGCACCACGTGCTCGGCCACCCAGATCGACTCGAAGCCCCGCTCCTCGGCCTCCCGCCCGACGGCCCGCATCACCTCCGGCGTGGCGTTGGCGCTCCCGAGCGGCACGAACAGTCCGACGTCCATGGGCGCAGCACCCTAGCGGCGGTCGGGCCGTGCCACTTTTGTACGCGGAACTGGTCGCTATGGCGACCAGTTCCGCGTACAAAACGCGTCAGTCAGCTCGACCCCAGGCGAGCGCGCGGATAGCCGGCGTAGGACTCCTTGAACACCCCGGAGTGGAGCAGCACCACGGCGGCGACCTGGCCGGTGCCGGCGTCGGTGAGCGTCGTGCGGGTCCAGTACGACTCGGTGCGCCGGCTCTGGCTCAGGCCCACGATCTCGCGGTCGGCCGCATAGTCCTGCCCGGCGAACACCGGCCCCTCGACGAGGCGGATCTCCAGGTCGAGGAACAGGCCGAGCGCGGGTCCCCGCACCGGCCAGGGCGCCCCCGCCTTGGCGGACAGCACGCTGATCATCTCCATCGGCAGGATGGCCCGCCCCCAGGGCGAGCGGGCGCCGCCGTCCGGCGTGTACCACGGGTGCGGCTCGGTGATGCGGTCGAGCTTCTCTGCCAGCGAGAACGGGTAGCCGGGCCCGTTGCGGTCGGCGTGCGTCACCGAGACCACGGTCCGCCCCTCGCTGCGCATGCCCACCCGGAGCTCGTCGACGATGAACAGCTCGCCGGGGTCCCCCTGCTGCGCCAGCCGCCGCTCCAGCTCGGTCTCCGGGTCGTCGGGGCCGACCGAGGCGGTGCCGACCAGCACCGGTGTGCCGTCGGGCTTGCGGGCCTCGACCCCGGCCGAGCGGCTCCCGGTGGTGGTCAGCGACGCCTGCACCTGCTCGCCCTCGACGACCATCGTGCGGAAGTGGCAGCTCACGCAGCCCCGCTCGAACCAGTCCTGGCCCCACACGGCGACGGCCAGGGGGTCGATCTGGCTGAAGTGGGTCGGCGCCTCGATCGGTGCGCCCGCCAGCCCGACCGACGCGGCCGTGGCGCCGTCGTGCACGCTGGCGTGGCCGCCGACGTCCTGCGCCTCCAGCATCTGGGCCGGCGTGCGCCACGGCCCGGTGAGGGCGACCTCGGTGGCGAAGCGTGCCCGGTTCATCGACTGGTGTACTCCTCTTCCCTCGCGAGGGACTATCACGAAAACCGACATGAGTGTCAACCCGTCGTAGACTGCGGCGCATGACGGTCAAGCCGACGTCGGACGCGGCGGCCCCGGGCCCCGCCGCGCCGCGCGCCAACCGCAACTCCGGCGGCCGCAGCCCCAAGGCCGAGGAGACCCGCCGGGCCCTGCTCGACGCCGCCGCGCGCCTGTTCGCCGAGCACGGCTACCACGAGACCAGCGTGCCCGACATCGTCCAGGCGGCCGGCGTGGGGCACGGCACGTTCTACGAGTACTTCGGCAGCCGGCGCGACATCCTGCTTGCCCTCACGATGCAGGTCACCGACGCCCGCGAGCGGCTGCCCGAGCTCAAGAGCCAGAACCTCGCCGACCGCATCCGGGCCGAGATCTTCTGGTACCTGTCCGACCACGTCGAGCACCTCGACCTGTCCAAGGTCTGGCACGCGGCGTCCAACTTCGACCCCGAGATCGCCGAGACCCGGCGGCGAGAGCGGGCCCGTCGCATCGAGCGGGTCCGCAAGGGCATCGAGTCCGCGGACGTCCGGACCGACATCGACACCGGGATCGCGGCCGCCGCGCTGGTCGCCATGCTGGAGGAGTTCACCCACCGCTGGTTCATCGAGGGCGACGGCCCGGGCAAGGGCGCGCACGACGTCGTGACCGCCGCCGAGACTCTGGGCACCCTGTGGCTGAGCGCCATCGGCCTCGGGCGGAGCAAGTGACCGGCATGGAGCACATCCGCTACGGGGTGCGCGATCGGGTGGCGACGGTCACGATCGACCGTCCCGAGAAGCGCAACGCGATGACCTACGCCGACCTGGCCGACTTCGTGGCGGCCATCCGCCGGGCCGGCGCGGACGATGCCGTCCGGGCCGTGGTGGTCACCGGGGCCGGCGGGGCGTTCTGCGCCGGCACCGACCTGACCGACCTGGCCGGCACCCCCGAGGACCAGCGCGGCAGCCGCGGCCGCCGCGAGCGGGCCGTTGACGGAGAGGACGGGCCGCAGCCGCCGTGGCCGATCGTGGCCTGCCCCAAGCCGGTGATCGCCGCCGTGGACGGGCCGGCCGTCGGGATGGGCGCCGAGTTCGCCACCCAGTGCGACGTCCGCATCGCCAGCACGCGGGCCCGGTTCGGGTGGATCTTCGCCCTCCGGGGCCTCGTGCCCGACACCGGCGCCGGCACGTTCCTCCTGCCCCGGCTGGTCGGGCCGACCGCCGCCTCCCGCCTGCTGTTCTCCGGCGAGATCATCGACGCGGCCGAGGCGGCCCGATTGGGGCTCGTCACCGCCGTGGTCGAGCCCGACGAGCTGGCGGCGGCCGCCGAGGCCGAGGCCCGGCGCTACGTGGATGCGTCGCCGTTCGCCATCCGCCGCATCAAGGAGCTGCTGTACGCCGGCATGTTCCGTCCGGTCGACGAGCACGTCCACGAGACCGCACGGCTGCTGCAGGAATGCTTCGTCTCCGACGACCACCGCGAGGGCGTGACCGCCTTCCTGGAGCGCCGGCCCGCGGTGTTCACGGGCCGCTGACCGGAGGGTCGGGATGCAGTACCAGCCGAGCGCCGAGGACCTCCTGGCCGCCATCGCCGAGGTGCTGGAGGACGACCTGCTGCCGGCGCTCCCGGATGCGCTCCGGCACCGCTGCCGGGTGGCCGCCAACCTGGCCCGCATCCTCGAACGCCAGGAACGGCTCGGCCCGGATGCGGCCGCCCACGAGCGCGAGCGGCTGCGGGCGCTGCTCGGCGGCGAGGGGGAGGAACGAGGGCGACGGCGCCGCCGCCCTGTCGGCCCGGCTCGCCCGGCGGATCCGGGCCGACGACGACCGGGCGTTCCGGCGGCAGGCCTGGGACGCGCTGGTGGCGATCGCCCACGACGACCTGGCGATCGCCAAGCCGGGCCACGACGCCTGGGAGGGGATCTGAGCGCCGGCACCACGGGCCCTCCCGCCTCGCTCGGCGACGGCCTGGCCCGGTTCCTCACGGCGCACTTCGGCGAGCCGTTCACCGTCTCGGGGCTGCACGCCTCGTCGGCCGGCGCCCGCCGGGCGAACGTGGCATTCGACGCCGACGGCCCGGGCCGCACCCTGCGGCTGGTGGCGACGATCCTGCCCACGGCCGAGATCGAGATCAACCCGATCACCGCCGAGGCCGGCGTCCGGACCCTGGCCGAGGCGCACGGCGTCCCGGTGCCGCACGTCCACGCGGTGTGCACCGATCCCGACGTCGTCGGCGGCCCGTTCTTCCTGTCCGACCGGGTCGACGGCGAGTCGGTGCCCCGGCGGGTGCTGCGGCTGGTGCACGGCGAGGGGATCGGCGAGCGGGTGGCGGGCCAGCTCGGCGAGGCGCTGGGGCGGCTCCACGGGGTCGACCCGGCCGAGGCGCCCGGCGACCTGATCGACGACCCGTCCGAGAACCCGGCGGAGGCGGCGCTGTCCGGCGCCGACAAGCTGGTGGCCGGGCTGCCGCTGCCGCGCCCGGCCCTCGCCTTCGGGATCCGCTGGCTCGAGCGGCACCTCCCCCCGGCGCCGCCCCGGCGCACGATCCTGCACACCGACGTCCGCAACGGCAACGTCCTGGTCAGCGCCCGGGGCCTGGAGGCCGTCCTCGACTGGGAGGGCGCGGTGCGCCACGGCGACCCGATGCAGGACGTGGCCTGGCCCGCGCTGCGCATGTGGCGGTTCAAGGAGGACAGGCGGGAGATCGGCGGCTTCGCCGGCCGGGAGCCGTTCGTCGCCGGCTACGAGGCGGCCGGCGGCGCCTTCGACGAGGAGCGGTTCCGCTGGTGGAAGGTCCTCGGCACGCTGCGCTGGGCCCTCGGGCTCGCCGGGCAGAGCGCCGCGCACCTCGACGGCCGCTTCCGCAGCATCGTCATGGCCGCCAGCGGGCGCCGGGTCCCCGAGATCGAGTGGGACCTGCTCATGCTGGTCCGGCCGTCCTAGTGGGCGCTCGCGCCCACTAGCGCGGCTCGCGCGGTAGGCCCAGCACCCGCTCGCCGATGATGTTGCGCTGGATCTCGCTGGTCCCCCCGGCGATGCGCATCCCGGGTGCGTAGAGGAACCGGTCCGTGGCCGGCCCGGCGAGCAGCGCGTCGGGCCCGCGCCGCGAGGCCAGCGCCAGCTCGATGTCGAACTCCAGCTCGGTGCGCAGCAGCTTGGCCGAGGAGGCGGCCGCCGGCCCGCCGCCGGCCCGCAGGAGGAGCGTGCGCAGCACGTGGCCGCGCACGTACAGCCGCAGCAGCGCGTCCCGCCGGGCGGGGTCGTCGCCGGCCAGCGAGCGCAGGTGGTCGAGCCGGCGCTCCAGGCTCACGAGCCCGGCGGCGCCCGACCCCCGCTCGTCGAGCAGCACCTCGGTAGCGACCCGCCAGCCCTCGTTCTCGGGCCCGAGCCGGGATGTCCCGGACACGTCGACGCCGCCGAGGAACACCTCGCAGAACTCCGCGTCGCCGGTCATCTGCCGGATCGGCCGGACCTCGACGCCCGGCGTGGCCATGTCCAGCAGGAAGAAGGAGATGCCGCGGTGCCCCCGCTGCGCCGGGTCGGTGCGGGCCAGCAGGATGCCGCACTCGGCGAACTGGGCGTTCGACGACCAGACTTTGGTCCCGTCGATCCGGTAGCTGTCGCCGTCGGCCACCGCCGAGGTCGCGAGGCTCGTGAGGTCCGAGCCGGCGCCGGGCTCGGAGAAGAGCTGGCACCACAGCAGCTCGCCGGTGAGCGTCGGCGGCAGGAAGCGCCGCCGCTGATCGTCGGTGCCCGAGCGGAGGATGGCCTCGCCCGCCAGCACCAGGCCCTGCAGGTTGAGATAGGGCGAGACCTGGGCCCGCGCGCACTCCTCCAGCCAGACCGCGGTGTGGGCCCGGCCCAGCCCGCGCCCGCCGTAGGTGGCCGGCCAGTGCAGGCCGGCGAAGCCGGCCGCCGCCAGGTGCCGCTGCCACGCCCGGGCCCGGTCGTGCAGGGCCGGCGGCAGGATGGCGCCGTAGGCGGGGCAGGCGATGCCGGCGGCCTGCGCGTCGGCCAGGAACGCGACGGCCTCGGCCCGGAAGGCGTCGATGTCGCGGCTCAGCGCCACCCTCCCCCTGCGACGGCCTGCTCGTCGACGTGGGCGGTGATGGCGTTGAGCATCGCCTGCCCGGCGCGGCCGAACAGCTCGCTGCGCTTGCCGGTCGCCCAGTCGTGCGAGGTCCGGGGCGCGGCGAGCTGGCCCCGGAAGTGCGGCATCACCTCGCGGGCGAACAGCCGGTAGCTGGCGAGGGTGCGCTCGGGCGAGGCCCAGTCGTGGCCGAGCAGCAGGAACGTGCCGAATCCGCCCGACTGGTCGAGCAGGCGCTCGATGTAGGCGATCGCGTCGTCGGGCGTGCCGATGACGGCCTGGCCCGAGGCTGCGTAGGCCTCGGCCAGCGCCCGCGGGGTGGCGGGCCGGCCGTCGACGTCGGCGGCGAGCGGCACGAAGCCCGCCCCGCCGCCGAAGTAGTCGGCGAAGTCCTGGAGGCCATACGTGCAGTCCTCGATGGCCTGGTCCCGGGTCTCGGCGATGTGGAGGGCCCCGAGCACCCGCCAGCTCCGGCGGTCGGGGGCCGGGCGCCCGTGCCGTTCCGCCTGCTCCTCGACCACGCCCCACGCCTGGCCGATGGCGGCGAACCCCTCGGCCACCGACATGGACAGGGACAGCAACGACACGCCCTCCCGGCCGGCCAGGCGCGGGCCCGATGGCGTCACCATCGCCGCGACCGCGACCTCGGGGTGCGGGCTCGTGTACGGCCGGACCTGGAGGCGGGCCTCCCGCATCGTGAACCAGTCGGTCTTCCGGTCGACGGGATCGTCGCTGCGGAACAGGGCGAGGATGGCGTCGAGCGACTCCTCCATCATCCGGCGCTGCTCGACGGGGTCGATGCCCATGACGAACGCGTCGCTGGGCAGCGCGCCGGGGCCGGCGCCGAGGATGGCGCGGCCGCGGGTCAGGTGGTCGAGCAGCACCCAGCGGTCCGCCACCAGCCACGGGTGGTGGTAGGGCAGCGAGGTCACGCCGGTGCCGAGCCGGATGTGCTTCGTCCGCTCGGCGGCGGCGGCGATGAAGATCTCCGGCGAGCCGATGATCTCGTAGTCCGCCGGAGTGGTGCTCGCCGAACCACGCCTCGTCGAAGCCCAGCCGGTCGAGGGCGACGGTCCGCTCGAGGTCGTACTCCAGGGCCAGTGTCGGGCTCTGGCCGACGGGATGGAACGGCGCGAAGAACACGCCGAAGCGGACGGGCCAGGGTGCGGGCATGTCAGCTCCTGTCGTGGCAGACGTCGTCGAGGAAGCCGAGGAGGGCCGCGTTCACCGCGCCGGGCGCCTCCTGCTGGACCCAGTGGCCGGCGCCGGGGACCACGACGTCGCCCCGGTGGTCCGACAGCGCGGGGTGGGCCGCGGCGGGCGGCGACATGAGCAGGACGGGGTCGACGGAGCCGCCCACGAACAGCGACGGCGCCCGCACCGTGGCGCCGGCCAGCCCGGGGGTGGTCTCCCAGTTGCGGTCGAGGTTGCGGTACCAGTTCAGGCCGCCGGTGAAGCCGGTGCGGCGGAACTCCTCGACGTAGCGGTCGAGCTCCGCGGCCGACAGCCAATCCGGCAGGCCGTCGGGCTCGGGGATCCGGTCGACGAACCCCCGCCCGTCGTTGGCGAACAGGGCGGGGTCGGGCGGCGCGTCGGGCCGCAGCGGCGCGGCGGCCAGCAGGCGGCGCATGGTCCGGGCCGGGTCGGCGCCCAGCTCGGCGTCGGCGACGCCCGGGTCCTGGAAGTAGAGCATGTAGAAGAAGTTGTCGCCGATGGCGTTGCGGATCGCCGCGATCGGCGCCATGCCGCCCCGGGACAGGTGGGGCACGCTCACGTTCACGAGCCCGCGCACACGCTCCGGGTGGAGCAGCACGAGGTGGCTCGCCACCATCGAGCCCCAGTCGTGGCCCACCACGACGGCCTGCTCGGCCCCCAGGTCGTCGAGGAGGCCGACCAGGTCGCCGACCAGGTGATGGATGTCGTAGTCCTCGATCGCCTCGGGGCGGCTCGACCGGCCGTAGCCCCGCTGGTCGGGGGCGACGGCGTGGTAGCCGGCCTCGGCGAGGGCCGGCAGCTGGTGGCGCCACGAATACGCCAGCTCGGGGAAGCCGTGGGCGAGCAGCACGACCGGCCCGTCCCCGCCGGCCTCGGCCACGTGGAGGTCGACGCCGTTGGTCGACACGGTGCGGGAACGGACCTCAGCGTCAGGCATGCAGCGCCTCCTCCGGCGTCGCGAGGGCTGCGAGCAGCGCCTCTCGGGTGGGGCCCACCGGGGCGGGCAGCGGATGGTCCTCGGGGTGGGCCATCACCTCGGCCATGCGGGCCATCAGCTCGGCGTCGGCCGCCAGGCCGGCGGGGGTGACCAGCAGGTTCCAGAACCGCACCATCGCCCGGCCGATGACCGGGTCGGTGGCCGCGGCCGCGAACACCGCGGCCATGGCCCGGCCCTGCGCCGACCCGGCCAGCCCGGTGCCGCCGCCGGGCCCGGCGGGATCGGCGCCCGCCCGGTCCAGCTCCAGTGCCGATCGGTACCAGGGCTCGATCTCGCGTGCGCAGCCCGCCTCGTAGGCCGCCGCCCGGGCGACGGGGTCGTCCGGGTGGTCGGCGAGCGCGTCGGCCAGGAGGACCGCCTGGACCATCGCCAGGCTGCAGCCCCGGCCGTAGAGAGGGTTCGTGCAGGTGTGGGCGTCGCCGACCGCGTGGACGCCGAGCGCGAGCGGGCGCCCGCCGTCGTCGACGAAGCGGCGGAGGCGGTTGACCAGCCCGCCCATCGGCCTGACTCCGCCGAGCGGCTCGAGCGGGCCGTCGGCGAAGAACCCGTCGGGGCCGGGCAGCAGCCGGCAGGCCATGTCGAACCGGTCGGCGGCCGCCAGGGCGGCGCGCAGTTCGCCGTCGTGCGTGGCGACGGCCAGCGTCACCGACAGCGTCCCGCCGTCGCCCGGCACGCCGAGGAACTTCAGGAAGCCGAGGTCGCCGCCCAGCTTGGGGTCCCGCAGCGATTGGGGGCCGTCGGGGTACCGGTACCAGCGGGTGAGGTACATCAACCCGCTCTCGACCACCTCCTCGGGGATCGTGACCCCGGCGTCCGCCAGCCAGACGGGCAGGGGCGAGCGCCGCCCCCCGGCCACCACGACGAGGTCGGCGTCGACGACGCCGCCGTCGTGCAGCCGGACCCCGCGGACGGTGGGCGTTGCCCCCGGTCGGGCGGGATCGGCCACCAGGCCCGCCACCCCGACACCGGCCCTGACCTCGACGCCGGGCTGGGCCAGGACCGCCCGGCGCAGGACCCAGTCGAGCGTCGTGCGCCGCACGATCAGGACGGCGAGGTCCTCGTCGCCCGGCTGAGGCTCGCCGAGGTTGGCGGTCGTCGACATCGTGGTGCAGCCGACCGCCAGGAGGTCGTCGAGGACGTCCGGGAACCGCTCGCGCAGCAGCACCTGGAGGCGGGCGAGGAACCCGTGGGTCTGGTGCGACTGCGGCGCCCCGCGCCGCTCGGCGCGGAAGGCCTCGCCGGGATCGGTGCTGGCCGGGAGCGGGTCCCGCTCGAGCAGGGTCACCCGGTGGCCGGCCCGGGCGAGCGCGAGCGCGCTCCCCAGGCCGCCGATGCCCCCGCCGACGACGGCCACGCGGAGGGTCCTCGACACGGTTGTCGGTATCGTCAGGTCTCGGTGAGCTCCAGGACCTTCTGTGAGAAGGCCTCCTGCTCCGGCGTCGGCGTCGCGCTGCCCATCGACATGAGCTTCGACATGTCGCCCTGGACCTTGATCTGGCCCGACATGAACGCCTGCATCGCCGCCTGCTGGTCGCGCTTGACGAACAGCGCCTTGGCGACGTCGTAGGGCGTGGTCAGCGTCGTCTGCGCGGCCTCGTCGAGGCCGCGGGCCATCGCACCACCGGCGATGTGGAGCTGGACCTCGTCGCCGGCGGCGCGGGTCACCACCAGGTTGATCGGGCCCGGGTCGGGGCCGGCCGCCGGCGGCGGCGGGCCGAGCGCCTCGACCGCCTCGAACCACCCGTCGGACAGGAACTCGTGTGCCACGTTTGTCCCCCTCGAGAAACGCACCGATGTAGGCGAACCGCAACCTAGTGGACCTCGTCGCCGGTGTCGACACGAGTGTCGGTTTGCCGGTAGGCCGATCACCCCCGCGCGCCGGTCTCCACGCCCACCGGTCGACCGTCGACGATCTGGTCGAGGTACTCGGACAGCCCCGAGCCCTCGATGCCGTCGGCACGCCAGCGCGTCATGCCCTCGACGATGCGGGTCGTCATGCCGTTGCGCCGGTTGCGCAGCGGGATCGACGACCACACCTCCCCCTCGACCTCGTAGGCGCGGGCGTCGGTGCGCACCGTGGCCTGCACCCGCCGGTGGTACCAGCGGTCGTCGTAGTCGGAGGCCAGCTCGACGTCGCGGATCGGCGACCAGCCGGGGCCGACCCGGCGGTCGTAGAGGAAGCCGCCGACACGGCGCCGGCCGGCCTCGTCGCCCGAGATGGTGGTGGCGAACCCGAGGTCGGGCCCCAGGTTGACCGTGAGCCAGCGGTACCACCAGATGCTCTGCCAGTACCGCGGCCCCCAGCTGTGGTCCCGCAGGCCCAGGCCGTCGTCGAGGGTGAAGGCCTCGTCGCCGACCGTGACGGTGCCGGTGATCGCCATGTGCTGCTCGAAGTGGCCGCGGGCGAAGGCCTGCTCGGGGTCGACCTCGACCGGCGCCTCGCCCTCCTCGGGCTCGGGCTCGCCACCCCAGGGGTCGGCGACGGCCCGATGGACCTGGTCGATGCGGCAGGGCACCTTCGGGTTCTCGCCGAACGCCTTGCCCGGGTCCTCCATCGCCGCCGGGTCGTCCAGCACGACCACCGAGCCGTCGTAGGTCACGCGGTGCTCCTCGAACGGGCGGACCACCTCGAACCGCAGCCCCCCGGCGTCGTGCGCGTCGTTGTCCGCGATGCGCGGCCGGGCGAACCAGAACGCCACCCGGCCGTCGGGCAGGTAGAGGCAGGTGGTCATCTCGGCGTAGCCCTCGTTGGGCCGGTTGCCGAGGCGCACCCACCCGCCGAGCCCGCACCCCGGGTCGTGGAAGTTGTAGTAGGCGCTCTCGTTGAAGTTGCTGGCCTCCTCGCGGGCGTGCATGTGATCGTCCTCGGGCAGCAGGCGCAGGCGCATCGGTTCCCCTCCCGGGCGGTCGCCGGATCCGCACCCGTGCTGACAACACTGTCGAACCCGACGAGTTTGCTGGTGCCGCCTTTGCGTGCGGACAGCCACAATGGTACCGATATCAGTGTCGGGTTTGTGGACCGAAGGGGCAAGACATGCGTGCGACCGTGCTCAGCCGGGGCGAGATGGTGGTGCGGGACGACGTCGCCGAGCCCGTCCCGGCCGCAGGCCAGGTGCTGGTCGAGGTGCGGGCGTGCGGGATCTGCGGCTCCGATCTCCACTTCGCCCGCCACAGCCACCGGGCGCTCGCGCTGGGCCGGCAGGTCGAGGGCGTGCCCGACCTCGGCGCGCCCGAGGTCGATCTCGATCGCGACGTGTACATGGGCCACGAGTTCGCCGCCGAGGTCCTGGACGCGGGGCCGGACACGGCGACGTTCCCGGCCGGCACGCTGGTCACGTCGATCCCGATCCTGTTCGGCCCGTCGGCCATCCGACCGATCGTCTACAGCAACGACGTGCTGGGTGGCTACGCCCAGCGGATGTTGCTCAGCGCCCCGCTCCTGGTGGAGGTGCCCAACGGGCTCGCGGCCCGGCACGCGGCGCTGACCGAGCCGATGGCGGTCGGCCTGCACGCCGTGAACCGCTCGCAGATCGGCTCGGCGGACGGGGCCGTCGTGCTCGGCGCCGGCCCGGTGGGCCTGGCCGTGATCGCTGCGCTGGCGCTCCGGGGCGTGGCGCCGATCGTCGCCGCCGACTTCTCGCCGGCGCGCCGGGCCCTGGCGGTGGCCCTCGGCGCCCACGAGGCGGTCGATCCGCGCCAGGAAACGGCCTGGGCGGCCTACGGCCGGGTGGGCCAGGGCCGGCCCGTCGTGGCGTTCGAGGCCATCGGCGTCCCCGGCATCATCGACGACATCCTGCGCCGCGCCCCCGCCCAGAGCAGGATCGTCGTGGTCGGGGTGTGCATGGAGGACGACACGGTGACGCCCTTCTACGGCATCGCCAAGGAGCTGAACGTCCAGTTCGTGCTCGGCTACGACCCGGCGGAGTTCGCCGCCAGCCTCCGCTCGATCGCGGAGGGCGAGATCGACGTGGCCCCGATGGTCACCGCCGAGGTGGGCCTCGACGGCGTCGCCTGGGCGTTCGAGGCGCTCGGCGATCCCGAGGAGCACTGCAAGATCGTGGTCACCCCCGCGGCCGGCTGAGCCCCGTCACGGTCTAATATTGCGTAGACCGTGACACGGAGGTCCACATGGCTGTCTACGCGATCTGCGAACGGTCTGGTGGACAGGCCGCGGCGCCGGGTCGTCGCGAGCAAGCTGCCGCGGGGATGAACGCCACGGCCGTGATCGCACTCGCGAACCTCAAGCGGCGCCGGCGTTGGGACACGGCGCCGAGAGCACCGTTCGTCGACGTGCCCCGCGCGCGCCGGTCGCTCGGCGAGGCGGGGCTGCCGATCGACGGTCTGCGCCGGGAGGACCTCCCGGGTCTCGAACGGCTGGCCGACGCCGTGTCGGAGCTCGGCGACTGTCTCGCTCTGCGACAACCGCCTGCGAGCCGAGCCGTCGAGGTCATCAGCGAGCTCGCTTCGGGCTGCACCGCGACCATCGAGCTGTCGGTGAACGGGCACGATGTACGGAGCGACGTGCGCTGGCGCGATCCGGCTCGGGTTGCCGGGCTGGCCCGCCGCGTCATTCAGGAGCTCGACGGAGTCGATGCGAGCCGGCTCCGCCAGTGCCAACGCGTGGAATGCGACCTGCTGTTCATCGACGCGACCCGGTCGAGGTCGCAGCGGTGGCACGCGGAGAACCCCTGCGGATGGCTGGCACGGCAACAGCGCCGGCGGTCAGGTGATCGAGGATGATTCGAGGAGGCCTGTGACCATGATCACCCGTGTCTGGCGTGGTTGGACGACGATCGAGAATGCCGACGCCTACCGGCGATTCCTCCTGGACGGGCTGTTCCCGTCGATGCGGGAGATCCCCGGCTTCCGCGGGGCGGACGTCCTGACTCGCGTCGAGGACGGCGAGGTCGCTTTCGTCACCCTGACGCGTTTCGACTCGGAGGAGGCCGTGCGCGCCTTCGCTGGTGACGACTACGAGACCCCGGTGCTCGAACCGGAGGCACTCGCTCTGCTCTCCCGCTACGAGCACCGGGCGATCCACTTCGACACGGCAACTTTCACCAATGCGTGAAACCTGAAGCTCAGCTGAAGGCGGGCAGGGTACCGATCTCACGGCGGCGGGTCGTGCTTCGTTGTGGGTTGATGGACAGCTGCCGGACGCGGTCCCCGGCGAGCAGCGGCTCGGTTCATCCTCGCGGCGCAGGCTGCCGTGGCGACGAGCCCGCCGGCGAGCGAGACCGTTGTGTGGGCGAACGCCTCGCGCCGACCCGTCCGACGAGCGCGCCGAAGTAGACGCCGGTGATCGCGGCGACGCCGAGCACCTGGCCGAGAAGGCTCGCGGTCAGCACCAGGCCGCTGAGGTCCGCGGCCTGGTCGTGGCGCACGAGGGTGGTCAGCCGCTCGCGAGCGGGCGAAGCCGCAGGCGTGGCCGGACCCCCGCAGAACAGGAGCGCAGAGGTCACGGCGACCGGCCACCGCGCCGCTCGCGGCGACCGCTCCGACGCCGACAGGGCGGCGCCCATGACCAGCGGTCCGGCCATCGGCATGCGCTCGCGCCACCGAGCAGGCGCCCGGGTCCACGTCAGGCTGACGGTCGGCGAACCCGCTCGCGTAGGCGGCGAAGGTCAGGCCGGCGCGCAGCGGCGAGAACCCGAGGCCGTCCTGCAGGTGCAGCGTCAGGGTGATCAGGAACCCGGCGTAGCAGGCCATGACGAGCGTGACGGCGCCGACCCCCGCGGCGACGCCGGGATCGTGCACACGTCGAGGTCGAACAGCGGGTCGCCGCCCCGGGCCGGATCGCACGCTCCAGAGCGACGAACCCGGCCACCACGAGCATGGCGGCCGCGACGGAGACCCAGACCCACGGCGGCCAGCCGTCCTGGCGCCCGAACGTCAGCGGGATCACCAGTGCGAGGAGCCCGACCGCGAGGATCGCGCCGCGCCGGCGGGATCCAGCCGGCGGCGTGGCGCCGCCGCGGCACGTCCGGCAGGCGCCGCCGGACGGCGAGCAGCAGGGCGGCGCCGATGGGGACGTTCAGCAGCAGCGCCGGACGCCACCCGGCGCCGAACAGGTGGGCGCTCAGACCAGCACCGCCGGCACCTGGCCGGCGGCGACGCCCGCAGCCAGGACCATGGAGTAGGCGCCCAGCGGCCCGGGCTCGGGCCTCGCCGTCGAACTGGAGCTGGATGATCGACAGGACCTGCGGCGTCATCACCCCGGCGGCCGCGCCCTGCAGCGCCCGTGCGGCGATCAGCGTGGCGGACGTCGGCGCCAGCCCGCCGACCAGCGACGCCACCGTGAACCCGGCCAGCCCGAGGAGGAACGCCCGCCGTCGCCCGACGACGTCGCCGAGCCGTGCGCCGGTCACCACCATGGCCGCAAAGCCCATCGTGTAGATCGACGACGATCAGCTGGAACTGGGCGTCGGATGACTGCAGGTCCGCCCGCAGGTTGGGCGCCGCGACGGCGAGGATCGACGCGTCCATCGACGCCATCGCCTGTCCGACGAGAACCACCACGAGCACCGCGCATGCGATCGCAGACTGCGGTCCACCGCCCCCCGGGTCTTGGACGTTGGTGCGCGCCTGAACGGGACGCCGCATGCTGACGAGCCGCACGGCTCTTCGCACGCGATGGCATCACCGTCGCCGACATCGCCTGCCGGGAGGCGCCCGGGCGCGGCCACGCCGATCGAGTGGAGCAGCGCGCGACATGGCGTGGTGTTCGTGCGCCGGGGCTGCTTCGGCCGCCGGGCCGACGGGTCCGCGACGCTGCTCGACCCGACCGTCGCCTACTGCGCCAACCCGGGAGAGGAGGAGCAGTTCGACCACCCTCAGGCCGGCGGGGACGACTGCACCGCGGTCATCCTCGCTGTCCGGGCTGGTCCCCTCGCTGTGGGGCGGGGACGAGACGCTCCCGGCCGGACCGCTGCCGGTCCCGCCCCCGCTCGACCTGGAGCACCGGCTGCTGCTGGCCGGCGGGCGGCGCGGCGACGACGGGGCCTCGCTCGTCGACCGTGCGGTGGACCTCGCCGGGCAGTCGCTGGCGCAGGTGGACCCGCGCCGGGTCGCGGCGGGCAGACCGTCCACCGTGCGGGCCCGCCGCGCCGTCGTCGACGCCGCCCGCGGGCTGCTCGCCGCCGACCCCGATCGCTCCGTCGTGCAGCTGGGCCGCGAGCTCGCGGTGTCGCCCCATCACCTCAGCCGCATCTTCCACGCCGAGACCGGGCACACGATCTCCCGGCACCGCATCCGCCTGCGCGTGCGCAGCGCGCTCGAACGCCTCGCCGGCGGCGAGCGCGACCTGGCCCGCCTGGCCGCGGATGTCGGCCTCGCCGACCAGAGCCATCTGTGCCGCGTGATCCGCAGCGAGACCGGCCAGGTCCCCTCCGCCCTCCGCCAGGCCCTGACGCCGCGTTTTGTCCCCGGAAGTGGTCGTCCCGGCGACCACTTCCGGGGACAAAAGGCCTAGTGAACGATCTTGACCGGTACAGAGTCCGGTGTTACTGTACCGGTATAGTTACCGATCGATCCCGGGAGGGCTTGCCATGCCGCCGTTCTTCGTGTTGGCCCATCGCTACGCCCAGGCGTCCCTGCCCGATCTCGCCCACAGCGCCCTGCCGGGCGCACCCGTCCAGCCGTACGTGGAGAGACGTCGTCGCCTGCGGCGCCTGCTGGTCGCCGTGCGGGCGAGGTCCGCGGCCCCGGCTCGGCGACGGGAGCCCGTCGAGTGCGTGCCGGCGACCTGACCCTACCCTTGCTCGTCGACAGCGAGCAGGGTGGTGCGATGGCGAGGGTGACACTGCAGACGATCGCCGACCAGCTCGGCGTGAGCCGGATGACGGTCTCCAACACGTTCTCGCGCCCCGACCAGCTCTCGGCCGAGCTCCGCGAGCGCGTGCTCGCCACCGCCCGGGAGCTCGGCTACGTCGGGCCCGATCCGGCGGGCCGGGCGCTCGCCCGGGGCACGACCGGCGCCGTCGGGGTGCTGCTGACCGACTCGCTGCAGTACTCGTTCGCCGACGAGGTGGCGACCAGCTTCATGCGGGCCGTCGTGGACGAGCTGGCGCCCACCGGGTTGGCGCTCACGCTGCTGACCTCGCACGTCCGGGACGACATGGTCCCGGCGCGGGACGTGGCGATGGACGGCGCGCTGGTGTACTCGTGCCGGCCGGAATCGCCCGCCCGCGACTGGTTGCTCCGGCGCAAGCTGCCGCTGGTGTTCGTCGACCAGGACCCGATGCCCGGCATCACGAGCGTCAACGTCGACGACCGTGGCGGTGCAAGAGCGGCGGCGCAGCATCTCGTCGACCTCGGACACCGGCGGGTGGCGATCATCACGCTGGCGATGGACGGTCCACGCGGGCTCGTCGAGGATCCGGTGGCCGTGGCCAGCGGTCATCCCCAGCAGCAGCGCATGCTGGGCTGGCTGGACACGTTGGCCGACGCCGGCATCCGCCCCACGGTCGTCCAGACGCAGTCCAACAGCGACGACGAGGCGATCGACGCCGCTCGCGCCGTGCTCGTCGCCGAGGAGCGGCCGACCGCGGTGCTGTGCTTCTCCGACGTGCTGGCACTCGGCGTCCTGACGGTCGCGGAGGACCTCGGACTGGTGGTCCCCGACGACCTCTCCGTGGTCGGCTTCGACGACAGCCCGGTCGCCCGCCGCAGCCGACCCGCCCTGACCACCGTCCGCCAGGACGTCGCCGCGAAGGGCCGCCTCGCCGCGGCCGCCCTCATCAAGGCCATCGAACGCAGCAGGTCGAACGCCAAGGCCCCGGTGCGGCACCTCACGATCCCGACCGAGCTCGTCGTGCGCCAGAGCACTACGGCCCGAAAAGACCCTCCACGCACGCCTGCACGGCACTGACGTCGCCGTCGACCGTTCCGCACGCTATGAAGTCGAGGCCTTCCTGCCGGCTGAACGCTGGTCCCGTGTTCGTTGCTCGGCACGGGAAGTCACCCCCGGACACGAGCGAGACCTGCACGGGGCCGAGCGTGGGGTCCAGGTAGAAGATCGGGCCTCCCGAATCGCCGTTGCAGGTGCCGTCCTCGCCCTTCGCGATGTTCATCGACAGTCTCAGCACGCCGTTGGTGGGATTGAGTGCGTTGTACGTGAGGCCGTCGGCGATGTACCGGATGAGGAACTTCGAGAGGTTGGCTCCGGACGGGTCGGCCGGACCGGTCTCCTGCCCCGGGATGGGGAACTTCTCACCCGTCCCGTAGCCGACCGCGGTGAACGACAGGTTGTTGGTCGGGTTGGGGACGCCGTCGATCACGCGCGGCAGGTATCCCGCATCCGGAGCGATGTGCACGGGCGTCAGCGCTCCCCACCGCTGCTGGATCGTCTGGCCGAGACTGTTCTCGGCGTTGGCGGCGAACACGACCAGGCCGTAGTCGAATGTCTCGAAGGGAGCGTCCTTCGCCGGAAAGCTGATCGGGACCCCGCCCCTGACGTAGAAGGTGGCGTCGGTCGTCGTCCCGTTGACCTGGTTGTTCTGATCGAACGACACGCCGACGGAGTCGAGGGTCCCCGCGGCGATCTCCGCCGCCCACGCATCGGTGCAGTGCGCGGCCGTCAGGATCACGACCTTGTCCGCATCCCGCTGGAGCAGACTCCCGCTGCAGCTGACGCGGGCGAGGTTCTGCGCCTCGACGATCCCCCGCACGGAGGCGACGTTCGGGTACTCGCCGTTGACGTCGGGCCTGCCCCACGTGATGGCACCGGCGTTCGACGACATCCCGAGGATCAAGGCGACAACAACGAACGGCACGATCAGCTTCGTTCTCACACCGATGGTCCTCTCGGTCGACAGGCTCCGACACTTAGGAGATCGAACGTAGCCTCGTTGCAGGTACGGCGCCCGGGGGGCGAGATGCGACGAGCTCGACATCGCGCAGACGTGGCTCGCCGGGGAGTGCGTCTACGACGCCGCCACCGCAGGGAACACCTAGCCCTCGCTACTGTGCGGATGTGGCCCAGCTCCACAGCCCGCTGTGCGAGATCACGTGGACGGAGACGGCCCGTGACGCGGAGCGCTTCGCCTTCGTGCACGAGTTCCCGATCGAGCTGCGCTTCGGCCTGCACATCGAACCCGCGTTCTGGACGACGGCGGAGTTCAGTCAGGCCTTGCTGTACTTCCACGTGTTCCACCGCCACGAGAACGGACACGTTCTGCGCTACAACCACCTCGAGCAGGTCGTCGCCACCGACCTCCCGGGTGCGCCCGGTCCGGACCTGTGGGTCGGCATGTCTCTCGGGCAGGCCTTCCAGATCACCGCACAGAGCGGCGTGAGGTTCAGCGGAGTCTTCGACTTCCGTCCCCATGTGTGGTTCAACCGTTCGGGCCCGGGCTTGCTGCCGGGCGAGTTCGCGGTGGCCCCCGAACCACACTCGTTCGTGTTGACGTCGGGAAACCCCAGCGACGGATTCGAGTTCGAGTCCGAGCACTTCGTCGGCGGTCCCGGCCGGCCGACCTAGGAGGCACCAGCCGTGACGACCCCGATCCCACCGACGCAAGCGTCGTCGCTGGACATCAACATCGTGGCCCTCAACCCGCAGCCGATCCCGCCGGGGATCCGGATCAACCTGGTGGGCCTCAACCCGCAGCCGCTCCCGCCGGACGCGACGATCAACCTGCTGGCGCTCGGTCCGCAGCCGATCCCGGAGGGCGCGACGATCAATCTCGTGGCCCTCAACCCGCAGCCGATTCCGCCGGGCGCGCGCATCAACCTCGTGGTCCTCAACCCGCAGCCGCTGCCACCCGCCGACAGGATCGACTTCGTGGCGCTCAACCCGCAGCCACTCCCGCCCGGAGGCGACGGGCGCTCGATCGACTTCGTCGCCCTGAACCCGCAACCGCTACCGCCCGAGCCGCCCGAGGGGGTCTGATCCCTCGCGTTGGATGACCGGTAGCGTTGGCCCATGGTCAGGGCCGGCTCTGCGCCCGCGATGGCGGTGCCGCCGTTGCAGTGGCCGCTCGTGGGCCGCCACGGCGAGCTGGACCTGTTCACCGCCAGCCTGAGCGATCCCCGCGCCCACGGCTTCGTCATCCACGGGCCGCCGGGCGTGGGCAAGACCCGGCTCGCCGACCAGTGCCTGGCCCTGGCCGACCGCGACGGTCGCTACGTCGCCCGCGCCACCGCCACCGAGGGCTCCCGGTCGGTGCCGCTCGGCGCGCTCGCCCACCTGCTGCCGCCGGGCCTCGCCGACCAGCGCTGCGACCTCGTCGCGGTGATGGCCGAGGTCCGGCCCGTGCTCCTCGACCAGGCGACCGAGGGACCGATGGTCCTCTTCGTCGACGACCTGCACCTGCTCGACACCACGTCGGCGACGCTCGTGTGCCAGCTCGTTGACGCCGATCTCGTCTTCCTGGTGGCGACCGTGCGCACGGCCGAGCCGCTGCCGGCGGGCGTCGATTCGCTGTGGCACCGGGCCCGGGTCCACCGCATCGACCTGGACGACCTCGACCAGGCGGCGATCGACACGCTGCTCCACCTCGTGCTGCGCGGCCCCGTCGAGGCGACCACCGTCGCCGAGTTCTGGCGGGCCAGCCAGGGCAACGTGCTGCTCGTGCGCGAGCTGGTGCTCGGCGCGCTCGGCCACGACCATCTCGTCGACCAGCACGGGGTCTGGCGGCTGGTCGGGCCGCTCGTGACCACGCCCCGGCTCCACGAGCTGCTGGCCGCCCGCCTGCGGTTGCTGGACCCCGCCGCGACCGCGGCGCTCGACATCCTGGCCGTGCGCGAGCCCGTGGGCCTGGCCACGCTCGAAGCGATCGTCGGCTCGGGCCAGCTCGAACTGCTCGACCGGTCGGGCATGCTCCGCGTGGAGACGGACGGGCGCCGCCAGCAGGTGCGGCTCGCCCATCCGCTCTACGGCGAGCTCCTGCGCGCCCGCATGCCCGCGCTGACCCGGCGACGACTCCTGCTCGAGCACGCCGACCGCATCGACGCGCACGGGGCCCGCCGGCGCGAGGACCCGATCCGGGTGGCCACCGCCCGGCTGGAGGCCACCGGATCGGCCGACCCGGCGCTGCTGGTCAAGGCCGCCCGCCTGGCCCGCTACGGCAACGACTTCCCCCAGCTCGAGCGCCTGGGCCGCGCCGCGGTCGTCGGCGGCGTGACGCCCGAGGCCGGGCTCCTGCTGGGCGAGGCGCTCCACGAGCTGGGCCGGTTCCCCGAGGCGGACGACGTCCTCGCCGCGGCCGAGGAGGCGGCGGCCGACGACGACGCGTTGCTGGTGCCGATCACCGAGATCCGGACCCGCAACCTGATGTGGGGGCTGCTGCGTCCCGACGAGGCCCTGGCCGTCAACGGCGAGGCCCGGGAGCGGCTCTCCGACCGGCCGGGGGTCGGGGAGCTGACCCTCAACGAGGCGCTCCTGCTCACCTACTCGGGCCGCCCGGTCGACGCGCTCGCCGTGCTCGCACCCATCCCCGAGACGGACAGCCCCCGGGAGCGGGCCATGCGGGCGCTGGCCGAGCTGCCCGCCCTGGTCGCAATCGGCCGGTGCGCGACGGGCGCCGACCTCCTGGGCCGCGCCTTCGTCGAGCAGATGGCGGACGCCGACCAGATCGCCATCCCCGGGCCCGGCAACCATCTGCTGATCCGGGCGTACGCCCTGGCGGAGTGCGGCCGGCTGGCCGAGGCCACCGAGCTCGCCACCGCGGCCTACGAGGCCACGCCCCCGACCGCGCCACCGGACGCGTTCATGTGGCTGGCGCACCAGATCGGACGCTGCGCGCTGCTGGCCGGCCAGGTCGTGACCGCCGGCCGCTGGCTCGCCGAGGCGTTGGCCCGATCGGAGGTCCACGCCCAGTCCGGGCCGCGCCGCCTCGTGCTGTCGGCGGCGGCGACCGCGGCCGCGTGCCGGGGCGACGCGGCGGCCGCGGCCGCCGCCGTCCGCGCTCTCGACCAGCTCCCGCCGTTCCCGTTCACCGCCCCGGAGCAGGACCTGGGCCGGGCCTGGGCGCTCGTGGCGGCCGGCGACCTGCCCGGTGCCCGCCGGACCCTGCGGGAGGCGGCGGCGCGGGCGCGGGCCTCGGGCTACCGCGTGTGCGAGAGCTGGCTGCTGCACGACGTGGCCCGCCTCGGCGAGCCGGCGAGCGTCGCCGACCAGCTGGCCGAGCTGGCGGGTGCGTGCGAGGGCGAGCTGGTGCCGGCCTATGCCGCACATGCCGAGGCCGCCGCCGGCGGCGATGCGGCGGGCCTGGTCGCGGCCGCCGACCGGTTCGAGGACCTGGGCGCCGTCCTGCTGGCGGCCGAGGCGGCGACGGAGGCCGCACAGGCGCTGCGGCGGGCGGGCGACGGGCGGGCCACGGCCGCCCAGCTGGTCCGGGCCCGGGCGCTGGCCGAGCGGTGCGAGGGCGCGCGGCACGCCCGGCCTCGCCGTGCAGGTGATGGTCTCGCCGCTCACGCCCCGCGAGCGCGACATCGCCACGATGGCGGCACGCGGGGAGTCGAGCAAGGAGATCGCCACCCGCCTGTACCTGTCCGTCCGCACGGTCAACAACCACCTGCAGAACGCCTACACGAAGCTCGGGGTCCGCGACCGGCAGCAGCTGGCGGGCGCGCTCGGCAGCCGGGGCGGGCTCAGCCCGGACGAGGATCCTCCAGCGCACCCAGCATCATCGTCTCGGCCATGAGGTTGTAGGCGCTCGCCCAGGCGACGGCGACCTCGTCGGTCCACCGGTCGCCGAGGGCGGCCGCGAGCGCAGACCGCAGCGCCTCGCCCATGAGGCGGTAGTGGGCGGACCGGACGCCGTAGTCGCGGTGGCGGGCGCCGAGGGCGCGCACCCGGGGGTCGAACGTGTCGTGCGCCCGGATCGAGCGGACGATCTCGTCCAGCTCGGTCGCGAACCGGGCGCGCTGGATCGCCGGGTCGGTCGTGAACATCGTGGACAGGATCGGCTCGGCCGCGAACGCGCGCCGGTAGAAGTCGAGGGCCAGCGCGTCCCGGTCGACGGCCGCCAGGGTGTCCTCGACGAGCGCGATCTGCCCCGGGGTCATGCGGCCATCTCACTCCATCCGGCGGCCGCGCGCCTGAGCAATCGCTGCTCAACCGGCCGACCCCCCGGACGCGATGAGCAATCGCTGCTCAGGACCGCGGCGCCGTCGCGGTCGCATGGTGACGGCATGCTCCCCACCAGCGATAGCCCCGCTCCCCCGTCCACCCCGTCACCCGACCGATCGACCCAGGTCGCCCTCGTCACCGGCGGCGGCCGGGGCATCGGGCGCACCGTCGCCCGCGCCCTGGCCGGATCCGGCGCAGCCGTCGCCCTGGTCGCCCGCTCCGGCGACGAGCTCGACGAGACGGTCGAGCTGATCCGCCGGGACGGCGGCACGGCGTCCGCCGCCCGGGCCGACGTCACCGACGCCGCCGGCCTGACCGCCGCCGTCGCCCGGCTGACCGACCACCTCGGACCGGTCGATCTCCTCGTCAACAACGCCGGCGTCGTCGGCCCGATCGGGCCGCTGTGGGAGAACGATCCCACCGCCTGGTGGACGACGATGGACGTCAACCTGCGCGGCGTCGTGCTCACGACCCAGCTGGTGCTCCCCGGCATGGTGGCTCGCGGGCACGGCCGGATCATCAACGTCACCAGCCGGGCCGGCGAGTACCGGTGGCCGCTGGTGTCGGCCTACGCCGTGTCCAAGGCCGCGGTCGTCAAGCTGTCCGAGAACCTCGCCCACGAGGTCCGGCGCCACGGGATCAGCGTGTTCAGCGTCCATCCCGGGCTCCTGCCGATCGGCATGACCGAGACCCTTGCCGGCACCGCGCCCTCGACCCACTACGAGGACCACGTCCGCCGCTGGGCGATGGACGAGCTCCGGGAGGACCGCGGCGCGGAGCCCGCCGAGGCCGTCGAGCTGCTGCTGCGGCTGGCCGCCGGCGACGCCGACGCGCTGTCCGGGCGCCACCTGTCGGTCCACGACGACCTCGACGCCCTGCTCGCCCGGGCGCCCGAGATCGTGCGCGACGACCTGTACGTGCTGCGGCCGGACCGCCTGCGCCCGAGCGTCGTCAGCCGGCGCTCCGGCTCCAGGCCGGCCTATCTGCGGGGTCGCCGGGCCGGCGAGTGGCAGTCGGCCCTCCGCCGCTCGCGCCGCCGCCCGGCCGCCCGGGTCACGTCCCGCCGGCCCTGACGCCGGGGCGCGCGTCCGCCCCCCGTCAGGGGGGCGGACAAACGCGTGTCAGGGCCAGTGCGACTCCGCGAAGCGGCGGATCTCGCGCTCGATCTCGTGGTCCTCGGGGGCGGTGCCGAAGAACCCGCCGTGACCCGCCGCCTCCGTGACGTGGAGGTCGGCCGGGATGCCGGCCCGCCGCAGCGCCCGGTGCATCCGCACCGTGTCCGACAGGAGCCGGTCCCGGGTGCCGGTCGTCAGGATCGTGGGCGGGAAGCCCGGGGCGAAGTCGCCGAACAGCGGCGAGACGTAGGGGTCGGTCAGGTCCCGGTCCCCGGCGTACATCGCGAAGGTCGGCGTGGAGCGGCCCGTGAGCAGGGGATCGAGCCCGAGGTTGGTCTGGAACGAGTCGCCGGATGCCGGTGAGGTCGACCCCCGGCGTCATCAGCACTGCGGCCGCGGGCAGGGGGAGGCCCTCGTCCCGGGCCCGCAGGATGAGCGCGGCGGCGAGGTTGCCGCCGGCCGAGGCGCCGCCGACGATGATCTCCGCCGGATCGTGGTCGGACAGCAGGGCGCGGTAGGCGGCGAGGCAGTCGTCGAGCCCGGCCGGGAAGGGGTGGTCCGGCGGCATGCGGTAGTCGACGGACCACACCCGGGTGCCGAACCGGGTCGCGGCGCCGATGCTCATCACCCGGCAGCACTCGCCGGCGCCGAAGACGAACGCGCCGCCGTGGATGTCGAGGTAGACGCGACGGTCGCCGTCGGCGAGCGCCGTGGGCACGATCTCGTAGACGTGGGCGCCGACGTCGAGCTCGGTCGTCACCACGGGGGCGTCGGCCACGCGCGCGGCCATCATCCCGGCGATCGCCGCGTCCTGCGCCGCGATCATCGCCCGCCAGCCGTCGTCGTCGTCGGGCGCCGGCTGGTCGGGCGCCGGCAGGGGCGACATCGCCATGGCCGCCTGGGCCTCGGCGCTCACCGAGGTCGGGATCGGGATCTCGCGGGCCGGGAGGCACAGCCCGGCCGCTCTCGCCGCTCGGGGCCATCAGCCGTCCTCGTCGAGGACGAGCGCCCGCTTGGCCTGGTCCCAGGTGAACAGGTACACGCTCGGATCGCCGTCGGCGTGGGGCGGCTGCCCGTAGGTGCGCTCGGTGGGATCGCCGGGGACCGTCAGCTTCAGGCCGTCCATGGCGGCGGCGAAGGTCCCGTAGTTCAGGTCGTCCCCGGCGGCCTGCAGCGTGGCAGCGGGCCTACTACTACCTGGTCCTCGCCGTCCTGATCGTCGCGGTGGCGATGGTGGCGCGCCTGCGGCGCACCGGCATCGGGCGGGGCACGATCGCGGTCCGCGACAACCCCGACGGGGCGTCCGCCTACACCGTGTCCACGACCATGACCCGGCTCCGGGCGTTCGCGCTGTCCGGCGGGATGGCGGCGCTCGGTGGCACGCTCCTCGCCGCCAACGTGCAGGCGGTCCCGAGCGACCGGCTGTTCACGGTGGCCGACTCGCTGCTGCTCGTGTCGATCGTCGTGATCGGCGGCCTCGGCTCCGTGTCCGGGGCGGTGTTCGGCGCGGTGTGGGTGATCGGGCTGCCAGCGTTCTTCCCGGGCAACGACCTCGTGCCGCTCCTGACGTCGAGCCTCGGCCTGCTCGTGCTGCTCCTCTACTTCCCGGGCGGCCTCGTCCAGATCGGCCACGCCGCCCGGACCGCCATCATCGAGTGGGCCGAGCGGCGGGCGGGGCCGGCGCCGGTGCCGGCCCGGCCCGCCGTCGCGGCCCGCCGCCCGGTCGAGCCGGACCCCCTGCCCGCCGGGACGCCCGCCCTGCGGGCGACCGAGGTCGTCGTCACCTTCGGCGGCATACACGCCGTCGACCGCGCCTCGATCGAAGTGGGCGCCGGCGAGGTCGTCGGCCTGATCGGCACCAACGGCGCCGGCAAGTCCACCCTGATGAACGCCATCGGCGGCTTCGTTCCCGCCCGCGGTGTCGTCGAGCTGCTGGGCCGCCCGGCCCGGCGCACGCCAGCCGGTCGGGCCCGGGCGGGCCTGGGCCGTAGCTTCCAGGCCGCGATGCTGTTCCCCGAGCTGACCGTGTGCGAGACCGTGCTCGTGGCCTTCGAGGCGCGGCGGCGCACCGGGTTGCTGGCCAGCGCACTGTGCCTGCCCCGCTCGATCCGCCTGGAGCGGGCGCGGCGGTCCGAGGTCCGCGACCTGGTCGACTTCCTCGGCCTCGGCCCCTTCGCCGACG
>CAVUBW010000022.1:0-239438 GCA_963739835.1 uncultured Acidimicrobiales bacterium
CCTGTGTCCGACTTCGTGAAAGAGACCCGCTTTGGATTAGCCAACATCGTTGGGTCTCGGGTCGGGTTGGGGCAGACGGTGTTGGCGATGGTACGCGAGGCGGCGCTGCCGCGCGGCCTCCAGCCCGGCTTCGCGGGCCTTGCGGATCTCCTTTTCCTCGTCCTTCGTGTTCGTCGTCGGGGGTGACGTAGCCGATGCCGGCGTGCAGCCGTATGCCGTTGTAGTGCTGGCGGACGATGGCCAGCTCGGCTCGCAGGACGGCCGGGTCGGCGGATCGTCAGCAGGTGCGGCCACTCGACCTTGACGTGGCCGAAGAGGATTCGATCCAGGCCTGGTCGGTGGGTGTGCCGGGCCGGCCGAAGTGCTGGGCGATCGCGCACAGGGCCATGAACTCGCGGGTCGAGCCGGAGGTCATCTGCGGCCCGTTGTCGGAGACGGCGAGCAGGATCGGCCGCTGTCGGGTCGTCGACGGTCGGGTCGACCCGGCCGTCCTGCGTCGGGCCGTCGACGCGGTCGAGCAGCCCTTCGGCTGCGAGGGCGTCGGTGAACACGAGCTGGACCTGGGTCGAGGTCTCCTCCGCCGACACGATGTCGGCGAGCCACTTGCGGGAGACCAGGTCCTCGATCACCAGTCACGGCCATGCCGGCCGTGGTGAAGTGCGTCGTGTCGTAGATCCACATCTGGTTGGGCGGTAGTCGACCCAGTCCGGGAACGGCTTGCGGCGCCGAGCGCCCGGGCCGGGGCGGCGGCCGGCAGATGCAGGCCGTGGTCAGCAAGAACGCGTCGCACCGATGGACGGCGACACCCACACCCGGCGAGGTAGGAGCCCCGGTGGGCCAGCTTGCGATGGGAGCGGTCGATCTCGCCCCACTCGTGAGACAGCGCCACGATCTCGGCGATCTCGTCTCGGCAGCAGCCCGTGCATCGGGCGCCCGCCCGGCGGGCGATCCGCCAGGCGCCGACCGCTCGACGGCCCAGCCAGCGCCAGGCCCGCAGCTCGCCCAGCTCGAGCCGCCGGCACGCGCCGCGCAGCGTCCAGCCCGCCGCCACCGCGTCGTCGAGCAGGTCCAGCAACGCCGCCTTGGTGGCCGCGTCGACGCGGCGTGGGACCCGGCCACTCAGCCCCAGCCGTCTTTTCCCTCGACCAGCATCAGCTTGACGGCCATCTCCTTGAGGGCCTCGCCGACAGTCGGGCGATTCTCGGCCCGGCCGCCTCCAGCTCCCCGTCCCGCTGCGGCGGCCTTCACGCCCGGGCGAGACTCCGCCAAGCGCCGCCAACGCCCCCTCCTTGGCCACCGTGCGGATCCGCATGATCGTCGACCGGTCCACCTCCCGCTGGGTCGCGGCCTCGGCGATCGTCACCTCCTGGCGCACCAGCTGCAACCAGATCTCGTACTTCTGCAACGGCGTCAGGAACCGCTTGGCTCGGCGGCCCGCACGGTCGGTGCCACGTTCGGGAACAGGCATGATCGGATGGTCCTTCACAGGTCGTGGGGACCCGCGGATGCTGCTTGATTCCCCGGCGGATCTCTATCGCTAAGTCAGACGCAAACCAAACGTAAGCGGGACCGAGCCCGAGGGCCGTCGCGATCCGACGAACCGCATCCGCCTTTGACGAATACCTAGAGGCGACGACGTTCTTTGCTCGAACGTGCCAGGTGAGGCGCCCGCCCTCGGGCCAGGAGTCCACGAGAACGACGTCAGTACCCTCGGCGAAGTCGTTAAACGGCTGTAGACGGACCGCCCACAGGTTCCAGTGGTACGAGCTGGAGACTTTAGACCGAGTTGGCATGCGCGGCTCTGACGGGTAAGAGGCGTTGAGGAGGAAGAGCATGCCGTAGCCTTCAGAAGCGATCGTGGAGGGCAGGTCGGGTCCACGACCCTCCGCCCGCTGCGGATTGGCGAGCGTACCGAGGCGCAGCGGGCCCATCGAGGTGGTCCATCGGTTGAAAACGTCGATTGGGGTCCTGTCATCATGACGCTGTGACGAACTGTCCTCACGGGATGCCGACTCCGGCGAGCTGCTTCGAGTGCATGGAGGAAGGGAATCTCCCGGCGAGCAGCCCGGCCAGGCGTCTCGAGCGTGAATTGCCCGTGTCGCTCGAAGGGGAGCACGACGGCGTCGTGTACGCCGCCATCGTTGAAGCCGGCGACGGTGGCCTCACGTTGGCGGAGCTCGAGGAACGAACCGGCTTGCGGAGTCGTGTGCTTCAGAACGTGACGTGGCGTCTGGAGGTGAAGCAGAGCCGGGTGCATCACGTTCCAGGTACCCGGCCTCGACGGTACGCGTCTTGGCGGTGCTGGTTCCGGGTGAGTCCCGTGAGCGTGTGATCCGGACTCGCGACAGCCGTGCGGAGCGACACCCTTGAGCAACGGCCCCCGAGCGCGGCCCGAGGCGATGTCAGCAACGGCCGTCGATGTGCCGCCGACTGCGGGCCCTTGAGCAGCATGGCGAGAACGAACACATGTTCGCTAGTATCGCCAGACTCCCCGAACAGCTCGATCAACTCGTGGTTCGGCACGCTGTGTTTGGCACCACGGCCACCTATCTCCCACATCGCAAGGATGACTTCGATGGGTGGCGGCGGCGCTGGGCGGAGGTCAGCCGACTCGTGGACGAGATCAACCGCATGGTGACGCTTGGCCGTTGACTCTCGTCCGTCGGCGCTCAACCGTCTCCTGGGACCGCACAAGCGCCCAACCGCTTGTCCGTATCCCGGGACATCTCGACGTGTAACCCGCTGGCGAGGACGCGGTGGATGTCGCCGTCGATGCCCGGCGGTCTGGGGGGTGGTCAATAACCGTTGGCCGTCCGGGGCGGTGGCGGCGCCGGCGTAGACGAGCATCCATCTACCGGCGCATCCGCCCTTCCGCGCCAACACAGACCTGCGTTTGCGTCGCCGCCAGCCTCGAATGATTTACTCAAGACCGTGACTCGTGCCCGGGGTGCTGTTGAGCGAGCTGTACGCGCGACGAGTATCGGCTGGCACTCGACTCGCAACGCCTGCTCGCGGGCGTGCCGTTCACGGTCGCGTAGCTCGACGAACGAGGCATCGTCTTGCTCCTCGGCGAGCAAGAGGCTTGGACTCCGCTGAGGTGGGACTGCCTCGAAGGCGTGATCCCGTTCCTCGCTGGCCGCGGCTGGGTCAAGATCGGCTCGTTGTTCGAGACCAGAGCTGATCCTGACACCCTCGACGGGTATCTGAAGACCTGTCTCAAACGCGCGACCGTGGGGTGGGTAGCCGCCGTGCTCGAGCGAGCCGAACTCGTTGAGATCGACCGCGGCCGACCAGCGCGGGCTCCGCCTAGCGTCGCGGCTCAGTGGCTCGTAGCTTGGCGTCGCGGCATGTTGGTAGGACAGGGTCGAGTCGCGGACGGCGACGCTGGCTGGCGAGCAGATGACGGCCGGGGAGGTTCATGGCAGGCCCAGCGGCCTGGCCCCGGGCCGGCGTCCCACTCGGCGAGGTCGCCCGCCGGCTGGGCCACGGCGTCGAGACGTTGGTGTCTATCTACGTGGGAGCCCTCGACGGGGCATGGGGACGGAGTGGTTCACGGCTCCGAAGCAATGGAGCGACGCCAAGAACGTCACGAAGGCGGCCGACATCTTCAGCCTCGGCCGCGTTCTCCACATCCTGCTCACCGGTCGAGGAGAACCGATGACACCCTCTGTGTCAACCTCAGGCGGCCGATGGCTGCTGCGATCGGGTGATGGCGCCGTGTTTGGCGGGGTCGTAGGGCGCGTGGTCGACCCAGCAGCGGTAGATGACTCGGATCCAGGCGCGGGCGAGAACGCGGATCGCGTGGGGGTGGTCGTGGCCGCGGTCGAGTGCGGCTTGGTAGATCGATTGGGCCCATGGGCTGGCGTGGCGGGAGTTGTCGGCGTAGATGGTCATGGCGTTGCGGAAGCGCTTGTTGCACGCCCATCGGAAGTTGACGGCGTGGTGCTTGCCGGACTTCTTGGTGACGGGTGTCGCGCCGCAGAGCGAGGCGACGGCTTCCGGGCTGTCGAAGGCTTCGCGACAATCACCCCACTCGGCGAGCATCTGGGCGGCGTTGATCTGCCCCGATCGTGGCAGCGACCGGAAGATCTCGGCGTCTGGGTGCTCGTCGAGGTGGGCGGCCACGGACCGGTCGAGATCCTTGATCGCTCGTCCCAGGGCGCGCAGGACCCGCACCATGGCCATCACGACGTCGCGGCGGGCTTCGGCTTCGGGCCCCGCGGGGACGCCGGCGGGCGCGCCACGCAGCCGTTCGACGAGCTCGGCGGCGCTGCGGCGCCCGGAGTAGCCGTGCTTGGTCATGAAGGCGGCCATGCGGGCGGGGCCGAGCCGGGCGGCCGAGGTGGGAGTCGGGTAGCGCTCGAGGAAGTCCAGCGCGATCGGCGACGAGATGTCGGCGAACACGGCTTTGGCGCCTGGCCAGAAGGCATCCAGGACCGCTTCGAGCTGGTTGGCGGCCGCCACCCGCTGTTCGACGAGATCGGTACGGCTGCGGACCACCGCCCGCAGGGCCCGGGTCTGGGCGCTGAAAGGCGCCAGCGGCCGCAGTCGACTCCGGCGCTGCCGCAGGTAATCGGCGATGACCTCGGCATCGCCCGGGTCGCTCTTGGCGCCCGAGAGCACTTCGGCTTCTCGCCACACCTTGATGGCATTGGTCTTCACCGGCACCACCGGGTGTCCGGCCTCCAACAGTCGGTCCACGAGCCGGCCGTCGGGCCGCTCGATCGCGACCGGCATCGCCCTCGGGTCACCACGGTGGCCCAGTCGTGTCGTGAGCCGATCGAACCCCTCGGCACTGTGGGCGACGGTGAAGCGATCCAGCACGGCACCGTCCTCGTCGACCACGCACACGGCGTGTTCTTCCACGGCCCAATCGATCCCTACCAGCATCAGTTCTCCTTGGTCGTGTGGCAGCACGAACTCGATGAGGAGGACGTCTCCCGGGCGGTCACTGACTGGCGCTCTACGGCGCGTCCCTCTGTTGCCGGTCCTCGGTCCCCGGAGAGCCGGGGGTGGCAGTGTCATCGTGGCCCTCGAAGGGCGACCGACACCGGCCATCACCCCGACCCTCACCGAGTCACAGGAACCCTGACAGCCCCTGCCAACAAGAGGGTGGACCAGTGACCGACGACTGCTACGCCACCAGCATGCGCATCGCCGCCGCCCCCGAGGCGGTGTTCCCGTACCTGACCGACCCCCAGCTGATGGTCCAGTGGATGGGCGATTGGGCGGACCTCCAGCCCGAGCCGGACGGCACGTTCGCCGTCGACATCAACGGCATGCCCGTGCGGGGGCGCTACGTGGCGGTCGAGCCGCCCCACCGCGTGGTGTTCACCTGGGGCGTCCCCGGCCACGCCGTGCTCCTCCCCGGTTTGACCACGGTCGAGATCACGCTGCGGGCCGACGGCGACGCCACGGTGGTCGAGCTGGTCCACCGCGACCTGCCGCCCGAGGATGTGGCGGGCCACGGGTTCGGCTGGGAGCACTACCTGCCCCGCCTGGCCGCCCTCGCGGCCGGCGACGATCCCGGCATCGACGACTGGGCGACGAAGACGGCGCCGTGACCACCGCCGACCCCGCCGACCCCGCTGTCGCCGCCTACGAGCGGATCGTCGCCGCCCTGGAGGGCGAGCCCGAGGTGGCCGTCGGGCGGATGTTCCGCTCCGTGGGCCTCAACTTCCGGGGCAAGTACTTCGCCCTGCTGTCCCGGGGCGAGTTCGTGGTCAAGCTGCCGGCCGACCGGGTGGTCGAGCTGACGGCGGCGGGCGTCGGGCGGCCGTTCGAGCCGGGACCCGGCCGGCGGATGCGGGAGTGGCTCACCAGCCCGCCCGATCACCGCCGCCGGTGGCCGGCGCTGGCCAGGGAGGCGCTCGCCTTCGGCCGGGCCAACGCCGAGGCGAGCTAGAGGCTGCGCCGATAGGCGTAGCCGTGGCCCGATCCCTATAGATCGACACCTCTCGAGCGAGTTCGACGTGCAGCAGGTGTCGATCTATAGGGAGAGCGGCCCGCTGCGAAGCAGCAAGAGCGGGAGACACAGACCACGGTGGCCGGGATGACGTGTCCTATCCGCGCACGTTCTTAGGCCGACGCGCCCAGGCCGAGGACGAACGCCACCGACGCCCCCACCGCGGCGGCCGTGCGGGCGTGGTTCCAGGCCAGCCAGCCCGTGACGTAGTGGCGCCACGTGGCGTCCATGCCCGCGGCCGACGGGTCGAGCAGGTTGAGTCGGTCGTTGCGGGGGACGTGGTAGGCGCCGGTGATCACGATCACGAGCAGATAGAGGGCGCAGCCGGCGAGCACCCAGCCGGTGCCCGGCTCTGCCCAGCGGGTGAGCGCGAACCAGGCCGCCAGGCCGACGCACAGCGCCGCGGTGCCCATCAGGGCGAGCATGAACGTGGGCGACTGCGGCGCCAGCTTGTTCATCGACTGCATGGCCGGCATGCCGGCCGTGCCGGGCATGCGCCGCAGCGCGGGCATGACGAAGGTCGAGAAGGCGAACAGCACGCCCCCGACCACGGCCGCGGCCACCGCGGCGACGATCGTGAGGGTGCGGGGGACTCCGGTGATGGCGAACATGGCCCCATCAAGCCCCAATCCGTCGAGACGATCCATAGCCCAGACGATCAGGAACATGCGTCGCCGTCTACGCTTGCCCCATGGACGAGCTGGCCGGCTTCCTCGACGGGCCCCGGGCCCGGGGCGCGTTCCTGCTGCGGTCGCTGCTCGAACCGCCGTGGTCGCTGCGCATCCGCGACGAGGCGCCGCTGACCGTCGTCGCCATGGTCCGGGGCCGGTCGTGGACGATGTTCGACGACGCCGAGCCCGTCGCCCTCGGGCCCGGCGACGTGGCGATCATCCGGGGCCCCGACCACTACACCGTCGCGGACGACCCGGCCACGCCGCCGCAGATCGTGATCCACCCGGGCCAGGTGTGCACCACCCCGGACGGCGTCAGCCTCGCCGAGGCGATGGACCTCGGCGTGCGCACCTGGGGCAACAGCCCGACCGGCTCGCACGCGGTGCTGACCGGCACCTACACCACCGACGGCGAGGTCAGCCGGCGGCTGCTCGACGCCCTCCCCCGCCTGACCGTGCTGGCGGCCGGCGACTGGGACAGCCCGGTGGTCCCGCTGCTGGCGGCCGAGATGACCCGGGACGAGCCCGGCCAGTCCGCGGTCCTCGACCGGCTGCTCGACGTCCTGCTGGTCGACGCCCTGCGCACGGCGTTCGCCCGGGCCGAGCGGGACGGGGCCGGCGTCCCCGCCTGGTTCCGGGCGCAGGGCGACCCGCTGGCCGGGCCCGCCCTCCGCCTGCTGCACGACGACCCGGCCCGGCCGTGGACGGTCGCGTCGCTGGCCGCCGAGGTCGGCGCCTCACGGGCGGCGCTCGCCCGGCGCTTCCACGAGGTCGTGGGCGAGCCACCGATGGCCTACCTCACGGGCTGGCGCATGGCGCTGGCCGCCGACCTGCTGCGCGAGCCGGGCGCGAGCGTCACGGCGGTCGCCCGCCGGGTCGGCTACGGCACCCCGTTCGCGTTCAGCACCGCGTTCAAGCGGGCCTACGGGGTCAGCCCCCGGGCCTACGTCGGCGGGCCTCCTCCGTCGGGCGTCTCGCCGTACGGGGCCGTGATCAACTCGAGCAGGTGACCGCTCGGGTCGCGGAAGTAGAACCCCCGCCCGCCGTAGAGGTGGTTGATGCCGGACTCGTGCAGCCAGGGGTCGGCCCAGATCTCGTTCCCCCGCTCCTGCAGCCAGGCCAGGCCCCGGTCGAACTCGTCGTCGCCGACCAGGAAGGCGTAGTGGGCGGGCCGGACCTCGCCGTCGGTCTGCTCGTAGTCGAGCGACACGCCGTTGCCCAGGTGGACGGGGACGAACGGGCCCCACCGGGGCGCGACCTCGATGCCGAGCACGTCGGCCAGGAACCGGGCAGAGGTCTGCTGATCGCGGGCGTGGACGATGGTGTGGTTCAGCTGCGGGGCCATGCCTCCCGTTGTACGCCCCCGGCGTGACCCCGGCGCAAGGGCTTATCCGTCGAGCCGGACCGGCATCAGCAGCGTCGTGAACGTGCCGTCGTCGGCCGACCGGAACACGACCGGGCGCAGCGGGTCGACGATCTCGACCACGACGTCGGGACCGGCGGTGGCCGCGACCGCGTCCGCAGCGAAGCCGGGGTCGAGGGCCACGTCGGCCGGCGGCCCGTCGTTCACTCACGGGCGCGACCCTCGGGCCTCGACATGGTCGAGAGTCAAGCCCCTAGACCAAGTCGGCGTCGGTGATCACCTCCACCATCGCCGGGCCCGGATGCGCCAGGGCCCGGACCAGGGCGTCGTCGAGCCCGCCGGCGGACTCGACCCGGATGCCGAGCGCGCCGCACAGGCCGGCGTAGTCGGCGAAGTCGGGGTTGTGCAGCGAGGTCTGCCACACGTCGAGCTCGCTCGGCCCGCTGCTCCTTGGTGATCTTGCCGAGCGACGTAGTTGTTGAGCAGCACGTGGGTGATGTTCATGTCGTACTTCACCGCGGTGGTCAGCTCGGCCAGGTACTGGCCGAACCCGCCGTCGCCGGTCACCGCCACGATCGGGCGCTCGGGCGCCGGCGGCCCAGGCGCCCATCGCCGCCGGGAAGCCGAACCCGATCGAGCCGAGGTAGCCCGGACATGAGCACCGACTGGCGCGTCGCACTCGAAGTAGCGGCCGAACGAGTAGGCGTTGTTGCCGACGTCGACCGCGATCACCGCGTCGTCCGGGCACGTGGCGGGTCAGGGCGTCGAACACCGCGGCCGAGCTGCACGCCGCGCCCGCGGTCGTCGGCCAGCCGGCGGCGCCTTCTCCGCCCGCCAGATCGCCCAGCGCTCGGCGACGTCGGGCCGCTGGTCGACCGCGGTCCGGCGTCGCCGGCAGCCCGGCCGCGCAGCAGCCGCGCGGTGACGCCGACGTCGCCGAGCACCGGCACGGTCACCGGGTGGAACCGGCCGAGCGCCATCGGGTCGTAGTCGACCTGGACGATCGGCTTGTAGTCGGCGATGCCGGTGTGGTTGGAGAACGACGCGCCGAACACGACCAGCAGGTCGGACTCGTTCATCAGCCAGCTCGCCACCGGGGTGCCGGACCGGCCGAGCACCCCGCAGCCGAGCGGGTGGCTGTCGGGGATCAGGCCCTTGGCCTTGAACGTGGTGAGCACCGGGGCGTCGAGCGCCTCGGCCAGCTCGACGACGTCGTCCATGTCGAAGCGCGGCGCCGTGGCCGACGACGATCACCGGCCGCCGGGCGCCGGCCAGCAGGTCGAGCGCCGCGGCCACCGCCGCGTCGGGGCGGCGCGATCGTCCAGGTCGGCGAGGCGGCCGCCCGGCCCGGCGGCCGCGCACGCCCGGGGCCGGGCGCACCTGCACCTCGTCGGGCAGCACGAGGTGGGCGACCTGGCGCTCGAGCGTGGCGTGCTTGAGGGCCAGCGTGGTCAGCTCGGCGTGGTCCGAGCTCGGGCAGCACGGTCGTCGAGTAGGCGGCGACGTCGGCGAACGCGCCGGTCAGGTCGACGTCCTGGAACGCGCCCCGGCCGAGCACCTTCGACGGCACCTGCCCGGAGATCGCGAGCACCGGCGCCCGGTCGACCTTGGCGTCGTACAGGCCGGTGAGCAGGTTGGTCGAGCCCGGGCCGGCGATGGCGAAGCAGGCCGCCGGGCGGCCGGTGAGCTTGCCGTAGGCCGAGGCGGCGAACGCGGCCGCGCCCTCGTGGCGGATGCCGATGTAGGTGAGCTTGCCGCGCCTCCTCCTGGCGGCGCATGGCGTCGGCGAAGCCGAGGTTGGAGTGCCCGACCATGCCGAACACGTGGGTGACGCCCCACGCGACCATCGTCTCGACCATCACGTCGGAGACGGTGCGCTCGTGCGGGGCCTCGTCCGTCGAGCGCGACGTAGACGCCGTCGTCGCGCACCTCGACCGGGAACGCACGCGGGCGCGTCGCTGAACCCGGGCGGCGGCGTGCCGGTGAGCGGGTCGTAGTCGTAGCCGTGCCACGGGCAGCGCAGCCAGCCCTTCTCGATCGACCCCTCGCCCAGCGGCCCGCCCTGGTGCGGGCAGCGGTTGTCGAGCGCGCCGTAGCTGCCCTGCCAGTGGGTCAGCGCCAGGCTGCGGTGGCCGGCGGTGACGGTCATCACCCGGCCCTCGGGCAGGTCGTCGCGCCCCGCCACCCGGATCCAGGTCACGTTCTGTGCCATGGCACCATCGTCCCCCCGCCGGGGAATCCGTTACAGCCCCCGGCCCGGCCGACGCTACGGTCCGCGCCATGCGTGCCCACGGCCTCCCGGTGATGCTGCGGCCCCTCACGGGGCCGACCCCGGGCGCGCCGTCCTAGCGAGCCAGCCCGTGGCCCCGGAGGAGATCCGGGGCCGGCACGCCAGCGAGGCGCAGCGCTCCGGGCGCTCCGGGGTCACCCGACCCAGGAGTGATCCCGTGACCTCCACCTACGTGACCGTCGCCATCCCCTACGTCAACGCCGCGCCCCACCTCGGCTACGCCTACGAGCTGGTGCTGGCCGACGTGTTCGCCCGCGCCCGCCGGGCCGCCGGCGGGGCCGTGCGATTCCTCGGCGGCACCGACGACTACTCGCTCAAGAACGTGCTGGCGGCCGAGGCGGCCGGCGTCCCGACGCACGAGTTCGTGGGCGCCTTGGCCGCCCGGTTCCGGGCGCTGTCCGGGCCCCTCGACCTGTCGTTCGACGACTTCATCCACACGAGCGCGGATGCCCGCCACCGGCCCGCGGTCGAGCGGCTGTGGCGGGCGGTGGCGGCGCACGGCGACCTCGATCGGCGGGCCTACGCGGGCGACTACTGCGTGGGCTGCGAGGCGTTCGTCGCCCCGGGCGAGCAGGTCGGCGGCCGCTGCCCGGACCACGGCACGCCGGTCGAGCGGGTGACCGAGGACAACTGGTTCTTCCGCCTGTCCGCCTACCGGGACGCCCTCGACGAGCTGATCTCGACCGGCCGGCTGGCGGTCGAGCCGGCGCCGTTCCGCCGCGAGGTGCTGCGCTTCGTGCGGGCGGGGCTGGCCGACATCAGCGTGTCGCGCTCGGCCGCCCGGGCCCGGGGCTGGGGCGTGGCGGTGCCGGGCGACCCCGCGCAGGTCGTCTACGTGTGGTTCGACGCCCTGACCAACTACGTCAGCCGCGCTGGGCTACGGCGACCCGACCAGCGCCGACTACCGGCGCTGGTGGGCGGGGTCGGACGAGCGGGTGCACGTGGTGGGCAAGGGGATCGTGCGGTTCCACGCCGTGTTCTGGCCGGCGTTCCTGCTGGCCGCGGGCGAGCCGCTGCCGACCCGCATCCAGGTCCATCCGTACCTGACGGCCGGCGGGGCCAAGCTGTCCAAGTCGGCGGGCGGCGGGCTCGACCCGGCCGACGCGGCCGGGGACTACGGGACCGACGCCCTGCGCTGGTGGTTCGCCCGGGACGTCCAGCCGGTCGCCGACACCGACTTCACCGTCGGGCGGCTCGTGCGGCGGGCCAACGAGGACCTGGCCGGCGGGGTCGGCAACGTCGTGAGCCGGGTGATCGGCCTCGCCCGCCGGTACCGGCCGGACGGCGTGGCGGCGGGGAGCGAGCCGCCCGTTCCCGAGGCCGCGGGGCTGTCGGCCCGGGTGGCGCAGGCGGCGGGCCGGTTCGACCTGCGGGCCGCGACGGGCCTGGTGGTCGACGCGGTGGCCGCGCTCAACCGCGACCTGGCGGCCACCGAGCCGTGGCGGCTGGCCCGCGACCCCGGCCCGGGCGGGCGACCTGGACCGCCTGCTCGCCCGCCACACGGCCAGCGCGGCGGAGATCGCCGCCGCCCTGGCGCCGCTGGTGCCAGGGCTGGCCTCGCGGCTCCAGGCCCTGCTCGCCGGCGAGGGGCCGGCCGGGCCGGCGGCCGCCCGGCTGGAGGTCGCGGGCTGAGCCGGTCGGCCACGAGCGGGGGCTAGGGCTGGCCGATCGCCAGGTCGTCGAGGGAGGCGTCGGGCAGGTCACGCCGCAGGGCCTGGGCGAAGGCCCCGATGCGGCCGGCGTCGCGCCGCGGGTCGGACAGCACCTCGGCCGACCAGGCGCGCACCAGCGCAGCGGCCTGGTCGGCGGGCGGCAGCTGGCCGTCGGGGACCGGGCGCCGGAGCACGAGGCCGAACTCGTCGCCGGGCTCGTCCAGGTCCTCACGCAGGTACAGCGCCTCCAGGTCCCACGACGACGATGCCCGGTCGCGGCGAGGCCGACCACCAGCGACGCGAACTCCTGCGGGTCCCAGCAGTGCACGTGGATGGAGCGGCGGCGGTGGAGCGCCAGCCGCCCGGCGTCGAGCCGATCGGGGTCGTGCCACTCGCGCACCTCGGGAGGGTGGTGGTCCGGCAGTGCGTACATCGCCGTGCAGAACTCACGGATGTGCGCCTCGTCGACCTGGGTCACCCCGCGCCGGTACTCGTCGACGAGGTGGCCGAACGGGGTGGGGCTCCGCCCGGCGTCGACCGTGTGGTGGCGGTCCGGGAGGATCAGCACGAGGCGGCCACCGGGACGCAGGACGCGATGCATCTCCGTCAGCGCGGCGACGGGGTTGGCGAGGTGCTCGACCATGTGGCTGGCGACCACGGCGTCGAACGATCCGTCGGCCATGGCGCGGAGCCCGTCGACGTCCAGGTCGAGCTCGACGTCCGCCGGCGGCCCGTACGGCTGCCCGACCAGCTCGGGGAAGTTCGCGTCGCGCCCGCCCTCGAGCCGCCGGTCGGCGAAGGTCACCGACGTCGCCGCCGGCGTGGGGAACGGCTGATGCCCGGGCCCGATCTCGAGGACGCTGCCCCGCAGCCGGGAACCGATGGCCTCGCGGACTGACGTAGGTGTCACCCCGGTTTTCTACGCGGAAGTGGTCGCCATGGCGACCACTTCCGCGTAGAAAATGCTCAGGCGGACCGGCGGCCCTTGCGTGCCCGCGTCACGCTCGCCTCCAGCGCCGCCATGAGGTCGACCACCTCGGCGCCCTCCTCCGGCGGCGCCTCGTCCTCGACCTCCACGGTCTTGCCGCCCGTCGCCCGCCGCTTGATCAGCCGCCGCAGCTCCTCCGTGTAGGTGTCGTGGTAGCGCTCGGGCTCCCACTCGCTGGCGAGGGCGTCGATGATCTGGCGGGCGAGCGCCATCTCCTTGCGACGGGCGCCCAGGTCCACGAAGTCGCTGACGTCGATCGCCCGGGTCGAGGTGGGCCGCAGCTCATCGATCTCCTTCGGCGTGAACCGCACGTAGTGGCCCTTGGAGGTCTCGAACCCGAGCTTGACCTCGTCGACCGGCTTGCCGGTCTTGGCCGACACCTTCTCGTGCCGCACCCGTCCACCCTTGGGGTCGAGCTCGCGGAAGTGGACCTTGTGGTCGCGCACCGCCGTGAACGCCTTCACCGGGACGTTCACCAAGCCGAAGCTGATCGTGCCGGACCAGACCGCGCGGGCCATGTCCAGGGCGTACCCGGCCACGGCGTCGGGTAGAACGGGGCACATGTCCCCGGCCAAGGACCGGCTCGCCCGCTACGCCGCCAAGCGGGACTTCTCGGTCACGCCCGAGCCGGCCGGCGGGCCCGAGCCGCCGAGTGGGGGCAACCGGTATGTGGTGCAGCGGCACCGGGCCCGGCGGCTGCACTACGACTTCCGGCTGGAGATGGACGGCGTGCTGGCAAGCTGGGCCGTCCCCAAGGGCCCGACGCTCGACCCGGCGGCCAAGCGGATGGCGATCCACGTCGAGGACCACCCGCTCGAGTACTTCGACTTCGAGGGCGTGATCCCCCGGGGCGAGTACGGCGGCGGCGACGTGATCGTGTGGGACTGGGGCACGTGGTCGCTGATCGACGGCGACGACCCGGTGGCCGAGGTCGAGGGCGGCGAGCTGCACTTCGAGCTGACCGGCGAGAAGCTGCGGGGCCGGTTCGTGCTGCTGCGCCGGGGCCGCGACGGCGACCGTGACCAGTGGCTGATGATCCACAAGCGGGACGACACCGCCGAGGGCGGGTGGGACGCCGAGGCCTACCCCCGCTCGGTCCGCTCGGGCCGCACCAACGACGAGGTGGCCGCCGACCCGGACGCCCAGTGGACCGGCGAGGAGGCCACGGTCGCCCCGTGGGCCCGCCGGCTGGCGTTCGACCCGGTGACCGACGCCGAGCTGCGCGCCCTGGGCAAGCTCGGCCGGGAGGGCACGTGGGAGGTGGGCGGCGTCGAGCTCCACCTCACCAACCTCGACAAGCCGCTGTTCCCGCCCCGGGACGGCGGCAAGGGCAAGCCGCTCACCAAGCGGGACCTGGTCCGCCACCACGCCACGGTGGCCCCGGCGATGCTGCCGTACCTGGCGGGCCGGGCGGTCAACCCCCACCGGTTCCCCGACGGGGTCACCAAGGCCGGCTTCTACCACAAGGCCGTCCCGTCGCACGCGCCCGAGTGGCTGAGCCGGTTCCACTACGACGACGCCCGGCAAGGGCGAGACCGAGTGGTACGTGGTGGTCGACAGCGTGCCGGCGCTCGTGTGGATGGCCAACTACGGCGCGGTCGAGCTCAACCCGTGGACGTCGCGGGTCGAGGCCCCGCACCAGCCGACGTGGGCCCTCGTCGACATCGACCCGGGCGAGCGGACGAGCTTCGCCGAGGTGCTGCAGCTGGCCCGCCTGTACCGCACGGCGCTCGACCACCTCGGCCTGCTGGGCGCGCCGAAGGTCACGGGTCAGCGGGGGGTCCAGATCTGGATCCCGGTGCGGACCGGCTACACGTTCGACGACACCCGCGGGTGGGTCGAGCGCCTGTCCCGCGCGGTCGGCGCCACGCTGCCCGACCTGGTGAGCTGGTCGTGGCGCAAGTCCGACCGCGATGGCCGCGCCCGCCTCGACTACACGCAGAACGTGATCAACAAGACCCTGGTGGCCCCCTTCTCGGCCCGCCCGGCCCCGGGCGCCCCGGTCTCGGTGCCGATCGCCTGGGACGAGCTGGACGACCGGGCGCTCCGCCCCGACCGCTGGACCATCCGCACGGTGGGCAAGCGCCTTGCCGACGCCGGCGACCCGCTGCGGGAGCTGATCGGACTGCAGCAGTCGCTGCCCGAGCTGTAGCCGGGTTACGAGCGGCCGTTCCGGGAAGCTCCCCCACATGCCGCAACGAGCCTGGAACGCCAAGCGCGAGCGCCAGTACGAGCACATCAAGGCCGGCCTGCGGGAGCGGGGCGAGACCGAGGACACCGCCGAGGAGATCGCCGCCCGCACCGTCAACAAGGAGCGGGCCCGCAGCGGGGAGGCCCGGGAGGCGTCCCGCACCTCGACCGAGGACATCTCGTCGGGCCGCCGGGGCGGGCTGCGGTCGCACAAGGGGCCGGGCGGCCGGACGCGGGACCAGCTGTACAACGAGGCCCGGGCCCGCAACATCAAGGGGCGCTCGAAGATGAACAAGGCCCAGCTGGCCCGGGCCGTCGGCCGGTAGCCACCCCCCGCCCCTAGGTGCTGCGGCGGCCTCGGAGCGTAGGAGCATTATCGCCCCTCGATGGGAGCTGAGGGCCCGTCGGGCACCCGCACCCGGTTCGCGCTGGCGGCGCTCGCCGTGTCGAGCGCCGCCGCGGTCGCGGTCTACATCGTCGCCCGGATCTCGCTGGCCGCCGCCGTCGTCGCCCTGGTCGTGCCCACTGCCGTCGCCTGGTGGTGGACGTGGCGGCGGCTGCCCGCCGCCGGTCGGGCCGAGCTGGTGCGGCGCTGCCGGGCCGGCGTCGTCGCCGGCATCGCCGCCACCCTCGCCTACGACCTGACCCGGTGGGCGCTGGTCGAGGCGTTCTCGCTGTCGATCGATCCCTGGATCACGATCCGGCTGTTCGGGCGGCTGCTGGTCGGCGACGACCGGCCCGCCTCGCTGACCCTGCCCGCCGGGATCGCGTTCCACGTGGTCAACGGCGTCGGCCTGGCCGTCGGCTTCGCCGTGCTGTTCGGCGGGCGGACCTGGCGGGCCGGCGTCGCCTACGCCGTCGTGCTCGAGGTCGTCATGGTGGCGCTCTACCCCCGCTGGCTCGACATCCGGAAGATGGACGAGTTCGTCACCGTCACCTTCCTGGCTCACGTCGCCTACGGCGCCACGCTGGCCGAGGTCAGTCGACGGATCCTGGCCGCGCGCGGGTCCCGGCCGCCGCCCCACGAGCGGGGGTCCGGCGGTGAGCCTCGCCCGGGTCGCGGGCTGGGTGTGGTTCGGCCTGCCCCGCCGGCTCAGCCGGCTCGGCGCCACGCTCGCCGCCCTCGCCGGCGACGGCGGCTACCTGGCCGAGCCGCCCCTTCTCGGCGCGCTGGCGCCCGCGGCGGCGCTCGCCGCCGGGCTCGTGCTCGGCGCCACTCACCCCGGCGAGACCTACACCCACTCGACGCTGGTGATGATGGTGCTGCTGGCGATCGGCGCGCTCTCCGCCGCCCTCGGGATGGCGGCGGTCGCCGGCTACGCGGTCGGCGACTTCGTCCTCCACGACCGCGCCGCTGTGTTCGTGCCCCCCGGCGAGAACGTGTTCGTCACCCAGCGCGTGCCGCTCGTCATCACCTACCTCGTGCTGGCGTTCGCGCTGACGCTGGTCCCGGCGGCGGCCGCATCCCTGCGCGAGTGGGTGCGGTCGCTGCGCATCCCGTCCGGCGCGACCGGCCTGTTGGCCGTGGTCGCGGGTGCGGCGCTGGTCGGCTTCCTGGTCTACGGCTGGGCCAAGGTCACGGCCGTGCTGGTCCGCCCGGTGTTCACCTGGCGCGGGCTGCAGCCCTCGGTGCCCGACATCGCCCCGCTCCAGGAGCACACGTGGTGGCTCGTCGCCGCGGCGGTGGCCGCCACCGTCGTCAGGGGGCGCCATCGAGGAGCGGCGCCGCCTCCAGCGCCGGGTCGATCCCCGCGAGCAGGTGCTCGCCATCACGGTCGCGCTGCGGATCGAGGCGGTGAATCGCAGCGTGGTCCGCCGCACGCTGGTCAGCGTGGCCACCGGGCTGGTGCTGGCGCTGGTCCTGTCGGGGATGATCGTCGGGCTGGCCCAGGGGCTGCTGGTGGCGGCGTTCCTGATCGCCGTGCTGCTGGCCCGGGACGCCCTCCAGCGCTCGACCTGGCCGGTGATCACGACCGTCGAGCGGGTGCCGGTGCTGGTCCGGGTGGGCGTGGCGTTCGTGGTCGGCCGGCTGATCACCGAGGCGATCGTCGAGCGGGCGTGGAACTCGCTCTCGGTCACCCCGGAGCACACGTTCACCCCGCTGCTGGTCTCGGTATGCGTGTGGGCGGCGCTGATGACGCTGGCCGCCGTGCGCCGTGTCCCGCCGGAGCTGGCGATGTTCGAGCGCGACCTGGAACGGAGCCGCCGGTGAGGCGCGTCGCCGGCCGGGCCCTCGCCGTTGCCGGCGTGCTCGGCGTACTCGGCCTCGTGTTCGCCTCGCCGGCCGCGGCCGACAACTGCGGCAGCCTCTCGGACTGCTTCTTCACGCTCGCGATCGCGCTGGCGGTGGCGGCGTTCCTGGCGCTGCTGCTCGCCTTCATCATCGGCAGCGGCGGCACCGGCCTGTTCGCCCTGGCCGGCGTCGGCACCTGGGGATCGGCCACGGCCGCGGCCGCGGCGCTCACGAACGCGGCTGCGGCGGCTGCGGCCGCGGCCGCCGCCGCGGCGGCCGCCGGGACGATCGCCCAGATGTCGTCGTCGGGGACCCCCGGCAACAACCAGGCGCAGAACAAGCAGTTCCGCGACGCCATCCGCGCCGCCGAGCGCGATATCGGGCGCAGCCTGAGCAAGGACGAGATCCGGCAGGTGCACGATGCGATCTCGGGTGAGAACCTCGGGTACCACGAGATCATCGAGGTCGTGAAGAGCATGTTCGGAGGAGGGTGATCGGCGTGTCCAACGACCCCGGACCGCACAGCGTGACCTACACCGACCGCACCGCGCTGCGCGAGCTCGTGCAGTCGATGGTGGGCCGCCCGGCGTGGGCGCCCGCGCTCGGCATCGGCAGCTACCTGACGCTGGAGGTCGGTGCGCGGGCCGGCGCCCACGGCGAGTACCACGTCTGGCTGTACTGCACCGCGTGGCGCCTCGACCGGGGCGGCGAGCTGCTGTGCGGCTCGGAGGACGACCGGGGCGCGATCACCAAGGCCATCACCGTGATGGACGGCCGCACGGTGACGGCGGCGGACGTGTCCGAGGGCCTGGAGCTGACGCTCGGGTTCGACGACGGCGCGGTGCTGCGGGCATTCCCGATCTTCAGCCGGGGCTACGAGCACTGGATGGTGTTCGCCCCCAACGGCTACGTCTACACCGCCGGGCCGGGCTCGATCTGGACCGCCGAGCCCCAGGGCGGCGCCGCCCCGCAACCCCCGCCACCGCCGCAGCAACCACAGCCGCAGCAACCACCGCCGCAGCAACCCCCGCCGCAGCCGCCGCCGGGCTGACCGCCGGCCGCCGCCGGCTCATGCCTTGACAGTTATATAACTACGAGAGCATGCTAGGTCACGTGTTCGACGTGATCGCCGAGCCCCATCGCCGCCGGATCCTCGACCTGCTGCGCGACCGCGACCTCGCCGTCGGCGAGATCGTGGCCGCGCTGCGGATCAGCCAGCCGGCGGTGTCCAAGCACCTCCGGGTGCTGCGCGACGCCGGGCTGGTCGTGGCCTCCGTCGACGCCCAGCGGCGGGTCTACCGGCTCGAGCCGGGTCCGCTGCGGGCCGTCGACGACTGGCTGCGGCCCTATCGCCGGGCGTGGGGCGAGTCGCTCGACGCGCTCGAACGCCACCTGGACGACATGCCCGACTGAGAAGGAGACCCGTCATGCCCGACACCGATCTCGGCACGCTCACCCGCTCCGGCGACGAGTGGACGCTCACGTTCACGCGCCACCTGGCCCACCCGCCCGACAAGGTGTGGCGGGCGATCACCGAGCCCGAGCACCTGGCGGTGTGGTTCCCCGACCGCGTCGAGGGCGAGCGCCGGGCGGGGGCGCCGCTGCGGTTCGTCCCGGCCGAGCACCCCGACGAGGGGTTCGACGGCGAGATGCTCACCTTCGACCCGCCCAAGCTGATGGAGCTGCGCTGGGGCACCGACCACCTGCGCATCGAGCTGTCCGCGCAGGACGGCGGCACGCTGCTCACGCTCGTCGACACGTTCGCCGAGCTGGGCAAGGCCGCCCGCGACGGCGCCGGCTGGCACGAGTGCCTCGCCCGCCTGGAGGCCGACCTGTCCGGCGAGCCGGCACCGCCGTGGGGCGCCATGTGGGCCGAGGTCCACCCGGCCTACGTCGCCTCGCTCGGCCCGGAGGCGTCCGCCATCGGTCCGCCGGAGGGCTGGACCGAGCCGGGCTGAGGCCCGGCCGGCTCCGTCCCCCGGAGGACGAGCGCGGCGATGCGATCCACGTCGCCGCTGGTCAGGGGGCCGCGGTAGAGCAGCGGGACCAGCAGGAGCGGGGACATGAGGGCGAGGAGCACGGCGTCGGCGTCGACGCCGGCCGCGACCTCACCCCGCGCCTGCGCCCGCACCACGAGGGCTCGCCAGTCGTCGAACAGCGGCCCGTAGTGGTCGAGGACGGCGTCGGTGAACTCGGGGTGGGCGCCGGACGCCATCAGTGCGTTGAGGCTCACCTCGACGGGGTCGGCGAAGAACGCCGCGAACTGGCGCGCCATGGCGTGCACGTCGTCGGGCCAGGAGCCGGTGTCGGCCACGACCAGCGCGCGGGTGTGCATCGTCAGCGCCTCCCGCAGCAGATCGGCCTTGGTCGGCCACCAGCGGTGGAGCGTCGCCCGGCTCACGCCCGAGCGTCGGGCCACGTCGACCGGGCCGAACCCGGCGTCGCCGGCGGCGAGAAGGTCGAGGCAGGCGCGGGCGACCCGCTGGCGGACGCGCTCGCTGCGGCCGCCCGCACGCACCCGGGGGCGCGTGTCCAGAGCACGCAAACGAGACATCGCGTCGTACTTTAGGGCCGTGGCACCGATCTCCTACTGGCACGACTCCCTCGCCCCCGGCGACGACCTGGTCCCCCGGCCGCCGCTCGACGGCGACCGCGACGCCGACGTCGTCATCGTCGGCGCCGGGTTCACCGGGCTGTGGACCGCGTACTCGCTGCTGCGGGCCGACCCGGGCGTGCGGGTGATCGTGCTGGAGCGGGAGACCGCCGGGTTCGGTGCCTCGGGCCGCAACGGCGGGTGGTGCGTCGGCGACTACGGCGGGCCGGTGGGCGCGCTCGAGCGCGGCGAGCGGCCCCGGGTCGGTCGAGGCGATGGCGCGGGAGATGCACCGCAGCGTGGACGAGGTCGGGGCCGTCGCCGCCGCCGCCGCCGGGATCGACTGCGGCTTCCACAAGGCGGGCGCCATCTACTTCGCCACCAACGAGGGACAGATGCGGCGGCTCCGCCATCACCACGCCGGCCGGGTCCGCCGCGGGCTCGGCGACGCGTGGACGCTGCTCGGCGCGTCCCGGGCCGCCGCGATCGTGCACGCGGCCGGGATCCGGGCGCGCTGTTCACCCCGCATGCCGCGACGGTCCACCCGGCCCGGCTCGCCCGCGGCCTGGCGGGCGAGGTCGAGCGGCTCGGCGGGGTCGTCCACGAGGGCACGGCGGTCCGGGCCATCGAGCCGGGCCGCGTGCGGGCCGACGGCGGTGCGGTGCGGGCCGAGATCGTGGTGCGGGCGACCGAGGCCTACACGGGCAGCATCGCCGGCCACGAGCGGGAGATCCTGCCGCTCGGCAACTACATGGTGGCGACCGAGCCCATCGACGACGCGACCTGGCGGGCGATCGGGCTGGCGAACCGGGAGCTGTTCGAGTGGAGCGCCCACATGCTCGGCTACGGCCACCGGACCACCGACGGGCGCATCGCCTGGGGCGGCCTCGCCGCGCCGACGTGGTGGGGTGGCCGGGTCCCGCCCTCGCCGATGCACGACGGGCGGGCGGCGGCCCGCCTGCGGCGCACGCTGGTCGAGCTGTTCCCGGCGCTCGACGGCATCGGGATCAGCCACCACTGGGGCGGCGTGCTCGGCGTGCCCCGGGACCTGCTCCCCGGGGTCGGCCTCGACCGGGAGCGCGGCTTCGCGTGGGCCGGCGGCTACGGGGGCCAGGGGGTCGCGTCCGCCAACGCGGCCGGCCGCGCGCTCGCCGACCTGATCCGCGGCGTCGACAGCGACATCACCAAGCTGCCGTGGATCGGCCACCGGTCACGGCGGTGGGAACCCGAGCCGTTCCCGTGGCTGGGCGTCCACGCGGTCGCCCGCGGCGCCCGCATCGTCGATCGCCTGCAGGCCTGAGCCGGTCCCTACCGCCACGTCCACCGGCGGTCCCCGGTGTGCGCGGCCTCGTCGGAAAGTCGTCGTGCCGGCGACGACTTCTGCGCGCCGCCGCAGTTGTGTGCATCGGCGGGACACAACCGAACAGGAGAACCCGATGAGAATCGACGGAACGGCAGTGCTGGTGACCGGGGCCAACCGCGGCATCGGGCGGGCGCTGGTCGACGAGGCGCTGCGGCGGGGCGCCCGGCGGGTGTACGCCGGCACCCGCCAGCCACTCGTCCACGACGACCCCCGCGTGACGCCCGTGGCGCTGGACGTGACCGACCAGGCGCAGATCCAGCGTGCAGTCGGGGAGGTCGAGTCGCTCGACATCCTGATCAACAACGCCGGCGTGGCCATCTACGACGACCTGAGCGATCGCACCGTGCTGGAGGCGCACCTGGCGGTCAACCTCTTCGGCACGTGGGGCATGACCCAGGCGTTCCTGCCGCTGCTCACCCGCTCGCAGGGGGCGGTCGTCAACAACGTGTCGATGATGGCCGTCGCCCCGCTGCCGCTGACCCCGGCCTACGCCATCTCGAAGGCGGCGGCGTTCAACCTGTCCCAGTCGCTGCGTGCGCTGCTGGCGGGACGGGGCGTGCGGGTCCACGCCGCGCTCACCGGCCCGGTCGACACCGACATGACCCGCGGCTTCGACATCCCCAAGGCCGACCCGGCCGACGTCGCCCGGGCCATCCTCGAGGGGGTAGAGCAGGACGAGGAGGACATCTTCCCCGACCCGATGTCCGAGTCGGTCGCCGACGGCTGGCGGGGCGGCGTAGCCAAGGCCCTGGAACGCCAGTTCGCCGGCCTGGTCGACGCAACCCCGGCAAGCTGACCGAGGCGACCATGACCCGTGCGCGTTACACCGCTGCCTTCAGGCCCTTGCCCGCGCTACTGCGCCGACCACTCCTTGCCGAACCAGCGCCGGATGCGGCTGGTCCCGAAGTCGCCCTTCAGGGCAGCCAGCCGCTCGGACGGTGGGTCGTAGGTGCCGAACGGCGCCTGACCCTGGAGGAACGTGACCTCGACGCCGGCCACCAGGTCGCCGCCGAACTCGAAGTAGCAGACGCCGACGCCGCCGTAGGTCGGGCCCTCCTCTCCCCGTGCCTGGGCGATGAGCCGGTCGGCCACCACGCCAGCCTGGCCCTCGGAGAACACGCCGGCCTTGGGCGTGCCCACGCTGGTGACGTCGCCGACGGCGTACACGCCGGGGAAGCGGGTCTCCAGCGTCAGCTGGTCCACCGGGATCCAGCCGTCCTCGGTCATGCCGGACGCGGCGACGACCGCCGGGACCCGATGCTTGGGCACGGCGAGGAACAGGTCGTACGCCAAGTCGCCCCCCGAGCCCTCCTCGCCGAGCAGCGCCACCTTGCGATCGGGATCGAGGCCCCGCACGACGGTGTTCGGGTGGAACGTCGATGCCGCGCTCGGCGAACGCCCCGAGCAGCGCCTCGGACGCCGCCGGCGACGGTGGGATCGGCACGGGCAGCGGCATCACGAGGTGCACCTCGGAGCGCTCGCGCACGCCCTTGCGCTCCAGCATGTCGTGCACCAGGAGCGCGGTCTCGCTCGGCGCCGGCGGGCACTTGAACGGCGTGGAGCAGACACCGACGATCACCCGCCCCCCGCCGAAGTCGGCGAGCACGTCCCGCAGGGCGAAGGCGCCGGACTCCGTGTAGAACTCGTGGCCGCCCTCCGGCAGGCCCGGCGTGGCCCCCGGGTCCAGGTCCGCGCCGAGGGCCACCACGAGCACGTCGCCCTCGAACGCACCCGCGGTCGGTCTCCACCCGCCTGGCCCCGGGTCGATGGCCGTGACGTCGGCCCGGACGAACCTGACGCCCGGCTTGACCACGTCGTCGTAGCGGTGCAGCACGGCGCCCGCCGTGGTGCGCCCGAACATCACGTCCAGCTTCGAGAACCCGAAGACGAAGCCCTCCGACCGGTCGACGAGCGTCACGTCGACCTCGTCGCCGAGCGCCTCCGACAGGCGGGTGGTCAGCTCGAGCCCGCCGAACCCGGCACCCAACACCACGACCTTCATCACTCGCCCTCCTGAGCCTGCACGCTGTGTACGAGGACTGTCGGTGGAGCGTGGCGGGGATCGCTCTGAACCCGAACGGCGGGCCCGGAGGCCAGCCGCTGCAAGGTACCCCGTCGGTGGCTGGGGAGCACGGCTCACGGTCTCCGGCGGCGGCGAGAGACCCGGAAAGGGACCTTCGGCCCTACGAGCGTCCCGGCAGTGTCTCTACCGTCGGCTGAAGAAATGGGAACGATCTCGAACGCCGGCCGAAGGCTGCCCGGGAGAACCGGGTGAGCGTCCAGCCCATCGACCTGCTGTGCATCGACGGGGCGGGCGGGGTCGTCTGGTCGGTGTCGCCCGAGGGCTTCCACGTGAACCTGGTGGTGCTCGATGCGGGCGGATCGATCGCGGCCCATCGCAACGACAGCCTCGATGTGCTGATCGTCGTGCTGGCCGGATCCGGCGTCACGAGGGTGGACGACGACGCCGGCGAGCTGGCCCCCGGGGCGGCCGTGCTGCTGCCGCGCGGCGCCGTGCGTTCGGTCACCGCGGGCGGCTCGGGGCTGCGCTACCTCTCCATCCACGCGCAGCGCGGCGCGCTGACGATCGGCAACGCGGCAACGCGATGACAGGAGCACCACCATGACCGCCATCGACGACGCCAGCACGCTCGGCGACCTCGTCGCCGCCAACCCCGCCGCCGCACGGATCCTCGATGGCTTCGGGCTCGACTACTGCTGCCACGGCGACCGAACACTCGCCGACGCCTGCGCAGCCAGCGGCATCGACCCGTCGGTGGTCGCCGCCAAGGTCGCCGATCTCGGCGTCGAGGGCGACACGACGTGGACCACGCTCGACGCACCGTCCCTCGCCGAGCACATCGTCGCCACCCACCACCGGTACCTGTGGGAGGAGCTGCCGTTGCTCGAGGCGCTGGCCGCCAAGGTCCTCGGCGCACACGGCGAGCGCCACCCGGAGCTGTCGGAGGTGCACGAGCTGGTCGTCGCGGTGCGCGCCGACCTCGAGCCGCACCTGCACAAGGAGGAGCGAGTGCTCTTCCCCGCCATCGCCGCACTCGCCGGCGGCCAGCGCGAGTTCGCGTTCGGCTCGGTCGCCAACCCGATCCGCATGATGCTCCTGGAACACGACCGGGCCGGTGAGCTCCTCGCCCGCATCCGCACGGTCACCGGCGCCTACAACACGCCGCCGGACGGCTGCGCCAGCTACCGCTCGCTGTACGAGCGTCTGGCCGCGCTTGAGCTGGACACGCACCTGCACATCCACAAGGAGAACCACGTGCTGTTCCCCGCCGCGCTCCGCCTCGCCGAGGCGTGATGGGCATTCCGCCTGCCCGCCGCGCGGCGCAACAGGCTCAGTACTCGCCCTTGATCACGAAGTACGAGCCGCGGATCGTGCCGGCCAGCTTCGACTTCTGCGTCGCGAACTTGAAGCGAGGCGAGCTCGGCGGGGACCTCCATGCCGTCGGAGAGCTTGAACCCGACGGCTCGCTTCTTCGGCGTCGTCGAGCGTGTACATCACGTTGATCGAGAGGCCGCTCTCGTAGAACACGTAGGCCACCGGATGTTCTCGACCTGGAAGGTCGTCGCCTCGAGCGGGGGCGACGCGATGACGATGTCGCGCTCCTCCTTGAGGATGCGGTGCACCCAGTCGATGGTCTTCTTGGCCTTGGCCGCCGGCTCGACCGTGAAGACGTGGTCGTACTTGTTCTTGAAGTAGCGAGCCTCGTTCGCCCGCAGGCCGGCGAGCGCGGCCGCCACCGGCGACGACTCCAGACCGACGGTCGAGACGTTGACGAAGTCCACTGCGTAGCTCATGTCCGCAAGCTATCCCCGACGGCCAGCGGATCGCTTCCGGCGACCCTGATGACGCCGGACGGCCGGCCGCGACGCTCGTCAGTTCCGAGTGTCGACGAGACCACCGGGGAGGTCGATCGGCGGGTTCGGGAGCAGGCGCGACGTCGCGCTGCGCCAGGAGCGCATGCCACTCGTCCTGGCGGCGGGGAACGAACGGGGGTCGCCCATCATCACCTCGAAGAGGACGACACCCTCCGGACCAGCGACGAAGGGCCCGAAGTCGTCGCCCTGGTCGAGCGCGATGTGTGTACCCGGCCCGCACTCGACGTCGCCACAGGTCATCGAGCCCTCGAGGACGAACACGACGTGGTCGCTGTTGTGGCCGTGGGGCTGCACCATCATCCCGGGATCCCAGCGGGCGTGGAGCGACAGGAACTCGCCCTGTGTGTCGAGCCAGCGCTCGTACACCGATGCGGTGCGGGCCTGATCGGGCCCGTGCTGCTGCCGTCGCACCTCCTGCCACGGCACGTCATCGACGTGGACGATGCGGGGACCCCGGCCCCCCGGCGGGCTCACGTCCGTCCGCCGCGCAGCGGCTGAGGTCGATTCCATGCCCGGATCATGCCGCACGCGTCACAGTGGCGTGCGCTCCGACATACATGGTTTCCCCGGACGGCAGGCGGCCCGGTCGCTGGGACCGGGCCTGACCTGCGGTGCACTTGGTGGCGGGGGCGGGGTTCGAACCCGCGACCTTCGGGATATGAGCGGGGCTACGAGAAGGGGACGAAGCCGGGCTGGCAGACCGCCCCGGCGTCTGGCAGCCGCATCTCGACGATGAAATGGCCGACCGCCTCGCTGAGGCATTCGTTGGGAAGAAAGGAGGCCGGATGACCGGCGCCCTCGACGGTGAGGAGGCGAGCGTTCGGAACGCGACCGGCGACCTCAACCGCTCGGTCGTACGGGCTCGCCGCGTCGAACCGACTGTTGACGAACAGCAACGGGTTCGCGGTCGGCTGATCGAAGGGCCCGGTCGAGCGATCACTGTCTCTGGCCGGCCAGGTTGCGCAGCGGCAGTGACAGCCATGTCCAGTCGGCGCCGAAGTATGGCGTCGCCCGATCAGCGGCCGCGGCCTGCTGCGTCCAGCTTGACACTGCGTTCGGGTTGTCGGTCTCCGAGCACGCCACTGCGAAGAGGGCGTCACGGCTGTTGTCGTAGCCGTCGTTGGTTCGGCGCGGCCTCCGGCTCGCTCGACTGGTCCACCGTCGCCGCCACCGAGGTGTCCGGGGCTTCGAACGTCGCTTGGAGGAGCCCGGCCAGGTCCGCCCAGATCGGTGGGAACTGCAAGCCGCCTCGCAGGCCATCGACAACGAAGGCGTAGGTGAGCGTCGTTGGCCCGCCCGGACCGATCGGCCCCGGCGGAAGATCGACGGTGATCGGTCCGGCCAGCAACCTGGCCATCAGCTCGTCGAACTTGGTGCGTGTGTCGCCCGACGCGAATGCACAGGCGTCGCCGGCGGCCTGGCACGAGCCGAGGAAGAACCCCAACGCGTCGCTGGTGGCGGTGTTGCTGCCGACTCGCAGGCTGAACGGCTGTCGCCGGTCCGCGGGGACGACCGCTCGTCCACGCGACCGGGTCAGGTGCGCCATCGAGCATGACGGCGCGGACCTTCGCAGGGAACAACTGGGCGTAGGTCATCGCTAGGAGCCCGCCGTACGAGTAGCCGGCGAAGGTGAGCTGTTCGTCGCCGACGGCCTGGCGCAGGAGGTCCATGTCGCGGGCCACGTTCGCCGTGGAGAGGTGATCGAGGAGTTCGCCGTTGCGCTGGCGGCAGCGCCGTCCGAGGTCCTTCGCAGCGTCGGCTGCCTGCTCGATCTCGTCGCCGGTCACGGGGAATGGCGGGAGCGCCCCGAAGAACTCCTCCTGCGCTCCGGGGTCGGCGAAGCAGCGCACCGGCGTGCTCTGGCCGACACCACGGGGATCGAACCCGACGATGTCGAACCGGGCCTGGACGGACGCGGGGAGCACGTTCCTCGCGTCGTTGCGGACGAACGCCAGCACCGAGTTGCCCGGACCACCGTCGTTCACGAAGACCGAGCCAACCCGATGCGCCGGGTCGCCGGCCGGCACCCGGGCGAGGGCCAGGGAGATGTGGCGACCACCGGGGCGGTCGTAGTCGAGTGGGACCTCGGCCGTCGCGGCACTGCAGACCGTCGTCGCAGTCGCCCCAGTGGAGATCCGGCACGACCGGCAGAGGTTGATCGCGTCCCGGTCTCGGCGTCGGGGAGGTTGATGTCGGCCGACGCCGCCGATGTGCCGAGGGCGAGTGTCGCGGCGATGGCCATGATTGCGACTGCTGTTCGCATGGCGCTCATGTGCTGCTCCTCGTCGTCGACGGCAGCGCGTCGAGCGTTGTCGCTGGAGGGCGATCCGCCAGACGGCAGCGGGTCGCCCGAGGTAGTAGGCGGGTGCGGAAGCAGGGCGGGCGATGCGTGGTGTGTTCATGTGGGTCTCCGTGATCGGGTGAGCGGATACTGCGGGTCGAGGCACGCGTCCGTCCTGAGCAGTCGTTGCTCATCGCCGGCGGGTCATTGGCAGGATGAGCGCCGATTGCTCATGCGGACGACAGCGACGAGGAGTTCTCAGGCCTGTCACGTGTTGGATCTGGTCGAGGCCGGCCGCCGGGTTGCGGAAGCGGCCGAGGACCTCAGACCGGCTACGTGTTCACGGCCGAGAGCGGGGAGCCGTCGCACGCCGACTACGTCGTCGCCGAGCGCCACCTCGAACGTATGCACCCGCACCAGCGCGGTTAGAGGAGGCTTGGCGATCCAGCCCGCGGACGCGATGCGCGGACCCGATGCACGCCGGTATGCCTTGGCTGCGCGGCCCGGCTATGACGAGGGAAGCGTCGTCAGCTGTGGGGGTGTTCGCGTGGCTCGTGCGCGGCGGCGTGAATAGCGCCGTGGAGCTTGTGGGCCCAGACCTGAAGGCCGAGCATCGCCGAGACGTACCGGCGAGCCTCGGGCACTCCCTCGCGGCCGTGCTCCTTGAGGTCCATGACCTCGGCCAAACGAGCTTTGACCTCCGCGTCGACGGCTTCCGAGAAGAACGCAGCGAGGGCGGCGGCGTCGCCGGTGGCGATTGCCCGTTCGGCCAGCGGAATGACGGGGCCGACGTCGAGTCCCGCTGGCTTGAGGCCGGTATAGGGGGCGCCTTCCCCGGCGCGATGGACGCGCACGACGGTCTCGAAGAAGAACCGGTCGGCGACCTCGCGGGCGTCGGCTCCCTGCGCGCGAGCCTTCACGGCCAGGTCGAACGCGTCTCGTACCTCGGCCTCACCGGGGGCGTGCACGTACGGCAGGACGAGATCAACGTCTTCCTGCTCCAGTGCCGTTCGGGCGGCGCGAACGACCGGACCATCCAACGAATCACAGTGCGGAGGCATGGTGGTTCCTCCCTATTCATGTTCACCTCGATGATCTTGGAGAAGGGGCGCGTTGACCAGAGGCGTTCGTCCCGAGCCACGCAAGATGCCCGATAGGTACCCGCACGGCCATGGGGCAGCCCGGACAGCAAGCGGCCCGGTCGCTGGGACCGGGCCTGACCTGCGGTTCACTTGGTGGCGGGGGCGGGATTTGAACCCGCGACCTTCGGGTTATGAGCCCGACGAGCTACCAGACTGCTCCACCCCGCGTCGGTGGACTGGCAACCATAGCGTGCGCCCGCGCACGCGCCAACCTGGCGCCGGCTACGTCTGGCCGGCCGGCGCGGTGGTCGAGGTCGTGGTGGCGCTCGACGTGCCCGCGAGGATGGTGTTGGCGGCCTCCACCCGGGAGCGGGCCTGGTCGACCTTGTCCTGGTAGCCCCCGATGTCGCCGTCGCGCAGCGCGGCGTTGGCCTGGCCGAACAGGTCGACCGCCTCGTTCAGCAGCTGCTGGGCCTGCTCGGCCGCCGTACCCCCGTTGTTCTCGTCGCCGGGACCCACGTTGTCGCCCGTCTCCGGGGGCACCACCGGACCCTGCTCGGCTCGGTTCTCCTGCGTCGCGACGTCCTGGCCGAAGAGGTCCTTCAGACCCTGCGCGAGCGTGTCCTCGGTGGCCACGTTGTCGCCGAAGACCACCACGACCCGTTCGAGCCTCGGGAGCTGGCGGTTCTCGTTGTCGCCGACCACGTAGAACGGCTGGACGTAGACCAGCGCGTTGTCGATCGGGACCAGCAGCAGGTTCCCCTTGCGGACCTGGCTCCCCGTCGAGCCGAGCAGGGTCTCGGCGCTCGCCACCTGCTCGTCCGCCGAGATCGATGCCGCGGCCAGGCCCGGCCCGTCCGGCAGCTCGTCGCTCGGCATCTGGTAGACGACCAGCTCGCCGTAGTGGTCGCCGTCCATCCTCGCCGCCATGAACGCGGTGAGCAGCTGGTTCTTGTCCCCCTCGCTCAAGGGGACGAACGGGCGCATGAGCACCATCTCGGCCTGGCTGCCCGCGGCGGGCTCGCCCGCCGCCGCGGCGTCGGCCGGCGCCGCCCCCTCGGTCGGCTGGCTGTTGGGCAGCTGCAACAGCTGGTAGTACGGCGTGATCCGAGGCGCCCGCTGCTCGCCCGTCGCCTGGCCCTGGGTGTCGGTGACCGGGGTCGACGGGTCGGCACCGCTGGTGCCCGGGTCGCGGGCGACCCGCCAGCCGTCCTCCTGGGTGAAGAAGTTGTCCGCGTTGGTGAGGTGGTAGCGCCCGTACACGGTGGTCTGCACCCGGAAGATGTCCTCGGGGTAGCGCATGTGCGACCGCACCTCGTCCGGCATGTCGGCGCTGGCGGTGAACAGGCCGGGGAACGCCTTCTCGTAGGCCTTGATGATCGGGTCCGACTTGTCGACCACGTACAGCGAGACGGTGCCGTCGTAGGCGTCGACCGTCGCCTTGACCGAGTTCCGCACGTAGTTGAAGTCGTGCGCCAGCCCGCTGCCGTCCGGCAATTGGTCGGTCTCGGCCCGCTGGCCGTAGGGGAACTCGGACGTCGTCGTGTAGAGGTCGACCATCCACAGCACCCGGCCGTCGACGATGATCGGGTACGGGTCGGCGTCGGCCTTCAGGAACGGCGCCAGGGCGTGCACCCGGTCGACCACGTCACGCACGTAGATGACCTTCGACTTGTCGTTCATGAAGTCGGAGATCAGCGGGCTCAGGTCGCCGAAGCGCAGGGCGAACGCGGCCCGGCGCAGCAGCGAGCCGGCCTCGACGCCGTCGGCGCCCTGGTAGGTGACGGTTTGGGTTTCGTTGTTCTGCTGGTAGTCGATCTCCTTGCGGTTGGTGTCGACCACCACGTAACCGCTCAGGTTCTCGCCGAAGTACACCCCGGGCTGGTCGAGGCTGATGCCCGACGCCGTCAGCCGCGGGTCGACCAGCGGGGGGACGTTGCCGATCAGGAAATTGGGCTCGGTGCCCTGGGAGGCGTTGGACGGCGCCAGCACCACGCCGTTGCCGTGGGTGTAGGCGAGGTGCCTGCCCTCCCACGAGTCGCCCGGGACGCCGTCGGGGTTGATCGTGCGCGCCCCGACGTTGACCTGCGTGGGCTGGCCGTCGATCTGGTACCGGTCGACGTCGATGTCCTGGATGTTGTAGTAGTCGCGGATCCGCTGGAGCTGCTCGAACGTCTGGCCCGACAGGCTCGGGGACGGGTCCCACAGCCGGATGTTGCGGATCGTCTGCGCGGAGCCGGCCAGGTCGACCTGGCCCGGGTCGGTCGTGGGACTGAACCGTTCGGTTTTCACTTTCTCGAGGCCCAGGGCGTCGCGCGTCGCCTCGATGTTGCGCTCGATGTAGGGCTTCTCCTTGGCCGATTCGTTGGGCTCGACCTGGAACCACTGGACCATCTGCGGGTAGATGCCGCCCACCGCCACGGCGACGAACGCCCACAGCCCGACGGCGAGCACCGGCAGCGTCCAGCCCCGCCGGAAGATGTTGGCGACGAACAGGACGGCGGCCACGAGCGAGATCAGCATCAGCAGGTTGAGCGCCGGCAGCTGGGCCTTGACGTCGGTGTAGGTGGCACCGTCGACGACGCCCCGGGTCGAGGTGGTCAGCTCGAAGCGCTGCAGCCAGTAGTCCGCCGCCTTCACCAGCGCCAGCGCCGCCAGCAGCACCGACAGGTGGGCCTTGACCTGCGGCGTCACCCGCGGCGACGGCGGCTGCACCCGGATGCCGCCGTTGAGGTAGTGCGCCACCGTGACGACGATGAGGACGATCAGCAGCGAGGCGAACAGCCAGTCGACCACGAACGACAGGAACGGCAGCTTGAAGACGTAGAAGCCGACGTCCCGGCCGAACTGCTGGTCCTTGACGCCGAAGCTGCCGCCGTTGATGAACAGCAGCCAGGAGTTCCACTCGGCCGACACGCCCGAGCCGGCGATCAGCGCCAGCAGCCCGGCGACGACGCCCCGCACCCAGCCCGTGCGGTCGGCGACCAGGTCGTGGTAGCGCTCGAGCAGCTCGTCCTCCGGGCCCGACAGCCGGTAGGGCGGCGCGATGCGGTCGGCGATCAGCAGGTTGACCCACGCCAGGACGAAGAACAGGACGATGAAGATCAGCGCCAGGCTGGCCTTGGCGCCGAGGATGCCCCGCCAGACCCCGCCCTCGCCGAGCGAGTCGTACCAGAGGTAGTCGGTGTAGAAGCCGGCGATGCCCCGCAGCGACGTGAGCAGGACGAACGCCGCGACGACCGCGACGATGAGGACGGTGCGGCCCCGGCGGCCACGGCCCGGCTTGCGGGGTCGCCGCGGGAGGTCTTCGGGGGCGCGCATCGCGTCGGAGCCTATCGACCGGCCGGCTCCGGACGGAGATCGGCGCCCCGGGTACCCGAACTGGACGGGTATGTGCGGCTCGGCGCGGGGCCGGCGACCCTCAGGGACGGACGGTGACCTGCTTGGCCGGGACCACCAGGCAGCGGCATCCCGGGTGTGCGGGCGAGCACCGGTCGCCGGTCGGGAACGGCTCCCCCTTGCCGACCGGGCCGGCGAGCGCGTTGTCGTCCGCGTCGGGGCACGCCTCGGCCGACCGGTCGACGATCCAGCGGAGCTCCTCGCCGTCCGGGCTGGCGCCGTACGCGCCCCGCGCGTACGCGGCCGCGGTGTAGTGGCGCACCGCCGCCCCGATCTGCTGACCCTTCCACTCGCGGTAGAGGGCCCGGAGCCGCTCGCTGACCTCCTCGAGGTCGCCGTCGCAGTCGTCGAACGATCGCTCGATGCGCGCCCGCAGCGGCTCGACCAGCGTGCGGCCGAGCTGGCCGGCCAACTCGTCGCACGACTCGACGCCGGGCGTGTCGGTCACGCCGGCGCCACCCACCGAGGCGGCCCCCTGGTCGGCGGCGGCGTCCAGGTCGGGCATGGCCGCGATCGCGAACCGGTCGATGTGCTCGTCGCCCGCCGGCAGGACGTCCTCGAAGGTGACCGACCGGCCCCGGCGGAGCATGTCGAGCACCTCGTTCTGCTCGTCGGCCAGCACCCGCTTGAGCCGCCGGCCCAGCTCGCGCTCGATCGAGCCCAGGGCGGCGTCGCGCTCGCGGAACAGGGCGGCCTCGGGGTCCTCGGCCTCGGCATCCTCGGTCGTCTCCGCCGCCTCGCCGCCGGCGGGGGCGGACGGCTCGGCCTCGGTCACGATCGCGAGGGCGACCGCGCCCGGCGCGTCACCCTCGCCGCCCTCGCCCGGCTCGTCCTGGTCGTGCCGCTCGGGCCGCTCGGCCCGGATCCGGGCGAACAGCTCGTCCACGTCCGGACCGTCCTCGTCCTCGTCGTCGACGTCGGCGGGAGCAGCGGCGGACGCCGCGGCGAAGTCGACCTCCACGACGACCAGGTCCGCAGTGTCGCCGTCGTCGACGTCGTCGTCCTCGTCGTCGAACGGGACCGAACGGGCGGCGGTCGCCGCGGCCTTCGCCTCCTCCTCGGCCAGCTCGCGCAGCATCTCGTCGAAGTCCTCGTCGGACACCGCGTCGGCCGCCATCTCGTCGATGAGCCCGGTCATGCGGGCGACGGACAGCTCGGCCTCCAGGACCTCGACGGTCTCCTCCGGCTCGTCGCTCACGCGACGCATGGCGACCTCGCTGGCCAGCCGGGCCTCGGGCAGCGCGACGGTCAGCTCGGTCGTCGCCTCGTCGACGGTCCGCTTGACGACCTGGTAGGCCGCCAGCAGCCGCTCACGGGCGCCGTTGAGCCGCTCGAGCTGCTCGCGGGCGGTCCGCCGCCGCCGGGCGAGGTCGCCGAGCATGCGCTCGCGCACCATCTGGGCCTCGCCGACGAGCCGGCGGCCCGACTCGCGGGCCGCCGCCCGGATCTGCTCGGCGGTCGCCTCGGCATCGGCGCGGGCCCGCTCGCCGTCCGCCAGCATCAGCTCGCGCTCGGCCTCGGCCTCCCGGCGCATGACGTCCACGATGTCCTGGCCCTCGGCGCGACGGCGCTCGACCTCGGCCTCGGCCTCCCGGCGCAGCCCATCGGCCTCGGCGAGGATCTGCGACCGCCGGGCCGCCGAGTCGCGCTCGGCCGCCTCCAGCTGCGCCCGGGCCTCGGACTGGGCCTCGCGGATCATGCGGGCGGCCGACTCCTCGCCCTTGGCGCGGATGTCGCTGCCGGCCTCTCGGGCGGCGTCGAGGACGCGAGCGGTCTCCTCGCCCAGCAGCTCGACCAACCGGTGCTGGTCGAGCTGCTCGGCGAGCTGGGCTCTCGTCTCGGCCCGTTCGGCCCGCTCTCGCTCGTGGGCCTCGCCGCGCTGGAGGCGGCCGACCAGGTCGGACAGCTCGTGCAGGTAGGCACGTACCTCGTCGGGGTCGTACCCCTTCCGCACGGTCGGGAAGTGCCGGCGGGCGATGCCCGTCGCATCGAGAGGAGGCTCGGGCGACATCTGCCCGATGGTATGACCCGATGGCGGCGCGCGCGCCGAGGGTCAATTTTTCGGTCGCTCACCGTGGCCGCGAGACCCCCGCCATGCCGGGTTTTCTCGCCCATTACCACCTGTAGAGGTTGTCGACCGCTATCCGCGTTTTCTTCTGGGCCCGCCCGGTCACGCCGCCGCGGCGGGCTGTTCGGCGCCGATCTGGGGCAGGTTGAGGCCGTTGCCGCCGTGGTCGGCGAGCACCGCGAGCGCGTCGTCGACCGTGCTGACGGGCACGACCTTGAGGCCCTTGCCGGCGTGGGTGACGGCGTCCGCGTAGTCCTCCCGCGGGACCAGGAACAGCTTGATGCCCTCGCGCCGCACGGCGGCCGCCTTCTGCCCGGTGCCGCCCACCGGGCCGACGGTCCCGTCCGCCGCGATCGTGCCGGTGACCGCCACGTCGCCGCCGCCGGTCAGCTCGCCCGGGGTGAGGTCGTCCATGATGGCGAGGGTGAAGGCGAGCCCGGCCGAGGGCCCGCCGACGTCGCCGGTGTCGATCGACACGTCGACCGGGAAGTCGTAGTCGATGACCACGGCCTGGAGCGCGACGCCCATGATCCCCCGTGCGGGGTCGTCGGGCGACGGCGCCAGCGTGATGGTGACGTCGTGCTCGGTCCCGTCGGTCGCCCGGACCGTGATGGCCACCGTGTCGCCGGGCGCCTTGCCCCCGAGGATGCGGGTGAGGTCGTCGGCGTCGTCGAACCTCTCGCCGTCGACGGCCACGAGCACGTCGTTCACCTTGAGCACGCCGTCGGCCGGCGTGTCGGGCAGCACCCGGGTCACGACCTCGCCGACGGTGACGTTGACGTCGTAGCCCAGCCGCTCGAGCGCCACCTGCGTCGCCACCTGCTTGGAGTTGTCCATCATGAGCAGGTTGAGCTGACGGTTGTCGTTGACGTTGCGCCCCTGGAGCACCCGGTCCTTGCCGTAGATGTCGATGTCGTCGTCGATCCAGCCCTGCACCAGGCCGAGGAAGGTCGCCTGGCGCAGCGACACGGTCGTGTACCCGATCGACCCGTCGGAGGGATACGTCGGGGCGCCGGACACGGTGATGAGCGGCTCGGTGTCCCGCACGGAGCCGGGCTTGAACAGGTAGTAGGGCAGCGGGACGAAGGTCGCCCCGACGATGAACGCCGCCAGCAGGCACACGGCGATGACGGCGACGATCCGGCCGGGATTGCGCCGGCGCCGGGCGGGCGGCTCCTCGGGGGGACCTGGCGGGCCGAGCGTGGCGGGCCCGTCGCCGTCGGGCGCGGGGACCGGGGCGTCCGGGCCGTCGGGGACGGCGGGCTCGATCGGGGCGACGGCGGGGGCGGCGTCCGCCGGGGCGGCGGCCGCCGGGCCGGTGTCCGCAGCCGTGGCGGCGGCGACCGCGGGAGACGGCGCCGCCTCGGCGCCCGGAGGCGCCGCACCGTTGCCGGCCGGCTCGTCCCCATCGGTGAGCGTCGATGCTTCGGCCTCGGCGGGTTCGGGTATCGCTTCGCGGCCGTGGGTTTCTGGTTCGGTCGGCATTACCATCCGTAACAGCGTGTTCCCTGTATTACTCTGCGTAGTCCTCTTGGGCGTCTGCGCGTGGGCCGTGCTGGCCGGCGCGGTTCCGCCGCGTGAGGACAAGCCTGCCACGGTGGAGCCGGAACACCGCACTCGGCGTGCGGCCTCGCAGACCCTCGCCCGGTGGGCCGCCCGCCGGCGGCACGCTCGGGCCCGCTGGTTCGCGGCCCGGCGCTGGGGCCGGGCGCGGCGGTTCGCCACCGAGCGCCGAGCCAGCGCCGCCTGGGCTGCCGCTCGGCGACACGCTCGGACCGGCTGGGACGCGACCGCCCGCCGCGGGCAGACGGCATGGGCCGCCCTCTGCCGGTACGCCGCGTGAGGCATGGATGGCCGGCCTGGCCCGGGGGCGCGGCCTGCGGTACGGCGCCGCCGAGCGGACCGCCGGGATGCGGGAGGCCGGGGGGCGTGGGTTCCGGCGGGCCGAGGCGGCCCTGGTCGCCCGGTCTCACGTCGCCGGCGCCGCGATCGAGCGTGGTTCCCGGCGCGGGTGGCACGCGGCCGGGCGCGGCGCTCGCGGTGCGGCGCTCGGGGTGGCCGCGGGGACGGTGCTCGTCTGGGACGCCGGGCGGCGCGGGGCCACGACCGCCGCGACCGACGCCCGGCAGGTGGCCGGGTCCGCCGTTGCGGCCGGGCGCCGGCTGCGGCCCCGGCCCGAGACCTTCGCCGGCGCACCCGACCGGGTGCTCCCGCCGCCGCCCGGACTGGCGGGTGCCGACACCGAGGCCGAGGCCGACGGCGCGGCCGTCACCGCTGTCGCCGTGGTCGTGCGGCCGCCCCAGCGGGGCACCGACGCGCGCCGGCGCGGCCGGATAGGGACCCGGCCCGGCCCCCACGGGCCCGGCGGTCATGCCCCCGCCGAGCGCCCGGCCGAGCCGGCAGCGCTCGCTCCCGCGCCCGACGTCGACGCGCCGAGCGAGGACAGCGCCGAGCGGCGACACGGCGAGCGGCGACACAGCGACCCAGGTGATGACCGAGGTCGGCACCGACGTCCTCCCCGCGGTCGCACCGGCACCCCCACGATCACCGTCACCCCGGCGGGCACCTCGGCGGGCTCGGGACGGGGTCGTCGTGCCGCTGCGGGTGCCGTTCCTCAACCGGCTCAAGGCGACCGCCGGGTTGGTCGTGCTGGTGGTCGTGCTCGGGACCACGGTGGCGATCATCGTGGTCGGCCTGGCGATGGTCGGCGTTCAGGCGCTCGGCCGGTTCTGACTGTCGCCGCCGGCCGCGTCGTCCTCCGGCACCCGCCCGTAGATCGAGCGGTGCCACAGGTCCGCCAGCGTGACCACCAGGTCCTCCCGGCCGGCGTTCGAGACCGTCGGCTCGCCCAGCACCTGCGTGAACGCCGACCACTCGATCATCGCCGCCAGCGCGTGGGCCACCTGCGTCGCGTCGAACGGGCGCAGCGCACCCTCCCGCTGCTGGGCCTCGAAGGCGCCCGACAGGCGCATCACCTGGTCGCGGCGCAGGTCGAGCCACAGCTGCTGCACCCTCGGCGACTGGAGCATGCCCTCCAGCAGGGCCCGCCACAGCCCGTCGTGGCGGTGGTAGACCGCCAGGAAGTTCCGCACGCCCTCCTCGATCACCTCCCGGGGCTGCGGCCCGACCGGGGGCAGCGTGCGGACCGCCAGCTCCTCCACGATGACCGACTCGATGACCCGGCAGAACGCGTCTTCCTTGTTGCGGAAGTAGAGGTAGAACGTCCCGTGTGCGGTGTTGGCCAGATCAGTGATCGCACCGACGGTGGTCGCCTGGTAGCCCTTGTCCTCGAACACCTCGCACGCCGCGGCCAGCAGTTGACGTCGCGTGGCGGCAGCCTGCTCGTGGCGGACGTTGCCGCGTTCGGACTGGTCGACCGTCAACAATCGTCTCCCCGTGTGGTCGGCCGGTGACGCGCAAGCTAGCCGACGTCGTGGCCCGACGCCGTGACGCGGCGCTCGCCGGCCATCGCGGCGACGCCGGCGCCGCACGCGGCTACCTCGCCGACCCGGACGGCGCCGTGCGGGCGACCGCGCTCGGCGCCCTCGCCCGGGCCCGGGCGCTGACCGCCGCCGACCTGGCCGCCGGCCTCACCGACGCCGACCCCGCCGTCCGGTCCCGGGCCGCCGAGCTGTGCGCCACCCGCCCGGGCGGCGAGCCGCCGGCGCTGGTCCCCGTCCTCGGCGACGCCGACCCCGGCGTGGTCGAGGCCGCGGCCTGGGCCTCGGGCGAGCGCGAGCCCCCCGAGCCCGGCGTCGTCGCCAGCCTCGCCCGGGTGGCCACCGACCACGCCGACCCGCTCTGCCGGGAGGCGGCGGTCGCCGCCCTCGGCGCCATCGGCGATCCCGGGGGCCTGCCGGCGATCCTGGCCGCCACCACCGACCGCCCGGCGGTCCGCCGGCGGGCCGTCCTGGCGCTCGCCCCGTTCGCCGGGCCGGAGGTCGACGCCGCCCTCGCCCACGGCCGGGAGGACCGAGACTGGCAGGTCCGGCAGGCCGCCGAGGACGTGTAGCGGGCGCCGGATCAGTGCCGCGACACCGTGCCGCACGTGCGGCAGCGGGCGGTCCACCCCGTGGGCGTGACCTGGACCGCCAGCCACGTCCCGCAGTCCGGGCAGTAGCGCCACGGGTCGGTCGGGCCGGCGCAGCCGGCGCACGCCGCCGCCGGCCGGCCGCAGCCGGGGCAGAACGCAGCCGCGGCCGTCGCCGTCACTAGATCACCTTGGACAGCGTGCCGATCGGCATCTTGAGGCCCCGCAGCATGACCACGTCCTCCTGCGGAGACCGGCCCAGCGTCGTCAGGTAGTTGCCGGTGATGAGGGCGTTGATGCCCGCCGTCATGCCCAGCTCCTGGAGATCGCCCAGCGTGATCTCCCGGCCGCCGCGTAACGCAGGATCACGTCCGGCAGCGCCAGGCGGAACAGGGCGATCCAGCGGATGGCGTCGATGGCGGCCACCAGCGGGCGATCGGCCAGCGGGGTGCCGGGGCGGGGGTCGAGGAAGTTGACCGGGACCTCGGCCGGGCCGACCTCTCGGAGCTGGCCGATCAGCTCGACCCGCTGCTCGGTGGTCTCGCCCATGCCGAGGAGGACGCCGCAGCACAGCTGCATCCCGTGCTCGCGCACCAGCGTGCACGTGGCGAACCGCTCGTCCCAGCTGTGGGTCGTCACGATCGCGGGGAAGATGCGAGCGGGCGGTCTCCAGGTTGTGGTTGTAGCGGTGGGTGCCGGCCGCGGCGAGCCGGGCCGCCTGCGCCGGCGTGAGGATCCCCGCGCTCACCGCCACGTCGAGGCCGGTCGCCCGGCGCACCGCCGGCACGACCTCCTCCAGGTGCGCCATCAGCCGCTCGTCCGGGCCCCGCACGGCGTACACCAGGCAGAACTCGCTCGCCCCCAGCTCGGCGGTCTCCCGGGCGGCGGCCAGCACCTCGTCCATCCGCAGCAGCGGCAGCGCCTTGACCGGGCTCTCGAACCGGGACGACTGCGAACAGAAGTGGCAGTCCTCCGGGCAGCCGCCGGTCTTGGCCGACAGGATGCCCTCGATCTCGACCGTGTCGCCGCACCACGCCAGCCGCACCGCGTGGGCCGCCTCCGCCAGGGCCGGGACGTCCTCGTCGGGCAGCGCGGCCAGTGCGGCCAGCTCGTCCAGGCTCAGCTGGCGGCGTTCGTCGGCGACGGCGTGGCGGGCGGTGGCGATCACGTCGGGCACGGGCGCCGACGCTAGCGGTCAGCGCCCGGCCTGGAATGCGACCCGGAGGGCCGCGGGGTCCTCGATGCAGCGCCCCGCGCCGAGCACGACCGACTCCAGCGCGTTCTCCACCAGGTGGACGTCGATCTCGGTCTCGTCGCGCGATCCGCTGGTCGAGGCCGGCCAGCATCCCGCCCCCGCCCACCAGGACCATGCCCTGGCTGATGAGGTCGTGGGCCAGCTCCGGCGGAGCGTTGCCCAGGCAGGCGATGACGGAGTCGACGATCGCCACGATCACGTCGTCGATGGCCGCCCGGATCTCGGCCGGCGTCAGGATGACCGTCTTGGGCAGCCCGGACGCCAGGTCCCGGCCCCGGACCTCGGCCTTCAGCTCGTCGCGCACCGGCCAGGCCGAGCCGATGGCGACCTTGATCTCCTCGGCCGTCCGCTCGCCCACGGCGATGCCGTACTCGCGCCGCACGTAGGCCTGGATGGCCGTGTCGATGTCGAAGCTGCCGACCCGCACCGCGTCGAGCGCCACCACCCCGCCGAGCGAGATGAGCGCGGTCTCGGTCGTGCCGCCGCCGACGTCGATGACCAGGTTGGCGACCGGCTCGTGGATCGGCAGGCCCGACGCCGATCGCCGCCGCCATCGGCTGGCCGATCAGCACGGCGTCGTTGGCGCCGGCCCGCCGGGCGGCCTCACGCACGGCCCGCCGCTCGACCGGCGTGATGGCGGACGGCACGCACACGACCACCCGGGGCCGGTTGAACCGCCCGACCCGCACCCGGTGCAGCAGCAGCCGGATCATCCGCTGGGTCACGTCGAAGTCGGTGATCGCCCCCTGCCGCAACGGCCGCTCGGCGACGATGTCGCCCGGCGTGCGGCCGATCATCTGCCAGGCGTCGTGGCCCATCGCCAGCACCTCGCGGGTGCGCGTGTTGCAGGGCGATGACGGTCGGCTCGTTGAGGACGATGCCGCGGCCCCGCTCGTAGACGAGCGTGTTGGCGGTCCCGAGGTCGATGGCGAGATCGCGGGCCACGGGCGCCTCAGCGCTTCCACCAGCGCCGGGGCGTCGGCTGCTCGTCGCGGGGCGCGAGCGCCTGCATCTCGCGGCGGAAGTTGTCGATGCCCGACTCGAGCGACGACGGCGTGCGACTGCGGAGGTACAGCACCGCCGAGCCGACGACCGAGATGACCACGGCGATCATCAGGAAGGCGACGGCGTTCACGGCGTCATCCCGCCCCTGCGTCGACGATGTGCTGCGCGTCCAGGCCCCAGCTCGCACCGCCGTCCCAGGTCTCGCGCTTCCAGATCGGCACCGACTGCTTGAGCGCGTCGATGCAGAACCGGGCGCCGGCGAACGCCTCGGCCCGGTGCGGGGCCGTCACGACCACGACGACGGCCGTGTCACCCACTGCCAATTTTCCGACCCGGTGGAGCAGGGCGATGCGCCGGAGGACGGGCCACCGGGCCCGCGCCTCGTCGGCCACCGCCCGGAGCCGCGGCACGACCTGGGACTCGTAGGCCTCGTACTCGAGCAGCTCGACGCCCGGCCGGCCCTCCGCGTGGTCGCGGGCCAGGCCCGAGAACAACACCAGGCCACCGCAGTCGGGACGCGGGGCCCAGGCGAGCGCCTCGGCCACCGGAAGGGGGGTCGCGGACAGGCCCAGCCAGGTTTCGCCCTCGGGGGCGGCGAGCTGCGGCGGGTCGTCCATCGAACCCATGGTACGCAGGCATCGGCCGACCTCTACGCCACGGCACGTTGCAGTGCGACTGCAGGACGCGGCGTGAGCCGCCGCCCATGTTGCGTGACGCGCAGTTATCCTCCGGAGCCGTGCCCTTCGACGACGACGCCGGAGAGGACACGGGGTTTCGCCCGCCGCCTCACCCCGACGATCGGATCTGGCGACATCCGTCAGAGATGAAGGTCTATCCGATCGTCCCGGTCGGCGCGCCCGGGGCCCCGTCCCGTCCCCGGCTGCTGCTCGAACGGGCGCGGCCGTGGGCCGCCGTCGTCGCGGCCGGCGCAGCGGGGGCGGTGCTGGCCGGGGTCGGCGTCGTGTGGCTGGGCGTCGGCGAGCGCGTGGTCGAGCGGCCGGTCACCGAGCGGGTCGCCCTCAGCCCGGTCGTCACGCCGGGCCTGTCGAGAGCGGCCGCCGGCCGCGTCCGCGAGCTCACGGCCCCCGGCGTGGTCGCCATCGGCTCGCCCACCGCCGCGGGGCCCGACGACGACAGCCTGCACGGCTCCGGCATCGTCGTGCGCGACGACGGCATCGTGGTGACCAGCGCCTCGCTGCTGAGCGCCGGCGACGTGCACGTGCGCCTGCCCGACGGCACGGTCGTGACCGGCAAGGTCGTCGGCGTCGACCCGCCGACCGGGCTCGGCGTCCTCGACCTGGACGGCGACGGCTACACCGCGATCATCGGCGCCGATGCCAGCGACCTGGTCGACGGCGAGGTGGCCTACAACGTGACGGCCCGGGTGTCCGGCGGCAACGCGGTCACCGGCGGTCAGGTCGGGACACCGCGGCGCTACGTCGGCCCGGGCGGCAGCGCACTCGACGGTGTCGAGGTCGCCGGGCGCGCGCGTGACCTGGCGCTCGGCAGGACGCGGTCGCCGACCCCCAGGGCGCGGTCTTGGGCGTGACGACCGCGGCCGACGACGAGGGCTGGTACGTGATGCCGATCGAGGTCGTGGACAAGGTGGTCGCCGACATGGTCGCCGACGGCCGGGTGCATGCCGCCTGGCTGGGCATCGAGAACACCGACGTCGCCGGGGGCGCCGGCACCCGGGTGGCCTCGGTCGTCCCGGACAGCCCGGCCGCCAACGGCGGTCTGGAGGCCGGCGACGTCGTCCTGGCGGTCGACGGGCGCCCGATCACGACGATGGCCGAGCTGATGCTGGTGCTCCGGATCTACGCCCCCGGCGACCAGATCGACGTCAAGATCGCCCAGGCCGGCGGCCCGCACACCACGCTGGTCATCACCCTGGCCGAAGCCCCGATCACGCCGTAGGGAGACGCCGCAGCCAGCGGCGGACCAGCCAGGCCACGCCCACGACCGCGGCGAGGACCCCGACGCCGGCGACCCCCAGGGCCAGCTCCTGGCGGCGTTGCGGGCTGAGCGTGGCCCAGGCGCCGACCTCGTGGGCCTCGACGCAGGCCTCCTCGTTGGTGACCGTCGCCGTCCAGCCCTCGGCGCGCAGGCGGTCGTTGGCCACCACCCACGGGTGCAGCGTGTAGGGCACCAGGCCGGGCGGCGTCGGGGCGATGCCCCAGCGGAACGCCCACCGGACCAGCCGGCTCGCCAACCTGGCGGGCAGCGGCACCTTGGGCGGGGCGCCGGTCAGCGCCCGCACCTCGTCGCCGCGGATCACGCCGTCCGGCGCCACGTTGAACGCGCCGTCCAGCCTCGCCCGGCGGGCCAGGTCGCAGGCCGCGGCCACGTCGTCGAGCGCCACGAACTGGACCGGCGGCTCGTCCGCGTCGGCGGGCACCGCCGGCCCCGGGCGCAGCGCCCGCACCAGCCAGTCGCGGTGGTCGGCGCCCGCGGTGCGGGCCGGGCGGAGCACCGCCACCGTGGCGCCCGGGTGGGCCTCGCGCCACTCGGCCGCCAGCCGCTCGATCTCGGCCCGCTCCGCGGCGAACGGGAAGCCCGGGTTGGGGCGCAGCGTGGCGTCCTCGGTCAGCGGCACCGGGTTGTCGGCCCAGGCCCCGTAGACGGTCGCGCTCGACAGCACGACCAGGTGCTCGACCCCGGCGTCGCCCGCCGCCTCGAACGTCCGGCGGGCCCGGTCGACGTCGTCGCTCGCCGCCGCCGGGGTGGCCGGCGCCGACGACACCAGGTGGACCACGGCGTCCGCATGCTCGAGGTGGGTCTTGACGTCCTCGCCGCCGAGGTCGACCCGGCGGACCGCCACCGCACCCGGCAGCCCCACCACGGGTCCCCCGGCGAGCCCCACGACCTCGGTCCCGGGCTCGGCCGCGGCCAGGCGGGCCACCCGCCGCCCCAGCGGGGTCTCGACTCCGGTGATCGCGACGGTCGGCATGCCTCCTACCTTGCCAGAGGTGGCCTGCTCAAACATCTCGCTGCCGGCGCGGTCCCACGGTGGTCGGGTGCCGGCCGGGCGATAGCGTGCCAAGGGTGAGCGACGAACCGGGTTCCCCCAACCCGTTCGAGGGCTTCCCGCTGTTCGGCGATCTGGCCAAGCTGTTCGGCCAGAGCGGCGGCATGCCCTGGGACGCGGCCCGCAACCTGGCCCTGGCGGTCGCCACCGACAACACCAGCGAGCCCAACGTCGACCCGCTCGAGCGCATCAAGCTCGAGCAGCTCGCCCGCGCCGCCGAGTTGCATGTGGCCAACGTCACCGGGCTGTCGACCACCGTGGCGGGCCGCAGCCTCGGCGTCGTCCCGGTCAACCGCGGCCAGTGGGCGCAGCGCACGCTCGACGACTACCGGCCCCTGCTCGAGAGCCTGGCCGGCTCCCTCGGCTCGACCGCCGTGCTCGGCGAGGACGAGCCCGACGACGATCTCGGGGCGTCAGACGACCCGTTCGCGGCGATGTTCGGCCCGATGATCCACGCCATGCAGCCGATGATGGTGGCGATGACCGCGGGCTCGATGGTCGGCCACCTGGCCCGGCGGTCGCTCGGCCAGTACGACCTGCCGATCCCCCGGCCCCGCTCCGACGACCTGCTGATCCTCGTGCGCAACCTCGACGCCTTCGGCTCCGAGTGGAGCCTGCCCGCCGACGACCTGCGGCTGTGGATCTGCCTCCACGAGATCGCCCACCACACGGTCCTCGGCGTCCCCCACGTGCGCGACCGGCTGGACTCGCTGCTGCACGAGTACACGACCAGCTTCCGCAGCGACCCCGGGGCGCTGGAGGCACAGCTCGGCGACCTCGACCTGAGCGGCGGGCCCGACTCGCTGGCCAGCATCCAGCAGGCCCTGGGCGAGCCGGGGGCGCTGCTCGGCGCCATCCAGTCCGACGCCCAGCGGGCCCTCCTCCCCCGCATGGGGGCGATCGTGGCGGTGGTGGTCGGCGTCGTCGACCACGTCATGGACGAGATCGGCTCCAAGCTCATCCCCAGCTACGGCATGCTCACCGAGGCGCTGCGCCGCCGCCGGGTCGAGACCGCCGAGTCCGACCGGTTCGTCGAGCGGCTGCTCGGCCTCGAGCTGACGCAGACCACCTACGACCGGGGCTCGAACTTCGTCGAGGGCGTGGTCGAGCGGGCCGGCGCCGACGGGCTGGCGCGGCTGTGGGAGGGCGAGAAGATGCTGCCCAGCCCGCCCGAGGTCGACGCCCCGGGCCTCTGGCTGGCCCGCATCGACCTGCCCGACGACCTCTAGTGCCCTGAGTCGTAAGTCCGTCGTCGTTTCGGCGAGTCCTGGGCGTCGCCCGCAAGGACGCACGACGAAGGCGCAGCCAGCGGCTGCGTCTAGGAGGAGGACGCCGCGAGCGGCGTCCAGGGCCGTCGAAACGGCGACATGACTTGCGACTCAGGGCACTGGGCCGCTACTGCAGGTTCGTGGGGTCGATGACGACCCGGTGGTCCGGCGGCGGCAGCGGGGGCAGCTCTCCCGCCGTCTGCTGCGGCGGCGGGGCGTCCACGGGCGCCTCCTCCCGCGGCTCGGCCTCGGGCTCGGGCGCCGGCTTGCGCCGGCGGACCGCGGCCAGCCGGCTGGTGAGCTCCTTGGTCGGGTTGCGCCGGGCCGGGACCTCGCCCCGCGCCAGGGCCCGCTGCCCGGCCACGTAGGACACGAGGGCGAAGCTGGCGGCGGCCGCCAGGACGAGGAACCCGACCCGCAGCGGGATCGGCACGACCACCGGGAGGAACGCGCCCGCCACCCATGTCAGCTGGAACCGGGTCTCGAACCGGGCGAACGACCGGCCGCGGTTGGCGTCGGGCGCGTCGCGCTGCACCAGCGAGTCGAACGCCAGCTTGCCGGTGGTGGCGGCCGCCCCCAGGCAGGCGGCCAGCACCGCCGCGGCGGGCACCCCGCCGGCCCAGAACGCGAGCAGGCCCGCCAGCGCGGTGGCGCCGAGCACGATCTCCAGCATCCGCTCCTCGGACGTGTTGTTGCGCAGCGCCGGCGCCACCAGCGACCCCGCCAGCGCGCCCACGCCGCTCGCCGCCAGGATCACGGCGAACTGCCACGTCGGCGAGTCGGACGTCCGCAGCGCGAACGCCACCAGGAACGTCAGGAACCCCACCACCCCGCGCATGAGCCCCATCGCCGAGGCCGCCAGCCGGATGCCGCCGCCCCGCAGCTCCTCGCGCTCGGTCTCGGAGGTGTGGTCGGCCGCCACGGTGGTCGACGGGATGCGCAGGCCCAGGACCGCGGCCGCCGCCGAGACGACCGCCGCCAGCACGAGCACGGCCTCGCTGCGCCCGAGGACGAACGCGATGCCCCCGGGGATGGCCACGGCGAACCCGACCACACCCGACAGGAACGACAGCCGGGCGTTGGCCTCGACCAGCTCGGTGTCGGACCGCACGACGGTCGGCACGAGGGCCGAGCGCGCCACCTGGTAGCTCTTGGCCAGCACCAGCACCGCGAACGCCTCGGGGAACAGCAGCAGGCTGTTCAGGTCGCGGATGAGGAACACGCACACGACCGCCCGCAGCGCGTTGGCCGCCACCACCACGAGCTTGCGGCCGCCCTTGGTCCGGTCGAGCGCCGGGCCGATCAGCGGGGCGACGACCGCGAACGGCGCCATCGTCAGCGCCAGGTAGAGCGCGACCTTCGACCGGGCCGCCTCGGGGCTGATTTGGAAGAACAGCGAGTTGGCCAGCGCCAGGGCGATCAGCGTGTCGCCGGCGACCGACGCGGCGTGCGTCCGGGCGAGCCGGGTGAACGGCGTGACGACGAACGCCGCGGCGCCCTCACGCCGGCGCGGCGGCGTCGACAGTGGCTGCCACCCGTTGTCCGACGACATCACTGGCGAGGGTACAAGGGCGCCGGGCGGCCTCCGGCGCACCCGGGGCGCTATCTCGGCGTGTCGTACTTGTAGCCGAGCCCCCGGATCGTGACGATGCGCGTCGGCACCGACGGGTCGTGCTCGACCTTGGCCCGCAGGCGCTTCACGTGGACGTCGAGCGTCTTGGTGTCGCCGACGTAGTCGGTGCCCCACACCCGGTCGATGAGGGTCTCGCGGGTCAGCACCCGGCCGGCGTTCGACAGCAGGAGCTCCAGCAGCTCGAACTCCTTGAGCGGCAGCGCTCACCTGCTCGCCGCGGACGTCGACCTCGTGGCGCTCGGCGTCGAGCCGGACGTCGCCGACCTCGAGCACGTCGCCCGAGTGGGCCCGTCCGGGCGGTCGTCGGCGCGGCCGGCGCCGCAGCACCGCCCGCATCCGCGCGACCAGCTCGCGCAGCCGGTAGGGCTTGGTCACGTAGTCGTCGGCGCCGACCTCGAGGCCGACGACCGTGTCGATCTCCGCGCCCTTGCGCCGTCACCATGATGATCGGCACCTGCGACCGCGCGCCGCAGCTCGCGGCACACGTCGACGCCCGAGATCTTCGGCAGCATCACGTCGAGGAGCACGAGGTCGGGCTTGACCACGTCGAACATCTCGAGCGCCTCCGCCCCGTCGCGCGGCGGTCTGCACCCGGAACCCCTCGCGCTTGAGGCCGACGGTCAGCGCCTCGACGAACTGTCCTCGTCGTCGACGACGAGGACCGTGGCGTCGGGGGTTGTCATCCGGCCTCCTTCGTAACCGCAGCCGGCCCGGCGGCCGGAGCGGGAGCCGCAGAGTGAACGTCGAGCCCTCGCCCTCGCGTGACTCGACCCGTACCTCGCCCCGTGGTTCGGGGCGACGTGGCGGACGATGGCCAGGCCGAGACCGGTGCCGCCGGTCTCGCGGCTGCGGGCGCGGTCGACCCGGTAGAAGCGCTCGAAGATGCGCTCGAGGTCGCGGCGCGGGGATGCCGATCCCGTGGTCCCGCACGGTGACGTCGACCCAGCTGCCGTCGGTGCGGGCCCGGACGCTCGACCGCGCTGCCCGGCTCGGAGTACTTGACCGCGTTGTCGAGCAGGTTGGTCACGGCCGAGACCAGCTGGCGGCGGTCACCGATGACGGTGAGGCGGCCCGGCAGCTCCTCGACCTCGATCTCGATCGCCCGCTGCTCGGCGGCCGGGCGCACGCGGTCGGCGGCCGCGTTGATGAACCCGGCCACCGACACGCTGTCGGACGCCAGCCCGGTGGCGACCTCCAGCCGGGACAGCTCGAGCAGGTCGTCGATGGTGTGGCCGACACGGAACGCCTCGTTGGCCAGGCGCTCGACCAGCCGCTGGGCGACGGCGGGGTCGTCCTCGTCGAGCAGCGTCTCGGCGAGCAGCGCCAGCGCGCCGACCGGCGTCTTGAGCTCGTGGCTGATGTTGGCGACGAAGTCGCGCCGCACGTTCTCCAGCCGACGGCGCTCGGACGTGTCCTCGACCACGACCAGCACGCCGGACGGCCGGCTGGCGTTCTCCAGCGGCGCGGCCCGCACGCTGAGCACCCGGCGGGGCGGGCCGAACAGCTCCAGCTCCCGCTCGGCGGCCCGGCCCCGGAGGGCGTCGGCGGCCATCGACGTGATGGCTTCCTCGACGAGGGCGTCGCTGTGGCGGGCCGCGAGGAACGAGGCCGCCGGGTCGTTGCGGTAGACGATCTGGCCCCGGTCGTCGAAGATCACGACGCCGTTGGCGATGGCGCCCAGCGCCCACGAGAGCCGGTTCTCGGCCTCGGTCGCCCGGGCCCGGCGGGAGCTCTCGGCACCGACGGCCCGCTCCAGCGCGTCGAGCGCGTCGTCGAGGCTGGGCCGGGCGTACTCCTCGACGCCGGTCGCGTCGGCGTCGAGGACGCGCACCCCGGCCGCCACCCGGTCGGCCGCGGCGTGGCGGGTCACCGAGGCCGCGACCAGGGCGACCAGCGCGCCGAACAGCGCGAGCACCAGCAGGATCACGACGATGGTCACCGAGTGCTACCCCTGAGCGCCCGGACCGTCATGCCGACCTCCGCGCCTCCGCCACGACGGCGTCGAGGACCCCGCCGACGTCGACCTCCGGGTCGAGTCGTATGCCCGTGATGGCCGACACGGCGACGTACCCGGCCTGGACGAGCGCGGTGTCGCAGTCCGGCGGCAGCTGCTCGGTGTTTGGCCGCAGCTCCATCTGCAGCCGCCCGCCGCCCTCGGCGGCCTCGACCACCGACGAGCGCACCGTGCCGAACGGCGCCAGCGTCGCCTGCCGGGCCCCGGCGAGGTCGTCCGGCGCCCGGTCGGGGACGTTGACGTTGAGCACGGTCGTCGGCGGCGCGGTGGCCAGCCAGCGGGCTGCGGCGGCCCCGACCTCGGCGGCGGTCGCCCAGTGGTCGGGCCCGCCCTCCTTCACGTCAATGCTCACCGCGAGGCCCCGGACGCCGAAGTTGGCGGCCGTGAGTGCCGCGCCGACCGTGCCCGAGTGGAGGATCGACCGCCCGGTGTTGCACCCGGGGTTGATGCCGGACACCACCATGTCGGGCGCCGGCCCGAACCCGCCGAGGCGGGCGGCGAGGACGCACAGCCCGGGCGGCCCGGCGACCGCATAGGCGGTCACGCCGTCGAGGCCGGGCAGGTCGACGGAGGCGGCGTCGATGTGCTGGTCGATGTGGAGCTTGCCGATCGCGGCGCCCGATCCGCTCATGTCCCCGGCGGGGGCGGCGACGATCACGTCGAGCCCATCGGCCACGAGCGCCCGCACGAGGGCGTGGAGCCCGGGCGACTCGACGCCGTCGTCGTTGGTCACCAGGACCTTCATGTCCGCAAGTCTGCCGGCCCCGAAGGCGGGCACCGCCACCGGGGCCATCGCCTAGCGGACCTCGGCGACAAGATGGGCCGCCTCGCCGGTGAGCAGGTAGCGCAGGCGGGCCCCGATGATGGCGGCGTGGTCGGCGATGCGGTCGGCGGCCTGGCCGGCCACGAACAGGTGCATGGCGAGCACGACCGCGTCGGGGCCCTCGATCCGGCGGAGGGCGTCGAGCAGGCGCTCGTGGACGGGGTCGAGCTTCGGGCGCTGCTCGACCAGCTGGGACGCGAGGATCAGGTCCTGGGCCGACCACGCCCGCAGCGCCGTCCGGTACTGCTCGACGGCGGTGTCGCTCAGCGTCCGGACGATGTCCCACGCGGCCCCGCAACCCTGGAGCTCGTCGACGTCCGGCCCGAGCTTGATGACGCGGAGGGCCAGATCGCCGATCCGCTCGAACTCGGACAGGATCCGCACGACCGACACGATGAACCGGAGGTCGCCGGCCATCGGCGACTGGTGGTTGAGCAGCTGATAGCAGCGCTCGACCAGCGAGACGTGCATGGCGTCGATCTCGTCGTCGGTGTCGAACGCGGCGTCGGCCACGCCGTCGGCCTCGCCGTGGTCGAGCACCTGGCGCATGCGTTCGAGGTTCTGGTCGACGAGCACGCCCATCAGCTCGACCTGGAGCCGGAGCTGGTCGAGCTCGTCGCGGAAACCGAGCCGCAGCGGAATCCGGGCTTCCTCTGCGTCGGTCATCTAGCCGAAGCGTCCTGTGATGTGGTTCTCGGGCCGCTCGTCGGAGGGATCACGATCGTGAACTCGTCCTTGATCTCCTGCATCAGGTCCTCGATGCGGGCGGTGGCGATCGGGTCGAGCGCCGAGAGGGGCTCGTCCATCAACAGGACGTCTGTCGCGGGAGCGCAGAACGCGTCATATGCCGGTGAGCACCGTACGAAGGGCAGGTGAACAGACGGGTCTGGAGGTGGTGAACCCGAGGTTAACTAGACCGGAACGTTCGGCAAACGACCGCCGGACCCGTGGACCGCCTGTTGGTTGGGCGGTTAGCCAAACTCGGCTCGTAGGCGCTCGACCAGCTCGCGGTCGTGGGCGTAGGTGAGCATGCCGGCGGCCTCGTCGAGGGTCACCCAGCGACGCCCGTCGATCTCGTGGTTGGCCACCCAGGGCGCGGTGGAGACGACGCGCATGGCCCAGTAGCGGACGAGCTTCTGGCGCCCCTTGCTGTCGAGGTAGGTGGTCGAGGGCATCTCCTCGCCGCGCTCGCACACGAGCCCGGTCTCCTCGGCGACCTCGCGCAGCGCCGCGTCCTCGAACGACTCGCCCCGCTCGAGCTTGCCCTTGGGGAACGACCAGTCGTCGTAGCGGTCGCGGTGCACGAGCACGACCTCGATGCCGTCGGCCGTGGCGTCCCCCGTCGCCCCGACCTCGATGGCGCGCCAGACCACGCCGCCGGCCGCGAGCACGTCGAACTGGTCCGGCTTGCGCCGACGTCGCGAGGGGGACATCTCGCCGATGTTCATACCCCGCCCCCGCCGCAAAGCGCGAACGGGTACGGCAGATCGTGGCAATTTCAGCCCGTCGCGGACTGAGGCGACGCCCGCGGCAGCGGGTGGACCTCGCCGATGCACCCGGGGGCCGCCTCGCCGCCGGCACCGGACCCGGGCAGCGCCCGGCGGGAGCGCAGCTCGTCGACCCGGTCGAGCTGGCGTTCGAGCTGGCGCCGGCGGGTGCCCGTGAGGTCGTCCCAGCTGCGGCGGACCGTGTCGAGGCTGCGGCCCACCTTGTCGAGCGCCTCGGCAAACCGGCCCCACTGGTTCTCGAACGCCGCCAGGCACGCCAGGATCTCGTCGGACGTGCGCTGGAGCTGGATCTGCTCGACCGCCTGGCGGATCACCGCCAGCACCGAGAACAGCGTGGACGGCGAGCACAGCACCACCTTCTGCCTCAGCGCCACCTCGACGAGGTCGCGGTCGTGCGTGTGGACGAAGGCGTAGACCGCCTCGTTGGGGATGAACAGCAGCACCTCGTCGAGCGTCTCGTCGGGGTCGATGTAGACCCGGCCCGACAGTTCGCGCACCCGGGCCCGCACGTCCCGCACGAACGCGATGGCGTGCTGGTCGCGCTCGCGGTCGGACACCGCCTCGAGGTAGCGCAGGTAGTTGTCGACCGGGAACTTGACGTCCATGTGCAGCACCCGGCCGCCGGGCAGCAGGAAGGTGAAGTCGGGCACCGTGCCCGCCGACGTGGCCGACTGCTTGCGGTAGCTGATGCCCTCGACCAGGCCCGCCGCCCGCAGCACGTCGTCGGCCATGCGCTCGCCCCACTGGCCCCGGGCCTGGGGGTTGGCCAGCGCCTGGCGCAGCGACTGGGTGGTGTCGGCCAGCCGGGCGCTCGTGGCCGCCACCTCGGCCAGGCGGGTCTCGACCCGGCCCGCCTGCTCGGCCCGGTCGCGCTGGAGCGCCCCGACGAGCTCGGCCACCCGGGCCAGCTCGGCCCGCACGTCGCCCATGCGGGCCTCGACCGCGGCGTTGCGCAGCGTCAGCTCGTCGGCGACCCGGCCCCGCAGCTCGCCCACCTGCTGCTCGAACGTGGCGCTGCGGGCCGCCAGCTCGCGGGCGCCGGCCTCGGCCTGGGCGCCGAGCCGCTCGCCCGCGACCTTGACCACCGTGTCGACCGCGGCGTCGACCGCGGCGCGCACGGTCGCCTCGCGCTCGGCCGCTGCCCGGGCGGCCGCTTCGCGCTGGGCCGCGGCGCCGCCCGGAGCCCGGCCGCCGGCGACCAGCCGGCCGGCCACGAGGCGCGCCGCCGCCAGACCGGCCCCGAGGCCGAGGATCGTGCCCACGACGAGCAGTGCTGCGTCCATGGGGTGACCGTACGGCGGGGGTATGACAGTTTGCGGCGATCGGCACCGGAGGGTGCCGAAAATGTCCGGCGGCCGGGCGCCAGATCAGGCGGGCAGGACCGGCGCCGGGGTCAGACGATCGAGCGTGCGGCCGGGGTCGCCGCCACCCGCTCGACCGTGCGCCGCTGGAGCATCAGCTGGCTGTCGTGGTCGCCGCCCGCCGGCGCCCGGGTCCAGCGCCCGTCCGAGCCGAGCGTCCAGGCCAGCACGTCGTCGGCCAGCTCGACCTCCAGCACCTCGTCCAGCCGCGCCTGCAGGTCGGGCTCGCCGACCGGCGTCAGCACCTCGACGCGGCGGTCGAGGTTGCGCGGCATCAGGTCGGCCGACCCGATGAGGTAGCAGGGCCGCCCCGGGCCGCCGCCGTTGGCGAAGCGGTAGATCCGCGAGTGCTCGAGGTAGCGGCCGACGAGCGACCGCACCCGGATGTTCTCCGACAGGCCCGGCACGCCGGGGCGCAGGCAGCAGATGCCCCGCACGACGAGGTCGATCGGCGACGCCCGCCTGCGAGGCCCGGTACAGCACGTCGATCATCTCCGGGTCGACGAGGCTGTTCATCTTCATCATGATGCGGCCGCCGGTCCGGTCGATCTCGCCCTCGGATCAGGTGCTCCAGCCGCCGCCCGCAGCAGCCGCGGCGCCACCAGCAGCCGCTGGTAGCTGATGTCGCGGCCGTAGCCGGTGAGGTGGTTGAACAGCTGGGTCAGGTCGACGCCGATGTCCGGGTCGCAGGTGAGCAGGCCCGAGGTCCTCGTAGAGCCGGGCCGTGCGGGAGTTGTAGTTGCCGGTGCCGATGTGGCAGTAGCGGCGCAGGCCGTCGGCCTCCTCGCGCACGACGAGCGCCGTCTTCGAGTGCGTCTTGAGGCCGACGAGCCCGTAGACGACGTGCACGCCCGCGCGTCTCCAGCTGGCGGGCCCACTCGATGTTGGCGCCCTCGTCGAAGCGGGCCTTGAGCTCGACGAGGACCGCCACCTGCTTGCCGCGCTCGGCCGCCCGGATGAGCGAGCGGACGATCGGGCTGTCGCCGGACGTGCGGTAGAGGGTCATCTTGATGGCCAGCACGCTGGGGTCGGTCGACGGCCTGGCGGACGAACTCCTCGACCGACGTGGCGAAGCTCTCGTAGGGGTGGTGGACCAGCAGGTCGCCCCGGCGCATCGCGGCGAAGATGTCCGGCCGCTCGCCCTCGTCGCGGGCCAGCGCGGCTGGCGGTGACGCGGCGGCCACGGCGGGTCCTTCAGCTCGGGGCGGTCGAGGCCGTGGACCGCCCACAGGCCGGACAGGTCGAGCGGCGCCGTGCTCGGGTAGACGTCGTCGTCGCTCGACGTCGAGCTCGCGCACGAGCAGCTCGCAGCACCTCGTCGGACATGGCTGCGTCGACCTCGAGCCGCACCGCCCGGCCGAAGCGGCGCCGGCGCAGCTCGATCTCGACGGCGGCGAGGAGGTCGTCGGCCTCCTCCTCCTCGAGCGTGAGGTCGGCGTTGCGGGTGACCCGGAAGGCGTGCGTGCTCGCTCGATCTCCATGCCCGGGAAGAGCTGTCGCAGGTGGGCGGCGATCACCTGCTCGAGCGGGACGAAGCGCTCGCCGTCGGGCAGCACGACGAACCGGGGCAGCAGGGACGGCACCTTGACCCGGGCGAAGCGCCGCTCGTCGGTCGTCGGGGTCGCGGACGATCACCGCCAGGTTGAGCGAGAGGTTGGAGATGTAGGGGAACGGGTGACCGGGATCGACCGCCAGCGGGGTGAGGACCGGGAAGATCCGCTCCTCGAACACCTCGACCAGGTACTTCGCGGTCGTCGTCGTCGAGGTCGTCCCAGCGACGAGAGCTCGATGCCCGCCTCGGCCAGCTCGGGCGCCACCCGGTCGAGGAAGGTCGGCTGCATGCGGGCGGAGCACGATCTCGACGCCGGTCGCGGATGTCGAGCAGCTGCTGGGCCGGGCGTGCGCCCGTCGGGGCTGGCGCCGCCGACGCCGGCCGCGACCTGGTCCTTCAGGGCGGCGACCCGGACCTGGAAGAACTCGTCGAGGTTCTGGCCGAAGATCGCCAGGAACTTGGCCCGCTCGAGCAGCGGGACGCGGTCGTCCTCGGCCAGGGCCAGGACGCGCTCGTTGAAGTCGAGCCACGACAGCTCGCGGTTGCGGTATCGGACGGGCGGATCGTCGTCGCCGACCGCGTCGTTCACGACCGCTTCGAGACCTTCAGCGGAGGCGGCCACGCCGCGAGGCTACCCGTGCGCCCGGCGGGACCTCAGCGAGACGATGAACCTTCGGTGACGACGCGGGGGTCGTCAGGCGTCGTCGTCCTCGGGGTAGCCGAGGTCCCACTCGAGCAGGATGTGCTCGCGCTCGGCGTCGCGGACCACGCGCTCGCGGTTGCGGCGGAACTGCGGGTCGTGCGGCGGGAGCAGCACCAGGCGGGCCGTGCACCCGGGCCCGGAACTCGTCGATCACTGGCGGTCGCCGAAGTCGGACTGCGACCTCCCAGTGCGGCGCCACCGGCCCGAGGTAGACGATGCGGGCGTGACCCCGGGGCGGCTCGACTTCGGGTGCGGACGTCTCGACATGGCTGACCAGCCTACCGTCTCGCGTCGTCGCCGTGACCTGGGACCGCCGTGCAGCCGCCGGTCAGGCCGGCGGCCGAGCTCGGCGCTGACGGTCTGCTCGTCGCCGGCGCGCTCGATCGGTGATCTCGATCTGTCGCCCGGCTCGTGCTGCTCGGATCAGCGTCGCCGGACCGGTCGTCGCCGTGCAACCGCTCGCCGTCGATGGCGAGGATGACGTCGCCCTCCTGGATCCCGGCGGCGTCGGCCCCGCTGCCCGGCGAGACCTCGCAGCACGAAGGCGCCCTCGTCGGTCTGCGATCCCCAGGCGGCGCTCGACGGCGGTCGACACGGAGTCGATCGGGACGGTGGAGACGCCGAGCCGGGGCGTGTCCGGCGTGATCTCGCCGTTGCCCTGCTGGATCTGCTCGATGATCGGCTTGACGGAGTCGATCGCGATGGCGAACCCGATGTTCTGGCTGTCCTCGATGATGGCCGTGTTGATGCCGACGACCTGAGCCCCGCGGCGTTGACCAGCGGACCGCCGGAGTTGCCGGGGTTGATGGCGGCGTCGGTCTGGATGAGGTGCCGAGAGGTGGCCGTCGGGGCCGTCGATCGTCCGGTCGAGTGGCCGACACGATGCCGGTGGTGACGCTCGGCTGGCCGCCGAGGTTGAGGGCGTTGCCGATGGCGATGACCGGGTCGCCGACCAGGAGGTCGCCGGACGCGCCGAGGCGGGCGGGGACGAGGTCGCTGGCGCCGTCCATGCGGATCACGGCGAGGTCGCTCGTCGGGCTCGCTGCCCACGAGAGAGGCGTCGAAGGCGGCGCCGTCGAAGGTGCGGACGGTGATGCCGTCGGATCCGGCGATCACGTGCGCGTTGGTCAGGACCAGGCCGTCGGCGGACAGGACGATGCCGGTGCCGGCGCCCTCGAACACGTCGCCGCTGCCGCCGACGCTGGTCTCGATCGTGACCACCGACTCCTCGACCTCTTCGAGGATCGACTGCACGTCCATGCCGCCGCCGGCGGCGGTGATCGGCGGGCCGGCCTGGCTGCGGCGGGCGGCGCCGCCGCTGTCGTCGTCGTCGGCGGCGACCACGATCGCCGCCGTGCCCGCGCCCACCACGGCGCCGACGACGGCGGCCACGAGGGCGACGGACCAGAGGCGGCGGGCGGCCTGGCGCGGGGCCGCCACAGGGGTAGGGACGGGCGCCGGGCCCGCGGCGGGGAGCGCCGGGCCGGTGGGCGGCGGGGGCGGCGGGGGCGGCGGCTCCCCGGCCGAAGTCGGTGGCGGCGGCAGAGCCGGCTCGGCGGCCGGCGCCGCGACCAGCTCGGCGGACGGCGCCGCGGCCAGCTCGGCGGTGGGCACCGACGGCTCCGGCGGGGCCGGAGCGCCGGGCGGGGACGGTGGCGCCGGGGGGTCGGCCGCGTTCACCGGCTCATGCATATCGGATCGGGAACCTTCTGGGCACGCCAGGAGTCTGACTGAGGGGGAAATCCCCCATGCCCCCGGGGTTACGCCCAGGCAAGATGCAAGTGGGTTGGGTAGGCGAATGCCTCACAGCACGACGGCGGACGTTGCGATGAGACCTGGAGGAGAGATGGACACCGAGTGGATGGCTCGCGGCAACTGTGCCCACGAAGCCCCTTCCATGTTCTTCCCGAGCGACGGTGTAGGAGTGGAGATCGCCCGGCGCATCTGCGCCACGTGTCCGGTGAAGGAGCCGTGCCTCGAGCACGCTCTCGTCAACCGGATCGACCACGGCGTCTGGGGCGGCGCTTCCGAACGGGAGCGCCGGCGCATCCTCAAGCGACGTCGCTTGGCCGCGCTGGGTGGTGGTGCTCCGGCGCATCGGGGCGCAGACGGCGCCTCGGAACCGGATCAGCACGCGCCAAACTGCCCGGCAGCCTGAGGGCCACCGAGCAGCGAAGCTGCCGACAGCGGCGGGTCAGGCCTTGTCTGACTCGTCGGTGTCGTCGGAGGGCGTGGAGCCTTCTTTGAGGCCACGCTTGAACTCCGACTGCGCCTGCCCCACGGAACGGGCAAGCTTGGGGAGCTTCGCGCCGCCGAAGAGGACCAGGACAACCAGAAGAATCAGAATGATTTCGGGAGATCCAAGGTTCACGAGGGCGAGCCTATCGGTTCCCGGCCCGCTTGCCCCTTTCCGTGGCCGCTAGATGCTCGAGTGCGTGGTCAACGTCAGCGAGGGCGCCCGCCGGGGCGTCGTCGCCGACGTGGCCCGGCGCCGCGGGCGGCGACCTCCTCGACGTGCACACCGACCCGGACCACAACCGGTCCGTGCTGACCCTGGTCGGCGAGGACGCGCCACGCGCGGTGGCCGCGGAGGCCGTGGCGCGCCTCGACCTGCGCCGGCACCACGGCGTCGCACCCCCGTTTCGGCGTGCGTCGACGTGGTGCCGTTCGTGCCCCTGACCGGCTCGACGATGGCGCGACGCCGTCACGGCCCGGGACCGCTTCGCCGCCTGGATCGGCCGGCGAGCTCGGCGTCCCGTGCTTCGTCTACGGCCCGGAGCGGTCGCTGCCCGACGTGCGACGCCAGGCGTTCGCCGACGCTGGCGCCCGACGCCGGGCCGGCGGCGCCGCACCCGACCGCCGGGGCGGTTGCCGTGGGCGCCCGGCCGCTGCTGGTCGCCTACAACCTGTGGCTGGCCGAGCCCGACCTGGCCCGCGCCCGGGAGGCGGCGGCCGCCGTGCGGGGGCCCGAGCGTGCGGGCGCTGGGGCTGGCGGTGGGCGACCGGGTCCAGGTGTCGATGAACCTGGTCGCGCCCGACCGGCTCGGGCCGGCAGAGGCATGGGACCTGGTCGCCCTCTGCGTGGACATCGTCGCCGCCGAGCTGGTCGGGCTGGTGCCGGCGGCGGTGCTCGACCGGACGGACCCCGACCGCTGGGCGCAGCTCGACCTCAGTCCCGACCGCACGATCGAGGCCCGCCTCGCCGCCCGGCGATGACCCGGGGACGCTCCGGGCCGGCGCGGACCCACACACGACGAGGCCCCCGGGCGGCGCCGGCCCGGCGCCCGGGGGCCCGTGCGTGTCAGGCGCTGGCGTTGGCGGCGGCGAGGGCTTGGCGGGCCAGCGAGCGCTGGCGGCGGATGCGGCGACGCTCACGTTCGCTCATGCCGCCCCAGATGCCGAACTTCTCGCCGTTGACCAGCGCGTACTCGAGGCACTGCGCCTGGACGATGCAACCGCGGCAGACCTCCTTGGCCTCGCGGGTGGACGCCCCACGCTCGGGAAAGAAGAGGTCGGGGTCGACGCCGAGGCAGTTGGCGTAGTCCTGCCAGGCGCGGTCGTCGGGATCTGTGGCCACGGGGAGTTTCATCTGGCCCCCTTCCCGGAGTGGTCGCCATCGGTCCTGCACGTGCGGCTTGCCGGCGAGTGGTCCACCAACAATCTCACGCGTGTAATTACATTGATGGGATTCTTCACCACTGCGCCCGTCGGCGCAAGGGGGACCGCACATCCCGTCTCCGGCACCCGTCCTCGACTGCCTCCAGGGTGACATCACCCAGTTCGCCGTCGACGCCATCGTGAACGCCGCCAACCGCAGCCTCCTCGGCGGCGGTGGGGTCGACGGGGCGATCCACCGGGCGGCCGGTCCCGAGCTGCTCGCCGCCTGCCGCAGGCTCGACGGGTGCGACACCGGGGACGCCAAGGCCACCCCGGGCTTCGACCTCCCGGCCCGGTGGGTCGTCCACACGGTCGGGCCCGTGTGGCGGGGCGGGCGTGCCGGCGAGCCCGCGCTGCTGGCGTCGTGCTACCGCCGGTCGCTGGAGGTGGCCGACGGGCTCGGCGGCGTGGCCACGATCGCCTTCCCCGCCATCTCGACCGGGCTCTACGGCTACCCGCCCGACGCGGCGGCCGACGTGGCGGTCGAGACCCTGCGGTCGACGCCCACCGCGGTGCGGACGATCACGCTCGTCGCCTTCGACGCCGCCACGCTGGCCGTTTACCAGGAGCGTCTGTCTCGCCACTGAGCGCGGTGTCACGCGATGTGCGTTGTGGCGGGGCCTGCTTGCATGCATCATGGCCCCGTGGCGAACGGGGAGGGGACCTCTGGGGACCCGCGGCCGCGCACCGGTGCACGGCCGCCGGACGAGCGCGCCCCGGACTCCCCGACCGACCCGCCGGTGCCGCCGCGCGCCGACGGTCCGCCACCCTCCGTAGCGAGGTCGGCCGCGGTAGCCGGCGCGCTCGTCGTGCTCGCCATCGTCTTGGTCTGGCTGACCCGCCCGGGCGACGACGGGTTCGCCGGGCCGCCCGGGGGGGTGACCGTCCCCACCGACGACGACGGCCGGCCCGTCGACCTGCCACCGAGCCAGCCGGCCACCGCCGTGCTGCTCGACTCGAGCGGCCTGCTGATGCGCCCCAACCCGGTGCGGGCCCGCATCGTCGACCCCGTCTCCGGCGACGACATCGTCGTGCCGCTGCCCCCGGACTCCACCGTGGACACCCGCACCGGTGAGATCGTGCCCCGGTCGCCGACCACCACTCGGCCGGGCAGCCCGTCGACGTCGATCCGCACGACGACGACCACCACGGTCGACGAGACCACGACCGTGCCCGACGAGACGACGACGATCCCCGACGACACGACGACGATCCCGGACGAGACGACGATCCCGGACGAGACGACCACCGTCCCGCCGGACACGACGTTCGCCGGCTGACCCCCAGCCCACCGGGGCCGAGGCAGGGCGCCGGCGGGTCAGGCGGTGCGGCGGCCGCCGGCGCGGCGCATCTCGCGCTTCTGCTCGATGAAGTCGACCAGCACGTAGTCGCCGAGCGTCTCGGGCGACGTGAAGAACGCCCGGCCCCGGTTGAGCCGGGTCAGCTTCTCGACGAACGTGCGCAGGTGGCCGTTGGGGTCGAGCATGAACGTGTTGATGCGGATGCCGTCCCGCGTGCAGCGCACGACCTCGCGCAGGGTGGCGTCCACCGTCTCCCGCACCGGCGGGTACGAGAAGAACGGCTCGGACATCCCCGGCTCGAAGTGGGCCGTCGGCTCGCCGTCGGTGATCATGATGATCTGCTTGGTGCCGGTCTGGCGGGCCAGCAGGCGCCGGCTGATCTGGAACGCGTGCTGCATGTTGGTGCCGTACACGAAGTCCCACGACACCTCGGGCAGGTCCTGCGGCCGGATCTCCCTCGCCACCTCCGAGAAGCCCACCAGGCCCAGGTAGTCCCGCGGGAACTGCATCGAGATCAGCGAGTGCAGCGCCATCGCCACCTTCTTGGCGGCGAGGAAGTTGTCGCGCATCGGCATCGACAGCGACAGGTCGAGCATGAGCACCGTCGACGACCGCACGACCAGCTCGGTGCGCTCGACCTCGAAGTCGTCGGGCGACAGGCGCACCGGCGTGCCCCGGCCCGTGCGACCGACCGCGTTGCGGACCGTGCGCTCGATGTTGAGGAAGAACGGGTCGCCGAACTCGTACGCCTTGGTCTCGTACGTGCGCTCGTGCCCGACGCCGGACCGCTCCAGCTCGTGGCGGCCCAGCTTGTCCTGCGCCAGCCGGGCGAACAGGTCGTGCAGCGCGTTGCGGCCGATGCGGCGCAGGCCCTTGGGCGTCAGCTCCATCCGGCCCTCGCGCTGGTCGATCAGGCCGGCCTCCTCCAGCATGCGGGCCAGGCGACCGAGCGCGTCGAGGCTGTTGGCCGACTCGTCGCCCAGCAGCTCGCGGGCCCGCTCGATGTCGGCCTCGGCCAGGGCGCCGGGGTTGGCCGCGCCGCGCAGCAGCTGCTCCAGCCGGTCGAGGTCGCCCAGCTCCTCGAGCGTCGAGGCCGCCTGGGCGAAGCCGAGCGGGTCCTGGCCCCGGAAGTCGTAGCCCTGGTCCCAGCCCATGCCGGGGAACATCGAGCGCAGCTGCGCGCCGAGCTGGTCGACCTGCCAGCGCAGGTCCATGTCCTCCAGCAGCTGCTCGGCCAGCTGGGCGATCTGCGCCCGCTGCTCGGGCGTCATCGAGGCGAGCATCGCCTGCATGGCCGCCATCCGCCGGGCCAGGACCTCCAGCAGCTCGTCGAGGTTCTGGGGGTTCTCGGGGAAGAAGTCGCCGTAGCGCTCCATGAACCCCTCGAAGTCGGGCTCCTGCCCCGCGGCCCGGGCCTCGAGCATGGCGTTGAGCTCGGCCATCATGTCCTTGAGCCGGCCCATGTCCTCGGGCGTCATGCCCTCGACCGCGCCGGCCATGCGGTTGACGTAGCTGTCGAGGACCTGCTGACGCAGTTTCTCGATCAGCTCCTCGAACCGCTGCTGCGCCTGGGCCGACGCGAAGTCGTAGCTCTGCAGCTCGCGCACCATGCCGGCCAGGTCGGACGGCAGCATCTCCAGCCGCATGTTGCGATCGTCGGCCGCGCCCTGGGCGGTCTCGGCCCGGCGGGGGTCGCCGCTGCGCTGGGCCTCCGACACCTGGCGGTCGATCTCGTCGCGCTCGGTCTGCACGACCTCGCGCAGCTGCTCGGCGATCTCGTCGTACACGCCGCCGAGGTCGAACCGGTCGAGGCGCTCCTGCCGCTCGCGCCGCAGCTTGTCGAGCAGGTCACGCATGCCCTGCACCGTCTGGCCCTGACGGTCGCGGAAGCCCTGCTGCAGCAGCCGACGCAGCGCCGCGTGCAGGTCGCCGTGGTAGAGCAGGTCGTCGGTGATCTGCTCGAGCACGGCCTCGGCGTCGAGGTCGAAGCCGGTCTGGGTGCCATCCCACCGGCTGTAGCGGAAGCGAGGCGCCGTCATGGCGACACGGTACCGGGCCGTGAGCGAACCGGCGCCGCCGAGCGGGGAACATATGGGCCGGTGGACGGCCGCACCGATGCCGACGTCATCGCCGGGTCGCGGGACGACCCCCGGGAGTTCGCGGCCCTGTTCGACCGGCACGCGGGGGTGCTGTTCCGGTTCCTCGTGCGCCGGGTCGGGCGGGACACGGGCGACGAGCTGCTCGGCGAGACCTTCCGGATCGCGTTCGAGCGCCGGGCGACGTTCGACCTCGACCGGCCCAACGCCCGGCCGTGGCTGTACGGGATCGCCACCAACCTCGTCGGCAAGCACCGCCGCCGCGAGGCCCGGCGGCTGGCCGCCACCGCCCGGCTGGCCAGCGACGGCCGGTCGCCTGGACCCGCGGTCCCGTTCGCGGACCGGGTGGCCGACCGCCTCGACGCCCGGGCTGCGTGGCCCGACGTCGCCCAGGCCGTCGCCGACCTGCCGTCCGGCGAGCGGGACGCCCTGCTGCTGTTCGCCTGGGAGGAGCTGAGCTACGGCGAGATCGCCGCCGCGCTCGCCATCCCCGTCGGCACCGTGCGCTCGCGCCTCCACCGGGCCCGGGGGCGCCTGCGCGCACTGGCCGCGGTCACCGGGGAACAACCGGTGCGGCCCGACAGCGTCCAGGGCAGCGAGAGCAACGATCCGTGGATCCTCGCGGAGGAAAGGGACCGACTGATGTCCACCATCGAGAACACGACCCCCACGCCCCGGGCGGCCTGGCGTCCCCCGGCCGTCTACCCCCGCCTGGGCTACGCCGACGAGCGGGCGGCCATCGACTTCCTCACCCGGGCCTTCGGGCTGCGGGAGCGGGTCGAGGCCCGCCAGGAGCACGAGGACGGGCACGTGCTGGCGTGGCTCGAACACGGCGACGGCGTGGTGATGGTCGGCCACACCCAGCACGACATCCACGGCATCCACAGCCCGACCGAGCTCGGGGCCGCGACCTGCATGCTCAACGCGACTGTCCGCGACGTCGACGCCCACTACGCCCGGGCCCTCGCCGAGGGTGCCGAGATCACGATGGAGCTCAACGACGCCTTCTACGGGGAGCGCCGCTACGAGTGCCTCGACCCCGAGGGCAACCGCTGGCACTTCGGCGAGCCGCTCGACAGCGTGCGGTCCCGGCGGGGCGACGCCGACGAGGACGGGTGAGCGCCGACGACGGGGCGCGGCTCCCGCCCGTCCTGGCCGTCCATCCCGGGGCGACGAGCGTGGTGTTCGACCTCGTCTGCGGCAGACTCGGCGTTCGATGGGAGACGACACCGCCTGGTGGGGCACCGCGGCCGCAGCGACGCAGTGCGAGGGGGCGGCGCCCCGGTCGGACTGGGCCGGGTGGGAGGCCGAGGGCCGCGCCCCGGCGTCTCGGGACGGCAACGGCTTCCGTACCCGTTACGCCGACGACCTCGCGCTCCTCGCGGCCCACGGCATCCGCCACCACCGGATGACCGTCGAGTGGGCCCGGCTGGAGCCCTACCCCGGGCGCTGGTCGGACGACGAGGTCGGCCACCTGCGGCGGGTCCTGGCGGCGGGGCGGGAGGCCGGGGTCGAGATGTGGGCCTGCCTGCTGCACGGCTCGGCGCCCGGGTGGTTCACCGACGACGCCCGGGGCTGGCGGGACGACAAGGCCGCCAGCCTCACCTGGCCCCGCCACGTCGACCGGGTGGCCGAGGCGATCGGCGACCTGGTCGCCGGATGGGTGCCCATCCACGAGCCCGACCTGGTGGCCCGGCTCGGCTACCTCGACGGCACGTTCCCGCCCGGACGCCGGGACGAGGACGACCACCACACCGCGGCCGCCGTGCTGCGGTCCGCCGAGGCCGAGGCCGCCCGGCTGCTGCGGTCGGGCGATCGGCCGGTGGCGGTCGCCTGGCGGCCCGGTGACCCCCACGAGCACGACGACCTGGTCGTGGTCAGCGCGACCGCCGACCGGCTGGAGGAGCCGCTCGCCCGGGTGGCGGACGAGATCGACCACGCCGGCGTCGTGGTGGTCACCGGCGACCCCGACGCCGCGGCGAGCGACGCCCGCCGGCGCGAGCGGCTGCAGTCCGCCGCGGACATCGTCAGGATCGCCCGGGGCGACGGCGTGAACGTGGTCGGCGCCTTCCACCAGCCGGCGGTCGACGGCTACGAGTGGCACCGCGGCTTCGGCGCCCGGCTCGGCCTGTTCGACCGGGACCGCAACCCCCGCCCCACCCTCGACGCCCTCGGCTCCCGGCCGTGACGCCCCGCTAGGGTCCCGGCCGTGACGCCGATCCTCGCCCGCAAGATGTGGCGGACGCTCGAGCCGTACCACGGGATGATCTACTTCGCCCCCCAGGCGACCGAGGCGTACGCCGCGCTGGGGATCGAGGGGCGGGCCGGCTACTTCGCCTCGCGGTCGGCGGCGATGGGCGCCGTCCCCGCCGAGGTGGTGATCGCCACCTTCTACAACTTCGACCCCCGCCTGGTGCGGGCCGGCATCCCGGCCGCGTGGGACGCGGCGTCCCCCGCCGCGCTGGTCGACGCCCGGCTCGGCGCGGCCGACGCCGCGCTGCGGGCGATGCTGGGCGACGGCGCCCTGGGCTCGCCCGAGATGGCCGAGGCCGCCGACCTGGCCCGCCGGGCGGCCGACGGCTGCACGCCGGAGGGCCGCCCGCTGTACGCCGGCCACGCCGCGCTGCCGTGGGCGGACGAGCCGCACCTGGTGCTGTGGCAGGCGCTCACCCGGCTGCGCGAGTTCCGGGGCGACGGGCACGTGGCCGTCCTGGTCCTGGAGGACGTGTCGCCGTGCGAGGCGCTGGTCACCCACGGCGCCGCGAGCGAGGGCGCGGTCCCGCTGCGGGTGCTGCAGTCGACCCGGGGCTGGTCCGACGAGGCGTGGGACGCGGCGCGGGCCGGCCTGCGGGATCGGGGCTGGCTCGACGCCGACGACCGGCTCACGGCCGAGGGCACGGTGGTGCGGGATCGGGTCGAGTCCCGGACCGACGAGCTGGCCATGGCCCCGTGGCGGGCGCTCGGCGAGGAGGGGTCCGACCACCTGCGGGCCCTGGTCCGCCCGTGGAGTCGGACGATCTCCGAGTCGGGGGCGTTCGGCCGCCTCAGGTGAGGTCCCCGAGCTTTTGTCCCCGGAAACGGTCGCTATGGCGACCGTTTCCGGGGACAAAACGCGTCAGCCCCTCGACCGATACGTGGCCCGCCCGTCGATGGCGTCCTTGTTGAGCCGCTTCGAGAGGTGCAGGCCCTCGAGCACGAACTCGACGGCGCTGGCCACCACGGCCGGGCGACTCGTCGCCGCCGGCCAGGCCGGCGACCGGCTCGCGCAGCGCCGGGCACGTCCTCGACCAGGCGCGGCGTAGTCGGCCGAGGGCACGTCCTCGCCGGTGTGCACGACGGCGCCCTCGTCGAACGCCGTCGACGACGTCGCGCAGGCTGCTCGGGCGGCACCCGCTCCTTGAACACGCGCGAGCACCGCGGCCTTGCAGCGAGGTGCTCGACGATCTGCTCGTCGCGGCCCTCCTCGAGCGGTCTCGATCTCGACCTTGCCCGCCGTCGACGCGGCCAGCGCGTCGAGGTCGCTCACCCGGGGCACGACCTCGCGCTCGCCGTGGCGCAGCGCCCGGCGCGTGGCGTTGGCCACGAGCGTCTCGAGTTGGCGACCGAGAGGCGCACCGACACGCCCGAGCGCTGGTTGATGTGCGGCGCTCGCGCGGGCCAGGTGGCTGAGCGTCGGCCACGATCTCGGCCATGTACGTCGGGCACCGCGACCGCGCACGCCGTCGGCGCTCGAGCGGCCGCGCCTCCTGGCGCGACGATGGCGACCTCGGTGCTCGACGTCGAGCGGGTAGTGCGTGCGGATCTGGCTGCCGAAGCGGTCCTTCAGCGGGGTGATGATGCGGCCGCGGTTCGTGTAGTCCTCGGGGTTGGCCGAGGCGACGAGCAGCACGTCGAGCGGCAGGCGGATCTTGTAGCCGCGGATCTGGACGTCGCGCTCCTCGAGCACGTTGAGCAGGCCGACCTGGATGCGCTCGGCGAGGTCGGGCAGCTCGTTGATGGCGAAGATGCCGCGGTTGGTGCGGGGCACGAGGCCGTAGTGGAGCGTGAGCTCGTCGGAGAGGTAGCGGCCCTCGGCCACCTTGATCGGGTCGACCTCGCCGATGAGGTCGGCGATCGACGTGTCGGGCGTGGCGAGCTTCTCGCCGAAGCGGTCGTCGCGGTGCACCCACTCGATCGGCGTCGTCGTCGCCCTGCTCGGCGACGAGGTCGCGGGCGTGCTGCGAGACCGGGTGGTAGGGGTCGTCGTTGATCTCGCTGCCGGCGACGATCGGCATCCACTCGTCGAGCAGGTCGGTGAGCGAGCGGATCATGCGGGTCTTCGCCTGGCCGCGCTCGCCGAGGAAGATCACGTCGTGGCCGGCGAGCAGCGCGTTCTCGAGCTGCGGCAGGACGGTGTCCTCGTAGCCGAGCACGCCGGCGAACAGCGGCTCGCCGGCGGCGATGCGGGCGACGGCGTTGCGGCGGATCTCCTCCTTGACCGGGACGCGAACTCCACCCGGACGCCCGCAGCTGCTCCGAGGGTGGCGGGACGGGGCGACATGGCCGGCACGCTGGCGCCGAAGCTATCCCGCGGACCCGCTCGACCCCGCCGGCGACACGGCGTGGCGCGCACCGCGTCGTCAGGCGCCGAGCGCTACGGTCTCGCCGTCCGATGGACCTGTCGGGCGACGTGGCGGGCGGCGGTCGCCGACGACGACCTGCGCCGCGGCGCTACGCGACGCCCGACGTTCGACGACGGCGAGCTGGGAGCCGCGTCGCCGTCCCCGGCCACTGGCGCTCGACGCCGGCGTTCGCCGACATCGACGGCCCGCTGCTGTACCGGCAGCCGGTTCGACCGCGCCGCCGCCGGCCGAGGGCGCGCGCGCAGCTGGCTGACGCTCGACGGCGTCTTCTACCAGGGCGACGTGTGGCTCGACGGCGCCTACCTCGGCGACACCGAGGGCTACTTCTTCCCCCACACCGTTCGAGGTCACCGACGCTCGCCGGCCGAGCGGCCGAGCACCTGCTCGCCGTCGAGGTCACGTGCGCCCCGCCCGGCGACCGGCGGCCAAGCGCAACCTCACCGGCGTCTTCCAGCACTGGGACTGCGTCGACCCGCGACTGGAACCCCGGCGGCATCTGGCGCCCGGTGCGCGTCGAGCGACACCGGACCGGTCCGCATCGCCGCGCCTGCGCGTGCTGTGCCGCGAGGCCGACGCCGAGCGGGCCGTGCGTCGCGCTCGCGCGCCGTGCTCGACAGCGACGCGGCCCGCGCGCGGTCCGGCTCGCGCACCGCGATCGGCGACGACGATCGAGCGCCGAGCTCGACCAGCCGCTGGCGGCCGGGCGACAACGAGGTCGACGTGGACCGTCGACGATCGAGCGACCCGCAGCTGTGGTGGCCGCGGGCGCTCGGCGACCAGCCGCTGCACGACCGTCGGGGTCGAGGTCGCTGGTCGACGACGAGCGTCGAGCCGACGCGCGCGAGCGCCGGCTGCGGACCGGGCTGCGGCCGATCGCGCTGCGACGACTGGCTGTGGTCGCGTCAACGGCGAGCGGCTGTTCCTGAAGGGCGCGAACGTCGGGCCGACCCGGCACGGCGCTCGCCGCGGACGCCCGGCCGGAGGACGTCCGCCGCGACGTCGAGGCTGGCCGCGCGACGCCGGGCTCGACCTCGTCCGCGTCCACGCGCCACGTCGCCCGGCCCGAGCTCTACGACGCGGCCGACGAGCCGGGCATGCTCGTCTGGCAGGACCTCCCGCTGCAGTGGGGCTACGCCCGCGGCATCCGCCAGCCAGGCGGTCCGCCAGGCCGCGCGCGCCGTCGACCTGCTCGGCCACCACCCGTCGCGTGGCCCTGTGGTGCGGCCACAACGAGCCCGCTCGCCGCCGACGCGCGAGGCCGGGCCGCAGCCCGGCGACGCCGCTGGCCGTCCTGGTGCGCGACTTCGCCGCCGACCAGCGCTGCCGTCGTGGAACCGCAGCGTCCTCGACCGCTCGGTCAAGCGGGCGCTCGCAGCGGGCCGACGGCACCCGCCCGGTGCGTCGCCCACTCCGGCGTCTGCCCCCACCTCCCGCAGCTCGACGGCACCGACACCCACCTCTAGCTTCGGGCTGGTACCACGGCGAGCGGCGCGACCTCGCCCGGCCTTCGCCGCGGCCGGTGCCGCGCCTGGTCCGCTTCGTCGGCGGAGTTCGGCGCGCCAGGCGCCGCCCCGGCGACGCCGCCGACGTCGGCATGGAACGCGGCCGAGCGCTGGCCCGACCTCGACTGGGACCGGCTCGCCGCCCACCACGCACCTCGACGTCGCCATCTTCGCCGCCCGGGTGCCGCCGGCGGGGCACGACACCTTCGACGACTGGCGGCCGCCACCCAGGCCTACCAGGCCGCGCTGCTGCGCCGCACGGTCGAGGACGCTGCGCCGGCTCAAGTACCGGCCGACCGGCGGCTTCGCCCACTTCCGCCTCGCCGACGCGCACCCGGCGGTCACGCGGTCGGTGCTCGACCACCGCTTCGGCCCCAAGCCGGCTACTGGGCGCTGCGGCGAGGCGTGCCGCCCGGTGATCGTCGTCGCCGACGCCCTGCCGCTGGCGCTGCTCGGGGGCAGCCGCTCGGCCTCGACGTCCACGTCGTCACCGACCTGCGCGAGCCGGTCACGGGCGCGGAGGTCGCCGCCACGCTGCGGTGGCCGGGCGGCGAGCGGCGCTGGCGCTGGGAGGGCGACGTCGCCGCCGGACGGCTGCGTCCGGGTGGGCCGGATCGACGACACGGCGCCTCTCACGGACGGCTTGGGCGCCTCGTGCTCGACTTGGCGTTGACCCTGCCCAGCGGCGACGTGGTCACCAACAGCGACGAGGCGCAGCTCCTCCGCCCCGGTGACGGATCCAGAGGCTTGACGGCAACTGAAAGCATGCGAGTACGGTTCCGCTCCGGACGGTTTTCTTCCCCCGTTCGGGAGGCTGAAGGAAGCGATGCAGACGTTGGAGCGGCAGTCCGTCGCCCCGGTGCACCCGCGCAGCCGCCGCCCCGCTCCTTCGCCGCTCGAGTTCTACCGCTCGTCGGTCGGCAAGAAGTGGGTGATGGCCCTGAGCGGGATCGTCCTGCTGGGCTACGTGTTCGCCCACATGATCGGCAACCTCAAGATGTTCCTCGGGGCGGAGGACATCAACCACTACGGCGAGTGGCTGCGCGAGCTGCTGGTGCCGATCCTCCCCCGCACGGTGCCCTGTGGCTGCTGCGCATCGGCCTCATCGTCGCGTTCGTCTTCCACATCCACGCCGCGCCACGCGCTCACGCTCGATGAACCGCCGGGCCCGGTCCGAGGCCGCTACGTCAGCCCCGCGACTACGTCGCCGCCAACTTCGCCAGCCGCACGATGCGCTGGACCGGCGTCATCGTCGGCCTGTTCCTGATCTTCCACCTGGTCGACCTGACGTGGGGCACGGCCAACCCCGACTTCGTGCGCGGCGACGTCTACCACAACCTGGTCGACAGCTTCGAGCGGCCGGCCGGTCGCCGATCGTCTACATCGTCGCCAACATCGCGCTCGGCATCCACCTGCTTCCACGGCGCCTGGAGCATGTTCCAGAGCCTCGGGCTCAACAACCCCCGCTACAACTCGGCGCGACGCGGTCTTCGCCGTCGGCTTCGCCGGCATCGTCGATGATCGGCAACATCAGCATCCCGATCGCCGTGCTGACCGGCGCGATCAGCGCCGACGACATCCGACTGCCGGGTGTCGGGCAGCACCATGAGACCTGCGAGCTCACCAGGAAGGGGCGGCCCGGTGATCGCGACCTCGACGGCCGGGCCCCGACCGGCCCGATCGACGAACGTGGGACAACCAGCACAGTTCGACGTGAAGCTGGTGCAACCCCGCCAACAAGCCGGCGGTTCGAGGTCATCGTCGTCGGCAGCGGCCTCGCCGGCGCCTCGGCCGCCGCGACGCTGGGCGAGCTCGGCTACCAGGTGAAGGTCTTCACCTTCCACGACTCGCCCCGGCGGGCGCACTCCATCGCCGCGCAGGGCGGCATCAACGCGGCGAAGAACTACCAGAACGACGGCGACAGCGTCTACCGCCTCTTCTACGACACGGTGAAGGGCGGCGACTTCCGCGCCCGCGAGGCCAACGTCTACCGCCTCGCCCAGGTGTCGCGTGAACATCATCGACCAGTGCGTCGCGCAGGGCGTGCCGTTCGCCCGCGAGTACGGCGGCCTGCTCGACAACCGCTCGTTCGGCGGCGCCCAGGTGTCGCGCACGTTCTACGCCCGCGGCCAGACCGGCCAGCAGCTGCTGCTCGGCGCGTACCAGGCGCTCGATGCACCAGGTCGCAGCTCGGCACCGTCAAGCTGCACACCCGCACCGAGATGCTCGACCTCGTGGTCAAGGACGGCGTGGCCTGCGGCATCGTCGCCCGCGACCTCGTGACCGGCGAGGTGTCGTCGCTACTCGGCGCACGCGGTGCGTGCTCGGCACCGGCGGCTACGGCAACGTCTTCTACCTGTCGACCAACGCCAAGAACTCGCAACGTCACCGCGGCGTGGCGTGCGCACCAGCAGGGGCGCGCTGTTCGCCAACCCGTGCTTCACGCAGATCCACCCCACGTGCATCCCGGCGAGCGACGAGTTCCAGTCGAAGCTCACGCTGATGTCGGAGTCGCTGCGCAACGACGGGCGCATCTGGGTGCCGAAGCAGACCGCGACGACGACCGCTCGCCGGACCAGATCCCCGAGGACGAGCGCGACTACTTCCTCGAGCGCGCTACCCGGCGTTCGGCAACCTCGTGCCCCGCGACGTCGCGTCGCCGCAACGCCAAGCGCGAGGTCGACGCCGGCCGCGGCGTCGGGCCGCTGCAAGAACGGCGTGTACCTCGACTTCTCCGACGCGATCGGCCGGCTCGGCGAGGACGTCGATCGAGGAGCGCTACGGGAACCTCTTCGAGATGTACGAGCGCATCACCGACGAGAACCCGTACCAGGTGCCGATGCGCATCTACCCCGCCGTCCACTACACGATGGGCGGGCTGTGGGTCGACTACAACCTGATGAGCAACGTGCCCGGGCTGTACGTGCTCGGCGAGGCCAACTTCTCCGACCACGGCGCCAACCGGCTCGGCGCGTCCGCGCTGATGCAGGGCCTCGCCGACGGCTACTTCGTGCTCCGCTACACGCATCGGCGACTACCTCGCGCCGCTGCTCGGCCAGCCGGCCGGTGCCGACCGACGACCCCGCGTTCACGCAGGCCGAGGACGACGGTCGGCGACACGGTCGCGCCGGCTGCTGTCGGTCAACGGCACCCGCTCGGTCGACTACTTCCACCGCGAGCTCGGCAAGATCATGTGGGACAACTGCGGCATGGCCCGCAACCGGGCCGGGCCTCGAGAAGGCGCTCGCCGAGATCCCCGCGCTGCGCGAGGAGTTCTGGAAGGACGTGCGGGTGCTCGGCGACGGCGAGACGCTCAACCAGTCGCTCGAGAAGGCCGGCCGCGTCGCCGACTTCCTCGAGTTCGGCGAGCTGATGTGCCGCGACGCGCTGCACCGCGAGGAGAGCTGCGGCGGCCACTTCCGCGTCGAGCACCAGACCGAGGACGGCGAGGCGCTGCGCGACGACGAGCACTTCGCCTACGTCGCCGCGTGGGAGTGCACCGGCGACGGGCAACGAGCCCGACGCTCCACAAGGAGCCGCTCGAGTTCGAGTACGTCCACCTCGACCCAGCGGTCGCTACAAGTGAGCGAGCCGGCAACGGCAGCGCATGGCAACGGCAGACCCGGCGCCACCACGATGAACCTCACGCTCCACGTCTGGCGCCAGGCCGGGCCCGAGCGCCGCCGGTCACTTCGAGACCTACGAGGCCACGGACATCAGCCCCGACATGTCGTTCCTCGAGATGTTCGACGTCGCTCAACGAGCGGCTGATCGACCAGGGGCGAGGAGCCGATCGCGTTCGACCACGACTGCCGCGAGGGCATCTGCGGCTCGTGCTCGCATGATGATCAACGGCCAGGCCCACGGCCCCGAGAAGGGCACCGCGACCTGCCAGCTGCACATGCGCAAGTTCCAGGACGGCGACGAGATCACGGTCGAGCCGTGGCGGGCCAGGGCGTTCCCGATGCATCCAGGACCTCATCGTCGACCGCCCGCCGTTCGACCGCATCATCGAGGCCGGCGGCTACATCACCGCCCCGACGGGCGCGCGCACCCGACGCCAACCTGATCCTGGTCCCCAAGGACGTGCGCCGACGCGGCGATGGACGCGGCCGCGTGCATCGGCTGCGGCGCGTGCGTGGCCGCGTGCCCGAACAGCGCCGCCCAGCTGTTCACCGCGGCCAAGGTCCAGCACCTCAACCTGCTGCCCCAGGGCCAGCCCGAGCGCTGGACCGCCGGGCCGAGGCGATGGTCGACGACGATGGAGAGCTACTTCGGCTCGTGCACGAACCACGGCGAGTGCGAGGCGGCGTGCCCGAAGGAGATCTCCATCGACTTCATCGCGCTCATGAACCGCGACTACGTCAAGGCCCAGTTCAAGAACCGCAAGCTCCTCGGCCAGACGTCCGGGTAACTCCGCGTTTTGTACGCGGAAACGGTCGCTATGGCGACCGTTTCCGCGTACAAAAGCTGGTGGCTACAGGCGGCGTTCCATCCACACCCTGGTGCGGCCGTCGTCGCTGCGGACGCCCCAGGTCTCGGCGAGGGACTCGACGAGCTTCAGGCCCCAGCCCCCGAGGTCGCCGGCCGCCGCGGCGAAGGACGGGGCCGACGACCCGCCGCCCTCGTCGGTGACCTCCAGCCGGACCAGGTCGTCGTTCAGGACCAGGCGGACGTCGATCAGGCCCCGGCCGTGGACGATGGCGTTGGTGACCAGCTCGCTGACCGCCAGCTCCAGCGGCTGGGACTCGCCGTTGTAGCCCCAGGCCTCCATGTGGGCGCGCACCATCTTGCGCGCTCGGCCGATCTCAGTCGGGTCATGGGCGAAGCGTCGGCTCGCGGTACGTTCCGTGACGCCACTCTCCCAGTGCGATCTCGGGGTGGCCATCGTCTCTTCCGGTGCTACCCGGTACGGGGCGACTCCACACCGAACGTGTCGGACGGTCGCCGGGACGCGAACCACGCTCGGGTGCGGGCGAGGCCCTCGGCGAACGACACCCGCGGCTCATAGCCGAGCTGGCGGCGGGCAGCCGTGATGTCGGCGTGGGAGTGGCGCACGTCGCCCGCGCGGCGCGGGCCGAACGTCGGTTCGACCGGCCGGCCCATCTCGGCGGACAGGGCGGCGACCACGTCGAGCAGCGAGATCGGGGCGCCGCAGCCGATGTTGAAGGCTCGCCCCGCGCAGCCGTCGGTCGGCGCCGCGGCCGCCAGCAGGTTGGCCCGCACGACGTCGGCCACGTACGTGAAGTCCCGGGTCTGCCCCCCGTCGCCGTCGACCCGGGGCGCCCGCCCCGCGAGCAGGGCGTCGAGGAACCTCGGCACCACCGCCGCGTACTCGCTGTCGGGCCGCTGGCGGGGGCCGAACACGTTGAAGTAGCGCAGGCTGACCGTTTCGAGGTCGTGCAGCTCCCAGTAGACCCGGGCGTAGTTCTCGCCGGCCAGCTTGGTGACCGCGTACGGCGACCGGGGCACGAGCGGCGCCGACTCCGGCGTCGGGACGATCGTGGCGCCCCCGTAGACCGACGACGACGACGCCAGCACGACCCGCCCCACGCCGGCCGCCCGGGCGCCCTCCAGCACCGAGAGCGTGCCGTGGACGTTGGCGACATCGCTGGTCAGCGGCCTGGCCACCGACCGGACCACCGACCCGAGCGCGGCCTGGTGGTAGACGATGTCGCACCCGGCGATGGCCGGGCGCAGCGCCGCCGGGTCGGCGACGTCGCCTTCGACGAACGCGGCGCCCGGGGCCACGTTGGCCCGCTTGCCCGTGGCGAGGTTGTCGAGCACGACCACGTCGTCGCCCCGCGCCAGCAGGGCGTCGACGAGGTGGGAGCCGATGAACCCGGCTCCCCCGGTGACCAGGGCCCGCACGTCAGTCGAGGCGACCGTCGGGGTCGACGGCCTCGCGGGCCAGCTCGCCCAGACCCGGGTCGACCAGGTCGTGGACGATGTCGGCAGCGGCCCGGCGGGTCTCCCGGCGGGCCTTCACGATCTCGACCACCATCGGGGTGATCGAGATGGCCACGACGGCCAGGATCGCGATCTCGAGGTTCTTCTCGACCACGTCGACCTGGCCGAGGAAGTAGCCGAGCATCGTGACGACGACCGTCCACAGCGCCCCGCCGACGACGTTGTACGTGACGAACGTGCGGTACTTCATCCGCGACACGCCCGCCACCACCGGCGTGAAGGTCCGGACGATCGGCACGAACCGGGCCAGCACGATCGTCTTGGCCCCGTACCGGTCGAAGAACTCCTCGGCCCGGTCGACGTTCTCGCGCTTGAAGAACCGCGAGTCCGGCCGGCGGAACAGGGCCGGCCCCACCCGCTGCCCGATCACGTAGCCGACCTGGTCGCCGACCACGGCGGCGACGAACACCCCGAGCAGCAGCGGGAGCAGCGGGAGATGCAGGTTCTCGTTCACGCTGTCGGGGGCGGAGGCCAGGAACCCGGCGGTGAACAGCAGCGAGTCGCCGGGCAGGAAGAAGCCGACGAGCAGCCCGGACTCGGCGAAGATGATGGCGAAGATCCCGAGTAGACCGACGGTCTCGATCAGGTGTTGGGGATCGAGCATCTGACAAGGGTAGTGCTCAGTCCTGGGGCTGGTTCCACTCGGTCCACCCGACCCCCTCGCGGCCGTTCGCCGGATCCCGGAACCGGCACAGAGCGCGGGGGAAGCGGGACACCCGCCCCGACCCGTCCTCCAGCAGCACCGGCGCGAACGCGAGCGGCTCGATGCCCAGGTCGAGGCCGTCGAGCGCGAACCGGGCGGCGGTCGGCAGGCCGTGGGGGCCGAGCGCCGCCTCGCTGGCCGTGGTGGTCACGCCGGCCAGCGGGCCGCCGGGCGGTTGAACGTAGCCGGGATGGTACGGCAGCAGCTCGCCGCCGGCGCCCAGCCGGACGGCGGTGCCGTGGAACCGGGTGCCGTCGTCCAGGCCGCCGGACGTCCACGTCCAGCCCAGCGTCCACCAGTCGCGCTGGCCCCACGAGTGGTCCCGCTGCCCCACCGCCCCGTCGATCGGGATGCGCTCGTCGCCCACCAGCACCTCGCCGTGGACGTGGCACGGGACCTCGTAGCGGGTCGTGCCCTCGGGGTAGGCGTACGCGGCGCCGTCGGTCTCCCACTCGAGGTCGAGCCCGAACGGCACCCGGTCGCCCCGGGCGGCCTCGCCGGCGTAGACGTCGGCCGGGTCGTCGAGCGCCAGGGCGAACGCCTCGCAGCCGAGCGTCACGTGGTCGAACGGCGCCTCGACCGTGTGGTCGGCCCACAGCCCCTCGGCCCGGATCTCGAGCGACGGCGGCCGGGGCGGCGCCACCCCGTGGTCGACCACGATGACCAGCGGCCGGCCCTCCCCCACCAGGCACGCCCAGTACCAGCAGAGGTTCTGGTTGGGGTACAGCCCCAGCCGCACGTAGCCGCCGAGCCGGCCGTCGGGGGAGGCGAAGTCGAAGTACCACGACTCGTTCCACCAGTCACCCTCGCCCACCGGGTGGTGGCGCTCGTCTGCCGCGGCCATGCCCGCCGGGATCGCGTCCGTCACCCGCGGAGCTTGGCACGCGGGCGCGTAGGTTGCCCCCGTGCGCTACCTCAGCCCCGAGTGGATCGCGGCGGCCGGCCGGGCCGTCGCCGGCGACGACCGGCTGCGGGCGGCGCTCGCCGGCGTCGCCCTGGTGGTCGAGCAGCGGGTGACCGGCGGGCCGGACGGCGAGGTCGTGTGGCACGTCGCCGTCGGCCCCGGCGGCGTGGCGCTCCGCCCGGGCCCCGCCGACCCCGACCGCCCGGCGGACCTGCGGCTCACCACCGACTACGCCACCGCCGCCGCGGTCGCCGCCGGGACGATCGGGGCGCAGCGGGCGTTCGTCGAGGGCCGCCTGCGGGTCGGCGGCGACCTGTCGCTGCTCCTGGCCCACCAGCGGGCGCTGGCGGCCGTGGACGACGCCCTGGCGCCCGTCCGGGCCGGCACCACCTACCCGTAAAGTGGGACGGCCCAGGGAGGGAATGCAGCCGTGCCCGAGATGCCCGAGGTCCAGGCCCACGCCGAACGCCTCACCGAGAACTACGGCGGCGACGTGCTCAGCCGGTTCCGGCCGCTCGCCTTCACCGCCCTCAAGACGTTCGCGCCGCCGCCCGAGGCGGCGCAGGGCCACCCGCTGATCGACGTCGGGCGCCGGGGCAAGCACCTGCTCCTGCGGTTCGAGCCGGTGACGTTCGTCGTCCACCTCATGCAGGGCGGCCGGCTCAAGGACGACCCCAAGCAGGCGGCCAAGCCCCGGTTCGGCCAGGCCCGGTGGATCTTCGCGGACGGCCGGGCCCTGCTGCTCACCGAGGCCGGCACCGAGCGCAAGGCCGGCGTGTGGGTCATCGACGGCGAGCCTGACCACCAGCCGCCGCTGGACGACCTCGGGCCCGAGGCCGACACGCTCGGCCGCGACGACCTGGCCGCACTGCTGGCCGCCCACCCGATGCGGCTCCACGGCTGGCTGCGCGACCAGCAGATCCTCGCCGGCCTCGGCCGCCGCCTCGCCAACGAGATCTGCCACCGGGCCAAGCTGTCGCCGTTCGCCTCGACGGCCAAGCTCGACGCCGACGCGATCGACCGGCTGCACGCGTCCATGGGCGCGTGCATCGCCGAGTCGCTGGCGTACGAGCGCACCCGGTCGGACATGTCGTCGTCGGCCGACCGCCCGGGCGCGGTCCACCACCGCGAGAAGGAGGCGTGCCCGGTGTGCGGCGACACGATCCGGGCCGTCGAGTACCGCAGCTACACGGTCAACTACTGCCCGACGTGCCAGACGGGCGGCAAGGTCCTGGCCGACAACACGACCAGCAAGTTCCTCAAGTAGCGGGCACGGCCTCCAGGAACGGCGCGAGGGGTGGCTGTAAACCCCCCAACCCTTCGGAGGTCAGGGCAGGTGGCGCTCGCTGGCGATCGGCTCGAACGGCGCCAAGCCGTCGACCGACGACGTGACGGCGGCCGTGACGTCCTCGGTGGACCACACCGGCCCGGCCGGTAGCTCGTAGAAGCGGCGGCCCATCGGGGGGCCGAGCAGTTCGACCTGGCCGTCATGCGTGCGGGCCGGCCACCAGACCTCGATTGTCTCCGGGGGCTTGCGGGGGCGCTCCAGCGTGGCGCCGATCGCCACCCAACTCGGGTCCTCGCCGACCGCGAGCGGGGCAGCGCCGTCTGGCGTGCCCACCGTGCCGCTGGTGCGGGTCGCGCCCGCGCCGGCCGGGAGCTCAACCCGCGCCAGCTCCTTGCCTCGGTTGTCCAGCGTGCGCATCCAGGCCTTGGTGACCGTCGCGCCCCGGCGCTCCGACGCCAGGCGCAGCGTCGCCTGGGGTGCTACCAGCGCTCGGACCTCGACCAGGTCGAAGAGGTCCGGGGGCAGGAACAGGACGCCTTCGCGCCGGATCGGCGCCCACTCGTAGAGATCGCGGTCCTCGAAGCGGTCCCGGAGGCGGAAGCGTTCCTCCGGACCGCCGGAGTCGTTCGCGACCAGGCGGTCCGCGGCCGCCAGGTCTGCGGGCACCACCGTGTGGACGAACGTCTCGTCCGGCGCTCCCGGGACCATCACGACCGAATTGGCCGGCACCTCCCGCAGGGCGTCGACCTGGTCGAGGCGGAGGCGGCGCGCGGTGGCGATGTCCGGGGTCACGATCACCAGCGTCACCATCGTCGACACGATCGCCGCCGCCGCCAGCAGCCAAACCAGGCGTCGCCAGCGGCGATCGCCCTCCGGCTCGGCCCGCAGGCGGGCCGCGAGGTCCATGCCGCCGGCCGTCGCCAGCGCCGCGATCGGGCCCAGGCCCGCCAGCCAGTAGGCCGGGCCCAGGAGCTCGTCCAGGCCGAAGTTGACGAAGTTCTGCGTCCCCCACCAGAACGCGTGGGCCAGGATGGTCGCGCCCACGACCGACGCCAGCAGCCGGCGCCGCGGGTCGGACCAGCCCCACACCACCGCCAGCCCCGCCAGCACCAGCGCCGCCAGGCCCCCGGCGACCCACAGCGGCGACACGCCGGCGAAGTGGGCCACCGTCGCGGCCGAGCCGCCCGGAGTGAAGTTCAGGCGCTTCGTCGGGAAGGTCGGGTCGATCGGGCTCCAGCTCGCCCGGCGCCCGAAGCCGAAGCGGTCGTCCGGGGCGTCCACCGAGAACGCCGGCTGGAGGGCGCTCCCGGTGACCAGCCGGTTGTAGGCCAGCCACAGGGCGAGGAACGGCACCGCCGCCAGGCCGGTCACAAGCAGCGGTCCGACCGGGCGCCGGCGCCACGCCCGCCACACCCACCACACCGCTACCGGCACGCCCGCGATCACGGCGTCGTAGGGACGGTGGAAGAACAGCGCGCCCAGCCCGACGCCCGTGGCGACATACCACCCCCACGCCCCCGTGCGTTCCGCCCGTAGCGCCGCCCCCAGAGCCGCGGCCGCCAGCGCCCCCGCCGGCAGGTACGCGAGCGCGGTGCCGCTGTGGCTGACGAACACGGGCGACACCACCACCCCGACCGCGGCCACCGTCCCGAGCCATGGCCGGCCCGTCAGCTCGCGGGCCAGCAGCCAGAACGCCAGCGCGGCGGCCGCCCCGGCCAGCACCAGGGCCGGTCGGTGGTCGCCCGTGGCCGCCACCGCCCCGGCCAGCACGCCCGGCCACAGCGGTTGGTACTTGAACACCACCCGGTCGCCGGCCACACCGGCCAGGTTCGGCTGGAAGTCGGGGATGTACCCCGCCGGGTCGTAGCTGACACGGCCGTGGGCGAGCGCCTCCGCCTGGGTCAGATAGGCCAGCTCGTCGAAGTTCGTCGTGCCGGCCGGCCAGATCACGTAGGCCGACACCGCGGCCATGATCGCCCCCGCCAGCGCCGCCACCAGCAGCGGCGCCAGCCGAGCGAGCCGTGACCGGGACGGGTCCGGCTCGGCGGGGCCGCGACCGTCGGGGCGGACGTCGTCCGCCCCGCCGACCTCGACCGCGGCCGTCGTCGCCGTCACGACCTCCCCACGCGTGGTGACCTTAGTCCTGCGGCGAGGACGGGAGATTCAGATCAGCCCGAGGTCGGCGACCGTGTCGCGCTCGGCCCCCAGCTCGGCCACGGAGGCGTCGATGCGCCCCCGGCTGAAGTCGTCGATGTCGAGCCCGGGCACGATCTCGTACGAGCCGCCCGAGCACGTCACGGGGAACCCGGACACCAGCCCCTTGGGCACGTCGTAGCTGCCGTCGGACGGCACCGCCATCGACACCCAGTCGCCCGCGGCCGTGCCGAGCGTCCAGTCGCGCACGTGGCCGATGGCGGCGTTGGCGGCCGACGCCGCCGACGACAGGCCCCGGGCCTTGATGACCGCCGCCCCCCGCTGCTGCACGGTGGGGATGAAGTCGCCCTCCAGCCAGGCCTGGTCGCCGCCGGCCGCGTCGAACGCCGGCCGACCGGCCACCTCCGCGTGGAACAGGTCGGGGTACTGGGTGGCCGAGTGGTTGCCCCAGATCGTCATGCGGCGCACGTCGCCCACCGCGGCGCCCGCCTTGGCGGCGAGCTGGCCGACCGCCCGGTTGTGGTCGAGCCGCGTCATGGCGGTGAACCGCTCGGGCGCCACGTTGGGCGCGTTGTTCATGGCGATGAGGGCGTTGGTGTTGGCCGGGTTGCCGACCACCAGCACCCGGACGTCGTCGGCCGCGGTGTCGGAGAGGGCCTTGCCCTGGACGGTGAAGATGGCGCCGTTGGCCGACAGCAGATCGGCCCGCTCCATGCCCTCCTTGCGGGGCATCGCCCCGACCAGCAGGGCCACGTTGGCGCCCTCGAACGCCCGCGGGGCGTCGTCGGTGCACACCACGCCGGCGACCAGGGGGAAGGCGCAGTCGTCCAGCTCCATGCGCACGCCCTCGAGCGCCCCGAGCGCCTGGGGGATCTCCAGCAGCTGGAGCACGACCGGCTGGTCCGGGCCCAGCATCTGGCCGCTGGCGATGCGGAACAGGAGGGCGTAGCCGATCTGGCCGGCGGCGCCCGTCACGGCGACGCGTACGGGATCCGTCATGCCGGCGAGACTAGCCCGCGCCCCCGGCGGCCCCTACTGCGGCCGCGCACGCGTTTTGTCCGCCGGAGTGGTCGCCATGGCGACCGCTCCGGCGGACAAAAGCCAGTCAGCCCCGGGCCGGGGTGCCGACCACCGTCACGTGGGGCGCCGGCGGCGCGTTGCCCAGGCCGCCGTGGCCGAGGGCGCTGACCACGATCCGGTCGGTGCCGACGAACACCGTGGCCCACGAGACATCCGCGATGCCGCTGATGTCGGACACCGGCGTGGCGTGCCAGTTCACCAGGTCCGCCGTGGTGATCAGCTGGAGCGGCGCCCCGTTGCCGTTCTGGGCGATGAGCGCCAGGCCCAGCGGGCCGCCGGTGATCTGGTTGACGATCACGTCGGGGGTCATGCCGCTGTTCGTCGTGTCGACCGGCTCCCAGGTGGCGCCGTAGTCCCGGGACAGCTTGATGCCGCCCGTGTAGGACGCGGCGACCAGGGCGTCGCCCATGCCGTTGATGTAGCTGCGCTCGGGGATCTCGGCCGACGTCCAGGTCTCGCCGTCGGCGGACGTGTACACGACGCCGGGACCGTCCGCGGAGCCGACCTCGGTGACGTCGCCGGCGAGGTAGAACCGGTCGCCGACCACGCCCAGCTTGACCGGACCGATGGCGTCCATGTCCCGGGCGACCCGCTGCCAGCCGTCGTCGGTCCGCAGGAAGAACTGGTGCCTCGTCGCCAGGGCCTCCTGGCCGGACACGCCGAGGTCGGACCACGGCACCGTGCGGACGTCCTCCACGCCGGTGCGCCCGGGCACGGTCGGCGCCTGCGTCGTCGTGGGTGCCGGCTCGCCTGCGGGGTCCGTCGTGGGCGGCGGCGCATCGCCGGGGACGGTCGTGGTCGCCGCCGCCGTCGGGTCGATCGCCACGTACGAATCGGCCGAGCCGCCTTGCGCCTTGGCCTGCGCCTGGGCTTGGGCCTGGGCCTCGACCCTGTCGAGGCCCGCCTGGAAGCCGGTGTACTTCACCAGCACGACGCCCTCGGGCCGCTCCTGGATCGAGTAGAGGCCGCTGCCGTCGGCGTACTCCGGGAACACCTTCGCGGCGTCGACGCTGTAGCCGGTGGTGACCTTGGCCAGCGTCTTCGAGCCGGTGCTCTCGATCGACATCCACACGCTCTGGTCCCACACGTCCTGGTCGCTCGGCGGCGGGGCGGGCGGGAGGTCCTCGGTGGTCCAGTTGTCGCCACCGTCGTCGGATGTCGAGAGCTGGGCGGTCTGGGTGTCGCCGGCGCCGGGGGCGGTGCTCACCGCGTACAGCAGCCCGTCCGCGCTCGACGCGTCGATCGCATAGGGCCGGTCGCCGTCCAGGTTGGTGGACCGCCAGGTGCCGTCGTCGCCCAGCTTGTAGAGCGCCTTGGTGTAGTGGGCGTTCGGGTCGTCGCCATAGCGGACGCCGGGAGCGGTCGCGAGCGCGTAGACGGCGCCGTCGTCGCCCTCGAAGGCGTCGGTCACCTCCATCACCGCGCCCGGACCGGTGGTCCACGTCAGGTCGAGCGGTCCGATGGGCAGGACGACCTGGTGCTGGCCGCTCGCGGGCGTGACGGCGGCGTCCTTGTGGCCACCGCCACCGTCCTTGCGGACGATCGGCACGGCGACGGCGGCGGCCGCGGTGACGACGACCGCCGTGCCGGCCGCGACGGCGGCCCGGCGGTGCCGGCTGCGGGCCCGGGCCCGGGCGATGGCCCGGTCCGGGTGGCGGGCGGGCAGGTCCAGGGCGTCGGCCTCGTGGCCGAGCCGGTCTCGGAGCGTCTGTTCGAAGGTCATGGGGAGATTCACCTCAGGTGCTGCAGGGTCTGTTCGAGGGAGTGGACCGCCCGGTGCAGCCGGCTCTGGACGGTGCCGGGCCGGATGTCGAGGGCGGCGGCGGTGTCCTCCACCGACCAGTCGAGGAGGAGGCGGCACACGACGACGCTGCGCTGCTTGACCGGCAGCGCCCGCAGGGCGTCGCGGATGGCCGGCTCGACGTCGGGCGCCGGGGACACCGCCTCGCCGCGGGCGAACGGCAGCTTGCGCCGCAGCCGGCGGTGGTGCGACCGGGCCCAGTTGAGGCCGACCCGGTACACCCATCCCGCCGGGTTGTCGTAGCCGGCCAGCTTGTCCCAGCGGGGGTATGCCCGGGCCATGGCCTCGTCGGTGGCGTCGACCGCCAGGTCGGCGTCGCCGAGCACGAGGGTCAGCGCCCGGGCCACGCCGGGCCAGGTCGAGCGGTAGAAGTCGGTGAAGTCGATCCCGCGGGCGGTCGCCGCCGCCGGGGCCGCCGCACCGGTGTCGGGGCCGGACGCCGCCGCCGGCCGGAGGGGCTGGGACCTGACGGCCGGTGGCGACGACCCCGTGGCGACGAATCCGGGTGCCGTCGACCTCGCGCGGATGTTCATCGGCGCATACACGCCCGGGCGGTCGGAATGGTTCCCTCGGGTCACGATCCGCCCTCGCCCGCCAGGCGGGCCAGCGCGTCCCGCGCGGTGGCGTCGCCGGGGTCGAGGTCGAGCGCCCGGCGCAGCTCGGCCGCCGCCTCGTGCCGGTCCGCGCCGCCGCGGGCGGCGAGCACCAGGCCGAGCCGCCGGTGGTGGGCCGGGCCCGCCGGGTCGTCGGCCACCAGCGCCCGGGACGCCGCCTCCGCGGCGTCGAGGTCAGCCGGCAGCCCCGAGCGCAGCGCGCGCTCCCCGAGCAGTTGCTCGTCGAGCGCCCGCAGCGCGGGGTCGCGCGGCGAGCGCCGCAGCCCGGCCTCGACCCGGTCGAGCCCCGAGTCGACGGCGAGCAGCCCGGGCCGGGCGGCGGCCAGCCGGGCGGCGACGTACCAGGCGTCGACGTCGTCGGGCCGCCGCGCGGTGGCGCGGTCTGCGGCCAGCACCGCGGCGACGCTGCCCGACGGCAGCCGGCCCGCCCGGCCGAGGTCCCGGTCGGCGGCGAGCGCGGTCGCACCGGCGACGGCGAGCGCCACGGCCACGAGCCCGGCGGCGACGCGGCCCGCCGGCACGAGCCAGGCGCGCCGGGGCACCGCCCGCCCGGCGGCGGCCGGGCGGGCGGCGACCACCACGACGCCGGCCAGCAGCCAGGCGGCCGGGTCGACCTCGGCGATCGGGAAGCTGACCAGTTGCTGTGTCACCCACGCCACGAGGGCGAGCGCGGCGCCGGCGACCACGGGGTCCGGCGGGCGGCGGATCACGCGCACCGCGGCGACCACGACCGCGGCCAGCAGCCCGGCGTACACGATCGCCGCGGGCAACCCGGCGCCGGCCGCCACGTCGAGGAGGCCGTCGTGGGCCCGGTCGACCACCTCGTCCCGGCCGTGGCGGCGGGCGTAGGCGTCGTCGATGTGGGCCGGGGCGGCGATGCGGTAGCCCTCGGGCCCGACGCCGGCGACCGGATGGTCGGCCACGACCGCCGCCCCCACCCGCCACTCGTCGAGCCGGCCCCGCCCCCCGGGCGACGACGGGTCGAGCGTCGCCGCCAGGCGGGGCGCCACGACCACCCCGAGGACGATGACGGCCACCGCGCCCGCCACGAGGACCGGCCCGGCGGCGTAGGCGCGCTGCCCGGCAGCCCGCGGCAGCCGGACCCGGAGGCGCGGCCCGGCTGCCACGACGGCGAGCGCGCCCGCCACCGCCGCGCCCGCCCAGGCCCCGCGGGTGCCGCTGGCGACGAGGGCGGCGGCGCACGACCCGGCCGCGGCCGCGGCGGCCACGCGCCACCAGCGGCCCGCGGCCCGGTCGAGCGCGACCCCCGCGGCGACAGGGGCGAGCAGCAGGACCGCGGCCGCCAGGTAGGCCGGCTGGCCGAGCAGCCCGCCGACCCGGCCGCCCGCGTACCGCACGCCGTCGGGGTCCCAGCCGGCCAGGTCGGCCAGCGCACCGGCGCCGGTCACGGCGGCGGCGACGACGGCCGCCGGGCCCAGGCGCCGGCGGACGACGGCGGGCGGCAGCCCGGTCCCGCCGGCGAACGCCAGCGCCATCACCACCCAGCCGGCGAGCCCGAGGTGGCGGCGGGGATGGCCGAGCGCGGCCATCAGCGGGTCGAGCGCCACCCAGGTCGCCAACCCCGTCCAGGCCAGGAACCCGAGCCAGGCGAGCCCGATTCCCCGGGGCACCCGCCAGCGGGTGACCGCGGCCGCGGCTGCCGCCGCCACCCCGACGGCCGCCCACCGGGCGGTCGTGAACGGCCGGAACCCGGCCGCGTCCACGGCGCCGGCGACGGCGAGCAGCAGCGCGGCCGCGGGCAGCCAGACCAGCGACCGCCCAGCCGGGCGGTCGCCGCCGTCACCGGCATCGACCGACGTCATCGCTGGTACACGCTCCGGACCCCCCGCCGGTTCCCTCGCACGTCACCTCCGGACCCGACGCCCCATCATCACCGAGGACGCGTAGCGTCGCGGCGCGAGGTGGTCCACATGGGCGTGGTCCCGAAGAACGGGTGCGCGCGTGCCGGCCTGATCGGGCTGGCGGGGCTGATCGCGGTGCCGGCCGCGCTCGCCGGCGTGCTGTTCCTCGTCGTCGGCTCGATGGGCGGCTGCGAGTTCCGGCTCGACCTGGGCCCGCGCGACCTCGGCGTCGAGCGGGCCGCCGACGACTCGCTGGTGGTGACGTCCCGGGGCTGCGACCAGGCGCCCGTGCAGTCGGTGATCCTGCGGGGCCCGGACGGCGCCGAGCTGTGGCGCGCCGAGGCGCCGAGCCCGCAGCCGGTCCTCACGGTCACGCTGGGCGCGGCCCCGCCCGGGTTCAGCGACGTGGTCCCGCTGACCGCGACGCTCGACCCGGCCGCCGACTACACGGTCGAGCTACGGGCGCTGCCGGCGCCCGCGGGCGCGGCCGCCAGCACCGGCCCGTCCGATCCGACCCTGACCTTCGGCGGCACCGCGCGCTTCCGCCCGGCCGACGTCGTGGCCGGGCGGGTGTGGTTCGCCGGGCAGTCGCTGCCGACCGCCGAGTTCGACGCCCGGAGCTGCGAGCGGCCGGCGCCCGCATAGGCGCCGGCCGCCGCGGACGCTCCTACAGCTGCATCGACTTGATCTCGAGGAACTCCTCGAAGCCGTGCTCGCCGTACTCGCGGCCGTAGCCGCTGTTCTTGTAGCCGCCGAACGGGGCGTTCGGGTTGAACGCGCCGCCGTTGACCTCGATCTGGCCGGTGCGGATGCGGCGGGCGAACGCCTTGGCCCGCTCGGGATCGCGCGCTCCACACGCCGCCGGCCAGGCCGTAGCTGGTGTCGTTGGCGATCGCGGACGGCGTCGTCCTCGTCCTGGTAGGGCGAGGATCGACAGGACCGGCCCGAAGATCTCCTCCTGGGCGATGGTCATGTCGGGCGTGACCTCGGAGAACACGGTCGGCTGCACGTAGTAGCCCTCGTCGAGGCCCTCCGGGCGGCCGGGGCCGCCGATGACCAGCTTGGCGCCCTCGTCGATGCCCTTCTGGATGTAGCCGGTCACCCGCTCGACCTGGGCCTGGCTGGCCAGCGGGCCGAGCATGGCGCCGTCGGCGAACGGGTCGCGACGGCTGGAACTTGCCGGACACCTCGTCGGCGGCGATGCGCTCGGCCTCGGCCAGGCGCTCGGCCGGCACGATCATGCGGGTCAGCGCCGAGCAGGTCTGGCCGGAGTTGAGGTAGGCCTTGCCGACGCCGTCGCGGACGGCCTTCTCGAAGCCCGCGTCGTCGAGGTCGTCGAGCAGCACGTTGGCGCGACTTGCCGCCGAGCTCGAGCGCGACCCGCTTCAGGGTCTGCGAGGCGACCTCGGCCACCCGCTTGCCCGCCCGGGTCGAGCCGGTGAACGACACCATGTCGATGTCGGGGTGGGCGGCGATGGCCTCGCCCACGTCGGGGCCGGTGCCGGTGACCAGGTTGAACACGCCCGGCGGGAGGCCGGCGTCGTTGACGATCTCGGCGAGGATGAAGGCGTCGAGCGGCGCGATCTCGCTGGGCTTGAGGACGACCGTGCAGCCGGCGCCCATGGCGTAGGCGACCTTGGCGGCGATCTGGTGGAGCGGGTAGTTCCACGGGGTGATCGCGCCGACGACGCCGACCGGCTCGCGGACGATCACGCTGTTGCCGAGCTGCGACTCGTACTCGTAGTTCTCGGCCAGCTGGGCGGCGGTGTTGAACGAGTTGATCGGCAGGCCCGCCTGGATCATCAGGCTCAGCCACTTGGGCATGCCGGCCTCGCGGGTCACGACCGTGGCGATCTCGTCCATGCGGGCCGCCAGGCCCTCGCCGATGCGGCTCAGGAACTTGGCCCGCTCCTCCGGGGTGGTGCGCGACCAGCCCTCGAAGGCGGCGCGGGCGGCCTTGGCGGCGCGGTCGACGTCGTCGGCGGTGCCCGCGGGGATGGTGGCGATCACCTCGCCGTTGGACGAGTCGTACACGTCGATGGTGCCGGATCCGGCGGACGGCACCCAGGCGCCGTCGATGTAGATCTTGTCGTGCGTGGTCAGGGTGGTCACGGGAGGTTTCCCCTCAGCTCGGCGGCTGCGTCTGGTGGCTCTCTGACGTTAGACCCGACCCTGACCCGACGGTCAAGGGCGGAATGCGGCGGATCGGGCGCGGTCCGTGCAGCGTGGCTACGGTGCCGGCCCGTGAGTGAGACCGACACCGACGGCGACGCCGTCGACCGGGTGTCCGTGACGATCGCCGCCCCGCCCGACGCGGTGTGGGCCCTCGTCACCGACCTCGGCCGCATGGGCGACTGGAGCCCGGAGACAACCTCGTGCCGCTGGTTCGGCCGCCGCAAGGGCCCGGAGGTCGGCGCCACGTTCGTCGGTTGGAACCGGCGGGGCTGGGCGCGATGGTGCACGACCAACGCGGTCGAGCGGTCCGAGCCCGGCCGGGCGTTCGGCTGGCGGGTGCGGGAGACCGGCGTGCGCTGGGGCTACGAGCTGGAGCCCGACGGCGACGGCACCCGGCTGACCGAGGTCCGGGACCTGAGCCGGGCGCGGATGTGGCTGCTGCGGGCGACGGGGGTGTTCGTCGGCGGCGTCGACGACCACGCCGACGAGCTGCGGGCGGGCATGCGCACCACCCTCGACCGCATCAAGGCGGCGGCGGAGGGCTGAGCCGGGCCAGCGCGGTGGCGGCGTAGAGCGCCACCCCGGTGGCCAGGGCCGACTCGTCGAGCACCATGCGGTTGGAGTGGTTCGGCGCGACCGCCGCCGGCCCGACGCCGGGCGGCCGGGTGCCGAGGAACGCCATGGCCCCGGGCACGCGGTCGACGATGTAGGAGAAGTCCTCGGCGCCCATCACCGGGTCCCGCAGCGCGACGACCCTGTCGTCGCCGACCAGGCCGCGGGCGACGTTCAGCACCTCGACGGCGGCGCCGTCGTCGTTGACGGTGACCGGGTAGCCGTCCTCGATCTCGACCTCGGCGGTCATCTCGTGGGCCGCCGCGACGTGCTCGGCGATCCGGCGGGCGGCCGCGTGGGCCTCGTTCCGGACCCGGGCGGTGACCGCCCGGATCGTCCCCTCCATCCGGGCCACCTCGGGGATCACGTTGCTGGTGCTGCCCGGCCCGGATGTGGGCGACGGTGATCACCGCGGGCGTGAACACGTCGACCCGGCGGGTGACCCAGGTCTGCAGCGCGGGCACGATGGCGCAGGCGACGGGGATCGGGTCGTTGGCGTCGTGCGGCATCGAGGCGTGGCCGCCCTTGCCCCGGATCGTGATCCTCAGCACGTCGGCCGAGGCCATGATCGGGCCGCCCTTGGTGGCGATCACGCCGCTCGGGATCGACGGCGACTGGTGGATGGCGAACGCCCAGGCCACGTCCTCGCCGCCCGCGCCGTCGGCCGCCAGCAGGCCCTCGTCGAGCGCGATGCGGGCGCCGCCGTGGCCCTCCTCCCCCGGCTGGAACAGGAACCGCACCCGCCCGGCCAGCTCGCCCCGGCGGGCGACCAGCAGCCGGGCCGCGCCGACGAGCATGGCGGTGTGGGCGTCGTGCCCGCACGAGTGCATGACGCCGTCGTGCTCGGAGGCGAAGTCGAGCCCGGTGTCCTCGGGCATCGGCAGCGCGTCCATGTCGGCGCGCAGCAGCACGGTCGGCCCGGGCTCGCCGCCGTCGAGGTCGGCGACGACCGACGTCTGGGCGTCGCCGGTGCGCACCCGGAGGCCGAGCCCGTCGAGCGCGTCGAGCACCCGGGCCTGGGTCTCGGGCAGGTCGAGGCCCAGCTCGGGGCGGCGGTGGATGTCCCGGCGGAGGGCGACGACGTCGTCGAGGACGGCGCCGGCCTCGTCGGCCAGGCTCGCACCTATGACTCGCTCGCTTCGCTCGCTCATCGGGTGGGGACGGTGATCGTGTCGATGCCCGAGCGTAGGACCCGCCCGGGGGTGGCGCCGGTGGCGCTGCCGTCCTCGACGGTGGTGACGCCGCCGACCACGACGCGCACGACGCCCTCGGACCCGGCGGTCAGGCGGGCGGCGCCGCCGGGCAGGTCGTCGACCAGCCGGGCGTGCTCGGCACCGACCGTCTCGGGGTCGAACACGACGAGGTCGGCGTGGTCGCCCTCGGCGATCGTGCCCCGGTCGGCGAGGCCGAACATCGGCGGCCGGCGCCTCGGTGAGCAGCTGCACCGCCCGCTCGAGCGGGACGAGCTGGCGGCCCCGCAGGCAGTCGGCCGAGGAACCGGGTCGGGTACGACGAGCCGCACATGCGGTCGAGGTGGGCGCCGGCGTCGGAGCCGCCGAGCATGACCCGGGGGTCGTCCCACAGCTCGCCTGGCGCATGCGCCACGACTCGTCGTCGTCGTCGGTCGGCATCGGCCACAGGACGGTGCGGAGGTCGTCGGCGATCACGATGTCGACCAGCGTGTCGAACGGGTCGCGGCCGCGCTCGGCGGCGATGTCGCCGACGACCCGGCCGGTGAGGCCCTCGTTGGCGGCCGAGTAGGTGTCGCCGATGACGTAGCGGCCGAAGTCGGCCAGGCGGCGGAACACGCCGGCCGCCTCGCTGTGCGACCGCTCGCTCCATGGCCCCGGCGCACGTCGGGGTCGGCCAGCGGCGACCCGCTTCTCGTCGAGCGGCAGGCGCGAGGATCTCGCCCCAGCCGGGCATCAGCCACAGCGCGCAGAAGGTGCGGAAGCTCATGTTCATCGGGCACGAGGACCGGCATGGTGAGGGCGACGACCCGGCCGCCGGTCTCGGCCGCCCGGTCGGCGGCGGCCAGCTGGCGGGGCACGCGCTCGGGCTCGCGCCGAGTCGACGGTGAGCACGTTCCAGTTGATCGGCGCCGGCCCGCCGCGGCCGACATCGCCGCCAGCAGCTCGATCTCGTCGTCGCTGAAGCGGTCGAGGCAGCCGTCGACGATGCCCTCGAGGGTCGTGCCCTCGTGCTCGCCGACCGCCTCGCACAGGGCGAGCAGCTCGTCCCGGCCGGCCCAGCGGGACGCGACCGGCTGGCCGTCGCCGTCGCTGTGGGTCGAGCTGAGGGTGGTGGAGAAGCCGAGGCCGCCGGCCTCGATCGAGGCGTGGAGCAGGGCGACCATCGCGGTCGAGCTGGTCGGGCGTGGCCTCGTGGCCGACGGCGTCGGCGCCCATCACGTAGCGGCGGAGGGCGCAGTGGCCGACGAGGAAGCCGGCGTTGACGCCGATGCGGCCGTCGAGCCGGTCGAGGTACTCGCCGAAGGTCTCCCAGCCCCAGTCGACGCCCTTCTCGAGCGCGGCGAGGGGCATGCCCTCGACCTTGGCCATCATGCGCCGGAGGTAGTCGGCGTCCTCGGCGTGCAGCGGGGCCAGGGTGAAGCCGCAGTTGCCGCCGATGACCGAGGTGACGCCGTGGACGTTCGACGGCGAGGCCAGCGGGTCCCAGAAGAGCTGGGCGTCGTAGTGGGTGTGGGGGTCGACGAAGCCGGGGCACACGACGAGGCCGGTGGCGTCGAGCGTCTGCCGAGCCGGCTCCTCGATCCCGCCGGCTGCGGCGATCGCCACGATGCGCCCGTCGCGGACGCCGACGTCGCCCGGTGCGGCCGGGAGCGCCGGTGCCGTCGACGACGGTGGCGCCGCGGATGATGAGGTCGAGCATGTCCGTCCCCCGGAAGCAGATCTGACGGTCCGTCAGATCGTAGTGCGGGGCGCGGCCGCGGTCAGATGGGATGGGCGACGCAGGTCATGTCGCCGTTGTCGTCGATGGTCGGCCAGGCGATGGCCCCGGCGGTCTGCGGGCCGTAGCGCCCATCGGGATCGAGGCCCACCTGGGCCTGCACGGTCGCGACGGCGTTCGCGGTCGCGTCGCCGTAGGTGCCGTCGGCGTCGATGGGCTGGAAGTAGCAGCCGCGCAGCGTGAGCTGCAGCGTCTCGACGGGCGCACCGCTACCGGAGTCGACCGTCAGCACGCAGTCTCGGGCGGCCGCCTGGCTGTCGGCGTGGTCGGCGGGGATCTCGTAGCGGCCCTGGGGCGAGTCGAACGAGCTCGTGGTGTCGCAGGCATCGCCGCTGCCGTCGCCGTCGGCGCTGCCGTTGGTGTCGCTGGAGGGGGCGAAGCTGAACCCGTTGGACGAGGTCGAGGACGAGGACGACGAGGAGGGCGTCCGGTTGGCGAAACCGATCGCGCCGATGAGGAGGACGATGAAGAGCCAGGTTCCCCCGTTGTTCTTGGCCATGTCTCCCGCAGTCCCAATGCACGGGCGTGTGCACCATCCTACCCGCTGCGTGCGGTCCGCTACCCGGCGGGGCGGCGGCGCCCGAGCACCCAGAAGGCGATGCCGGAAGCCACCCCGACGTTGAGCGAGTCGACCCCGCCTCGCATGGGGATGCCGGCGAGCACGTCGGCGGTGGCGAGCGTGTCGGCGGACAGCCCGGGCCCCTCGGCGCCGAACAGCAGCGCCACCTTGTCGTCCGGACCGATGCCGAGGCGGTCGATGGGGGTCGCGGTGGCGTCGGGCGTGAGCGCCACCAACCGGAACCCGGCCTCCCGCAGCGCGGCGAGCCCGCCGGGCAGCCGGGGCACCCAGGCCCACGGAAAGCCGTATCCCTCCCCCATGGCGACCCGCGAGGTCCGCCGGTACAGCGGATCGCTGCAGGACGGGTCGAGCAAGACGCCGTCCATCCCGAGCCCGGCGGCCGACCGGATGACGACACCGAGGTTGGTGGGGTTGCTCACCCGTTCGAGCACGACGAGCCGCCGGGCGGTGGCGATGAGATCGGCGGCCGCCGCGGCGGGCCGCCGCTCGAAGCACCCCAGCATCCCCCGGTGTACCCCGAGCCCGGTGATCCGTTCGAGCACGGGAGGCGCGGCGGCGTACACGGGCGTACCGGCCGCCAGCCCCGCCGGCAGGGGCCCGGGGCGGGTGGCGTCGACGAGCAGCGCCCGCGCCCGGAAGCCGGCCCGCAGCGCGCGCTCCACGACGACGTCGCCCTCGGCGATGAACACGCCCATCTCGCCCCGAGGCACCCGCCGGGCGAGCTCCCGGTCCCGCAGGCCGACGAACGCGGCGATGCGGGGGTCGGCGGGATCGACGATCACGACCCGGGCCACGGCGCGCGAGTCTCGCACACGGGCGGTGGATCGGCCGCCGGGCGAGCCCTAACATCTACAAGTCGCATACAAGTGCCGTCCCTGTCGCGAAAGAGAAGCCGCATGCCCAAGATCAAGGTCGAGCAACCCGGTCGTCGAGCTCGACGGCGACGAGATGACGCGGGTCATCTGGCAGTTCATCAAGGACAAGCTGATCCTGCCCTACCTCGACGTCGACCTGCGGTACTTCGACCTGTCCATCCAGAAGCGCGACGAGACCGACGACCAGGTCACGGTCGACGCCGCCAACGCCATCAAGCGAGCACGGCGTCGGCGTCAAGTGCGCCACGATCACCCCGGACGAGGCCCGGGTCGAGGAGTTCGGGCTCAAGAAGATGTGGCGCTCGCCCAACGGCACGATCCGCAACATCCTCGGCGGCGTCGTCTTCCGCGAGCCGATCATCTGCTCGAACGTGCCCCGGCTGGTGCCCGGCTGGACGAAGCCGATCGTGATCGGCCGTCACGCCCACGGCGACCAGTACAAGGCGACCGACTTCGTCGTGCCCGGGCCGGGCACGCTCACCATCACCTACACGCCCGACCGACGGCGGCGCAGCCGATGGAGTTCGAGGTCGCCGAGTATCCCGGGCGGCGGCGTCGCCATGGGCATGTACAACTTCGACGACTCGATCCGCGACTTCGCCCGGGCGTCGTTCCGCTACGGGCTCGACCGCGCACTACCCGGTCTACCTGTCGACCAAGAACACGATCCTCAAGGCCTACGACGGGCGGTTCAAGGACCTGTTCGCAGGAGGTGTTCGAGGCGGAGTTCGCCGCCGAGTTACGACGGCCGCGGGCCTCACCTACGAGCACCGGCTCATCGACGACATGGTCGCCCAGGCCATGAAGTGGGAGGGCGGCTACGTGTGGGCGTGCAAGAACTACGACGGCGACGTGCAGTCCGACATCGTGGCCCAGGGCTTCGGCTCGCTCGGGCCTGATGACGTCGGTGCTGATGACGCCCGACGGCCGCACCGTGCGAGGCCGAGGCCGCGCACGGCACCGTCACCCGCCACTACCGGCAGTGGCAGAAGGGCGAGAAGACGTCGACCAACCCGATCGCGTCGATCTTCGCCTGGACCCGGGGCCTCGAACTTCCGGGCCAAGCTCGACGACACCCCGGACGTCGCCCGGTTCGCCACCACGCTCGAGCGAGGTGTGCGTGCGAGACGGTCGAGGCCGGCCAGATGACCAAGGACCTGGCCCTGATCGTCGGCGGCGACACCCCGTGGCTGACGACCGACGAGTTCCTCGACGCCCTCGACGTCAACCTCAACAAGGCGATGGCGTCGTAGCGGACGTCAGCCGTCGCGGGTCTCCCCGGCGGCCTCCGCCCGGCGCCGCTCGGCCCGCCCGCGGATCTGGGTGGTGAGCATGGACGCCGCCGCCGCCACGAACACCAGGTCGAAGGCCATCTGGATCGTCACGACGGCACGCGGCGATCTGACCGGTGGCGTGGACGTCGCCGAAGCCGACGGTGGCGATGGTGGACGTGGAGAAGTACAGCGCGTCGGTCTTGGTCTCGAGCTCGGCGAACTGGCTCGGATCGGCGTCCTGGAGCGCGAAGTAGAAGAAGGCGAACAGCGGGACGACCACGAACACGAGCAGCACCAGGGTCTCCAGCCGGACCGACTCGTCGCCGGGCGTGGCGTGTATGAGGCGCCGCGCCTGGCGGGACAGGAGCCACGTCAGGACGGCCAGGCTCGCCAGCAGGCCCAGCACGGTGACCACGACACCGCCCACGGACTCGGGGAAGTCGAGCGGCACGACGTAGTAGAGGCCCAGCACCGCGGCGATGGTCAGCAGGCCGCGGGGCACCCGTCGGACGACCGGCATCTGCGACAGCCAGGCCGGTCGGCTCGGCACCCGCGTCGCCGGCGGCCGGGCCGCCATCCGCATCGCTCATCGTCAGCCGTTCTACCCTCTCGGCGCCGGGAGCGGGGACATCATGCCCAGCGGCCAGTAGCCCGGCACCTCGTGGTGCGGGGTGTCCAGGTAGACCTTCGCCTCCGGCGGGCCGCCGAAGCGGCCGTGGCTCCAGCGGATCTCGATGTGGCCGCCGACCGTGCGGGGCTCGCCCCGCGCCCGGTCGTCGACGGTCGCCCGCCAGTCGACCACCGGCTGGCGCGGACTCGGCCGGGTCGACCTCGAAGCGGCGCAGGCGGAACTGCTGGCGCCAGTCCCACGGGCTGCCCACCCGCACCCGGACCATCCGCTCGCCGTCGGAGCCGAGCACGTAGTAGCTGGCCGCCGCCACCCGCAGGAAGCGCCACAGCGTCGCCTCCCGCCGGGCGTCCGACCGCAGGGTCTGCCGCCACCTCCTGGTCGAGCCCTCGGCCACCGCAGCCGACAGGGCGGTGTATGCGTCGGCCGCAGCCGGGGACGTCCACGGCCCCCGCCCCAGCGCGGAGGCCAGCTGGCGTCGTTGGGCCGGCGCGAGCGCCGACGCGCGTGCCGGCAGCGCCGGGGCCAGGCCCGACTCGAAGCACACGATCTCGTACAGCGCCTGGAGCTCGTCCGGCGCCACCGCCGCGTACCAGTCGCCCGCCGCCTCCTCCCCCGGCGCGAACACCGACCGCGGCGACGCGTTGAGCTGGATGCGCGAGTTGTACTTGCAGCTCACCAGGTACACGTGGTCGATCCGCAGGTCGGCCGGGATCGGCTCGACCCCGGGCGGGCGCTGCGGCCCCTTCCACTCGACCACCGCCGACGGCCGGCCCCGCAGGCCGCCCGGCGACGCCAGGAAGCAGCGACCGTTGGCCCACGCCGCCGCGAACTCGGCCCGGTAGCGCCCCTCGCGCTCGAGCCCCCGCAGCCGGCGCCAGCGCTCGGCCCCCACCCCGCCGAACGCCGCCGGCGGGTCGGCCAGGGCCACCGCCAGGTCCGGCGCGCCGAACGTGGCGAGGCCGGTGACCACCTCGGTGATCTCGGTACGGTCGGCGGGCACGGCGATCGGGCGGGCGGCCGGCCGCCCTCAGGCGCCGGTCACGAGCCCGCCGATCGGTTCGGACCCGCCGCCGGCCGCATACGCCGCCAGCCGCGCCACGGTGGCCTCGCCGTCCTCGACCGGCAGGACGTCGACGCACACCCGCCCCCGCGCCCCGGCCAGCGCGGCTCGGCCGGGCGACCGGGCGTCCGGGAAGTCGGTCGCCAGCAGCAGCACCCGCCTCTCGCCGAAGCCCGACACCCGGGCCGCCCGCCCCAGCGCCCGTTCGAGCACGTCGATGCGCCGCAACCCGGGCCGGGCGACGCTGAACCCGCCCACGACGTCCACCAGCCACTCGCCGCCGGCGGCGTCGCGGGCCACCAGCGCCACGTCGAGCCCGCCCGGCAGCCGGCGTCCCCGCCGGTCGACCACGAACCCGGCCTCGGCCAGCAGCGCGGCGGCCCGCTCGACCGCCTTGTTGCCCCGCGCGTCGGCGGGCCGCACCCCGCCCGCCGCGGCCAGCCGGGCACGCTCGTCGGCGACCCGCCGCCGCGAGGCCTCGACGTAGGCCGGGTCGGTGTCGTAGCCCAGGTAGTGGCGCCCGGTGCGCACCGCCGCCACCGCCGTCGACCCGACGCCCATGAACGGGTCGAGCACCACGTCGTCGCGTACGTGTACAGCTCGATGAACCGCTGCGGCAGCTCGACCGGGAACGGCGCCGGGTGCCCGACCCGGGTGGCGCTCTCGGGCGCCATCTCCCACACGTCGAGCGTCGCCTCCATGAACTCGTCGGCGGTGGTCGTCGCCTCGTGGGGCAGCCCGGCCGCGGCCCGCCGCCGCCGGTCGAGCGCCCGGTCGAACCGCCCCTTGGACGCCACCACCACGCGCTCGGTGAGGTCGCGCAGCACCGGGTTGGCCGGGCTGCGGAACGACCCCCAGGCGCAGTTGCCCCCGGCGCCCCGGGCCTTGCGCCACACGACCTCGCCCCGCAGCAGCAGGCCCAGCCGGTCCTGCAGGATGCCGATCACGTCGGCCGACAGCGACCGGTAGGGCTTGCGCCCGAGGTTGGCCACGTTGACCGCGATGCGGCCGCCGGGCTCGAGCTTGCGCACGCTCTCGGCGAACACGTCGGCCAGCATCTCCAGGTAGTCGATGTAGGACGCCGGGATGCCGCCGCGGCCCAGCTCCTCCTCGTACTGCTTGCCGGCGAAGTACGGCGGCGACGTCACCACCAGCGCCACCGACCCGTCCTGCACCCGATCCATCGCCCGGGCGTCGCCCAGGTGGACCTCGTCGACGATGCCGGGCCGGTGGACCTCGTCGTCGTCGGACAGGACCGGCGGCGCGAACCGCTCGTAGAAGCGCGTCGAGTCGTGATTCTCGCGGCGTGACACACCGAACGCGGACGTCGACGTCGGCTGCCTACGCCCGTTGCCTGTGGCCACTTGCAACCCTCTCGCTGCCATGCCGGCCAGCGTAGGAACGGGGTGTGACAACCAAGCGGCCGGCGCCGCCGAGGCTAGTCAGGCGGCGCCGGCGCGGGGTGCACCCGTCAGGTGCGGAGGCCCAGGTCGGCCACGATCCGCAGGATCGACGCCGAGCGGTTGAGCGCGTAGAGGTGGACCCCGGGCGCCCCCGCCTCCAGCAGGCGGGCGCTCAGCTCGGTCGCCACCTCGATGCCGATGTCCCGCACCGCCGCGGGGTCGTCGGCCACCGCCTCCAGCCGGGTGAGCAGCGGAGCCGGCACCACCGAGCCGTTCATGGCGGCCATGCGGACCAGCCCGGCCACGCTCACGGCCGGCATGATCCCCGGCAGCACCGGGGTGTCGCAGCCGAGGGCGGCCAGCTCGTCGACCATCCGCAGGTAGTCGTCGGCCACGAAGAAGAACTGGGTGATGCCGAAGTCGGCCGCCCCCAGCTTGACCGCCAGGTGGCGCCGGTCGGACGCCCGGTCGCCGCCCGATCGGGGATGCAGCTCCGGGTGGGCGGCGACGCCGACGGAGAAGTCGCCGGCGTGCTGCCGCACCTGCTCGACGAGTTCGAGGGCGTAGGTGTAGTCGCCCCCCGGGTCGCCGCCGTCGGCGGGCGGGTCACCGGCCAGGGCGAGGATGTTGTGGATCCCGGCGCCGGCGTACTCGTCGAGCAGCGCCGCCACCTGGGCCCGCGTGTGGCCCGCGCAGGTCAGGTGGGGCATGGCCGGGAACGGCTGGGTGCGGTTGACGTCGATGACGATGTCGCGGGTGCGGTCGCGGGTCGAGCCGCCCGCCCCGTACGTCACCGACACGAAGGATGGGCGCAGCGGGGCCAGCTCGTGGATGGTCTTCTCCAGCTGGCGTTCGGCCTCGTCGTTGCGAGGCGGGAAGAACTCGAAGCTCAGCGTTCGGCCGGCGGCCAAGAGGTCGACGATCTTGTCGCCGGGCCGGGGCGCGGTGGTCATGGGTCAGCTCCCTGATGACGTCGGATGTCGTCACCGGGCCGGATGCATCAAGCATCACCCATGTCGGCCCGAGCGCCAGCGAGTTTACCCCAGGCGGCGCTCGGCGATCTCCACGGTATTCCGGAGCAGCATGGCCACCGTGGTGGGCCCGACGCCGCCGAGGCGGGGGGTGATCCAGCCGGCGACCTCGCCGACCGACTCGTCGACGTCTGGGATGACCCGTCGGCCCTCGAAGCTGACCCCGCCGCTGATCACGACCGCGCCCGGTCGCACCATGTCGGGCGTGACGATCGACGGGACGCCGGCGGCGGCGATGACGACGTCGCCCTCGCGGGTGTAGGCGCCCAGGTCGGCGACGCCGGTGTGGACGACGGTCACCGCCGCGTTGGCGCCCGGCTGCTTGAGCGTGAGCAGCAGCGACAGCGGGCGGCCGAGCGTCGGCCCCCGCCCGACGACGACGACGTGGCGGCCGCCGATGTCGATGCCGTAGTGGATGAGCATCTCCCGGATGCCGGCCGGCGTCGCCGGCACGGGGCCCGCCTCCTGGAGCACGAGCTTGCCCAGGCTGGCCGGGTGGAGGCCGTCGGCGTCCTTGCCGGGGTCCATCGCCAGCAGGGCCTCGTTGAAGTCGAACCCGGCCGGCACCGGGTGCTGGATGAGGAACCCGTCGACGGCCGGGTCGGCGTTGAACCGCTCGACCGCGGCGAGCAGGTCTGCCTGGGTGGCGTCGCCCGGAACGCCGACGTGCTGGCTGAGCATGCCGGCCTGGGCGCACGCCTCGTGCTTGATGCGCACGTAGGAGGCGGACGGAGCGTCGTCGCCGACGAGGATCGTTCCGAGGCCCACCGTCTTGCCCCGGTCGGCCAGCGCCGCCACGCGCTTGGTGACGTCGGCCAGCACGGCCTCGGCGACGGGGGCCCCGGCGAGCAGCTGCGCGGTCATCGGTTGCAGTGTCGCGCACGTAGCGTGGGGGCCATGACGATCGACGGTGACGACGACCTGGCCGGCCTGGCCCGGGCCGGGCGGGCGGTGGCCCAGGCCCGGGACGCGATGCTCGCCGCCGCGGCCCCGGGCATGACCACGGCGGACCTGGACGCGGTCGGCCGGGCGGTGCTGCGGTCCCACGGCGCCCGCTCGGCGCCCCAGCTCGCGGTCGGATTCCCCGCGGCGACCTGCGTCAGCGTCAACGACGAGGCCGCCCACGGCATCCCGTCGCCGTCCCGGGTGCTGCGCGCCGGCGACCTGGTGAACGTCGACGTGTCGGCCGAGCTGGACGGCTACTGGGCCGACACTGGCGCCAGCACCGGCGTGGGCGAGGTCGCGCCCGAGGCCGCCCGGCTGGTGGCGGCCGCCCGCGAGGCGCAGCGCGACGCCATGGCCGCCGCCCGGGCGGGACGCCCGTTGCGCCACATCGGCCGGGCCGTACAGCGCTGCGCCCGCCGGCGGGGGTTCACGGTCATCGCCAACCTGGCCGGGCACGGCGTCGGCGGGTTCCTCCACGAGCCGCCGAGCGTGCCGGGCGTCGAGGACCCGGGCGACCGCACGGTGCTGTGGGAGGGCCTGGTCCTGGCGATCGAGCCGTTCCTGTCGACCGGCGCCACCGTGGCGGTGCCGGACCCGGCCGACGGCTGGACCCTGCGCACGCCCGACGGCAGCCTCGCGGCCCAGTTCGAGCACACGATCGTTGTCACCAAGGGGCGCCCGCTGGTCCTCACCGGCTCCTGATTCTCACGTGAGGAGCCCGTCGACGATGACCGTCAGCAGGTGATCACGGCGGGTCGGGTCGTCCCGCTGGTCCTGGGCGGCGAACACGCCGACGACGAGGGCCATGAGGTCGGCGACGTCGATGTCGTCCCGCACGGCACCGGCCCGCTGTGCCCGGGTGAGCAGCACGGCGGCGGCCCGGCGGAGGTCCTCGGCGAGGCCGGGTGCCGATGTCCTGAGGTCGAAGGTTCCCGCCAGCGCATCCTTGAACGCCTTGTTGGCGGTGCCCTCCTCGACCATGCGCGTCACGAAGCGGACGAGCGCGCCGCCAGGATCGTCGTCGTTCGCCAGCGACCGAGCCCGCGAGCCCCGTCGCCGCGGCCGAGGCGATGGGCACCGTGCCCCAACTGATCGCGCGGCTCGACACCCGCTGACGACGCGCTGAGCATAGCGAACATGTGTTCGATGCTAGTGCAGGAAGTGCCGCTCTCCGGTGAACACCATCGCCAGGCCCAGCTCGTCGGCACGGGCGATGTTGTCTGCGTCCCCGCGCGAGCCGCCCGGCTGGATGATGACCGCCGCGCCCGCCGCCGCAGCCGCCTCGATGCCGTCCGGGAATGGGTAGAACGCGTCGCTCGCGCATGCGCCGCCCGCCGCCCGGCCGGCGGCCTTGGCCGTCGCCAGCTCGCCCGACTCGACCCGGTTCTGCTGGCCGGCGCCGATCCCCCAGGCCACACCGTCCTTGGCCAGCACGATCGCGTTCGACTTCACCCAGCCGCACACCCGCCACGCGACGTCCGCGTCGTCCATTTCGGCCTCGGTCGGCCGGCGCTGGGTCACGACCCGCCAGTCGGCGCGATCGGCGACGAAGCGGTGCTGTTCCTGCAACAGCAGGCCGCCGGTGATCTGGCGGAGGTGCCACGCGTCGCGCACCGGGGCGGGCGCCTCCAGCACGCGGGTGTTCTTGCGCCGGGCCGCCAGCGCCTCGATCGCCCCCGGGGCGTAACCGGGGGCGATGACGACGTCGGCCTGGGCCGCCGCCACCATGCGCTCGACCGTCGCCTCGTCGACTGGCTGGCTGAGCGCCACGATCCCGCCGAACGCCGAGCGCTCGTCGCACTCGAACGCCCGCTGGTAGGCGTCGTCCAGCGTGCCGGCCACCGCCGCGCCGCACGGGTTGGCGTGCTTGATGATCGCTGCGGCCGGGCGCCCGAACCGCGCCGCCAGGTCGTGGACCAGCAGCCACGCCGCGTCCGCGTCGAACAGGTTGAGGTAGCTGAGCGTCATCCCCCCGTGCTGGGTCAGCGACGCCCACCACGGCTCGTGGCCGCCGGTGCCCGTCGCCCGGTACAGCGCCGCCCGCTGGTGGGGGTTCTCCCCGTAGCGCAGGGTCAGCGGCTCGCGCGTGTACGCCAGGTGGACCGACGGCGGCAGCTCGGCAGGCTGCGCGGGCTCGTCGGCCGGCTGCTCGCCTCGGTCGAACCAGGTGACGACCGCGGCGTCGTACGCGGCCGTGCGGGCGAACGCGGTGCGGGCCAGGCGGCGGCGGGTGGCCGCGCCGAGCCGGCCGTCGGCCCGCAGCTCCTCCAGCACCCCCGGGTAGTCGGCCGGGTCGGTGAGCACGCCCACCACCGCATGGTTCTTGGCCGCGGCGCGGATCATCGCCGGCCCGCCGATGTCGATCACGTCCTCGGGGCTCGTGCCCCCGTGGTCGAAGGCGGCCGGGTCGAGCCCGAACGGGTACAGGTTCGACACCACCAGGTCGAACGGCTCGATGCCGTGCGCCGCCATGTCGGCGGCGTGCGCCGGGTCGGACGGGTCGGCGAGCAGGCCGCCGTGGACCTTGGGGTGCAGCGTCACCACCCGGTGCCCCAGGATCGGCGGGAAGCCCGTCAGGTCGGCCACGTCGGTCACGGTCAGGCCGGCGTCGCGCAGCGCCGCGGCCGTGCCGCCCGACGACACCAGGTCGAAGCCGAGGTCGGCCAGCTCGCGGGCGAGGTCGACGATGCCGGTCTTGTCGTACACGGAGAGCAGGGCCCTCACTGGATCTCCTCGGTGAAGCGTCGGATCGTCTCGGGGTACAGGCGGCGCTCGACCTGCTTGATGCGCTCGTGCAGGGTCTCCTCGGTGTCGCCGGGCAGCACGGGCACGGCCTCCTGGGCCAGGATCGGCCCCTCGTCGACCTCGCCGGTGGCGATGTGCACGGTCATGCCGGTGACCTTGACCCCCTCGTCGAGGGCGTCGCGCACCGCGTGCCAGCCCTTGAACGCCGGCAGCAGCGCCGGATGGGTGTTGAGGACGCGGCCGGGGAAGGCGTCGGTCAGGCCGGGCACGATCGTGCCGAACCCCGCCATCGCCACGACGTCCACGCCGTACGACTGGAGGATCTTGACCAACTGCTCCCCGTAGGCGGTCCGGTCGAACGAGCGGCCCCACTCGGTGCGTTCGACCAGTTCGGCGGGCACGCCGTGCTCGGCGGCGATCTCCAGTGCCCGGCACGGCCGATCGGAGGCCACCACGACCAGCGTGACACCCGCACCCAGGATGGCGTGCAGTAGGGTGCCGCTACCCGAGACGAGCACGGCAATCCGAGGCGAGGGCATCGGAGCGATGGTAGCGGTCGGGGTCACCGCCACCGATGCCCCTCCCGCCGAGCGACCGTCCCGGTGTTTGACCACGTCTTCATTCACTACGAGGCGGAGACCGCATGGACTTCAACAAACTCACTACGGCGGACAGGGTCGTCGGCATCTCGGCGGCCGTGTTCCTAGTCATCGTCTCTTCCTTCCCTGGTACGGCAAGGGCGACCTAGCAACCGGTCGCGGGGCCAGCTTCCTGCTGACCGGCTGGATCCCGCTGCTGCTGGCCGCGGGCATGGTGACGCTGATCGTGCTCACCCGGTTCACGGCCACGACCACTGCCGAAGATCCCGCTCCCGTGGGGTCAGGTGTTCCTGATCGCCGGCGCGGCGATCGGCGGTGCTCCTGCTGCTGCGCGTGATCTTCCCGTCGACCTACGACTTCGTCGGCATCCCCGACGTCACGCTAGAGCGGAAGATCCGCCTGTTCCTCGCCTTCCTCGCCGCGGCGGGCTGGCGGTCGGCGGGTTCCTCAAGAGCAAGGAGCCGGAGCCGGTCACGAGCGGTGGCGCCGTCCCGGGTGGCTACCCGGGCACCCAGCCGCCCCCGCCGCCGCCCGGCGGCACGTCGTTCTGACCGACCGGTCGGACCGTTCGACAACGGCACGAGGCCCCGCCATCCGGCGGGGCCTCGTCGCGTCGACCGGGCGTCCGTCGGGTGCCTACAGGCCCCGGACGATCTCGACCATGAGCTCGCCGGCCTCGGTCGGGTTGAGCCCGACCTTCACGCCGGCCGCGCGCGAGGGCCTCCATCTTGCGCCTGGGCCGTGCCCTTGCCGCCGGACACGATGGCGCCGGCGTGGCCCATCTTCTTGCCGGCCGGCGCGGTGACGCCGGCGATGTAGGCTGACGCACCGGCTTGGTACATCTTGGCCGCGATGAACTCGGCGGCCTCTTCCTCGGCCGAGCCGCCGATCTCGCCGATCATCATGACGGCCTCGGTCTCGGGATCGGCCTCGAACGCGCTCGAGGCAGTCGATGAACGACGTCCCGGGCACGGGGTCGCCGCCGATGCCGACGCAGGTCGACACGCCGATGTCGTTGAGCTTGAGCTCGTAGAGCGCCTGGTAGGTCAGCGTGCCGGACCGGCTGACGATGCCGACCGTCGGCTCGCCCGGCACCGGCTCCTTGGCGATCTCGCCGGCGGTGATGCCGATGTTGCACTTGCCGGGGCTGATGATGCCCGGGCAGTTGGGGCCGAGCAGCTGGACGTCCGGGAAGTCGCGCTTGAGCTTGTTGAAGAACCAGGCCTCGTCCTGGGCGGGGACGCCCTCGGTGATGCACACGACGAACTCGATGCCGCCCTCGGCCGCCTCGAGCACGGCGTCCCGCACGCCGGGCGCGCGGGATGAAGATGCACGACGGCGGTGGCGCCCGTCGCCTGCGACCGCCTCGGCCACCGAGGCGAAGACGGGGATGCCGTCGACGTCGGTGCCGGCCTTCTTGGGGTTGGCGCCGGCCGACGACCTGGGTGCCGTAGTCGCGGTTGCGCAGCCCGTAGAACCGGCCCTGCCTGCCGGTGAGGCCCTGGTAGATGACCTTGGTGTTCTCGTCGACGAAAATCGCCATGACGTACGTCCTCACTTCCGCGCCAGCGCGACGGCCGGCACGGGCGGCGTCGAGCATGGTCGGCTGGACTGGAGCTTGTCGGACAGGTGCCGGCTCGAGGATCTGCGCGGCCCTCGTCGGCGTTGGTGCCGTCGAGGCGGATGACGATCGGCGCGTCGATGTCGACCCGGCCCGAGGGCGCTCGACGATGCCGTTGGCGACCTCCTCGCCCTGGGTGATGCCGCCGAAGATGTTGATGAAGATCGACTGCACCTTGTCGTCGTTGTTGATGACCTCGAGCGCGCCGGCCATCACGTCGGCGTTGGCGCCGCCGCCGATGTCGAGGAAGTTGGCCGGCTCGCCGCCGACCTGGTTGACGACGTCGAGCGTGCGACATGGCGAGGCCGGCGCCGTTGGCGATGATGCCGACGGTGCCGTCGAGCCCGACGTACTGCAGGCCCTTCTCGTGCGGCCGCCTGCTCGCGCTCGTCGCGCACCTGGGTGGCCTCGTAACGCCTCCCACTCCGGGTGGCGGAACTCGGCGTTGCTCGTCGAGCGTGACCTTGGCGTCGAGGGCGTGCACCTCGCCGGTCGGCTTGAGGATCAGCGGGTTGATCTCGACCAGGTCGGCGTCGCCCTCGACGTAGGCCGCGGTAGAGCTTGACGAGGATGTCGACCGCGCCGTCGGTGCGCCGCCGGGTCGAGCTCGGCGGCGTCGACCCAGGCCGCGGGCGGCCTCGTCGGTCGAGGCCGTCGACCGGGTCGATGCCAGATCTTGGCGATGGCGTCGGGGTTGCTCTCGGCCACGGCCTCGATCTCGACGCCGCCCTCGGCCGACAGCATGCCGCAGGTGCTTCTTGGCCGCGCGGTCGAGGGTGAAGCTGGCGTAGTACTCCTCGGCGATGTCGGAGGCCTGCTCGATCCAGAGCGTCTCGACGACGTGGCCCTTGATGTCCATGCCGAGGATGTTGCCGGCGTGCTCGCGCACCTCGTCGGCGTTGTCGGCCAGCTTGATGCCGCCGGCCTTGCCGCGCCCGCCGACCTGCACCTGGGCCTTGACGACGACCGGGTAGCCGATCCGCTCGGCGGCGGCGACCGCGTCGTCGACGGTGTCGACCGGCCTCGCCCGGGCTGACCGGGATGCCGTAGCGGGCGAAGAACTGCTTGCCTTGGTACTCGAAGAGGTCCAAGGGCGGGGCTCCCTGTCGTGAGTGGACGCGCCGTTTTCGTGGGCCACGGCGCCGGTTGGCGATACTACGGGCGTGCCGCCGACCCCTCCCAAGTCCACGCCGTGAGCCCCGTCGCGGAGAGCCGCAGCCACGCCGGGCGTGCCCTCGCCGTGGCCGGGGCCGGCGTCGTCGTGGCCCTCGGGCTCGCGTTCGCGGTGGCCAACCTGGCGAGCCGGGGCAAGGTCCAGGTGAACCTCGGCAGCGAGACGTTCTCGCAACAGGACGCCGAGGACGCCGCCGAGCGCATCGCCAAGGAGGGCCCGATCCTCTACGCCGACACCGCGGGCGGCGATCGGGACATCGTCCTCCAGCACCTGGGCGACGACCCCCAGACCGGCTGGCTCGCGCTGGCGGCCCGGCCCGCGGGCGTGTCCCGCGGCTGCACGATCCAGTCCCGCAGATCGCGACCGGCCGTTCCGCCTGCTCGACGCGTCGGGCGAGGTGTCCGACGAGTGCGATGGCCGCGAGTTCCCGCCCGACGGCGGCGACCTGCCGCAGTACCCGGTGACCGTGCGGGACGGGAAGCTCGACGTCGACCTCAACGCCGCCGACCGGGCCACGTCGACCACGCGGTCGAGATCGCCGCCCGCCGACGCCGCCAGGACGCGACGGCGCCCGCCGGTCGCAGGACCTGCGGGCGCCCGGTGGGGGGAGGCCACCCCCGCCCCCGATCGGGGGTCGCCGGGTGTCGGAGCCGGCAACCCCCGATGGTCGCTGGGGGGGCGATGGGGTACTAGTAGCCGTAACCGCCGCCGCTCCGGGCAGTGGTGGCGGAGCCGCCGCTGCTGCTGCCGGAGGTGGTGGCGGTGCTGCCGGCGCCCGCGGCGCCCGGCATGGTCTTGTCCAGCGAGCCGTCCGGCTTGACGACCCACCAGGCGTTGATGACGCCCTGGCCGTTGGTGTCGCCGGCGGCCTCGTCCATGGCGAACGTGTACAGCGGCTGGTTCTTGGCGGCGAGCTGGAAGGTGCCGTCAGGCCGCGTGATCACGGTGAAGATGGCGTCGTCCATGCCGGAGGGCAGCGACGCGCTGTCGACGGCGACCGGCGGCCAGTTCTGGGCGCAGGCGTCGACGCAGCTCGACGTTCCGTTCATGTCGGCGGTGAAGCCGTAGACGGTCATGCCGTCCTTGTTGACGAGCACCTGACCGAGGTCTGTGTCGCCGGTCTTGACGATGGCGGCGCTGCTCCCGGAGGAGTTGGACGCCTCCGTCGTCTGGCTGCTGTTGTCCCCAGACGTGGACGAGTTGTCGTTGCTGTCGGAGCCGCACGCGGCGAGGAGAAGCACGAGTGCGACTCCGAAAGTGGCGAGCTTGATACGCACAGAAAATCTCCTCGGAAACCCGATGTGTTTGCGCGGCAGTACGTCGGGTGGCGTCGGCGCGGTTCGCGATTTCCGCACGAATCGCCGGCCGTTGACCACAAGGTCGCTCGGACGCGCCAATATTGTCCCTGCATGTGGTCTGAGGACGCCGAGCTCATGGCTCGCTTTGCCGCCGGGGACGACCAGGCGGTCAAGACGATCTACGAGCGGTTCGCGCGCCCGGTCCTGACGCTGGCGATGAGCGCGCTGGGCAGGCGTGACCTTGCCGAGGAGGTCGTGCAGACCACGATGCTCAAGGCGTGGCGGGGTGCCGGGACGTTCGATCCGGCCCGCGAGCTGACGCCGTGGATGTACGCCATCGCCCGGCGCGCCGCCATCGACGTGCACCGGCGCGAGAGCCGGGCGCCGGTCCCGCAGCCCGCCGACGACCTGGAGACGACGACCGAGCCGCTGTCGTTCGCCCAGACGTGGGAGGCGTGGGAGGTGCGGACGGCGATCGAGAAGTTGCCGGCCGACGAGCGCGATGTCGTGCGGCTCGCCCACCTGGTGGGGATGTCGCACCGGGAGGTCGCGGCCAAGCTCGGGGTGCCCGTCGGCACGGTGAAGTCGCGGTCGGCCAGGGCGCACCGGCGCCTCGCCTCGTTGCTCGGCCATGTCGCGAGGGTGACGGGATGATGACTATTCACGGGGCGCGAACCGGACGGGGCTCGGCTCCGTATTGGCCAACGGAGATGGTAGGCAACCAGCAGGTAGTACCGACGTGAACGAGGACGAACTCTCCCAGTTCCTCGAAGCCGGGGCCCACCCCTTGACCCGGGCTCGGAAGGGCGCGCTGCGCCCCGCCGAGGAAGTGCGCGACCTGCTGGGTGCCGAGATCATGTGGATCGAGCCCGATCCGGGCGGCGCGGACGCGCTGCTGGCGACCATCCGCCGCGAGGTGGCGATGGCCGACGGCACGCCCGAGGATCTCGCCGACCTGCCGGCCGACGCCGGCAGCCTGCCGTTCCGCCCGCCCGCGTGGTCGGGCGCGCCGGCCGACGCCTTCGGCCCGCCGCCGGCCGAGCCGGCCCCGGTGGGTGCGGGTGTGGGTGCGGGCGTCAGCCAAACTCCGCCGCTGTCCGTGGTCGGTTCGCCGCCGCCCGGCGCTGGGCGGTCGCCGTCTCGGCCCGCACACGCTTCGCACGCTGCGCCGGTCGGCCGCCGGTGGGCGACCGTCCGGGTGCCGGTGCCGGTCCTGGCGGCCGCGGCTGTGCTCGTGGTCCTGGTGGGTGCCGTCGGCATGATCGTGGTCACCCGCGACGACGACCACCGCTCGGGTCAGGAGTTCGCGATCGCCGGCACGCCGCTGGTTCCGGACGCGTCCGCCGAGGCGACGGTCGACGACCAGTCCGCCGGCGTGTCGATCAAGCTCGACGTCACCGGACTACCTCCGGCCGAGCCGGGGACGTACTACCAGGCCTGGGTGTCCGGCTCGTCGGGGGCAGTGACGGTCGGGACGTTCCACATGCGCGGCGGCGACGGCTGGATCTACCTGTGGTCGGGCGTCGAGACCGACCGCTACCCGACGCTCAACGTGACGCTGGAGAGCGAGGGGCTCGACCTGGCATCGTCCGGGCTGGTGGTCATGTCCGGCCGCATCGCGGCCTGACCCGGCGCCGGTCGCCACCGGTGCGTCGTCAGTAGACCAGCACCGAGGTGCCGATCTCGGCGTACCCGCTCGACCACAGCATGTCCATGGCCGAGTTGGTCACCCGGGCGCACCCGTGGGAGGCCGGGTGGGCGGGGATGCTGCCGGACCCGTGGACGGCGATGCCGCCGTTGAAGTACTTGGGCCGATAGAGCGTGCCGAGTGCCGCCTCGCGCAGGCCGTCGATCTGCCGGTTGATGGCGTACTGGCCGGGCGGCGTGGCGGCGATGGCTTGGCCGCCGGTCGAGGCGGTGTAGGCCTCGCCGCTGCCGGTGGAGGTGTTGATCGTGTAGACGACCTGCCCACCCCGGACGACGAACAACACCTGCCGGTCGAGATCGATCTCGAGCCCGTCGCCGCCACCCCGCGGCGTCGGCCGGGAGGCGTTCGCGAGCTGCCCCTGCGTGACGGGCCCGGCGACCCCGTCGCGCCCGAGCCCTTCGACCTTCTGGAACGCCATGACGGCCTGCCGGGTGAGCTGGCCATAGTGCCCGTCGGGGTCGCCGCCGCCCATCCAGTAGCCGAGATCGACCAGCCGCTGCTGCAGGGCGAGGACGGCGTCACCGTCCTCGTCCAACTCGAGCGACCCGTCGGCCGCGGCATCGGGCGGCAGCGTGGACGCGGTGGTGGGCGGCACGGTCGACGTCGTGGTCGGCGGCACGGTGGTCGTGGTCGTCGGCGGCAGGGTGGTCGTCGGCGGCTGGGTGGTCGGCGCACTGGTCGCCGGCCTCTCGGTCGCTGGCGGAGCCGCAGGCGCCGGGTCACCCCCGGCGGAGGTCGTGTCGCCACCCCGCCCGAACGCCACCCCGGCGACAGCCGCACCAGCCAGCACGGCGAGCACCACCCCGACGGCCACCGCAACCCGCGCACCCCGCCCGCGCGGAGGGTTGCCGCCCCGTCGGGGCCTTTCTGGCGTCAAAAGTGGTTGATCAGCAACCACTTTTGGCGCCAGAACGGCGGAACCCACCGCGACGGGCTCCGCGGGAGCAGCCACCCCGGGCATGGCGGCGGCAGGCACGGGTTCGACGGCGGGCACAGGTTCGGTGGCGGCCGGCTCGGGTGCGGCAGCTGCGGGCTGAGGTGCGGTGGCGGCTGGCTCGGATGCGACGGCGGCGACGCCGGCGACGGCCGCTCCGGCAGCAGCGGCGGCCGGCTCAGCAGCGGCAACCGGCTCGGCAGTGGCAGCCGGCTCAGCGGCAACGACGGCCGGCTCCGACTCGGCAGCGACGACGGTCGGCTCCGACTCGGCGGCGACGACGGCGGCGGACTCCGACTCGGCGGCGGCGACGACGGCCGGCTCCGACTCGGCAGCGGCGACGACGGCCGGCTCCGACTCGGCGGCGACGACGGCCGGCTCCGACTCGGCGGCGACGACGGCCGGCTCCGACTCGGCAGCGGCGACGACGGCCGGCTCCGACTCGGCAGCGGCGACGACGGCCGGCTCCGACTCGGCAGCGGCGACGACGGCCGGCTCCGACTCGGCAGCGGCGACGGCGGGCTCCGACTCGGCAGCGGCGACGGCGGCATCGGCGGTTCCGGCGGCCGCGGCCGGCTCGGCAGTGGCGGCCAGCTCCGACCCGGCAGCGGCGACGGCGGGCTCCGACTCGGCAGCGGCGACGGCGGCATCGGCGGTTCCGACGGCCGCGGCCGACTCGGCAACGACGGCCGGCTCCGACGCGACGGCAACGACGGCCGGCTCCGGCTCGGCGGCATCGGCGGCCGGCTCCGGGTCGGCAGTGGCGGCCGGCTCAGCGGCGCCAGCCGGGTCGGCGGCGGGGGCCGGGTCCGGGTCGGTGGCGGACGGGGGCACGGCGGCGGCCTCAGCCGGCTCGGGCTCGGGTGGGGGTGCGGTGGGTGTCAGTGTGGCGTCCGGCCCCGCGGGGGTGGGCGCGTCCGGCGGGTGGCCGGCTGCGTGTTGGGGGCGTCGACGTCGACTGAACACTGGTGGCTCCTCCGCCTGGGCTCGGCACACCGTAATGGTGCGTGCCTGGCTTCAGACATCCCCGAAGGGTGCGAGGTTCACCGTCAGACCGTACCGTCACCGGATTGCAAACCTCGACCCGGCGACCGCCGCTCGGGGGCCGGGCTAGGCCTTTTCGAGCGGGGCCCACGACAGCAGCAGGCGCTTTTCGCCGACGTCCCGGAAGCGGACCAGGGCCTCCGTCTTGTCGCCGCTGCCGCTCATGTCGAGGATCACGCCCTCGCCGAAGACGTTGTGGCGGACGTCGTCGCCGATCTTCAGGCCCAGCGAGTCCGCGCCGCTGCGCGTCGGCTTGCGGGATGCGCTCTCGATGGCTCGGTCGACGATCCGGTCCCGGCCCGCCGCCACCTTCAGCGAACCATCGCCCGGGCGCCAGCCCCCGCTGCCGTAGACGCGGCCGCCCCTGCTGGCCCGGCGGTGGCCCTCCACGTCCTTGACCAGGCCGGCCGGGATCTCGTCCAGGAACCTGCTCGGGGGGTTGTACTGCGTGCCGCCGAACAGCGTGCGGCTCCATGCGTGGCTCAGGTACAGCCTGCGGCGGGCCCGTGTTATCCCCACGTAGGCCAGCCGGCGCTCCTCCTCCAGCTGGTCCGGTTCGGTCAGCGAGCGCAGGTGCGGGAAGACGCCGTCCTCCAGGCCGATCAGGAACACCACCGGGAACTCCAGGCCCTTGGCCGAGTGCAGCGTCATCAGGACCACCGACGTCGTGTCGTCGCCCATCTCGTCGACGTCGCTGACCAGGCTGATCTGCTCCAGGAACTCGGCCACCGTCTCGGCCTCGCCCGCCGCGCCCACCAGCTCGGCCAGGTTCTCCAGGCGGCCCTCGGCCTCGATCGTGCGCTCGGCTTCCAGGTGGTCGAGGTAGCCCGACCGCTCCAGCAGTTGGGTGAGCAGCGGGCCCGGGCTGCCCATCGCCAGGTCCGCCACGTCCTCCAGCAGGTCGAGGAACTCGGCGATGCCCCGCAGCGCCTTGCCGCCGACCCCCGCGTCCTCGGCCCGGCGCAGGCCCTCCACGAAGGACAGCCCGTGCGCGGTCGCATAGGCGTCGACCTTGCCGATCGACGTGTCGCCCACGCCCCGCTTGGGCTCGTTGATGACCCGCTTGAGCGACACCTCGTCGATCGGGTTGACCACCGCCCGCAGGTACGCGATCGCGTCCTTGATCTCCCTGCGGTCGTAGAACCGCGTGCCGCCGACCACCTTGTAGGGGATGTCGGCCCGCATGAGCTGCTCTTCCAGCACCCGGCTCTGCGCGTTGGTGCGGTAGAAGACCGCCACGTCGCCCCACCGCAGCCGGTCGCCGTCCGCGCTCTCGACCTCGGACGTGTCGTGCAGGCGGGAGATCTCCCGGGTGATCCACCCCGCCTCGTCGACCTCGTCGTCGGCGTGGTAGCGGACGATCGGGTCGCCGGTGCCGTGGTCGGTCCACAGCTCCTTGGGCTTGCGGCCGACGTTGTTGGCGATGACCGCGTTGGCGGCGTCGAGGATCGTCTGGGTCGACCGGTAGTTCTGCTCCAGCAGCACCACCGTCGTGTCGGGGAACGCGTCCTCGAACTCGACGATGTTGCGCATGTCGGCGCCGCGAAAGGCATAGATCGACTGATCCTGGTCTCCCACGACGCACACGTTGCGGTGATCGGCTGCCAGCAACAGCACCAGCTCGTTCTGCACCTTGTTGGTGTCCTGGTACTCGTCGACCAGGATGTGCTGGAACCGGCGCTGGTAGTGCTGCAGGACCGCCGGGTGGTCCCGCAGCAGCCGCAGGGCGTTGCCCAGCAGGTCGTCGAAGTCCATCGACCCGGCCCGCAGCAGCCGGTCCTGGTACTCCCGGAACACGTCGGCGATCTTGCGCTCGAACAGGTTGCCCGCCTTCTGGGCGTAAGCCTCGACGTCGATGCCGTCGTTCTTGGCCGCGCTGATCGACGCGTGCACCGACCGGGGCGGGAACCGCTTGGTGTCGAGCCCCAGGTCGCGGATGACGTACCCGGTCAGCCGGACGGCGTCGGCCTGGTCGTAGATCGTGAACTGGCGGGGGAAGCCGATCTGGTCGGCGTCGCGGCGCAGGATCCGCACGCAGGCCGAGTGGAACGTCGACACCCACATCTTCTGCGCCACCGGCCCGACCAGCGCCGCCACCCGGGACTTCATCTCGTCGGCGGCCTTGTTGGTGAACGTGATCGCCAGGATCTCGAACGGGCTCACGCCCTCGTTGCGGATCAGGTGGGCGATGCGGTGCGTCAGCACCCGGGTCTTGCCCGATCCCGCCCCGGCCACCACCAGCAGCGGGCCGGACGGGTGCGTGACCGCGTCGCGCTGCACCGGGTTGAGGCCGCCGAGCAGGTCGCGGGCGGCCTCGCGGACCTCGCGGTCCTCGCGGTCGGCCTCGGCCTCGGGGGCGGGGGGTGCGTCGGGAGCGGCCATGGCCGGACCCATCGTAGAGGCGCCGTGTGACACCCGAGCCGATGCCCCCGGCACCTGCGTTTCCGGGGTGCGATGCTGGGCCGATGGCCATCGAGCGGATCCCCTACGACGAGTTCTCGCTGTTCCACGAGAACGCCGAGGAGTTCGGCCTGCCCTACGACGGGCCGCCCACTGTCCGCCGCGGGTCCGTCGAGGTCGAGCCCGGCCGCCGGCTCAGCGCGCTGGTGTGGGGCGACGCCCCGCCCGAGATCGTCCTGCTCCACGGCGGCGCCCAGAACGCCCACACCTGGGACACCGTGGCGATGGCCCTCGACCGCCCGCTCGTCGCCCTCGACCTGCCCGGGCACGGCCACTCCGACGGCGGCCACGACGGTGCCCTCGACCCCGCCAGCAACGCGGTCGACGTGGCCGTCGCCATCCGGGCGCTGGCCCCCGACGCCCGGGCCGTCGTCGGCATGTCGCTCGGCGGCGTCACCAGCCTCGCCCTCGCCGCCCACGCCCCCGACCTCGTGCGCCGGCTCGTGCTGGTCGACGTCACCCCGGGGGTCGACGAGCACAAGGCGAGCCAGATCATCGCCTTCGTCAACGGGCCCGAGAGCTTCGACAGCTTCGACGAGCTGCTGGCCCGGACCATCGAGTTCAACCCGACCCGCTCCGAGTCGTCGCTGCGCCGCGGCATCCTCCACAACGCCGTGCAGCGCGACGACGGCAGCTGGGTGTGGCGCTACGCCCGCCACCGCCGGAGGCGACCCAGGGCGACGGCGTGGCCGGGCGGGGGCGGCCCGACTTCGGCTCGCTGTGGGACGTCGTGTCCGGCCTCACCGGTGCCCGTGATGCTGGTGCGGGGGATGCGGCCGCAGTCGGTCGTGTACGACGAGGACGAGGCCGAGCTCGTCCGGCGCCGGCCCGACGCACGGATCGAGCACGTCGAGGAGCGCCGGCCACAGCGTCCAGGGCGACACAGCCGGTGGAGCTGGCGGGCCTGATCGCCGACTTCGTCGGCCCTGCCTAGACGGCCGCGCCCGCCCGGGCCGGCGCCGGGTTGGTGAAGCGCATGGCGTCGTCCTCGATGCCCCGGAGGCGCAGCGCCCGGTAGTCCCGCAGGTAGCTCTGGTGGACCTGCCACGGGAACCGCGACCCCTGCTTGGGGAACGCATTCTGCGCCCGGGTGATGTAGCCCGACGTCAGGCCGAGCAGCGGGCGGCGCGTGACCGTCGGGTCGTCGTTCACCGGCGTGCACTGGCGCAGCCCGGTCGCGCGCATGTGGTTGACCAGCTTGGTCACGTACTGGCAGGTCAGGTCGCACTTCAGCGTCCAGGACGCGTTGGTGTAGCCGAACGCCAGCGCCAGGTTGGGCACACCCTCGAGCATCATGCCCTTGTAGGCCAGCCTGCTGGGCACGTCGACCGGCTCGCCGTCGACCAGCAGGTCGATGCCGCCGAGGAACAGCATCTCCAGCCCGGTGGCGGTCACGACGACGTCGGCGGGCAGGTCGCCGCCCGACCCCAGCCGCAGCCCCGCCGGGGTGAAGCGCTCGACCGTGTCGGTGACGACCGACGCCTTGCCGTCGCTGATCGCCCGGAACAGGTCGCCGTTCGGTGCGAGGCACAGGCGCTGGTCCCACGGGTCGTAGCGGGGGTTGAAGTGGGTGTCGACGTCGAACCCCTCGGGCAGCTGGCGCAGCGCGGCCCGGCGCAGCAGCCGGCGGACCAGCGCGGGGCGCCACTGGCTGACGCGGTAGAAGGCCTGCGTGGTCAGCGCCTTGTACCAGCGGACCAGCGGGCCCGAGATGCGACCCGGCAGCCAGCGCCGGATGAGGTTGGCGAGCGGGTCCTTGGCCGGCAGCGCGGTCACGTACGACGGTGAGCGCTGGAGCATCGTCACGTGGGCGGCGGACTCGGCCAGCGCCGGGACCAGCGTCACCGCCGTCGCGCCGCTGCCGATGACGACCACCCGCCTGCCGGCGTAGTCGAGGTCGCCCGGCCAGAACTGGGGGTGGACGATCGTGCCCGCGAAGTCGTCCGTGCCGGCGAAGTCGGGCAGGTAGCCGTGGTCGTAGCGGTAGTAGCCGCTGCACGAGAACAGGAAGCCGCAGGTCAGCTCGATCCGCTCGCCCGTGTCGCTGCGCTCGGCGGTGACGTGCCAGCGCGCCTCCACGCTCGACCAGTCGGCCCGGGCGATGCGGTGGCGGAACCGGATGTGGGCGTCGATGCCCTCGTCCGCGGCGGTGCGGCGGATGTAGTCGAGGATCGAGCTCCCGTCCGCGATGGCGGCGTCGTCGTCCCAGGGGCGGAACGCGTAGCCGAGCGTGAACATGTCCGAGTCGGAGCGGATGCCCGGGTATCGGAACAGGTCCCAGGTGCCGCCGACGGCGTCGCGGGCCTCGAAGATCGCGTAGGACGCCCACGGGCACTCGGCCTGGAGGTAGTGGCCGGCGCCGATGCCCGACAGGCCCACGCCGACGACGAGGACGTCGAGGTGCTCTGTCTCGCTCACGGTCAGCCCCCGGGGTCGGCGGCGGCCGCGGAGGCGGCGGCGGGCGCGGCGGTCAGCAGGTCGTTCAAGCTGCCATCGTCGCCGAAGAGCCGGGCCCGCCACCATTCGACCAGGGCGGTGGCGTCGTTGTCGTCGGGGTGGAAGTCGTGGCGGGTGTAGTCGTGCAGCCGAACCCACAGCTCGCGGCGCACGAGCGGCGATCGCCGGAACCGCCGCCAGCTCGCCCGCAGGCGGCCCGGCCGGTAGGTGTCGCGGTCGCCGAGCAGCGACAGCGACACGAGCACGGTCAGCAGCGTGACGAACCCGAAGCGCATCACGTGCATCGTCCAGACCCGCAGCCGCTCGCTGCCGCCGACGGCCTTGTACACGTCGAAGGCGACGGCCTTGTGCTCGGACTCCTCCAGCGCGTGCCACAGGAACAGGTCGCGGATGTGCTCGTCGGCGAACATCGCCCGCGCCTCCTCGCTTCCGAGCAGCAGCTCGGCCAGCGTGGCGGTGAAGTGCTCGAGCGCGGCGGTGACGGCCAGGTTGGCCGAGGCCGGCGCGACGCGCTCGCGGGTCTCGAGGCCCCAGCGCGTGAAGCGCTCGACCCGCTTGGTCGGGTAGCCCAGCTCGGCCAGCCGGTCGTTGAGGACGCGGTGCTCGCGGCCGTGGACCGACTCCTGCCCGATGAAGCCGGCGACCTGGCGCTTGAGGTCGGGGTCGGTGACACGGTCGCGATAGTGCCGGACCGAGCGGACGAAGAAGTCCTCGCCGTCGGGGAACAGCGCCGACAGGGTGGCCGCCAGGTGGCTCTCGATCAGGTCGCCCTCGGCGGCGAAGTGCTTGGGGAGGTCGCGGAGCGACTCCTCGAACGAGATCCGCCGCGTCGGGACCTTGCGGTCGGCGTTGCTGGTCTGCGTGGGCGGTGCGGTCTGGGTCACTGGCATCGACGGTAGCACGATTTGAGAGATTTACTCAACTACTCAATTCGTCAATTTTCGCTAGGATGTCGGCCGATGACCACCGTCTCGGGCCCGAGCAAGGGCGAGCAGACCCGACGCGACATCCTCGACGCCGCCATCGTCCGCTTCGGCCGCGACGGCTACCGCCAGACGTCCGTGGCGGTCATCGCCCGCGACGCGGCGGTCGGCGGCACGGTCCCGTACGCCTACTTCGCCAACAAGGAGGCGCTGTTCCTCGCCGCGGTCGACGAGGACGCGGCGGGCGTGGTGCACGAGGCCCTGTCGGGCGTCTTCGCCCAGCCGGGCCTGCCCGACTGGCAGGACACGCTGCTCAACACGCTGGTGGCGGCGGTCGACCGCCACCCCCTGGCCCGGCGCCTGCTGGCCGGGCTCGAACCCGAGGTAACGGGCCGGGTGCTCGACATCCCGGTGCTGGCCGAGCTGCGCAAGGTGTGCGCCGACCGCCTGGCGAGCGAGCAGATGGCCGGCGTCGTCCGCTCCGACATCGACCCGACGTCGATCGCCAGCGGCATCGTCAACATCGTGATGGCGCTGCTGCGGTCGGTCGTGCAGATCGGCGTCGAGGACACCGCCCCGTACACCGCGGACGTGGTGGCGGTGCTGGAGGCGGCGCTGCGACCGTCGAGCTGAGCCGCCGCGTTGCGGCTGAGTGCCGCACAGGCGCGCCAGGTGCTTGCGGCTGCGTTCCCCGGGCGGTGCTGGCTCGATGCCGCGGCCGCGGCCGACGATCGCATACTGCTCACGCGGGACCGGCGGGCCGAGCGCACCTACCGCCTGCTCGACGTCGACCACGAGCTGGTCGGCTGAGGCCGCCGGCGCTGCCTCACCGCTGGAAGGTGAACAGCCGCGTCCCCCCGGCGAGCGCAGTCGGGGACCCCTCGAAGCGGTGGGCGCCGACGCCGAAGCGCAGCGTCTCGGGGACCACGAGCGCCGCGCGGGACGAAGCCCGCCGCCGCGAACCACCCCTGGATGCGGTCCACGAGGCCGTCCTCGCGGGGGAACCGGGTCCACACGACCCACGCGCCCGGCGCGCACACGTGCGGAAGGAACCGGACGGTCGCCTGAATGTCGGCGTCGGGCACGTTGCCGAAGATGCCGCAGGCGAGCACGAGGTCGGCGGGTGCGGCGCCCAGGTAGGCGTCGGAGACGCCGGCGTCCGCCTCGACCGCCTCGACGCCCCCGAGCCCGGTGTCGGCGATCGCGGCCCGGGCCACCGCCACGTTGCCGGGGTCCAGCTCGACCAGCCGGCCCGTGATGTCGCCGCCCCGGCGATGCCGGCGGGCCACCGTCAGCACGTCGCGGCCCTGCCCGGCGCACATGCTGATCACGCGCACCGGGCCGGGGGCCAGGTCGTCGAGCGCCTGGGCGATCAGGTCCTGCACCACCAGCAGCCGCAGGTGCAGCCGGGACCCGGGCCGGTCGTAGTCGTCGTGCCAGGCCTGGTAGTCGCGCAGCGCCACCTCGCGATCATGCCGCCGCCCCCGACAGCGGGGCCACGCCGTTTGCGGCCACCTCGCCCAGCCGGCGGAGGTCGCCGGCCAGTGCCTCGTCGCGGTCGCGGTGGTTGGGGACCATCGTGGCGTAGAGGCGGTCGACGATCTTCGGCGCCTTGACGACCCGGAACGCCTGCTCGATGCGGGTGCCGCCCTCGACCGCGTCCAGCCGGATCGTCCACTCGGTGGAGTCGGGGTAGAGGATCGTCGGCACCGTGCGCCAGGTCAGCCGCCACGGTTCGGCGACGACCACCTCGCAGGTGCGGCCCCAGCGGAACACGCCGCTGCGGTTCCGGCCCCGGAACCGGGCCCCCGGAACCGCCTCGGTGGCGCCGCCGAGCCACTCGGCGCCGACGCACTCGTGGCTCCACTCGCCCACCCGGGTCACGTCGCGGACCACGTCCCACACGGCCTGCGGACCGGCGGCGACGACGACGTCGGTCCGGCCCTGCTTCTGCACCGCCCGGGCCGCCGGCGGATTCCAGCAGGCCGCGCTCTGGCGCCGGTAGGACCGGGCGAAGCCCCGCAGGAGCACGAACCGCTGGACGGCGGGCACCAGGTGCAGGACGAAGTCGCGGTCGTCGGGCCCCAGGCCGTCGAGGATCCAGTGGGCCTCGCGGCCCAGCTGGCCGAGCGACTTGGGCTTGATGTTCTGCTCCTCGTCCCAGCGCCGCAGCTCGCCGTCGGTCAGCGTGCGGGCGACGACGGGCATGACCTCGCCCTCCTCGCGCCGCAGGTGGGGCAGGAGGGTGGCCTCGAGGTCGTCCAGCGCGGCCAGCAGGCGCTGCCGCTCGCCGTCGTCGTCGGCCCGGCCGTAGTCCGCGGCGCGGGCCTCCAGCGCGGCGATGCCGCCGGCGATCGCCTCGTGGTCCGCGTGCATGCTGTCGAGCAGGGCGGCCGCGCCCGGCTCGCGCTCGCGCACCATCGGATAGAGGCCCTTGTCCTCGGTCTCGTGGTGCGCGTGGAGGAACTGCATCATCCACGCCAGGTGGCCGGCGATCGCGCGGCGCTGGGGCGCCTGCGGTGGCGGCGCGGCGGCGAGCGCCGTGCGGGTACGGGCCAGGTCGCGGCGCAGCGCGCTGTGGACGATGCCCATCAGCCGGGTGTCCGCCGGGCCGTTCGGGTCGGTGTGCTGCATCTGCTCTTCCCTCTCACTCGTGCGGCAGGACGGACGCGAGCGTCTCGCCCAGCCAGGACTCGTACTCGTCGACGCTCCGGCCGCGGACCTCGACCAGCAGGAGGTACACCTCGATGCTCACGAGCGCCCAGACGCCGTCGACCTCGGGCGCCGTGGGCTCGCGCCCGAGGACCAGGCGCAGTGCGGCCTCGACGTCCCGCCGCTGGCGGTGCCTCGTGGCGGCGAGCATCTCGGCGATCGTCTCGTCGCCGTGGGCGGCCTCGCGCAGGACCTTGCCCAGCCCCACGGTGCGCAGCTGGATCTCGGTCACGAGACGCGCCGCGGCCGCCGTCCGCTCGGCCCACGTGCCCTGCGCCAGGGCGGTGAACTCCGGGCGTTCCGCCAGGGGGACCTCGGCCTCGTCGCCCACGACGGCGATGTCGATCACCGTGCGCAGGAGCGCCACCTTCGACGGGAAGTAGGAGTAGAGCGTCTCGGTGGCGGTGCCCGCCTCGCGGGCGATGTCGCGCATGCCGGTGGCCGCCCACCCGCGGGTCGTGAACAGCCGGGTCGCGGCGGCGAGCACCGCGTCGCGGGTCTGCTTCGCCCGCTGCTCCCGCAGCGGCGAGTGGTAGCGGCGGCGCGCTTCCGTGGTCATGCTCGCCTTTCTAGCACGGGCTCGTATTGAGTACAAGTCTGTTCTGTCTAATTGCTCGGCGCCGCCGGGTGGCGGCACCCGGGCGTGGCTTGCAAGGATCGGCGGCTGTGAAGGTGGACAAGCTGACCGGCACCGACGGGTTCGTCGTGACCGACCTACGCGACGCGACGACCTCGGTCGGGGTTGTGCGGTTGGCGCCCAAGGTGCTGGTGGACGGCGCCGAGCTGCTGGCGCGCTCGGTCACCTACGCCTTCGCCTCGTTCGGCGTCGCGGGGCACGGGGGCGCGTCGGGGGCGATCAACGCCAAGCCCGAGGCCCGGGACGACGCCGTCGCCGCGTTCGTCGACGAGGTGCGGGAGCGGGCCGAGTCCGGGGCGCTGGTGCTCTCCCCCGGGACCGGGCTGACCGCCGCCGACCTGGCGCTGCTCGGCTGGGAGGACGCCGACGCCGACCTCGCCGCCGCCGGCGCGCTGGCCGCCGCCCGCCTGGCGGGACCGCACGACTGGCGGTCCGCCGCCGTCGTCGGGTCCGGGCCCGTCGCCGACGCCGCCGCGGCCAAGCTCGCCGAGGCGGGCGCCACGCTCGCCGACCCCCGTTTCGACGCCGAGTGCGACGTGCTGTTCGTCGCCGGTCGCGCCGGCGTGCTCGACCACGCCACGGCCGCCGCGGTCCAGGCCCGCACCGTCGTGCCGCTCACCGCCGTGCCGGTCACCGCCCGGGCGCTGGCCGTGCTGGGCAAGGCCGACCGGGTGGTCGTGCCCGACTTCCTGGCCACCGCGGCGCCGCTGCTCGCCCGGCACGACCCCGACGGGGGCGACCCCGTGCAGCGCGTCCACCAGGCCGTGACCGACCTCGCGGAGGCGGGCACCGGGCTGTGGCTCGCCGCCGCCGAGCGGGCCGAGGAGAACCTCGCCGCCTGGACCGCCGAGAAGCCGTTCGGCCGGCCGCTCGCCTGACCGCATCGCGTTTTGTCCCTGGAAACGGTCGCCCTGGCGACCGTTTCCAGGGACAAAGCTAGTTCGGGGTCTCGGCCAGGAGCCGCTTGCGGAACAGGTCGAGCACCTGGTCGAGCGCGTCCCGGGTCGGGTGGCCCGGCTCGTCCACCAGGTGGCCGGTCAGCACCGAGTGGGCCACGCCGGGGATGCCGTGCGGGTTCCCCTTGGACGAGTCGATCTCGACGCCGACGAAGCCGTCGCCCAGCTCCTCGCGCAGGCGGGCGAAACGCTCCGCGGGCACCGCCCGGTCGCCGGTGAACCGCAGGCCGAGGACGCACACGCCGTCGTCGACGCGCTCGCTTGACCTCGGCCAGGTCCTCGTCGCTGATGCCGAGCTCCCGGCGCCGGCTGCGGGTGACGGCGAACGGCAGCGACGGCTGGCTGAGCACCGGGGCCACGACCGCGTCGTCGACCATCATCGCCAGGGCGAACCCGCCGGTGAGGCACATGCCGACCGCGCCCGACCCCCGGGCCGCCGCAGCGCTCGTGCTCGTGGGCGGCGAGCGCCCGCAGCCACACGGTCACCGGCGACGTCCGGCCCCGGGCCCACGTCGTGAACTCGCGGGACACGCAGGCCGAGGCGACCACCCGCAGCGCCCGGCCGCCCGACTCGGGTGCGCCCGGCTCGCCGAACAGGTGCGGCAGCACGACGGTGCAGCCGATGTCGACCACCCGGTCAGCGAAGGCGAGCACGTCGGGCGTGATCCCCGGCACCTCGGCGATCACGATCACGGCCGGGCCCGAGCCCCGGCGGAACACGCGCCGCTCCTTGCCGTCGTGGGTGAACGTGTCCTCGGTGTAGTCCCCCAAACCCATGGGTCGGGACGCTACCGGCCGCGACCGCCGCCGGGCCCCGTTCAACTGAACGTCGGCGGCGGCGAGCGTCTAACGTCTCCCGAGTTATGTCACTTACAGCGGGGGCGTCGACGGACGAGACGTCGACGGACGACATAGACGCGGGCGCCGAGCGCCGCCATCTCATCGCCGACCGGCCGCGGCTGGTGCTGCTCAGCTTCCTGATGCTGTTCGTCGAGCTGGCGGTCATCCGATGGACGGGCGCGAACGTCGTCTACCTCGCCTACTTCTCCAACCTGGTGCTGCTGGGCAGCTTCCTCGGCATCGGCCTCGGGTTCCTGTGGGCGGGCCGCGGCCGCCGCCCGCTGTTCCCCTACGCCCCGGTGGCGCTGGCGGGGCTGATCGTCGTTCATCCGGTTCTTCCCGGTCGACATCCGGGTGACCGGCAGCCAGCTCATCTTCTTCAACGACCTGCACTCGACCGGGCCGCCCCGCGAGCTGATCCTGCCGGTGATCTTCGTGGCCGTCGCGGCCGTGATGGCGTTCATCAGCGACGGCGTCGCCCGGACGTTCCAGCACTTCGAGCCGCTGGAGGCCTACAAGCTCGACCTGATCGGCAGCGTCCTCGGGATCGTCGGCTTCGCCGTCCTGTCGTTCATGCGGATGCCGCCGGTGGCGTGGGGCCTGGTCGCCGCGGGCGTGCTGATCCTGGTCTCGCTGCCCAAGGTCGCGCCTGGTGACGCTGGCGGCGCTGGCGATCGCCGTGGGGCTGCTCGGCATCGAGTCGGCCGCCGGCAACACCAGCTGGTCGCCCTACTACAAGATCGAGTACAGCCCGAACGACGCCGGCGGCTACTCGGTCAACGTCAACGGGGTGCCCCACCAGGCACACGCTGCCGGTGAAGGACAACCCGATCTACAACTCGAACTACGCCCAGGCCACCAACGACCACCCCGGCGACGTGCTGATCATCGGCGCCGGCGGCGGCAACGACGTGGCGGCCGCGCTCGACAACAGGCGCCGACCACGTCGACGCCGTCGAGATCGACCGCCGGCTCTACGAGCTGGGCCGCGACGGCCACCCCGACCACCCCTACCAGGACGACCGGGTGGACGTGCACATCGACGACGGCCGCGCCTTCCTGGAGCGCAGCGACAAGCATTGGGACCGCATCCTGCTCGCCCTGCCCGACTCGCTGACGCTCGTCACCGGCCAGTCGTCGGTGCGGCTGGAGAGCTACCTGTTCACGCAGGAGGCGATCGAGTCGGCCAAGCGAGCACCTCGGCCCCGGCGGCGTGTTCTCGATGTACAACTACTACCGCGAGTCGTGGCTGGTGGACCGCTACGCGGGCACGTTGGAGCGCGTCTTCGGCCAGCCGCCGTGCATCGAGACGCTCGACCCGGCGGAGAACAGCAACCTCGCCATCCTCACCGTGTCGGAGGATCCCGCGGCCGTGCCGTGCCAGGGTCCCCGCCAGGCCGTGTGGCAACGGACGCCCGGCGTGCCCGATCCGGCGCACGACGACCACCCGTTCCCCTACCTGCGGGAGCGGACGCTGCCCCGGTTCTACGTGGTGACGATCGCCCTGATCCTGCTCATGACGCTCGCCGCGGTGCGCGCGGTGGCCGGGCCGATCCGGCCGATGATGCAGTACACCGACCTGTTCTGCATGGGCGCGGCGTTCCTGCTGCTGGAGACCAAGAGCGTGGTGCAGTTCGCCCTGCTGTTCGGCACCACCTGGTTCGTCAACGCGCTCGTGTTCCTGGGCGTGCTCCTGAGCGTGCTGTGCGCGGTCATGGTGTCCAAACGCGTGACGTTCAAGCACCCGGTGCGGCTGTACGCCCTGCTGCTGGCGGGCCTCGTGGCCGCCTGGGTCGTGCCCGCCGAGCGCGCTGCTCCAGCTGCCGGTCGTGCCCCGGTTCGTCGCGGCGGTGACGCTGGCGTTCCTGCCGATCTTCATGGCCAACCTGGTGTTCACCCAGCGGTTCAAGTCGACCGCGTCGTCGGCCACGGCGTTCGGCGCCAACCTGCTGGGTGCGATGGTCGGCGGGCTGCTGGAGTACGCCTCGCTGATCGTCGGCTACCGCTCGCTGCTGTTCCTGGTGGCCGCGCTGTACGGCATCGCGTTCCTCACGGGCCGCAAGTACCTGGGCGTCCCGGTGCCCGCGGCGGGCGAGGCGGCGACGGTCGGGGCCGGCGCCGGCACCGGGGGCTGAGCGCCTACTCCCACTCGATGGTGCCGGGCGGCTTCGACGTGATGTCGTAGGCCACCCGGTTGATGCCGGCGCACCTCGTTGATGATGCGGCTCGACATGCGCTCGAGCAGGTCGTAGGGCAGGCGGGCCCAGTCGGCGGTCATGGCGTCCTCGCTGGTGACGGCCCGGATGATGATCGGGTGGGCGTAGGTGCGCTCGTCGCCCATCACGCCGACCGAGCGGATGTCGGGCAGCACGGCGAACGCCTGCCAGATCTCGCGCTCGAGGCCGGCGGCCGCGGATCTCCTCGCGGACGATGGCGTCGGCCTGCTGGAGGATGGCGACCTTCTCCGGCGTGACCTCGCCGATGATGCGCACGCCGAGGCCCGGGCCGGGGAACGGCTGGCGCCAGACGATCTCGTCGGGCAGGCCCGAGCTCGGTGCCGACCTGGCGGACCTCGTCCTTGAACAGGGCCCGCAGCGGCTCGACCAGCTCGAACGTCCATGTCCTCGGGCAGGCCGCCGACGTTGTGGTGGCTCTTGATCTTGGCCGCGCCGTGCCGTGCCCGACTCGATGACGTCGGGGTAGAGCGTGCCCTGCACGAGGAAGCGGGCGTCGCTCGAGGCCGCCGGCGCGCTCCTCGAAGACGCGGATGAACAGCTCGCCGATGGTCTTGCGCTTCTCCTCCGGGTCGGTGACGCCCGGCGAGGCGCTCGAAGAAGCGGTCGCCGGCCCGCACGTGGATCGAGCTCGATGCCCTGGTGGCGCGGAAGGTCTCGACCACCTGCTCGCCCTCGCCCTGGCGCATGCAGGCCGGTGTCGACGAAGACGCAGGTGAGCTGGGGGCCGATGGCCTTGTGCACGAGCGCGGCGGCCACGGCCGAGTCGACGCCGCCGGAGAGCCCGCAGATCACCCGGCCGTCGCCGACCTGGGCGCGGATCGGCGTCGACCTGCGTCGTCGATGATCGACGACATCGTCCAGGTCGGCCGGGCGCCGGCAGGCGTCGTAGAGGAAGTGCTCGAGCACCTGCCTGGCCGTGCGGGCGTGTGCGACGACCTCGGGGTGGAACTGCACGCCGTAGATCCGCCGGCTCGGCGTCCTCGAGGACGGCCACGGGCGCGTCCGGCGGTGGTGGCGGTGACGACGAAGCCCTCGGGCGGCGCCTCGGTGATGGCGTCGAAGTGGCTCATCCACACCGTGCTGGTGCGTCGGGCTGGCCGGCGCCGAAGCAGCACGGCCGTCGGCCGGCGACGTCGAGGTCGGTGCGGCCGTACTCGCCCCGCCCGGTGCGGGCGACCTCGCCGCCGAGCTGCTGGGCGATGAGCTGGGCGCCGTAGCAGATGCCGAGGATCGGGACGCCGAGGTCGTAGATCGCCGGGTCGAGCGACGGCGCGCCCTCGACGTGCACCGATCTTGGGGCCGCCCGAGAGGATGATCGCCGCCGGGCGTGCGGGCCGCGACCTCGGCGGCGGTGATCGTGTGGGGGACGATCTCGCAGTAGACGTGGGCCTCGCGGACCCGGCGGGCGATGAGCTGGGCGTACTGGGCGCCGAAGTCGACGACGAGGACAGTCGTGGCGGGTCGACGGACTCAGTGCCCATGCCGACGCCTGGCTGCTGCAGGCTTGCCCTCGGTCTGCAGCGCCGGGGCGACCATGACCTCGGCCTTCTGGAACTCCTTGAGCGTCTCGTAGCCGCAGGTGGCCATCGAGGTGCGCAGGGCGCCGAACAGGTTCATGCGGCCGTCGTTCTCGTGGGCCGGCCCGACGAGGATCTCCTCGAGCGTGCCCCGGACGCTCGGTCTGCACCCGGGCGCCGCGGGGCAGCGTGCGGGTGGAAGGTCGCCATGCCCCAGTGGTAGCCCCGCCCGGGCGCCTCGTGCGGCGGCGGCGAGCGGCGAGCCGATCATGACGGCGTCGGCGCCGCACACGATGGCCTTGGCGATGTCGCCGCCGGTGCCCATGCCGCCGTCGGCGATGACGTGGCACGTAGACGCCGGTCTCGTCGAGGTGGCGCATGCGGGCGGCGCGGGCGTCGGCGATGGCGGTGGCCTGCGGGACGCCGATGCCGAGGACGCCGCGGGTGGTGCAGGCGTGGCCGGGGCCGACGCCGACGAGGACGCCGGCGGCGCCGGTGCGCATGAGGTGCAGGGCGGCCTGGTAGCTGGCGCAGCCGCCGACGATGACGGGGATGTCGAGCTGGCGGACGAAGTGCTTGAGGTTGAGCGGCTCGGCGGTGCTTGGAGACGTGCTCGGCCGACACGACCGTGCCCTGGATGACGAGCAGGTCGAGCTCGGCGTCGATGATGGCCTCGGCGCAGCGCGAGCGGTGCGCTGCGGGGTGACCGACGCGCGGAGACGACGCCGGCGTCCTTGATCTCGGCGGATGCGCTGCGCCGATCAGCTCGGGCTTGATCGGCTCGGCGTAGATGCTCCTGCATCCGGCGGGTGGCCTTCTCGGCGTCGGCAGCTCGGCGATCTCGTCGAAGAGCGGCTCGGGGTCCTCGTAGCGGGTCCAGAGGCCCTCGAGGTTGAGCACGCCGACGCCGCCGAGCCGGCCGATCTCGATGGCGGTGGCCGGGCTGACACGACGCCGTCCATGGCGGACGCCATGAGCGGCAGCGTCGAAGCGGAAGGCGTCGATCTCCCAGGAGATGTCGACGTCCTCGGGGTCGCGGGTGCGCCGGCTGGGCACGATGGCGATGTCGTCGAACCCGTAGGCCCGCCGCCCGGACTTGCCGATCCCGATCTCGACCTCGGCCATGACGGCCACCACCTCGCGCCTGTGAGAAAGCCCCGAGCTTACCGAGACGATGCGGGGAGCCGAGGTACCGGGACGACGACCGTGCCGTCTACATGACTTCCAGGGGCTCGTTGAAGCGGCCGAAGTAGACGTCGTACGCCACATCGAACAGGTTGCCCGGATCTCCGACGTCGACGTGTGCGGGCATCTGCTCGGGATCGTCGAGGACACGGTCATAGAAGTCCTCGCCTTGGCTGACGACCCAATGCGAGATGTCTGCGAGGCCGTCCTCTGACTCATCCGGAGCGATGTGCATCGAGTACGGCTCGTCCTGCAACTCGGCTGCCATCTCAACGAATGTGTCCTGGAACGTGTAGATCTGCTCCTTGGAGAGCTGCGAGAGGATCGATCGGAGCTGATCCCTGTCTTGGTGAGATCGTTCGACGATGCCCCAGAACCACGTCAGGTCATCACCGCTTCGGTCAACGTCCGTCATCTGTCACCTCGGAGCCTCTCGCAGTCCGCGCCGCGCTAGTCCTTGACCAACTCACCGTTCTCCCATCGGTACCCCTGCTCCCTGAGCCGTCTGGGGAGGCGGGTGCCGGGTACGCCCGGGCCTGGTCGACCGAGCCTGCCCTGCGTGTTGTCCCACGGTAGGTCGCCACTGATCGCCCCGACGCCTCGGCGCACCTCGGCCTCGATCGACTCCAACGTGCGTGTGCTGCCCTTGGGCACGGTGAAGACATCGACAACCAGCTCTCGACCATTCTGCTTCGCTGCGAGCGCGTACTTCTCGAATCGACCTCTGAACGTGCCGACCTCGGTCTTGCCGACCTTGAGTACCTGCCCAGTCGCCTTGTCTCTCAATACGTAGACAATTCCCGACTGACCCGAAGTGAACTGCGTCGAACGCCACTCGCCCGACAGATCGATGGTCCGCATCTCCGCCGAGATGACGATGTCGGTCGGTCGCTCTGCCTCGGGATTGACAACCCCGTGCAACGCCCAGTTGTCGCCGTGTGCCACCGGCTCGAGCTTGGTGAGGCCGAAGCGAGCGCGGATCCGCGCCAGCACCGGGGTCAGATCGCCTTGCTTCGCAGAACGACCGCTGAATCGCTTCACAGCGGATTCGGCCTCGGCCATGCCCCGCTGGAGTCGAGCGGCCTTCTGCTCGGGCGATTCGTCCTTGCCGTCTTTGCCCTTCTTGCCGAACTTGGCCTTGAGCTTGTTCCAGATGGCTTTGCCGGCGGCGACGATCTTGTTGATGACCCAGTCGATGGCCTTGGTGATCGGCTTGGTGATGGTCTGGAAGATCGACTTGACCTTCTCGGCGATGTTGCCGAGGCCGAGCAGGGCGGCGAGGAAGCCGATCAGGACCGGGATCGACAGGGCGAGGGCCTTTTCGATCAGGCCGGGGGCGCCGCCGCCTCCGCCGCCGGCGATCGCGATCACCGCGTCGAGGACGGCGTTGACGAAGGCGATGATCTGGGCGCCGCGCTGGAGGATGAAGGTGACGATGTCGATGATCGCCTTGCACGCCTTCACGAACGCGGAGGCGGGTGTGAGCAGCGAGACGATCCAGGTGATCCCCGCGATCAACACGGTGGGGATCAGGTACTTGGCGATCTTGCCCAGCAGGTTCTCGCGCAGGTCCCCGACCTGGTCCTTGATCTCGTCGGTGATCCCCTCGACCCCGCCGGTCTGCAGCTTCGACGCGACCGGGACCGAACGCTCGACGGTGGTCATGACCTGATCGGGGACGCCCTTGGCGACCACCCGGGACCGGATCGCCGCCCACGTCAGGCCGAGCAGGCCGGCGACCAGCATGATGATGCCGCGCAGGTCGAACCGGGCCGGCATGGCGAACCCGACCCCGGCCATGGCGCCGAGCAGCCAGCCGACCAGGCCCTTGGAGAGATGCGAGCCGATGCGGGACATGAACCCCCGCAGCCCGGCACCGATGGCGTCGATCAACTTGCCCAGGAACCCGATCGGATCCTTGACGATCGCCATCACCGCCGCCGCGGCCTTGGCCAGGACCCCCAGCAGCATGTTCTTGAGCTCGAGGATGGTCTTGATCACCCCGGCCACCGCGTCGACCGCTTTGGCGACCAGACCCTTGTTCTTCTCCTTCTCGGCCGCGATCTCCTCGTCGACCTTGCCCAGCGCGTCCTTGTACTTCGATGCCAGGGTCTGGACCAGCTCGTTGCCCTTGGCGTCCACCGACGAGGTCAGCTCGTCGAACCGGGCCGAGAACTCCCCCGCCTTCTCCTTGCCGATCGCCTGGAGGTCCTTGGGCAGGCCGTTGACCGCGTTCTGCAGGTCGCCGCGCCCCTGGGCGATCCTCGCCTTGGCTTTGCCCAACTCGGTGCCGATCACGTCTGCCACCGCCGAGATCACCGACTGCATGCGCGTGACATAGCCCTGGCGGGCCGTGACGAAGATCTGGTTGGCCTCCTCCGGGAGGCCCATGAACTTGTCCTTGAGCCAGCGACCCTTGCCCAACAGGCCCGAGTAGCGCGCGTCCTTGTAGGCGTCCATCCGCCGCTTGTGTTCCGCCGTGAACGCCGCCCGGGCCGCGCCCTCCTCCGCGGTGAACTTGTCGTCCACCTTCTTGTCCAACCCGTCGAGGATCGCCTGCACGTCGCGTTGGGTGGCGTCGAACACCTTCTGCAACGTCGCCGTCACCTGGGCGCGCTTGTCGTGATCCGCGTCCTTGGCCCCACCCTTGCCGGCATCCACCGTGGCGCCCGCGGTACGGCGGTCGGCGGCCATACCGGCCATCGCCCCCGCCCCGACCGCCCGGGCGTTCGCCTTCGCGCCCGTCAGGGTCGCGGACTCCGACGACCGCAGCTGCCCCGGGGCGGTCGCCGCGTGGGCCTCGCCGTCCTTCTTCGCCGCCAGGGCGTCGTCGAAAGCCGGCTCGTTGCCCTTGCGCAACTGGTCCTCGGTCACCTCCGCGTCGGCCATCTGCGCATTCACCTGCGCCGGGCCCGCGGAGAAGTCGGTCGCCTCCGGCGGCGCCGGGTCCGGGACCGCGTTCGCCGGGTTCGGCACCCCCGGCACCGCCGGCGGCTTGTCCGCCACCAGCGGCGTGACCGGCTTGTCCTTGGCCGCCGACGTATCCGGCGGCGCCTTCGTGGAGGTCTCGATCTGCGCCGCGGACTGGTCCTTGCCCGCCTGGACCTTGCCGGTCACCTGGGCCTTCACCGCGTTCGCCTTGCCGGAGTCCGCGAACTTGTCCGCCTCGTCCAGGTTCTTCGGGGCCTGCTGCGCGATCGCCGCGTTCACCGCCGCGATGAACGCCGCCTTGTCGAACGCACCCGGCTGCGCCGCGTTCATCTTCTCCGCGTTCGCGGCCTTCCCCTGCGCGACCTTGTCGTCCTGGGGCGGCAACGACGCCGCCTGACCCTTCGCCGCCTCCCCCGCCGGCGGCGGATGCGCCGACAGCAACCTCCGCTTGCCCTGGACATCGCCAGTCAACGCCGCGAACTTCGGATCGCCCTCCGGACCCGCCCGCCCCACCGGGCCCGCCTCGGCCGGGCCCGCCGTCGCCGGCGCCGCCGCCGGAGGCTGGGCCAGGCGCTGGACCACCGGGCGCGCCGCCGGGCCGCGGCGGCGCGCCAGCAGGCCAGCCACCGCCCGGCTTCCCGCCTGGGCCTGGAGGCGTTGGGCCACGGCCCGACTCATCGGCCGGTCCCCGGTCGGGCGGCGCGCGCCCCCGCCAACCGCCGCGTCGTCCTGGCGCGGCTCGTTGCCGGCCGGCTGGTGCGGTGACCGGACGCGAGGGTCGGCGTGCTCGTCTGCGGACGCCTTCATCCCCGGACGGCCCCCGCGATCGCTCGCGACGACGCCATCTCCTGTTCTTACGCCGTGAGCGGCGTGAGCGGGAGGCACCGAGGTGTGTCCCGCCGGGCACGACTCACTGCCCGATCGGGCAACCTCAGCCGTGGGTGTCGATCAGCTCCCACAGGGTGTCGACGTGGCGGGCCTCCGTCGTCCAGGCGCCGATGCTCACCCGCAGCACGTACCTGCCCGCCAGGCGGGTGTGGCTCAGGTACACCCTGCCAGTGGCATTGAGCGCCTGGTGCAGCGCCTCCGTCGCCTCGTCCCCGTCGCGGTGGCGCAGGCACACGAGCCCGAGCCTCGGCGGGGCCGCCAGCTCCAGGCGGGCGTCCGCCTCGACCTTGGCCGCCAGGTCGGCCGCCAGGCGGACGTGCTCGCGCACGTGGTGGCGCAGGCCCTCGGCGCCGTACCAGCGCAGGACCCACCACAGCTTGAGCGCCCGGAACCTCCGCCCGAGCGGGACCTGCCAGTCGCGGTAGTCGATGACGCCGCCCCCGGCGCTCGCCGGATTGCGCAGGTACTCCGGCAGGATCGACAGCGCCCCGACCAGTGCCTCCCGGTCGGCCACCCACAGGCACGAGCAGTCGAACGTCGTGAACAGCCACTTGTGGGGATCGGTGACGTAGCTGTCGGCCCGCTCGACGCCCCGGTGCAGGTCGCGGTGCTCCGGGCAGACGGTGGCCGTGCCCGCCATCGCCGCGTCGACGTGCAGCCACGCGCCCGCGGCGGCCGCCGCCTCGGCGACCTCGGCCACCGGGTCGACCGCCAGCGAGCTGGTGGTGCCGACCGTGGCCATCACCAGGCACGGGACCCGGCCCGCCGCACGGTCGCCCGCCATCGCCGCCGCCAGGGCGTCCGGGCGCAGCGCGAACGTCTCGTCGACCTCCACGAGACGGACCTGGTCCCGGCGGAAGCCCGCCACCCGGGCGCCCTTCTCCAGCGACGAGTGGGCCTGGGTCGAGCCGTAGACGACGAGGTTCCCGAGCGCCGCACCGCCCGCGATCGCCCGCTCGCGGGCGGCGACCACCGCGCACAGGGTGGCGGACGAGGCCGAGTCCTCGATGACGCCCCCGCCGTCCCCCGTCGAGCGGAAGCGGTCGGGCAGGCCGAGCAGGTCGACCATCCAGTCGAGCACGTGGGTCTCGACCTCGGTGCAGGCCGGGCCGGTCTGCCACAGCATCCCCTGGGTGCCGAGCCCACCCGCGACCAGATCGGCGAGCACCGCCGGGCCGGTCGAGTTGGCCGGGAAGTACGCGTGCCAGCCCGGGTGCTGCCAGTGGGTCGTGCCGGGCACCACCACCCGGTCGAGGTCGGCGAGGACGGCGGCGAAGTCCTCCGGCGCCTCCGGCGGACCGGGTGGCAGCCACGACCGCACCTCGCCCGGCGCCACGGGCGGGACGACCGCATGGTCCTCGATCGCCTGCCAGTATCCGGCCACCCAGTCGACGACCTCGTGGCCCCACCGCCGTAGCTCGTCGGGGGTCATGTGATAGCTGTCACGCACGCAGCGACCGTACAGAACCAGGTCGGCAGGGGTCGTCGGCGCACGGAGCGAGCGCCACTAGACTCCCTTCATGGCAGACCCCTTCCCGCCGCGGTTCGCCAAGCAGGGCCTGACCTACGACGACGTGCTGCTGGTCCCGGCAGAGTCGTCGGTGCTGCCCGCCGAGGTGTCGACGGCCAGCCGCCTGACGCCGCGCATCGAGCTCGCCATCCCGATCGTGTCGGCGGCCATGGACACGGTGACCGAGGCCCGCCTGGCCATCGCGCTCGCCCGGGCCGGCGGCATCGGCATCGTCCACCGCAACCTGTCGATCGACGCGCAGGTGAGCGAGGTCGACAAGGTCAAGCGCAGCCAGTCCGGCATGATCGTCGAACCCGTCACCCTGCCGGCCGAGGCGCTCGTCGCCGACGCCCTCGCGATGATGGAGCGCTACCACATCTCCGGCGTGCCGATCACCGACGGCGCCGGCCGCCTCGTGGGCCTCCTCACCAACCGCGACCTGCGGTTCATCGACGAGGTCGACCAGCCCATCGCCAACGTCATGCGCCGGCCGCCGCTGGTCACGGCCCCGCTGGGCACGACGCTCGAGCAGGCCAAGGACATCCTGTGGCAGCACCGCATCGAGAAGCTGCCGATCGTCGACGACGACGGCACGCTGCGGGGCCTCATCACGGTCAAGGACATCAAGAAGCAGACCGACCACCCCTTCGCCACCAAGGACGAGCAGGGCCGGCTGCGGGTGGGCGCGGCCGTGGGCGTCGGCGCCGACGCGCTCGACCGGGCCGAGCGGCTCGTGCAGGCGGGCGTCGACGTGCTGGTGGTCGACACGGCCCACGGCCACAGCCTGGCCGTGCTCGACGTGGTCAAGCAGATCAAGGGCGCGTTCGAGGTCGAGGTCATCGGCGGCAACGTCGCCACCGCCGAGGGCGTCGACGCGCTGGCCGGCGTGGGGGCCGACGGGGTGAAGATCGGCGTGGGACCGGGGTCGATCTGCACGACCCGGGTCGTCGCCGGCGTCGGCGTGCCCCAGCTCACGGCCGTGTACGACGGGGCCGAGGCCGCCGCCCGCCACGGCATCACCGCCATCGCCGACGGCGGGCTCCAGTACTCGGGCGACATCGCCAAGGCGCTGGCGGCCGGGGCCCACTCGGTCATGCTCGGCAGCATGCTGGCCGGGGTGGACGAGTCGCCGGGCGAGGTCGTGCTCCACCAGGGCGAGCGCTACAAGGAGTACCGGGGCATGGGGTCGATGGGCGCCATGAAGACCCGGTCGTACTCCAAGGACCGCTACTTCCAGGGCGACGTCATCGACACCGACAAGCTGGTGCCCGAGGGCATCGAGGGCCGGGTCGCCTACAAGGGCCCGCTCGCCAACGTGATCCACCAGGTGGTCGGCGGGCTGCGGGCCGCGATGGGCTACTGCGGCACGCCGACGGTGCCCGAGCTGCAGAGCCGGGCCCGGTTCGTGCGCATCACCAACGCCGGGCTGCGCGAGTCGCACCCCCACGACGTCACGATCACCAAGGAAGCCCCGAACTACGGCGGCTGGTAGTCCGCCCCTGGGGCCGGCGGCCGGTCAGGGGTGCGTGCGCGCCCCGTCGAGCCGGTTGAGGAACACGTCGGGCTTGGCGCCGGCGGTGACGACGTCGTCGACCCCGTCGCCGTCGATGTCCACGACCACCAGGTCGGTCGCGGTGCCCCCGCTGGGTGCCAGGTAGTGCGAGTCGGGGAACGACCCCGCCCCGTCGCCGAAGAAGACCATGGCGCCCCGGCCCCGGAGCGCGGCGACCACGTCTGGGTGCCCGTCCGCGTCGATGTCGCCGACCTCGAGCTGGGCCGACGTCGGGCCGCCCACGATCGGCGTGACGACCGCGGCGCCGAACGTGCCGTCGCCCCGGCCGGGGAGGACGGCGAGGGACGCATCGTCCTCGGCGTCGAGGGCGCTCGTGATGGCGACGATGTCGAGGTGGCCGTCGCCGTCCATGTCGGCGGTGGCGAACCCCCGGGATTCCCTCCTCGCCGGGTCGGCGACGTACTGGACCGGCGCGGCGAACGCGGTGCCGGTCGACAGGTACACGGCCGCGACCGAGCGCGCGGTCGCGTCGGACCCGCCGAGCACCAGGTCGTCCCGGCCGTCACCGTTGAGGTCGGCGAGATCGATGCCCTGCCCGTCGATCGGCGGGGCGAGATCGAGCCGGGGGAGGAAGCCGCCGGCGCCGTCGCCGCGGTACACGGCGGCGAACTGCCCGGGCGTCTCGACCGCGACGTCGGTGGCGCCGTCGCCGTCCATGTCGCCGGTCACGACGTCGCCCTCCGCGCCCTGGACCAGGACGGGTTGATCGAACGTGAAAGTCCCTGTGCCGTCGTTGAGGTAGAGGAACCCGCCGTTGCCGAGGATCTCGCCGCTGAACTGCACGGCGATCGCGTCCAGGTCGCCGTCCCGCTCGACGTCCGTGAGCACCACCTTGAAGAACCTGCTCTCATTCGCGTCGTCCGCGATCGGGATGCTCGTGACGTCCCATCCGCCCGTCCCGTCGCCGAGCAGGACGGAGAACTCGTCCTCGCCCGCGACCGCCAGGTCGGGGATGCCGTCGCCGTCGAGGTCGCCGGTGGCGACGCCCTCGGCGGGGACGTCGACGGGCGCGCGCGACACGCCGAGGTTGCAGCCCGCCAGCAGCGCGGCGGCGCCGGCCATGCCGACGATACGGATCCGAAGCGTTCCCATGGCACAGCTCCCAGCCGGGCCCGCCGGGGCGCCTGCCTAGGGGTGGTCGAGGTCGCCGCGCCCCAACGTTCCGGTGACGATCCCGAGAAGCTGGCGTAACAGCGAGGCAGTGGCGCCCCACACAGTGTCGCCGACCAGTTCGAAGAACGTGATCGGCTGGACACGGCCGCCGGGGAACGTCCAGATCTCCTCGCGGAACCAGGCCGGGTCGAGCAGCTCGGCCAGGGCGACGTGGAGCACGGCGTCGACCTCGACCGGGTTGGGCCGGGTCACCGGGCGGCCCGGCAGCACGCCGACGATCGGGACGATGAACGACCCGCTCGACACGGTGGCCAGGTGGTCGAGCTCGCCCACGATCTCGACGGCGGCGGGGTCGAGGGCGATCTCCTCCTCGGCCTCGCGGCGGGCGGCGTCGTGGGGCGTCTCGCCGGGCTCGATGCGCCCGCCGGGGAAGCTCACCTCGCCCTGGTGGGTGCGCAGCCCCCAGGTGCGCCGGGTGAGCACGACGTGGGCGAGCCCGCCGTCCTCGTAGAGCGGCGCCAGCACGGCAGACGGCCGCCCGGGCCGGGCGGGGCCGTCGATCAGCTCGCGCTCGGACGCGTGTGGCGGCCCGAGGACCGCCAGCGCACTGCGGACGTCGGCGAGGCTCGGGCGGCGGTGCTCGGCCGTCAGGTCCGCCCACGGCGCCGGCTTGCCGGGCCGGGCGTTGAACGGCCGGGGGATCCGCTGCTCGCCACCCCGCCCCGCCGGGATCGGCATCGTCGGCTCGGCCGGCGCCTCCCCGGGGGCCGGCCACCCGGGCATCCCCTGTGCGATCGCCTCCCGGGCCGTGATCACCCGAGGGCCGGGCGGGTCCTCCCCGACCAGCGGGCGGGGGTCGGGCGGCGCCGGCTCGGGGCGTGCCTGGTCAGCCATGCGGGGCCGGCCCGGCGCCGGCCTGGGCCTGGGCCTGCGCCGCCAGGGCCTCCAGGAGGTCGCGGAGGCCGCCCGTCTTCAGGCTGCTCATGACCCGGCCCGGCGGGGTCTCGCCGCGCTCCCACTCCATCCAGTGCGCGAGCAGCTTGGTCGGGTCGGGGAGCGGGATCTCCATCCCCGGCAGGGTAGTGGCAGCCTGGGCGGGTGCCTCTCACCCTCGTGCTCGCCTCCGCCTCGCCCGCACGGCTCGGGTTGTTGCGGGGCGCGGGGTTCGATCCGCTCGTCGTCGTGTCCGGCGTCGACGAGGACGGGGTCGACGGGCGCGCCCCCGCCGACGTGGCCCGCACGCTGGCCGAGCGCAAGGCCGACGCCGTCGCGAGCCGGCTCGCCGGCAGCGGCGGCGAGCGCCCCCGCGACCGCACGATCGTGCTCGGGTGCGACTCCGTGCTCGCCTTCGGCGGCGAGATCCGGGGCAAGCCGGCCTCCGCCGAGCAGGCCGTCGCCTGGGCCCGGGGGTACCGGGGGCGATCCGGCACCCTCGTCACCGGCCATGCGCTCGTCGACGTGGACCGCGAGAAGCGGGCCGCCGGCGTCGCCGAGACCCTCGTGCGCTTCGGGGACCCCAGCGACGCCGAGATCGACGCCTACGTCGCCACCGGCGAGCCGCTCGCCGTCGCCGGCGGGTTCACCATCGACGGCTTCGCCGCGCCCTTCGTCGACGGCCTCGACGGCGACCACGGCAACGTGCTCGGGCTCTCGCTCCCCTTGTTGCGCCGGCTGCTCGGCGAGCTCGGCGTGTCGGTCACCCAGCTGTGGGCGCCTCGCTGACGTCTACAGCCGCCGCACCGCGGCCGTGCGTGAGGTTGTCTCCGGTGGCCGGGTCGAACAGGTGCATCCTGCTCGGATCGAGCCACAGCTCGGCCTCCTGGCCCTCCTGCACCCGGCTCTCCGCGTCGAGCGTGACCACCAGCTGGGTGCGGATCTGCTCGCTGTCGAGCTCCTGGGCCAGCTCGGCCAGCGGCTCGCGCACCTCCGGCGGAGCCTCGAACGGGATGTAGGCGTACTGCTCGCTGCCCAGCCACTCGATGACGTCGACCTGGTCCGTGAACACCAGGCCCTGCGACTTGCGCTCGTCGTCGAGCAGCGCGGCGTCCTCGAAGTGCTCGGGCCGGATGCCGGCGATGAGGATCTCGTGGCCCTCCAGGCTGGCCGCCACGTCGCCCGTGACCTCGATCGTCCCGATCGGCAGGTGGACGCTCGAACCCTCGACCGAGGCCGGCATGAAGTTCATCGGCGGCGACCCGATGAACCCGGCCACGAACAGGTTGACCGGCTGCTCGTAGAGCTCGCGCGGCGCGTCGACCTGCTGAAGGATGCCCTTGCGCAGCACCGCCACCCGGTCGCCGAGTGTCATGGCCTCGATCTGGTCATGGGTCACGTAGACCGTGGTGATCTCCAGGCGCTTCTGGATGCGGGCGATCTCCGTGCGCATCTGGCCCCGCAGCTTGGCGTCGAGGTTCGACAGCGGCTCGTCGAACAGGTAGGCGTCGGCCTCCCGCACCAGCGCCCGACCCATCGCCACCCGCTGGCGCTGGCCGCCCGACAGCTGCGACGGCTTGCGATCGAGCAGCTCGGTCAGCTCCAGCATCATCGCCGCGTGCTCGACCCGCTCGCGCACCTCCTGGTCGCCGGCCTTGCGCAGCCGCAGCGGGAAGGCGATGTTCTCGTAGACGCTGAGGTGCGGGTACAGCGCGTAGTTCTGGAACACCATCGCCAGGTTGCGGTCGCGGGGCGCGAGGTCGTTGACGACCCTGTCGCCGATCGTGACGTCGCCCTCGCTGATGTCCTCCAGCCCGACGATCATGCGCAGGATCGTCGACTTCCCGCAGCCCGACGGGCCGACGAGGATCACGAACTCGCCGTCCGCGACGTCGAGGTTGACGTCGGTCACCGTCGGCGTGTCGGCCCCGGGGAACGTCTTGTAGATGTGCTCGAGCGTGATGGCGGCCATGTGGATCCGCTTCCCTTCCGCTAGCCCTTGACGGCGCCGGACGTGAGGCCGGCCACGATCTTGCGCTGGAAGATCAGGACCAGCGCGATGACGGGGATGGTGACGACGACCGACGCCGCCGAGATGGCCGCGGTCGGCTGCTGGAAGAACGACTCGCCGGTGAAGAACGCCAGCGCCGCCGGCACGGGCCGGGCCGCGTCGGTCGCGGTCAGCGAGATGCCGAACACGAAGTCGTTCCAGGCGAAGAAGAACGTCAGGATGGCAGCAGTGAACACCCCGGGCGCGGCGAGCGGCACGATCACCTTCCGGAACGCCTGCCACGCCGTGGCCCCGTCCACCTGGGCGGCCTGCTCCATCTCCCACGGGATCTCCCGGAAGAAGGCGGACAGCACCCAGATCGACAGCGGCAGCGTGAACGACATGTACGGGATGATCAGCCCGATCCAGGTGTCGTAGATCCCGATCGCCCGCCACATGTCGAACAGCGGTCCGACCAGGGCGATCGTCGGGAACATGGCGATGGCGAGCGAGACCGTCAGCACCGCCTTCTTGCCCCGGAAGTTGAGCCGGGCGATGGCGTAGGCGGCCAGGGTGGCCAGCACCACCGAGATGGTCGTGGAGATGAGCGAGATGCCCAGCGAGTTGCGCAGGGCGCTCGTGAACAGGCTGGTGTCGAAGACCTGCCGGTAGTTGTCCGTCGACCAACTGGTCGGGAAGAACTTCTTGTTGTTGATGTCGTCGCCCGCCTTGAAGGAGAGCGACACGATCCACAGCACCGGCAGCAGGGTGTAGAGGATGATCAGCGTGCCGCCGACCGTCCAGGCGATGCGCTTGCGGTAGCGCTTCATCGTGCGGCCCTCCTCACTCGCCCCGCACCCGGGACAGGTCGACCTTGAACCCCTTGACGAACAGCATGGCGATCAGCACGACCGACAGGAACAACAACACCGACACGGCCGATCCCAGCCCGAGCGCCGTCCGGGTGATCGTCTGTCTGTAGGTCAGGAACGAGACGCTCTCGGTCTTGTTGGCGCCGCCCGTCATGATGAAGATCGGGTCGAAGATGCGGTAGGCGTCGAGCGTCCGGAACAGCAGCGCCACCATGATCGCCGCCTTCATGTTCGGGATCGTGACCCGGAACAGGCGCTGCCGCGCCGACGCGCCGTCGACCTTGGCCGCCTCCTGGAGGTCCTCGGGCACCTGCGACAGTCCGGCGAGCAGCAGCAGCGAGATGAAGGGCGTGGTCTTCCAGACCTCCTCCATGATGATGACGAACAGCGCGGACCACCGGTCAGAGAACCACGCCTTGTCGCCGAGCCCGAACCACTGGTTGATGAACCCCGAGTCGAGGGCGAAGGCGTACTGCCAGGCGTAGGCGGCGACGACGGTGATGATCCCGTAGGGGATCAGGATCGAGGTGCGGACGACCTTGCGGCCGAAGATGATCCGGTGCATCACCAGCGCGAAGGTGAAGCCGATGACCAGCTCGATGGCGACGCTGGCGATCGTGATGACGAGCGTGGTGACCACCGACTGCCACCACAGCGGGTCGGTCAGCACGACGCCGTAGTTGCTCAGGCCGACGAACTCGCGGCCCGTCGGGTCGGTGAGGCGGTAGCTGAACAGCGACAGGTAGACCGCCTTGCCCAGGGGGTAAGCGGTGACCAGGAGCATGGTGATGACCGCGGGCGCGACGAGGTACCAGCCGAGCCGCTCCTCACCCCGGGCTCGGTCGGTCCTGCGCCGGCGGGTGGGCGCCTCCTTGCGCGGCGCCTCCGTCGTCGTGGTTGCGGTCTCCGTGGTGAGCGCGGCCATGGCGGTCCTCTCTCACCTCACAGGAGCTGCTTGTCCTGGAGGACGTTGACGATGAGCTCGTCGGTGTTGGCCGGCGTGCTGTCCGGGTTGACTGCGGCCGGCGGGTGGAACTCGCGCGTGGTGGCCCCGCTGACGTCGGGGTAGTACGAGCTCTGCGGCCGGGGCGTCGCCTCGTCGATCGAGTTGCGGATCAGGTCGGCCATCGGGAACTTCTCCCGGACCTGCGGGTCGTCGAAGACCGCGGCGCGGGCACCCGGGTTGCCGGTCTTGAGCATGTAGTCGATCTGGCTCTGGGTGGTGGTGATGCAGCGGGCCGCGTCCACGGCCTCGTCCTGGTGCTTGCCGAAGGCCCCGATCCCGAGGTTGATCCCGCCGAGCGGCGGCGCGCTGGGGGTGCCGGCCTCGACCGCCGGGATGCGCGCCCAGCCGATGTCGTCGACCACGGACTGGTCGAGCGACCCGCCGTCCACGGCCTCGAGCGCGGCGCCGTAGACGTAGGGCCAGTTGACCATGAACCCGCCGTTGTCGGCCTGGAACCCGGCCCGGGCGGTCTCCTCGGTGGCGGTCGACAGCTGCGGGTCGGCGACGCCGTCGGTCGCGAGGCGGTGGATGATCGTCGCCGCCTCCTTGCCGGCCGGGCTGTCCAGGTCGGGCTTGGCGTCCTTACCGGCCTCCGGGTTCTTCAGCACCTGGCCGCCGGCCGACGCCACCAGCGTGTTGATCCACACCATGTAGCCCTCGTAGCGGGCACCGGTGACCTCGACCGTCGTGTCCGTCTCCTTGGCCGCGTCGATGATCTGGTCCCACGTCACGGGCCCCGCCTCGGGGTCGATGCCGGCCTTCTCGGCCACCGACTTGCGGTACCAGAGCAGCTGGGTGTTGGCCCAGAACGGGGCCGCGACCAGCTTGTCCTTCCACATGGCGGTCTTGAGCGAGCCTGCGAGCACGTCGTCGGTGAACTCGGGGGCCTCGGCATCGGTGAACGGCCGGAGGTAGCCGGCGTTGGCGAACTCGGGCACGAAGACCGGGTCGAGGCTCATCAGGTCGATCGAGTCGTCGTTGGCCGCCAGGCGCCGGACGAGCTGCTCGCGCTGGTCGTCGGCGCCGTTGGGCAGCGTCGCGATCTCGATCTTGTAGGCGCCGTTCGACGCCTCGGTGCACTTCTTGGCCAGTTCCTCCTGGCCCCCGTTGTCCGGGTTGATGTACCAGGTCATCGTCGGCGTGCCGCCGCCACTGTCGCTGCATGCGGTCGCGGCGAACGCGACGCCGAGGCAGGCCGCGAGGGCCGCCACCCGGGTCGACCGCCGCCCGCCAGGGCTGGGGAAGTCGGGCAAGGGGATCCCCCCTCTCGCGGACCGACGCGGTGCTGTCGCATATGAACATTACCGTGACGTACGTCACTTGCCTATGTGCCGTCGGTCACCGCAGGTGGACGCGGGCGCGCACGCTGCGGTGACGCCGGCGGCCTACGGTCCGTGCGGTATGACACTTGGCGACGGGCATGACCTCAAATCCGCCCGATTCTCCCGGCTGCTCGACCTCGAAGCCGACTTCGACAACGAGGCGATGTCCAAGGCGGGCAGCAAGGGCCGGGGCGTGCAGGCGATCCAGCAGGCGCTGTACGACGTCGGGCACGCGCTGACCTCGTTCGGCGCCGACGGCGACTACGGCGGCGAGACCACGGCCGCGGTCGAGGACTTCCAGGGCGGCCACCCGCCCCTGACGGTCGACGGCAAGGTCGGGTTCGGGACGATGGGCTCGCTCGACGCCCGGTTCCCGGCGCCGGCGCTGCCCGGGTCGGCCGACATGGCGGCCAACTGGACGATCCCGGTGGTCCGTAGCATCGTCCGCCCGTGGTCGCCGCACACGATCGACGTGCTGGCGACGCGGATCACCCTCAAGTCGTTCGACTCGATCGGCTGGGTCGACGAGATGTGGGACGGCGCGGCCTGGGTGCCGGCGCCGTTCCCCGGCGGCGGCTTCAACACCGGCACCGAGATCGGCGTGCTCAACAGCTCGAACGAGTCGATGGCCGAGACGCTCTACCACGAGGTGCTGCACGCGGAGCAGCCGTCGTCGCACAGCACCACGCTCGCCCGGGAGTCCTACGCCTACCGCATCGGCGAGGAGTTCTCGATCGCCCTCGGCCTCTCGGGCCGCCCGTCCCTGCGCAGCACCGACGCCCAGGGCCGCGAGCTCGCCGACCGGACCAAGGTCGACGCCTTCGTGTCGGCGCACTACCCGTCGGTCGTCGCCGGGTCTGGCGACGAGATCATCGGCAAGGGCGTGGGCGCCGGAACGGTGCGCGTGCAGCACGCCGACGGGACGATCTCCACCCGCCCGGCCGCGGTCGGCGAGAAGGTCCCCGGGCCGATGTTCACGACCAACGAAGTGACCCACGCGAAGGCAGACTGGACGGCACCGTGAGCACGCAACTGCGAGGCGAGCCCGTGACGATCAGCTCGATCGACATCACGGGCGTGGGCCGGGGCGAGTTCGTCCTGGACAACGACGGCGACGAGCCGGTGGCCGCCCGGGTGGCCGAGGCCTGGCTTGAGCTGGGCGACGAGCGGCGGTCGCTGTCCGACTTCTCGCTCTACGACCTCGACGGCGAGCAGCCGGTCGAGGGCGACGAGGTGTCGGTCGGCGGCGGGTCGACGCTGCGCTTCGCGCTCGGGTTCCCGCGGGTGGCGGTCGGCGGGTCGCTGGGCGGGGTCGCCGTCGGTGCCCGCGTGGTCGCCGGCGGCGAGGAGCTGGAGGCGGCATCGCCGGTCCGGCTCGAACGCCGCATGCCGAGCGAGTCCGACAACATCGCCTGAGACACGTTTGTCCCCGGAAGTGGTCGCTCTGGCGACCACTTCCGGGGACAGAACGCGGGGACACGTGGGTATGCCCACCGGCCGTCCCGCGCCTCCCGCCGCCGGCGCGTCGCGCTCGGGCTCGCGGCGGTCGGTCCTGGTCGGGCTCGGCTGCACGACGGCCGACCGGCCAACGACCCGGATCGCGGCCTCCGCCCATCGGCGGACAGGGGCCTGACGCGCAACGGCCCGCCGCCCCGGGAAGGCGGCGGGCCGTGGGCAGAACAGGCAGGGGCTACATCATCCCCATGCCGCCCATGCCGCCCATGGGGTCGCCGCCACCACCACCGCCGGCGGGAGCGGGCGGTTCGGGCTTGTCGGCCACGAGCGACTCGGTGGTGAGCACCAGGCCGGCGATCGACGCCGCGTTCTGCAGCGCCGCCCGCGTGACCTTGGCCGGGTCGATGACGCCGGCCTTGACCAGGTCCTCGAGCTCGCCGGTGGCGGCGTTGAGCCCCACCGAGCCCTCCTCGGCCTCGATATGGCGCACCCACACCCCACCCTCCAGGCCGGCGTTGTCGGCGATGAGCCGGGCCGGGGCGTCGAGGGCCGAGTACACGATGCGGGCGCCGGTCGCCTCGTCGCCGGTCAGCGAGTCGGCGACCTTGGCCACCGCCCCCCGGCTGCGCAGCAGGGCCACGCCGCCGCCGGCGACGATGCCCTCCTCGATCGCAGCCCGGGTCGCGGACAGCGCGTCCTCGATGCGGTGCTTCTTCTCCTTGAGCTCGACCTCGGTCGCCGCCCCGACCTTGACCACGGCCACGCCGCCGGACAGCTTGGCCAGCCGCTCCTGCAGCTTCTCGCGGTCCCAGTCGGAGTCGGTGTCGTCGATCTCGCGCTTGATCTGGGCGATGCGGCCCTTGATGTCGTCCTCGGACCCGGCGCCATCGACGATCGTCGCGGTGTCCTTGGTGACGATCACCTTCTTGGCCTTGCCCAGCAGGTCGAGGGTGATGTTGTCGAGCTTGAGCCCGACCTCCTCGGCCACGACCTGGCCACCCGTGAGGGTCGCCATGTCGCCGAGCATCGCCTTGCGCCGGTCGCCGAATCCGGGCGCCTTGACCGCCACGCTGTTGAACGTGCCGCGGATCTTGTTCACGACGAGGGTCGCCAGGGCCTCGCCCTCGACGTCCTCGGCCACGATGAGCAGCGGCCGCCCGGTCTGCATGACCTTCTCGAGCACCGGGAGCATCTCCTGGACCGAGCTGATCTTGCCCTGGTTGAGCAGGACATAGGCGTCGTCGAGGATGGCCTCCTGGCGGTCCTGGTCGGTGACGAAGTAGGGCGACAGGTAGCCCTTGTCGAACTGCATGCCCTCGGTGAAGTCGAGCTCCATGCCGAAGGTGTTCGACTCCTCGACCGTGACCACGCCGTCCTTGCCGACCTTGTCGATGGCGTCGGCGAGCACCTCGCCGATGGCCGGGTCGGCGGCGGAGATGGCCGCGACCTGGGCGATCTCGGACCGGTCGTCGATCTCCTTGGCCTGGGCCTTGATCGCCTCGACCACGGCCGCGACGGCCTTCTCGATGCCCTTCTTCAGCCCGGTGGGGCTGGCGCCGGCGGCCACGTTGCGCAGGCCCTCGTGCATCAGCGCCTGGGCCAGCACGGTGGCGGTGGTGGTGCCGTCGCCCGCGACGTCGTTGGTCTTGGTGGCGACCTCCTTCACGAGCTGGGCGCCCATGTTCTCGAAGGGGTCGTCGAGCTCGACCTCGCGGGCGATCGACACGCCGTCGTTGGTGATGGTCGGGGCGCCCCACTTCTTGTCGAGCACCACGTTGCGGCCCTTGGGGCCGAGCGTGACCTTCACGGCGTCGGCGAGCTTGTTGACGCCGGCCTCGAGGGCGCGGCGCGCGTCATCGTCGAACTTGAGGATCTTGGGCATCAGCGCCTCACTTGGTGACGACGGCGAGCACGTCGCGAGCCGAGAGGACGAGCACGTCGTCGCCGTCGACCGTGACCTCGGTGCCGCCGTACTTGCTGTAGAGGACGATGTCGCCCACGTTCACGCCGACCGGGATGATCTCGCCGGTGTACTCGGACCGCTTGCCCGGGCCGACGGCCAGGACCTCGCCCTGCTGCGGCTTCTCCTTGGCGGTGTCGGGGATGACCAGGCCGCTCGCCGTGGTCTCCTCGCTCTCGCCGGGCTTCACGACGATGCGATCGTCGAGGGGCTGCAAGGACATGGTGTGTCGCCTCCGTTGGCGCTGCTGCTCTAACCGCGGATCGGTTAGCAGTCTCCCGATACGACTGCTAACCCTACGCAGCCCCGGTTAGCAGTCGCAAGCCCCGAGTGCCAGAAGGTGCGCGCGTCAGGTCCGGGCCCGGGCGAGGCCCCCGAGGGTGGCATCGAGCGCCTCGTCGACCAGGGCCTCGGCCAGGTCGTCGGGCAGGTCGAAGCCCATCAGCAGCACCTCGGCGACCCCGTGGGCAACCGACCACACGGTGAGCGCGCCGAGCACCGGGTCGTCGCCCTGGATGCAGCCCGCGGCCATGGCCCGCTCGACCACCCCGACGGCGGTCGAGAACGTGAGGCCGGACGGCCCGCACGGCGGCGTGTCCGTCGCGAGCGCGCCCCCGGGCGCGGCGTCGCGGAACATGAGCCGGTGCAGGTGGGGCTCGTCCCGGGCGTGGGCGATGTAGGCCCTGGCCAGGGCCCGGACGGCCTCGCCCGGATCGTCGCTCTCGACCGCGGCGAAGCGCTCGTGGAGGCGCTCGAACTCGCTGCTGGCGACCGCGTCGAGCAGGTCGTCGTAGTCGTCGACATACGCGTAGAGGGCGGGCGCGGTGACGCCGAGGTCGCGGGCGACGCTCCGGAGGCTGACGTGGGCCACGCCCTCGGCGCGGACCATGTCCCGCGCCCTGTCCACCACCGCCGACCGGGTCAACACGCCACGCGCCATGGATCGCAGGATGCCATCGCCGGGCCGGATTGCGACCCGGCACATCCCCGGTTTCACTCCTGGTATCGCGCCCGGGAGTCAGCCGGCGACGGGCAGGCGGAGGTTGGGCGTGGCGCCCGTGTCCATCGGCGACGGCCCGTCGCTGCGCAGCCGCCACCATCCGGCGCCGGCGATCATCGCCGCGTTGTCGGTGCACATCGGCCGGCTGGGGAGGAAGGCGCGGATGCCGTCGGTCTGCACAGGCGTCAGCGAACCGCTGCGCGCAGCGCGCTGTTGGCGGCGACGCCGCCGCCGAGGCACACGCCCTTGGCCCCGACCTCCTGGCGGCGCCGGCGGGCCTTGGTGACGAGCACGTCGACCACCGCTTCCTGGAAGCTGGCGGCGACGTCGGCCGAGCTGACGTCGGGGTTGCTGGCGCACGTGGTTGACGACGGCGGTCTTGAGCCCGCTGAAGCTGAAGTCGTAGCGGTCGTCGCCGGTGCGGTCGATCATGGCCCGCGGGAAAGCGATGGCCTGCGGGGTCGCCGTACTCGGCGAGCCTGTCGATGACGGCCCGCCGGGGTAGCCGAGCCCGAGGTAGCGGGCGACCTTGTCGAACGCCTCGCCGGCGGCGTCGTCGATGGTCTGACCCGAGCAGGCGGTACCGGCCGTGGTCCTCCATGTGGACGAGCATGGTGTGGCCACCCGACACGAGCAGCACGACGAGCGGGCAGGTCGAGGTCGGGCTCCTCGAGGAAGGCGGCGTAGAGGTGCGCCTCGAGGTGGTTGACGGCGACGAAGGGCACGTCCCACACGAGGGCAAGCGCCTTGGCCGCGCTGACCCCGACCAGCAGCGACCCGACGAGCCCGGGCCCGGTGGTGGCGGCGACGGCCGTCGATGCTCGTCGTCGGCGACCCCGGCCTCGACCAGCGCCTGGGCGACGACCGGCGTGATCATCTCGACGTGCGCCCGGCTGGCGATCTCGGGCACGACCCCGCCGTAGCGGGCGTGCCGGTCGATCTGGCTGGCCACGACGGACGATCGCACCCACGTACCCCGCTCGACCACGGCGGCCGCGGTCTCGTCACAGGAGGTCTCGATCCCGAGGATCCGGTCGCTCATCACCCCCTAGCCTCCCACAACGCGTTTCGTCCTGGAAACGGTCGCTCTGGCGACCGTTTCCGCGTACGAAACGCGGAGACGGCCTACAGCCAGCTGCCGTCCACGACCGTGCGGCCGAGGACCGTGCGCTCGATGGCCGCCAGGCGGGCGGCGTAGGCCGGGGTGTTGGCGTCGTTGGCCCACATGACCAGGGCGTCCTCGCCGGTCTCGGGGTAGTAGCCCTTGCGGACGCCCGCCGGCACGAAGCCGAAGCGCTGGTAGAGGGCCTGGGCGCCCGAGTTGCTCATCCGGACCTCGAGCGTGAGGTTGACGCAGCCCCGCTCGATCGCGCCCCTCGCCAGCACCAGCAGCATCCTCGTGGCGATGCCGTGGCGGTGCCAGGCGGGGTCGACCGCCACCGTCGTGATGTGGCCGTCGTCGACCGCCCGGAACACGCCCGCGTAGCCGACCACCTCGCTGCCCACCTTCGCCACCACGTACAGGCGCGTCGCCCGCTGGCCGATCTCCGACAGGAACAGGCCGAACGTCCACGGCCTCGGGTACACCTGGGCCTCGATGCGCAGCACGCTGCGCAGGTGGCGGCGGCGCATGGGCGTGATGCGTACCTCCAGCTCCGCCGGGTCGGGGACCGGGCTGGGCATTGCCCTGGCCATCACGCCTCGCGCCCCGGGCTCCCGGCTGCGTCGGACTCCTTGACCCGGCCGTCACGGGTCTCCCAGTTGATCTCGGCGTCGGGCCGGCGCAGGTAGAGCGGCTCGAGGTCCCACGGCTGGACGAAGTCCTCGCGCAGCGCCCGGGCGTGCGCCAGCTGCACGAGGGACGCCGCGGACGGGTGGGCGGTGCCGTGGTCGCCCAGCTCGACCTGGCCGAGGTCGGCGAACGCCTCCCGGTAGCGGATGGCGCCGTCGCCGACCAGGAGCACGTCCTCGCCGGGAGGCCTCCAGCTCGGCGGCGAGGTCGTCGGCCGACGACGTGCGGTAGGCGCTGAGGCGCTGGATGCCGCCCGGGCACCTGGCGGTAGAGCCGCGGTGAACAGCTCGGCCCGGCGGGCGTCGATGGCGGTGATCACCAGGCGGGGGCTCCACCGGACCGGGAACGCCACCAGGTCGAGGCTCGCCACCCCGATCATCGGCACCCGCAGCGCGTGGGCGATCGCCTTGGCCGAGGCGATGCCCACCCGCAGGCCGGTGAACAGCCCCGGGCCGACGTCGACCGCGACGCAGCCGATCTCGTCCAGCTCGACCCGGGCCTGCTGGCGCAGGAAGTCGATCGCGGGCGTGAGCGATCTCGGCGTGGCGCTCGCCCCCGGCTGGAGTGGACCTCGGCGAGCACGCCCTCGTGCCCGCCGATGGCGCACCCGACCTGCTGGGTCGACGTCGTGATGCCGAGGATCGAGCACGGTCAGGCCTCGTCCCGCTCGGCGCCCGGCGCGGCGGCGGGCGCGGCGTCCTGCTCGGCCGGACCCTCGATCCAGGGCCCCACGGCGTGGAGCAGCGACACCTGGCGCAGCGCCCAGCTGCGGCCCACCGGCCGCAGCTCGATGCGCCGGTCGTCGTCGCCATCGCCGAAGGTGAGCCGCACCTCGAGGTAGTCGTTGGGCAGCATGGGCAGGATGGCGTCACCCCACTCGATGAGCACCACGCCACCGTCGTCGAGCAGCTCGGACAGCCCGAGGTCGAACACCTCGTTGAGCTGTTCGAGCCGGTAGACGTCGAGGTGGTGGACCACCATCGTGCCGTCGTACTGCTGGGCCAGCGTGAACGTCGGGCTGGTGATCGGCTCGGTGACGTCGAGCCCCCGCCCGAAGCCCTGGGTGAACGCGGTCTTGCCGGCCCCGAGGTCGCCGGCCAGCACGAGCAGGTCGCCCGGCCGGGCCACGAGCGCCGAGCGACGCGGCCAGGGCGCGCGTCTCGTCGACCGACGCCGTGCGGGCCGTGAGCTCGGACGACGCCCGCATCACGACGGCTCGGCGGCAGGCGACAACAGCACGCCGAGAGACTACCCAGCCCCGCCGGACCGTCCCCGTCCCGCCAGCGAGCCGATCGCGTCGGCCACCACGTGGACCGCCAGCATGCGGACGGTGTCGGGGTCGGCGGCCACGGCGCCGGTCGCGGCGGCGACGAAGGCATCGCCGTCGACGCTGGTGTGCGGCGGGAACACCGCCCGGGCCAGGCCGTCGTGCGCCCCCTGGGCCACGAGCAGGCAGCCGAGCTTGTCGAGGCGGGCGTTGGTGGCGACCAGGCCGATGACCGTCTGCTGGCCCGCCGCCAGTGCCGCTCGGGCTCGCGAGACGGCCGTCGTGCTGGGGTCGCCCGGGCGCCCCGCCGAGTTGACCGCCACCAGGGCCGCGACCACCAGGTCGTCGACCCGGACCGACGCGGTGGCGATCCCGCCCGGCTCGCGCGGCGGGCGGCGGCGCGGCCCCGCCGGGATCGCCCGGGCCCGCGATCGTGGCGCCCGTGCCGGCGCCGACCGTCCCGGTCGGCACCTCGCCCGCGCCGTCGACCGCGGCGACGCAGGCGGCGTAGCCGGCGTCGGGGCCCGGGCGGACCGCGCGGGTCGCCGGTCATCAGGTCGAACAGGGCCAGCGCCACCACGATCGGCACCGGGCCGGCCGGGGTCGGGAAGCCGAGGCCCCGCTCCTCGCACCAGCGCATCACGCCGTCGGCCGCCGCCAGGCCGAACGCCGAGCCGCCGGTCAGCAGCAGGGCATCGATCCGGGACACCGTGCGCGCCGGGTCGAGCAGCGCGAACTCCCGGGTGGCCGGCGCGCCGCCCCGCACCTCGCCCGACGCCACCGTGCCCTCCGGGAACAGCACGACCGTGCAGCCCGTGGCCGCGCCAGCGTCGGTCCAGTGGCCGACCCGCAGGCCGGCGACGTCGGTGATCACCGGTAGTGCCGCGCCACCCGGGCGCCGATCGCGCACACGACCTCGTACGCGATGGTGCCGAGGCGCCCGGCCCACTCGTCGGGCGTGATCCGCTCGCCGCCCTGCTCGCCGAGCAGCACGACCTCGTCGCCGGCGGCGGACGTCCGGTGCGGCCCGCAGTCGACCATCAGCTGGTCCATCGTCACGACCCCGATCATCGGCCGGCGCTCGCCCTTGACCAGCACCTCGCTGCGCCGGCCAGCGGCAGCGACCGGAACACGCCGTCGGCGTAGCCGATCGGGACCGTGGCGATGACCGTCGTCCTCGGCCGTCCGCTGCCGGTGGCCGTACGAGACGCCCTCGCCGGCCGGCACCCGCTTCACGAACGACACCTCGGACGTCAGCGTGAGCGCCGGCCGCAGGTCGGCCCGGCCGCCGCAGCGTCGGGGGCGGGCGGGATGCCGTACACGGCGATGCCGCAGCGCACGAGGTCGTAGCGGGCGCCCGGGTGCACCAGCGCGCCGGCCGAGTTGGCGGCGTGGACGATGCCGACGTCGATCCCCGCCGCCCGCAGCTCGGCCAGCACGGCGTCGAACCGGGCGAGCTGCGTCGGCCGTGTAGGGGTCGTCGGGCTCGTCGGCCACCGGCAGGTGGGTGCACACGCCCTCGAGCCGCAGCTCCGGCAGGTCGCCGAGCGCCGCGGGCGAGGCCACGGCGTCGGCCGGGGTGGCGCCGACCCGGTGCATGCCGGTGTCGACCTTGAGGTGGACCGGCACCGGCGGCCGCCGCGAGCCGCGGACCTCGCGGGCGAGCGCCGTGATCGTGTCCCGGGTGTAGACGGTCAGCCGGGCGCCGGTGGCCAGGGCGTCGCCGATCTCGTCGTGGCGGGGCTCGGACAGGACCAGCAGCGGCGCCTCGATGCCCGCGTCCCGCAGGACCACGCCCTCGTCGACCAGGGCGACGGCCAGCCAGTCCGCGCCGGCCTGGACGGCGGCCCGCCCGACGGCGACGGCGCCGTGGCCGTAACCGTTGGCCTTGACCACCGCGCAGAAGCGGGCGGGCGCGGCGATCGCCCGCAGGGTGCGGACGTTGTGGGCGATAGCGGCGAGGTCGATCGTCGGCCCAGGCGCGGGCCATCAGCCGAGCGCCTCCAGCACGGCCACCAGGCCCGGCGACGACGTCGGACGCCACCAGCCCCCGGGACGGGCCCGCGGCCGCCGCCCGGCCGTGGAGCACAGGCGCCGGCCGCCGCGGCCTCGCAGCGGGCCGAGACCCTGGGCCAGCAGCGCCCCGACGATGCCGGACAGCACGTCGCCGGTGCCGGCCGTGGCCAGCCGGGCGTCGCCCGCGGTCGACAGCGCGACCCGCCCGCCGGGCCCCGGCTCGGCCACGACGGTGGTCGGGCCCTTGAGCAGCACGACCGCCCCCGTGTCGGCCGCCAGCCGGCGGGCCGCGGCGATGCGGTCGGCGGCCGGGTGGTCCGCCGGCCAGGCGGGCGAACTCGCCGTCGTGGGGGGTGAGCACGGTCGGCTCGCTCCGCCGGCCGAGCACGGCGCCGACCTGGTCGCCGAGGGCGGTGAGCCCGTCGCCGTCGACCACCAGGGGCACCGGTGCGCTCGACGACCACCTGGCGGACGGCCGCGTCGATGGTCGGCGCGGACAGGCCCAGCCCGGGCCCGACGATCGACGGCATGGACCCGGCCGAGCAGGGCGAGGACGGCCTCGTCCCAGCCGGCGGCCGGGACCGCCACGCCGACCACCTCGGTCGGCAGGCCGGGGTCGTGGTCGACGCCGGGCGAGGCCAGCCGCACGCATCCCGGCGCCGGCGCGCTGCGCCGCCCGCGTCGCCAGGTGGGCGGCGCCGGTCATGCCGGGCGACCCGGCGACGACCGCACACGGCGGCCCGCCACTTGTGGGCGTCCGCGGGCCGGGGCGGCAGCCAGGCGGCGACGTCGGCCGCCTCGACCACGCCCGACCATGGCCCCGGACACGTCGAGCCCGATGTCGGCCACGCTCGACCTCGCCCGCCGAGCTCGCGCCCGGGCGGGAACAGCAGGCCGGGCTTGAGCGCGGCGAAGGTGACGGTGCGGTCGGCCCGGCGAGCACGGCCGGCCGTCGCGCCTCGGCGACCTGCCCGTGAGCCCGTCGACGCCGCTCGGGATGTCGACGGCGAGCACCGGGTGCACCGCCCGGGTCGGGCGGGTCGTAGCCGCCCCGGAACCCGGTGCCGTAGGCCGCGTCGATCACGAGGTCGGCGGCCGGCAGGCGCGCGGGGCGCCGTCGGCCGCGTCGACGACCGCGACCCGCACGCCCCGGCGCGCGCAGCCGGCGGGCGGCCTCGCGCCCGTCGTTGCCGTTGTTGCCCTTGCCCGGCCACGCACCACGACCCGGCGCCCGTAGGCGCCGCCCAGCATGCTCGAGCGCCGCCCGGGCGACCGCCGCCCCGGCCCGCCCGATCAGCACCTCGACCGGCTCGGGCGCGGCGGCATCGACCGCCGCCATCTCGTCGGGGGTCAGGACCGGCAGCATGTCTCGCCGAGGCTAGCGGGGTCACCCGAGGGCGATCGCCACCGCCTCGGCCAGGATCGCCGTGTGGGTGAGCGTGAGGCGCCAGGCCACGACGCCCCGCTCCGCGGCCAGCGCGGCGGCGCCGGCCGTGCAGCGCCAGCGCCGGGCGCCCCGGACTCGGTCGCGCACGACCTCGATGTCGCGCAGCGCGCAGGCACCGAGGCCCGACGCCCAGCGCCTTCATCACCGCCTCCTTGGCCGCGAACCGCGCCGCGAAGCGCTGCTCGGGCCGGCGGCGCCGCCGGCGCACGGCCTGCTCGCCCTGCGGTGAACAGCCGGTCGGCGAAGCCCGGCGTGCGCTCCAGCGTGCGGCGGAAGCGCTCGACCTCGACGAGGTCGACGCCGACGCCGACGATCGCGCCCACGGGCCCGCCGCGGCTCAGCCGCTGCCGCTGCGCCAGCGGTCGGCCAGCTCGTAGACCGGCTCGGTGAGCAGGTCGATCGACGGGGATGCCGGCCGAGCAGGTCGTCGCGGAACGTCGGCTCGGTCTCGGTGACCGCGTCCCGCAGCGCCGCGTAGCGGTCGCGGTAGCCCTGCAGCACGCCCCGGGCCGTCGCCGCCGGCAGCCGGTCGCGCGAAGCGCACGTGCAGCAGCGTGAGCCCGACGGTCTCGCCGTCCTTGACCTCGGGCACGATGACGACCGTGCGCCCGTCGCGGCGGCCCCGCGCCACCGAGCACCTCGCGCTCGGTGGCGACGCGGTGCTTGGTGCCCCGCAGCTCGGCGTCGCGCTCGGTGCGGCTGGGCAGGTCGCGCGGCGACGCCGCCCCGGTCGACGACCGCGATCGTCGCCGCGTCCGCCGTCGCGATCGCCCTCGATGCGGTAGCGGGTGAAGCCGGTGACCTCGCCGACCGCCGGGTCGAGGTCGGCCAGCGTGCGCAGCGCGCGGTAGCTGAGCCCGTCGCGGCGGCGCGCCGGCCGCGAGCACCTCGCGCACGAGCGGCACCTGCAGCAGCGTCTCGTCGGTGCGGGAGATGCCGACGGTGACCGTCTTGGCCTGGTGCTTGATCGCGTCGACGGGCCGGGTGAGCTCCTCGATCGCCCGGGTGAGCGCGGCGGTGAGGTCGTCGATCACGACGCTCGGCGTGCCGACCTTGCCGTGCTCGACCTGGTACGCGTCGAGCGGGACGATCGCCGGGCGCGTAGCGGAGCAGCGACGCCGAGCCGCACCGCGGTGCTCGCCTCGAGGTGGCCGTCGTAGACGCCCGGCGCGCAGGCCGTCGAAGAACCGCGTCGGCCGGCGGCTCGAGCTCGGTGCCGCAGGCGGTCGAGCAGCACGTCGTCGCCGGACGACGCGCCGGCGACGGCCGCCTCGATCGCCGCCCGCGCCTCGCGCAGCGGCCGCGCCGACGCGTCGATGGCGAGCGCCGCCTCGTAGCCGAACAGGTGGCCGGCCATCGCCGACAGCACGAAGCCGAGCGCCGGGTGCGACGGCGGGCACCGACGATGCACGTGCGAGCGCCGCGGCGAACGCGCTCTCGCCCTCGCTGGCGATCACGATCGGCGCCGCCTTGTGCGCCCGGTAGATCGCGACCTCCTTGGCGACGTCGTCGGCGTTCGAGCCGGCGAGGCCGGCCGCGCACACGAGGATCAGCGGCTCGGACGACAGGTCGATGTGCTTCTTGTCCTCGGTGACGTCGCAGGCGATCGACTTGTAGCAGAGCTCGCGAGAGCTTGATCCGCACCTCGTCGGCGGCGATGCGGTTGGCGCCGTTGCCGACGACCGCCCAGTAGCGCCGGCGACGGCGCGTGCCGCTGCGCGGCCTCGGCGATCGCGTCGCGCCGCGCGAGCACCGCGCGCATCGCGTCGGGCAGCTCGCGCAGCGCGGCGAGCAGCTCGTGCGCGGCGTCGGCGTCGCCGCACGCCGGTCGGCCTCGGCGATCGCGCACGGCGAGCAGGCAGCCCGGCGGCGATCTGCGCGTAGAACGCCTTGGTCGACGCGACGCTCATCTCCACGTCGCGGCCGTCGGACGTGTAGAGCACGCCGTCGGACTTGTCGGTGAGGTCGCTGTTGCGCCGGTTGACGATGGCGATCACCGCGCGCGCCGCGGCCGCGGACGAGGTCGACCGTGCGGTTGGTGTCGGTGGTGGTGCCGCTCTGGCTGATCGCGACGACGAGCGTGTCGGACATGTCGGCGCGCAGCCCGAAGCCCGAGAGCTCGGTGGCCGGGATCGGCCTCGACGCCGAGCGCCGGTCGCCGGCGAGCGCTCGTCGAGCGACGGCGGCGAGCGCTCTGGCCGGCGACCGCCGCGGTGCCCTGGCCGATCACGAGCACCCGGCGGATCGCGCCGTCGGCGCAGCGCGGTCGCGCGACCGTCGGCGGGCAGCGTCTCGGTCGCCGAGCGTCGACGTGCGAGGCGCGCCGTCGCGCTCGACGAGCTTGCCGCGCAGCGTCTTGCGGAACGACGCCGGGCGCCTCGGAGATCTCCTTGAGCAGGAAGTGCGGGGACGTCGCCGCGGTCGATGTCGCGGGTGGTGATCTCGGCGCGGTGCGAGCTCGTCGTCGGTCACCGGCAGCGGCGGTGCCGTCGTACGCGCAGCCGGCGCGATGCCGTCGAGCGTCGCCGGCCGCGCGCGCCGTCGAGCACGACGATCTGGCCCGCGGCTCGCCGCCGGGTTGTCGGGGTCGGCCGGGCGTCTCGCCGTCGAGGCGCAGGTAGGTCGGCGGTCTCCTCGACCAGCGCCGTAGGGCTCGCTCGCGACGACGAAGGCGTCCTCGGCGAGGCCGACGTAGAGCGCCTGGCCGCTGCCCCGCAGCGCGAGCAGCAGCTGGTCGGGGTCGCCGCGGCGGCTGGCGCGCGATCGCGACCGAGCCCTCGAAGCGCGGCGACCGTGCGCGCGGAACGCCTCGGTCGAGGTCGGCGCCGCTCGGCCGATGCGCCGCGACACGAGCGCCGGGATGACCTTGGCGTCGGTGGTGATCTCGGCCGGCGATGCGCAGGCCCTCGAGCGCCTTGAGGTCGGCGTAGTTGTCGACGTCGCCGTTGAGCGCGGCGGCGACGTACGGGCCGTCGGCGCCGTCCGACCTCCTCGTGGTTGAGCGGGTGGGCGTTGGGCTCGGAGATGATGCCGACGCTCGCCCAGCGGGTGTGGCCGAGCACGACGGCCTCGGCGTCGTCGGCGCCGAGCGCGCAGGCGCAGCAGCTCGTCGTCGCGGATCGCGCGCGCGCAGCGCGCGCGGTGTTGTCGCCGAGCTCGCCGATCTCGGCCGCGGCCTTGTAGACGAAGCGCGAGGCAGCCGTCGGCGACGCGCACCGCACCGGAGCTGGAACAGCGGGTCGGTCGCGCGGCGGTCGAGCGAGGCCGGCGACCGCCGGGTCGGCGAGGTCGAGGCCGTGGTCGCGCACGAGCAGGTGGAGGCCGGCCGAGTCGCGGCCGCGCACCTCGAGCCGGTCGAGCGCCGACAGCGCCTGCTGGATCGACGTGAACGCCTCGATCGCGGCCGGCCCGGCGCTCGGCGCCGGCGAGGTCGCCGACGGCGCGGGCCGTGCGCAGCCGGTCGCGGCGCGACCGCCCACACCGCGTCCTTGCGCGCGGACCAGCGCGGCGTTGACCGCCTCGAGCTCGGCGCCGTCGAGCGGTCGCGCGTCGGCGTCGAGCGCGGCCTCGACGCGCGGCCGAGCGGTCGTCGAGGCGCTCGGCGCCGGTCGCTCGATCGGCGAGCGTCGCCGGCCGCGGTCGGCCGAGCAGCGCCGCGGACGCCCGGCACGCCCCGCAGCGCCGCGTCGACCGCGCTCGACGGCGGCGGCGGCCGCGTCGACGAGCGGCGAGTCGCCGGCGCCGGGCTCGAGCGACGGCGACGGCGTCGTCGCAGCGGCCGCGACGAGCTCGCGCCGGGTCGGGCGGCGCCCGCTCGCCGGGACGACGGACGACGCGCGATGATCCCGCACATGACGGCACCAGTCTAGGAGCCGGGCTCGTGCGGGACCCGGCCGTCGACCGGTTCGGTCAGCCGCTGAGCGGTCGGCGGCCGCGCGGACCGCAGCCGCTCGACGGCGTCGACCAGCGCGGTCGGCCGCCGCGGCGGCCTCGCGCCTCGGTCGGCGGCCTCGACCATCACCCGCACCAGCGGCTCGGTGCCGCTCGGGCCGCACGAGCACCCGGCCGTCGGCCGCCGAGCTCGGCCTCGACCGCGGCGACCTCGGCCGGCGACGGCCGTCGGCGACGTCGCGGCGTCGCGCTCGGCGACCCGCACGTTGCGCAGCACCTGGGGCAGCCGGGTCATGGCGTCGGCGGCCAGCTCGGCGAGCGGGCGGCCCGGACCGCACGCACCAGCGTCGAGCAGCAGCGACGCCGGTGAGCAGTGCCGTCGCCGGTGGTGGCGAGGTCGCGGAAGATGACGTGGCCCGACTGCTCGCCGCCGAGCGACGAGCCGCCGCGGCCTCGAGCGCCTCGAGCACGTAGCGGTCGCCGACCGCGGTCTCGACCACCTCGATGCCCGCGCTCGGCCATCGCCAGGCGGAACCCGAGGTTCGTCATCACGGTGACGACGACCGCGTCGCCGGCGCAGCGCGCCCCGCGTCGTGCAGGTCGAGCGCGCAGATGGCGATGATCTGGTCGCCGTCGACGAGCGCGCCCGGCGTCGTCGACCGCGAGCACCCGGTCGGCGTCGCCGTCGAACGCGAGGCCGACGTCGGCGCCCGGCGCCGACGACCGCCGCTGGCAGCGTCGTCGGGGTGGGTCGAGCCGCAGCCGTCGTTGATGTTGCGGCCGTCGGGCGTCGGCGTGGAGCACCGTCGACGTCGGCGCCGAGCGCGCGCGCAGGACGCCGGGCGCGAGCGCGGACGCGGCGCCGTTGGCGCAGTCGAGCACGACCGTGCAGCCCGTCGAGGCGCCGGCCCTCGAGCGACGCCGACCACGTGCGTCGACGTAGCTCGTCGAGCGCGCTCGGCGCGTCGGCGGCCGACGCCGACGCCGTCGCCGACGGCGCCGCCGGCGCCGGCGCGCCGGTCGAGCAGCGCGGTCGAGCTCGGCCTCGACCGCGCGCCTCGACGTCGTCGGTCAGCTTGCGGCCGCCGGCGCGCGAAGAGCTTGATGCCGTTGTCGGCGAACGGGTTGTGCGACGCCGAGATCATCGCCGCCGGGCACGCCGTCGCGTCGGCGCGACGCCAGGCGACCGCCGGGCGTCGGCAGCACGCCGAGCGAGCTCGACGTCGGCGCCCTCGGCGCGCGAGGCCCGCGGCCAGCGCGGCCTCGAGCAGCGGGCCCGGAGCGCCGCGTGTCGCGGCCGACGACGAACGGCGGTCGCCGCCCGAGCACCGCGGGCCGCGGCGCGGCCGAGCGGCGAGCGACGAGCTCGGGGGTGAGCTCGGCGTTGGCGACGCCGCGGACGCCGTCGGTGCCGAACCGCAGCGTCATCGGGCGAGCCGCGGCGCGATCAGCGCTTGGAGTACTGCGGCGCCTTGCGGGCCTTCTTGAGGCCGTACTTCTTGCGTCTCCTTCTCGCGCGCGTCGCGGGTGAGGAGGCCGGCCTTCTTGAGCGTCGGGCGCAGCTCGGGGTCGAGCTCGACGAGCGCCCGGGCGATGCCGAGGCGCAGCGCGCCGGCCTGGCCGCGTGACGCCGCCACCGTGCGATGGTGGCGTCGACGTCGTAGACCTCGGCGGTCTGGTGAGCCGCAGCGGCTCGGTGAGGATCATCCGGTGCGTCGCGATCGGGAAGTAGTCCTCGACGCGCGGCCGTTGATGGTGATCACGCCGGTGCCCGGGCGCAGCCGGACACGGGCGACGGCCTCCTTGCGGCGACCGGTGGTCTGGGTCGAGCGGCTTGGGCATGCGTGGTGCGTCCTCGGCGGTCTGCGCAGCGGCGCGCGGGCGCTGGCGTCGAGCGTCCAGCGGCTGCGGGCTGCTGGGCGGCGTGCGGGTGGGTCGGGCCGGCGTAGACCTTGAGCTTCTTGAGCAGCTGGCGGCCGAGCCGGCTCTTCGGGAGCATGCCCCGGACCGCGCGGCGCACGGCCTCGCTCGGGCTTGCGTGCCGAGCAGGTCGCCGTAGGTCTCGGCCTTGATGCCGCCCGGGTAGCCCGAGTGGCGGTAGACGACCTTGCTTGCTCGGCCTTGTCGGACGTGAGCACGACCTTGTCGGCGTTGACGACGATCACGTGGTCGCCGGTGTCGAGGTGGGGCGCGAAGGTCGGCTTGTGCTTGCCGCGCAGGATGCGGGCGACCTCGGTGGCGAGGCGGCCGAGGACCAGGCCCTCGGCGTCGATGACGTGCCAGGCACGCTGGATCTCGGAGGCTTTCGGGGAGTACGTGCGCACGTGTGCCACCTTCATGGATGTTCGGTGCGGATGCGCGGGCGAAGCGGGGCCCAGGGCGACGGACAAGCCTACGGCGAGGTGGGCCGAAACGGCAAGCTGGAGCACGATAGGAATCGCGCACCAGGGGTGATCACGATGTCCGTCACGGTACTGGCCACCAGCGTCGCCGAGGTCGCCGTGCGCGTCCTCGTGGCCGGCGCCCTCGCCGTCGTCACCACCCGCCTCGCGCTGCGGCTGCTCGGCGTGCAGCGTGGGTGGGCCAAGGCGCTGGTCGCGGGCGCGGCCGGCTGGGCGATCGGCGGGTTGCTCGCGCTCGGGCTCAACAGCTGGGACTGGGGCGCCGACGGCCTGGTGATCCAGACGCTGGCGATCGCGGTGCCGGCCACGATGGCGATCGCGGTGGGGCTCGACCTCGTGGCCCCGCCCGGGACGCTGGCCCGCCCGGAGGCCGCGGGCATGCTCGTCGCGCCGCGGCCACTGCGGGCGGTACGGCGCCGCATCGACGTGATCCGCCGCTACCGCGAGCTGCTCGGCCTGCTGCGGGCCCAGGGCTTCGGCCCGATGCTCGGCGCCGGCGGCCGGGCCGAGCGGGCGGCCGAGCCCGTCGGGGTCCGCCTGCGCCGGGTGCTGGAGGAGGCCGGCGGCGTCTACGTCAAGCTCGGCCAGATCGGCGCCACCCGGGTCGACCTCCTGCCCCCGGAGGTCTGCGCCGAGCTGGCCAAGCTGCAGAGCGACGCCCCGACCGAGCCGGCCGAGGGCATCCGTGCCGTGATCGAGGCCGAGCTGGGCCGGCCGGTCGAGGACGCCTTCCCCACCTTCGACTGGGAGCCGCTCGCCGCCGCGTCGATCGGCCAGACCCACACGGCCCGGCTGGCCAGCGGCGAGGCCGTGGTCGTGAAGGTCCAGCGCCCCGGCATCGCCGAGGTCATGGCGCGGGACCTCGCCGCGCTCGCGCTGCTCGCGCAGTTCGCCGAGCGCCGCACGCCGATCGGCCGCAGCCTCGGGACGGGCGACGTGCTCGACCAGTTCGCCCGCAGCCTGCGGGCCGAGCTGGACTTCACCCGCGAGGCCCGGGCCACCGCCGACATGGGCGCGCTGACCGCCGCCGACACCGGCACGGCACCGACCGTCCGCATCCCCCGCGTCCACGCCGAGCTGTGCACCGGCCGGGTGCTGGTGCAGGAGCGCCTCGACGGCGTCACGCGCCGATCGCCCGGGTGCCCTGACGGCCCCCGGCGTCGACCGGCGGGCCCTCGCCATGACCCTGCTGCGCGCCCTGCTGCGCCAGATCCTGCAGCTCGGGTTCTTCCACGCCGACCCGCATCCCGGCAACGTGATGGTGCTGGCCGACGGCTCGCTGGGGCTCATCGACTTCGGTGCCGTCGGCCGGCTCGACCCGGTGCAGCGGGCGGCCGTCGTCGAGATGGTGGCGGGGATCGTCCGCCAGGACGTGCCGCTGATCCGCGCCGGCATCGAGGCGGTCGCCGAGATCGGCGACGCGCCGTCGGCCGAGCGGCTCGACCGGGCGATCGGCCGGGTGCTGGCCGAGGGCATGGAGCCGGGCGGCGCGATGTCGCCCGACGTCCTCGAGTCGCTGGTCCCGATGCTGGGCGACTTCGGCATCCGGCTGCCCGGCGACCTCGTGCTGCTGTCCCGGGCGCTGGTGACGCTCGACGGGACGCTCGGGGTGCTGTCCCCCGGCCTGTCGGTGATGGCCGCGGCACTGGAGGTGGCCGGCCCCGGGGCGGCCGAGCCGATCGTCGACCCCGGGGAGGCGGCCCGCGCCGAGCTGGCGGCCGCGGTCGTCCGCCTGCGTCACCTACCCGACCGCCTCGACCGCACCCTGGCGCTGGCCGCCCGGGGCGACCTGCGGCTCCGGACCGTCGTCTCCGAGGACGACGCCCGGGTGCAGCGCACGCTGGTCAACCGGGCGCTGCTCACGGCGGCGGGCGCCGCGTTCCTGCTCGCCTCGGCGGTGCTGCTGGCCGCGGCGAACAACAGCCCGGCCGCGGTCGGCGGAGCCAGCATCTTCGAGATCCTCGGCTACGGCGGGCTGCTGGCCGGCAGCGTCCTGCTGCTGCGGGTCGTCGCCCAGGTCGCCCGCGACGGGACCAGCTGACCTCCCGCGGCGCGCCCGGTCAGGTGGGCGCCAGCGCGGCCGGGAGCGGCGGCGCCGAGTCGCGCCACGACCGGTTGCGCCGCCAGAAGACGTAGGTGAAGGCGCCGATGACGATCGGCAGCACGTAGGTCAGCAGCCGGTAGATGAGGACCGCGGCCACGGTCTCGGCGTCGTCGCCCCCGGCGCTGGTGATGGCCGAGATGAGCGCCAACTCGACGATCCCGACGCCACCCGGCGTGAGCGGGATGGCCGTGAGCAGCCGGGCGAACGCGAACGCTACGAGGATCTGGGCCGCGCTGACCTCCTGCTCGGACACGCCCATCTCCCGCAGCGTCACCACCAGCACGAGGTACAGCGACAGGTGGCCGACGATCGTCCAGACCGTGAGCGGGATCCAGCGGTGCTCGACCAGGCCGATCACCCGGTTGCGGAACTTGACCACCGCGTCGTCCCAGCCTGTCGCCGGCGGCTTGTGGAAGACCCGCCGCAGCGCCGTGGCCCAGCCCTGGGTGACGAGGCCGATGCGGGCGGCGAGGTCGTCGCTGTGGAGCACCATGGCGAACAGGGCGATGGCGGCGATCAGCCCGACCAGCCCGAGGATCGCCGCGACGAAGCTGCCGCTGCCGGTGTCGCTGACCACGGCCAGCCAGGCCAGCGCCACGATCGGGGTGGCCAGCTTGACGAAGTTGTTCCAGATGCCGGACACCAGCACCGACAGCGTCGTCCGGGACCGGGAGAAGCCCCACGACCCGAGGATCGAGTAGGTCAGCCCGACGCCGATCGCCCCGCCCGCCGGCAGGGCGTTGGACACGGCCGTGGTCGTCTGGACGAGCACCGCGGACTGCGGGTAGGTGAGGCCCGGCGTCGCCAGCCGCACCACGACCCAGTACGTGAACAGGTTCCAGGCGGCGAACGCCACGAGCACGACCAGCTCGCGCCACGTGAGGGTGCGCATCGCCGCCCAGACCGACGACAGGTCGGCGAACTGGCCGAGGACGAACCAGACGATGCCGCCGACGAGCACGAGCGAGACGAGCGCCTGCACCACCCGGCGGACCGGCGAGGCGTGCCGGGCCTGGCCCGGCGCACCGGAGTCGGCGGCGTCGCCAGCGGTGTCGCCGCCAGCCTCGCCGGCCGTGACGACGGGAGCCCCCTCGGTGGTGTCGTCGAGGTCGATGCTGCGAGTCTCCTCCGGAGCGCGAAGGATTGGCAACGGTGCTCCCCCCGCCGGACTGTGACAGGCTGGGGCCACGGTTCGGCGTCGCCGCACCACTTGAAGGGGGGTTGCGTGGCAGCCCGGAGGCCAGTCGCGTGGATCGCTGCGCTGGGCCTGGGCGCGCTCGCCGCCTGTTCCCCCGCGCCCGCGACGAGGGTGCCCGCGGCGTGCTGGGCGACGACGCGGTCACGGTGGCGTCGTTCGACTTCTCCGAGAGCGAGCTGCTCGCCGAGGTCTACGGCCAGGCGCTCACGGCCGCCGGCTACGACGTCGACCTGGCGCTGGACGCCGGGCCGCGGCAGCTGGTCCAGCCCGCCCTGGCGGCGGGCCTGGTCGAGCTGGTCCCCGAGTACGCGGGCACGGCACTGGACTTCCTCAGCCTCGGCGACCAGCAGCCGAGCGACGACGTGGCGGCGACCACCGCGAAGCTCGACCGGGTGCTGGCCGACCGGCGGATCGTGCCGCTGGCGCCCGCGGCCGCCCAGGACGCCAACGCGGTCGTCGTGACCCGGGAGGTGGCGGACCGCTACGGCCTGGCGACGATCAGCGACCTGGCTGGCCCGGCGCCCGAGCTGACCTTCGGCGGGCCCCCCGGCTGCCCCGACCGGCCGTTCTGCCTCGGCGGGCTGGCCGATACCTACGGGCTGGACTTCGCCGAGTTCCTGCCGCTCGACGTCGGCGGGCCGCTGACGCACCAGGCCCTGGCGGGCGGGTTCGCGGACGTGGGGCTGCTGTTCACCACCGACCCCCGGCTGGCCGACGACGACCTCGTCGTGCTGGCCGACGACAAGGGCCTCCAGCCCGCGGAGAACGTGGTGCCGCTGGTCCGCCAGGAGGTGCTGGACCGCTGGGGCGAGGACTTCGCCGCGGCGGTCGACGGCGTGTCGGCCCGCCTGACGACGGCGGGCCTCCAGGAGCTGAACCGGCGGGTGGCGGACGGCGAGTCGCCCCGGGCCGTCGCCGCGGCCTGGCTGGCCGCGGAGGGGTTGGCGTGACCGCGCCCGGCGACGTCGGTCAGGCGGGCACCGCGACCGCGCCCCCGGCCCGCGGCCGGGTGCTGCGCCGCGAGCGCCGCCGCCGGCGCCCGACCGGAGGGGCGCCGCCGCTGCCCCGCAGCCTGGGAAGAACCGGGAAGTGGTGGCTCGTCGCCCTCGGCGCCCTCGCCGCCACGATCGGCGTGCTGTTGGTGTCGTCCGGCGCCCGCCGGGCGGTCGACCAGGCGGACGCCGCCGTGCTGCGTCTCATCGCCCAGCTCCGCACGGCGCCGCTCACCGACGTCGCCACGGCGATCGACCGGGTGCTGACGGGCTGGATCTTCACCCTCACCGCCGTCGGCCTGCTGGTGGCGATGATGGTGTTCCGGCGCTGGCGGCACCTGTTCACGTTCCTCGCCGCCATCCTGGTGATGAGGCTGGTCGGGGAGGCCCTGTACAACGCGTTCTCGCGGCCCCGCCCCTACGACGTGACCGCCATCGGCCGGTGGGCCGGCTACTCGTCACCGTCGCCCCCGGTGGCCGTGCTGGCCTCGCTGCTCGTCGGGATCGTCTACAGCATGGTGCCGCAGGGCCGGGGCCGCGAGCGGGCCAAGCTGGCGATGGCCGCCGTCCTCGCCGTGTTCGTGTTCGCCCGGCTGTACCTCGGCGTCGACCATCCCTTCGACGCGGTCGAGCGGCCTGGTCATCGGGATCGCCATCCCGCTGGCCGCCTTCCGGCTCTTCACCCCCAACGACGTCACCCCCGTCGCGTACGGCTCCGGCAAGACCGCCCACCTCGACATCGGCGGCAAGCGGGGCGAGGCGATCCGCCGGGCGGTTCACGACCAGCTCGGCCTGACCGTGCTCGACGCCCGCCCGGTCGGGCTGGAGGGCTCGGGCGGGTCGACGCCGCTGCGCCTGGCCGTCGCCAGCGCCGACGCCAACGGCGGCGACGGGGAGCCGACCTACCTGTTCGCCAAGCTCTACGCGATGAACCACGTGCGGGCGGACCGCTGGTACAAGCTCGGCCGCCGCATCCTCTACGGGCGCATGGAGGACGAGACCCGGTTCGAGAGCGTGCGCCGGCTGGTCGAGTACGAGGACTACACGCTGCGGCTGGTGCGCGACGCCGGCATCCCCACCGCCACGCCGTACGGCATCGTCGAGATCACGCCCGAGCGGGAGTACATGCTGGTCACCAGCTTCATCGACGGGGCGGCCGAGATCGGCGACGCCGAGGTCGACGTCGACGACGCGGTGATCGACGAGGCGCTGGGCATCGTCCGCCAGCTGTGGGACGCCGGGCTCGCCCACCGGGACATCAAGCCCGCCAACCTGATGGTGGCCGACGGCCGGGTGTACCTCATCGACGTCGCCTTCGCCCAGGTGCGGCCGTCCCCGTGGCGGCAGGCCGTCGACCTCGGGAACATGATGCTGGTGCTGGCCGTGCGCACCGACGCCCCCCGGGTCTACGAGCGGGCCCTCGCCTATTTCACCCCCGACGACATGGCGGAGGCCTTCGCCGCCACCCGGGGCGTGGCCAGCCCGACCCAGCTCCGCTCGATGATGCGCCAGGACGGCCGCGACCTGGCGGACGAGTTCCGCGCGCTGGCGCCGCCCCGGCGGCGGATCGCGGTGCAGCGCTGGAGCTTCCGGCGCGTCGGCCTGGCGGTCGGCCTGGCGGTGGGGCTGATCCTCGCCGCGCAACTGTCCGTCGGGATGTTCACACCGTCGCATGACCTGCCGTCGCCGGGCACGCCCGACTGCGGCACCGGCTCGCTGACCGTGCTCGTGGCCCAGGCGGTGCCCTCGGCCACCCGGGTGCCGTGCATCGCCGCGCTGCCCGCGGGCTGGGTCGCGGAGACGGCCCACGTCGAGCGGGGCCGGGCCACGTTCTGGCTGTCGTCGGACCACGGCGGCCACCGCGCCGTGAAGGTGACGCTGCTGCCCCGGGCCGCGTGCCACGTGGGCGGGGCCACCCAGGTCCCGAGCGACGAGCCGGGGGCCCGGCGCTACGAGCAGCCGCGCCGGCTGCGACCGCTCGCCACCACGCGCTACTACCTGTTCGACGGCGGGTGCGTCCGCTACGACATCGACTTCGCGTCCGGAGCGGAGCCGGAGCTGCTGTTCGACGTCGAGCAGGCGGTCGGCTTCATCGCCCGGGACCGGCTGGTCGACCACGTGCGGGACACGACCGGCCTGCGCCTGTGCGGCGCCGGGGCGGTGTGCGAGGGATGACCGAGTCCGCGACCACCACCGCGACCGCACGCTGGGTGCGGCGGCCGGCGGACGCCGTGGCGACCCTCGGGGGGTTGGTCGTGCTGGCCGCGGGGATGCTCGTGGTGCGCGACGGCGACGTCCCCGGCTGGGAGCGGAGCGTGTTCCACGCGGTCAACGACCTGCCGGGCGCGCTGTACCCGGTGCTGTGGCCGTTCCAGCAGATCGGAGCGGTGTTGGTGGGACCGCTGCTGGCACTGGTGGCGGCCCTGCTGCGCCGCTGGCGGCTGGCGATCGCGCTGCTGGCGGCGACCGTGCTCAAGCTGGTGCTCGAACGGGTGGTCAAGGACATGGTCGTCCGGCAGCGGCCCGGGACCTCGATCGGCGCCGACGTCCAGCTGCGCGGCGACGTGCACGCCTCCGGACCGAGCTTCGTGTCGGGCCATGCGGTGATGGTGGCGGCGATAGCGTGCCTGGTGGTCCCCTATCTGCCCCGCCGCTGGCGGCCGGTGCCCTGGGTGCTGGTCGGGCTCGTGATGGTCGCCCGCGTGTATGTCGGCGCCCACAACCCGCTCGACGTCGTGTGCGGGGTGGCGCTCGGGGTCGTGATCGGCTCGGCGCTCAACCTCGCGATGGCCGTTCCGGCCAAGCAGGGGTGACACGCCCGGTGCAGCCGCGCGAGGCCCCGCCCCGCCGTGCCGGCCGCGGGCGCCTCGCTAACGCCCGCCCCTGGGGCCGGCACGCCACCGAGGCGGCCGCGGGCGTGGGCCTGCTGGGCGTGAGCTGGCTGATCCTGGTCGACCGCACGGAGTCGGTCCCGCGGTGGGAGGCCGACGTGTTCACGGCGTTCAACAACCTGCCCGACGGCCTGCGGTGGCCGGTGTGGCCGATCATGCAGCTCGGCAACTTCTGGATGGTGGTCATCAGCGGGCTCGTCGTGTACGCGGCCACCCGCCGGGTGCGCCCGGCCCTGGCGGCGTCGACCGCCGTGCTGGCCGCCTGGGCGGCGGCCAAGGTCGTCAAGAAGGCGGCCCACCGGGGCCGGCCGGCCGACCTGCTCCAGCACGTGACGCTCCGGGAGTCGGGCCTCCACGGCAAGGGCTACGTCTCGGGCCACACGGCGATCGCCTTCGCGCTGGCCACGGTGGTGGCCCCGCTCCTCCCGCCCCGCTGGCGCCCGCTGCCGTTCGCGCTGGCGACGTTCGTCGGCCTCATCCGCATGTACTACGGCGCCCACCTCCCGCTCGACGTCGTCGGCGGCGCCGGGCTCGGGATCCTTTGCGGCCTGCTGTCGTCGATGGCGTTCGGGACCATCCACCCGGTGCAGGATCCCTGAAGGCCGCAGCCCGTCCCGGCGTCCGCGGGCGTTCCGCGGAGCGGTACCGTCGGCGTCCTGTGCAGGACATCGTCGCCCCCGTCGTGTCCCTGCGCGCCCGGCGCCGGCAGCGCGCGCCGGGCGACGTGCTCCGGTTGCTGCTGGGGCTCGTGCTGCTGGTGGGTGGGCTGCTGGCGGCGATGTTCGCCCGGAACACGATCGGCGGGGCCGAGGCCGACATCGTCGAGGCGTACCAGCGGATCCCCGACCGGCTGGCCGAGGTGCTCACCGCCCTGGCCTACGTGCTGGCGGCCGGGCTGCCGCTGCTGGCGATCGTCGTGCTGCTCCTGCGGCGGCGCTACCGGCGGGCCCTGGCGCTGTTGCTCGGGTCGTACGTCGCCTCCTGGACGATGCTGTTCATCGACTCGGTGCTGGCCGACCGGGGGGTCGTCGACCGGGTGCGGGCCGACACCGGGCGCGACGTCCAGCTGACCGATCCCCGGTTCGCCACCTCGCCGCTGATCGCCTCGGTCGTGGCGATGGTCGTCATCGCCTCGCCGTGGCTGCCGCAGGCCTGGCGCCGGGCGCTGTGGGGCGGCGTCGGCGTGCTGGTCGTGCTGCGGCTGGTCTCGTCGGGCGAGCCGGCGTTCGACGTCGTGCTGGCGCTGGCCGTCGGGCTGGTCGTCGGCAGTGCGGCGCTGGTCGCCATCGGCACGCCCAGTGCCGACCCCGAGGTCGACGAGCTGGAGGCGATGCTGCGCCGGGCCGGCCCCGTCGCCCGCGTCGACCAGCTCGACCGCGACGACCCGCTCGCCTACACGATCGTGACCGGGGCCGGCGAGTGCCTGGCGCTGACCGTGCGGACCGCCCGCGACCGCTCGGCCGACCTGCTCGGCCGGCTGTGGCGCTACGTCCGGCTGCGCAGCGCCGAGACCGATCGGCCGCACATGAGCGTGCAGCGCCGGGTCGAGCACGAGGCGCTGGCCCAGTCGCTCGCCGGCGCCGCCGGGGCCCGGGCCGCGGCCGTGCGCACGGTGGTCGCGTCGCCCGGCGGCTCGGTCGTGGGCCTGCTCGCCGATCCGGTCGTGGGCCGCCCCGCCACCGACCTCGGCCCGGACGAGCTGGCGGCCGGGCCGCTGGTCGACATCTGGCGCCAGGTCGGGCACCTGCACGCCGCGGGGCTGGCGCACCGGACCCTGCGGCTCGGCCAGTTCACGATCGACGCCGCCGGCCTGGCGACGGTCGGCGGGTTCGACGACGCCCGGGTCGGCGGCGAGCGACCGCGACCTCGCCCGCGACTCGGCCCAGCTGCTGGTGGCGAGCGCCGCGGTCGTCGGCACCGAGCGGGCCGTCGCCGCCGCGGTCGAGGCGGTCGGCCCGGTCGCCGTGGTCGCCGCGCTCCCCTTCCTCCAGCCCCTGGCGCTGCCGGGCGGCACCCGCCGAGCGCTGCGGAACGAACCGACGCTGCTGGCCCGGCTGCGCGAGCAGATCCAGGACCTGACCGGCTCGCCGGGCGAGCCGCTGGCCCGGCTCGAACGGGTCCGGCCCCGGACCCTCATGTCGGTGGTCGCGCTGGCGGCCGGCTTCTACTACCTGCTGCCCCAGCTCACGGACGTGCAGAAATCCGCCGACGCCGCCGCCCAGGCGGACTGGTGGTGGCTGTTCCCCGCGGTGCTCGCCGCCGCGCTCACGTACCTGTTCGCCGCGGTGTCGATGGTGGGGTCGGTGCCCCAACCGATCCCGTTCCTGCCCACGCTGCGCCTGCAGGTGGCGTCGTCCTTCGCCAACCGGATCGCCCCCGCCAACACCGGGGCGCTGGCGGTCGGCGTGCGCTTCCTGCAGCGCACCGGCGTCGACCCGGCGGTGGCGGCGACCTCGGTCGGGCTCAACATGCTCGGCGGCCTGGTCATGCACGTCGTGCTGCTGTTCGCCTTCCTGGCCTGGACCGGCACGGGCGGGGTCGGCGGGTTCTCGCTGCCCGACACGTCGACCATCCTCGTCGTGATCGCCGTCGTGCTGGCGGCCAGCGGGCTCGCGCTCGTCGCGGTGCCGGTGCTGCGGCGCAAGGTCGTGCCGCCGCTCCTCGTCCAGGCCCGCAAGGCCGCGGTGTCGCTGACCGACGTCGTGACCGACCCGGGCCGGGTGTTCGCCCTGCTCGGCGGGTCGACCGGCGTGACGCTGGCCTACATCGCCGCGCTGGCAGCGGTGGTGCAGGCGTTCGGCGGCGGGCTGACGCTGCCCGAGGTGGGGGCCGCGTACCTGGTGGCCGCGGCCTTCGGCTCGGTGTCGCCGACCCCCGGCGGCCTGGGGGCGTTCGAGGCGGCGCTGGTGGCGGCGCTGACCGGCTACGGCATGCGCAACGGCGAGGCGGTGGCGGCGGTGCTGACGTTCCGGCTGCTCACGTTCTGGCTGCCGGTCCTGCCGGGTTGGATCACCTTCGAGCACATGCAGCGGCACGAGGAGCTCTGAGACGCGTTTTGTCCCCGGAAACGGTCGCTAGGGCGACCACTCCGGGGGACAAAACGCGTCGGCGGCGGCTCAGACCCGCTGGGCGAGCGGGACCAGCGCCCGGTGCAGCTCGTGGCGCCGGTCGTTGACGGCCACGAACGACTCGTCGACCGCAGCCCGGGTGCCGGGGTCGTTGCCGCCCTGGAGCCGCAGGGCGACGCTCGTGTCGAGCGCGCCGCCGAGCAGCCCGAGCGCGTGGGTGAGCCCGTGCAGCTGCTGGCCGAGCGCCTCGTCCTTGGCGTCGACCGCGATGGCGGCCGCCTGGGCGCCGAGGTCGTTGATCCGGCGCCGGGTGTCGTCCCAGGCGGGCCGCAGCTGCTCGGGCGAGCGGGTGCCGCCGATCAGCTCGAGCGAGGCCTGGTCGTGGATCCATTCCGCACCGCCGACGACCTGGGCGACCCGGCTGTTGACCGAGGCCTCCGCCCGCCGGCGCTTGGACCCGGCGCCCGCGATCACGGCGATCACCCCAGCGAGGACGGCGACGATGGCGGCGATGATGGCGACGGTCCCCCAGTCGATCGACGACCCGTCGTCGCCCTCGTCCGCCGGCTCGGTCGGCGCCACGGTCGTCGCCGGGGCCTCGGTCGCGGGCGGCGACGTGGTCCGCGGCGGCCGCGTGGTCGCGGGCTCCTCGGTCGTCGGCGGGCTGGTGGTCGGCTCGGTCGTCGGCTGCGCCGGCGGCGCCTGGGCGAGCGCCGCGGGCGCGGCGCCGAGCGCGACGGCCGCCGCCAGCGCCAGCGCGGCCGCCCCACGTCGGGCACGGTGGGCGGCGGGCATGGCGGACACGCTACGCCACCACCGCGGGTCAGGCCGGGTAGGACACCGCCCACAGGCACAGGCCCTGGGGCGGCGCCAGGGAGCCCGCCCGCGAACGGTCGCGCCCCGCGATCACGCCCAGCAGCTCGCCGGCGTGGCGGCGGCCGGCGCCGACCTCGACCAGCGTGCCGACCACGCTGCGGATCATCTGGTGGCAGAAGGCGTTGGCCTCGATCTCGAACCGGAGGATGCCCTCGCCCAGGTCGGTCCAGGCCGCCCGGCGGACCTCCCGGACCAGCGACGCCTCGCCGCCGTCGCGCAGGCGGGCCCGCCGGCAGAACGCCGAGAAGTCGTGCTCCCCCACCAGCGGGTCGCAGGCCAGGTGGAGCAGGTCCAGGTCGAGGGGCTCGTCGACGTGCCAGGCCGTCCCGGCCAGGAACGGATCGGGCACCGGGCGGTTGACGATCGTGTAGCGGTAGGTCCGACCCGTCGCCGAGTGGCGGGCGTCGAAGTCGTCGGCCGCGAGCCGCACCTCCCGCACCACCACGGCCGGGCCGCACTGGCGGTTGACCGAGCGCTGCAGCATCGTCGGCTCGACCGCGTCGGCCGGCGCGTCGAAGCTGACCACCTGGCCCCAGGCGTGCACGCCCGCGTCGGTGCGACCGGCACACACCAGGTCGACGTCGTGGCGCAGGGTGCGCGACAGCGCGGCGGTCAGCGTGCCGCCGACCGTCGTCACGCCCGGGTTGGGCGCGAACCCGTGGAACCCCGAGCCGTCGTAGGCGACGGTCATCCGGACGCGGACCAGCGGCCCCGCCGGGGCCGCCGGTGACTCGCTCATGCCGGAGAGGTCAGACGAGCTCGATACGCGCCATCGGCGCGTTGTCGCCCTGGCGCGGCCCGAGCTTGAGGATGCGGGTGTAGCCGCCGTTGCGGTCGGCGTAGCGCGGCGCGATGTCGTCGAACAGCTTGTGCGTCATCTCGCGGTCGCCGAGGTAGGCGACGACCTGACGGATCTGGTGCAGCTTGACGTCCGGATCGGCGTCGGCCTTGCGGGCCTTGGTGATGAGCTTCTCGGCCACCGGGCGCAGCGCCTTGGCCTTGGCCTCGGTGGTCACGATGCCCTCGGCGGCGAACAGGCTGGCCGCCAGGTTCGCCATCATCAGCCGCTGGTGGGCGGCGCTGCCGCCGAACCGGCGGCCCTTGCGGGGAGTGGCGGGCATGGCGTCAGTCCTTGGTGCGCAGCGAGAGGCCGCGCTCGTCGAGCTTGGCGATGACCTCGTCCAGCGACTTCTGGCCGAAGTTGGTGATGGCCAGCAGGTCGTCCTCGGTCTTCTGCACGAGCTCGCCCACGCTGTTGACCTGGGCCCGCTTGAGGCAGTTGCGGGGACGTTCCGACAGGTCGAGGTCCTCGATCGGCAGGTCGAGGTCGGGGGAGCCGGCGCTCGTCACGGCCAGCTCGCCCAGCTCGAGGCCCTGGGGCTCCTCGCTCATGTCGGCGACCAGCGCCACCAGCGACCGCAGCGTGTCGCCGGCCGACGCGAGGGCGTCGCGGGGGCTGATCGAGCCATCGGTCTCGATGTCGATGACCAGGCGGTCGTACTCCGTCGACTGCTCGACCCGGGTGGGCTCGACGTCGAAGGCGACCCGCCGCACCGGCGAGAAGATCGAGTCGACCGGGATGACGCCGATGGTCTCGGACTGCTTGTTGGCCTCGGCCGAGCGGTAGCCCCGGCCCTTGGACACGGTGATGTCGACGGCGATGCGGCCCGACCGGTTCAGCGTGGCCAGGTGGAGGTCGTCGTTGAGGATCTCGATGTCGGACGTGAGCTGGATGTCCCGGGCGAGCACGTCGGCCGGGCCGCGCACGTCGAGGCGCAGCGTGACGGGCTCGTCGCTATGGCTGACGAGCACGATGTCCTTGAGGTTGAGGATGATGTCGGTGACGTCCTCGACGACGCCCGGGATCGTGTCGAACTCGTGCAGGGCGTCGTCGAACCGGACCTGCGTGATGGCGGCGCCGGGGATCGACGAGAGCAGCGTGCGCCGCAACGAGTTGCCGAGCGTGTGGCCGAAACCGGGGTCGAGCGGACCGATCGCGAAGCGCTGGCGGTTGTGATCTTCCTCGGTCGTGGGCTCGACCGTGGGCCGCTGCATGACCAGCATGGGGAGGCTCCCTAGATAGCTGACGAAGATGGAGTGGGTGAGGAGGGGTTACTTGCTGTAGAGCTCGACGATGAGCTGCTCGCGCACGGGCACGTCGATGTGTTCGCGCAGCGGGTACTCACGCACCTTCACCGCGAGCCCTTCGTTCTCGGAGTCCAGCCAGGGGGGTGGCGTGCGGGCCAGCACGTCGCGGTTCCACTGGATCTGGATCATCTGGCTGGCCTTGCCCCGCAGGCTGACCACGTCACCCTTGCGGACGCGGTAGCTGGCGATGTCGACCCGCCGACCGTTGACGTCGACGTGGCCGTGGTTGACGAACTGGCGGGCCTGGGGCCGGGTGGAGGCCCAGCCGGCCCGGTAGACGATGTTGTCGAGGCGGCGTTCGAGCATCTGGAGCATCAGCTCGCCCGTGACGCCCTTGCGCCGGCTCGCCTCCTCGTAGAGGTTGCGGAACTGGCGCTCGTTGAGGCCGTAGGTGAAGCGGGCCTTCTGCTTCTCCTGCAGCTGGAGCAGGTACTCGGAGGCGTTGCGGCGGCGGTTGCGCCCGTGCTCGCCGGGCGGGTAGGGCCGGCGCTCGAGGGCGCGGTTCTCACCCGCGGTGCCCCACAGGTTGACGCCGAGGCGGCGGGAGACGCGGGCCTTGGGTCCGGTGTAGCGCGACATGGAGCGGTTACCTCAGACACGCCGCCGCTTGGGCGGGCGGCAGCCGTTGTGGGGGACAGGGGTGACGTCCTTGATGCCTGTGACCTCGATGCCGGCGTTCTGGATCGACCGGATGGCGGTCTCGCGGCCGGACCCGGGGCCCTTGACCTGGACGTCGACCTTGCGGACGCCGTGCTCCATCGCCCGGCGGGCGGCGGCCTCGGCGGCGGTCTGCGCCGCGAACGGCGTGGACTTGCGCGAGCCCTTGAAGCCGACGTTGCCGGCCGAGGCCCACGACAGGACGTTGCCGTCCTGGTCGGTGAAGCTGATGATCGTGTTGTTGAAGCTCGACTTGATGTGGGCGACGCCGTAACCGACGTTCTTGCGCTCGCGCTTGCGCGGCCTGCGGCCGCCGGCGGACTTGGGCTTGGCCATGGGTGGGGTTACTTCCTTGCCTTCTTCTTGCCGGCGACGGTCTTCTTCGGGCCCTTGCGGGTGCGGGCGTTGGTCTGGGTGCGTTGGCCCCGGACGGGCAGGCCGCGGCGGTGGCGCAGCCCCTGCCAGCAGCCGATCTCCATCTTGCGCTTGATGTCCTGGGCGACCTCACGCCGTAGGTCGCCCTCGACCTTGTAGGTGCCCTCGATGTGGTTCCGGATGCGGGCGACCTCGTCGTCGGTCAGGTCGCGCACGCGGGTGTCGGGGTTGATCTCGAGGGCCGTGCAGATCTCGTTCGAGCGGGTGCGGCCGATGCCGTAGATGTAGGTGAGCGAGATCTCCAGCCGCTTCTCGCGGGGGATGTCGACGCCGGCGATACGTGCCATGGTCTCCCTCTCAGCCCTGACGCTGCTTGTGGCGCGGGTTGGGGCAGATGACCTGCACGCGCCCGTGGCGGCGGATCACCTTGCACTTCTCACAGATTCTCTTGACGCTGGGACGAACCTTCATAGCGATCCCGTCACTTGTAGCGATAGGTGATGCGGCCTCGGCTGAGGTCGTAGGGCGTGAGCTCCACCTGCACCTTGTCGCCGGGGAGGATGCGGATGTAATGCATGCGCATCTTGCCGGAGATGTGGGCCAGAACCTTGTGGCCGTTGTCCAACTCGACACGGAACATCGCGTTCGGGAGGGGCTCGATGACCTTCCCCTCCAGGACGATCGCATCTTCCTTGGGTTTCGGCAGGGAGTGCTCCTACATGCGTACTGGTCGTGGCCAAAGACGCGGTGGAACAGCCAATTGCGCCGAGAGCCGACTGAACATGCTAGCGCGACGAAAGGCAATGGCAAACTCCGCGCGCGGTCGCCACAGCACGTTCGGCCTGCCCTCGCGGGGCAGGCCGCCGGCGCGCGTCACCGTACCCCAAGCCCCGCCCGCGTACTCGTCTTTCGCCCCGAGGCCACGCAGGGCGCGCGGGGAACTAGTTGCGCGGCGTACTGGCCTGAGAAAGTGATTGAAAATCAACCACTTTCGAGACCAGTACGCCACGCAACTACTTCAGACCGCACCGGCACCACCGTGAGTGCCCAAAGGACGGTCGGGCGGGGTCAAGGAGCCGCCGAAGGCGGCCGAGCGCAGCAAGCTTGTCCTGGCGCCCGCCCGACCGGCCCCACCATCGACAGAGAGGCCGCCCCCGGCGGCGAGGCGTAGCGCTCGTCCCGCTGGACGCTTTTGTACGACGGGAATCGGCACGAGGAAGCGCCACCAGGGTGTCGCCGACCCGTCGGGCACCGATGCAAAGGACAAGGGCGGTCGGGTGGGGGTCAAGGAGCCGCCGAGGGCGGCCGAGCGCAGCGAGCTTGTCCTTGACGCCCGCCCGACCGCCCCCACCATCGACAGAGAGGCCGCCCCCGGCGGCCTCCTAACCGGCCTCGTTATCGTTTTCGTTCCGTCGCCACTCGACCGCCGCTCCCCCGCCCCCGCAGCCGGGATAGGGTCCGCGGAACGGTCCACGGGGAGGGGCAACGGACCATGAGCGACACCCGCGACGACACCAGCACGAGCCGGCGCCGGTTCCTCACCGGGGCACTGGTGGCCGGCGCCGCGATCCCGCTGGCCGGCTGGAGCCCGCCGGGTTGCACCAACCCGCCGCCGCACCCCGGTCGCCGGCCACCGCCGCCGCCGGTCGCGCTGCCGGACGGCCTGTTCGCGCTGGGCGTGGCGTCCGGCGACCCGACCGACGACGCGGTCGTCCTCTGGACCCGCCTGGCGCCTGCGCCGACGGCCGGCGGGGGCATGCCCGCCGTCGACATCCCGGTCCGGGTCGAGGTGGCCGAGAACGAGGCGTTCCGGGGGCACGTGCGCCGGGCCGACGTCGTGGCCTCCCCCGAGCACGCCCACTCGGTCCACGTCGACGTCGGCCACCTGCGCCCCGCCTCGTGGTACTGGTACCGGTTCATCGTCGGCGACCAGGTCAGCCCCGTCGGCCGCACCCGCACCGCCCCGGCCCGGCACCACCACCGCGACCCGCTGCGGTTCCTGTTCGCCAGCTGCCAGAACTGGCAGTCCGGCTTCTGGCCGCTGTGGGCCCACGCCCCGGCCGACGACCCGGACGTGGTGCTCCACCTGGGCGACTACATCTACGAGGGCGGCATCAGCACCGGGGCGATCCGCCAGAACACCGGCCCCGAGCTGATCACGCTCGACGACTACCGCAACCGCTACGGGCAGTACAAGAGCGACCCGGCGCTGCAGGGCATCCACGCCGCGTGCCCGTGGATCGTCACCTGGGACGACCACGAGGTCGAGAACAACTACGCCGGCCTCGTCCCCCAGTTCCCCGCCGAGGCCCCCGAGTTTCCGGCCCGGCGGGCCGCCGGCTACCGGGCCTGGTGGGAGCACATGCCCGTGCGGCTCGACGCCCCCACCGGCCCGGACCTGCGCATCTACCGGGCGCTCGACTGGGGCCGGCTGGCGCGCTTCCACGTGCTCGACGGCCGCCAGTACCGCAGCGACCAGCCCTGCGACGACGGGGCCGACTCCGGGCCGACCGTGCCCCGAGCGGGTGGCCGACACCCAGACGATGCTCGGCGCCGAGCAGGAGGCGTGGATCGGCCAGAGCCTGGCCGAGTCGCCGGCGACCTGGGACGTGCTCGCCAACCAGACGGTGATGACGTCGATGCCGCTGGCCGGCGTGTTCTACAACCGCGACCAGTGGGACGGCTACGCCGCCGCCCGCCAGCGGCTGCTCGACCAGATCCGGGCCGGCGGCGTCGAGAACGCGGTCGTGATCACCGGCGACATCCACGCCGCCGGGGTGGGCGGGCTCGTCGGCGAGAACCCGGACGGCTCGCCGTCGTCCGACGTGGTCGGCACCGAGCTGGTCGGCGGGTCGATCAGCTCGGGCTTCGACTCGGGACTTGCCGACATCGCCGAGCAGCTCATCCGGTCGCTGCCCCAGGTGGTCTTCGCCGACACCCACCGCCGCGGCTACATGGTCTGCGACGTCACCGACAGCGAGCTGGTGACCCGCTACCAGGTGGTCGATTCGGTGCGGGTGCCGGACTCGCCGGTGACGACCGCCGCCACCTTCACCACGCTGGCCGGCACGCCGGGCGCCCAGCCGGCCTAGCCGCCTGCCTCGCCCGGACCGGTGCGCGACCGCCTGATCCACCGGCGGGGCGTGCTGTTCGCCGCGGTCCTGCACGGGCCCGGCCGCCCGGACCGGCCGGCGCTGGCCCGGCTGTCGGCGACCTTCAGCTGGCCGCCCCCGCTGCCGGACTGGGTCGGGCTGGCGATCCGCGTGACCGGCGACGATCCCGTCGACCTGCTGCTGGCGTCGGCCACGCCGGAGCACGGGCGGGCCGGGCGGGCCCTGGCCCCCAGCCGGGACGTGCTGGCCTGCGCCTTCACGAGCCGGGTGCCGGCCCCGCTGCCCGGCGGCGGGCAGGCGGTGGTCGAGGCGGTCCCGGTCGCGGCCCGGTCGTCCACGCTCGCCGCGCTCGGCGACGGAGAGGGCGCCTGCCCGATCGCGTACCGCCTGGCCACGGTCGGCGGCATCCCGGTCGGCACGCTGGAGCTGACCGCGCCCGCGCCGGACGGCACCCGGCTGCGCCTGTCCCCGCCGATCGCCGGCCCGGAGCCGTTCACCCGGATGCGGCGGCGGCTCTACGACTGGTGCCAGCGCCCCTGAGCGAGGTCGCGCAGGGCGGACAGCGAGGGCTCGAACAGGTAGGCGCCGCCCCGGGTGCGCACGAAGCGCGGCAGGTCGCCCAGCACCCGGGGACGCGGGCCGGGAACGGCGAGGCGCCGCTCGGCGACGCCGGTGCCCGCGATCGGGTCGGTCGTGTGGCCGGCGCCGACCACGTTGCCGTCGTTCAGCCACGCCCGCTGCACGAACTCGAACTGGCGGCTGATGCTGGCGCAGTAGGCGAGGAACACGAGGCCCCGGTCGACGCCGTCGTCGTCGGTCACCCCCGGGGGCAGCGGCGGGCCGTAGGGCATCCCCCGGCGCAACAGCCGGTGCCGGCTCACGAGCCCCCGCACCGCGGGCAGCGAGCGCACCGGGTTGGCCCGCCGGATGTGGCTGCCGGCCGGGCAGGCGTCGAGGTCTCCCGCGGCGGGGTCGGCCGAGCGCGTCGCCGTACGGCGAGCCGTCCGGCCACCGGCCGACCATCTGCGCCCCGAGGCGCGGGCCACCGCCCGGGTCGCCGGCCGTGCGCTCCGCCAGGAAGCGCCGGAATCCGGCAACGTCCTGAGCCAGCTTGCGCCACACGAGGAACGTCCCGTTGTGGACCAGCCCGAGCGGTCCGGGGAGCGGCGGGGCGTCCTCCTCCTCGTCCGGATAGCCGAGCACGAACTCTCCCGGGCGGACGGGCCGCCAGCGCCCGTCCCCGAGCAGCGTCCCGTTGCCGTCGACCGCGGTCGGCTCGACCGCGCCCTCGACCGCCGGCTGCGACACGCCGTCCGCGAAGCCGAAGTGCTCGATCCGGAGGGTGTCGGCGGCGCCGTCCGGCCCGCGGAGGCCGGCGAGCGACTGGCGGGCGAGCACCGTCAGGCCCGCGGCGGCCGCCTCGTCCGCCGCGGCCTCGGCGGCCGCCTCGCAGTCGGCGGCGGCCGGCGCGTGGACCATCACCAGCACGTGGGCGCCGGGCTGATGCGGCCCCGCGGGCTCCCATCCGGCCGGGTCGTCGGCGCCGGCGTCGCCGAGCGCGGCGGCCCGGGCCGCCATGCCCGCCACGAACTCCGGCGGGAAGCCCCGCACGGTCGCCTCCGCCACCCCGAGGGCCGCCAGCCCGGCGGCGGTGAACGCCACGTTGAGCGCGCTCACCGGGCGGTCCCGCCACACCCGGGCGGGCGTGACGGTGGGGGCGACGCGGCCCAGCCAGGCCCGGCCGTCCGCCGCGCGATCGACCCGCAGCACCAGGTGCCGGGCGTGGTCGAACCCGTAGGCCCGCAGGACGTTGCCCTGGATGTCGTGCCAGTCGAGGTCCACGTCACACCTCGACGAGCCGGGCGCCGAGGTCGGCGAACGACTCGCCGGGCGGCGCGGCCGCCACGAGGTCGAGCACGCGCTCGTGCCGGGCCAGCGCCCGGCGCACCGACGCCACCGGCATCACCGCCCGGCAGGGGACGAACAGCGTGGCGGCGAGCCGGTGGTGGGCGAGCCAGGCCGCGGCCGCTGCGGGCACCGCAGCGCCCGGGTAACCGGGGCACCCCGCGAAGACCTCGTCCGCCGCCGGGCCCAGCGAGGCGATCAGCCGGGCGGGGTAGTCGCGGCCGCGGCCGTCGACGAACGCGGCCAGCAGCAGGCGGCCCGGATCGGCGCCGTCGCGGGCGCTCTCGGCGGCGAGCGGGGCAAGGTGCGAGAGACGGGCGAAGTGGGTCCCGTCCACGGCGGCGAACAGGTCCGGGTGGCGGTCGACCGCCTCGGCGACCCGGTCGGCGGCGCCGGGCGCGAGCGGCAGGGCGGCGGCGAACGAGCCCACCCGCCGGCTTCCGGTCAGCGCGGTCCACACGCAGCGCCACGGGCTCTGGCGCACGGTCCGGGGGGCGCGGTCGAGCGACGCCACCAGGGTCCGGCAGGCGGCGGCGAACTCCGAGGGCCGCAGCGCCGGGTCGATCGCCCGCAGCTCGCCGAGCAGCCGCCGGACGTCGAGCGCGGCGTCGACATCGCGGACGGTGGCGTCGGGGTAGGCCGACCACCGCAGCAGGTCGCGCACCCGCCAGTGCTCGACGTAGTCGATCAGCCGGCGGGTCGGCCGGGGCCCGGGGAACCGCTGGGTCGCCCCGAACGCGGCCCGCATGCCGCCGGGCACGGCCAGCCCGAATGCGGCCAGGTACTCGTGCAGGTCGCCGTCGAACTCGGCGACGAACACGAGGCCACCGCGCCGTCGGGCCCGCCCGGTCGCCCCGGGGAGCCGAGGGAACGCGCACCACTGGGCGAAATGGATCACCCGCAATTCGGCCAGGGCGGTCGACATCACCACCATCCCGAGGAGAGGTAGCGTGACGCGGCTCCACCACCATCCCCCCCGACGCAGCGGGGCCATGACGGTGAGGGCTTGAGAACGAGTAGTCGTGCTCATGGCGTTCGGACGCTTGGTGAGCGCGGCCCCGAAGCCGGGCGGACGGTAGGACGGGCGCGACGATGCCAGACCGCCAGCTCACGTTTCACATCCTCGGTCCTCTGGCCGTGCGGCGGGAGGGTGAGGACGTCGCGCTCGGCGGGCCGCGCCAGCGGGCGGTGCTGGCGCACCTGATCCTCCGGGCGGGCAGCGTCGTTCCGGCCGAGACCCTGGTCGACGCGATCTGGGGCGACGAGCCGCCGAGCACCGGCACCGGCCCGCTGCGGACGTACGTGTCGCAGCTGCGCCAGCTGCTGTGGACCGGCGAGCCGGGAGGCACCACGTCGGCTGTGGTGCGGCGGCCGCCGGGCTACCTGCTCGACGTGTCGGCGACCCAGGTCGACGCCTCGCGTTTCGAGACCCTGTTCGCCGACGCCCACGCTGCGCGGTCGCGTCGGGCGCCCCCGACGCGCGCGCTGGCGCGGCTGGGCGAGGCGCTGGCCCTGTGGCGGGGTCACGCCCTCGGCGACCTGGCGATGGAGCCAGCGTTCGAGCCCGACGCCGTGCGGCTGGACCAGCTGCGGCTGGCCGCGCGAGGAGCTGCGGGCCGAGCTGCTGCTCGCGACCGGGCGGCACGTCGATCTGGCGCCCGACCTGGTGTCGCTCGCCCACGCGAACACGACCCGGGAGCGGCTGTGGGCGCTGCTGATGACCGCGCAGTACCGGTCGGGCCGCCAGGCCGACGCGCTGCGCTCGTACCAGGAGGCGCGGGAGGCGCTGGTCGAGGGGATGGGCATCGAGCCCGGCGCGGAGCTCCGCGAGCTGGAGTGGGCGATCCTGCGCCAGGACGCCACGCTCGACTGGCGCCCGGGCGCCGAGCCGCTCGTCCCCGGCGGCCCGCCCCGCGCCGCCGAGCCGGAGCGGGCGGCCGCGGGCGCCGGCCGCCACAACCTGCCCCGCCAGCTCACGAGCTTCCTCGGCCGGGAGGCCGAGCGCGCGGCGGTCGCCGAGGCGCTGGCCGCGTCCGCGACTCGTCACCCTGTGCGGCCCGGCCGGGTGCGGCAAGACGCGCCTGGCGGTCCGCGTGGGCGAGGAGCTGGTCGACCGGTTCCCGGCCGGCGTCTGGTTCGTCGACCTGTCGGCCGTGACCGAACCGGGCCTGGTCCCTCGGGCGATGGGCGCGGCGCTCGGCGCCGAGACCGACCAGCCCCGGCCGCTCGACCACCTGTGCCGGACGATCGGCGACGACGAGATGCTGGTCGTGCTCGACAACTGCGAGCACGTCGTCGAGGCCACCGCCGAGGCGACCGAGACCGTGCTGGAGCGCTGCCCGTCGGCCCGCATCCTGGCCACGAGCCGGGAGGACCTGCAGGTGTCGTCCGAGCGCGTGCTGCGCATCGGCGCGCTGGGGCTGCCCGACGCCGGCACGATCGGGGTCGACCCCGACGCCATCCTGCGGTCCGAGGCGGTGCAGCTGTTCCTGGAGCGGGGCCGGGCCGCGCTGGCCGGCTTCGCCCCGACGGGCGAGACGCTCGACGGCGTGGCCCAGATCTGCACGCGGCTCGACGGCATCCCGCTGGCGATCGAGCTGGCGGCCGCGCTGGTCGGCAGCCTGCCGATCGGCGAGATCGGCGTGCGCCTCGACGACCGCTTCCGGCTGCTCGGCCCCGCCCGCCGGCGGGCGACGCCCCGCCACCGCACGCTGCGGGCGGCGCTCGACTGGAGCTTCGACCTGCTCGACGCGCCGGAGCGCGAGCTGTTCGTGCGGCTGGGCGTGTTCCTGGGCGACTTCACGCTGGCCGCGGCCGAGGCGGTCGCCGACCTGGCGGACGACCCGATGGCGGTCGTCCGGGGACTGTCCCACCTGGTCACCAAGTCGATGGTCGGCTGCGTCTCGACCCGGGACGGCGCCGACCGCTACCGGCTGCTCGACACGATGCGCCATTACACGCTGGAGCACCTGGGCCACGACGAGGAGGCCCCGGAGGTCCACGCCCGCCACGCCGGCTACTACGCCGAGTTCGTGGTGGAGGCCGAGCGCCACGTCCACGGCCCGGCGGCGTCCGAGTGGCTCGCCCGGGTGGTGTCGGAGCTGCCCAACCTGCCGCGCCGCGGTCGCCTGGGCGTTCTCGACCGGCGACCTGGAGACGGCGCTGCGGATGGCGGGATCGCTGAGCTGGTTCTTCGCCCGGATGGGCCTGCTGGACGAGGCGGCCAGCTGGCTGGAGGAGGGCATGCGGCGGCAGGAGGAGCTGCCCGACGAGCTGCGCCTGCGGGCGATGACCGCGGCGGGCACGGTCAGCTGGATGCGGGGCGACTTCAGCCGCAGCCACGTCCAGGGCGAGGAGTGCGTGCGGATCGCCCGCAAGGTCGGCGACCCCCGCCAGCTCGCCATCGCGCTGATCGTCCGGGGCGGGAACGCGGTCTACGAGGGCGACCTGGCGGCGGCGGAGGAGTGCTTCCCGGAGGCGGCGTCGCTGTGCGACATGCTGGGCGACCGCTGGGGCCAGGCGTGGATGCTGACGGTCTGGGCCGCCGGCAGCCGCAGGGCCGGCCGGCACGACGTCGCCCGCCGCCAGCTGGAGCAGAGCCTGGCGATCTTCCGGGACCTGGGCGACGACCACGGCCAGGTGGTCCCGCTGGTCAACCTGGCGGTGATCGCCCAGGACGAGGGCGCGCTGGACGAGGCCCAGGGCTGGGCGAGGGAGGCGGCGAGGTTGGCGGTGCGCCTGGCCGACCGCCAGCTCCAGCACACGTCGATGTGCGTGCTGGGCCGCATCGAGCAGGCACTGGGCGAGCGCGAGCGGGCGAGGGAGCTGCTGCTGCGCAGCGTCACGGACTTCCCGGGCGCGCACCACCGCATGATGCTGGCGATCGCGCTCGAAGGCCTGGCCGGCCTGGCGGGCGAGGCCGGCGATCATGCAGCGGCGGCCGGGCTGCTGGGCTTCACGGGAGCCCTGCGGGAACGCTGGCAGATCGGGGTCTCGGGCCCGAGGAGCCGCGAGCTGGAGGGATGGCTGGCGGCCGCGGAGCAGGCCGTGGGCGCAGAGCGGGTGCACCTCGAGCAGTCACACGGCCGCCAGCTCGACCTCGACCAGGCGGTCACGCTGGCCGCCGAGGCCACGGCGACGCTGGCCGACCCGTCGCCGACGACGGATCTCATCGCCAGCGCCCGCTGACCGGTGGAGCGCACCGCCCGGCAGGGGGGCGGCGCCGGCTGGTCGGGGGGTGACGACCAGCCGGCGCACACCTGTGGCCGGAGCGGGGCGGCCGGGTCCGGCGCGGGACGCCGGGAGATGCGCCCCGACACCGTTGGCTCGCCTCGTCTCACGGTGACCCCCCACTGGCCACGAACTTCACGCCGCCACTCACGCGACGAAGGGCCGGCGTACCGTGGGACAGCCGCCGTCTACTGCCCCACGGTCTCGCCGGTAGAACCAACTATCACCCACCGGTGTCAAAGAATCGTCTTGGCCGCGAAGCGTGGCGCCCAAGACACGCAGGGCCGCCACGGTGAGGTGCGTCCGCGGGCTACGGCAGCGTGAGGATCACCGGGCCGTCGTCGGTGACGGCGACCGTGTGCTCCCAGTGCGCCGCCCGCTTGCCGTCGGCGGTCACGACGGTCCAGCCGTCGGGCAGCACCGCCGTCTCCTCGGTGCCGACGGCGACCATCGGCTCGACGGCGTACACGTCGCCGGCCGAGACCCGGGGGCCCTTGCCCCGGCGGCCGCGGTTGGGGACGTCCGGCGGCTCGTGCATCGCGGTCCCGATCGCGTGCCCGACGTAGTCGCGCACCACCCGGAAGCCCGCCCGCTCGACCGTCGACTGGACCGCGGCGCCCAGGTCGCCCAGCCGGCTGCCGTGGACCAGCTCGGCGATGCCGGCCTCCAGCGCCGCCCGGGTGACGTCGATCAGGCGCTGGTCCTCCGGAGCGATCGCGCCGATGCCGGCGGTGAACGCGGCGTCGCCGTGGTAGCCGTCGACGATCGCGCCGCAGTCGATCGACACGATGTCGCCCTCCTCCAGCGCCTGGCCGTCGGGGATGCCGTGCACCACCACGTCGTTCGGGCTGGCGCAGATCACCGCCGGGTAGCCGTGGTAGCCGAGGAAGTTCGACCGCGCGCCCCGGCGGGCGAGCACCTCGCGGCCGATCGTGTCCAGCGCCAACAGGGTCACGCCCGGGCGCAGCGCCGCCCGGATCGCCTCGTGCATCTCGGCCACCACCCGGCCGGCGCGGCGCATCGTGCGGATCTCCTCGGGCGTCCGCCGGCCGTTCCCCGGCGTGCGCGCCCGGTGCACCGCGCTACGACCCGCGGCGCTGGTCGATCGTGGCGACCAGGCGGTCGAGCACCACCTCGGTCGTGCCCTGACCGTCGACGATCTCCAAGAGGCCCCGCTCCTCGTACCAGGCGATCAGCGGGGCGGTCTTGGCCTCGTACTCGGCGAGGCGGCGCTCGATGGCGGCCGGCTTGTCGTCGTCACGCTGGACGACGTCGCCCCCGCAGTTGTCGCACACCCAGCCGTAGCGGGGCGGCGCGCTGCGTCGAGTAGTTGGCGCCGCAGTCGTCGCACATGCGCCGACTGGCCAGCCGGGCCAGCACCACGTCCTTGGGCACGTCGAGGTCGATCACCACGTCGAGCGGGCGGGCGCCGGTGATCTTGGAGAGCGCCTCGGACTGGTCGACCGTGCGCGGGAACCCGTCGAGGATGTAGCCCCGCTGGGTCGTGTCGCTGCCGTCGAGCCGTTCGTCGACGATGCCGATCATGATGTCGTCGGGGACCAGCTCGCCCTCGGCCATCAGCTTGGCCGCCTTGAGGCCGAGCTCGGTGCCCTCCCGGACCGCGGCTCGCAGCATGTCGCCGGTCGAGATGTGGGGGACCACATAGTGGCGGGACAACCGGACACACTGCGTTCCCTTGCCGGCTCCCTGTCGTCCCAGCATCACCATGCGGACCCCACGGGTCACTGAAGAAACCCTTCGTAGTTCCGCATCATGAGCTGGCTGTCGATCTGCTTCATCGTCTCCAGGGCCACGCCCACGGCGATGAGGATCGACGTGCCGCCGAACGCGAACGCCCGCACGTCCGCCACCGCCAACAGCACCGACGGCAGCAGGGCGACGGCGGCGATGAACAGCGCGCCGGGCAGGGTGATCCGGGCCAGGATCTTGGCCAGGTACCGCTCGGTCTGGGGCCCGGGGCGGATGCCGGGGATGAACCCGCCCTGCTTGCGGATCGTGTCGGCCTGCTGGTGCGGGTCGAACGCGATGGCCGTGTAGAAGTAGGCGAACCCGACGATCAGGAGGCCGTACACGACGATGTAGATCGGCGACGACGGGCTCACCAGGTGGGCGTTGACCCAGCGCTGCACGCCGACGCCCCAGCTGCCGGGGTCCGACGGCAGGATCTGCGTCACCAGCAGCGGCAGGTACAGCATCGAGCTGGCGAAGATGATCGGCACGACGCCCGACTGGTTGACCTTGAGCGGGATGTAGGTGCTCTGGCCGCCGTACATCCGGCGCCCGACGACCCGCTTGGCGAACTGCACCGGGATGCGGCGCTGCCCGTTCTCGACGATCACGATGCCGACCAGCACGACGATGAACAGGAAGATCAGCGGGATCAGCAGGCCCCAGCCCTTGGTCGCCTTGATGTTGGCGAACTGCGCCGGGATGCTCGACACCACCGACGAGAAGATCAGCAGCGACATGCCGTTGCCGATGCCGCGCTGGGTGATGACCTCGCCCAGCCACATCAGCAGCGCCGTGCCCGCGGTCAGCACGATCACGACCAGCAGCACCCGGGGGGCGGTGAAGTTGGGCAGCACGTCGGTCTGCGTCGGGTTGCTGGCCCCGCCCAGCAGGCCGCCGCCGCCGTTGTGGAACAGGAACGCGAGCGCGGTCGACTGGAGGACGGCGATCACGATCGTCACGTAGCGCGTCCACTGTGTGATCTTGCGCTGGCCGATCGCGCCCTGCTGCTGCCACTCCTCCAGCTTGGGGATCACCACCGTGAGGATCTGCATGATGATCGACGACGTGATGTAGGGCATCACGCCGAGCGCGAAGATCGCGAAGTTCGTCAGACCCTTGCCCGAGAACAGCTGGAGGTAGGCCAGGACACCGGCCGACTCCTCCGACTGCCGCTTGATCGACTGGATGGCGTCTAGGTCGATGCCGGGCGCCGGAATGAACGAGCCGATCCGGTAGATGGCCATGATGGCGAGGGTGAACACGATCTTGTTCCGCAGATCGGCGACCCTGAACATGTTCCGCAGGCTGGACAGCACGATGGTTCCCCTTCAGCGACCCCGGTCAGACGCTGGCGCTCAGTGGCGGTGCGAGTACGCCAGTTTTGCCCCTGCGGCCACCGGAACGCAATCGCGTGCCGAACCTGGGTTACTACCTGGTAGTTAGCGGTTCGCGAACTGGTTGCCCTTGGCCGGCGGGCGACGATCGCCCCACGGCAGAGGGACCACATCGACGCTACCCCCGGCGGCGACGATGGCCTCGGCGGCGGACTTCGAGAAGGCATGGGCGCGCACGCTGATCGCCCGCGTCACCTCGCCTCGCCCGAGGATCTTGACCAGAGCGCCCTTGTGGGTCAGCCCCTTGGCATGGAGGGTGTCCGGCGTGACCTCGTCCAGCCCGGTCGCCTCGAGCACGTCGAGGTTGATGGCCTGGTACTCGACCCGGAACGGGTTGTTGAACCCCCGCAGCTTGGGGATACGCATGTGCAGCGGCATCTGCCCGCCCTCGAAACGGGTGGGGACCTTGCCGCGGGCCTTCTGGCCCTTGGTCCCGCGGCCGGCGGTCTTGCCGCCCTTGCCGGCGATGCCCCGGCCGACCCGCTTCTTGGACCGGTTGGACCCGGGCGCGGGGCTGAGGTCGTGGACCTTGATCGTCATCGGACTACTTCTCCGCTTCTTCGACGGCGACGAGGTGCGGGACCCGGGCGATCATGCCCCGGATCTCGGGCCGGTCGGGCAGCGTGTTGGACTTGCCGATGCGGCCCAGGCCGAGGGCGCGCAGCGTCCCGCGGTGCTTGGGCTTGGAGCCGATGCCCGAGCGGACCTGGGTGACCTTGATGTCGCCCATCAGCCCACCTGCTCCGGCTCGAGGCGGGCCCGCTCGCTCTCGCGGTAGGCCTGCACCAGGCCGGCCGGGAACGCCTCCTCCGGGGAGAGGCCCCGCGCCTTGGCCACGTCGTCCGGCCGCCGCTGTGCCTTGAGCGCGGCGATCGTCGCCCGGGCCACGTTGATGTGGTTGGAGGACCCCAGCGACTTGCACAGCACGTCGCGGATGCCGGCCTCCTCCAGGATCGCCCGGGCCGCGCCGCCGGCGATGACGCCGGTGCCGGGGGCGGCGGGCTTCATGAACACCCGGCCGGCCCCGGTCACGCCGAGGACCGGGTGCACGATGGTCGCGCCCGCTAGCGGCACCTTGAACAGGTTCTTGCGGGCCTCCTCGGTGCCCTTCTGGATGGCGAGGGGCACCTCCTTGGCCTTGCCGTAGCCGAGGCCGACGCGGCCGTTGCCGTCGCCGATCACGACCAGCGCCGTGAAGCTGAACCGCCGGCCGCCCTTGACGACCTTGGCGACCCGGTTGATGTTGATGACCCGCGACTCGTGCAGCGAGGCGTCGCCGGAGGCGCGGGGGTTCTCGCGAGGCTCGCGGGGCTGGCGGTCGCGGGGACCGCGGCCGCCGCCGCCACCAGATCCGTTGGGCATCAGAACTCCAGTCCTGCCGACCGGGCGGCGTCGGCGACCGCCGCGACCCGACCGTGGTAGAGGAAACCGCCCCGGTCGAAGACGACCCGCTCGACGCCCGCGTCGCGGGCCCGGGTCGCCACACGCTCGCCGACCTTGGCGGCGGCGTCCTTGTTGGACGAGCCGGACCGCAGGTCGGCCTCGAGCGTCGACGCGGCGGCCAGCGTGCGGCCGGTGCGGTCGTCGATCACCTGGGCGGAGATGTGCTTGTTCGAGCGGAACACGGCGAGACGGGGGCGCTCGGCCGTGCCCCGGACGTGCTTGCGCACCCGGGCGTGACGGCGGATGCGTGCGTCGCGCTTCAGCTTGGCTTGCGAGCTCATGACTACTTCCCTGCCTTGCCGGCCTTGCGCTGGACGTGCTCGCCCGCGTAGCGGACGCCCTTGCCCTTGTAGGGCTCGGGCTTGCGCCAGGCCCGGATGTCGGCGGCGACCTGACCGACCGCCTCCTTGTCGATGCCGGACACGACGATGCGGTTGGGCGCCGGCACCTCGAGCGTGATGCCCTCCGGCGCCGTGATGTTCACCGGGTGGCTGAAGCCGAGGGCCATCTCGATGGCGCCCGGGCCCTTGGAGGTGGCCCGGTAGCCGACGCCGACGATCTCCAGCTCCTTGCGGAAGCCCTGGGTCACGCCGAGCACCATGTTGTTGACCAGCGACCGGACGAGGCCGTGCATGGCCCGGTTCTGCCGCTCGTCGTCGGGCCGCTCGACCACCAGCGTGTCGCCGTCCTGGTGGATGGTGATCACGCCCGGGATGTCGCGCTCGAGGCTGCCCATCGGGCCCTTGACCGTGATGTCCGCGCCCGAGATGGCGACGTCGACGCCGCCGGGCACGGGGATGGGGGACTTGCCGACTCTGCTCATCTCAGCATCACCACACGAAGCAGAGGATCTCGCCGCCGACCCGGCGCTTGCGCGCCTCGCGGTCGGTCAGCAGGCCCTGGCTGGTCGAGAGCACGGCCACCCCGAGGCCGCCGAGCACGCGGGGCACGTCGGACGAGCCGGAGTAGACGCGCAGGCCGGGCTTGGACACCCGGCGGATGCCGGAGATCGTCCGCGCCCGTTCGGGGCTGTACTTCATGCGCACGTGCAGGGTGCGGCCGGGCTTGCCGACGTTCTCCTCCACGTCGAAGGCCTCGATGTAGCCCTCCTTCTTGAGGACGCCCGCGAGGGACTCCTTGAGCTTGGAGGACGGCATGCGCACGTCGTCGTGCATCGCGATGTTCGCGTTGCGGATGCGGGTGAGCATGTCGGCGATCGGGTCGGTCATCGTCATCGGTCGCCTCCCGTCACCAGCTCGCCTTGGTCACGCCGGGGAGCTCGCCGGCGTGCGCGAGCTCGCGCAAGCAGATGCGGCACAGCCCGAACTTGCGGAACACCGCGCGCGGCCGGCCGCACCGGCGGCACCGGGTGTACGCCCGCACCTTGAACTTGGGCTTGCGCTGCTGCTTGTTTCGGAGCGCTGTCTTCGCCATGTGATCACTGACCCTCGCGCTTGAACGGGAAACCGAACGCCAGCAGGAACGCCCGACCCTCGGCGTCCGTGCTGGCCGTCGTGACGATGGTGATGTCCATGCCACGGGGCTGGTCGATGCTGTCGTAGTCGATCTCGGGGAACACGAGCTGCTCGGTGAGACCGAAGGTGTAGTTGCCGTTGCCGTCGAACGACGTCGGCTCCAGGCCCCGGAAGTCGCGGATGCGGGGGATGGCGATCGAGATCAGCCGATCGAGGAACTCCCACATCCGGTCGCCCCGGAGCGTGACCTTGGCGCCGATGGCGTTGCCCTCGCGCAGCTTGAAGCCGGCGATCGACTTCTTGGCCCGGGTCACCACCGGCTTCTGGCCGGTGATCGTGGCCAGGTCGCGCTGCGGCGCCATCGAGCAGCGAGGCCTGGCCGGTGGCGGCGCCGACGCCCATGTTGAGGACGATCTTGGCGAGGCGCGGCACCTGCATGACGTTGGCCATGGCCAGCTCGTCGCGGAGCTGGTCGCGCAGCGTCTCGTCGTAGCGCTGCTTGAGCCGGGGGCGGGTGCGTTCCGCGGTGGCGGTGGCGGCGTCGCTCACGAGATCTCACCTCCGCACTTGCGACAGACGCGGACCTTGGTGCCGGACGGGTCGGACTTGTAGCCGACCCGCGTGGGCTGGCCGCACGCCGGGCACACCAGCGCCACGTTCGAGACGGGCAGCGGCATGTCCTTGTCGATGATGCCGCCCTGCTGGGTCGTCCGGGTGGGGCGCTGGCTCTTGCGGGCGACGTTGACCCCGTCCACGATCACCTTGCGGTCGCGGGGCAGGGCGCGCATGACGTTGCCCTCCTTGCCCCGGTCCTTGCCGGTGAGGACGCGGACCCGGTCGCCCTTGCGGATCTTCAGTACCTGCCATCACAGGACCTCGGGTGCGAGCGAGACGATCTTCATGAAGCGCTTCTCGCGCAGCTCCCGGCCCACGGGGCCGAAGATGCGCGTGCCGCGCGGGTTGGCGTCCGGGTTGATGAGGACGGCCGCGTTCTCGTCGAAGCGGATGTAGCTGCCGTCGGGGCGGCGGCGCTCCTTCTTGGTGCGCACGACCACGCACCGCACGACGTCGCCCTTCTTGACGGCGGCGCCGGGGATGGCGTCCTTGACGGTCGCCACGAAGACGTCGCCGATCGACGGCGTAGCGCCGGCGCGAGCCGCCGAGCACCTTGATGCACGAGGACCTCCTTGGCGCCCGAGTTGTCGGCCACCTTGAGGCGGGATTCCTGTTGAATCACTTTGCCCGCTCCAGGATCTCGACGAGCCGCCAGCGCTTCTGCTTGGACAGCGGGCGGGTCTCGACGATGCGGACCCGGTCGCCCACGCGCAGCTCGTTGTTCTCGTCGTGGGCGTACAGCCGGCTGGTCCGCACCATCGTCTTCTTGTAGAGCGGGTGCGGCTTGCGGGTGGTGACCGCGACCACGACGGTCTTGTCCATCTTGGTCGAGGCCACGACGCCCTCGCGCACCTTGCGGACGGACCGCTCGGTCGTCGTGTCGGTGGTGGACTCTGCCATCACGCGTTCTCCTCGGTGAGCGCCTCGGCGGCCGCGATCTCGCGGGCACGCAGCTCGGTCTCGAGCCGGGCGATGTCCTTGCGCACCTGGCCGATGCGCGCATAGTTCGTGAGCTGACCGGTGGCGAGCTGGAACCGCAGCTTGAAGAGCTGGTCCTTGGACTCGCGCACCTGGTCGAGCAGGGCGCCGTCGTCGAGGTCGCCGTAGCTGGTTCGGTCCATGCCCTACAGCGCCTCTTCCTTCGTCACGAAGCGGGCCTTGATCGGCAGCTTCTGGATGGCGCGCTCGATGGCGGCGCGGGCGACGACGGCGTCCGGGTAGGCCAGCTCGAACAGGATCCGGCCCGGCCGGACGACGGCGACCCACATCTCGGGGTTGCCCTTGCCCGAGCCCATGCGGGTCTCGGCCGGCTTCTGGGTGACCGGCTTGTCCGGGAAGACGTTGATCCACACCTTGCCGCCGCGGCGGATGTGGCGGGTCATGGCGATACGGGCGGCCTCGATCTGCCGGGCGGTGATCCACCCGGGCTCGAGGGCCTGGATGCCGAAGTCGCCGAAGTTCACGTCGGTGGCGCCCTTGGAGACGCCCTTCATGCGACCGCGGTGGTGCTTGCGGTGCGCGACCTTGCGGGGCATCAACATGTCACTCGTCCCCCGGCCGGAAGTGCGGCGTCTCGTGGTGGTCGTGCACCCGGCGCTCGATCTCTTCCTCCTCGGCGAGGAGGCGCTCCAGCTCGGGATCGGCCTCCTTGATGAGGGGCTCGTTCTCGGGCGCCTCGTCGGCGGGGGCGCCGTCCGCGGGGCGGCGGCGACCGGCGGACGACGAGACGACGCGCTTGCCGCCCCCCGGGCTCCCGGCGCCCGAGGTCTCACCGACCGCCATGGCGGCCTCGCGGGAGATCTTCTCCTCGGACTGCGACTTGTAGGGCAGGACGTCGCCCTTGTAGAGCCACACCTTCACGCCGATGCGGCCGGCGCTCGTGCGCGCCTCGCGGAAGCCGTAGTCGATGTCGGCCCGCAGCGTGTGCCGGGGCACCCGACCCTCGCGGTAGCTCTCGGTCCGGGCCATCTCGGAGCCGCCGAGGCGGCCGGAGCACTGCACCTGGATGCCCTGGGCGCCGGCCTTCTGCGCGTTCTGGACGGCCCGCTTCATGGCCCGCCGGAAGGCGACCCGGGCGGCGAGCTGGTCGGCGACGCCCTGGGCGATGAGGGCGGCGTCGAGCTCAGGCTGCTTGATCTCCTGGATGTTGAGCTGCACCTTGGGGTTGCCGGTGATCTTGGCCAGCCCACCCCGCAGGCGGTCGGCCTCGCTGCCCCGGCGCCCGATGACGATGCCCGGGCGGGCGGTGTGCACGTCGACCCGCAGGCGGTCGCGGGTGCGCTCGATCTCGACCCGGCTGATGGCGGCGTGGGGCAGCTCGCTCATCAGGAAGTTGCGGATCTTCCAGTCCTGGATGACGTTGTCGCTGTACTCCTCGCGGTCGGCGAACCACCGCGACTTCCAGTCGGTCGTGACGCCGAGCCGGAACCCATACGGGTTGACCTTCTGGCCCATTAGTTCACCTCCGGTGAACCAATGGGCTTCTTCTCTGCCTTCGGCAAGGCTTCGCCGCCTCCGGCACATGCAAAGCCTCGATTGTCTCGCTGGAGTTCGTGCACGGCTCAGGCCTCGTCGTTCTTGTCGTCTGCCGCCGGCTCGACGGTGTCGTCCGTCTCATCGGCGTCGGTCTCGCTGTCGGCAGCCTCGGTCTCCTCGGCAGCGGCCTCCTCGGCCTCCTCCACCATCTCGTCGGTGGGCTCGCCGGTGGTCACCTCTTCCTCGGCGACGTCCTCGGCGGCGACCGGGGTCTCCTCGACCTCGGTGTCCTCGGTCGTCGCCTCGCCGCGGCTGCGAGCGACACGGGCCCGGCGGGACTCCTGGCCCCGGCGGCTGCGCCGCGACGGGGCGGCGCCGCCGCCGGCGGCGGCCCGCTTGGCCTCGACCCTGGCGGCCATCTCGGCCGACATCGGGGCCACGATGATCGTGATGTGGCACATCCGCTTGCGGATGCGGGTGGCGCGGCCCCGGGCCCGGGGCCGCCAGCGCTTGAGGGTCGGGCCCTCGTCGGCGTAGCAGGTCGCCACGTACAGGGTGTCGGGGTCGAGCTCGTCGTTGTGCTGGGCGTTGGCGCTCGCCGCGCCGAGGCATCGGCTGACGACGTCGGCGGCGCCGCGCTCGGTGAACTGCAGCACGCCGAGGGCCTCCTCGACCGGCAGGCCGCGGATGAGGTCGAGCACCTCGCGGGCCTTCGATGCCGACATCCGCACGTGGCGGACCTGGGCGCGGGTGCCCGGGCGCTCGTTGGTCTTGGTGCCGGCCATCACCGCCTCCCCCGCACGGACTTCTCCTGGCCGGCGTGGTAGCGGAACGTCCGGGTCGGCGCGAACTCGCCGAGCTTGTGGCCGACCATCGCCTCGGTCACGTACACAGGCACGTGCTTGCGGCCGTCGTGCACGGCCACGGTGTGGCCGACCATGTCGGGGATGATCGTCGAGCGTCGCGACCAGGTCTTGATGACACGCTTCTCGCCCTTGGCGTTGAGCGCGTCGACCTTGCGGAGCAGGTGGTCGTCGACGAAGGGGCCCTTCTTGAGGGATCGGGGCATCGGTACCTACCTCCGCGCGCCGCGGGTACGGCGGCGACGAACGATGAGCTTGTCGGACGGCTTGACTCGGGCCCGGGTGCGACCCTCTGGTTGGCCCCAGGGCGAGACCGGGTGGCGGCCGCCGGAGGACTTGCCCTCGCCGCCACCGAGGGGGTGGTCGACGGGGTTCATGGCCACGCCGCGGGTCTGGGGGCGGAGGCCCTTCCAGCGGTTGCGGCCGGCCTTGCCCACCTTGACCAGCTCGTGCTCGGAGTTGCCGACCTCGCCGACGGTCGCCCGGCAGTCGATCGGCACCCGGCGCATCTCGGTCGAGGGCAGGCGGAGCGTGGCGTAGGGCCCGTCCTTGGCCAGCAGCACGACCGACGAGCCGGCCGAGCGGGCCAGCTTGCCGCCGCTGCCCGGCTGGAGCTCGATGCTGTGCAGCGTGGTGCCGACGGGGATGTAGCGCAGCGGCAGCGCGTTGCCGGGCCGGATCTCGGAGCCCTGGCCCGACTGCACGCGGTCGCCGACCTCGAGCCCGCGGGGCGCCAGGATGTAGCGCTTCTCGCCGTCGAGGTAGTGCAGGAGGGCGATGCGGCAGGAGCGGTTGGGGTCGTACTCGACGGCGGCCACGACGGCGGGCACGCCGTCCTTGGTGCGCCGGAAGTCGATGACCCGGTAGCGCCGCTTGTGGCCGCCGCCGCGGTGGCGGGCGGTCTTGCGGCCGTGCACGTTGCGGCCACCGGTCGACGTCTGCTTGTCGACCAGGGACTTCTCGGGGCGGTCGCGGGTGATCTCCGAGAAGTCGGAGACCGTCTGGAACCGGCGGCCGGGGCTGGTGGGCTTGCGCTTGCGGAGTGCCATGTTCGGAGGCCTCGCCTCAATCCTGGAACAGGTCGATCGTCTGGCCCTCGACGAGGGTGACGATCGCCCGCTTGGTGTCGGGACGCGCGCCCCAGGTGAACGTCTTCCGGTTGCGCTTGCGCTTGCCGGGCCGGTTGAGCGTGTTCACCTTGGCGACCTTGACGTCGAAGATGCTCTGGACCGCGTCGCGGATCTCGGGCTTGGTGGCCGCGGGGTGGACCTTGAAGGTGTAGACCCCGGCCTCCATGAGGGCGTAGGACTTCTCGCTCACGATCGGGGCGACGATGACATCGCGGGGATCCTTCACTTCTCGTCGCTCCCCTTGGTGTCGTCGTCTGCCTCGTCCTCGGTGTCGGCCTCGGCGTCGGCAGCCTTCGTGTCCGTGTCGGCGTCGGCCTTGGCGGCCTTGGCGGCCTTGCCGGCCCGCGGCGGGCTTGGCCTCCGCGGGCGCGGCGTCTTGCGGCTCGCTGCGGCGGGCAGGCAGCGACGCCTGGGTGAACACGACCCAGTCGCTGACGAGCACGTCGTAGGCGTTGAGCTCCTCGACGGTCAGCACGTGGACGTGGCCGAGGTTGCGCAGGCTCTTCCACGTGGCGGTGTCGGACTCGTCGCGGGTGAGCACGACGAGCACCCGGCCGTCGACGCCGATCGAGCCGAGCACCTCGACCGCGGCCTTGGTGCTGGGGGCGTCGATGCCCCAGCCGTCGAGGACCTTGACCTTGCCGTCGGCCTGCCGGTCGGACAGCGCCGAGGCCAGGGCCAGGCGGATCATCTTCTTGGGCGTGCGCTGCGCGTAGCTGCGGGGCTTGGGGGCGTGGCTGACGCCGCCGCCGCGCCACTGGGGCGACCGGATCGAGCCCTGCCGGGCCCGGCCGGTGCCCTTCTGCCGCCACGGCTTGGCCCCGCCGCCCCGGACCTCGGCCCGGGTCTTGGTCGACTGGCTGCCGGCCCGGCGGGCGGCGAGCTGGGCGGTCACGACCTGGTGCATGACCGAAAGGTGGGGCTCGACGCCGAACCAGGCGTCGTCGAGGTCGACAGCCTTGCCGGCCTTGCCCTTGGCGGTGGTGAGCTTCACGGAGGCCATCGTCACTTCCCCTTGGCGGCGTCGCGGACGAGGACGATGCCGCCCTTGGGCCCGGGCACCGAGCCCTTGACCAGGAGCAGGTCGCGCTCGGCGTCGGCCTGCACGACGGTGAGGTTGAGGGTCGTGGTCTTCTGGCCGCCGGACCGACCGGCCATCCGCGTGCCCCGGAACACCCGGGAGGGCGTGGCGCACGCCCCGATGGCCCCGGGGGCCCGGTGCACCCGGTGGACGCCGTGGCTGGCGCCGAGGCCGGAGAAGCCGTGGCGCTTCATGACGCCGGAGAAGCCCTTGCCCTTGCTGACCGAGGTGACGTCGACCAGCTCGCCCTGGCTCAGCACGTCGGCGCCGATCTCCTGCCCGACCTCGTAGCCGCTGACGTCGTCGAGTCGCAGCTCGACCAGCCGGACGCCGGGATCGACGGAGGCCTTGGAGTACTGGCCGGCGACGGGCTTGGTGAGCTTGGACGGCTTGGTGGACCCGAACGTGACCTGGAGCGCGGTGTAGCCGTCGCGCTCGTCGGTCTTGACCTGGACGACGCGGCACGGGCGGACGCGCAGCACGGTGACGGGCACGACGCGGTTGTCGTCGTCCCACACCTGTGTCATGCCGACCTTCTCGCCGACGATCGCTCTTGTAGCCATGGCGGCTGCGTCTTTCTCTGCGATTCACGCGAACGCTCCGCACGGGGAAGGTCCCGGCGGAGCGCCTGTTTCGGTTGTGCCACGTGGTACCCGCGAAGGGCCTGCGCGGACGTCAGTTGGACACGATCTCGCTTGCCAGTGCCGCGCGAGCCAGGCGGGGGCCTGCGCGCATGGCCTGGAAATGATAGCGGGGACCCCCGGCATCGTCCAACGTGCCTGTGGGCCACGGGTCATGTGGCCGTCGGGGGTGTTTGCGCTGGACCTGGGCACTTGCGCCGCGCGCTTCTGGACCCCTGGGGCTTCCCATGAGGCCGCCGGGGGCGGCCTCTGTTGACAGGGTGGGGGCGGTCGCCCGTGGTGGGGCCTTCTTCGTTCTGGGTCTCGAAAGTGGTTGATAAGCAACCACTTTCGAGCCCAGTTGCCCGCGCAACGACTTCCCCCCACCATCGACAGAGAGGCCGCCCCCGACGGCCGCCTAACCGGCCTCGTTATCGTTTTCGTTGACGTTCCCCCAGACGCCGGTGACAGCCCGTGGCGACACGCCCACAAACGCGGCCGCGCGGTGGGTTCAATTTTATTAATGTCCCCCGCCATGGCGTTCGGCCGTAAGAAGCGCGCGGAGAAGGGCCGCGACCCGTTCGTCCACCTGGCCGACGAGCGACGCGCCGCCGAGGCGGAGGCCTGGTTCCTCCAGCCCGACGACGGCCCGGGGCTCGACGTCCAGGCGGGGATCTCGTCCAACCTGTCGGACGACGACCTAGAGCCGGGCTAGCCGGGGACACGGGCGGCACGGGGCATCGACGAGCGCCCCGGCGGCAATCCCCCAGTTGGACGCCTTGTATCTCCGCTCGCGGACCGGCGATACGGATCGTAGGCGAACCGGTGGCACGGCTGGCCGACCTGCTCTAGTCTGCCGCTGCTCCTAGACCGCGTGGGGGGCCGCTTGCGGCCGGTGGACGGACGGATCGGGACCCGTGCCTAACTACCAGTCCGTTCTTCTCCCGGAGGTCCCTGGCCGGGGACGCGTGGCGGGCCCGCATCCAGGTGTACGACGCGCCGTTCTCGCTCCAGCGAGCCGACACGTTCACGCTGCACGTGCCGTCGACCGGCCAGGCGAGCCGGGTCCGGGGTCAGGCCGCCGTGCCGACCTTCGACGACGCCAGGCCGTACTGGTTCCCGGAGCTCCAGACCCCGCAGAACATGAGCGGCGTCGACGTGCCCCACACCGGCACCCGCATCAGGGTCGTCAGCCAGGACGGCACCTCGATGCGGATCCGGGTCACGACGGCCGGGAACGGGGCCGCCTGACGGTCCCGGCCCGACCGGTCTCCGCGCGTCACGCCGGGCGGGGCGCGCCGAACAGGATCCGGACCGACCGGTCGAGCTCGGCGTAGACCTCGCCGATGGGCAGGGCACCGCCGGCCCACTGGCGCAGGAGCGTGCCGACGAGCGCCATCGTCATCGTGACGACGACGCGGGCGTCCTCGTCGGCGATCCCGGCGAGGGCCGCGGCGAGCCCGCGCCCGAAGCGCTCGCGGTGCTCGTGGAACGCGGCCGCCACCTCGGGGTCGGTGGCGCCCTCCAGCACCGTGATGAGGCGGAAGAAGGTGGGGTGGCGCTCGAAGGCGGCGACAGCCCGGCGGACGGCGTAGAGGAGCCGGGCGGCGTCGTCGCCCGCGTCGCGGGTGCGGCGGCGCACGGTGGTCTCGAAGCCGCCGGTCCACTCCAGCAGCACGTGGGCGAACAGCTGCTCCTTGGACGGGAAGTAGCGGTAGAGCGTGCCGAGCGCGACGCCGCCGGCCTCGGCAACGTCCCGCATCTGGATCCGGTCGTAGGGCCGCTGCTCCAGCAGGCCGGTGGCGGCGCCGAGGATGCGCCCGCGGCGCGCCCGCTGGGACTCGGTGGTGGCGACCGCCGGCATGGCCGCAGCCTAGGAGCGCCGGCCAGGCGCCAGAACTAGATTCCGATTTCATGCCTCGCACCTACGTCGTGACCGGGGCGGCGTCGGGCATCGGCCGAGCGACCGCCGAGCTGCTGTCCGCCCGGGGCCACCGCGTGCTCGACGTCGACCTCCGTGGGGCGTCGATCGCGGCCGACCTGGCGACGGCCGCTGGGCGGATCGCCGTCGTGGAGACGGTGACGGCGGCGTGCGGTGGACGGCTCGACGGAGTGGTCGCCAACGCCGGCGTCACGGGCGACCCGGCAGCGTGCGTGCGGGTCAACTACTTCGGCGCGATCGCCACGCTGGAGGACCTGCGCCCGCTGCTGGCGCGGTCACCGGCGCCGCGAGCCGTGGCGACGGCGTCGTCGTCGGTGCTCAACGGCGCCGACGATCGGCTGGTCGCCGCCTGCCTGGCGGGCGACGAGGAGGCGGCGGTGTCGGTCGCACCGGCCGCGGGACTGATGGCGTACCCGTCGTCCAAGCGGGCGCTGGCCCGCTGGGTCCGCCGCCAGGCGCCGACCGCCGCGTGGGCGGGTGCGGGCATCGCCCTCAACGCGGTGGCGCCGGGCATCGTGGAGACCCCGATGACCGAATCGCTGCTGGCCGACACGGCCATGCGCGAGCTGGCGGAGGCGGCCGTGCCGATGCCGTACGGCGGCCACGCCCGCCCGGAGCACGTCGCCGAGGCGATCGCCTTCCTCGCCGCCGCCGAGACCCAGCGGATAACCGGCCAGGTGGTGTTCGTCGACGGCGGCGCGGACACGGTCCTGCGCGGCGACGACATCTGGTAGCCGCACCAGAACTCGCTTCGGGTTAGGCCTGCTGGATCTTGATCTCGATGTCGACGCCGGCGGGCAGCTCGATGCGCTGGAGCGAGTCGACCGTCTTGGGGCTCGGCTCCAGGATGTCGAGGAGGCGCTTGTGGATGCGCATCTCGAAGTGCTCGCGGCTGTCCTTGTCCTTGTGCGGTGAGCGGATGACCGTGTAGCGGTGCTTCTCGGTGGGCAGCGGAATCGGGCCTCGGACCGTCGCCTGGGTGCGCAGCACGGTCTCGACGATCTTGCGCGTCGACTGGTCGATGACCTCGTGGTCGTACGCCTTCAGGCGGATGCGGATCTTCTGCTTCTCAGCCATCTCACTCACTTTTCAAGGAACGGGGCTAGCGACTGGCAACTGGCGACTGCGCCCCGGGACCGTCGCCTCGGCGACCGCCCCGGGGGCAGCAACGCTACTTCACGATTTTGGTGACGCGGCCGGAGCCGACGGTGCGGCCGCCTTCGCGGATGGCGAAGAGGAGGCCTTCGTCCATGGCGATGGGGGAGATGAGCTCGACGACCAGTTGGGTGTTGTCGCCGGGCATGCACATCTCCACACCGTCGGGCAGGGTGATGGTGCCGGTGACGTCGGTGGTCCGGAAGTAGAACTGGGGCCGGTAGTTCGTGAAGAACGGCTTGTGGCGGCCGCCTTCCTCCTTGGTCAGCACGTACACCTGGGCCTCGAAGTTGGTGTGCGGCGTGATGCTCCCGGGCTTGGCCAGGACCTGGCCCCGCTCCACGTCCTCTCTCCTCGTGCCGCGGAGCAGGACGCCGATGTTGTCACCGGCCTGGCCCTGGTCGAGCAGACGGCGGAACATCTCGACACCGGTGCAGGTGGTCTTGGCCGTGGGGCGGATCCCCACGATCTCGACCTCGTCACCCACGTGCACGACACCCTGTTCCACCTTGCCCGTCACCACGGTCCCCCGCCCGGTGATCGTGAACACGTCCTCGATCGGCATCAGGAACGGCTTGTCCAACTCCCGCACCGGCTCGGGCACGAACTCGTCCACGGCCTCCATCAACGCGATCACACCCTTGGCCGCCTCCTCGTCGCCCTCCAGCGCCTTGAGCGCGGAGACCGGCACCACCGGGATGTCGTCACCGGGGAAGTCGTACTCCGAGAGCAGCTCCCGGACCTCCATCTCCACCAGCTCCAACAACTCGGGGTCATCCACCATGTCGACCTTGTTGAGCGCCACCACGATCGACGGCACCCCCACCTGCCGGGCCAACAGCACATGCTCACGGGTCTGGGGCATCGGACCATCCGTGGCCGCCACCACCAGGATCGCCCCATCCACCTGCGCCGCACCCGTGATCATGTTCTTGATGTAATCCGCGTGCCCCGGCATATCCACATGCGCGTAATGCCGGTTCGGGGTCTCGTACTCCACATGCGCGATGTTGATCGTGATACCCCGCTGCTTCTCCTCCGGGGCCTTATCGATCTGATCGAACGCCATAACCGTCACGTTCGGGTTGGTCTCCGCCAACACCTTCGTGATCGCCGCCGTCAACGTCGTCTTCCCATGGTCAATATGCCCCATGGTACCGATGTTCAAATGCGGCTTCGTCCGCTCGAACTTTTGCTTGGCCATGGCTCCTCAGAACCTCTTTGTAGCGTGATGGATTACTTCGTTGATGGGGAAGGCTCGCTACCGGGGCTAGTCGCCGCGCACTCGGGCGACGATCTCTTCCTGCACAGACGCTGGCGTCTGCTGGTAGCTGTCGAACTGCATCGTGTAGTTCGCTCGACCCTGGGTCCGCGAACGCAGGTCGGTAGCGTACCCAAACATCTCGGACAGGGGGACATGCGCCTTGATCACCTGGCTGTTGCCCCGCTGCTCCATGCCGCCGACCCGGCCGCGCCGGCTGTTGAGGTCGCCGATGACGTCGCCCATGTAGTCGTCGGGCGTGACGACCTCGACCGACATGATCGGTTCGAGCAGGACCGGCTTGGCCTTGCGTGCCGCTTCCTTGAACGCCATGGAGCCGGCGATCTTGAACGCCATCTCGGACGAGTCGACGTCGTGGAACTTGCCGTCGAGCAGCGTGGCCCGGATGTCGACCGTCGGGTAGCCGGCGAGGACCCCGGCGTCGAGCGACTGCTGGATGCCGGCGTCGACCGCGGGGATGTACTCCTTGGGCACGCGGCCGCCCGTCACCTTGTCGACGAACTCGTAGCCGCCGCCGGGGCCGAGTGGCTCCATCCTGATCGTCACCTCGGCGAACTGGCCCGAGCCACCCGTCTGCTTCTTGTGGGTGTAGGTGATCTTGTCGACGGTCTGGGTGATCGTCTCGCGATAGGCCACCTGGGGCTTGCCGACCGTGGCATCGACCCGGAACTCGCGCAGCATGCGGTCGATGATGACTTCGAGGTGGAGCTCGCCCATGCCGGAGATCACGGTCTGGCCCGTATCGATGTCGGTGCGGACCTGGAAGGTGGGGTCCTCCTCGGACAGCGCCTGGAGGGCCTTGCTCATCTTCTCCTGGTCGACCTTGGTCTTGGGCTCGACCGCGACGTGGATCACCGGCTCGGGGAAGTCGAGCTGCTCGAGCGTCATCTCGGCGCCCGGGGCCGTCAGCGTGTCGCCGGTGCGGACGTTCTTGAGGCCGATGCCGGCGGCGATGTCGCCGGTCATGACCACGTCGACGTCCTCGCGGTGGTTGGCGTGCATCTGGAGGATGCGGCCGATGCGGTCGCGCTGCCCGGTGGTGGTGTTGACGACCTGCGAGCCCTTCTCGAGCGTGCCCGAGTAGACCCGGAAGTAGGTGAGCTTGCCGACGTGGGGGTCGGACATGATCTTGAACGCGAGCGCGGCGAACGGCTCGTCGTCGGACGGCTTGCGCTCGACCTCCTCGTGGCTCTTCCCCGACATGCCGGTGACCGGCGGCAGGTCGAGCGGGCTGGGGAGGTAGGCGACGATCGCGTCGAGCAGCGGCTGCACGCCCTTGTTCTTGAAGGCGCTGCCGTTGAGGACCGGCACGATCTGGTTGGTGATCGTGCCGGCGCGAAGGGCGCGCTGGAGGTCGTCGACGGTGATCTCCTCGTCGCCGACGTACTTCTCGAGGATCGTCTCGTCGAACGTGGACAGCACGTCGATGAGCTGGTGGCGGTAGTCCTCGGCCTGCGCCCTGAGGTTCCCCGGGATCTCCCGGACCTCCCACTTGGCGCCCAGCTCCTCGTCGAGCCAGACGAGCGCCTGCATGGTGACGAGGTCGATGACGCCCTTGTAGTGGCCCTCGGCGCCGATCGGCAGCTGGACGACGGCGATGTTGGCGCCGAGCCGCTGGCGGATCGAGTCGAGCGCGGCGAAGAAGTCGGCACCGAGGCGGTCCATCTTGTTCACGAAGCACATGCGCGGCACGCGGTACTTGTCCGCCTGCTTCCACACGGTCTCGGTCTGGGGCTCGACGCCGGCGACGCCGTCGAACACGGCCACGGCCCCGTCGAGGACGCGCAGCGACCGCTCGACCTCGACGGTGAAGTCGACGTGGCCGGGGGTGTCGAGGATGTTGATCTGGCAGTCGTGCCAGAAGCAGGTGGTGGCGGCGGAGGTGATGGTGATGCCGCGCTCCTGCTCCTGGACCATCCAGTCCATGGTCGCGGCACCGTCGTGGACCTCGCCGATCTTGTACGTACGCCCGGTGTAGTAGAGGATCCGCTCGGTGGTCGTGGTCTTGCCCGCGTCGATGTGGGCCATGATCCCGATGTTTCGGACCCGATCGAGTGGCTGACTGCGCTTCGGGCTCATCTCTCCGTCTTCTCGCTCAGCATGAGGACGACCGAGCTGCAAGAGCCCGGTCGCCGAGGGGAGCACGCCTAGGGGGGGCGCACCCCCCGGTGGTCAGGGGGGACTACCAGCGGTAGTGCGCGTAGGCCCGGTTCGACTCGGCCATCTTGTGGATGTCGTCCTTGCGCTTCACCGAGCTGCCGATGCCGTTGTTGGCGTCGAGGAGCTCGGCCGCCAACCTCTCGGCCATCGTGCGCTCCCGGCGATTGCGGGCGAACCCGACGATCCAGCGGATGGAGAGCGTGTTGGCGCGGCGCGGCCGCACCTCCACCGGCACCTGGTAGGTGGCGCCGCCGACCCGGCGGCTCTTCACCTCGAGCTGGGGCTTGACGTTGTCGACGGCGCGCTTGAGCGCGGCCAGGCCGTCGCCGTCGGTCTTGGTGGCGAGGATGTCCATCGCCTCGTAGACGATGCCCTCGGCCGTCGTCTTCTTGCCGCGCTGCAGCACCTTGTTGACGATCTGCGTGACGAGCACCGACCGGTAGACCGGGTCGGGCATCAGCTCACGGCGCGGCGCGGGACCTCTGCGCGGCATCGGATCAGCCTTCCTTCTTGGCGCCGTAGCGGCTACGGGCCTGCTTGCGGTCGCGCACACCGGCGGTGTCGCGGTTGCCGCGGACGATCTTGTAGCGGACGCCGGGAAGGTCCTTCACCCGGCCGCCGCGGACGAGCACGATCGAGTGCTCCTGCAGGTTGTGGCCCTCGCCGGGGATGTAGGCCGTGACCTCGATGCCGCTGGACAGCCGGACGCGGGCGACCTTGCGGAGCGCCGAGTTGGGCTTCTTGGGCGTGTGGGTGAACACGCGCGTGCACACACCGCGGCGCTGGGGCGCGCCCTTCAGGGCCGGCGTCTTGACCTTCGACGTCTTGGACTGGCGGCCCTTGCGGACCAACTGCTGGATCGTGGGCACTGAAACCTCGCGGCCGACATACTGGCGGGACTAGAGAGCGTGCGGGGGCGACTCGGGGCCGACGCGCGGGACGCGTCAAGACCGACGGGTCATCCTAGGGCCTGTCATGCACGCGCGACAACCTGCAGACAGCCGGGTTCGTCAGATGTCAGCCGCCGTCCTTGGCCGCCAGGACCTGCGGGATCACCCACTTGGCGAACTCGTCGGCACCGAGCTGGGTGTAGTGGACGCCGTCCGCCCGGAGGTCGGGGTTGAACTCGCCGCCCGGGAGCGACTGGAGCCAGTGCTCGGTGTCGATGAGGCGGAAGTTGTCCCGGCCGTCGATCTCGCTCGCCACGAGCTCGTTGAGCCGTTCGACCCGGGCGGGGTCGTTGTCGGGGAAGTCCTGCCAGTGGCTTGACGGGTCGTTGGCGCGGGCGATGCGCACCTTGGTTGCCTCGGACCAGAACACCGGCGTGTTCTCGGCGGCCAGCAGGTCGGCGATCTCGCCGATCTGGGGCGCCAGCCAGTCGTCGAACACCGGATCGCCGAGGTGGCGCCACTGGCCGTCGACGAACTTCTCGCCCAGGTCCTTCTGGCCCATCGTGACGATGATGGCGTCGTAGTCGGCCCGGTCGAGCGCCGCCGGCAGGTCGTTGCGGAACTGGCGGCACGTGGGCGTCGGCTGCTCGTCGAGGCCGAGGCTGTGCATCGTCCCGGCCCGCGACAGCGTGCACGCCACGGCGAAGTAGGCGTCGACGTGGACCTGGTCGCGGTGGGTGGCGTTCCAGTCCTTGTAGCCGCCCATGGCGCTGTAGACGACCGAGTCGCCCACGAGCAGGATGCGGGCGGACGGCGCAGCGGCGGGCCCGCCCGACGCCGGCGCGACCGGGACCGCCACGTCCGGGACCAGCGGCGAGTCGGCCGTGGCCCGAGCCGCCGCCGCCAGGTCGACCGTGCGGGACTCGTGCACCGGCACGACCACGATGAGCGCCGCGACGACCGCGATCGCCACGACGAACCCGAGTGCCAGGCGGCGGGGGGGCATCTTCATCCCGGTGCGGAACGGCGTCTCCAGGAACCGCAGCGACAGGGCGGCCAGGCCGATCGAGACCGCGGCCCGCAGGAAGAACAGCGGCCAGTAGCCGATCCAGCCGACGCGCTCGGGGCTGAGCAGCAGGTAGATCGGCCAGTGGTACAGGTACACGGCGTAGGTCAGGCGGCCGAGCGCGCAGAAGATGGCGACGTTGAACAGTCGGTTAGCGGGGTTGCGGCGGGCCGGGCTGAGGCACGCCATGATCACCAGGGCGGTGAAGACGAAGTTGAGGATCGTCCCGCCGTGGAACATGTACTGGCTGGTGAGCGGGACGTAGTGCCACAGGAACACCCACCCGGCGATGCCGACCACACCGCCGACGGCGACGACGCGGGTGCCGGTGGTGGTGGCCAGCGCCCGCCTGGCCGGACCGGACGCCAGCAGAAAGGCGAACGCCACGCCGGCGAGGATCTCGCTGGAGCGGGTGAAGGTGGAGTAGTACGTGATGCCGGTGTTGCCCCGGGCGGTCGAGCTGTGCCACGCCCACGCGAAGGTCACGACCGCTCCGGCCGCGAACAGACCGCCGACCCACCCCCAGCGCCGCCGGGCCAGCGCCAGCACGCCGAGGAACAGGAGCGGGAAGAAGAGGTAGAACTGCTCCTCGATCGACAGCGACCAGAAGTGCTGGACCGGCGCCTCGATCTGGAACAGCGAGCTGTAGCTCGCGCCCGAGTAGGCGAAGTGCCAGTTGGCGCCGTAGAACAGCGCCGAGAGCAGGTCGCCCCGGAACCGGGGGCCCGAGCCGACGTGGAAGATGTACTGCAGGCCCACGACCGCGGCCAGCGTGACGAGGGCGGCGGGCAGCAGCCGGCGGGCCCGGCGCTCCCAGAACTTGGACAGCGAGACCTTGTCGCGGCGCGACCACTCGGACAGCGTCAGGCTGGCGATCAGGAAGCCCGACAGCACGAAGAACATGGAGACGGCGAAGATGCCGCCCTGCACCCACCGCACGCCGTGGTGGTAGGCGAGCATGACGATGAGGACGTAGCCCCGCAGCCCGTCGAAGCCGGGGACGTAGCCGAGCTCGGCGGACGGGCGGGCGCTCGTGCGATCGACCGTGCGGACCTGGCCGGCGTCCACCGCCACGGACGCGCCGGTGTCGGACGTCGTGCTGCCTGCCGTTGGGCTGGCCTGCGGCGGTCCGGCCACCGGTTCCGTCGTGGTCATCCAATCCTCCCCCAGGGCTCCGTGGATGATATGGCGATCTGGGCCCCGGGTCACACCCTTCGCCCGCCGGACCGCCCGGACCGCCCGGGCCGCCCGGCGGTGTTGGGACCCGCCGGGCCGGCCCCGGTAGGCTGCGCCGATGCGCGGCGGCAGGACGTCGAGCACGCCGGGGCCGGGGACCCTCGACGACGGACGCGCCACCGAAGCGCCCGCCAAGGGGTCGCCGGCGGCCGGCGACGGCGACGGCGCCGGGGCGAGTCCCGGTGCCGGGGGTGGCGCGGACGCGAACGGCGGTACGAACGCGGACGCCGCGGCCGGCGCGGTCACGACAGGCGACGCCGGCCTCTCCGTCCACTCCGGGCGGTCGCGTGGGGCCGCTCCGGACGCCTCGGCGGGCGGTCCCGGGTGGCGGATGTGGGCCGGTCGGGCGCTGGTGCTCGCATCGGTCGTCGTCGCGACGCTCACGCTGATCGCCGTCGATCGGGTCACGACGCAAGCGGAGCTCCAGCTCACGTGGCAGCTCATCGACCTGCGCGACCTGACGAGCGACCCGCTCGGCAGCGTGTGGTACCTCCACACCCAGCCGCCCGTCTACAACGTGGTCGTCGGCGTGGTGGGCTGGCTCGGCGCGCCGCTGCCGGGCACCGTGTTCGCCATCTTCGTCGCCTGCCTGCTGGGCACCGGGCTGCTGCTGCACGGCCTGCTGGTCCGCTGGGGCGTCGGCCCGATCGTCGCCGGGGCCATCACCGCTTTCGCGCTGCTCAACCCCAGCCTGCTGACGACGATGACGATCGGCAGCTACGAGGTCCCCGTGGCGCTGATGGCGGTGGCGTCGCTGGTGGCGATCCAGCGGTACCTCGACGACCCCGGCCCGGGCTGGCTGCTGGCGACGTCCGCGCTGCTGACCCTGTGCGCCATGACCCGCAGCCTGTTCAACCCGATCTGGCTGGCCGTGGTCCTGGTGGTCGTGCTGCTGGCCCGCCCGGTGTCGTGGCGCCGGGTGGGCGGGGCGCTGGCGATCCCGCTCGTGCTGGTCGGCGGGTGGATGGTCAAGAACGACATCCTGTTCGGCACCCCGACGATGTCGAGCTGGCTGGGGTTCAACATGCAGCGGGGCATTGTCGCCCCGATGGACCGGGACCTCGTGGCGGCCGACGTGCGCGACGGCAGGGTCAGCGACCTGGCGCGCCAGTACCCGTGGCTCGACCTCCACTACTACGACGAATGGACCGACGGGTGCGAGCCGGTCCACGCCAACCTCGCCGTGCGCCGCGAGATGAAGCAGCCGTTCCGGGGCTTCCCGGTCCCCAACTACAACAACGAGTGCTACCTGCCGGCCTACGCCCAGGCCCAGCACGACGCCATCACGCTCGCCCGCCGCCACCCGGGCCGCTACATGCACGACCGCCTGGCGGCGCTGGCGATGTCGTACCGGTTCGCGAAGGTCGGCAGCCCCGACGAGAACACCTGGCTCGACAACGTGTACGAGCCGCTCCTGGGCAAGCGCCGGGTCGAGATCGACATCAGCGACTGGAACATCTCGCTGCTCACGGCCAACCGCGACCCGATACCGATCGACATCTCGCTGACGCTGGCGGCGCTGACGGGATTCGTGCTGATCCGGGGCGGCATCGTGTCGCTGGTCCGCCTGGGCCGCCGAGGCTGGCGCCGCCGCCACGAGTGGCCGGCCCAGGAGGTCGTGTGGCTGGTCGTGGCCTGGACGACGGCGGTGGTGATCCTCGGCGGCGACCTCATCGAGTTCGGCGAGAACGGCCGCTTCCGCTCGACGCTCGATCCCCTGCTCGTCGCCCTGCCGCTGGCGGCGCTGGCGCAGGCGGTCGGCCGCGCCCGGGCCCGGCGGCGGGTGGCCGCTGGGACGACGGCTACGGCTGCGGCGCCCGACGCCGACGCTGCGCCCACCCCCGGCTGAGCGGCGGCGCTCCCCTCTCGTCCTGTCCCGCGCCGGGCCACATGTGCAACTTTTGGTTGCAGACCGCTGCGTGATGTGCAATCGTTGGTTGCACGTTAGATCACGAAAAGGAGAACGGTCATGGAGCAGATCCGGCATCGGGTCGGGATCGGGGCGGAGCCCCGGGAGGTCTACGACGCCATCGCCACCCGGGAGGGCGGCACGCAGTGGTGGACCCGGGACGTCGTCGGCGACGAGACGGTCGGGGGCAGGCTGACCTTCACGTTCGGGAGCCCGGACCGGGCGGCGACGATGGAGCTGGTCGAGCTGGCGCCGCCGTCGCGGGTGGTGTGGCGGTGCGTGGACGGGCCCGCCGAGTGGATCGGCACGACCATCATCTTCGACCTGCGGACCGACGGGGCCGAGACGGTGGTCCTGTTCACCCACGACGGCTGGCGGGAGCCCGGCGAGTTCATGCACCATTGCACGACCGCCTGGGGCTACTTCCTGCTGAGCCTCAAGCGCGCGGTCGAGGGCGGGGCCGGGACCCCGTTCCCCGACCACGAAAAGATCAGCAGCTGGGCGTGACCGTGGCCGACCTCACCATCTCCCGCGACATCGTCATCGAGGCGCCGGTCGACGTCGTCTGGCGCACGATCACCGAGCCCGTCCAGATCGCGCAATGGTTCGCCGACAGCGTCGACATCGACGTCCGGCCCGGTGGCACCGGCACCGTGGTCTTCGTGGACGAGGCCACGGCCCGATCGACGACGGTCGCCCTCGTTGTGGAGGCCGTCGAACCGCCCCGCCGGTTCGCGTTCCGGTGGGCGAGCCCGGGCGCCCAGACGCCGGGACCCGGCACGTCGACCCTGGCCGAGTTCACGCTCACGCCGGAGGGCGACGAGCGCACCAGGCTGCGGGTCACCGAGACGGGGCACGACGAGCTGGGCTGGTCCGACGAGGACACGGCCGGCTTCGCGGATGATCACCGCCGCGGCTGGGAGACCCTCCTGGGCCGCCTGGGCCAGCTGCTGGCGCCCGCCCCGGGATGAGCCAGCCGGCCGACGACGAGCTGTGGGCTGCGATCGCCGACCCGTCCCGCCGTCGCCTCCTCGACCTGCTGGTGCAGAGCGGCGAGGCGACGGCCAGCGGGCTGGCGCCCGAGGTCCCGTTCACCCGTCAGGCGGTCACCAAGCACCTGGCGGTGTTGGAGCAGGCGGGCCTGGTCACCCGCCACCGCGACGGCCGCGAGGTCTTCTACCGCGTGGAGCCGGCGCGGCTCGACGAGGCGACGAGGGCCCTGACCGAGGTCGCCCAGGGCTGGGACCGCCGCCTGGCGGCGATCAAGCGGGTCGCCGAGGCGTCCCACCGGATGGCCACCCGCTTTTCTACGCGGAAACGGTCGCCATGACGACCGCCTCCGCGTAGAAAACGCGGCTGCTACTGCTCTGACGAGGGCAACCCGACCACGGCCGCGAGGTCGGCGTCGGGGCCCGGCTCGCCCTGGGCCTCGTACGTGCCCGTGAGCCACTCGGCCAGGCCCTGCTCGTCCCGCTCGGACGACCAGAACTCCATCGGCTTGTACTCCGGGGCCTCGGTGACGATGTCCCGGTACTCCTCCATGCCGGTGCCGGCGGGGATGAGCTTGCCGATGATGATGTTCTCCTTGAGGCCCTTGAGGCCGTCGGAGCGGCTCTCGATCGCGGCCTCGGTGAGGACCCGTGTCGTCTCCTGGAACGATGCCGCCGACAGCCACGACTCCGTGGCCAGCGACGCCTTCGTGATGCCCATCATGACCGGGCGGCCCTCGGCCGCGGTGCGGCCCTCCTGCTGGAGGCGGCGGTTCTCGTCGGTGTAGATCTTGGCGTCGACCGCCTCGCCCGGCAGGAAGCGGCTGTCGCCCGGCTCCTGAACGATGACCCTGCGGGTCATCTGCCGGACGATCAGCTCGATGTGCTTGTCGTGGATCGACACGCCCTGGTCGCGATAGACCCGCTGGACCTCGGTGACCAGGTACTGCTGCGTCTCGCGGACGCCCCTGATCTCCAGCAGCTCCTTCGGGTCGCGGGGACCGTCGACGATCGGGTCGCCGGCCGAGATCTCCTGGCCGTCGGTGACCTCCAGCCGGGCGATCGTCGGGACCGTGTAGGCGTGCTCGCCGCCGTCGTCGGCGACGACCGTGATGACCCGGCCCCGGCCCTCGTCCTCGGCGATGCGGACGACGCCCGAGATGTGCGAGAGCGTCGCCTTGCCCTTGGGCGAGCGGGCCTCGAACAGCTCGACCACGCGGGGCAGACCGCCGGCGATGTCGGACCCGGCGATGCCGCCGGTGTGGAACGTCCGCATCGTCAGCTGCGTGCCCGGCTCGCCGATCGACTGGGCGGCGATGACGCCCACGGCCTCGCCGAGCTCGATGGTCCGGCCCGTCGCCAGCGACCGCCCGTAGCAGGCGGCGCAGACGCCGAAGTCGGCCTGGCAGGTGAGCACCGACCGCACCCGGATCCGGTTGACCGTCGGGTCGTCCCGGAGGGCCGCGAGCTCGTCGTCGGCGATGAACATGCCGGCGGGCAGCGTCTTGCCGGCCAGCTCGGTGTGCGGGTTGTCCTCGGACAGGGTGACGTCGTTGACGAGCGCCCGGCCGAAGATCCGGGTCTCGAGGTAAGAGCGCTTGCCGGCCTGGTCGGGGACGACGTCCTCGATCCACAGGCCGCGCACCGGCTCGCCCTCGCGGTGGCAGTCGTGCTCGCGCACGATCAGCTCCTGGGCGACGTCGACCAGACGGCGGGTCAGGTAGCCCGAGTCGGCCGTCCGCAGCGCCGTGTCGACCAGGCCCTTCCGGGCGCCGGGCGTGGCGATGAAGTACTCCAGCATCGACAGGCCCTCGCGGAAGTTCGACTTGATCGGGCGGGGGATCATGTCGCCGCGGGGGTTGGCCACCAGGCCGCGCATGCCGGCGATCTGGCGGACCTGCATCATGTTCCCGCGGGCGCCGGAGCCCACCATCATGTCGATGGGGTTGAACTGCTCCTCCTGGAGACCCTTCTCCATCGCCGACCGCACCTCGTCGGTGGCGTTGGTCCAGATCTCCACCTCCTTCTGCCGCCGCTCGCCGTCGGTGATGATGCCCCGGCGGAACTGGCTCTCGACCTTCTCGGCCTCCTTCTCGTAGCGGTCGAGGATGCCCTTCTTCTCCGGCGGAGTCTTGACGTCCTCGATCGAGATGGTGAGGCCGGAGCGGGCCGCGAAGCCGAAGCACAGGTCCTTCAGCCGATCGAGGCTGTCCTGGACCTGGGACTTGGGGTACTCGCGGGCCAGGTGGTCGACGAGGTCGCCCATGTTCTTCTTCCTGACCGGTTCGTCGAAGAAGCCGAAGCCGAGCGGCAGCGCCCGGTTGAAGATGAAGCGCCCGACCGTGCTCTCCCGATACAGCGGCTTGGGGGAGTCGAGGTCGGCGGGATCGCGCAGCTCCGCCTCGACCTCCTCGCGGATCTCCCGCTTGGACAGCCGCACCTTGATGCGGGCGTGCAGGTCGATGTCGCCGGCGTCGTAGGCGTGCTCCATCTGGGCCCGGTTGCCAAACACGCGGCCCTCGCCCTTCGCCCCCTCGACCAGCTCGGTGAGGTAATACGCGCCGATGACCATGTCCTGGGTCGGCGTGACCAGCGGCCGCCCGTGGGCGGGCGACAGCACGTTGTTGGCCGACAGCATCAGCACCCGGCTCTCGGCCTGGGCCTCGGCGGACAGCGGCAGGTGGACCGCCATCTGGTCGCCGTCGAAGTCGGCGTTGAAGGCGGTGCACACGAGCGGGTGGATCTGGATGGCCTTGCCCTCGACCAGCACCGGCTCGAACGCCTGGATGCCGAGGCGGTGCAGCGTGGGCGCCCGGTTCAGCAGGACCGGGTGCTCCTTGATGACCTCCTCGAGCACGTCCCAGACCTGGGGACGCCGGCGCTCGACCATCCGCTTGGCCGACTTGATGTTCTGGGCCAGCTCGCGGTCGACCAGCGCCTTCATGACGAACGGCTTGAAGAGCTCGAGCGCCATCTGCTTGGGCAGGCCGCACTGGTGGAGCTTGAGCGTCGGGCCGACCACGATGACCGACCGGCCCGAGTAGTCGACGCGCTTGCCCAGCAGGTTCTGACGGAACCGGCCCTGCTTGCCCTTCAACATGTCGGACAGCGACTTGAGCGGGCGGTTGCCCGGGCCCGTGACGGGTCTCCCCCTCCTGCCGTTGTCGAACAAGGCGTCGACGGCCTCCTGGAGCATCCGCTTCTCGTTGTTGACGATGATCTCGGGGGCGCCGAGATCGAGCAGGCGCTTCAGCCGGTTGTTCCGGTTGATGACCCGGCGGTACAGGTCGTTGAGGTCGGACGTGGCGAAGCGGCCGCCGTCGAGCTGGACCATCGGCCGCAGCTCGGGCGGGATCACCGGCACGACGTCGAGGATCATGGCCCGGGGGTCGTTGACCCGCTTGCTGTGGTCGTCGCGGCGGTTGAAGGCCGTGACGATCTTGAGCCTCTTGATCGCCTTCTGCTTGCGCTGGGCGGACAGCGGCCGGCCACCGGTGGAGGGGTCGATCTGGTCCTTGAGCTTGACCTCTTCCTGGTCGAGGTCGATGCGGTTGATCAGCTGCTTGAGCGCGTCGGCGCCCATGCCGCCGTCGAAGTACTCGCCGTAGCGGTCCTTCAGCTCGCGCCAGAGCATCTCGTCCTCGATGATCTTGCGCGGGTGCAGGTCGCGGAACTCGTCGAAGCTGCGCTGGACGAGGTCCAGCTCCTCGTCGTAGCGCTCGCGGATCGAGGTGAGGTCCTTGTCCACGGCCTTCTGGCGGCTGCGGATGTCGGAGTCCTTGGCGCCCTCGGCCTCGAGCGCGGCGATCTCGTTCTCGAGCTCCTCCATGCGCCGGGCCAGCTCGAGCTCGCGCTCGCGCACGATCTCGTCCTTCTCGGCGTTGAGCTCGGCCTCGAGGTTGGCGAGGTCCTCGTGCCGCTTGTCGGCGTCGACCCAGGTGACCAGGTTGGCGGCGAAGTAGATGACCTTCTCGAGCTGCTTGGCCTTCAGCTCCTCACGGACGTCGGTGCCCGAGAGCAGGTAGGCGAGCCACGAGCGGGTGCCGCGCAGGTACCAGATGTGGACGACGGGGGCGGCCAGCTCGATGTGGCCCATGCGCTCGCGCCGGACCTTGGAGCGCGTGACCTCGACGCCGCAGCGCTCACAGATGATGCCCTTGAACCGGACGCGCTTGTACTTGCCGCAGTAGCACTCCCAGTCCTTGGTGGGACCGAAGATCTTCTCGCAGAAGAGCCCGTCCTTTTCGGGCTTGAGCGTGCGGTAGTTGATGGTCTCCGGCTTCTTGACTTCGCCGTTCGACCACATGCGGATGGTGTCCGCCGTGGCCAGACCGATGCGGAGCTGACTGAAGTCGTTCACGTCAAGCATTGGATGCTCCGTTCGCCGCGCGCGCGGCGGGTCGTGGTGCTGTCGTCGTCGTCGTGTGGTTCGTAGGTGGCCGGGGGGTCACGGTCGGTCAGAAGGTGGTCCGCTGGCGGCGGCGCTCGTCTTCCTCGTCGCTGCCCCGCTCGGGGCGGCTGAGGTCGATGCCGAGCTCCTCCGCGGCGCGGAAGACGTCCTCGTCGAGCTCGCGCATCTCGATCTCCTCGCCCGAGTGCGCCAGGACCTCGACGTTCAGGCAGAGGGCCTGCATCTCCTTGATGAGCACCTTGAAGCTCTCGGGGATGCCCGGCTCCGGGATGTTCTCGCCCTTGACGATGGCCTCGTAGACCTTCACGCGGCCGAGGACGTCGTCGGACTTGATCGTCAGCAGCTCCTGGAGGCAGTAGGCCGAGCCGTAGGCCTCCAGCGCCCACACCTCCATCTCACCGAAGCGCTGGCCGCCGAACTGGGCCTTACCGCCGAGCGGCTGCTGGGTGATCATCGAGTACGGGCCGGTGGAGCGGGCGTGGATCTTGTCGTCGACGAGGTGCGCCAGCTTGAGGATGTAGACGTAGCCCACGGTGATGGGCTTGTCGTACGCCTCGCCGGTGCGGCCGTTGTAGAGCGTGGTCTTGCCGTCGGTCTGAATCAGCCGCTGGCCGTCGACCGACTCGGGCCGCAGGTTGGCGAAGATCTGCTGGATCGTCGGGTGGCGGCCGGCGTCCTCGGTCTCGTCCCAGTGGGCCCCGTCGAACACGGGGGTAGCGATGAGCGTGGACGGCGGGGTCGCCGGGCGGGTCTTGGACTCGGTGCCGCGGATGGGGTCCTCGCCCACCGCATGGCCGTTGACCTGCCAGCCCCAGCGGGCGGCGTAGCCGAGGTGGGCCTCGAGCACCTGCCCCACGTTCATGCGGGACGGGACGCCGAGCGGGTTCTGGATGATGTCGACAGGCGTGCCGTCGGCCAGGTGCGGCATGTCCTCGACCGGCAGGATCTTGGAGATGACGCCCTTGTTGCCGTGGCGCCCGGCCAGCTTGTCGCCGACCGAGATCTTGCGCTTCTGGGCGACGTAGACCCGCACGAGCTGGTTCACACCGGGGGGCAGCTCGTGGCCGTCCTCGCGGGTGAAGACCTTGACGTCGATGACCTTGCCCGACTCGCCGTGGGGCACCTTGAGGGAGGTGTCGCGCACTTCGCGGGCCTTCTCGCCGAAGATCGCCCGCAGGAGGCGCTCCTCGGGGGTCAGCTCGGTCTCGCCCTTGGGCGTGACCTTGCCCACCAGCACGTCGCCGGCGTCGACCTCGGCGCCGATGCGGATGATGCCCCGCTCGTCGAGGTCCTTCAGGATGTCCTCGGACAGGTTGGGGATGTCGCGGGTGATCTCCTCCGGGCCGAGCTTGGTGTCGCGGGCGTCGATCTCGTGCTCGTGGATGTGGATCGAGGTGAGCACGTCGTCGCGGACGAGGCGCTCGGACAGGATGATGGCGTCCTCGAAGTTGTAGCCCTCCCACGGCATGAAGGCGGTGAGCAGGTTCTTGCCCAGCGCCAGCTCGCCGTTGTCGGTGGAGGGGCCCTCGGCGAGGATGTCGTCCTTGCGGAACGAGTCGCCCTCGCGGACCACCGGCTTCTGGTTGATGCAGGTGTCCTGGTTGGAGCGCTCGAACTTGAGCAACTTGTAGACCCGCTTGCCGAGCTTGCGGTACTCGACCGTGATCAGGTCGCCCGACACCTCGGTGGCCACGCCGTCGTCGGCGGCCACGATCATGTCGGCCGCGTCGCGGGCGGCCCGGGCCTCGATGCCGGTGCCGATGTAGGGGGCCTCGGCCCGCACCAGCGGCACGGCCTGGCGCTGCATGTTGGCGCCCATGAGCGCACGGTTGGCGTCGTCGTGCTCGAGGAACGGGATGAGCGCGGTCGCCACCGAGACGATCTGCTTGGGCGAGACGTCCATGAGCTGGACCTCGGCCGGGGGCACCGCCGAGATGTCGGTGGTGGCGGCGAAGTAGGTCTCGCGCTCGAGCTGGGCCCGCAGGTTCTCCAGCGTGGCCGCCTGGGGCGACCGCCGGACCAGCACCCGCTCGTTGCGGAAGCCACCCTTGGCGTCGAGAGGCTCGTTGGCCTGCGCGACGACGTAGTCCTCTTCCTCGTCGGCGGTGAGCCACACGACCTCGTTGGTGACCTTGCCGTCGGTGACCTTGCGGTACGGCGACTCGATGAAGCCGAAGTCGTTGACCCGGGCGTAGGTCGAGAGCGCGCCGATCAGGCCGATGTTCGGGCCCTCGGGCGTCTCGATCGGGCACATGCGGCCGTAGTGGCTGAAGTGGACGTCGCGGACCTCGAACCCCGCCCGCTCGCGGGACAGGCCGCCCGGGCCGAGCGCCGAGAGGCGCCGGCGGTGGGTCAGGCCGGAAAGCGGGTTCACCTGGTCCATGAACTGGGAGAGCTGGCTGGTGCCGAAGAACTCCTTGATGGCGGCGACCACCGGCCGGATGTTGATGAGCGTCTGGGGCGTGATCGCCTCGACGTCCTGGGTGGTCATGCGCTCGCGCACGACCCGCTCCATGCGGGACAGGCCGATGCGCACCTGGTTCTGGATCAGCTCGCCGACGGAGCGGATGCGCCGGTTGGCGAAGTGGTCCTGATCGTCGAGGCGGTAGCCCGGCTCGGCGTTGACCAGGTGGAGCAGGTAGGTGAGGGTGGCGAGCACCTCGCACCGGCTGAGCACCGACTGCCCCGGCTCGGGCCGGTCGATGAGCCCCCGCTCCTCGAGCATCGGGAACATGGTGGCGAGCTTGCCGACCTCGGTCCCGAGCTTGCGGTCGAGCTTGTACCGGCCGACCCGGGACAGGTCGTAGCGCCGGGCCTCGAAGAAGGCGTTGCGGAAGTAGACCCGGGCCGACTCGACCGAGGGCGGCTCGCCAGGCCGGGCCCGCTTGTAGATCTCGACCAGCGCCTCGTCCTGGGTGGGGGCGATGTCGCGGTCCTTCTCCCACTGGCCCTCGAGGAAGGGGAACTCGCGCACGAAGGCCTCGAGGAAGCCGGGGGCGTTCTCCTCGTCGTAGCCGAGGGCGCGCAGGAGCACGAACAGGCTGAGGCGACGCTTGCGGGCGACGCGGGTGCCGGCGGTGACGTCCTTGCCGGGCTTCTGCTCGACGTCGAACTCGATCCACTCGCCCCGGTAAGGGTGGATCGTGCCCTTGACGAGCTGATTCTTGGAGAGGTTCCGGAGCCGGTAGCGCTCGCCGGGCTCGAAGATGACGCCGGGCGACCGCACGAGCTGGGACACGACGACCCGCTCGGTGCCGTTGATCACGAACGTGCCCTTGTCCGTCATCATGGGGAAGTCACCCATGAAGACCGTCTGCTCCTTGATCTCACCGGTGGACGCGTTGACGAACCGGGCGCGCACGAAGATCGGCGCCGAGTACGTCATGTCCTTTTCCTTGCACTCCTCGACCGAGAACTTGGGCGGCGGCCGCAGGTCCTCGTCGTCGGGATCGAACTCGAGCTCGAGCTGCAGGGTCTCGGTGAAATCCTTGATGGGCGAGATGTCGGCGAAGGTCTCCTTCAGGCCCCGCTCGAGGAACCACTTGAAGGACTCCTGCTGGATCGCCACGAGGTCAGGGAGGTCCAGGGCCTCCTCGATGTTCGCGAACGAGTACCGATCCCGGATGCGAGTGGACAACGAATCACTCCTCAAAGGGTTCGGTCGGCATGGGACCGGGTAGCTGTCGCGTACCGGGTCGACATGACCAAGCCGGGGACGGGCGTGCGTGCGTGCCGGGGCGCGAGCAAGCCGCAAGAAGAAACGGCGAGGCTGGACCACAGACGCACGGCAACCAGCCATGCTAGGTCACTGCGAGTGCAAATACAACCCGCGTCATGACGAGTCAACCGGAACCGCGACAGGTGCCGCGCCGGCTGGGCCGAAAGGCTGGTGGGAGGGTAAGCCGAACTGCCCCCCGGGTCAACCCCAAGGACGATTCGCGTGGGATTTCGGCCACACAGCGTGCGGAACGGATGGAACCTGCCACCGTCCGGGCCGACCCAAGGGCGCCGAGGCGTGACAAGCGTGTCGCCACCGCGTTTTGTACGCGGAACTGGCCGCTATGGCGACCAGTTCCAGGGACAAAACGCGTGGGGGGCGAGGAAGCGCACAAGCGTGTCGCCAGAGGCCGACCAGCGACCACCGCAAGGAACCGAGGGCGGTCGGGCGGGGGTCAGGGGCCGGCGAAGCCGCCGAGCGAAGCGAGCTTGCCCTTGACGCCCGCCCGACCGCCCCCACGATCGCAGAAGAGGCCGGCTCTGCCGGCCTCTTGGCCAGCCTCGTTGTCGTTTTGCCAGGCCCCAAGACGGCGAGTTCGGCGCACCAGCCGGAGCCGGTGCGCCGAACGAGCGACTAGACGAGGTTGACGGTGGCGCCGGCGGCCTCGAGCGAGGCCTTGGCCTTCTCGGCCTCTTCCTTGTTGACCTTTTCGAGCACGGCCTTGGGGGCGGCCTCGACTAGGTCCTTGGCCTCCTTGAGGCCGAGGCTGGTGAGGGAGCGCACCTCCTTGATGACCGCGATCTTCTGGCCACCGGCGGCCTCGAGGACGACGTCGAACTCGTCCTTCTCTTCCTCGGCCGGGGCGTCGACCGGGCCGGCGCCGGCACCGGCGGCCACGGCGAGCGGGGCCGCGGCGGTCACGCCGAAGCGCTCCTCGAACTCCTTGAGGAGCTCGCTCAGCTCGAGGACCGTCATGCTGGAGATCGAATCGAGGATCTCTTCCTTGGTTGCCATCTTCAACTCTCTTCCGTGGGGGTGGGGCTGTCCTGGGGGCCTGCGCCCCCGATGTCGATGAGGGCCGACAGGCCGTAGGCGAAGTTGCGCGGCAGGGCCTGGAGCAGGCCGGCGAACTGCTGCATGGGGGCGGCGAAGCCGCCGGCCAGCTTGGCCAGCAGGACCTCGCGGGGCTCGACGTCGGCGAGGGCGCGGGCGTCCTCGGCCGACAGCGAGCGGTCGTCCATGACGCCGCCCTTGACGACGAGCGCCGGGTTGCCCCGGGCGAAGTCGCGCAGGGCCTTGGCCACCAGCACGGCATCCGGCGATCCACCGTCGGGACGCTCGCCCACGAAGGCGATCGCCGTCGGGCCGATCAGCATGTCCTCGATCTCGAGTCCCGCCTCACGGGCCGCCAGCCGGACGAGGGTGTTCTTGTACACCTTGTACTCGCCGCCGGCCGCCCGCAGCGCTCGCCGCAGCTCGCCCAGTGCGGTCACGTCGAGCCCGCGGTACTCGGTCAGGAGCGCCGCGTCGGCGCGGTCGAAGCGCTCGCGCACCTCGTCCACCACGGCAACCTTCTCCGATCTCGGGTTCTCCATCGACACCTCCTCTCGTGTGCTCGGGCGCTCGCTGATGCGAACGCCCCGGGCACAGCCGCCGTCCGCCGGCGATGTGTCGTAGAGAGTCCGCCTACCCGGGCGGGCCATGCGGCCCATTGAGCCCTTCCGGGCACCGGGGGTCTTCGGCGAGCGAAGTTTCGGTTGTGGTTAGCGGGTGGGAAGTCTACCGACCTCCCCGAGACCCGCCCCCGCAGGTTTCCCCTAGGAGGCGACGGCCTCGTCGACCGGCCGCAGGCGGCCGGGATCGATCTTGACGCCGGGACCCATCGTCGAGCTGACCGTGATCCGCCGGATGTAGCGGCCCTTGGCCGAGGCCGGCTTGGCCCGGTTCAACTCGTCGACGACGGCCCGGAAGTTCTCCTGCAGCGCCGGCGGCGCGAACGACGCCTTGCCCAGGGGCACGGCGACGTTGCCGTAGCGGTCGGTGCGGTACTCGACCTTGCCGCCCTTGAAGTCGCTGACGGCCTTGGCGACGTCGGGCGTCACCGTGCCGGACTTGGGGTTGGGCATCAGGCCGCGGGGGCCGAGCACCCGGCCGAGCTTGCCGACGACCGGCATCATGTCCGGCGTGGCGATCGCCACGTCGAAGTCGAGCATGCCGCCCTCGATCTGGGAGGCCAGGTCGTCGGAGCCGACGATGTCGGCCCCGGCCTCGCGGGCCGCGGTGGCGGCCTCGCCGGCGGCGAACACGGCCACCCGGACGTCCTTGCCGGTGCCGGCCGGGAGGGCGACCGTGCCCCGCACGATCTGGTCGGCCTTGCGGGGGTCGACGCCGAGCCGGACGACCAGCTCGACGGTCTCGTCGAAGTTGGCCTTGGCCAGCGAGCCCACCAGTTCCAGCGCCTCGGTCGGGCTGTGGAGGCGCTCGCGGTCGAAGCGCTTCAATGCGTCGGAGTATCTCTTGCCTTGCGCCATGTCGGCTCCCTCGTGTGGTAGCGGCGGCCGGGCGAGGTCGTCCCGGCTCATCCGTGATGTTGGTTTAGCCGACCTCGATGCCCATCGAGCGGGCGGTGCCGGCCACCTGGAGCTTGGCGGCGTCCAGGTCGTAGGCGTTGAGGTCGGGCATCTTGATCTTGGCGATCTCCTCGACCTGGGCGTCGGTCACCTTGCCGGCGACCTGCTTGCCCGGATCGGTGGCGCCCTTGTCGAGGCCGGCGGCCTCGCGCAGGAGCACCGGCGTCGGCGGCGTCTTGAGGATGAACGTGAACGTGCGATCCTCGTAGACCGTGATCTCGACGGGCACGATCGTGCCCCGCTGGGACTCGGTCGCCGCGTTGTAGGCCTTGCAGAAATCCATGATGGCCACGCCGTGGGGCCCCAGCGCGGTGCCGACCGGCGGCGCAGGCGTGGCCTGCCCGGCGGGGATCTGGATCTTGACGGCGGCCAGCACCTTCTTCTTGGCCATGGGGATTCCTCTCGAAAGACGCAGCCGGCAAGTCTGCCGCGTTGCGTACGCTCCGTGCCACTCGGACGCCGGGACTGCGGCCCGGCGGGCAGCTAGAGCTTGGCGACCTTGCTGAACTCGAGCTCGACCGGGGTCTCCCGGCCGAAGATGTTGACCAGGACCTTGAGCTTGAGCTGGTCCTCGTTGATCTCGATGACCTCGCCGGAGAAGTCCGCGAACGGACCTTCCTTGACCCGCACGGTCTCGCCGATCTCGTACTCGAGGCGGTGCTTGACCCGCTTGTCGGGCTGCTCCTCGCCGCCCTTGGGCATGAGGAACGCCTCGACGTCCTTGCGGAGCAGCGGCGAGGGCTTGGCGCCCTGGCCGACGAAGCCGGTGACACCGGGGGTGTTGCGGATGACGAACCAGGCGGTGTCGTCGAGCTTGGCCCGCACCAGCAGGTAGCCCGGGAACATCTTGCGCTGGGCGACGATCCGCTTGCCGTTCTTGAAGTCGACGTAGTCCTCCATCGGGATGACGACCTCGTAGACGGCCTCTTCGGCGTTCATCGAGTGGATGCGGGCCTCGAGGTTCTGCTTGACCTTCTTCTCGTAGCCCGACTGGGTGTGGACGACGAACCAGTGGCCCGGTCGCTCGGCGGGGTTGTCGACGACGACCACGGCCTGCTCGACCAGCAGCTGCTCGTCGGACACCACCTCGACGTCCGCGTCGGCGTCGGGCGCGGCAGCCTCGGCGGGCTCCGCCTCGGGGGCGGGCTCGGCCTCGGGCTGCGGCTCGGCCGACGCGTCGACGTCGCCGACCTCGGCACTGTCGCCGTCGGCGCTCAGGGCCGCGTCGGCGTCGCCAGCGGGCGAGCCGTTGCTGGCCGGGGCCTCGGGCACGGATGCGCGGCGGCGTCGTCGGTCGTCTTGGGTGCGTCGTCGGTCGTCTTGGGTGCGTCGTCGTCGATCGTCACGTCGGTGATGGGGGTGTCGGTGTGGGTATCGCTCATCGCTCGAACAGTCGGAATATCGCCTCGCCGAAGAACACATCGAGAATAGCGATGTAGGTGGTCAATACGACCACCGTGATCAGCACGATGATCGAATAGTTGATGGTCTCCGACCGGGAGGGCCACGCGACCTTGCGCAGCTCGCCCCGCACCTCGCGCAGGAATTGCACGGGGCCCGTGCGCTTCTCCCGCGTCTTTTCGGGGCGCGGCGTCTGGGCCGCGGGACGCTTGCGGGCGACGGGTGCGCCGTCCGCATCGACCTGGCCCTGCTTCTGCAGCATGCGCTTCTGCTGTCGGTTCATCGCCATGGCGAGACCCTCGGGTGCGAGTGGTGGAAGGACAGGAGGGGAGCAGGGCAGGAGGGACTCGAACCCCCAACCTGCGGTTTTGGAGACCGCTGCTCTGCCAGTTGAGCTACTGCCCTTTGGGGGTGAACCGTGACAGCCTATCCCGCGCCTGACGCGTGGGGACAAGGCGCCCGGGCCGTCGATCGGCTAGCCCGACGCCCGCCAGGCCTCGTTGGCCTCCGCGAACTGGCGCTCGGCCTCGGCCATCTCGAACGGGCGCTCCTCTTCCGGGCCCGGTCCCCACTGGCTGCGGGGCTGGTTGACGAAGTCGCCGCCGTAGACGTGGATGGCGCCGGTGAGCTTGCGGGTCGGATTGGACACCGCGTGGATCACGTCGTCGCCCAACATGAGGACGTCGCCGACCCGGACCGCGATGCCGCCGGAGTCGTTGAGCGTCGCCCGGTCGTCGCCGGCCCGACGGTAGAAGGCGTTGTCTTCCTGGCCCGCGTAGATGGCGATGGCCGCCCACATCCGATGGTCGTGGGGGAACAGCCGCATGCCGGGCGCCCACACCGCGTGGACGACGGTCAGGTCGGGCTCGTGGCGGAGCAGGGTGAGGCCACCCTCGGTCGGCGCCAGCGCCTCGGCGATGTCGTCGGGCTCGACGAGCGCCCGGTCGAGCACCTCGCGGATGGCGCGGTGGGGCGACGTCTCGTCCCGGGCAGCGCGGCAGTCGGCGAGAAACTGGTCGACGTCGAACATGGCACCAGCCTCGCGCCGCCGGGGGGCGCCAGGCGACCGCCGGCGGCGGTCAGCCGGCGAGGCGGGCCCGGCGCGTGCGGCTGGCGAACACGATCGCGCCAGCCGCGCCCGCGGCCGTGGCGGCCGCCAGGCCTCCGAGGTAGGCCATCCGGCGGCCCGAGAGGAGGGAGCGGACCGCTTGGCGTTCGCCGACTTCCTCGAGGGTGGCCAGGATGTCGGCCAGGAGCCCGGGTGCGGGCTCCAGGACGTCGGTGCGCAGCGAGTGCATCGCTCGCAGCAGCTTGCGGTACTGGACGATCTCCGCCTGGCAGCGGAGGCACCGTTCGACGTGCCGGCGCTCGGCCCGGCCGAGCGTCGTCTCGCCGTCCACGGCGCCCGCCAGGGCGTCGGTCAGGTCAGCACACTCCATGACCACCTCCTCGTGGTCCGGGCGTCAACCCGCACGGGTCTCGCCCTCGCGGCGACCGAAGAGCTGGTCGCGCAACTTGTTCCGGGCGCGGTGCAACCGCACCTTGGCCGCGGTGGCCGTGATGCCGAGCTCGGCGGCGATGTCCTCGTGGGGCAGGCCATAGACGTCCCGCAGGACGACGACCGTGCGCAGCCCCGGCGACAGCTCGTCGAGCGCCTCCCGAAGCCGGCCCCGCAGGTCGTCCGCATCGGCGCGGAGCTGGGGGTCGTGGTCCGGCCTCGGGTCGGCGAGCGGCGCCGCCTCGTCGAGCTCGTCGTGGCGGTGGCGGCTGCGCCGGCCCAGGTGGGTGGCGGCGCAGTTAGCCGTGATGCGGTACATCCACGTCGAGAACTGCGCATCGCCGCGGAACTGCCGCACGCCCCGAAAGGCCCGGAGATAGGCCTCCTGCACCACGTCTCTCGCATCTTCCTCGTTGCCGGTCAACCGGTAGGCGAGCGTGTACGCGTCCGCGTGGGTCAGCCGTACGAGCTCGTCGAACGCTTCTCTGTCGCCGTCCTTGGCAGCGGCGACCAGATAGGCCACGTCATGTGGCATCGGTGACTTCGACTCCCCGCGTGCGGATTGGGTTACGCGACGATTTCGTGACGGGCGCCGGTTGCCCGGGAGGAGGTGGCTAGCGGGTCTCCTTGTGCACCGTGTGCTGGCGCTCCCACCGGCAGTACTTCTTCATCTCGATGCGTTCGCGATCGTTGATCTTGCTCTTGGTGGTGATGTAGTTGCGCCGCTTGCACGACGTGCACTCGAGGGTGACCTGCACCCGCTTCTCGTTGGCCTTGCTTGCCATCGTTGTCTCCTACTTCAGGATTTTGGTGACGCGGCCGGAGCCGACGGTGCGGCCGCCTTCGCGGATGGCGAAGAGGAGGCCTTCGTCCATGGCGATGGGGGAGATGAGCTCGACGACCAGTTGGGTGTTGTCGCCGGGCATGCACATCTCCACACCGTCGGGCAGGGTGATGGTGCCGGTGACGTCGGTGGTCCGGAAGTAGAACTGGGGCCGGTAGTTCGTGAAGAACGGCTTGTGGCGGCCGCCCTCCTCCTTGGTCAGCACGTACACCTGGGCCTCGAAGTTGGTGTGCGGCGTGATGCTCCCGGGCTTGGCCAGGACCTGGCCCCGCTCGACGTCCTCTCTCCTCGTGCCCGCGGAGCAGGACACCGATGTTGTCACCGGCCTGGCCCTGGTCGAGCAGACGGCGGAACATCTCGACACCGGTGCAGGTGGTCTTGGCCGTGGGGCGGATCCCCACGATCTCGACCTCGTCACCCACGTGCACGACACCCTGTTCCACCTTGCCCGTCACCACGGTCCCCCGCCCGGTGATCGTGAACACGTCCTCGATCGGCATCAGGAACGGCTTGTCCAACTCCCGCACCGGCTCGGGCACGAACTCGTCCACGGCCTCCATCAACGCGATCACACCCTTGGCCGCCTCCTCGTCGCCCTCCAGCGCCTTGAGCGCGGAGACCGGCACCACCGGGATGTCGTCACCGGGGAAGTCGTACTCCGAGAGCAGCTCCCGGACCTCCATCTCCACCAGCTCCAACAACTCGGGGTCATCCACCATGTCGACCTTGTTGAGCGCCACCACGATCGACGGCACCCCCACCTGCCGGGCCAACAGCACATGCTCACGGGTCTGGGGCATCGGACCATCCGTGGCCGCCACCACCAGGATCGCCCCATCCACCTGCGCCGCACCCGTGATCATGTTCTTGATGTAATCCGCGTGCCCCGGCATATCCACATGCGCGTAATGCCGGTTCGGGGTCTCGTACTCCACATGCGCGATGTTGATCGTGATACCCCGCTGCTTCTCCTCCGGGGCCTTATCGATCTGATCGAACGCCATAACCGTCACGTTCGGGTTGGTCTCCGCCAACACCTTCGTGATCGCCGCCGTCAACGTCGTCTTCCCATGGTCAATATGCCCCATGGTACCGATGTTCAAATGCGGCTTCGTCCGCTCGAACTTTTGCTTGGCCATCGTGCGGATCTCCTGATGTGCACAATTGTGATGGAGTAGCGGCGGCCGGACTCGAACCGGCGACACCTCGATTATGAGCCGAGTGCTCTTACCAACTGAGCTACGCCGCCATGACGGGTAACGCGCTACAAGCGCGGCGGGTGCCGCGACCTTGTGCGAGCCCCCTGTCGGAATCGAACCGACGACACCAGCCTTACCATGGCTGTGCTCTGCCGACTGAGCTAAGGGGGCGGCAGACCCTGGCAACCAGGGGCCGCACAGAGTATCGCCGCCTGCGCCCGGGCAGCCAACCTGTTGGGTCGCGGATGCCCCCCGTGGCCACAGCGCTCACCTAACGAGCGGGACATGCGTCCCGAACGGGTCCGTTTCGCCACTGAGGGTGGTGCTGTCGCCTGTTCGCGACACATTCGTAAAGAAAAAGCTCAAGTCCGTGACCGCACGTGCCGATAGTCACGACGTGCTGGTGGAACGCCTGATCGTTGAGGGCGACGGTGAAGCCGCGTCCGTAGATCTTCATCCGCGTCTGACCGTGCTGGGGGGCATGCCAGGAGATGCACGTGGGGCCTTCGGCTCCCTGCTCTCGGGCGCCCTGCACGGGACCGTGCGCGGCGTGCATCTCGAGGTGGTGGACGACGCCGGGCGGCGCCTGGTCGTCCTGCGCCCCTCGTCCGGGCCGCACCGGGTCATCGACGTGGCCACCCAGGCCGACGTCACCGGTCAGCACCGGGGCTTCGACGGCCGGGTCGACCTGCTGTCGAGCCAGTACGGCCGGTCGACGGTCACGCGCATCACGGCCGCCGACCTGCGCAACCGCACGTCCCGCAACGACGCGGTGCGGTCCCTGTCCGCCGGCGACCAGGTCGCCCTGTGGGGTGCGGCCGACGAGCTGCTCGGCCGGGGCTCCGGCCGGGGCGGCGACGCCGCCAGCACCTGGCGGGCGCTGGCCGGCGACACCGACGTCCATTGGGCGATCGACCACCGCACCGAGATCCAGGCCGCCGCCCGGCTGCGCCAGCACATCGCCGCGCTGCGGTCGCTGTCCTCCAGCGCCCCCGACCTGTCCGACGACGAGGCCGTGGCGCTCGCCCAGGGCATCGTGTCGCAGCTGACGGCCGCCACCAACAGCGCCGGCTGCCGGCCGCCCGTGTTGCTCGACGAGACGTTCGACCAGCTCGAGCCAGCCGTCGTCCCGCTGCTGCTCGAGCTGCTGCCCGGGCTCGTGGGCGAGCTCCAGGTCATCCTCCTCACCGAGGACGAGGCCATCGCCAGCTGGGCCCGGCTCGAGGCGCTCGCCGGCGAGCTGGCCCTGGTCGAGCCGGCGCTCGCCGCGGACTGACCCGCCCGCCACCCAGATCGACCCCACACCCGTCCTCCGACCGGCGCGGCTGGACGACGCCGAGGCGATCCGCCAGATCTACAACGCCGAGGTCACGACCGCGACGGTGACGTTCGACATCGTCCCCCGGACGCTGGACGAGCAGCGCCGCTACCTCGGCGACCGCAGCGGGGCCCACGCCGTGATCGTCGCCACCGACGGGGAGGACGGCGCCGTGCTCGGCTACGGCGCCCTCTCGCCCTGGCGGTCGAAGCCCGCCTACAGCACCAGCGTCGAGGACTCGGTCTACGTCCACCGCCAGCACCAGGACCGGGGCGTCGGCCGGGCGATCCTCGCCGAGCTGGTGCGGGTGGCGACCGCCCACGGGTTCCACGCGGTGTTCGCCCGGATCGTCGGCGGCCACGAGGCGTCGATCCGCCTCCACCGGTCGCTCGGGTTCGAGATCGTCGGCACCGAGCGGGAGGTCGGGCGCAAGTTCGGCCGCTGGCTCGACGTCGTGGTCATGGAGCTGATCCTGACGGGCAACTGACGCCGCCCGGCCGGCCCGTTGCTACGGTCCGGCGATGGAGAAGGTCGTCTACCTGGTGTGGCGGGACCCGGCGACGCCGGTCGAGGACTGGTCGCGGGCCCTGCGGGAGCGGGCCGGGCCGGCGCTGGTCGACGGCGGGGCGCGGGGCGTGCAGGTCAACGTGGCCGACGAGGCGGTGGCCGCGGCCTTCCTCCGCCTCGCCGAGCTCGACCCACAGCCCGAGGCCGTCGTGGGCGTGTGGGTCGACAGCGCCCGGGACGCGGTGCGGGCGCCGCTCGACGCCGCGCTCGGCGCCGAGGCGTCCCGGATCGCGGCGTACGTGGTCACCGAGTCCGAGCCGGTGCCCAACACCGCCCATCCCGCCCCGCCCGGCGAGCGGACGCCGGGCTTCGCGAACGTGGCGCTGCTCCGCCGGCCGGTGGACATGACGCCGGCTGCGTGGATCGACACCTGGCACAACGGCCACACGGACGTGGCCAACGAGACGCAGTCGACGTTCGGCTATGTGCAGAACGTGGTGGCCCGGCCCCTGACGGCGGGCGCGCCGGCGATCGACGCCGTCGTCGAGGAGCTGTTCCCGATCGAGGCACTGACCGACATGCGCGCGTTCTTCGCGGCGGCGGACGACGACGAGCTGGCCCGCAACCTGGCACGCATGGGCCGCTCGACCGCCCGGTTCGGCGCCGACCGCGCCGTCGACGTGATCCCGACCAGCCGGTACGTGATCCGCCCGGCGTTCTGACCCGGCCCCCGCGTACACATCGGGGCCGGCGGCCCCTACCGTTCGCGCCGTGCGGTCTGGGGTACGGCGAGTCGGCGGGGCGATCGTGGCGGCGATCGCGGGTGCGATGGTGGTCGGGCTGGCACCCGCGGGCGCCCAGGCGCCGGCGGCGACGCCGGACTCAGCGACGGTGGCCGCGTCCATCGAGCAGACCGGGTGGTACGCCGACGCCGGTGCCAACCCGGGTCCCGACCAGCTCACCTCGCTCGCGGCCTCGACGGCGGACGACATCCATCCGATCGCCTTCGCCGTCCTGGCCGCGGAGCCGCAGGGGTCGAGCCAGTCGTTCGCCTACGACGTGCTCGACGCGCTGCCGCCGGGCGGGCGGTTCGAGACCGTGGTCGTCCTGTCGCCGGCCGACATCGGCATCGACAGCGACTACTGGGATGACCGGGCGATCAACGCCGCCCTCGACGCCACGCAGGGGGCCATCCGGGTGGACCCGAGCTCCGGCCTCAACCTGCTGGCGAGCGCCCTCGCCAGCCAGACGCTGACGACCCTGTCCGGCCACGAGACCGAGACCGACGTGGCGGGCGGGTCAGGCGGCGAGCAGCCGGTCAACGTCGGGGTCTACGTCCTCATCGGCCTCGGCCTGGTGGCGCTCTGGGGCATGACCTGGCTGGTGCGGGGCGAGCAGTACGAGCGCATCGGGGACAACGACGAGTCCACCTGGGACCGGCGCCGCCGCTACCAGCGCTACACGGGCGGGTCGTCGGGCTGGCGTTCGTCCTCGTCGTACCGGTCCTCGTCGTCGTCGCACCGGTCCTCGTCGTCCTCGTCGTCCTCGTCGTCCGGGCACTCGCACCGAGGCTCCGGCGGGCGCCGGCTGTGACCGTCGCCGCGCCCTAGGTCTCTGCGAGCGCCTCGCCCAGGTCCGCGGCGGGGCGGCTGAGCGCCTCGGCCACCGCCGGGTTCACCACCTGGCCGGCCGGCCGTGTTGACCCCGTGGGCCAGCGCCGGGTCGGCGGCCGACCGCCTCGGCCACGCCGAGCCGGGCCAGCTCGGCCAGGTACGGCAGCGTGACGTTGGTCAGCGCGTAGGTCGACGTGTGGGGCACCGCGCCGGGCATGTTGCCGACGGCGTAGTGGAGGACGCCGTGGCGCTCGAACACCGGGTCGGCGTGGGTCGTCTCGTGGGAGGTCTCGACGCAGCCGCCCTGGTCGATGGCGATGTCGACGATCACCGCACCCGGCTTCATCGCCCGGACCATGCTCCTCGCTGACCACCACCGGCGCCCGCCCGCCGGGCACGAGCACCGCGCCGATCACGAGGTCGGCGTCGGCGACGGCGCGCTCGACCGCGCCCCGGTTGCGACGCGAGCGTCGTGATGCGGCCCATCTGGATCTGGTCGACGTGGCGCAGCCGGTCGATGTTCTTGTCGAGCAGGTCGACCTCGGCCTCGAGGCCGGCGGCCATCCACGCCGCGTTCCAGCCGACGTTGCCGGCGCCGAGCACGACGACCCGCGCCGGCCGCACGCCGGGCGCGCCGCCGAGCAGCACGCCGCGGCCGCCGTTGTGGCGCTCGAGGAAGTGGGCGCCGACCTGGGCCGCCATCCGGCCGGCGACCTCGCTCATCGGCGCCAGCAGCGGCAGCGCGCCGTCGGCCGCGCTGCACCGTCTCGTAGGCGATCGCCGGTGACGCTCGTCGGCCGAGCAGCGCGTCGGCCACCTCGGGGTACGCGGCGAGGTGGAGGTAGGTGAACAGCACGAGGCCCGGGCGGAAGTAGGTCGAACTCGGCGGGCTGGGGCTCCTTCACCTTGCAGACCAGCTCGGCCCGCTCCCACACCTCGGCGGGGTCGGCGACGATCTCGGCCCCGGCCCGCCGGTAGTCGTCGTCGGGGATCGCGGAGTCGGCACCCGCGCCGGCCTCGACGAGCACCTCGACGCCGTGCTGCACCAGCTCGCGCACGCCGTCGGGCGTGATCGCCACCCGGTGCTCGTCGGGCTTGATCTCGGTGGGGACACCCACGACCAGCGCCATCGGCCCCGACGTTAGAGGCTGCGCCGCCTGCGGCTCGCTGACATTAGTATCAGCGAGCCAGCACGGGAGGGGACGGCGCATGCACGATCTGGTCATCAGGGCCGGCACGGTTGTCGACGGCACCGCGGCGCCCGGGCGCACGGCGGACGTGGCGATCAGCGACGGCGTGGTCACCGCGGTCGGCCGGGTGGAGGGGCCCGCCCGCCAGGAGCTCGACGCCGACGGCGCGCTGGTCACCCCCGGGTTCGTCGACGTCCACACCCACTACGACGGCCAGGCCACGTGGGACCCGCTGCTGACGCCGTCGTGCTGGCACGGCGTCACGACGGTGGTGATGGGCAACTGCGGGGTCGGGTTCGCCCCTGTGTCTCCCGACCGCCGCGAGTGGCTCATCGGGTTGATGGAGGGGGTCGAGGACATCCCCGGCGCCGCCCTGGCCGACGGCATCCAGTGGGGCTGGGAGAGCTTCCCCGAGTACCTCGACGCCATCGCGGCCCGCCCCCACGTCGTCGACATCGGTGCGCAGGTGCCGCACGGCGCCGTGCGCGGCTACGTGATGGGCGACCGGGGCGCGGCCAACGAGCCCGCCACGCCGGCGGACATCGAGGCGATGGCGGCGGTCGTGCGGGACGGCATCCGGGCCGGGGCGCTCGGGTTCTCCACCTCACGCACGCTCGCCCACCGGGCGATCGACGGCGAACCGGTCCCCGGCACCTTCGCCGCCGAAGACGAGCTGTTCGGCATCGGGGCGGTGCTCGGCGAGCTGGGCACGGGCGTGTTCGAGCTGGCGCCGGCCGGCGTGCTGGGCGAGGACCTGGCCGCCCCGGAGCGGGAGGTCGACTGGATGCGGCGGCTGTCCCGGGCCGTCGGGCGGCCGGTGACGTACGCGCTGCTCCAGAACAACGTCGACCCCGAGGCGTGGAGGCGGCAGCTCGACCTCACCGGGGCGGCCGCGGCCGAGGGCGTGGCGGTGCGGCCACAGGTCCACGCCCGGACGGTGTCGATCCTGCTGGGGTTCCAGACGTTCCACCCGTTCAACTTCACCGCGGCGTGGGGCGAGACCGGGGTCGGGCTGCTGCCCTGGGTCGAGCAGGTGCGGCGCATCGTCGCCGAGCCGGACCTGCGGGCTCGGCTGATCGCCGAGGCCGCCCCGCTCGGTGACAACCCGATCGTGGCGGGGTTCATGCACCCCGACCGGATCTTCCTGCTCGGCGACCCACCCGACTACGAGCCGGGACAGTCGTCGTCGGTGAGCGCGGTGGCCCGGGCCGCGGGGGTCGACCCGTGGACCAAGCTGCTCGACCTGATGCTGGCCGACGAGGGCCGCGAGCTGCTCAACAGCCCGGTCGCCAACTACAGCCACGGGAACCTCGACGCCGTGCGGGAGATGCTGCTGCACCCCACGTCCGCGTTCGGGCTCGGGGACGGGGGCGCGCACGCGGGACAGACGTGCGACGCGTCGTCGACGACGTTCCTCCTGACCCACTGGGCCCGGGACCGGGCCGAGGGCCGGCTGCCGGTCGAGCTGGCCGTGCACAAGACCACGCAGGCGACGGCGACGCTGTACGGCCTGGGCGACCGGGGCGTGCTGGCGCCGGGGTACGTGGGCGACGCGCTGGTGATCGACTTCGATCGGCTGGCGCTACGGCGGCCCACCAAGGTCGCGGACCTGCCGGGCGGGGCGACGCGGCTCGTCCAGCACGCGGACGGCTACGTCCACACGGTGAAGGGCGGGTCGGTGACGTTCAGCGGCGGGCAGCACACGGGGGCACTGCCGGGCACGCTGCTCCGGGGCGCCCGATGAGTCTCGGGGACCGGGTCGTGGCGGCGGCGTTCTGGGACGCGCTGTACGCCCGGGACTGGGACCGGGTGCGGTCGTTCTTCGGCCCGGACTCGATCTACTACGACGTGCCGACGGGCCCGGCCGCGGCCGCCCGGGGTCCGGGCGACATCGAGAAGCGCCTGCGCCTCGGCCTGGAGGACCTCGCCGGCTACGAGCACGGCCCGGCCACGGTGGTGGCGGAGGGCGGCATCGTGGTCACCGAGCACACCGAGACCTGGCACTGGCCGACGGGCGAGACGGTCACGCTGCCGTTCGTGTCGGTGCAACACGTGGCCGGCGACACGATCACGCTGTGGAAGGACTACTGGGACCTCGGCACCCTGATGAACGCCGCCCCCCCGAGCTGGATGGACCAGCTCATGGGGGGCGACATGTCCTGGCTGACCGACGTGACCGGCCAGGCGTAGCTCAGCCCGCCAGCACGGAGAACACGGCCCGGTAGCGCTGGAAGGCGACCCGCAGGTCCTCGGTCGACGCCTCGACGCCGTCGCGCCAGCCACCCTCGACCGCGGCGAGAGCTTCGGTCACGAGCCCCGCGGCGTTCTGCACCGCCAACCGGGGATCGTCGACGAAGCCGATCTGCACCGCTTCCCATCTGTCGGTGAGCTCGTCGGGCAGCGAGGCCAGCGCGGGTGCGGCGACGGCCGGCTCCGGCTCGGCCGGCTCCGGCTCGGCGGCCTCGGGCTCGGCGAGGACCGGCTCGGGCTCGGCGAGGACCGGCTCGGGCAGTCCGGACTCGGCGCCGGCGGCCGGCTCGGCTCGCTCGGCTTCGGGCCAGCCGTCGCCGGGCTCGGCGTTCGGTTCGACCTCCGCGTCCGGTTCGACCGCCGCGTCCGGTTCGACCGCCGCGTCCGGTTCGACCGCCGCCTCCGGTTCGACCGCCGCCTCCGGTTCGACCTCCGCCTCCGGTTCGACCTCCGCCTCCGGTTCGACCTCCGCCTCCGGCGCTCGCTCGGCGGCGGATTCGGGGTCCGCGTCCTCCGCTCGCTCGGCGGTGGGCTCCAGCGCGTCGCCCAGGGGCAGTGGCTCCGTGTCGGCCTCGGGGTCGACGGCGGCGTCCGGGTCGATGCGGCGGCGGGTGGCTGCCCGCCCGAAGACCGTGCCCCGGGGGATGCCGTCTCGTTCGGTGTCGTCGCTCATCGTTCCTCTGCCTCCGGCGCTCAGCGGGTGCGGGCCGGCTGCTCGGCCTCGTCGCCGTTGGCGACCAGCGCCTCGAACAGGGACCGGTAGCGGACGAACGCCACCCGCAGGTCGTCGATCGAGCCGTTTGACGTCGCGCGGGCCGACCGGTAGTCGGCGGCCAGCTGCGGGTGGTCGACCGCGACCAGGTCGAGGCGGTCCGTCGGCACGCGGCCGTCGCCGTCGGGATCGGGGTCGGGCTCCGCCCGGTAGCCCCGCTCGTCCATCACCTCGTCGACCAGTGCCGCCGCGGCGGCGACCGCCTGGCCGGGCTCGTCGACGAAGCCGAACTGGACCGCTCGCCAGCGTTCCACGTACTGCTCCCTGGCTGCCGGGCTCAGGTCTCGGACCTCGATCGCCCTGCGGCGCTTGATCCTGTCGCGGAGCTCGGCCTGGGCCTCCCGGCGGCCGCCGGTCTGCTCGACGACCCTGTCGTACTCGGATCCGAAGCGGTTGCGCAGCATCGCCGCCCGTCGCTGCTCGATGAGGACGGCCGCCACCGCCAGGACGGCGACCACCAGCACCATCACGATGACCCACGTCATGAGGACCTCCCCCGTCCATTGGTGAGTTGGCTTCCCGGATACCCAGCTTGGGCGGGTCGCGATACGCCGTACCGGTAACGTCGGCGCCCATGGGCGTACGCGCGGTGGTGCGGGCAGGGCTGGCGGCGCTGGCCGTCACGGGGCTGGTGATCGGCATCTGGGCGGCGTTCGCCCCCCGGTCGTTCTACGACGACTTCCCCGGCGGCGGGCACGAGTGGGTGGCGGCCGACGGCCCCTACAACGAGCACCTCGTGCGGGACGTCGGCGAGCTCAACCTGGCCCTGGCCGCCGTGACGCTGGTGGCGCTCGCCACCGTCGTGCGGGCCGCCGCGATGGCGGCCGCGCTCGGCTGGCTCGTCTACCAGGTGCCCCACCTGCTGTACCACGTGCGCCACGCGGACGTGTTCGACAACACGACCGACAAGGTCACGAGCATCGCCTCGCTCGCGCTCGGCGTCGCCCTGCCGCTGATCGTGCTGCTCGCCGCGCTTCGCCTCAGACCGTCGCGGTCCTAGACCGCCCGCCGCCGTCCGGCCTCCGGCTCGAGCACGCACCACACCGTCTTGGTGCCGCGGTGGCGCTCGACGCCCCACGCCCGGCTGATGCGATCGACCACCCGAAGGCCGAACCGCCCGGCCCGCGGTGGCTCCGGCGCCGCCGCCGGGTCCGGCAGCGTGTCGGGAGCGCCGTCGGTCACCTCGAGGACGACCGCGCCGGCCGGAGCCGACCGGCAGCGGAGCCCGACCTCGCTGTCGGCGTGGACGACGGCGTTGGCCACCAACTCCGAGACCGCGAGGCGGGCACGATCGCGGTCGCGCGGGTGCCAGCCCCGACCCCGCAGCGCCCTGTCGACGAAGTGGCGCGCCGACCGGACGGCATGCGGCTCGGCGGGCAGCCGGAGGGTATCTGCGTCGACCATGGTTCCAGGCCTACCCGAGGTGGCCGTCGCGATACGTGAAACTTGCACTCCCAGCAATCTGCACGATACGTCGAGGTAGCACCTACGTTACGCGCGGTCGGCGCGCGTTACACCCGTTAGAGGACCCCCAAAGTGACATCACTAGTGCCAGAAGGGCATCTGCGGTACATTTAGCCATACCCGCCAACGACGCCGGGGAGAACCGTAACTGGGGGCGGCCAGCGGTTTCGGCGACCAAAGGCTACCTATGAAGCACCGCACACCAGTACGGCCCACTGTGGCGCGGGCCCTGTACTCACCGAGTCCGGCGATGATCCCAGTCGCTGAACTCGCGCCACCGGAGATCGCACCCGGCGTCGACCCGTCAGCACCGGACGTAGTGGGGATGCCGCCCGCGGTCGGGATGACGGTCCGCAACCTCCGCGCCCGCGTGGTAGCGCCGCTCCCGGCCGTCGCCGCGCCAGTCCCGCCCGTTCCCGTGCCCGTCGCATCGCCGACGGTGTCGCCGACCCGCTACCTGGTGACCGTCGTGCGCGACTTCTACGGCGATCCGATGGCCTGGATCGGGCTGGCGATCTGCACCCTGATCCTCACCTACATCGGTGGGGCGTCGATGTTCTGGTTTCACGCCATGTACCTCGGCGAGGGCGGCCCGGCGATCAGCCCCTACCTGCACTGGGGCCTCGACTCGTCGGCCGGCCTCTTCGGGCTGACGCCCTTCATCGCCATCATCATTCCGATCGCGGCGTGGACCGCCATTCTGCCCGGGCCAGGCGAGATCACGATCGGGCATGTGCGCGCGGGCCGGTTCGCGCTCGTGGGCGGCGTGCTCCTGGCGTTGGTGACGGCCCCGGCACCCCTGTTCCACGACACGTTCCTGGCCCGCGGCACGTGGCTCGCCGACCACATCACCAACATGTGGGGCGGCCCCGAGTACGTGACCGGCCACGTCCACCATCGGGACGAGGGCAACCCCCTGGTCGCGATGGTCCAGCAGGTGGGGTGGGGCATCGTGACCTACATCCCGCTGATGCTGGTCTCGCTGACGGCGGTGCGGGTGCTGACCAGGCCGTTCCGCCGCCGCCTGTCCGTCCAGCCGGCCTAGACCGGGGCGTCCGCCTCCCGCACGGCCGAGGTCGGGACCTCGACCAGCAGGCCGGTTGCGTCCACGACGCGGCTGAGCCCGCCCGCGCTGCCGACCACGACGACCGGCGTGCCCGCGGCGAGGACGCCGTCGGGCTCGCGGTCGCCGCGCTGGTCGCGGGCGCCGAACCAGTAGGGCTCGTCCCGGACCAGCTCGTGCGTGAAGCGCTCGGGCGGCGGGGTCACCACCCCGGGCCCGGGCACCAGCGCATCGTCGCCGAGCACGACGAAGTCCGGACGGAGGAACCGGCCGGGCTCGTCGTGCTCGCCCACTTACCGGAGCGCGTCGCTCGGCAGCACGTGGGGGATCATCGGCAGCATGGTGCCCTCGTTCAGCGGCGCGGAGTGGGGAACGAGCGTGCCCCGCTCGGCCAGCGCCAGCAGGTCGGGCAGCTGGTACGGCTCGGCCGCGTCGAGGTCGACGCTCGTAGCCCATGTCGGCCAGGCTGGCCACGGTGATCCGGCTCATCGGGTTGCCGGGCTCGGCGATGAAGCCGGACATCAGCTCGTTGCGGAACACCGTCTCCCGCCAGTGGCCGTCGCGGGTGCCGGGGCCGCCGGTGTTCTCCACCGGGACCCGGCGGCGGCCGCCGCGGCCGCGCAGCGTGCGGTACTCGGCGATCGCGCCCGCGCCGGCGAACGTCGGGTTGGACGTGCCGGCGCCCTTCAGCAGCCCCTTCTGGGCCCACATGGTGCCGATGCCGAGCACGTGGCCCATCTCGTGGGTGATGACGTCGTTGAGCGTGCCGTCGGACTCCATGCGGGCGAGGTCGGCGGTGTCGAACGACATCTTCCCCTTGGCCGGCAGGAACGCCGACCGCCCGGCCGACGCCGGACGGACGTGGCTCGGCCCCGCCTGCCCGAGGATCTTGCCGACCCCGTCGATCGCCACCCCCTCGGCCAGGATGAGGACGTCGTCGATGACCTCCCCGTCGACCTCGACGGACGGCAGGTCGCCGACGATCACCTTGGCCCAGCGGTCGGCCGCCTTGGTGAAGGCACGCCGCTGGGCGGCGTTGAGGCCGCCGAGGAAGCGGACCTCGATCATGAACGGCGAGGTGGTGGCGGCCAGCTCCTTGGCCCGCACCGCGTCCGCCCGTGCTTCGTAGCTCGTGTATCTCGCCATGCCACATCAGAGCACGTGTGACGGGGCCAGATACGTCCCAACGCGCGGACGGCGGACGCGAGGCCCGCACAGAGTACGTTGCGCGGTGGATGAAACGGATCGTGACCATGCTCGTGGTGGCCGTGCTGCTCGGCGCATGCGGCAGCAGCGACGCCGGGGACGGGACCGGGCAGGAGCCCACCACCTCGGGCGACGAGGCGGACTCAAGCGCCGACCCCGGCGACTACATCGAGCCGCTCGCGGCGTCGATCCCCGAGGGCGACCAGGGGCTGCCCGTCAGCCAGGCGCAGGCCACGTGCATGGCCACGGCGCTGGTCGCCGTGGTCGGCGTCGATGCGCTGCAGGCGGCCGGCGTCTCCCCGACCGAGTTCGTCCAGACCGAGGACTTCGCCTCGCTCGGCGTCGAGCTGCCGCCCGACGCGACCACCCTCCTCGGCGCCAACCTCGGCCAGTGCGACATCACCGCGGAGCTGGAGAGCCTGCTGATCAGCCCGTTCGCCGGCGAGTTCGGCACCGAGCTGCCGCCCGAGGCCGCGGCCTGCCTGGCCGACAACATGGACGACCAGGCGGTGGTCGACGGGTTCGCCGAGAGGCTGCTCGAAGGCACCGACGCGAGCTTCCAGGCGACGCTGGGCAGCGCCATCGCCGCATGCCCGAGCGTGGCGAGCATGGTGTTCATCGCCCGGGCGCCGGTGGCGCTGTCGCCGGAGGGCCAGGCGTGCGTGACCAGCTTCATCCAGGCCAACGCGGCGACGTTGGCGACGGTCTTCGCCGCGGGCGGGGCGGACGACACCGCGGCCCAGCAGTTCGGCGTCCAGCTCGGCGTGGCCTGCCCCGAGTACGCCGGCCAGTAAGCCGACCGGCCCACGCTTCAGCCGTTCCCGCCCCGACGGGCCGGCCCGCCCGGCCTAGCTGTCGAACGTGCTCCGGCGACGGATTCGCGCGGTGTTCAGGCCGTCGACCCCCGGCGGCTGCCGGGACTTCATGCGCTCGACACAGGGTCGTCGATTACTGCTACTGCGGCCCGAATGGTGCCGTGGCAACCCGAGTGGGAGCGATGAAAGGGGTGGTCCGTGACCATGCTTGGTAGATCATCGGGGAAGAAGCGTTACGCGATCCTGGCAGGGGTCGTCGCGGGACTCCTGTGCACCGGCACGGTGTGGGCGTCGTCGCGTGACTTCGGTGTCCAGCGCGATCGTGAGCTCTCGAGCGACGCCGACGATCTGTTCGGCGTCCACCGCCCGGTGCCGGCGTCGTCGACGGCGTCGATCGATGCGGCGACGGCGAACGCTGATCCGACGAAGCTCATCACGCTGGCGCGTGGGCTGCGGGCGCATGTCGTCACCACGTCGTCCGGCGCGAACACCGACATGATGGCGCTGTGGCCCGACGATGCCCACCCGACGCATCTGATCAACTGCAACGAGCAGGGCGTTACGGACCCGGGGCTGCAGCGCATCGACCTTGCGACGGGCGCGGTCGAGACGATCGTCACCGGTACGACGGGCTGTGACCCGGTCCGGCGCACGGCCTGGGGCACGATCCTCTTCGGCGAGGAGGCCGGCAACACCGGCCAGGTCTACGAGCTGATCGACCCGCTCGGAACGACCGGCGTGACGCTGGACCGGACGACCGGCGTGTTCAGCGGCGGCACGAACCCCCAGAACCTGGTGCGACGCGACGTGCCCGGGCGCCTGTCGTTCGAGGGGTTGGGTCTGCTGGACAACGGCGTCCTGTACTACGGCGACGAGCTGCGGCCCTCGGGCGGCAAGGCCGGTGGTTCGTACTACAAGTTCGTTCCCGCCACCCCGTTCACGGCGAGCGCGCCGATCACCCAGCTCGCCGACTCGCCGCTCGCCTCCGGGTCGGTGTTCGCGCTCAAGGTCGGGCGCCGCAGCGGCGGCACAGACTTCGGGCAGGGGAGCAATACGGGCCAGGGCACGTGGGTTCCGGTGTGCAGCAGCGTCAGCTCGGTGCCGGCACCGTGTGACAACGTGGATCTCGGCGCGTTCGCCACGGCCAACCGGCTGACCGGCTACTACCGGCCCGAGGACCTCGAGCTCGACCGGGTCACGCTGCAGTCGGGCACGGTCCAGCTCTGCGGCAACGACACCGGCAACGAGGCCAACGCCAACTTCGGCGAGACCGTCTGCATCACCGACGGCACGGTCGCCGAGTCGCTGGCCAACACGGCCATCCCGACGGTGCAGCTGCTCGTGGTCGGGAACCCGCAATTCGCGATGATGGACAACCTGGCCCTGCAGCCCCGCTTCGACAACTGGGTGATCAACGAGGACGGCGACCAGCTGCAGGGCAACAACGACATCTGGTCGTGTCTGCGCGATGGGAACGACGACGACCTGCTCAGCGATGGCTGCGTCCGGATCGCCAGCCTCAACGACCTCAACGCCGAGACCACCGGCGGGATCTTCAACGCCGATGGCAGCACGTACTACGTCAGCATCCAGCACAACGTGACCGGGCACGGCGTCGTGCTCGCCGTGACCGGCTGGGACCGCTGAGCGACTAGGGCGGACAGGGTGGAGGGAGCCAGGCGCGCTCCCTCCACCCGACGCCCCGCTTCCCGCGCTACGGTCGGCGGTGCGCGTTGAGGGCGCGCCCGGGCCCGCGGGAAGGACTGAGTCCGCCTCGTCGATGGCAACGTCTCGTTGGTGTCATCTTCTCTGCACCTCCGGCGCGGGCCTGGGTGGTGCAGGTGAGGAGATGGCATGCCCGCACAGACGCTGCCCGAGCGCCCCGACCTCGACCAGCTCCGCCGCCAGGCCAAGGAGCTGCGCGACGCGGGCCGGGCCGCAGTGGCCGAGGCCCTGGCCCGGCTCGCCCCCTACCGTCGGGCCGACGGTCCGGTCACGTTGGCTGCCGCGTTGCTGACGCTGGCCCGCGAGCACGGGTTCGCGAGCTGGCCCGAGCTGAAGGGCGCCGTGGAAGAGCGTCTGATGGGCCGGGACGCCCGCGCCCGCGCGTTCGTGGTGGCCAGCGTCTCGGGCCGCGTTGATCGGGCCGTTCGGCTGCTCGACGCGGAGCCCGCGCTCGTGACCCACGACATCTGGACTGCTGCGGTGCTGGGGGAGGTTGCCGTCGTGCGCCGGCTCGTCGCCGCCGACTCGGACCTGGCCCTGCGCCACGATCCCGAGTCCGGCTGGACGCCGTTGCTCGCCGTCTGCAACTCGCGCTGGCATCAGATCGAACCCGCCCGGAGCCCGGGCCTGTGCGAGGTGGCGGCCGTGCTGATGGACGCGGGCGCCAGCCCCGACACCTCGGTGGGGATCATGCCCGAGTCCAGGTACTGCTCGGCGCTGTACGCAGCCGCCGGACTGGCGAACCACCCGCCGCTGGCCGAGTTGCTGCTGCGGCGGGGGGCCGATCCCGACACACCCGCCGCGCTGTACCACACCGCGTTCCACCGCGATCACCTGTGTCTACGGCTCATGCTCGACCACGGCGCCCGGGCCGAAGGCCTCGACGCGCTTGCCGCAGCCATCAGCGTCAACGACGTTGACGCCGTCCGGCTGCTGCTCGACGCTGGCATCGACCCCGCTCAGCCGCTGCCCGCAGAGGCGCTGGGCGAGTCCTACGCGCCCGAGCCCCCGATCGGAGCCGTGCACGCGGCGATCGAACTCCGATGCGACCGCGAGCTGGTCGCCCTGCTGCTCCAGGCCGGCGCCGACCCCTCGGCCCGCGGCCAGGACGGGCGCTCCGCCCACCAGCTCGCAGACCGGCTCGGCGACACCGAGCTAGCTGCGACGCTGAGGGCGCACGGTGCCGACGACGACGCCACAGACGTCGACCGGTTCCTCGGCGCCTGCGCCCGGGCGGACCGCACCCTCGCCGACCGCCTGCTGGCCCGGGCGCCCGAGCTGCTCGACGTCCTGACAGAGGCCGATCACGCGGCCATCACCCATGCCGCCGACCGAGGCGACGTCGCCGCGGTCGCGCTGATGCTCGAACTCGGCTTCCCACTGCACGGCAACCTGGGCGACGACGGCGCCACGCCGCTCCACGCCGCCGCCGGCGCCGGCGCCATCGACCTCGTTCTCTTCCTCGTCGAGCACGGCGCCGACACCGAGGCGACCGACACGACCTGGGGGGCGACCCCACTGTGCTGGGCCACGGTGGGCAGCGGCCTCCGGCTCGGCCACGCCCCCGACCCCGACTGGGTCGCCACCGTCCACGCTCTCGTCGCCGCAGGCGCCTCGACCGACGGCGTCTGGGTCGCCGGCAAGCCTCCGAGCGACGACGTCGCTGCCGTCCTGCACGCCTACGGCGTCGACGCACCCGACGAGGAGGAGCCGGCGTGAACCTGCCGCGAGTCGACGCGACCAAGCGGCACCCCGGGCAAGAACTGAGCAGGCCGATCAGGACGCCGGCGACCGGACCGGCAGCTCACCGCAACAGCAACGGGGGTGGCGATCACACCGCTGGACGATCACCCCGCGGTCGACCACGCAACCACAGTCAGCGCAGGAGAACTCCATGTCCGTCAGCAGCGGTTGAACCCGGCCCGATACCGCATCCGGCGCAACCACGGCCCGGGTGGCGCGTGGCGGGTCGCCCTCTCGATCGCCCGCTTCCGCGTAGCCAGGTCCTTGACGCACCGGAAGCACACCCCGACCTCGGGGTGCTCCTTCAATCGAAGCATGCTCGCCCGCACCGTCCGATCCCCGCAGCACCAGCACCCCGTGCTCCGCGGTTCCAGGTAGTCACCACCGACAGCCGTCGTCGCCATAGCCGCAGTGTCGCGCCGGCGCCCGGGCGACGCACGGGGCGTTTGCCGACCCGCGGCGCCCCGGCATCGGGCGCGTTCAGGGTTCGGCTGGACGACCACCCTGGCCGCCGTTGTTCACCTTCAGGCGGTCGGATCAGATCCCCAGTATCTGTGCCTTCTTGGCGGCGAACTCTTCCTCGGTGAGGATGCCCTGGTCCTTGAGGGCGGCGAGCTGCTGGAGCTCTTCGATCTGCGCGTTGTCCAGAGCCGCGGGCGCGGCTGGTGCAGCCTCAGGAGCCTGGGCGGGTGGTGCGGCGGGCGCCTGGGACGCCTCGGCACTGCGTTGAGCCGACTTGGCCCCCATATGGGCTGCGGTTCCCGCGACCACCGCGGTGGTTGCCAGTCGGGCGACGGGCCTGCGACGACGGAGCATGTCGAGCCTTCCTTTGCTGGTTCGGTCAACTGGATGAGGCGACGGCGTCGCTCAGGGCGTCGACGGCTGCTTGGACGAACTCGTGCGGGATGCGGGCACCCTCGAGGATGACGCCGTTCGCATCGCGTATCGCGTCCGCGAAGGGCGCGGCCCACGCGTCCTCCCACATGAGCAACGCCGCCGAGGTGTTCGGTTCGAGGCTCAGCGCGGCATGCGCGATGTCCTCATCGCTGAGGATCCCGCCGATCTCGGCGTCGAGGCCGGCGAACGCGGCCAGCTCTTCGACGGCATCGAACTCGACGACGCTGACGTTGCCGTCGACGTCCTTGCTGATGAACGTGAGATCGATGACGTTGATCAGGCCGTCGTCAACGAGCCTGATGAGCTCCGGCGCTATCTGACCGGTGAAGCTGTTGTCGGGAAAGCCGATGATCACGTACTCCACAGGGCCGATGCTCATGATCTGGTCTCCTTCAGGGGCTGCCGCAGCCACCCAGGCAAGTGTCGAGCCGAATCCGGAGCCGAAGCATCACCCTGCACGGATGGTTTTCGCTCCCGGACGCTCGGGGGCGACCCGTGGCATTTCGCTGCGACCGCGTTGAGCCGACTGGGTGATCGTGGGCGGCGAGTCCGGCTGCTCGGCTAGCGGCGCCCGATGCACGTGCGACTGCCACCACAGCCGTCATTGCCCCAAGCAGCAGTCAGCCACCTCGGCCGCGGGCAGCGCTGGCCGTGGTTCCAGATGAAACCACCGTTCTCCGTTTCCGGTCGAATCTGCTGCCATTCGCATGCTGTCCACCGTACGAATGGCGGTGACCGACTCGACCGTACGCTGGCTGAGCAGGGTGTCCGTGGGCCGGGGAGGATTCGAACCTCCGAAGGCGATGCCGGCAGATTTACAGTCGTTCGAGCCTTCGACGGTGTTCTATCGCCCACGCACGCAGGTCAGGCACTTCCCGTCGGCAGCGGCCCTGGCGAGATCTGTTGCCCAAGGCACACCTGCACGCCGGCCCCACCCATGTGGCACACCCGGAGGGAGGCGGCCCGACCTCCCGGGGTGGCCCGGCAAGCGCACCCGGTACCGCCCACGACGCTCAGCCGAGGTCAGTCATTTCGGGCATGCCAGTCGGCCACCTTGGCATTCCAATACCCGATGTCGGTCCTCGTCCGGATCGGCAGTCCCCGGAGGTTGCCAGGGTAGGTGTCGCCCCCGCCGAGCCAGACGATCGTCGTCGGGTCATCCGGGCACGCTGAGTCGTCCACAACCGCGTTGGCTGGGAACTCCATGCCATTGGTCCCGCCGTCGAGCCGGAAGTCCGGCACGAGGAACGTGGAGCACTTGATGACCGGCTGATTGGCGACGTTCATCGAGCCGCATCGGGTCGGCCACTTGAACAGGCGTCCGTAGCCAAAGCCCTCTTCCAATTGCATTGGCCGCAGACGGAACAGACTGTGGTCGACCACAAGCTGCTCACCCGGAGGCGTCTCCCAGCACCGGTCGCCCGATGGCCGCTCGGAGAAGGCGTTGAGGCAGCCATCGAAGAGCGAATCGAGGATGACGCCCTCGGTGGTGTAATCGTTCTCGATGCAGTCGTCACCCACGTTTCCGACATAGGAATCCTCGATCAGGAACCGAGTGTTGTTGGCGTTGACCGCGTTCTCCTGCATCCGGAACCCGTCCTGAATGCCGCGGCAGACGTGGCCCTGGACCTGCATCCAGTCGACGGCCGCCATCTTCACGCAGGCGGCGTTGTAGTCGTCGTGCCAGGTGCGCCAGTCGAGCGGCGGCGGGTCACCGAACTGGTTGAGCAGTTCGCCCCCGATCATGCAGGTCCGGTCGGCGGCGTCAGCGTTGTCGTTCCCGGTGCCGAAGCTGAACGGGTAGGACGAAGCGGGCTGGGCAGTGGCCTGCACGCCGGTCATGTCGTAGGTGGTGTCGTCCGGTGGGGCTGTCACCCGGAACCGGCTCGTGAGTACCGTGCCGGGCGGGCGCGGGTTGAGGACGTTGCGTCCTGGGCCGGTGCAGGGCGGGAACCCGTAATCGGCTCCGGTGGGCACGTCGGGCGAGACCGTGGCGATCTCGGGTGGCGCGGTCGTCGTGGTGGTCGGAGGCGGTTTGCTGGTCGTGGTTGTCGGGCGGGTCGTTGTTGTCGTCGGCCGCGTCGTCGTAGTGGTCGGCGGTATCGACGTCGTCGTGGAGTTGCCCGGCTCGCTGAATTCCCGGCTTGCCGTGCACGAGGCAGGCACCAGCAGGGCGGCCAAGGCAACCCCAACCAGAGTGGAGCGCGGGAGCGTCCCCCTCGGGTCTGGTCGGGCTCGGCTTCTCAACCAGCGACCTGCCAAGTTCCGCAGCGGCAACAACAAAGCTCCCCAGCAGCTTGTGCGTCCGCCAGCCCCCTCAGGCCCACCATAACGTCAACCGCGGCGTCATGCGACGTCGACTGGGCCGGCCTTCGTCCCTGGAAGCCGTGGGCGGCCCCG
>CAVUBW010000023.1:0-237769 GCA_963739835.1 uncultured Acidimicrobiales bacterium
TAACATCATCCATCTGTTTAAAAATCCATGAATGATCTTTGCCAATTTTTAGGGACAGGTGTTGTGGACTCGTTGGAACTGAAACATGTATATGGCTGACTCCGGTCTCAAGGCTTGAGCGTACATCGTCATAGGCTAGTCTGTTCCAAGCGAGAATTTCGGTTTTGAGGCCAAGACGTACAAGTGCTTTGAAAACATCTTTTTCTTCTTTACCCATGCTAGGAATTCCTGCTTCAATAACATTGACCCCTAGTTCGTCAAGTTCTTGGGCCAGCATTATTTTTTCCTCATGTGTAAAATATAGCCCTGGGCTCTGCTCTCCATCGCGCAAGGTTGTATCAAGAAGTAATGGTTGCTTTAAGGACTTGGTTGAGCCTTTATTGAAAAACGAATGATTTTTTGGTTCCATATCATTCTCCTTTCATGAGCAGACTGGGTGTTATCGAGTTGCACTCCAGGATGTCCTCATCTCGGCAGAGTGCTAATTCAGGGAAGAAAAGGCAGTTTCCGCGGCAGAATATTTTCTTTTCACAATTGAGCAAACAAGGGTTTTCAAATAGTGTATTGCGATATTTTTCGAATCCCTTTGCCCAAATATATTGAAAATCATACTCATGTAAATTGAAGACAAAACGTGGGTCTGTTGAGAATGAACAAGGTTTTACGTTCAGTTTTTCGTCTACATAAACAGAAAAAAACGAGCACTCGCACGAGTCAACCCAAAGCGGTTCTAATTTGGTTTTTCGCAAAATCTGAGGAACAAAACAGGCATCAAACCCGAAACGTACTTTAGTTTTTGGTTGAGAAACCCAGAATAGAAATTCATCCAGAGATGGATCAGGAATGAGACACTTATCTTTATCTGCGCGTCCTGCACTCTTGTAAGTTAAGAATACTACTGCATTGATTCCGTTAAGGCGATTATCGAAATAGCCTTTAAGAAACATTGTGGCTAAAGAAATAGTTTCGGAATTTAGAATAAAATGTAGATTTGTGCGAATTTCTTGTTTTATTAAAATGCTTGTGTTATTTAGGGATTCCTCTTTAAAATCCATCACTGAAACTGCTACCGCGCCGACTTTCCCAGCTAATGATCCAGCGATATCATCGGTTAAATTGTCACCGTTAGTGGTGAAATTAGCAACGATTCCCCGACGGGATGTTTCTTCGATGATTTTTAAAAAATCAGGATGTTCCAGAGGTTCACCACCTCCCAGTGCAACCTGGAAAACGCTTCCCCATTCTGGATGTGTCAATTGATCTAAAATTTGGGAATAATCGTCAACTGAAATGAAGCTTCCGTCTGGACGGCTGTTGCGATAACAAAAGGTGCAAGCTTTACTGCAGTGGTTTGATATCGAGATATCAGCCAGTTCTGGCCACGGAGCACACTGGGGGTCCTCATTCCAATCTTTGCCCCATCGGAAGGTAACACCACTTTGAGTATCAGCGAGAAAATTGTAATTTTCACTGTGCCGTCTAATGTTCATTTTCCAGTATCCTTTGACAAAAAAAATATTGCGAGTTACTCAAGGATTTGCATTGAATAGACACAAATTAGCCGTTTGTAATTTTAAAACATTTATCAGTTCCTTTTCTTGGGCAATCAGAGCATGCAATCTTGTCACAGAATTTATTTTTAAATGCTTCGATATTTCTAGGAACCTGGACCGTTCCAAATCCTTTGAACTCTGAAGCCAGGCGAGCATTCACCAGATATTCGCCCCAGATATACGCCCATAGTTTATCATCCTCCAAGGTCGCGAAATCGACTTCTTCAATTGGTTTATCAAAAGAAACATCGTAAAGGCATTCTGTCTTTTTAATAAAACCATATTTTTTTGCAAAGATAAGGTTTTCTCCGACTTTTATTTTTTCACCATTCTTTGACAAGTCTTCGATCAGTGCGGAGTAGATTCTGTTTTTTTTAATGTCACCATTAAATTTTTTGTTTTTCAGGTGAATAAATTCTGCCATGTCAGGACTCCAGGAAACAATGTAGCTCACAGAGCTACTGTTTGTAACAAAATCGGCTCTTATTTTCATGATTGATCTCCACTTTTACAATTGTCTTTTGTTCCATTACAGGACTCGCCACACAGAAATGGCTTTTCCTCAAATTCATCGCTAGTTGTACCAACTTGTGAAAGGGCATCTTGAATGTAATCCTCCACTATTTTTACCTTGATTCCCTGTGCAGACAAAATGCTTCTGGGGATGGGGCCAATACCGCTGACTAGTAAAAGGTAGCAGTCTTTAAGTATCTCTGCAAGTTTTAGCCAATGCGAATTTCCACAGCCGGGAGAAGGCGAAGGGATTTTTCGGATATCGACAAGTATCGGTTTCTGTTTACCAGTATTATAGATTCTGAGACTTTCAGATTCGCCAAGGTGCATATTTATAAATAATCCTTCCCGACTGGCTATTGCTATGTAAGGACGGCTTGATTTTCGGGTAAAGATTCTGTTGATGTTTGATTTAAATTTTCTACTTGTGCATAAAACTCTAGTGGACGTTCGTTCACAATTATATTTTTTTGGCCCAGAAGACCTATCGCATCGGACCTGCAGCGGGAACAATGTCTCATCTGTGGCAAATAGCGCTGGGCAGACAGTCGTATTTGTTCCATTTCTTCCGATGTGGGTTCTGCAATGGAAGCGAATGCTGTATTTGCAGTTGGTAATAGAGGAATCACATTATGAAGGGATGCTCCAAGTTTTACCACAGTTCTGGATATCTCTTCAACATGTTGCGCATTGATACCTGGAATACAAACGGTATTGATTTTAACAAGAATCCCACGAAAACTGAGCGCCTGTATTGCAAGTTGTTGATTATCCCAGAGTACAAATGCAGCCTTTGGACCTTTGTGTATCTGTTTGTTATAACGCATCCATTCGTAGATTTGTTCACCGATCATTGGATCAACTGCATTTACTGTGATAGTGACATGAGAGACTTTAAGTTTTTTTAATTCATCAACGTATGGTAGGACATTCAGTCCATTTGTTGAAACACATAGCATAAGGTCTGGGAAGTTTTTTCTAACAAGACGAAGTGTTTCCATGGTTTCACGCGGATTGGCAAATGGGTCTCCCGGACCTGCAATACCTACGACACTGATATGTGGAACTTTTTCGATACTTCTTTTCAAATGCTCAAGTGCTTGTGTTGGAGTCATGACCATCGCTGTTACTCCTGGGCGTGATTCATTAACACACGAGTATTTTCTATCGCAAAACTTACACTGTACATTACAGCGAGGCGCGACAGGCAGATGTATACGTGCGTAGGTGTGTCGTGCATTTTCATTAAAGCAGGGGTGCCGTTCCAGGTTGATATCCTGATTGCGGCGTAATACCTCATTCTTACAAGTAATGGCAGTCATATTTTTTCCTCATCTTTCTTATAAATAAACGTTCAGTCGTTTAATATGCAAACGCAGTGCCATATCCCAATTATGATATGTTTATTTCTGCATTGACTGTCATCTGCTTGTATATCATAATATAGGCGTTAGTTCTACTTTGTTAGAATCAATACTTTGGCTTTATACATTAAGACTTTTTCATTACAACCATAATAATACCAGCCACACCTCTCTACCACTTCGTACGAGTACTGATTTGGGGTACTTCGACAAGAACCAGAGCTCTGGGCGAACTGGCGAACAAATCTAGACAATCCTCACTGTCATGCTCCCCTCTACGTTCCCTACGGAGAGGGGCTGGGGGTGAGGCGATCCATTCAATCTGTACCGAAAAGAACATATCTATTTACAACTGTACTTTTTGGTACAAAACAATAAAAAACCAATAATCTTAATTTAAAAACAGAATGTTCGAAAATGTACAGCTTGATTTAATTACTGTTCATAAAAGTACAATTTACTAATAAATAGCTGATTTTGATGAAATTTACCAGTGATTATTATTGTAAATATGTTTACATTTATTTGGCACACTATGTGCATACTATCTCTGCAAACGAATCGTCATTGAATGATGACTGAATCAAACAATTCAACGGAGGCTTTACATGATAAGAAAGATTGCTTTTTATGGCAAGGGTGGTATTGGTAAATCTACCACTCAACAAAACACCGCAGCTGCCATGGCACATTACTATAACCAAAAAGTCTTTATCCACGGCTGTGATCCGAAAGCTGATTCAACACGACTTATTCTTGGTGGTAAACCCCAGGATACTCTGATGGATACATCTGAGAAACGAAGGTGAAGATAAGGTTACAATCGAGAAGGTTGTAAAGACCGGTTATCAGGATATTCGTTGTGTTGAATCGGGTGGTCCGGAACCAGGGGTAGGTTGTGCTGGTCGTGGTGTCATTACTGCGATCAATCTTATGGAAGAGCTTGGGGCTTATACTCCAGATCTTGACTTTGCATATTTTGATGTACTGGGTGACGTTGTGTGCGGAGGTTTTGCAATGCCGATTCGCGATGGAAAAGCTCAAGAAGTTTACATCGTTGCTTCTGGGGAAATGATGGCTATTTATGCTGCAAATAATATTGCAAAGGGTCTTCTAAAATATGCAGAACAAAGCGGAGTTCGCCTCGGTGGTATTATCTGTAATAGTCGTAAAGTTGATAGGGAAAAAGAGTTTCTTGAATGAATTTACTGCTGCAATTGGTACACATATGATTCACTTTGTACCTCGTGACAATATCGTCCAAAAGGCTGAATTCAATAAAAAGACTGTTGTTGAATTTGATGACACATGTGAACAAGCTAAAGAGTATGGTGAACTTGCCACGTAAGATAATTGAAAATGATAAGTTCGTTATACCTAAACCACTGAGTATGGATGAGCTTGAAGACAATGGTTGTCAAATACGGTCTTAATGACTAAGTTTAGAAATAATGAATTCCATTAAATCAGTAAACAAGTTCTATACTAGGAGGACTAAACATGAAAATGGTTCGAGCAATAGTACGGCCTGAAGCCGCAGATGATGTAACAGATGGGTTGGCAGAAGCTGGTTTTTACTCACTCACCAAAATCAGTGTCTTCGGACGTGGTAAGCAGAAAGGAATCACTGTGGGGAATGTTCATTATGATGAACTTCCAAAAACAATGATTCTAGCCGTAGTTGACGATAAGAGCGTTGATGAGGTGATAAAAATTGTTAAGTATAAAGCGTATACCGGCAATTATGGTGATGGAAAAATATTCATCAGTCCTATTGAAGATGCGGTGACTGTTCGTACAGGGGTACATGGGTTATAAGTTTGGCTTTAATGTAAAGGAGCTTTTTGTGAAAGAGATTATAGCCATCATCAGGCCCAAAAAAGTTGCAGCTACTAAGGAAGTGCTGGAACAGATGGGCTTTCCAAGTATAACGGCTTCAGCGGTCCTTGGTCGTGGTAAACAAAGAGGCATAGCTGCGGAGGTCTCCTTCGCAATTGCGCCTGATTTGTTGGCCCAAGGTAAAAGTGGAGGAATGAAATTTGTACCTAAACGTTTTCTTTCTATTGTAGTTGAAAACGACCAGGTAGACGATATTGTTAAAGCAATAGTCAAAGTTAATCAGACAGCCCAGGTGGGAGACGGGAAAATTTTCATCTGTCCTATTGAGGAAGCAGTGAGAGTTCGTACCGGAGAAAGCGGTAATCCCGCATTGAATTAAGCAAAGTTTTTCTTGCTCTATTATTGTGCAAGAAAAGCCTAGCGTATCAGATAAAGGAGTTTTATCATGCCAATGACTTTATTAAAATGCGACACGGTTATTCCTGAGCGTGAAAAGCATTGTTATATCAAAGCACCAGGTGAAGATACAACACAATTTCTTCCCGCATCTAATATCACTACGATTCCAGGTACTCTGTCGGAACGTGGTTGTAGTTATTGTGGTGCAAAGCTTGTTATTGGAGGTGTTTTAAAAGACACTATCCAGATGATTCATGGCCCTGTTGGTTGTGCCTATGATACATGGCATACTAAACGTTATCCTAGTGATAATGATAACTTTCAGCTTAAGTATGTTTGGTCAACTGGAATCAGGGAAAAACATGTCGTTTTTGGTGCAGAAAAGCAGTTAAGAAAAAGTGTTTTGCGAAGCTTTCGATGCAATGCCCAACATAAAGAGAATGATCATTTATACAACCTGTACTACTGCATTGATCGGCGATGATCCTAAAGCTGTAGCTGCAATTGTGTGTGAAGAACGTCCTGATGTGGATATTTTCGTTGTGGAATGTCCAGGGTTCGCAGGTGTCAGTCAATCTAAAGGTCATCATGTACTCAATATCGGCTGGATTAATCAGAAGATTGGAGCGATCGAACCAAAAATTACTAGTAAATACACCATGAATTTCATTGGTGATTATAACATCCAGGGTGATACGTACGTGATTGAAAAATACCTAAAGAAAATGGGTATACAGATTCTTGCTCATTTTACAGGCAATGCTACATACGATGAACTTCGGACTATGCATCGTGCTCAGCTCAATGTTGTCAACTGTGCCAGGTCAGCTGGTTACATCGCAAATGAGCTCAAAAAACAGTATGGAATTCCCCGTCTTGACATTGACTCGTGGGGGTTCAATTATATGGCCGAAGGATTACGTAAAATTGGAGCATTCTTTGGTCTGGAAAAAGAAGCAGAAGAAGTTATTGCTGAAGAGACCGCGCTTTGGAAACCAAAACTTGACTGGTACAAGGAACGGCTAAAGGGAAAGAAAATGTGTATCTGGACTGGTGGTCCGCGACTATGGCACTGGACTCGTGCAGTTGAAGACGACATGGGAATGGAAGTCGTTGCAATGTCAAGTAAATTTGGACACCAGGAAGACTTTGAAAAGGTTATCGCCCGAGGTCGTGTTGGTACGGTATACATTGACGATGAAACGAACTCGAGTTTTTTGAAGTCATAGAGATGATGAAACCTGATGTTATCTTCACGGGACCACGAGTTGGCGAGCTTGTTAAGAAATTGCATATCCCGTATGTTAATGGACATGCATATCATAATGGTCCGTATATGGGTTTTGAGGGATTTGTCAATATGGCCAGAGATATTTACAATGCAGTACGATCCCCATTGTGGAACCTGGCTGGGGAGGACATTCGAAAGAAGTCTTCGATCAACAGTGAAAAACAAACCGTCAAGTTAGAAACGGGGGTGGCAGCATGAGTGAAAAAGTAGAAGAACTTGTTAAATATATACAGGAACGTTGCCTTTGGCAGTTCTTTTCACGAAGTTGGGACAGAGATGAAAATATCGCAGGAATTCTTTCTAAAACTGAGGAACTCCTGTTAGGTGAATCTTCTGTTTCTGAAACACTGGCAGACAAATGCTGGTTAGCAGATGCAAAAATACTGGCATCTGAATTCAAATCACATATACCATGGATTAAGACTGCCAGTAAAGAGGAAATAAAGACCGTGATCTCTGGTGTAAAGTTTCGTATGAAAGAAATCACTATTGATAAGTCAAGAAATGAAGAACTTCACGCAAAGAATTATTGATAGTGATCAGAATTATTGAGAAAGGATAAAAAATGGCTTGTACAGTTAAAGAAAAAGAGCGGGTTGGAATTATTAACCCGATATTCACCTGTCAGCCAGCAGGGGCGCAGTTCGCTGGTGTAGGCATCAAAGACTGCATTCCGCTGGTTCATGGTGCTCAGGGTTGCAGCATGTTTGTGCGTCTTTTATTTGCTCAACATTATAAAGAGAATTTTGAAATAGCCTCATCATCAGTACATGAAGATGCTGCTGTGTTCGGAGCTACTAAACGTGTTGAGGAAGCTATTGATGTAATGATTCAGCGTTATCCACACGTTAGGGTAATTCCGATCATCACAACCTGTTCGACCGAAGTTATCGGTGATGATATCGATGGTCTGGTTCTTAAGTTGAATAAAAAACTTAAAGCAAATTACCCGGACAAGAAAATCCATCTGGTCCCAATTCATACTCCGAGTTTTGTCGGTAGCCAGATCAGTGGTTATAATGTGGCGGTTCTTGAAATCATCAAGACAATTGCAAAAAAAGGTGATCCTACTGGTAAACTAAATATATTCACTGGTTGGGTAAATCCCGGCGATGTCAAGGAAATCAAGCATTATCTTGAAGTGATGGATATCGATGCTAAGGTGTTCTTTGATATCGAAAGTTTCGATTCGCCTATGATGCCTGATAAAACATCGTTTACCTTCGGTAGTACAACTGTCGAGGATATTCAGGATAGCGCGAATGCTGCTGCTACTATTACACTTGCGCGTTATGAGGGTGGTAGTTCTGGTGCTTATCTGAAGGATGAATTTGATGTTCCTCACGCAATAACTTCAATGCCTATCGGTATTAAAAACACTGATAATCTCCTGGAGCAATTGTCAAAACTCTCAGGTAAAGCTATCCCGGAATCCCTGGTTAAGGAACGCGGCGTGACTCTGGATGCACTGGCTGATCTTGCCCATATGTTCTTTGCCGACAAGAAAGTCGCCATTTACGGAAGTGCAGACATGGTGCTTTCAATGGCTCAGTTCTGTATTGAAGTTGAATTGAAACCGGTATTCCTTTTAATCGGGGATGAAAATGCAAAGTATCTCAAAGATCCAAGAATCAAGGAACTACAGGACAGTGTTGACTATGAGATCGAAATAATAGTTAATTCGGATCTGTGGGTGCTTGAAAATCGGATCAAAAATAAAGAGATTGAACTTGATTTGATCATGGGGCATTCTAAAGGTCGCTGGATCGCCATCGACAATAAAATTCCTATGGTACGAGTTGGTTTTCCTACCTTTGACCGGGCTGGCTTGTATCGGCACCCAGTGGTCGGTTATGCCGGAGCACTGTGGCTTGGTGAGACGATAGCCAATACGTTGTTTACGGATATGGAATACAAGAAAGATAAAGAGTGGCTTTTAAACGTCTGGTAAATGTAAATGTAACATTTACGCTGAAACCCTTTATATATGCCGTCTTGATATGCGCAATGTATATCGAGACGGTTACTACCGGGTTTAAAAAGATACCTGACGATAATAGCAATGTGAAGTGAGTACTATGAACGCTGGGATGAATAGTCTGTTAGATTCTGTTTTTTGTTAAACCTTTAGGCTATTGCTTAATAATCTATAATCAACTGAATTCTCCAGCAACTTCTTTTTATGAGAGGAGCTCTCTTATGGCTGAAATTTCTGATACTAAAACACAGCCAGCAATTGCAGACAGTGTTGTATTTCATGGAAAGTTAAGTGCACTATATCGCTTGGCCAAAGAAGGTAAGATTAAAACCCATCTTCAAGGTAGTCATACGCGACCATGCAAGTTTTGGACTGCAATGAAAATCTTAAGCGGTATCCGTAACTCAATTGTAATTACTCACGGCCCTTCAGGGTGCGCCTTTGGAGTTAAGCAGGCCTATAAACTCACTAATAGTCGCAACAGTGGTTCTCCATACGAGCCTGTTGTGAGTACGAGTATAGACCAGAACCGTGTGATCTACGGAGGAGAAAAAGAACTGAAAGTTGCATTACGCGAAGTTGAGGCAAAATATCATCCAGAAGTGATTTTTGTAGCTACAAGTTGCGCGGCTGGGATTATTGGAGATAATGTTGATGATGTGGTAGAAAAGATGAAAAAAGAGATCAAAGCCGAGATTCTTCCAATTCACTGCGAGGGTTTTGCTGGTGAGTTCAGGAGCGGCTTTGATTTAGTGTTTAAAGAAATTGTCAGACTAATGGACCCCCCAACACAGGAACAGAAGGCCGCACTTGCAAAAACCGTTAACATTGTTGGTGGAAAAATGGGTCCGGAGCGTACCGAAGTTGATACAGATGTAAAAGAACTGATACGACTGATTGAAGCGATGGGAGCGAAAGTCAATGCTGTTATTGCAGGGAACTGTTCGATGGAAGAACTGCGGAGAGCACCAAGTGTGGCAGTCAACTGCACTCTTTGTCTGGATGTCGGATACGCTGTTGGGATGGCAATGTTGGAAGAGTTCGGGACTCCGCTTAATTCGACAATACTTCCATACGGAATCTCTGCTACTGAGAAATGGCTTGAAGTAAGTGCCAAGCGTCTTGGTATGGAAGTCGAAGCAAAGGCAATGATGGAGCGGGAATACAATGAAATAAAAGAGGAGTTTGAAGAGGTTAGATCACATTTATGTGGCAAGACTGCAATTGTCGAAGGTCATGATGCAATTAAGTCTTTGTCAATTGCTCATATGCTCGAACGTGATTTCGGAATGCGTGCGGTTATTTATAATTTTCATCCCTGGAGTACCGAGGCACGGGATACCAGTATTGATTATCTTTTAGAAACCGGCCTGGACCCTGAAATTCTGATTACAAAAGGAACGATGGCATTTGGTAAATACGAATCGATGAAACAGACAGAAGAAGAACTGCTTGCTTTTTTGGGAGATCTGGATCCTCTCAGTACTGTCTATTTTGGTTCTTCTTTAAGTTTTCCACATATTCCTCTAGTTGACCTAAATGCAATTTTAAACAGACCTCGATTTGGGTATAGAGGTGCTTTAAAAGTGGCAAAATGTGTGAAAACAGCTTTGGATTATGCATTCAGGCCTCGAAGTAAATTGATGAAAAAGATAGTTTTTCCAGACAATGCAGGTTTAAACTCTGCACAGTCCATGACACCTAAACTCGCATCAAGTTTACCTGATTGTACTATGTATGCACCGGGACGGAAAAGAGGTTCAAAATGTTGCGAGAACTAAGTTTTGAAAACTGTGAGCATTCTAAAGACCCTTTGGTTTCATGTGCTCTGGAAGGTGTGGCAAGCATAATCGCGGGGGTCAAGGATGTTGCTGTAGTCATTCACTCCCCTCAGGGGTGTTCGGCCACTGTAGCAAGTGCGTATGATTCCCATGAAGTTGACTTTACGAAAAGGAAAATAGCCTGCAGCAGGCTTTTTGAAACTGACATTATTATGGGTGCTGCGCAGAAGTTAAAAGATCTTATTCTCCAGGCTGACGGAACCTTTCAGACAAAGGTCATGTTTGTGGTCGGAACCTGTGCTGCAGATATTATCGGTGAAGATCTTGGTGCGGTTTGCCGTAGTATGCAAAGTCAGGTAAAGGCACAACTTATCCCAGTCATGGCAGGTGGATTTCATGGTGATACCTATGAAGGAATGAATATAGGGTTATCCGTTCTTCTTTCTTTTATTAAAGACAAAATACTTTTAGAAATTGAAAAAAATGTAAATAATGTGAAACTATCTGAGTTATTAACCATTGATAATTCTGATAAAGAAAATAGCATAGTAGAAGAAACAGTAAATATCAAAAAGAAAATATCTACTGTAAATCTCATTGCACCGCAAGCCAATCTTAATCCAACATGGTGGGCTGATGCAGAATGGGTTAAGACTGTTCTAACAACGATGGGTGTCTCGGTTAATTCAATGTTGCCAAAAGAGATCTCCCTGGAGGAGCTTGAGCTTACCTCACAGGCAGATGCAAATATTCTTTTAAGTCATGATGTCGGATATAGTTTTTCTCAAAAAATGGAAAATCTCGGTGTGCCGCTTATTTTAGGTGACTTACCACTACCTGTTGGTATTGAAAATACTGGTCGTTGGTTACGAGCGTTGGGCACTCTTTTTCACGCAGAGGAGCAGGCTGAAGAAATCATAAAAAAAGGTGAGACACGGGTTCAGGAAATCTTGCGTAAACGTGGACTCTTGATTATTCCTCGGTATCGTAATTGCCGTGTGGCAATCTCGGCCGATTGCACTATAGGAATTCCACTTGTACGCACCCTGTTTCAGGAGCTGGAAATGATTCCAGAACTATTACTATTTCGAAGTGATTCACCGCATGCACGTAAAATTCTGGAAGCTGAACTCGCGGACCTCGGAATTAATCCGAAGGTTGTATTCTCGGCCGATGGATGGAAAATTAAATCTGCTTTAAAGTCTGTAGAAGTAGACGCGGTACTAGGTTCATCATGGGAAAAATACATTGCCGAGGAACTGGGAATTAAACTGGCTTTCGATGTACTGGCACCAACAAACAGGGATCTTTACATTGATCGTTCATACTTCGGGTATGATGGTCTTCTTAATCTTCTGGAAACTATTGGGAACGATTGGGAAGCCGCCCTCCGTTCGAAGGAAATCGTTTGGGAACAATTTGCATAAGCAACGAGATATAAGGAGAAACCGTATGAAAATCGCAACGTATGTTAATGGAAGCGGTGAAGTTGTCAGCTTTTATGAATCAGGATCAGTCAGGCTTTACGAACAAATTTCCGGTTTATGGACAAAGAAAAAAGAGTTCTCACTTGCAATGCATAGTGAAATGAATCTTCCTGAAGTACGTGTCAAGTTAAGAACCGTTGTTAATGAACTGGAAGATTGTAAGGTCTTTATAGCTGCAGATGTCAAAGGTGTCCCTTACGCTATTCTTGAAGGAATGGGATTTAATATATGGAAATCAACGGGTTCTGTTAATGAACAACTCGATTTTGTTGCTCAGAAAGAACAGGATGCTATCGATGCTGCTAACAAACCTGTACCTGCACCGCTTCCTGTTGGCGATATTCGTGATGGAATTTTTAAGGTTAACCTTCAGGAAATTCTTAACAGTGACCCGAAACTATCTTCTCAGCAGATCTTAATTCCGTTTATGGAAAAAACCGCGTTTCAAAAACTTGAAATAGTTTGTGACCATCCCCCCCGATGGCTTTCAAGAGAATTTGAACGTCTTAACATGCGATTTGAAGCAGAAGCACTTGGTGGCGGCTGTGGTCATGTTGTAAAAATAAATGTTTTCCCAAAATAATTGAGGCGCACTGCGCCTTTTTTGTGGGTCGACGCCATACATGATGTATTGCTTGTGAATCATTTTGAATATTAATCCGTGATCGTTTTTTGTGATAAGCTACCGAGTCCGATGATTAAATCGTGATGGCTTTATGAGGTCCTGAATGAAATTTCAGGATTCTTCCCGGATTGACCCTGTATTTCGCTTTGGTAAATGCTGGAAGCTTAACACCATTACTTCGAAAAGGCAACTTAAATGAACAATATTGGCTTTCTTTTGGCTTCACATTTAGAAAAAAGTACTGCGAAGCTTCATCTGCCTGAAATCAGAAAACTCGATCTGTCACCGAATCTTAAACTTGGAGTACAGGTTCTTCCGATTCTATCTGACAAACCAAATCTTGAACCATTTGATGGTTTTTTTGATCCCTGGAGATCTTTCTTACTTTTGGATTGCTTTTTCGAATCTATTTACCCCTCTATTGAAGGTAAATCATCTCGAGAAAAGTACCTTGCACTTCCTAAACGTAACAGAACGGAAAGGATTATTGCGGAGATTTATCGTATCCTTCGGATTTACTCGATGGCGTGTATTTCTAAAGATGGAAAGATAACATTCGAGAATAATAGGGTTTGTATAAATTTAGTTACAAATCCTACCGTTTATTCGTACCGGATATTCAAACCTGGTCTTGAACTTTTGACATCCGCGGTGGTGTATTATCTTTCATCATTCGGTAAGCTTGACCCGCCAGCCTATGTGGAAGCTATGCTTTCCTCGTATTACATCGACATAAATGATCAAATTCGAGATTTCCATGATGAAGATTGTGATGTTCTTGTGTTTAGGACCAAATTTACTATCAATCGTCATTTTCGTTTCGCATGTGGCAATGCAAAGTTTGTTTTTGATGGTGGGTTTGTAAGCTTTGAAATTGACGAATTTCATAAAAATGCCGGGGTATTTCCGATTGATTTTTATTTTGATTTTGATCAGGAACTTCATATCGTTCCAGTCGAAGCTCTTGATAATGGCAAATTACAAGTATCAGAATTGCCGAATTGGAAAGCTAACAAAAGGAAAAACTATGAATGAAGAGTTGAAAAGACCATATCGTTTGTACTTCGCATATGGATCAAATATGAATCGCGAGCAGATCTTGTCGCGTTGTTCTAAACCTGTGGCAATCGCTACCGCACGACTTCCTGATCATAGAATTGCTTTTTTTGGTAATTCAAAAGTATGGGATGGAGCTATGGAATCTTTTTTACCTTCTCAAGGTAATGATCTATGGGGTGTAGTTTATAAATTGTCTTTTTCTGACGCGGAAATGTTGGATACATGTCAGGACGTACGCCTCGATGGTACAGGAGTCTACTTCCATTATCCTGCAACGGTTATTGACTCTGAAGAAAATTTATATCATGTAATGCTTTATAAAAAAGATATTTGGGGTGTTCCTTTAAATCCAAGTTTTGAGTATCTCGATTTTATTGTGCAGGGTGCGGTATTCAACGGTCTTCCTTCAAGCTATATCGAAAAACTTAAAAAAATAGTTACAAAAAAAGCTACTTATGAGGTCCCAAAGCGGGGAAATTATGACCGTTCGCTTTTATTGGAAGCAGTGTGCGATTGCACTGATATGCGGGTTTCAAAGGGAGGGCCGGGGCTGGAATAGAATAAAACGATCTCATCAATTTTGCTAAGTTGTATAAATATTGCAATTATATTGTATCGTACTATGCCATAAAAATGTGGTTTTAAAAAATATTCACGTTAAAAAAATCGAGTTTTTCGTTATATAAAAAATTATATTACGAATGTGTCGTATTAAAAAAAAGGAGAAGAGTAAAGGTATGTTAAAGAGCGATGCCGATCTTTTTCTTGCTTCTCTTTGGCTTCTTTTTGACGGCCGCAATTTCCTTAATGGTGACACGATGGAATTACTGCGTCAGATTGATGCACAGGGATCTTTATCAAAGGCGATCGAAGTCCGCCACGGCGAGGTGTTCGGGTTCCTCGGGCCCCAACGGCGCCGGCAAGACCACCACGATGCGGATGATCGCCTGCGTCTCGCCTGTCACCGGCGGCGAGCTGCACGTGCTCGGCGGCGACCCGGCCCGGGACGGCCCCGCCATCCGGGCCCGGCTCGGCGTCGTCCCCCAGACCGACAACCTCGACACCGAGCTGAGCGTCGGCGACAACATGCTGATCTACGGCCGGTACTTCGGCCTGCCGGTGCCGGTCATCCGCGAGCGCTCCGACGAGCTGCTGCGGTTCGCCCGGCTGGAGGACCGCGCCGAGAGCCGGGTCGACCCGCTCTCCGGGGGCATGAAGCGGCGCCTCACCATCGCCCGCGCCCTCATCAACCGCCCGGAGCTGCTGCTGCTCGACGAGCCCACCACGGGGCTCGACCCCCAGGCCCGCCACATGCTGTGGGAGCGCCTCTACCGGCTGAAGCGCGAGGGCGTCACCCAGATCATCACCACCCACTACATGGACGAGGCCGAGCAGCTGTGCGACCGGCTGGTGATCATGGACGACGCCAAGATCGTCGCCGAGGGCTCGCCCCGCGAGCTGATCGAGCGCCACGTCACCCGCGAGGTGGTCGAGCTGCGCTTCCCGACGGCGGCCGACCAGGACCGGGCGGCGGTCCGCCTGGGCGAGGGGGGCGAGCAGATCGAGCCGCTGCCCGACCGCATCCTCGTGTACACGGCCCATGGCGACGACACGGCCGCCCGCCTCGGGCAGGACGGGCTCCGCCCGGAGTCGATCCTGGTCCGGCGCAGCTCGCTGGAGGACGTGTTCCTCCACCTGACCGGGCGCACCCTCGATGAGTGACACGCTCGACCGCGCTCACGGCGGCCATGCCGGCGACCCGCCTGATCGAGCGCGAGGCCCGGGTGTGGCGGCACTTCTGGTTCAAGTCGGTGCTGACGGGCGCCCTGATGCCCGTGCTGTTCCTCCTGGCCATGGGCGTCGGCGTCGGCGGCATGGTCGATCAGGGCAAGGTCGGCGGCGTCGACTACCTGCTGTTCGTCGCCCCGGGGATCCTCGCCGCCTCGGCGGTGCAGTACGCGGCCGGTGGCTGCCTCTGGCCGGTCATGGCCGGCACCAAGTGGATCGGGTGGTACCACGCCGCGGCGGCGAGCCCGATGACGCCGACCCAGGTGTACGAGGGTTACATCGGCTGGGTCACGCTGCGCGCCGGCCTCAACGCCGCGCTGTTCCTCGTCGTGGCCGCCGCGCTCGGCGCCGTGGCCTCGCCGTGGGGAGTCCTGGCCGTGCCGGCGGCTGCCCTCGGGGCGCTGGCCGTCGCTGCGCCGCTGAGCGCGTTCTCGGCGGCCCAGGACAGCGACATGCCGTTCCCGCTGATCTTCCGGCTGCTGGTGATGCCGATGTTCCTGTTCTCCGGGGCGTTCTTCCCGATCGACCAGCTGCCCCCGGTCCTCCAGGCCGTCGCCGTCGTCTCGCCGATGTGGCACACGGTCGAGCTGTGCCGGGCGGCGACCACGGGGACGCTCGGCGCGCTGCCGGCCGCGGCGCATGTCGCCTACCTCGTCGCCTGGGTGATCGTCGGCCGGTGGTTCGGCGTGCGCACGTTCAACGCGAGGCTGTCGCCGTGAGCGAGCGGAGCGAGCGAACCATGGACACAGTGCGTTACTCGGCCCGCAGGGCCGAGCGCTCATCGCGCGCATCCCGAAGGGTGCGCCAATGAGCGTCGCCGTGGCCGCCCTCGGCTCGCGGCGGGCGCTGCGGGTGGTCGAGCGCAACTCCCGCGTCTACGCCCACTCGTGGGTCGTGTTCCTCAGCACGTTCGCCGAGCCGTTCCTGCTGCTGTTCTCGCTCGGGGTCGGGCTCGGCGGCCTGGTCGGCACGGTGCCCGGGCCGGGGGGCACGCAGATCGACTACGACCAGTTCGTCGCGCCGGCGCTGATCGCGGTCGCCGCCATGAACGGCACGGTGATCGAGACCACGTTCCAGTTCTTCTTCAAGTACAAGTACGCCGGCACCTACGAGGGGATGATGGCGACCCCGCTGGGTGTGCCCGACATCGTGCGGGGCGAGCTGACCTGGGCCGTCGTCCGGGCGACGCTGAGCACGGCCTCGTTCTTCGTCGTCGTCTGGGCCATGGGCCTGGCGCCGTCGCCGTGGGGGCTGCTGGCGGTGCCCGCCTCGGCGCTCGTCGCGTTCGCCTTCGCCGGCGCCGGCCTGGGGCTCACCACCTACATGCGGTCGTTCCACGACTTCGACTACGTGCAGGTGGCCGTCGTCCCGCTGTTCCTGTTCTCGGGCACGTTCTTCCCACTGAGCGAGTACCCGCCGGTCCTCGAGTTCCTCGTGCGGATCAGCCCGCTCTACCAGGGCGTCGCCATCGAGCGGGGCCTGGTGCTCGGCCACCTGTCCCCGGTCATGGTCCTCCAGGCCGCCTACCTCGTCGCCATGGGCGCGTGGGGCATGCGGATCGCGAGCCGCCGGCTGCGGCCGATGCTGCAGCCCTGACCGTGGCGCCGCCCGACCCCGCCCGCGACCTGACGACGGCGAGGGGCCTCACGCTGCCGGCGGCGGCCATCGAGGAGCAGTTCAGCCGGGGCTCGGGCCCCGGCGGCCAGCACCGCAACGTGACCGCGTCGGCGGTGGAGCTGGTGGCCGACCTCAACGCGCTGGCCGGCCCGGGATCCAACCGGGCGCGGGCCGTGCTCGGCGAGCTGGTGCGGGTGCGGGCCGACGACTCCCGGTCGCAATGGCGCAACCGGGTCATCGCCCGCGGGCGCCTCGCCGAGCTCATCGATGGCACGTCCGTCCCGGTCACGCCCCGCCGGCCGACGAAGCCATCGAGGCGCGCCCGCAAGGCCCGCCTCGATGACAAGCGCCGGGCCGGCGAACGCAAGCGCGACCGTGCCTGGCGGCCCGACACCGATGCCTGACCGGCCGGGCGCTCAGGTGCGCCGCGCGCGGTACTCGGCGGGCGTCAGGTAGTTGGGGTTGTCGATGAGCAGTCCGCCGAGCAGCAGCTTCGGATGGGTCCGCAGGATGTCGATGAGCATGTCGGCCCCGAACCGCTCGAGGTCGTACAGGCACATGAGCACCTGCGGGTGCTCGCCGCTGATCTCGTTGACCTCGGACTCGTAGTCGAACAGCTCGCCGGCGAAGCCCGGGTGGCGCAGCACCCACGACATCTCCCCGACCAGCCGCAGGTGCGAGAACCGACCGTCCCCCACCGCGGCCGTCACCGTCTGGTCGAGGAACGCCAGCATCTCGTCCTTGTCGAAGCCGTCGCCGGCCAGGTAGGCGTCGTCGGTCCGCACCACGTCGAGCTGCCCGTCGTCCACGCGCCGCCCTCGACCGAGGCCCACAGGCTGTCGCGCAGCGCCTCGGGGTCGCCGCCGTCGACGATCCCGACGCACTTGTCGCCGGCGCGCAACCCGGCGCCGAGGTACATGCGCACCAGCTGGTGGCGCTCGGTCACACCGAAATGGAACGCGCAGACGTGGTCGCCAGCCGAGAGCCTGATACCCGCAACTCCGGAATCGACGTCGTGGACCACCGGTCGGCGCCTCCTCACCATGGCCGCCCCTGCATCGTACGCTCCCGGCGGTCCCGGCCGCATGTGTGACTGCTTTGGCCGCCGGGCGTGATGAGGTCGCGCCGGCCGCGGTCTGTGATGCTGGTCCCGTGGGCATCGTGATGCTGGGTCCGCCCGGGTCCGGCAAGGGCACCCAGGGCAGCCTCCTCGCCGAGCGCCTCGGCGTCCCGCACCTGTCGACCGGCGAGGTGCTGCGCCGGGAGGCCGGGGCCGACACCGAGTCGGGGCGCCGGGTCCGGGAGTACATCGAGCGGGGCGAGCTCGTCCCCGACGAGCTGGCCGCCGAGGTGATCGACCGCGTGCTGGCGAAGGCCAGGGCGGGCGGCGGCTACGTCCTCGACGGCTTCCCCCGCACGCCCGACCAGGCCCGCCGCCTGGACGACGACGATGTGGCGGTCTACCTGGCCCTGCCCGACGAGGTCGCCCGCCAGCGCATCGCCGCCCGCGGCGAGGGCCGGGCCGACGACGCCGCGCCCGAGGTCGTCGACCGGCGGCTGCACGTCTACCACGAGGAGACGGCCCCGCTGCTCGACCTCTACCGCAAGCGCGGCACCCTGCTCACGATCGACGGCGACCACCCCGCGGACGAGGTCGCCCGGGCGATCACCGCCGCACTGGCGACCCGAGCACGCTGAGCGTCCGGTCGCGGGGCCGGACGCGGCCGGCGAGGTACAGGGGTCCGGATGCGGCGAGCACCAGGCCGGCGACGATCATCGCGGTGCCGATGCCGGCGGCATCGGCGAGCGCGCCGAGCGCGATCCCGCTGACGGCCCCGCCGACCTGCGCGGCCAGCGAGTTCGCCGAGACCACGGTCGCCCGCTCGTGGGCAGCGGCGGCACGATGGACCATCCCGTAGTGGACGGGGTTGGTGGCGCCGTGCGCCCAGTAGCTGGCCAGGTAGGCGGCGATCAGGACCGCCGGGGCGCCGGCCAGGCCCATGCCCACGACGGCGGCCCCGTGCACGCTCCGCAGCGAAAAGCCGGCCCGGGCCGCCCCGAACCGCCGGACGAGCACGGGCCCGCAGGCGGCGCCGACCGCCGACAGCACCCACGCCCCGGCAACCACCGGGCCGACCAGCCCGGCGGCGACATCGGCGCCGGAGGTCAGCTCGGCCAGGCGGGGCGGGAAGAAGGTCTCGAAGGCCACCATCCCGAACCCCCACAGCAGCTCGGCGGCGACGAGCGCGGCCAGCAGCGAGCTACCCCGGATGGTCCGCAGCGCGCCGCCCATCACCGAGGGCACGGTCCCGACGGACCGCCCGGCGGCCACCCACCCCCGCCGGGGCCGGTGCTCGTCCATGAGCACGAGGAGGGCAGCGAGCCCGACGACCTGCACGACGATGCAGACCACGATCGGCGAGACCAGGGGCGGGAGCCCGAGCCCCCCGGCCCGCACGATCCCGCTGGCGAGCACGGCACCGGCCCCGATGGCACCGCACAAGACGACGTCGGCCCGCCCGAGCTCGCGCTCGAGGTCGACGGCGGGGTCGGCAGCCAGGGCGGCGTCCACGAACCAGGACTGCAGCGGCCCGCTGTCGAGCGCCCGGGACACGCCCTGGATCGCGAACACGACAGCGAGCAGCCCGACCCCGTCGGCGGCCAGCAGGAGGACCGAGGCGAGAACGCTCAGCGCCCCGGCCACCACGAGCACGGGCTTGCGCCCGAGCGCGTCGGCCAGCCCACCGCTGGGCAGCTCGAGCACGAGCATGACGAGCCCCTGCGTGGCCGTGGCCAGACCGATCTCGGCGAGCGTGAACCCGCGGGACCGCATCAGCAGCACGAACACGGTCATGAACAACCCGGAGGGCACCCAGCGCAGGGCGAGGAGGATGTGGTAGCGCCGCCGTAGGGTGAGCATCACGGCAGGTCCTCGGGCGAGGGGAAGGCCTGCAGGAGCACGGTCACCCGCTCAGCCCCGGACGCGTCGGGATCCTGCCGGTCGACGTACCGCTCGAGGACGGCGTGCAGCTCGGAGACCAGGGAGGCCAGCTGCTCGGGCGTGAGATGGAGGTGGTAGTCGGACTGATCGGCGGCCCAGCGCCACGCCCGCGGGTAGTCGTCCCGCCGGTCGAGCCAGGAGTCGAGCCACCGCCCCATCACCGAGGCGTGGTGCCGCACGAGCCACTCGTCGGCGGCCCGCGCGTCCGGATCGGCGTCGTAGTCGGGCGACCGCCACGAGGTGGCATCGTGCGACGCCCGCCAGACGCGCTCCCGCCCGGTCGAGAGCGACGGAGAGTCCTCGACCAGGCCGGCGGAGGCGAGCTGCCGGAGGTGGTAGCTCGTGGCGCCGCTGTTGGTCCCCAGCCTCTGGGCCAGCGCGGTCGCGCTCGCCGGCCCGTGCAGCCGCAGGGCACCGAGCAACCGGGACCGGAGCGGGTGGGCCAGCACCCGCAGCTGCGAAGCCGAGGGATGCAGGACCCGGCGAGGGGGCGATGTCATGACGTGCACAATACCTTTGCAAAGAGTCTATGCAAAGAAATTGTGCGAATTGCGAGATGCAGAGAACCAGGGCGGGCGGGCGGTCCCGCCCTGGTTCTCAGCGCTAGACGCCGGCGGGCACGGGAGACTCGTCGCCGACGTCGTCCGCCGCCGGCACCCCTGCATCCACGTGCACGACAGGCAGCCGCCGGCCCAACCACCGCGGCAGCCACCAGTTCCGGTCGCCGAGCAGCTCCATGGTCGCCGGCACCAGCACGAGCCGGACGACCGTCGCGTCGAGCAGCACGGCGACCGCCAGCCCGAGCCCGAACATCTTCAGCGCCCGCTCCGACCCCAGCACGAACGCGGCGAACACGCAGAACATGATCGCCGCCGCCGCGGTGATGACCCGAGCGGTGGAGGCCAACCCGTTGGCCACGGCCGTGGCGTTGTCGCCGGTCCGGTCGTAGTCCTCCCGGATCCGGGACAGCAGGAACACCTCGTAGTCCATCGACAGCCCGAAGATGATGGCGAACAGCATCATCGGGATCCACGCCTCGACCGGGCCCTCCCGCCCCACGCCGAACAGCCCCGCGCCCCAGCCCCACTGGAACACGGCCACCATCACGCCGTACGCGGCGCCGATCGACAGCAGGTTCATGACGACGGCCTTGACCGGGACGAGCACGCTCCGGAACACGACCATCAGCAGCAGGAACGACAGCAGGAGCACGCCGCCGATGAACCACGGCAGCCGGTTGGCCGTGTACTCGGAGAAGTCGACCGAGGCGGCGGTGGCACCGCCCACGTGGACGCGGTCGGGCCGTCCCCGACGACCGCCGGGACGACGTCGTCGCGCAGCCGGTGCACGAGGTGCTCGGTGGCCGCGTCCTGCGGTGCGGTCTTCGGCGTCACGACGACGATCGCGGCGTCACCGGCGGCGTTGGGGAACGGCGCCGCGACCGCGGCGACGCCGGGGGTGTCGGCGGCCCGGCCGGCCAGCGTGCCCAGGGTGTCCAGGTCGACCGGGCCGTCGCCGGTCGACGCGGCCAGCACGAGCGGCCCGTTGGCGCCCGGCCCGAAGCCGTCGGAGATCATGTCGTAGGCCCGCCGGGTGGTGTCGGTCGTCGGCCGGTTCCCGGCGTCGCCGAAGCCGAGCCGGATCCCGACGGTCGGCAGCGCCAGCAGCACCAGCACGGCCGCGCTCACGACCAGCGCCGGCCACGGGTGGCGCTGGACGATGCGGCTCCACCGGTACCAGAACGACCGCTCCGGGTCCTGCTGCCGCCGCCGGTGCGGGCAGGCCGAGCTTGTCGATGTTGCGGCCGACGAAGCCGAGCAGGGCGGGCAGCAGGGTGATCGCGGCGAGCATCGTCGTCAGCACCCCGAGCGACACGCCGACGGCCAGGCCCCGGATCGATGTCCAGGCCGATGAGCGAACAGGCCGAGCACGGCGATGATCACGCGTGCAGCCGGCGAAGAGCACCGCCCGGCCGGCCGTGTCGAGCGCCCGGACGACGGCGGTCTCCGGGTCGATCCCGTCCGCCAGGCCCTCGCGGTAGCGGGTGACGATGAACAGCGCGTAGTCGATGCCGACGCCGATGCCGATCATGCGCCACGGCCTGGGTCGCGAAGCTCGGCATGTCGATCACGTTGACGACGAGCCCGACGAGCGAGACGCCGGCCACGATGCCGAACAGCGCGGTCACGATCGGCAGGCCCATCGCCAGCACCGAGCCGAACGCGATCAGCAGGATCACGATGGCGGCCATGAAACCGAGGGCCTCGCTGGAGAACTGCGGCTGCTCGGCGAACGGGGCGCCGCCCACCTCGATGGTCGTCCCGGGCACGTGCGCCGCGGCGACGAGCCCGCGGACCTCCTTGCCGATCGCGGGGTACTGGTCGCTGTCCCGGTCGCCCATGTTGATCTCGGCGTACGCGATGGTGCGATCGGCGTTGACGTTCGTGGCGCCCTCGGGCGTGTACGGGCTGACGACCTCGCCGGGGGCGATGGCGTGCTCGATGCGGCCGATCAGGTCGTCGATGCCGGCCTTGACGGCCGGGTCGGTGACGTCGTCCGCCTGGAACACGAGCTGGCCGCTGGCGCCGGTGCGGGCGTCGAAGCCGTGGCTGGCGAGCAGGTCGACGGCGGCCTGGCTCTCCGATCCGGGCAGTGCGAACTTGTCGAGGTACTTGCCGCCGACGGTCGCGTTGAGCACGACCAGGCCGACGAGCACGACGACCCAGCCTCCCAGGACCGCCCATCGCCGTCGATACGACGTGCGGGCAAGGCGCGTGAGCATGGGGGAAACCTCCGTTGGCGATGCAGAACGCGATGATGAGTCGGCCCTGGCAATGCCGCGGCGGGAGGGCTGGGTATTACCTTAGTTACTAAGACTCTTAACGACAAGGACTATTTTGCGGCAAGATCCGGATGTGACCGCCGAACCTCCGGCCCTCAGCAGGGCCCAGCTCACCGGGGCGATGCTCCAGGCCGGGCGGTCGCTCGGCAGCGCCTCGTCGATGCTGAGCCACACGTGCGCCGAGAGCCTGGGCCTGCATGCCACCGACTGGGAATGCGTGACGCTGCTGGAGGAGGCCCTCCCGGACCGGCTGACCGCCGGGGGGCTGGCCGAGCTGACCGGCCTGACCACCGGGGCCATCACCGGCGTGCTCGACCGGCTCGAGGCGGCCGGGTTCGTCCGCCGCGAGCGCGATCCCGGTGACCGCCGGCGCGTGGTCCTCGAGCTGGTCCCCGAGCGGATGGCCGAGGCCGTGCCGGTCTTCTCCGGCGTGATGCGGGACATGGTCACGCTCCAGCGCAACTACGACGACGCCGAGCTCAGCGCGCTGGTCGACCTGCTGACCCGCGCCTCGGCCATCCTCCGCCACCATGCGCTCGCCATCCGCGCCGGCGCCCGGGGCGCTCAGCCGCCCGATCCGGCCGCGCGCACCTCGTAGACGTCGTAGTCGAGGCCGCGGTCGAGCCAGCGCGGTGAGGTCGCCCATGGCGGGTGACCGCACCCCGGGCAGCCGTTCAGAGCGCGAGGCGCTCCTGGAGGTGGTCGAGCAGGCCGTCGATCGGGACGCGGTCCTGCTCCATCGAGTCGCGCTCGCGGACGGTGACCGCGTGGTCGTCGAGCGAGTCGAAGTCGACGGTGACGCAGTAGCGGCGTGCCCAGCTCGTCCTGGCGGCGGTAGCGCCGGCCGATGGCCTGGGTCTCGTCGTAGTCGCACATGAAGTGCGGCTGCGAGCGTCGGCCAGCACCTCGCTGGGCCGGCGGCGTGCAGCGTGTCCTTCTTCGACAGCGGCAGCACGGCGACCTTGTAGGGCGCGAGGCGGGGGTGCAGGCGCAGCACGGCGCGGGTCTCGCCCCGCGACCTCCTCCTCGTCGTAGGCGGCGAGCAGGAACGCCATCATCGTGCGGGTCGCGCCGGCGGCCGGCTCGATCACGTGCGGGCACGTAGCGCTCGTTGGTCGCCTGGTCGAAGTAGTCGAGCTTCTCGCCGGAGTGCTCGGCGTGCTGGGTGAGGTCGTAGTCGCCGCGGTTGGCGATGCCCTCGAGCTCGTCCCAGCCCCACGGGAACAGGAACTCCACGTCGGAGGTGCCCGAGCGAGTAGTGCGACAGCTCGTCGGCGTCGTGGGCGCGCAGCCGCAGCTTCTCGGCTCGGGCATGCCGAGGTCGAGGTACCACTGGCAGCCGCTCGTCGCACCAGTACTCGTACCACTGCGGGCGCCTCGTCGGGCGGGACGAAGAACTCCATCTCCATCTGCTCGAACTCGCGGGTGCGGAAGACGAAGTTGCCCGGGCGTGATCTCGTTGCGGAACGACTTGCCGACCTGGGCGATGCCGAACGGCGGCTTCTTGCGGGTGGTCTGCAGCACGTTGGCGAAGTTGACGAACATGCCCTGCGCCGTCTCGGGGCGCAGGTAGACCTCGGCGCCCGCGTCCTCGACCGGGCCGGCGTGGGTCTTGAACATCAGGTTGAACTGCGCGGGCCTCGGTGAAGCGTGCCCTTGGCCCCGCAGTTCGGGCACGTCGTCGGGGTCGTCGAGCTTGTCGAGGCGGAAGCGCTGCGTTGCAGCTCCGTGCAGTCGACCAGCGGGTCGGTGAAGTTGGCGAGGTGGCCGGAGGCCTCCCAGACCGCGGGCGGCGAGAGGATCGCGGCGTCGAGGCCGCACGACGTCGTCGCGCAGCTGCACCATCGAGCGCCACCACGCGTCCTTGACGTTGCGCAGCAGCAGCACGCCGATCGGGCCCGTAGTCGTAGGTGGAGCGGAAGCCGCCGTAGATCTCGGCCGACGGGAACACGAAGCCCGCGCCGCTTGGACAGGTTGACGATCTTGTCGAACAGTGCGGGATCGGCGCTCGACCGTGGCCTCTGACATGGCCATGCAGTGTACGGACGCCGGTCCCCCGCCCCGGACGGTATTGCGGAGCCGGGCGCCGGGGTGCGCGCACGACGATGCATCTCCGTGGTGCTAGAACAAGCCCGTGAGCGCCTACCCGTACCCTGCGCCCCCCGTCGCGTACCCGGTTGGCGGGTCCAGCGCCGCCGACCCGACCGCCGTCATGGGTCGCCGCATCGTGGCCTGGGTGATCGACTACCTGCTGTTCTCGCTGGTCATGTCTTTCGTCGGGCCGACACCGCTCAGCCCGCTCGCCGAGTACCACAAGATCCCGTCCGGCTTCAGCGGCGACGCCTGCACGGTGCTCGAGAAGGCGGGCGACGCAACCGGTTGCTTCACGCTCGGCAACCGCGTGTACTTCACCAGCAGCGCCGACACCGCGGTGGCGTTCCTGGTCGCGCTGGCGTGGTTCCTGCTGATCTACGGCGTGCTCCAGGGCACGCGGGGCGTGACCCCGGGCAAGGCGCTGCTCGGCGTGGCGGTGGTCGAACCGGGAGGCCAGCCCCCGGGCGTGGGACGGTCGCTGCTGCGGTCGCTGCTGTGGATCGTCGACGGGTTCCCCTGGTGCTTCCCGCTGGTCGGGCTGATCGTGGCGTTCTCCAGCAAGGGACACCGGCGGGTGGGCGACATGCTCGCCAACACATTCGTCGTGGGGAAGGCGTTCCGCGGCCGGCCGGTCGTGGTCCCGGGCATGGCGCCCGCGGTCCCGCCCGGGTACCCGCCCTCGGGTCAGTACCCGGCACCGGGCGGCTACCAGCAGCCGGGCGCGTGGGGTGCGCCGCCCCCGGTCGGCGGCCCGCCGACCGGCTACCCGCCGGCCCAGCCGGCCCGCAGCCCGCACCGCAGCCCGCACCGCAGCCGGCGGGCTTCCAGTCCCCGTGGGCCACGCCCCCGGGCGGCGCGCCGGCCGCCGCGGCCCCTCCGGGAGCGTGGGGCGCGACGCCGCCCGCGCCGCCGCAGGACGGTCCGCCATCGGCCGTAGGCACCCCGCCGGGTGGCACCCCGCCGCCGGCCGGTGCGGCCGCTTCGCCGTCGCCGGCCGAGCCCGAGGCCCCGGAGCCTGCCGCTGAGACCCCGGCGCCCCCGCCAACCCCGGCAGCGACTCCCGAGCCGGCGCCGGCAGCGGCGCCGGCCCCCGCACCGGCGGACGACGCCCCGGCTGCCCCCGCGGCATCGGCCTCCCCGGCGACGCCCGCAGCCACGTCGGGCGAGCAGCCGGCCGCCGCCACGGGGACCAGCGGCTACAACCCCCAGTGGGACGCGGCCCGCAACACCTACATCGTGTGGGACCCGAACCAGAGTCGCTGGCTCGGCTGGGACGACACGGCCAAGCAGTGGAACCCGCTCTGACCTGAACCGGTCAGGCGCGGTGCATGGTCCCGACCGAGCGCAGCCGGCGCTCGAGGTGGTGCTCCATCGCCCGCACCGCCAGGTGGTCGACCTCGCGACACCACCGGGGGCCGGGTCTCGGCCAGCGCCGCGCCCAGCCGGCCGCCGAGCACGTCCTGGAGCAGGTCACAGCGTCGGCGCTCACCGCCGGGCCGCAGCCGGTGGCTGGCGCAGCGCAGGCCGCCCTCCTCCAGCGTCGCACGCCACCAGCGGGCCCTCGCTCGCCGCAGGCGACGCACGCGTCGACCACGGGCCGGAAGCCCTCCAGCGCCAGCAGCCTTGAGGAAGAACGCCGGGCACCACCAGCGGCGCCGTCCTGCGCCGCCAGCGTGCGCAGGGCCGCCCAGCAGCATCTGGTAGAGCCGGGCGTTGGCCTCGCCGCTCCAGCGACAGCTGGTCGGCCACCTCCAGCATCGACGACGGCCCGGCGCCAGGCGGTCGAGGTCGTCGCGGAGCGCGCGGAAGTGGTCGATCGACTCGGCCTGGGTGACGATGTCGAGCTCGCCGCGGCCCTCGTAGAGCAGCAGGTCCACGTGGCTTGCGGGCTCGAGGCGGCCGCCGAAGCGGCTCTTGGTCTTGCGCACGCCCTTGGCCACCGCCCGGACCTTGCCGTGGCCCCGGGTGAGGATCACCACGATGCGGTCGGCCTCGCCCAGCTTGTAGGTGCGCAGCACGACGCCCTGGTCGCGGTAGAGCCCCACGCCCGCCTCAGCTCCCGCCGGCCGGTGCGCCGGTCATCGGATCCGCACGCCCCCGAAGCGCCGGTCCCGGCTCTGGAACTCGCGCACGGCGTCGAACAGGTGCTCGCGGCGGAAGTCGGGCCACAGCACGTCGGTGAACACCAGCTCGCTGTAGGCCAGCTCCCACAGCAGGAAGTTGGAGATGCGGTACTCGCCCGAGGTGCGGATCATGAGGTCGGGGTCGGGCATCTCGGGGTCGTAGAGGTGCGCGCGGATGGCCTTCTCGGTGATCTTGTCGGCCGGCGATCCCCGTCCGCCACGAGCGCCCGCACGGCGTCGATGATCTCGGCCCGCCCGCCGTAGTTGAACGCGATGGTCAGGGTCATCGTCCGGTTGTTCTCGCGTCAGCTCGACCGACTCGTCCGATCCGGCGCAGCACCCGCTCGCGGCACCCGCCAGTCGCGGCGACCGACGAAGCGGATGCGCACGTCCCGCTCGTGCAGCTCGTCCCGGCGCCGCATCAGGAGCGACTCGTTGAACCCCATGAGGTAGCGGACCTCGTCGGGCGGCCGCCGCCAGTTCTCGGTGGAGAAGGCGTACACGGTGAGCCACCGGACGCCCAGCTCGAGCGCGCCCTCGACCGTGTCGAACAGCGCCTCCTCGCCCGCGGCGTGGCCGTCGGTGCGCTTGCAGGCCCCGCTGCGCTCGGCCCATCGCCCGTTGCCGTCCATCACGCACGCGACGTGGCGGGGGATGCGGGAGGGGTCGATGCCGTCGGGGATCACCTGGGCAAACTACCGCCCGCCGGGTAGATGAATGGTGGTGAGGGCCAGCCCGGCGCTCCCGGCCGACGAGGTGATCAGGTGCTCGAACGCTGGAGTCGAAGGTTCCGGTGGCTGCGGACCGCGATGGCGGTCAACCAGCGGGTGTCCGACGTCGGCGGCGGCCCGATGGCGTCGTCGATCACCCTCGCGGGCTTCCTGTCGCTGTTCCCGCTGCTGCTCCTCGGGGTGGCGGTCCTCGGCTTCCTGTCGGCCAACCGCACCGACTTCGCCCAGAGCGTCGTCGACCAGTTCGGCCTGACCGGCGATGCGGCCCACCAGGTCCTCGACGCCATCAGCGAGGCCGAGCAGAGCAGGCGGGCGGCGTCGATCGTCGGGCTCGTCGGCCTGCTGTGGGCCGGGCTCGGGGTGGTCGGGACGCTGGAGCAGGCGTTCAACGCCACGTGGCAGGTCACCGGGCGGGGCTGGAAGGCGAAGCTGGTCGACCTCGTCACGCTGGTCGGCGCCTTCGGCCTGTTCCTGGCCACGTCCGCGCTGGGACCGCTGGCCGCCTGGCTGCCCGGCCCGGCTGTGGTCCCGACGGTCGCCATCGGCCTCGTGCTCGACGCCGTGCTGCTGCTGTGGATGTTCCGCGCCCTGACCAACGTGGCGGTCCCGTGGACCGACTACCTGCCGGGCGCCCTCGTGGGCGCGATCGGCGTGGAGATCCTCAAGCTGGCAGGCACGATCTACGTCCCCGCGCGGCGGCCTCCGCGTCCGCGCTCTACGGCTCGATCGGCGTCGTGTTCGCCATCCTCGCGTGGCTGGCCCTGTTCGCCCGCCTGGTCGTCTACGCGTCGGCGCTCAACGTGGTCCGCCACGAGGCGCGCTACGGCACGGTCACGGTCGAGGTGCGCGCCCCCGCATCGCCGGCCGGGTCCCGGTCGAAGCCAACCGGGGTGGGGCGGTGATCGACACGGACGACGAGCCGGCCGAGCAGGAGACCTCCCCGGCGTAGCTCTGCCGGCCACGTCCTCGGCGAATTTTCGGCCGCTGTCGGATGGTCGCCGGGGGGAACATGAACCGCCATCGGGTCGGAGCTCTCGTCGGGGTGGGCGTGTGCGCGTTGGTCCTCGGGGGCTGCATCAAGTGGCAGAGCGCGCTGGTCAGCGTGGACGTCTCGGGGACAGGCGCGGGCAACGGCGCGTCATCGGGGGCGGTGATCAGCCCCGACGGATCGAAGGTCGCGTTCGTCAGTGCCGCCTCGAACCTCGTGGCCGGCGACGGCAACGGCGCACAGGACGTGTTCGTGCGTGATCTGGCCGCCGGCACCACCAGCCTGGTCTCGGTGAACGCCACCGGCACCGGCAGCGGCAACGGTGCATCGTCCCAGCCCAGCTTCAGCGCTGATGGCACCAAGGTCCTGTTCACGAGCCTCGCGTCCGATCTCGGACCGACGGACACCAACGGCACCGGGGCGCGCAACGTGTACATCCGCGACCTGGCGGCCGGGACCACCCAGCTCGTCAGCCACAACCACGACCTCTACATGCGCGACCTGACGACGGACGCGATCACTCTGGTGACGGTCAACGCCGCGGGCACCGATGCCGTGCCCCTCGGCTTCGTGACATCCTTCGCCTTCAGCCCCGACGGCACACAGATCGCGTTCGGGAACCTGTCGAACGGGTTCGAGCCCCTGGACACCGGCGGCTTCGCCGACATCTGTCTCCGTGACCTGGTGACCGCCACCACCACCCTCGTGTCGGACAACGCCGCGGGGACCGACGGCGGCAACAACGTCTCGAGGCAGCCGGTGTTCAGCCCCGACGGCACCAGGATCGCGTTCACCAGCGCCGCCTCCAACCTCGGGCCGGTCGACACCAACGGGTGCGTGAACGGCGGCTTCGTCGTGGGCTGCGACGACGTCTATCTCCGTGATCTGTCGAGGGGCACCACCGACCTGATCTCGGTCAACGCCGCCGGCGACGACAGCGGCAACGGCTTCGCCGGCTCGCCGGCCTTCAGCCCGGACGGTGGCAAGATCGTCTTCACCAGCACCGCCAGCGATCTCGGGCCCATCGACACCAACACGTGCCCGGTGCCCGTGATCACCAACATCGAGTGCCAAGACATCTACCTGCGTGACCTTGCGGCGGGCACGACCACGCTCGTCTCGGTCAACGCCAGCGAGGACGACGCAGCCACGGGTCCGTCGAGGACGCCCCTGTTCAGCCCGAACGGATACCGGGTGGTCTTCACCTCCCGGGCCGCTGACCTCGGGCCGAAGGACACCAACGGCGTGGACGACGTCTACGTCCGCGATCTGGGCCTCGGGGTCACGGACCTGCTCTCGGCCAACGCGGACAACTCCGACAGCGGCAACGCGGCGTCCGGTCCCGACTATGTGGTCGGTCCCGACAGCTCGACCGTGGCCTACACGAGCCTGGCGACCAACCTGGGCGCGACCGACGACCAACAGACGTGTCCGACGTCTACCTCGCCACCCCCCGCGACCCGTAGCCATCGGACATAGCCGGCGGCGCGCGGTGTCGACCTCGGCCGACGCGTTCCGGGTCGTCCGTGACTGTCATACCCCGTGCCTACCCTGGACGGCTGTGGCTCTGGAGGTCGTGACCGCCGCCTACGGCCGCCCGGCGCTCGACGCGCTCCGGGCGGCGATCGCCGCCGCCAAGGGCGGCGATCCGCTCGCGCCCGTGACGGTGGTGGTGCCCACCAACCACGTCGGCGTGACGGCCCGCCGCCGGCTGGCATCCGGTGGGCTGGGGGCGGTGACCCACCGCGGCGTGGGCGTGGCGGCGGTCGCCTTCCTGACGGCGTACCGCCTGGCCGAGCTGCTCGGCGCACCGGTGCTGGCGGCCGAGGGCCGCCGCCCGACGTCCCCGCCGGTGCTGGCGGCGGCGCTCCGCCGGGCCCTGGCCGAGTCCCCGGGCATGTTCGCCCCGGTGGCCGACCACCCGGCCACCGAGACGGCCCTCGCGGCCACCTACGCCGAGCTGTCCGACGTGAGCGAGACGGCCCGCCGGGCCCTGGCGTCGGCGGGCCGGCGGGCGTACGAGGTGGTCCGCCTGTGCGGCCGGGCCCGCGAGATCCTGGCGCCGGCGTGGTACGACGAGTCCGACCTGAGCGAGGCCGCGAGCGCGGCGATCGCCGAGGCCGCCGGGAGCATGCTGACCGAGCTGGGCCACGTGATCGTCCACGCCCCCCAGGACCTCCGCCCGGGCCCTGCGGCGCTGCTGGCGACGGTCGCCCGTCACCGCCCGACCACGATCGTGGCCGCCGTGACGGCCCGGCCCGACGCCGACGCGGGCGTCGCCGCCACCGTCGCCCGCCTCGGCGCCGCCCTCCCCGACCCGACCGCGCCCACCGGCGCCCAGGCCCGGCTCCCCTTTCCCCCGGCGGCGGCGAGCGAGCCCCCGCGGGCCGAGACGCCCGAGGTCGACCCGGGCCGCACGCGGGTCCTGTCGGCGTCCGACGCCGACGACGAGGTCCGCGCCGCCGTGCGGGCCGTGGTCGACGCCGCCCGGGCCGGCACCCCGCTCGACCGCATCGCCGTCCTGTTCGGCACCGACCGGCCCTACGGCCGGCTGGTGCACGAGCACCTCGCCGCCGCCGGCATCGCCCGCAACGGGGCGGCCGTCCGGCCGCTGGCCGCGACGGTCGCCGGGCGGGCACTGCTCGACCTCCTCGCCCTGGCCGACCACGGCTTCCGGCGGGCCGACGTGCTCGGCCTCCTCGCCCGGGCTGCGGCGGCGGGCGGCGCCGGGCAGCGGCGGGCGCCGACGGCGGCCTGGGAGCGCATCTCCCGCCGGGCCGGCGTCGTGTCCGGCCGGTCCGACTGGGACAACCTGCTCGCCCACCTCGCCCGCGAGTTCGACCACCGGGCCGAGGTGGCCGAGTCGGCCTCGGCTGCGGCGGCCGCCGGCGCCGAGGACGCCCCCGCACCCGCGGGCGCCGGCCACGGGGAGGGCTCGGCCGAGCGCGCCCGGCGCCAGGCGGCGCGCACCCGCGAGCTCCGGCGCCGGGTGCTCACCCTCGTCGACGGCGTGGGCGATGCGCGGGCGCACACCGCGCCGTGGTCGGCCCGGGTGACCTGGCTCCGCGGCCTCGCCGCCGAGGTGGGCATCACCCTCTCCCCCGGCGACCGCTGGCCCGACGACGAGCGCCGGGCCGCGGAGAAGATCGACGCCGCCCTCGAGCGCCTGGCGAGCCTCGACGCCGTCGACGCCGACGCCCCGCTCGACGTGTTCCGCCGCACCCTCGAGCTCGAGCTCGACGCCGACCTCGGCCGGGTCGGGCGCTTCGGCGAGGGCGTCCTGGTCGGCCCGCTGTCGTACGCGATCGGGCTCGACCTCGACCTCGTCGTGATCCTCGGCCTGGCCGAGGGCACGCTGCCCGCCCCGGTCCGCGACGACTCGCTCCTCCCCGACCGCGAGCGGGCCCTGACCAGCGGCGAGCTCGCGCTGCGGCGCGACCGGGTCGGCCGCCAGCACCGCCAGGTCCTCGCCGCCCTGGCCGCCGCCGACCGCCACCTGCTGTGCCTGCCCCGGGGCGACCTGCGCACCACCAGCGAGCGGGTGCCGTCCCGATGGCTGCTCGACATCGCGGGCGCGCTCGACCGGCGCGCCCGCCAGCCGCGACGCCCTCGCCGACGTGCTGGCGGGCACCGGAGGCGCCGCCACCCGGGCGGCCGCGGGGGCGGGCGGCTGGCTCGGCGTCGTGCCGTCGTTTGCCCACGGCGTGCGCCACACCGCCTTCCCCGCCACCGACCAGGAATACCGGCTCCGGGTCGGCGCCCGCCGGGCGGCCGACGAGCTCACCGAGCGCGGCGGCAGGGTCATCCGGGCGCGACGCAGCGCGGCGTTCACCCGGTTCGACGGCAACCTCGCCGGGCTCGACCTCGTCTCCCCGGTCGACGAGATCGTGTCGTCGACCCGGCTGGAGTCGTGGGCCAACTGCCCGTTCGCCTATTTCGGCCAGCGGCTGCTCGGCGTCGAACCGGTCGACGATCCCGAGACGCAGCTCCAGATGTCCGCCCTCGACCGGGGCGCGCTGGTCCACGAGGTGCTCGAACGGTTCGTCGCCGACGTGATCGCCCGCCCGCCCGACCGCCAGCCCGGCCCTGGCGACGACTGGAGCGCCGACGACAGGGCGCTGCTCCGGCGCATCACGGAGCAGGTGTGCGACGACTACCAGTCCCGGGGGCTGACCGGGCGGGCGGTGTTCTGGCGGCGCGACCGGGCGCAGCTGCTCGCGCTCGCCGACCGCTTCCTCGACGACGACGCCGACCACCGGCGCCGCGACCGCACGCGCCCGATGGCCGCCGAGTACGGCTTCGGGCTGGACGTCGCGCACGCGCCGATCGAGATCCTCCTGCACGACGGCCGCGTGCTGCGGTTCCGGGGGTCCGCGGACCGCATCGACGCGGTCGACGACGGCGGCCTGGTCGTGCTCGACTACAAGACCGGCAAGGCCGACGACTACGCCCAGCTCAGCCCCGACAATCCCGATCTCGGCGGCAAGCGGCTCCAGCTCGTCGTGTACGCCCAGGCCGCCCGGGCCGCCACCGGGCGCCCCGAGGCGCCGGTGCGGGCCGAGTACTGGTTCGTGTCCGAACGCGGCAAGTTCGCCCGCCACGGCTACGAGGTCGACGACGGCGTGCTCGACCGGGTGGTCGCGACCCTGGGGACGATCGTCGGCGGCATCGAGCGGGGCGTCTTCCCGCCCCACCCGGACGACCGGTACAAGCCGTGGGTGGTCTGCCCCTACTGCGACCCCGACGCCATGGGCGTGGCCGAGCTGCGGCGCCAGTGGGAGCGCAAGCGCACCGATCCCCAGGTCGAGCCGTACGCCACGCTCGTCGAGCCGGCGGGGCGACCGTGACCGCCGCCCTCGCCACCGCGCCCGACCAGGTCGCCCGCGACCGCATCTCGGGCGACCTCGCCGCCACGCTGTTCGTCGAGGCGGGGGCCGGCTCGGGCAAGACCCGCGCCCTCGTCGACCGGGTCGTCCAGCTGGTCACGACCGGCACGGCGACCCTCGACACGATCGCCGCGATCACGTTCACCGAGAAGGCCGCGGCCGAGCTGCGCGACCGGGTCCGCCGGGCGCTGACGGCCGAGCTCGCGGACGGCGGCGACGCCGGCCGGGCGGCGCGCCGCCGGGCCGCGCTCGACGACCTCGACGGGGCCGCGATCGGGACGCTCCACAGCTTCGCCCAGCGGATCCTCGGCGAGCACCCGGTCGAGGCCCGCCTGCCCCCGCGGATCGAGGTCCTCGACGAGGTCGCGTCGGCGGTCGCGTTCGACGACCGGTGGGGCCGCTTCCTCGACCAGCTGCTCGCCGACCCGGCCGTCGAACGGCCGCTCCTGCTCGCCACGGCGTGCGGCGTCCGCCCCGACGGCCTGCGGCTCGTGGCCCTGGCGTTCAACCAGAACTGGGACCTCGCCCGCGACCACGCCCCGTCCACGCCGGGCGAGGTCACGCACTGGACCGGAGCGCTCGACCGGCTGCTCGCCGAGGTCGGCGCGATCGTCGCCGAGCGCCACCGGTGCTGTGACGACGACGACAAGCTGCTGCCCCAGCTCGAGCGGCTCGAAGCCTGGGCCCGCCGGGTCGACGCCGCCAGCGACGAGTACACCCAGCTCGCGCTGCTCAGCCAGGTGCCGGGCGGCAGCCCCCACGGCCAGAAGGGCAACTGGCCCGGCTACGACCTGGCCGCCCTCAAGCTGCGCTTCCGCTCGGTCCGCGACCAGGCCGTCTCGCTGCGACGCAAGGTCGGCGACGAGGCCGTGCGGCGGCTGGCCGTCGACCTCCGGCGCTTCACCCTCGAGGCCGCGGACGAGCGGCGCCGGGCCGGCGAGCTCGAGTTCCACGACCTGCTGGTCCTCGCCCGCGACGTGCTGCGCGACCCCGAGCACGGCCCGACCGTGCGGCGGGCCCTGCGGCAGCGCTACCGCCACCTGCTGATCGACGAGTTCCAGGACACCGATCCGATCCAGATCGACCTGGCCGTGCGCATCGCCGGCGACGACGAGGCGGCGCCCGACGCCCCCTGGCACGACGTCGCCACCCGGGAGGGCCACCTGTTCTTCGTGGGCGACCCCAAGCAGTCGATCTACCGGTTCCGCCGGGCCGACATCTCCGTGTTCCTCCGGGCCGCCGACCGCTTCGGCGCGGACGGGCGTCGCCTGGCGCTGACCACCAACTTCCGCACGGGCCGGGCGATCGTCGAGGACGTCAACCTCGTGTTCGGCGACCTGATGCGGGCCAAGGAGGTGGCCGGGCTGCCGTCCCAGCCGGCCTACGCCCCGCTCGTCGCGGTCCGCCCGGACGCCGCCGGTCGGCCCACCGGTGGCGGTACTGGGCGCGACCGCACACGACGACGCGCCCAGCGCGGCGGTGATCCGCCAGCGCGAGTCGGCCGACGTGGCCGCCGTCATCCACCGGGTCCTCGACGAGGGCTGGCTGGTCGAGGACGCGGGCGACGGCGCCGGGGCCTGGCGTCCCGCCCGTCTGGGCGACATCACGATCCTGCTCCCGACGCGGACGTCGTTGCCGGCGCTGGAGGACGCGCTCGGCGCGGGCGGCATCTCCTACCGCGCCGAGTCGGCGTCGCTCGTCTACGCCAGCCGGCAGGTCCGCGACCTCCTCCTCACGCTGCGGGCGCTCGACGACCCCAGCGACGAGCTGGCGGTCGTCGCCGCGCTGCGCTCGCCGCTGTTCGCCTGCGGCGACGACGACCTGTACCGCTACCGGCGCACGTACGGGGGCAGCTTCGACCACGGCGCCCCGCCGCCCGCGTCGGCACCGGCGGGCGACCCGGTGGCCGACGGTCTCGCCTACCTGCGCGAGCTGCACGAGGCCCGTCTGTGGGCGACGCCGAGCGAGCTGGTCGACCGGGTGGTGCGCGACCGGCGGGTCCTCGAGCTGGGCGAGGCCGACGGCCGGCCGCGGGACCTGTGGCGCCGGGTGCGGTTCGTGATCGACCAGGCCCGGGCCTGGACCGACGCGACCAACGGCACGCTGCGCCAGTACCTGGCGTGGATCCGCCAGCAGACGGCGGAAGGCAGCCGGGTGGCCGAGGCGGTCCTCCCCGAGACCGACGACGACGCGGTGCGGATCATGACGGTCCACGCCGCCAAGGGCCTCGAGTTCCCGGTGACGATCCTGGCCGGCCTGTCGACCCAGCCCCAGAACCGGCGGGCGGGGGCCGAGGTGATCTGGCCGCCGGGCGAGCAGTGCCTGATCCGCATCGGCAACGCCGTGCTGTCGGAGGCGTACGAGGCCCAGCTGCCGCTCGACGAGCAGATGTCGCACGACGAGCGCATCCGGCTGCTCTACGTGGCGTGCACGCGGGCCCAGGATCACCTGGTGATTTCGCTCCACCGCAAGACCCGCGCCGGGCCGGCGAGCAGCGCGACCACGATGACCAGCGCGGAGTTGCTGGCCAGCGCACTCGACGACCGGCTGGCCGACCTCCCCCAGGTGGGCGTCGATCCCGAGGAGCAGCCCGCAGCCGCGGGCGCCGGCGGCAGCGACCCGGTCCCGGAACCGGCGACGGAGGTCGCCGCGGCGCTCCCCGACCTGGACGACTGGCGCCGGGCCCGAGACGAGGCGGTCGCGGTCAGCGCCATCCCCACGACGGTGGCGGCCACCGCCCTGACCGACGACGGCCGCCCGGATGTCGTGGCCGACCCGGGCCTGCACAAGCGACCCCGCGACCTCGACCTCCCCCCATGGCAGAAGGGCCGCTACGGCACGGCGATCGGCCGGGCGGTCCACGCGGTGATGCAGACGATCGACCTGGCCACGGGCGCGGGCAAGCAGGAGGCGGTCGCCGCCCAGGCCGCCGCCGAGGGCGTGATCGGCCACGAGCCGAGAGTGGCCGCCCTCGTGGACGCCGCGCTGGCGTCCCCGGCGGTGGCCGAGGCCGCTGGCAGCGCCCACTGGCGCGAGCTGTACGTGGGCGTGCCGCTGGAGGGTGGACGGACGCTGGAGGGCTACGTCGACCTCCTGTACCGCCGGGAGGAGGGCCTGGTGGTGGTCGATTACAAGACGGGCCCGGCGGGCCTGGACGCCGACCTCGATGCCCTGGTCGCCCGCTACCGCATGCAGGGCGCGGCATACGCCCTGGCGGTCGCCGACGCCACGGGCGAACCGGTGGTCGAGGTCACGTTCGTGTTCCTCACGCCGGAGGGCCCAGCCGAACGCCGCCTGCCCGACCTGCCGCAGGCGGTCGCCGACGTCCGCCGCCTCGCCGCCACCCCCGACGGCCGCCTGGTGACGACATGACCACCACGACGATGGCGCCCGAGCGTGCGTCGCCCATCGCCCGGGATGCGGGTGGAGGCGGGCTACCGTCGCATCCCGTGCCCGTTTCACCCTCGCCCGCCCTCACCAACGCCCTCGGGCGGGTGATCGGGGCGTTGCCCGGCGGCGGGGAGGCCCGGGTCGGGCAGGCCGAGATGGCGGCGGCGGTGTCCGATGCGATCGGGTCGGGGCGACATCTTGTCGTGCGGGCCGGCACCGGGACCGGCAAGACCCTCGCCTACCTCGTGCCTGCCGTGCTGTCGGAGCGGCGGGTGGTCGTCGCCACCGCCACGCGGGCGCTACAGGATCAGCTCGCGGCCAAGGACCTGCCGTTCCTCGACGAGCACCTCGGGCGCGACTTCTCCTGGGCGATTCTCAAGGGCCGGTCGAACTACGTGTGCGTGCAGCGCCTCGCCGAGCTGGCCCGGTCGGGCCCCGGCCAGGGGCAGGGGGTGCTCGACGGCCTGGCCGAGTCCGCCGATCCCGGCGAGCTGTCCACACTGGCCGAGTGGGCCGGCACCACCTCCACGGGCGATCGGGCCGACCTCGCCGTCGAGCCGTCCGACGCCGCCTGGGCGGCGGTCAGCACCAGCTCGCGTGACTGCCCCGGCGCCGTGCGCTGCCCCCGGGGCGACCGGTGCTTCGCCGAGCGGGCCCGGGCGCGGGCCGGCGAGGCCGACGTCGTCGTCGTCAACCTCCACCTCTACGGGCTCGACCTCGCCAGCGATGGCGCCATCCTGCCCGAGCACGACGTCGCCGTCATCGACGAGGCGCATCAGCTCGACGACATCGTGTCCGCCACGACCGGGGTCGAGCTCGGGCCCGGTCGATTCAACCAGCTCGGGCGGGTGCTGCGGGGCATCCTCGCGGAGAGCGGCACCACCATCAGCGACGTCCTGGATGCCGGCGGCGTGCTGTCCGGCGCCCTGCTCGGGCATCGCGACCAGCGGATCACCGCCCCGCTGCCCGACTCGCTCGCCGCCGCCCTCGCGGCCGTGCGGCGCCGGGTCGAGGTCGCACAGGTGGCGCTGCGGGCCGTACCCGACTCGGTCAGCGACGACGTCGCCGCCCGCGCCTTGCGGGCGCGCCAGGCCGCCACCGCGCTGCTGGAGGACATCGACGCGGTCGCCGCCCCCTCCGACGAGCACGTGCTGTTCGTCGTCGGGCCCGAGCACGCGCCCGCGCTGCGGCTGGCCCCGCTCGACGTCGCCGGCCTGCTGCGCGAGCGGCTCTGGAGCCGGCGCACCTCGGTGCTCACCAGCGCCACGCTGGCCCCGGGCTTCGGGGCCCGGGTCGGGCTCGACCAGGGCGCCGACGAGTTGCTCGACGTGGGCAGCCCGTTCGACTACGCCAGCAACGCCCTCATCTACTGCGCCGCCCGGCTGCCCCGGCCGACCGATCCCCGCTGGCCCGACGCCGCGATCGACGAGCTGGCCGCGCTGATCGCCGCCGCCGGCGGCCGCACGCTGGCGCTGTTCACCAGCTACAAGGCCATGCACCGGGCCGTCGAGGCCCTGCGGGGCCGGCTGCCGTTCCCGATCGACGCCCAGGGCGACCTGCCCAAGGGAGCGCTGATCGAGCGCTTCGCCCGGGACCCCGCAACCTGCCTGTTCGCCACGATGAGTTTCTGGCAGGGGATCGACGTGCCCGGCCCCTCGCTCTCGCTGGTGGCGATCGACCGCCTGCCGTTCCCCCGGCCGGACGACCCGCTGCTCCAGGCCCGGCGCGAGCGGGCCGGCCCCGGTGCGTTCGGGACGATCGACGTGCCCCGGGCGGCCACGCTGCTCGCCCAGGGGGCCGGGCGGCTCATCCGCACGGCGACCGACCGGGGCGCCGTCGCGGTGCTCGACCCCCGGCTGGCGACCGCGAGCTACGGACCGAAGATCGTCGCCACGCTCCCCCGCATGCGGCGCACCCGCGACCGCGCCGAGATCGAGGCGTTCCTGCGCGAGCTGCGGGGTGCGGGCGACTGAGCCTCTAGAACCCCAACCGGTCGAGCGCGCTCGACCGGCGCTGCCAGTCCTTGTCGACCTTGACCTGGAGCTCGAGGAACACACCCTCGGGCAGCTGCTCGCGGACGGCGATGCCGACCCGCTTCACCACTGCGCCGCGGTGGCCGATGACGATGCCCTTCTGCGACTCGCGCTCCACGAGGATCTCGCACCGGATCACCGGCCAGTCCCATTCGGTGACCCGCGTCGCGATCGAGTGCGGCAGCTCGTCGCGGGCGACCGCCAGCAGCTGCTCCCGCACCAGCTCGGCGACCCAGAACGCCTCCGGCACGTCGGTGACCGTGTCCTCGGGGTAGTACCGCGGCCCCTCGGGGAGCCTCGCGGCGACGTGGTCGACCAGCGCGTCGACGCCCTCGCCGGTCTTGGCCGAGACGGGGAAGTACTCGGCGCGCCGCAGCTCCGCGGCGGCTGCGCCGAGCTGGTCGAGGACCTGCTCCCGGCGGGCGATGTCGACCTTGTTGACCGCGACGACCGCGTCGGGCGGCACCCGGCTCGCCACCCACCGGTCGCCCCGGCCCAGCGGCTGGGTGGCGTCGAGCACGAACACGACGACGTCCATGTCGCCGATGGTCGACTCCGCCGCCATGTTGAGCCGTTGGCCGAGCGGTGTGCGCGGCTTGTGGATCCCCGGCGTGTCCACGAACACCACCTGGACCCCGGGCCGGGTGAGCACGCCTTGGATGCGGTGCCGCGTCGTCTGCGGCTTGTCGGACACGATCGTCACCTTGTGGCCGAGGATCCGGTTGAGCAGCGTCGACTTCCCGACGTTGGGGCGCCCGACCAGGCTGACGAACCCGGACCGGAACGACTCGCCGTCGCCGGAGCCGGATCCGTCCGCGTTGGTCACGCCGCGAACGCTACCGGCAGGCCGCAGTCCGGCGCCCGGGCTCCTCGGAGCCCGGGCGCGGTCCGCTCACTTGCCCACGTCGGTGGTGACCAGGTTGATGGCGGGGTTCTCGCCGCTGAAGAGTCCCCAGGACGACTCCCAGCCGGGGACCTGCCACAGATGCGCCATGAAGAACGGCTTGTCGAACGTCATGCCCTTGCGGCCGCCGATCGAGTCGCACAGGCGCTGGGGCGTGCTGTCCGGCCCGACGACCAGGCCGCCGAGGATGCACAGCTCGGGATGCTCGTGCCACATGTCGTTCGGTCCGGTGAAGCCCTCCGGCGGTTGGTCCGCCAGCACGCCGTAGCTGAGGCCGACGAGCTCGGACGTCGGGTTGTTGCCGTTGTAGAGCAGCATCTCGGGCTTGCCGGGATCGAAGTTGCCGTCCAGCAGGCTGATGTTGAGGTAGTGGGCGCCGATGCCCGGCACATACGGCGTGACCTGGACGTAGCCCTTCGCCATCGCGTCGGCGGCGGTCTTCACGGTCGGGATCACCGCCGCGGCCGTCTTGAGCTCGGACTGCAGCGCCACCTGGTCCGCGGGATCGGTGAGCGGCTGCCAGGGGACGATGCCGTGCATGTGCATCGACGGCTCCCCGCTGTCGCCGTGCGGCTCGCCCTCGTCGCTGAGGGCGTTGTCGACCGACCAGGTCACGAACTCGTTGATCCGGGCCTCACGCTCGGCGTCCGGCAGGGCCCGCAGCACCCGCGAGCTGCGCTCGAGGTAGGCGCTCAGGTACTGGCGGTTGACCTCCTTGAACGTCTCGATCGCGCTGTCCGGCAGGTAGCCGCTCAGCGCGGCGATCCGCTGCTGCGCGAAGTCGTCTCCCCCACCAGATGCTCCGCCGCCGTGCTCGTGGCCGGCGGCCGACTCGCCCGGGACCGCGTCGTGGGAGGCGTCGTGGCCCCCGGCGGCGGACTCGTCGTGGCCGCCCCCGTGACCGCCACCGAGCGCGGGTACCAACGACGCTGTCACCAGCGCCACGACCGCCACGACCGGCACCCCGACCATCGCCGGCATGGCGGCGCGGATCGGCCGGTCGACCAGCCAGCCGTAGGCGATCGCCATGGCCGTGACCGCGGCGACGACCTCCAGCGCCGAGGCCAGCGAGTCAGGGAAGCCGACCGCCTCGCGCTGTGCGCCCGGCATGCCCGCGGTGCGCGACACCAGCCAGACGGCGGCGACGCCGAGGTTGAGGAGCGCGGTGCCCTGGAGCCATGCCCGCTGGGGACGCCATGTGAACGCCAGCGCCGCGGCCCCGGCCAGCTGCGCCCACCCGACGACCAGGAAGAAGACGCCGTGCGAGGTCTGATCCTCGAAGTGGTGGGGCGCGTAGGCGAAGTGGATGACGCCCGCCCCGAGCATGGCCAGCGCAGCCACCCAGCGGGCGACCTCGATCAGGCTGAGCGGAGACCGGGGAGGCCCGGATGCAGGGGTCTCCGGGGTTTCCGGGGTCTCCGGTGCGGTCTCGTCCTTCGACGGCGTGGACACGGCGCTGTTCCCTCCCTTGGGGGTCTCGACCCCCGACTAGCGGCCGGTTCCCCAAGAGGTTACTCGCGGTAACGTGGATCGACCATGCCCAAACCGAGCGGGTCTGGTCATTGGGCGCGTTCCACCCGGACGCGGGCGGACGCGGTGATGCGGTCGAATCCGAGCATCCCGCCGAGGCTGGTCGGCACGAACCGCGGCGGCACCGCCTCGGCCCGCCCGGCGACCGTGTCGTCGACGCCGTCGCCGTCGGCGTCGACGAGCGAGAGCTCGACGACCGTCGAGGGCCGCCGGCCGATCTCCCCGAGCGCCGCCCGGGCATCGCGCTCGGCCTGGTCAAGCTCGCCCGGCGAACCGCCCCGCGACGCGGCCCTCGAGGCGGCGTCGGCGAGCGTCGCCCGCAGCGTCGACGTCGCGTAGAGCCCGAACATCACCTGCATGGCGAAGAACAGGAACATCAGGAACACGAGCATCCCGATGGCGGTCGACACCACCCCGGCCCCGCGGTCGCCGCTGCGTCGGCGGCCCGGGCTGCCCATCACGGGTCGCCGATCTCGCCCACCTTCTGCTCGGTGTCGGCTTTGACGTCCTCCCACACGCCCTTGAACGTCACCCACATCGCCGCACCGAGCAGCGCCATGATCAGCACGACGATGCCCGCCGAGATCACCCCCTCCCCCCGATCGTCGCGGGCGAGTCGGCGGCGGAGCGCACCTCCCGCCCGCACAAGGCAAGCGAGCGCCGCGGTGAGCGGGACAGCGATCGGGTCGGCACGCGACATGACGGGTCCTCTCATGTGTTGGCGAAGAGGCGGAGCGCCTCGACGAACGGAACGGCCAGGAAGATGACGCCCGGCACCAGCGCGGCGACCGTCACCGGGATCCACACCTGCTGGGCCCGGCGCTCGATCGTCTCGACCAGCTGGCGGTGGACGTCGCGCCGGATCGAGCGGGCCTCGTCGCTGATGAGCCGGCCCAGGTCGCCGGCCTGGCGGTTGAGCGCGAGGACGGACACGAGCCGGTCGAGCGCGTCGACGTCGGCCAGCGCCGCCCACTCGCGCAGCGCCTCGACCTCGGTCAGCCCCTGCCGGATGCGCCCGGTCACCCGCACGAGGTCGCGGCCGCACGCACCCGTGCCCCGCGCCGCCAGGCGGGACAGCGCGGCCCCGAGCGAGTAGCCGGCGCCCAGCAGCATCCCGAGCTGCTCGGACACCACGGGCAGCTCGAGGAATATCCGTCTCTGCCAGTGCGCCGACCGCGACGCCAGCCGCTGCTCGACGACCATCAGCGCGAGCAGGCCGCCGCCGAGCACGAACAGCAGGGCGACGAGGCCGGAGACCGCGAGCGCGAGCGCCACGAGGGCGGCGCCGACGAGCCCGGCGACACCCCAGGCCAGTTGGCGCATCCGGAACGCAGCCACGTCCAACGGCGAGTGGACGCGTTCGAGCCGCACCGACAGCGACTCGGTGACTCCGAACACCCGGGCCACCCGCTCGCCGATCGCGCCGGCCAGCGGGGCGACGACCTGCCCGAACGATCCCGCGGACATGACGGCACCGGTGCGCTGGGCTGCGGCCCCGCCGGGGACGTAGGGCGCCAGCCGGTCGACCAACGGGCGGCGCCGGAACCACCGCCGCTCGCTGAGCAGCAGGGTCGTGCCCGTGAACAGGCACAGGGCGATGAGCGGGAGCAGGTTCACTCGTAGAACACCCGCTCCTCGGCCGGCAGCGCCAGCAGCCGGCCCGCCCACACCCAGCACACCACGATGCCGGACAACCCGATCGCCACCATCAGCTGGCCCCAGGCCGTGGCGTAGGCCGCCTTCCCGTCGCCGATGCTCAGCCCGACCAGCGCCATCCCGAGCGGGACCAGCAGCACGAACCGGCGCGCGAACCGCACCCCGGCCTGTTTGGCGCGAGCGTCCTTGCGGCCCTGCACGTCGAGGACGCGGTCCTCGATCAGCGCATCGAGCCGCCGGTCGAGGTCGGTGCCGCCGATCTCGTGGGCGACGAGCAGCGTCTCGCAGGCGGCGTCCGCGGTCGGGTCGGCGAGCCCGGCCTTGAGCACGGCGACCGTCCGCTCGAAGTCGGTGGACAGCAGCCACTCGCGCTGGGCCGCGGCGAACGCCGGCCGCAGGCTCTCGGGCGCCCGCCGGCCGACTTCGAACAGCGCCTGGGGCATCGAGCGCCCGAGCGACGTGGCCAGGATGCGGATCTCCTCGATCATGCGCGGCCACGCCTCCTGGGCGGCGGCCGCCCGCTGCTGCCGCCGGAGCCGGTACGAGGCGAACGGCACCGCGGCCAGGCAGGCGCCGACCGCGAGGGCCGGCACCGGCCCTCCGAACACGGCCCAACCCAGCACCGCGCCCAACACGGCGAGCGCTCCGGCCACCGCCCCGAACTCACGGACGTTCACGTCGGTCAGGCCGGCGCGCAGCCACCACTCGGCCACCCACCGGCGCTGCGCCGGCGCGGGCTCGGCCACCGGCGCCGCGGCCGCCGCCGCTGCTGCTGCCGCAGTGCGGCCGCGGTGTCGGGCCTCGACCGTTGACCACAGCAGCCCGAGCCCGGCCATCATCGCCAGCGTCGTGAGCACCCGGATCATCCCGGCGCCTCCCGCCAGTCGAGCAGCCGGCGCATGTCGTAGCCCGCGTCCGCGAAGCGGCGCGCCGACCGGGCCGGCACGTCGCCGGTCCACACCAGCGGGGAGTCGGCGCCGCTGCGCCCGAACACGCCGGTGATCGTGAACCGCGTGGCCTCGGCCCGCCGGCCAGGTCCTCGACCAACGCAACCTCGGTCACGCGGGGGCCGCCCGGCGTCCGAGCGCAGTTGACGACGACGTCGATGCTCTCGCTGACCAGTGCGTTGAGCGCGCGTCAGCGGCAGCCCGCCGGACGTTCCCGCGAGCTGGCAGACGAACCGCAGGCGGGTCAGCGCCTGGCGGGCCGACCCGGCGTGGATCGTGGTGTAGCCGGTCACGCCCGAGGACAGGGTCAGGAGCAACGGCAGCGCCTCGGTGTCTCGCACCTCGCCGACGATCGCCACGTCGGGCGCCATGCGCAGGAACCCGGCGACGAGCCGGCGGAGGTCGACGGCCGGGCGGTCGGCCCGCGCCGCCGCGCGTCTGCATCTGCGCGACGTTCGGCACCGGGACGTCGGACTCGAACACCTCCTCCGCCACGACCACCCGGAGCGCCGGGTCGAGCTCGGCGGCGGCGCACGACAGCAGCGTGGTCTTGCCCGACCCGGGTGGTCCGGCGAACACGATCGACAGGCGGGCGTGCACGCAGGCCCGCAGGAAGTGCGCGACCTGGCCGGTGAGCATGCCCCGGTCGACCAGCTCGTCCAGGGTCTTGAACGGGATGCCCGTGAACTTGCGGATGTTGACCAGCACGTGGCCGCCGCGGGCGATGTCGCCGTGCACGATGTGGAGGCGGGCGCCGTCGTCGAGCTGGGCGTCCTGCAGCCCCTCGGCCGGGTCGAGCTTGCGGTGGGCGGTCGACGCGTCGTCGAGCAGCTTGGTCAGGGTCCGCACCACGTGGTCGTCGTCGTGGAAGACCTCGTCGTGGTACCCGGACGTGCCGCGGTGGCGCCTCACGAAGATGGCGTCCGGGGCGTTGACCATGATCTCCCAGACGTCGTCGTCGTCGAGCAGCGGGCTCAGCGGGCCGTAGCGGGCGAGGTTGCGGAAGGCGCGCTCGGCGACCAGCGCGGGGTCGGGCAGCTCGAACGCCCGCCGGCCCCGGCGGTGGTCGTCGTTCCACCGCGTCACCTCATCGGCGATGAGGGCCTGGAGTTCGCGTTCGCCCGCGGGCGCCGACATCTCCAGCGAGATGTCCTTGGCCCGTTCCTGGACGGCCCGCTCGATCTCGACGAGTGGGGAGGCCGCGGGAACGCTCACGTCGAGCCCACCTCCTCCTCGGTCCAGCTGCCGAGCGACCCCGGCACGACCGGCACGGGAACCGGAGCGGCGACGCCCTCGCCGGGCGGGCGGGGCCCGCCGGTCGGGTGGCGACCACGGTCGAGCAGGCCCCGGACCGCCCCCGACACGGGCCGGACCAGCGCCGCCGCCGGCGGCGCGTTGTCGCGCAGGGCGTCGGCGACGCGCCGGCGCTCCGGCAGGAACACTGGGCTCGCCGCCAGCACCGCGGCCGGCGCCGTCGCCGCGAGCAGGCGGGCGAGCGTGGCGCCCGCCTCGGCCCGGGCCCGGGGGCTCCGCGGCGCCCGGTTGACCACCGGCACGATCCGCTCGCCGGGGACACCCAGCTCGAGCACGTCGCGGAGCACCCGCAGCTGGCTGTGCGCCCCGGCGAGGCCGGCGAGCCCGACGACGAGCACCAGGTCGGCGTCGGCCAGGGTGTGGCGGGCGAGCAGGTTGCGGTCCTCGACGTCGGTCGAACCGCACTGGGGCTCGCCCTCGACGTCCGCGTCGACGTCGGCCACCACCATGCGGTAGGCCCGCCGCAGGCTGTGGCGGGCCGCGTCGAAGGCGCGGGGTCGCAGCGCCGTCCAGTCGCGGTGGCGGCGCAGCCCGAGCATCAGGTCGTAGCCCCGGTCCGGCACCGCGAAGCACAGCGACCGGACCTCTGCCGGCCCGAGCGCCCCGCCCCGATGGGCCTCGACCAGCTCGGGCAGTCCGGGCACGACGTCGCCCGCGTCGTGGAGCAGCGCCTGCTGGGCGTGCAGGGCCAGGTCGGCCAGCAGCACGAGCCCCCGGTCGCGGGGATCGGCGGCCAGCCCCGCCGCCAGCGCCAGCGCAACCGTCGACCGGCCGACGCCACCGGCGCCGGTCACGGCCACGAGAGCGCCCCGCCACGCGCCCGGCGGCTCGGGCTGGGGCTCGGTGGGCAGCGCCTGCCCGTCGCCCCGGGCGATCGGGCGCGCCACCGCCCGCAGGGCATCGGCGAGGTGCTGGCGCTCGAACTCCGGCGGCAGCACGGCGTGGACGCCGAGGTCGCGCCACGGCCGGGCCGAGCGGCCGTCGTCGACGGCGATCACGGCGCAGCCGTGCCGGCAGGCCAGCTCGACCAGGTCGCGATCGAGCACCGAGAGCCCGCCGTCGACCAGCAGCGCCGAGAAGGGGCGTCCAGACCTCAGCCGGGCGCGCGCCTCCTCCAGCGACACGACCTTGACGAAGTCGAGCGGCAGCGCCGCCGTCGTGGCCCACTGCGCGACGGCCCCGAACCACGGCGTGCGCACCCGGGCCAGCCCGAGCAGGACGAAACGGTCGACGGCCATCAGGCACCGCTCCCCGGGTCGGCCCCGGTGGACCCGGCGTCGGCGCCGGCGCCGGCGCCGGCCGGACCGCCGCCCGTGGCTGGGGGGTCGGTGCCCGACGCCGGCGGCGGATCCGCCCCGCCACCGCCCCGCGCCCCGTCGGCGTGCGTGGTGCGGGCCAGCGTCACCACACCGCCCCGGGCGGCGCCGATCACCGCGAGCCGCTGCGCCGCGTCCGGCACGGCCAGGGTCACCGTGAGCTGGTCGCCCTGGTCGAACGAGCCGCCCGCGGCGGTGATCGTGACGATCCGGAGGCCCTCGGCAACCCGGCGCGTCTCACCGTCGGTGGTGCCGTAGACGTCGACCTCGTCGCCGGGCGCGAGGCGGCCGTCGACAGCCTGCGCACGGTCGAGCGCGAGCGATACCTCGGCCGCCGCCGGCCCGGCCCGCTGGTCGCTGAGCGACCCCCGCTGGATGAGCTCGCCCGGCGCGATCGGGGCGACGGTCACCCGGCCCTCCAGGTCGGCCGCGTCGGAGAACGCCGCGCCAGCCACGCCCGCGGGCAGGTCGATGCCGACGAAGCGCACGGCGTCGGCCGTGACGGGGTCGCCCGGATCGAGGCCGGTCGCCGCCACCGCGTAGGCGCGGTCGGGCGTGCCCGACGCCTGCTGCCAGCTCGCGAACGTCGCCACGGCGGCGACGGTCACCAGCACCGCCCCGAGCACCGCCCGCGCCCCGGGCAGCCCGGGCGGCCGGGCGACCACCCGTGGCGGCGGGGGCGCGCCGGCCACATCGGTCGTCACACCGTTCGTCGACCGGGTCATCACCATGGTTGAGGCACCTCTTCGAGCCAAGCCGTTCGGAGGCGCGACAAAGCAGGCCACGCCTCACTCCTGTTTGGCGGATGCCTCCCCAACCACCGTGGCGGCCGCCGCTGGCGACCGCATCACCACCTCAGGCGCAACGCTGCGCCTGTATTGGCCCCCACACCTTACGTGCCCGGAGACCGTTCGCCAGGATATTACCGAAAGATGCCCAAACACCACGCGAAGGAGTAAGGTGTGCGCCGTGAACACCGACGAGACCGAATGGCTCTCGACCCAAGAGGCGGCCCGCAGGCTGGGGATCACTCCCCGCACGCTCTACCGGTTCATCGACCACGGGGAGCTTCCGGCCTACCGCTTCGGACGGGTCATCCGACTCCGCGGCCACGAGGTCGACGACTTCATCCGGCGGTCGCGCATCCAACCGGGAGAGCTCGAGCACCTGTACCCCGAGCCCGCCGTCAAGGGCGAGGACCACTCCTGACGCCTGGCCCTGGGTGCGGGCTGCGGTGGCGGCCCGCACCCAGGGCGGCCGTCACCGCAGCGTTCCCTCGCCGATCAGCGGCGGGCGTGGAACACGAATCGGAACCGGCGCATGGTTTCGGCCAGGCTCATGTCCGTGGTGTTCCGCGTCCGGTTGACGACCCAGCCGGCGACGCGCCGGGGCAGCGAGCGGCGCCACGCCACGCTGACGTCGGTGAAGCCCACGGCGCGCAGCATCCCCAGCACGGCGGCGGGATTCGGCGCCCACCAGTTCGTGGGATCGCTGGCCAGCTCGTCGCCCGGGTAGAAGGCCGCAGCCGGGCGGCGGTGCATCAGCATCCCCACCTCGGTCTCGACGACGAGCAGGCCGCCGGTCATCGCCGCGGCCCGCTCGAGCGCACCGACCGGATCGCGCATGTGGTAGAGGACGCCGAGGAACAGCACGACGTCGAACGTGCCCAGCCGGGACGGGTCGAGGTCCATGACGTCGACCTCGACGTCTTCGACCTGTGAGCCGAGCGCCTCGCGGGCCAGCTCGAAGCCGGCCTTGGTCCCCCAGCCCGCGCCGCCCCAGGAGAACGAGTCGGTGGCCACGACCCGGGCCGCGCCCCGCCGCTCGGCCTCGAACGAGTAGAAGCCGTCCCAGGCGCCGATGTCGAGCACGGTGCGGCCGGTGAGGTCCGGCAGCTGGAGACGGGGCAGGATCAGCGCCGGCTGCGACCGCCCCTCGGTGACGATGCCGTCGCCGAGGTCCATCGTGTGGAACCAGCTGATCTCCCGCACCCGGCGGCGCAGCTCGTCGGGCGCGACCAGTGCAGGCATGTGCGGTGAGTCCTTGGCCATGGCTCCGGCGAGCCTAGTGAGGCGTGCGGGCGGTGGCGGCGCGGCCCCCGGAGCCGCCTGTTCGCCCAGGAACCGCACAGGAAAGTCACAGCGTTGGCCCTCTCGTTGCCCACAGGGGGCGTGTCGTACCGTGCTCGCATGCCGACCTTCGAGGTGACCCTGCGGGATCGCACCGTCGAGGTCGTCGACGGCGCCGACGCCTACCAGCAGGAGGGCCCGATGACGACCTTCTTCCGGCGCGGCGACGGCCGGGACGTCATCGACTCCTGGAGCACGCGGGTCGCCAGCTTCCGCACCGCCGACCTGCTGGCCGTGCGCCGCAACGAGCCCGCCGCCGCGCTGCGGGCCGTCGCCAACTGACGCCTCCGGCGGGCCGCCCCACCCTCAGCGCCCGTCGGCGCTGAAGTGCATGTAGTCCACCGGGCTCGTCCAGCGCCCGCCCCACGTCCAGCCGGCGTCGTCGAACGCCGCGGTGACTCGGTCGCCGTCCGTGATCATCCCGGGCCGCACGTTCGCCCGGTCGAGGTAGGACGAGGCCAGCTCGGGCAGCACCCGGTCGCCCTTCCGGTAGGGGTTCTGGAACGGGTTGACGTCGACGGCCTTCCCGTAGGCGTGGGACGACCACGACGACGAGCCTCGGATTGGCCGGCACGCGTACGCCGAGGTGTTGTTGCCGTCGCCGGTGGGCGGGGCGTCGAGCTCGGCGGCGGACGTGATGCGCATCTCCTCGATCGGGTAGCGGGCGGCGAACATGCGCCCGAAGGCGGCGACGATCTGGTCGGCGGCCGTGCGGTGGACCAGCAGCTCACCGGTGTGGGCTAGATCGTCGAACCCCCAGAACGACACGGTCACGTAGCGCAGGTCGTCGAGCCCCACCGGGCAGGCCGGCTGCCAGGTCGAGCGGGCCGCGACGTCGGCCGGCACCGGGTCGACCGTCGAGTGGAACTGGCCGTCGGCCGGCGGCGGCAGGACGTCGACGGTGCGGATGCGCCGGGGGTCGAGCTCGGACGGCGTGGGCTGGGCGGCGGCCGTTCCGTCGGCGCCCAGCGCGAGCGGCCGGGAGCCCAGCCAGTCCGGGCGGGCGAGCGGATCGGCCGTCGTGGGCGGCGCGGTCGCCGCCACCGTGGCCGGCGGGACCGTGCTGGCGGACGTGGCCGTGCCGGCGGCCGACCGGTCGGCGCCTGAGCCCCCTCCTCCGCCGCACGCCGCGGTGGCCACCGCGAGGGCGACGGCGGCGGCGATGGGCCACCGACCACGCATGGCGCCGACGGTACCGGCTGGCCTGGTGTCCGCCGGGCGATTCGTTACGCCCCGACCACGATCTCGCCGAGCGCGGCCAGCGGGACATAACACATCGCCGGCGGATCGCCCGCGGCCCGGATCACCGCCACGTCCCGGCCGACCGACTGCAGCGTCCCCGCGATCGCCTCGCCGTCGGCCGTGACCACCGTGACCTGCTCCCGGTCGGCCGCCAGGCCCGCCACGACGTCGGCCAGCCCGAGCCCGGCGGCCCCGTCGCGGTCGCCCACGACGCCGGCCTCCCCCGGCGGCGTCCGCAGCGACGCGACCGCGTCGAGCGCGACCAGCGCGGACCCCCGGCCGCCGGCCAGCGCCAGCGCCACGAAGTCGTCGCCCAGCGCCCGGACCGTGCCCGTGTAGCGGCGCCCGGTCCGGGAGTGGACCGTGACCGGCCGGCCCGCCTCCAGCAGGTCGGCCAGGATGCCCGCGACCGCGCTCTCCTCCTCCGCCTGGCGCAGCAGCCACCGCTCCCGGGAGCGGACCCGCGCGGCCTCGTCGACCCGGGCCTCCGCCGCCCAGCGCGCCAGGCGCACGTCGAGGTCGCCGCCCACCGAGCCGGGCAGCCCGGCGGCGGGCAGGGCGTCGAGGCGACGGTCGGGGCGCTCCACCGCCCGCCGACGCTACAGCGCCGGCCGGCGGCCGATCGCGTCACGCACCACGGCCGCCGTCACGGTGAACGGGTCGAACAGGACGAGCCACCAGGTGGCGCCAGCGTCGATCCACGGCCGCGGGTCGGCGCCCACCGGTCCCTGGACCGCCACGTCGAACGGGACCCCGACCGCGCCGTCCGGCCGGTGGGCGGCGACGACCGCCAGCATGGCCCGCAGGTCGTCCGGCGACTCGAGCCCGATCGGGAACAGCCCGTCGAAGCGGGCGGCCCGCCGCACCGGGGCGCGGTGCGGATGCCGGGCGGCCAGCCACACGGGGATGCGGGGCCGTTGGACCGGCGGCGGCCCGAACGTGACGCCGTCGGCCGTGAACGCCGCCCCGCGGTGCTCGACCGGTTCGCCGGACCACATCCGCACCAGCAGGTCCAGGCCCTCCTCCAGCAGGTCGCGCCGGGCGACCGGGTCGGTCTCCTCGCCGAGCGCGCTCAGCTCCCGGCCGGGATCGCCGCCCAGGCCGGCGCCGAAGATCAGCCGGCCGCCCGACAACCGGTCGACGCTGACGGTCTCCCGGGCCAGCTTCTGTGGCCGCCGCCGGGACACCGGCGTCACCATCGGCCCGATGCGCAGCCGCTCGGTCGCCGCGGCCACGGCCGCCAGCGTCACCCAAGGGTCGGCGATGTCGGTGACCGGCGGCCGGTACAGCATGTGGTCCCAGACGAACAGGCCGTCCCACCCGGCCGCTTCCGCCTCGACCGCGAGGTCGGCCACGAGCCGCGGGTCCGACAGCTCGCCGAAGATCGGCAGGAACAGCGCCGTGCGCGCAACGGGGTCCACGGGCGGCGAGCGTAGGGCGCCGCGGCGACGACCCGGCGCACCGCGGCCACCGGCGTTGTGCCTAGGCTGGAGCCCTCGTGGCGACCACCCAGGTCAAGATCATCGTCCCCGGCAACCACCTCATGGTCGATCTGCTCGGCCAGCGCGACGAGCTGCTGCGGCTGATCGAGGCGGCGTTCCCCGGCACCGACGATCCACGTCCGGGGCAACGAGATCACCATCGACCGGCGACGACGCCGACCGGGTCGGGCGCCTGTTCGAGGAGCTGGTCGTGCTGCTCGCAGCGGGGCCAGCGCGCTCGAGCCGGCCGAGCGTCGCGCGCACGATCGACATGGTCCGCGCCGACGAGCGCCCGACCGAGGTGCTCACCGCCGAGGTGCTGCGCGGCGCCAAGGGCCGCACCGTGCGCCCCAAGACCGCCGGCCAGAAGCGCTACGTCGACGCCATCCGCGACAACATCATCACCTTCGGCATCGGCCCGGCCGGCACCGGCAAGAGCTGGCTGGCCGTCGCCATGGCCGTGCAGGCGCTGCAGGCCAAGCAGGTCGAGCGCATCATCCTCACCCGGCCCGCGGTCGAGGCCGGCGAGCGGCTCGGGTTCCTGCCCGGCGACCTGATGGCCAAGATCGACCCGTACCTGCGCCCGCTCTACGACGCGCTCTACGACATGGTCGAGCCCGAGGGCGCCCAGCGCCTGCTGGAGCGGGGCACGGTCGAGGTGGCGCCGCTGGCGTTCATGCGCGGCCGCACGCTCAACGACAGCTTCATCATCCTCGACGAGGCGCAGAACACCACGCCCGAGCAGATGAAGATGTTCCTGACCCGCATCGGCTTCGGCTCCAAGGTGGTCGTCACCGGCGACATCACCCAGGTCGACGTGCCGGGCGGGCGCAGCGGCCTGATCGGCCTCGAGCGCGATGCTCGCCGGCATCGACGGGCTGGCGTTCGTGCACCTCGTCGCCAGGCGACGTCGTGCGGCACCGCATCGTCGCAGGACATCGTCGACGCCTACGAGCGGGCCGAGGTCGCCCGGCCGCGAGGACGCGGCGGCCAGCGGTGACGTCGGACGCGCCGTACCCGGGGCGTCGACCCCAGCGACGACGCCGACGTCCACCGGCCGCTGCCCAAGCCCCGCGTCGCGGCCCCGACGGCGAGGTCGCGGTGTTCGGCGCCGACGAGCAGGCCGCGGTCCCCGTCGACGTCGACCGCTGGGTCACGCTCGCACGGCGACGTGCTGGCGGCCGAGGGCGTGCGGGGCGAGTGCCGAGCTGTCGCTGCTGTTCGTCGACGAGGCCGACGATCGCCGAGCTGAACGAGCGAGTTCATGGGCGCACGACGGCCCGACCGACGTGCTCGCCTTCCCGATCGACGACGACGCGGTCGATCGCCGGCCGCTGGCCCGACGCCAGCAGCGTCCGGCCCCGACCGCGCCGACCCGGAGCCCGGCGACCTGCCGCTGCTGCTCGGCGACGTCGTCGTCTGCCCGGCCGTCGCCGCGCGCCAGGCCCCCGAGCCACGCCGGCACGCTCGACGACGAGCTGGCCCTGCTGGTCGTGCACGGCGTGCTGCACGTGCTCGGCCACGACCACGCCGAGCCCGACGAGAGCCGGCGGTCATGCAGGCCCGCGAGCAGGCGCCTGCTGGACCAGTTCCACCGGACCGGACGGCGACCCGCGGTGCCGCGACGGGCGATGCGCCGCGGCGGTGCATCGCTGAGCGCTCACCGGCACCGACGCTGGCTGCTCGTGGCCGATCGTGCGTGCTGCTCGTGCTGCGCGGCACTTCCTCGCCGTGGCCGAGACCGGCGCTCGACCCGGATGGCCCGGCCCAAGGCCGCAGGCCCTCGCCGACGAGCGGCGGCCGGCGGCGCCGACGCGCTGGCCCGAGCTCGTCAGCCCGGCCGCGAGCGGTTCGTCAACCCGCGTCGCTGTTCCTCGGTCCTGGTCGTGCCAGCTCGTGCAGGCGACGCTGGTCGGCATCGTCGCCGACCGGCTGCTCGGGCGTCGCCGGCGTGGTCGCTCGCCATCGTGCGTCAACGTCGTCCTCGTGTTCGTCGCTGGCCGAGGCGGCACCCAAGACCTGGGCCGTCCTGCGACCCCGAGCGGGCGGCGCTGGCCGTGGCCCGGCCGGTGCGCGGCGCTGGTCGCGCTTCCCGCCGCTGCGGCTGGGTGCTCGCGGGCCTCATCGGCCTGACCAACGTGGTCCTGCCCGGCAAGGGCCTGCAAGCACGGGCCCTTCGTGTCGTCCGAGGAGGAGCTGCTCGCCATCGCCGAGGTCGCCGCCGAGGAGGACGTCATCGAGGAGGAGGAGCGGGCGCTGATCGAGTCGATCATCGAGTTCGGCGACACGATCGTCCGCGAGGTGATGGTGCCCCGGCCCGACATGGTCACCGTCGGCCGCGACTTCCGAGTCACCGACGCCATGGAGGTCATGCTGCTCAACGGCTACAGCCGGCTGCCGGTCTGCGGCGACGGGCATCGACGACGTCGTCGGGCTCGCCTACGCCAAGGACCTCATGCGGCGCCGAGCGGGACGGCAAGGGCGACGCGCCGGTGGCCGAGCTGATGCGGCCGGCCCGGTTCGTCCCCGAGACCAAGCGGGTGCCGGACTGCTGCGGGAGATGCAGGCCGGGACAAGTTCCACCTCGCGGTCGTCGTCGACGAGTACGGCGGCACCGCCGGGCTGGTCACGCTCGAGGACTCATCGAGGAGCTGGTCGGCGAGATCGTCGACGAGTTCGACGTCGACGAGGCGCAGGATCGAGCCGCTGGCCGGGGGCGGGATCCAGGTGCACGGCGCGGACGCCGATCGACGACGTGAACGAGCGGTTGCGGGCCCGAGCTGCCCGGAGGGCGACTGGGACACGATCGGCGGGCTCGTGTACGACCTGCTCGGGCACGTGCCCACCGAAGGCGAGTCGGTGACGGTGGCCGGCTGGCGGCTGACCGCCCTGCGCATCCAGGGCCGGCGGATCGGCCGGGTGACGATCAGCCCGGACGCGGGCGCCGGCTCGGGCAACGGCGGGGGTGCCGCGGGCCCGGCGGCCGGCGGCGACGGCGACGGCGACGGCGGCCAGGTCGCGGGCATCGAGGCGCTGCCGTTCGGACTGCTGATCTTCGTGGTCGGTGCGCTGCTCGTCCTGAACCTGTGGTCGGTGATCGACGCCAAGCTCGCGGTCGACGGCGCCGCCCGCGAGTCGGTGCGGACGTTCGTCGAGGCGGACGTCGAGAGCGCGGGGGTCGACGCCGCCGAGCAGGCCGCCACGCGGGCGGGCGTCGCGTCGCTCGACGCCCGGGGGCTCGACGCGTCCCAGGCCTCGGTCCGCCTGCTGCCGCTCGATGGCGCCGGCGGGCAGACCGGGTTCGCCCGCTGCGCCCGGGCGACCTACGAGGTGCGCTACCAGGTGCCGATGCTGACGCTGCCGTGGATCGGCGGCGTCGGCGACGGCATCGTCGTGACCAGCCGCCACAGCGAGCTGGTCGATCCGCTGCGCTCGGGCGTCCCGGGCACTGCGGACGCCTGCCGCTGATCTCCACCCGATTCGAGCGCGTGCAGATGCTTTCGGGCATCGGCCTTGACGACCAGTAATGCCAATTATCGACCAATGTCTCTTGACAACTCTCGGTCTGGTTCAGCAGTCTTCGGGGCATGGACACGCACCTCCGGCTCGACGCCGACGCCGCCGGCCCCGTGGTGGTCAAGACGGCCGCCGCGGGCGCCGCAGCGGCGCGGCTGCGGCGCGAGGCCGAGCGCCTGGCCCGGGCCGTCCACCCGGGCGTGGTGGCGCTCGCGCCCGTGGCCGGCGGCGCGGCCGGCGCCGGGCCGGTCGACGAGGTGCGGACGCGCTACGTGGGCGAGCCGGTCTCCTCCTGGATCGGCTCGCTCGCGAGCGTCGCCGGGGTCGGGGCGTCGGTGGCGGCCACGCTCGCCGACCTGCACGACGTCGGGATCGTGCACGGGCGCGTCGACGCATCCCATGTCCTGATCGGCGACGACGGACGGCCGCGGCTCTGCGGCCTCGCCCCCGCCGACGGGGCGACCCGGGCCGACGACGTGGCGGCGCTCGCCGCCGTCGTGTCCGGCCTGCTCGACCGGGTGGGCGACGCCGACCGGCGGGGCTGGGCCCGCCTGGCCCACCTGGTCGCGGGCGGCGGGCGGCGCGGCGGAAGAGCGAGCGATCCGCCAGGTCATCGCGGGCGCCCTCGACGCCGTGCCGTCCCGCCGCCCGTCCGCCCGAGGGTTCGCCGAGGCGTTGCTCGACGCGGTGCCCGGCGCCGAGCTGCCGCCGGCGACGGAGGCGGGGGCCGCGGCGCCCGGCTCGGTCGACCCGGACACGTACGAGCGGTTCTGGACCCGCGACCCCGACCGGAGGGCCGACGAGCGGTGGGCCGACGTGTTCGGCGCCGGGCCGCCCGGGGCGCCCCCCGCAACCCGGGCGGCCCCGCCGTTGGCCGAGGTGGTCGCGGCGGGGTGGGGCGACGACCCGCCCGAGCGTGCTGCGGACGAGCCCTCGGTCCAGCTCACCCGTGAGCTCCGCTCGCGCCCGGGCGGCCGGGCCGCTGGCGGGCGGGTGCCCGAGGGCGCCGACGTGCAGTCCGCACCTGCACGTCGGCGCCGTCGGGCCCTCGTCGCCACGGCGTCGGGCGGCGCGTTCGCCGCCGCGGTCGCCGTCAGCCTCGTCGCGACGCGGCCAGACGGCGAAGGCCCGGGGCCGGGCGCGGTGCCCGATCCCGGCTCCTCTCCTCGCGGCGCGGGCCTCGCAACCCGCCGCCGCCGTCGACATCGACGGCGACGGCAACCCCGAGACCCTGGTCGTCGACGGCGCGAGCGTGACCGCAGGCTCGGCCCGCTGGACGCTCGGCGAGCCCGGCGACGTCGTGGCGGTCGGCGACTGGGACTGCCGCGACGGCCCGTCCCCGGCACTGCTCCGGCCGGCGACCGGCGACGTGTTCGTCTTCCCGTCGTGGGCGCCACCGGACGAGCCCGTCACGGTCGACGCCAGCCAGCGCATCCCCGGCGCGGTCGGCATCCGGGCCGAACCGGTGGCCGGCGGTTGCGACGACATCGTGGTCGACCTGCCCGGCGGCCTCACCCGCACGGTGGAGGTGCCCCGGTGAGGCGCGCCGCGGTCGCGGTCGTCCGCCCGGCCGGATGGGTGGCGCTGCTCCTCGTCCTGGCGAGGGCGGTCGACCACCTCGGCTCGCCCGCCCTCACCGTGCCTCTGACCTCGTGGGACGGCTTGCGGGCGTGGACCGACGCGGCCTCCCCCACCGAGATGGCCATGGCGCTCCTGCGGCTGGCCGCGCTGGCGGCGATCTGGTACCTGCTGGTGGCGACCGCCCTGGTCACCGCGACGCGGGTCGTCCAGGTGCGGGGCCTGACTGCGTTCACGCAGCGGGTGACGCCGGGCCTCGTGCGCCAGATCGCCGCCGGCGGGGGCGGCCTCGGCCTGGCGCTGGGCACGGTCGCCGGAGCGCTGCCCCCACCGCACCTGCACGCGGCGCCGGCCGCCGCGGTCACGACCGCCACCCCACCGCCGCCGCCGGCCCCCGGGCCGGGTGCTGCGTCGGCCACGATGACGCGCGAGCCCCTGCCCGACCCACCGCCCGCCACGGCCACGATGACCCGGGTCGGCGACCCGCTGCTGACATCGGTCACGATGACGCGCACCGCCCTGGTGGTCCCCGGTCCGGCCCCGCCGGGCCCGGCACCGCCGAGCGCCGGTGCCACGACGTGGGTGGTCGAGCCCGGGGACTCGTTCTGGTCGATCGCCGAGGACGTCGTGACCTCTCCGGGCCAGGCCGCACCGCCGGAGCGCGACGTGTCCCGCTACTGGCGCCGCCTCGTCGACGCCAACCGCGACCGCCTCGTCGACCCGGGCAACCCGGACCTGCTGCTCCCGGGCCAGACGCTCACGCTGCCGGCAACATCGTCACCGTGACGTAGTCGAGCATCTCGCGCAGGCCGGCGTCCTGGTCGGGGTCGCGGGGGTCGTCGGTCGCCCAGAGGGTCTGGCAGATGCGGACCCCCCCTGGCGGATGATCACCCGGTACCCCGGCGTCTCGAGCGTGGGATCGGACAGCTCCATGTTCTGGATGACGGCCTCGTCGCCGCCGACGCCGTCGTACGGCTCGGTGCCGGGGACGTACCTTCGCCGGACGTCGATGTCGTCCACCGCGGCCCCGAGCGACTCGTAGTCCTGGCAGTGGCCCTTCACCATGAGGTCGCTGTCCTCGGACTCGTAGTCGCAGTCGACGTCGCCGTCGATCGCTGCGGCGTACGTCAGGCCGAGGCTCTCGCCCGCCCGTTGCCCCACCTCGTCCACGGGCGGGCACAACGGACCCCGGCCGGTGACGCGGACCGTGGCCGAGGATCTCCCGCAGGTGGTCGCGGGCGGGCGGCGGTCAGGGCAGCAGCCAGCGGGCGGTGGCGCGGTCGAAGCGGGCTTCCCGCTCGCCCGGCACCGCATCCTCCAACGCGGCGGCGACCGCCTTGTCGAGGGCGGTCTGTCCCTCGGCGATGACCTCGTCGACCACGCCCAGCTCGATCATGTCCGTCGACGTCAGCGCCAGGCGGTCCGCCACGTCGGGGCGCGGGCCGGATCGCGCTCGAGGATCGCCGCGGCGCCCTCCGGGGCGATCACCGTGAAGATCGCGTGCTCGGACATCAGCAGCCGGTCCGCGTAGCACAGCGCGAGCGCACCGCCGCTGCCGCCCTCGCCCACGCACGCCGACACGATCGGCGTCGGGCACTCGGCGAACGCGGCGAACGTCCGGGCGATCTCCGCGGCGATCCCGTCGCTCTCCGCCTCGGGCGACGGATCGGCGCCCGGGGTGTCCACCAGCGTCACGACGGGCAGTCCCAGCCGCCCGGCCAGCGCGACCGCCCGCTGCGCGAGCCGGAACCCGGCGGGCGTGGGCCGGCCGGACCGCAGGTAGCGGTCGGTCGCCACGACCACGCAGCGCTGTCCGGCCACCGTGGCCAGGCCGGCGCGGACGACCCCGTCCGGGCCCCGCAGCTCGGTCCACGACGAACACATCCGCGCGGCGCGGTCGATGCCCGTCGGCCGGCCGACCGCCCGGGCCCGCAGCACCTCGCCCCACGCACGGTCCGCCTCCGGGACGGCCCAGGCTGGCAGCGGGCGCGTCGGCAGCGGGCGGTCCGCGAGGCCGAGCGCCGCCTCCGCCCACTCGGCGCCGTCGGCCGGCGCCAGCAACTCGTCGACCAGACCCCGCTCATAGGCCATCTCGGCTGTGTGCGACGAGGGGGGCAGGGGCACGCCCAGCGTCCCCTCGGCCACCCGCGGGCCGGCGAACCCGATCACCGCGTGCTCGTAGGCGGCCCGGACATCCACGAGCGACCCGTACGAGGCGAACACCCCGCCGGTCGTCGGCGAGCCGTACACGCCCAGCGACAGCAGCCCGGCGGCCGCGTGGCGCCGCGCCGCCGACGAGGTGCGGGCCAGCTGGATCAACGCGACCATGCCCTCCTGGAGGCGGGCGCCGCCGGTCCGGGTCAGAACCACCATCGGCAGCCGCAGGTCGCGGGCGCGGTCGTACGCCCGCACCACCCGCTCCCCGACCGCCGCGCCCATCGTCCCGCCCAGCACGTCGAAGCGACCCTCGACGAACGCGTAGTGCTCGGTCCGCCCGGTCCGCACCGCCTCGCCGGTGTCCGCCAGGGCGCGCCGACGCTCCTCGTAGCCCGGGAAGCCGAGCGGGTCACCGGCGAACACCTCGGCATCCCACTCCTGGACCGAGGGGTGGAACGGCATGGCCGGACAGTTTTCACCTGACCCGCCGGCGCACCCACTCAACGGAGCCGGAGCGCCACCTCGTTCGCCAACAGCCGCCCCCGCACGGTGAGCACCGCCCGCCGGTCGGCGACCTCGATCGCGACCAGGTCCCCCAGCTCATCGACCGGGAGCGCGCCCGCCGGGACGCCTTCCCGGGTGCGCACCGCGAGCTGCAGCGCCTCCAGCCGGCGCTCCTCTCCGCCCAACCGCTCCCCCGCCGCCACTGGCGAGCGGCCGGCCGTGATCGCCTCGATGTAGCGCTCGGGCGTCCTGACGTTCCAGAACCGGCGGCCATCCCGGTGCGAGTGGCCGGCGCAGCCGAAGGCCTGGTACTCGCCCATCGACCAGTACAGGCGGTTGTGTCGGCACTCGTGGCCCGCCGTCGCCCAGTTGGAGATCTCGTACCAGGCCAGCCCCGCCCGCTCCAGCGTGTCCGCGGCCGCCAGGTACTTGTCGGCCTGGTCGTCGTCGTCCGGGTGGCGGGCCGGGTCGTCAGCCAGCGGCGTGCCCGGCTCGACCGTCAGTGCGTACGCGCTGACGTGGGGCGGGTCCAGCGCGAGGGCCCCGTCCAGCGTCGCCTGCCAGTCGGCGAGCGTCTCTCCCGCGCCCCCGTAGATCAGGTCGAGGTTGAAGGTTGGGATGCCGGCCTCCCGCACCAGCTCGACCGCCTGGCGGACGCCCGCCGGGTCGTGGGTGCGGCCGAGCGCCGCGAGTACGTGGTCCGCCATCGACTGCACGCCGACGCTGATCCGGTTCACGCCGCCGGCCACGTAGGCCGCCAGCAGCTCCCTCGTCACCGTGTCGGGGTTGGCCTCGATCGTGATCTCGCAGCCCGGCGCCCGCGGGACCTCGTCGAGCACCGCGACCAGCAGCCCCGGGTCGACCAGCGACGGGGTGCCCCCGCCCACGAAGATGCTCGTGGCCGCCGGCATCCCGGCGGCCACGGCGCGTGTGACGTCCGTTCGGCAGGCGTCGAGGTACGCCCGCTGCAGGTGGTGGCGATCGGTCCAGGTGGCGAAGGCGCAGTAGTCGCACCGGGCCGCGCAGAACGGCACGTGGACATAGACGCCGAACGGCTGGCTCGCGGCTCCGGGCGGGCGGTCCGCGACCGACCTCCCGGTCAGCGGACCAGGCAGAGGCCCAGGCTGTCGAGCCTGGACGGCACCTGATCCGGGTGGCAGTCGAGGATGCAGGCAACGGCCCGCATGTCCTCACGACGGATCGTGAGCATGCGCCCGTTGTAGTCGCCCCGCTGCACCTGGATCATCCGCAGGTAGCGGGCGAGCATCTCGCCCTCCTGCCCGCCGAGCTGCTCGACGGCACCCAGGTCGATCGTGACCGGGCGGTCGTCGCGGCGCGGGCCCCGCAACCGCTCGGTGAGGTCGACCACCTGCTCGTCGCCGCTCGCCGAGCGGATGCCGAGTTCGTCGTCGCTCGGGAGCATCTGGTCGACCGGCACCCGGTAGAACCGGGCGAGCCGCTGGAGGCGCGGCACCGAGATGGCCCGCTCGCCCCGCTCGTACGCACCCAGCACCGAAGCCTTGAACTCGTGCTCGGACGCCGCCTCGACGTCCTGGAGTGACAGGTGCTTCTGGCGTCTGATGGAGCGAAGCCGGGTCCCGACCTTGGCGGCATAACCGCTGTCGCGATCGACTTCGAGGTCGCTGTCCATTGGTGTTCCTCCCTCAGCCGTCCCCCAGGCGACGGCCAGACCCACGCTCGCCCTCCCGGGAATGGCCCCGGGGCGAGCCCTTGCCTACTCTACGCACTCTTCCTCGCCGCGGACAATCACTGCGCGTGTGGCGTTGAGCGCGACCATTTAAGCCATATGACACGAAAAGTGAGGGTGTGTCACTGCCAGTAGGAAGAACCTCACCAAGTTGACACAATGTTGTCACGCAGTGCAGCTAGAAGAGCACATCCCGTAATCGCAGCAGTGTCGGCCCGCAACACATGGTGCGCGATGCGGACGCGAGGCAGGTCGACCGACCGCTCTGCGGACGTCCATCCGCCCTCCGGGCCGACCAGCAGTACACGGTGGAGCGTCGCGGGCGGGTCGCCGTCGATGTCGGCGAGGGCCGCACCGGGCAGCGCCGCCGCCGCGGCGAACGTCGTCGCCTGCGCCACGTCGGGCAGCCAGGTCCGCCGGCACTGCATCGCCGCCAGCCGCGCCGTGACCGCCAGCCGGCTCGCCTGGCGCTCGGCCCGCTCCCCATCCCAGCGCACGACCGACCGCTCGGCGACGAACGGGACGATCCGGTCTGCGCCCAGCTCGGTCACCTTCTGGGTGACCAGGGCGGCCCCCTCGCCCTTCACCGGGGCGAACGCGATCGTGATCGGCGGCTCGGGCCGCGGGTCGGCGACGATCTCCCCCACGACCTCCAGCGCGCCGTCGCGGGAACCCGCGAGCCGGACCGGCCGCCACCGGCCGCGGCCGTCACCGACGGTGATCTCCTGGCCCGGCCCCAGCCGCAGCACCCGGGTCAGGTGGTGGTGGTCGTCGGGGGCGAGGCGGGGCGCGTCCAGGTCCTCCACGAAGGCCAGGGCCGCCGCGGTGCGGGGCGTCACCGGCGCGGCCGCGTCCGGCGCCATCCGCCCGGCGCCTACTTGAACGCGGAGCGCAGCTTGGAGATGAGGCCGCTGACCGACTGCGCCACCGGCTCGCCCCGCAGCTCGGCGAGGCGCCGCACGACCTCTTCCTCCTCCTCGGACAGGTCCTTGGGCACGTCGACGACGACCTCGATGAGCAGGTCGCCCCGGCTCCGGCGCTCGAGGTGGGGCACGCCGCGGCCCCGCAGGCGGAAGGTCGTGCCCGACGCGGTGCCCCGGGGGATGTCGATCTCCTCGGTGCCGTCGAGCGTCTCGAAGTCGATGCTGGCGCCCAGCGTCGCCTGGGTGTACGGCAGCAGCAGCGTCGTGTGCAGGTCGCTGCCGTCGCGGGCGAACCGGTCGTGGTTCCTCACCCGCAGGTGGACGTAGAGGTCGCCGGCCGGGCCACCCCGGGGGCCCACCGCGCCCCGTCCCGACAGCCGCAGCGTCGAGCCGGAGTCGACGCCGGCCGGGATGTCGACCGTGTAGGTGCGCTCCTCGACCATGCGGCCCTCGCCCCGGCACTCGACGCACGGGCTGGCGATGATCTGGCCCGACCCCGCGCACCGGGCGCACGGCGAGGACGTCACCATCTGGCCGATCAGCGACTGCCGCACCCGCTGGACCTGGCCGGTGCCCTGGCACTCGTAGCAGGTCACCGGCAGCGTGCCGTCGGCCGCGCCGGTGGCCCCGCACGCCGGGCAGCCGACCGCGGTGCGGACCGAGACCGCGTGCTCGCAGCCGAACACCGCCTGCTCGAAGTCGAGGTCGATGGCGACCTCCAGGTCGGAGCCCCGGGGCGGGCCGGCCTGCCCGCGGGTGCGCCCGCCGCCGAACGGGCTGCCGCCGAAGAACGCCTCGAACATGTCGCCGAGGCCGCCGAAGCCGAACGGATCGGCCGTGTTGGCCGCGCCGTTCACGCCGTCGGGACCGTAGGCGTCGTAGCGCCGCCGCTTCTCCGGGTCGGACAGCACCTCGTAGGCGTGGGCGACCTGCTTGAACCGCGCCTCCGACTCGGGGTCGCCGTGGCCCGTGTCCGGGTGCAGCTGGCGCGCGAGCTGCCGGTAGGCGCGCTTGATCTCGTCCTGGGTGGCCGTGCGGGCGACGCCGAGCAGCTCGTAGTAGTCGGTCGGGGCGGCCACGGGGTCGTCTCCTCAGCCCTCGGTGAGGCGATCGGACAGGCGATGGCTCACCACAGCCACGGCCGCCAGCGCCTGGGGGTAGTTCATGCGGGTGGGCCCGAGCACGCCGATGGTGCCGGCCCGCTCGCCCTCGATCTCGTACGGCGCCACCACCAGCGCGCATTCGGCCAGGGGGGCCACGCCGGTCTCGGTGCCGATGCGCCACGTGCAGGCCCCGGTCGATCACGTCACGCAGCAGCGACACCACCACGAACTGCTGCTCGAGGATGCCGAGCACCTCGCGCACCGTCTCGATGGCGTCGAACGCCTGGGCCATGCGGGCCGCGCCGCCGACGTACATGTGCTCGGCGTCGTCGGTGAGCGGCCCCCGCAGCGCCTCCAGCGCCCGGGTCACCAGCGCGTCGGTGGCGCCGTCGCCCGTCGCCGGCAGCCGCAGCGCGGAGGCCCGGGACGCGCCGCCGAGGAAGACCGTCAGGTGGGCGGTCGCCGCCGCCACGCGCTCGTCGCTGGCCTCCGGCGGCAGCTCGATCGTGTGCTTCTCGACCGTCGCCGTCGCTCAGCACCACCACGAGCAGCGCCGCCCCAGCGCTGAGCGTGCACGAGCTGGACCGAGCGGATCACGGCGTCACCGCCGCCGCGGCGCCACGACCACGCTCGTGAGGTTGGTCAGGTTGGTCAGCAGCCCGCTCGTCGCCGCCAGCATCTGCTCGACCTCGCCGTGGGCGCGGGCGAAGAAGTCGCGCACCTCCTCGGCGGACTGCGGTTCGAGGCGGGCCGGGCGGCGTAGGTGGTCGACGAAGAACCGGTAGCCCTTCTCGGTGGGCACCCGCCCGGCGGAGGTGTGCGGCTGGCGCAGGTAGCCGTCGGCCTCGAGCGTCGCCATCTCGTTGCGGACGGTCGCGGACGAGACGTCGACGCCGGGCGCCTGGGCGACGTGACCGGACCCGACGGGCTGCGCCGTGTCGATGTACTCCTCCACGACGGCCCGGAGGATGGCCGCCTTGCGTTCGTCGAGCATGAGACCTCGCGAGGGGGCCGGCAACCCTGCGCTACCGGGACCCTCGGGTAGCAGTCGATTGTACCGAGTGCTAAAGCCTGAATGGAGTTCGTCATCGCGTCGTCACCGCACCGCACCCCCGCCGCGGCCACGGTGCTTGACTGGCCCGATGGCGCGCGGGCGCACCTCGGGCTACCCGACCTCGGCCAACCGGGCGTCGTCGTTCCACCTGCGCTGGGACGGCCTGCCGGCCGATCTCGCCCTCGTCGAGGTGCGCGCCGACGTGGAGGTGATCGATGCTCCCCGCGTGGCGGACCTGTACTTCTGGGCGCTCCAGGTCAGCTTCGCCGGCCAGCCGGGGACGGCGGCCGCCCACCTCGGGCTCCAGTGGTACCCCCCGCATCCCGGCTCGACCGCGGTGAACTGGGGCGGCTACGGGCCTGGCGGCGGCATCCTCGACGGCACGGACTCGCGGCTGCCCAGCGCCACCGGCAACCCCAACACCCGCGACCTGGCCTGGGAGCCCGGCCGCCGCTATCGGCTGGCGATCGGTCCCGGCGACCGCCCAGGCTGGTGGCGGGGATCGGTCGACGGCGTCGCCGTGCGCGAGCTGCACGGCGGCGGCGACCACCTGGCGGCGCCGATGGTGTGGGCGGAGGTGTTCGCGCGGTGCGACGCCCCGCCGGTGGCCGTGCGCTGGTCGGACTTCGCGGCCCGCACGGCGCGGGGCGGGGTGGTCGAGCCCGCCGGCGTGATCGTCAGCTACCAGGAGGCCCGCGCCGGCGGGTGCGACAACACGACGGTGCTGGCCGACGGGCCGGGCGCCTTCGTCCAGTGCACGGCCACGCACCGGCGGGTCCCGGCCGGCGCCGTGCTGCCGGTGCGGTGACCGTCAGTCGTCGAGGCGCAGGGCGGCGACGAACGCCTCCTGGGGGACCTCGACGCGGCCGATCTGCTTCATGCGCTTCTTGCCCTCCTTCTGCGCTCGAGCAGCTTGCGCTTGCGGGTGATGTCGCCGCCGTAGCACTTGGCGATCACGTCCTTGCGCTTCGCCTTCACCGTCTCGCGGGCGATGATCCGCCCGCCGATCGCGGCCTGGATCGGCACGTCGAACAGCTGGCGCGGGATGAGCTCGCGCAGCTTCTCGGTCATCCGCCGGCCGTAGTCGTACGCCTTGTCGCGGTGCACGATCGTGCGAGAAGGCGTCGACCGGCACGCTGTTGAGCAGCACGTCGACCTTCACCAGGTTCGACGCGCTCGGTAGCCCGCCGGCTCGTAGTCGAGGCTGGCGTAGCCCTGCGTGCGGCTCTTCAGCTGGTCGAAGAAGTCGATGACGATCTCGGCGAGCGGCATGCGGTAGACGAGCTCGACCCGCTCCGGGCGAGAGGTACTCCATGCTTCGTGCATCTCGCCCCGCCGCTGCTGGCACAGCTCCATGAGCGTGCCCGATGTACTCGGTCGGCGTGAGGATCGTGACCGTTGACGTACGGCTCCTCGATGCGCTCGATGCTCGCTGGCCGGCGGGCAGCGTCGGACGGGTTGTCGACGACCTCGACGCTCGCCGTCGGTCGTGTGCACGCGGTACTCGACGTTCGGCGCGGTGGCGACGAGCGCGAGGTCGTACTCGCGCTCGAGCCGCTCGCGGACGATCTCCATGTGCAGCAGCCCGAGGAAGCCGCAGCGGAAGCCGAAGCCGAGCGCGCCCGACGTCTCGGGCTCGTAGGTGAAGCGACGAGTCGTTGAGCCGCAGCTTCTCGAGCGCCTCGCGCAGGTCGGCGTACTCGTCGCCGTCGACCGGGTAGAGGCCGCAGAACACCATCGGCTTCGGGTCGCGGTAGCCCGTCGAGCGGCTCGGCGCCGGGCGCGGCGGCGTCGGTGACCGTCTCGCCCGACGCGGGCCTCGCCGACGTCCTTGATGCCGGCGATGAGGTAGCCGACCTCGCCCGGGCCGAGCGACGGCGACCGGCGTCGGGTCCGGGCGGCGCACGCCGATCTCCTCGGCGTCGTGGGTCGGCGCCGGCCTGCACGAACCGCAGCCGCGGCGCCGGTGCGCAGCGTGCCGTTCAACGACGCGCACCGAGCTGACGACGCCGCGGTACGGGTCGTAGTACGAGTCGAAGATCAGCGCCTGCAGCGGCGCGTCGGCGTCGCCGGTCGGCGGCGGGATCCGCTCGACGACCGCGTCGAGCAGCTCGGGCACGCCCTCGCCGGTCTTGGCCGAGATGCGCAGGATCTCGTCGGCGGGGATGCCGAGCACCCGCTCGATCTCGGCCGCGTAGCGGTCGGGCTCGGCCGCGGGCAGGTCGATCTTGTTGAGCGCGGCGACGATCTCGAGGTCGTGCTCGAGCGCCAGGTAGCAGTTGGCCAGCGTCTGGGCCTCGATGCCCTGGGCCGCGTCGACGAGCAGGATCACGCCCTCGCACGCGGCGAGCGACCGGCGACACCTCGTAGCCGAAGTCGACGTGGCCCGGGCGTGTCGATGAGGTTGAGGACGTGGTCCGTTCCAGTCGAGGCGCACGTTCTGGGCCTTGATCGTGATGCCCCGCTCGCGCTCGAGGTCCATCGAGTCGAGGTACTGCGCCCGCATGTCGCGGGGGTCGACCGCGCCGCGTCAGCTCGAGGATGCGGTCGGCGAGCGTCGACTTGCCGTGGTCGATGTGGGCGATGATCGAGAGGTTGCGGATGCGGTCGAGATCCATAGGGGGGCCTGGCGAGCGTTCGCGGCGCGCCTGCGGCGGCTCCGGAAGGTGACATCCCGGCCCGCGACGCCGCTAGCCTGTCCCGGCTATTCGTTCTCGAAGGAGCAGAGCCCCCGTGGCGAACATCAAGAGCCAGATCAAGCGGAACCGCCAGAACGTCGGCGCCACGAGCGCAACAAGGCGCGTGCGCTCCGAGCTGAAGACCCGCATCAAGTCCGCCGTCGTCGCCGCCGAGTCGGGTGCCGACGACGCCGACGCGCCGCCTGCGCCTGGCGCAGAAGCGCATCGACAAGGCCGCCGCCAAGGGCGTCATCCACAAGAACCAGGCCGCCCGCCGCACGTCGCGCCTGATGGCCCAGGTCAACCGGGCCTCGGCCGAGGGCTGAGCCTCCGGTCCGGCGCGTGCCGGGCCTGTCAGCGCGCCAGCCGGGCCAGGCGCGCCACCAGGACCTCGAGCACGAGGCCGTCCGGCCACGCCTTGCCGCCGCGCAGGTCGAGGTCGGCGCCGGCCAGCAGCTCGATCGCCTCGACGACCCTCTCGTGGCCGAGCTTGCGCGCCTGGGTGAGGGCCTTGCGGGCGGGGAACGTCGAGCCCCGCAGGCCGAGCATCTGGGCGGCGTCCTTCTCACCGGTGACCGCCGCCCCGTCGAGCTGGAGGATGCGGGCGTAGTGGCCCTGGAGGGTCGCCATGATCTGCAGCGGGTGCCGACCGCCCCCGGCCGTCATCCGGTGCAGCTTGCGCAATGCCTCGGCGATGTCACCCCGGTCGAGGGCATCGGTCAGCTCCCATGGCGGGACGTCGCCGGCCTCGCCGAGGTAGGGATCGAGCTCGTCGACGCCGATCCGCGCGCCCGGACCGAAGCTGCCGACGAGCGTGCCGAGCACGCCGACCAGCTTCTGGGGCTCGCCGCCGAGCCACTCGACCAGCCGGGCGGTGGCGGCCCGGTCGAGCCGCAGGCCGGCGGCGGCGACCTGCTCGTCGACCCAGGCGGCGACCCTGCGGCCGGGGCTCGTGTCGATCTGCTGGCCCCGGGCGGCGGCGACGGCGTCGACGAGGGACTTGGGGACGCGCCCGGTCCCCCACACCAGCACGAGCGAGGTCGACGGCAGCGGATCGGCGAGGTAGGCGACGAGGGGGGCGACCTGCTCGGCCCGGGTGAAGACCTCGAGGTCGCGGCCGACCACGATGCGCTTGTCGGTCAGGAAGGGCGGCGTCTGCGCGGCCTCGACGAGGGGCACGACGGTGGGCTCGCCGTCGGCGGGCTTGAGCCGCTCGGCGCCGACCTCCTCGACCGCCAGTCCGGCGTCGAGGTCGCCGAGGAGGCGGTGGACGAGGTCGCGTGAGGCGTCCCGCAGGATCACCTCGTCGTCGCCCCGCACCAGGTGGACGGGGGCGTCCAGCCGGACGTCGGTCACGACCGGCGGGCGGCGAGGATCGCGCCCATGACCTCGGCCACGCGGCGGCTGCGGCGGACGTCGGCGGTGCGCAGCACCCGGCACCCGAGCGCGATCGCCGCCGCCTCGCGCCCGACGGCGTCGGGACCGCTGCGGCGGCTCACGTCGAGCGCGACCGGCAGGCCCTGGGGCGCGGCGACCGCCTGCGCGGCGGGGATGTCGGCCAGGTCGTCGATCACGACGACGGTGGGCCCGCCGGCGCTGGCCGCCGCGGCGACAGCGGGCGGCGCGAGGACGGCCCCGGCACCCGCCCGGCGGGCGGTGTCGGCCTCCGGCAAGCCGGCGACCCGGGCGACGACCGGCCCGACGCCGCCGGTGCGGGCCACCGGCCCGAGCAGCGCGGGCGGCAGCGACACGTCCACGAGGTCGGCCCCGGCGTCCCGGAGGGCCCGGGCGCTCGCGACGACCTCGGCCTCTCGCCCGAACCGGGGCGCCGGCACGACGGCGGCCACCAGCACGCGGGCGCGCAGGTCCTCGCCGGCGTCGGCACCGGGCAGCGGCAGGGACGGCGAGGCGACCACGGCGGGAGGGTAGCCCCGCCCGTCGGCGCCCCGAGCGGACCGGCAGGCGGGCGTCGCCGCCCACCGGTCCGCTCAGTCCCCAGCGGGCGATCGCGGGTGGTCTCCGCGTGTCTCGTCCCCCGCCCACGGGCGCGATCGCACGTTGCGCCGCCACGAACGCGCCAGCGGGCGGGGGTCGACCAGGGACCACATCCGGCGGGGTAGGCCGCCGATGGCGCCGAGCTCCTGTCGTGCCGTGCGCTCGAGCTCCCAGGCGTGGTCGGCGGTCGCATCCGGCGGCTCGTCGGGGGCGAAGACCGCCACGGCGACCAGCGTCGCCAGCGGGCCCACCGCGCTCAGCGAGCCGTTGAACCGGGCCGTGGCCTGCTGCGCCACCTCGACCGTCGTGTGCGCGGGGTCGACGGCCACGCCGTGCTCGGACAGCCGGTCGATCGTCTCGTGCCAGGCGCCGACCACCCTCGCGGCCGAGTCGCCGGCCGTGCGGCGGCGCCGGCGCCGGCCGAGCTTGGCCGCCGCGGCGGTCAGCGGCACGGCCACCACCGCCGCCAGGAGCACGAGCCCGCCGAGCGTCGCGCCGTCCCGGATCCCCCCACCCTCGCCGCCCGCGGTGATGCCGCCATCGTTGTTGATGATGTGGGGCTGCTGGGCCTGGTCCTCGCCGTCGTTGCCGGGCGCCTCCGGCGGCAGGTCGGAGGCGTTGTCGGGCGAGTCGTCCTGGGCGTCGATCTTGGCCAGGTCGGTCGGCTCCACGACCACCCAGCCGAGGCCCTCCAGGTCGACCTCCGGCCAGGCGTGGGCGTCCGCCTCGGTGACGTGGTAGGTGCCGCGGCTGTCGGGCTCGCGCAGCCGGTAGCCGACCACGACCCGGCTGGCGAACCCCTGCTGCCGGGCGAGCAGGGCGAAGGCGGCGGCGAACTGCTCGGCGTAGCCCTCGCGCTCGTCGGGATCGCCGTGCAGCATCCGGAGGAGGGCGCCGAACGAGTGCCCCGGCGGGGCGTCGGCCGAGTCGTCGTAGCGGATCTGGCGCAGCTGGTCGCGGATCGCCAGCAGCTGGCCGACGTAGTCGGGTGACTGGCGGGTCCAGTCGACGGTGAGCTGGATCAGCGCCGGTGGCACGTCCGGCGGCGGCGTGCGGTAGTGCTCGAGGTTCGGCGCCGACGCGGCCCGCCGGCCCGGCACGTCCTGGGCGTCGGCCAGCTCGGGCAGCGGACCGACCTCGCCGACGACGTCGTAGCTCGTGCCGGCGAGGCTGCGAGCGCCGCTGACCAGGGTCCCCGACGTCGCGTCGAACCCGACGTCGTCGGCCTCGACCTCGACCGGCCGGCCGATGGCGGGCAGGAACGGACCCCGCAGCCCTGCGATCGTGACGTGCTGACGTACCGCGGTCGTCGGCGCCGGCGTCCCCGCCAGCAGCGGGTCGGGGGGCAGGGTGGCGCCGGCCCGGCGGTACTCGGACGTGGACGTCCACTGGGCGCCGTCGTAGGCGTCGAGGGTGGCGACCCGGATGCGGTCGACGCCGGCGGGGAGGCCGTCGACGCGCACCGTGAACAGGTCGGCCGGCGTCTGGCTCGAGATCTGGCTCTTGAGAGCGACAAGCGGGTTGAGCGTGTCGTCGACGTCGAGCGGGACGTCGCGCAGGTCGCGGGGATCGAAGCGGTCACCGCGGGCCAGCGGCAAGACCGCGGCCGCCAGCGTCCCGACGGTCGCCACGGCGAGGACCAGCGGCAACCCGAACGCGAGCTGGCCCCGCCGGCTCCAGCGGCGCCCCGACGGGCGCGAGCCCACGGGCTCGGCGGTGGGCGCGGGCGCGGGGTCGTCGTCGCCCTCGGGTCCGAGGGCCGCGGGGGTCGCCCGCTCGACGCCTGCCGCCGCGAGCCGCCCGGTCCGGACGAGCCCCAGACCGAGGCCCGCGAGCAGGAGCAGCGCGGTCGCCGGCAGGTGGGCGCCGCCGGCCGCGGCGGACAGTCCGAGCCCGACGACGAATGCGCCGGCCACCGGCGCCAGCGGGGCGAGCGGGGAGGCCGTCGCGACGATCAGCCAGGCGGCGAGCGCGCTGGCCAGCCCGGTGAGCAGCACGGGGGTGACGAGCAGGTCGCCGCGAGCGTCCGCCGGCAGGCCGACCGTGAGCATCTGGGCCCAGCCGTCCGTGACACCGCGGGCGAGTGCCGCCCAGGCCGCCGGGACGGGCAGCCCGCCGCTGGTCTCGGGCCAGTAGACGGCGAGCACGGCGAAGAGGGCGAGCCCGGCCAGGCCGAGCCACAGCCCCACCCGGGCGGGCCAGTGCCGCCGCCGGGCCAGGACCGCCAGCGCGGCGGGCACCGCGGCGGCCCCGACCAGGGGCACGACGAAGGCCGTCCCGGCGTAGTAACCGGCGTAGACCGCGCCGGTGAGGGAGGCGGCGACCGCGGCCAGCGCGACCTCGATGTCGACCGCCGCGTCGCCGTCGCCGTCCACGCGGGCCTCCGGTGCGGCGAGGTCCGGATGTCGGCTCGACGGCGGTCATCTCGTGGTCCGGGCGTTCCACTGGGCGGCGAAGTCCGCGCTGTCGCGGCACCGCAGGACGAACGCGCCCCGCACGTCGGGCGCCGGCCGGTCGAACTCCTCGCCCACGATGACCAGGCTGACCATGTCGAAGCGGTTGCGGATCGCCGACACGCTCGCCAGCGCGGGCGCCTCGACCTGGCCGGTGACGACGCCGAGCGACACGCCCTCGTCGCCCGGCACCATCCGGATCAACTCGGCCAGCCCGCCGTCCGCGGCCGACCGCTCGATCCCCGCCAGCAGGTCGAGCGTCCCGGCCCGTCCCTGCCCGCCGCGCTCGGCGGCCGCGACGCCGCCACCGGTGGTCCGCAGGGTCAACGGGTAGCCGTTGTCGGCCGCCGCCACGGACAGCGACGCCGCCACCCGCACGGCGTCCTCGAAGGAGCCCTCGGTGTAGGGCGCGGCGCTGGTGTCGAGCACGACCATCAGCCGGGGCTCGTTGGGGACCACGTTGTGCCGCACCATCAGCGACCCCCGCCGGGCGGTCGAGCGCCAGTGGATGAGGCGCAGGTCGTCGCCGGGCACGTACTCGCGCAGGCTGTGGAACACGATGCCGCCCTGGGGCGAGGTGCTGGAGGTCGGGCCGTCCATGTCCCGGGCCCGGCCGGTCGGCACCGGCGACACGGTGTGGATGCGGGGGTGGACGGCGAGGACCGAGCGGGACGCGTGGTCCTGCGACACCAGGATCAGCCGCAGCGGGTCGGACCGGGCGATGGTGAGCGGTCCGACCGGGTGGATGCCCCGGCGGTCGGTGGGCAGGTCGTAGCCGGCGGCGAACTCGGCCCCGGGGGCCAGGCTCGGCAGCGGGACGGCGATCCGGCGCCGGCCCACCGTCTCGACCGCCAGCAGCGGCGGGCTGCGCCGGGCGGCGACGTTGGACAGGGTCAGGACCGCCCGGGCGCAGTCGCCCTCGGTGACCCGTGCGGGCGAGATCTCGCGGGTGGCGACCAGCTCGGGCCGGAGCATCATCCACCACAGCGCGGTGAGCAGCGCCAGGACGCACGCCACGCCGATTGCCACGAGCTCGGGATAGCCGGCGACGGCCCCCGTCACGAGGAACGCGACGGCGGCGACGACCAGCACCTTGCCCGACGTCGTGAGCACCCCGAGATCCTGGAGGACAGGGCGGGGTGCGGTCCCCAGGGGAATTCCCAGGTTCGGACCCAGGACGTTCGTCTGAGTTCCCGGCACGCGGGAACCAGATGCGGGCTTCCGCACGTAGTATCCCGGGACCGGCGGGCACCGGGTTCATGGAGCAAAGATGCTCGATTACGGCGGATCGTCTCGGACCACACCACTCGGCCGAGGCCACGAGCAGCGCTCGCTGACGTCCATCCTCGAGGACGTCACCGGGGCGCGCGCCTCGGTGGTGGTGGTGACCGGCGCCGCCGGGCAGGGCAAGACGCTGCTCCTCGACTGGACCGTGGAGGCCGCCCGCCAGCGCGACTTCACGATCCTGCGGCGCGACCGGCGTCGAGTTCGAGCGGGGCCTGGCGTTCAGCGGGCTCACGGCGATCCTGCGGCCGCTGCTCCACCGGATCGACCAGCTGAGCGATGTCCAGTCATCCGCCCTCCGGGGGGCGCTGGGGCTGGAGCGCTCGGACGCGCCGGTCCTCGCCGTGTACGCCGCGACCCTCGCCCTGCTGTCGGACGCGGCGCTCACCGCCCCGGTCCTGGTGGCGGTCGACGACGCCCACTGGATCGACCGGGCCAGCCTCGAGGCGCTGGTCTTCGCCGCCCACCGGTGCGACGCCGACCGGGTCGGGTTCGCGTTCGCCCAGCGGACGACCGAGCCGTCCCTGCTCGACCAGACGCGGTTCCCCCGGCTCGAGCTGCGCGACCTCGACCGCCAGGCGGGCATCGAGCTCGCGATCGCCGAGGGCGTCGCCCCCGACGTGGCCGTGCGGTGCTGGGTGCTCACGCACGGCAACCCGCTCGCGCTGATCGAGGGCGTCCGCCGGCTGACCCCGGCCCAGCGCCGTGGCTCGGCACCGCTGCCCGCGGTGCTGCCGGTTGACGACCGGCTGCTCGACGAGTTCCGCTCCCAGCTGGCCGGCCTCGGGCCCGCGACCGTGCAGGCCCTCGGGGTGGCGGCGCTGGCCACCGACGACGACCTGGGGATCATCGCCACCGCGCTGACCGACCTCGGCGGGACCACCGACGACCTGGTGCCGGCTGAGCAACAGGACGTCGTGACGCTCGGCCGGGGCCGAGTGTGGTGGCGGCACCCGCTGCTGCGCTGCGCCACGTACGACTCGCTCGACGCCGGGGAGCGCCGGCGCCTGCACGCCGCGCTGTCGCGGGCGACCGCCGCGGTCGGGCGGGACGAGCAGGCGGTGTGGCACCTGTCCGAGAGCGTGACGGGCCCGGCCGGCGACGTGTCGACCCGCCTGGCCGAGACCGCGGCCACCGCCTACCGGCGGGGCGCCACGGCCGCGGCGGCCGAGGCGTACGAGCAGGCGTCCCGGCTGGCGACGACGCCCGAGGAGCGGCTGGCCCGGTTGCACGACGCGGCGGACGTCCACTGGGCGAATGGCGACTTCGCCCAGTCGGCGGGGCTGCTCCGGCCGATCATCGACCGGATCGAGGACCCGGTCATCCGGGGCCGCATGGCGATCATCCTGGGCCAGGCAGAGACGTGGCTGGTCAGCTCGCACCAGGCGGTCCACCGGTTCGAGGAGCACGCCCGGGCGACCGCCAAGCTGGCGCCGAACCTGACGGCCGTGCTCATGGTCCACTCGATGGCGGCCCGCCTGATGTCGCTCGACACCGACGGTGCGCTCCAGGCCGCCGACGCGGCGGTGACGGCGGCGGACGAGACCGGCGACCCGGCGGTGCTGTTCGGCGCGTACGCCGCCAAGGCGCTGGCCACGTTCTTCAACGGCGGCGGCCCCGAGTCCGAGGTCCCGATCGGCCCGATCGGCCAGCTGGCCGCGGCCAATATCGACGACAAGGCCGACCAGGGCGTCGCCGCGATCATCCAGCTGTGCGCGTTCGCCCACCTGGTCCGGGGCGACGCCAACTCGGCGATCGATTTGCTGGACGTGGTCATCGACCACAGCGACCGCACGGGCATGCTCGGACGCTCGGTGCTGGCCCGAGCGGTGCGGGCCGAGGCGCTGTGGCGGATGGGGCGCTGGACCGAGAGCCTGGCCACGATGAGCCACCTGCGCTCGATGCAGCAGGCGACGAGCCAGCTGCACTTCCGGGCGGTCACGGCGGCCGTGCTCACCCGGATCGAGGCCGGGCTCGGCCAGGAGGACGCCTGCCGCCGCCACGCCCGCGAGACGATGGACACGTCGGTGCAGCTGGCCACACATCACCTGACGGCGTGGGCGCTGAGCGGGCTGGGCCTGCTGGAGCTGGGCGCGGAGCGCTACTCGGCCGCCGCCGTCAGGTTCGACGAGGTCAACGCGCTGTCCGGCCACCTCAGCGAGCCGGGGGTCAACTGGTGGCAGGCCGACGCGATCGAGGCGTACGTGCGCTCGGGCCGCACCACCGACGCCGACGACGCCCTCGACCGGTTCGAGCAGATGACGGAGGCAACCAGGCGCCCGTGGGCGATCGCCGCGGTCGAGCGCTGCCGGGTGCTGCTCGGGCGTGCGGACGACCCCGACGAGAGCCTGGGCCTCGCCATCGAGGGGTTTGTCGCTGCGGGCGCGCCGTTCGAGGAGGCCCGCACGCTGCTGGCCCGCGGCGAGCTGCGCATCGGCGCGGGCGAGCGCCGCGCCGGCGCGATGGACCTCGCCGCCGCCCGCACGACCTTCGACCGCCTGGGCGCGCGCACCTGGAGCGACCGGGCGTCCCGCCTCCGCGGCGAGGCCAGCCGGGTGCGGGCATCGCTGGCGGCCCGCCTCACCCCCGCCGAGCTGCGCGTGGCGATGGCGGTCGGGCACGGCTTGTCGAACCGGGCCGCGGCCGATCGGTTGTTCATCAGCGTCAAGACGGTCGACTACCACCTCCAGGGCATCTATCGGAAGCTCGGCCTGCGCAGCCGCAGCCAGCTTGCGGCGATCGTCGCCTCGGACGAGGACACCCACGCCAACGCCTCGTGATCCGGCGCTGGGGCCGGACGACCGCGACCTCGACAGGATCCGGCGGATCTGCGCCCGCTTCCCCGAGGTCGAGGAGGTGGAGCTCCAGGGCCGCCCGCTATTCCGCGTGCGGTCACGACGGTTCGCCGTCGTCAACCGAGCGGACTCGCCGGCCCGCCCCCGCTGGCAGGGCGCCGGCCGCTCGCTCCATGTCGTCACCGACCCGGCGGAACGCGAGGCCCTGCGCCAGGACCCGCGGTTCGTCGTGTCGCCGCACCACGGCGACCGGGGTTGGCTGGCACTGAGCCTGGACGCCGCCGGGGGCATCGACTGGGACGAGGTGGCCGAACTGCTGGAGGCGGCCTACCGGCACGTGGCCGGCCGGCGCCTGGTCGAGCGGCTCGACGGTGGCGGCGCGGGTCCTGCGCCGGGCGGGACGGCGGCGAGCGGGCCCGGCCCGCAGGATCGACCCGGACGTCCATCCGGCCGTCGGCCGGGCTGAGGACGGTCAGGCGCAGCGCACCCGTCGTCAGCACCGTGCCACCCGGCGGCGAGAGCGCTCCCGGCACGGGTGCGCCTGGTGCAGCCAGCACCACGAGCCGGGGCCAACGGCGCCGGAGCGTCGCCACGACCGCGGCGGCGGCCGGGGCCCGGGTGCGCACGACAACGATGTCGAGGCGGGCGACGCCCCGGGCACGGAGGCCCGAGAGCACGGCGGCATCGGTCGCCCGGCCGTCGACGACGGCGACCGCTCCCCCGCCGGCGTCCCAGCCGGTGGCGCCGGCGCCGAGCGCGTACGGGCCCGCGCTGGCGGCCGGTGCCGCACGGGCCGGAAGCACAATCGCCGCCGCGGCGATCGCCGCGACAGCCGTGGCCGCCACGACGAATCCGGCGACGGGCCGCAGCACCGGCGCTGCGCGGTCGGCGTGTGGCGTCGTGGCGTCACCCCGGGCGCCCCGCCAGCGCACGGCAGCGAAGGCGGCGGCCGCGGCGGCCAGGGCCAGGAGATGGGGAGTCCGCAGCTGGCCCAGCGGCCAGCCGGCCGCGGCGCGGGCCACGCCGTCGAGCCAGGCCAGCATCACGGTGGTCGGGACGTGCAACAGGCGGGCCAGCGGCGTCGGGGCGACGCCGGCCGCCAAGCCGGCCGTCAGGCCCCAGACCATGAGCGGCCCGGCCACCGGGACGGCCAGGAGGTTGGCCGGGATCGACGCGACCGGCACCGAGCCGAACGCGTCGACCAGCAAGGGAGCGACCGCCGCCTGGGCGGCCAGAGTCACCGAGAGCGGCGCCGCCAGCCATCTGGGTCCCGGCAGCGCGGCCTCGACGCGGCGCGCGCCCACCACGATGCCGCCCGTGCCGGCCACCGACAGGCGGAAGCCGAGGGAGGTGACCAGCAGTGGGTCGACCAGGAGCATCCCCGTGACTCCGAGGGCCAGCGTGCGCACCGCCGTCGCCGGTCGGCCCAGCGCGGTGGCAACCGCCGACGAGGACGCCATCGCCGTGGCCCGGAGGACCGACGGCTCGGCCCGCGGAGGATCGCGAACGCTCCCAACGTCGCCATGGTGGCCATCAGCCGCGGCGCCAGGCGCAGGCGCGCCAGCAGCGGGGCGACGATCACCGTCGCGAACGCCAGGTTCTGTCCCGACACGGCCAGCAGATGCGTGAGGCCCGCTGCCCGGAAGGCGTCGGTCATGTCCGGGGGTTGGTCGCGGTCGTCGCCGAGCGTCACCCCCGCGAGGAGCGCCCGCTGCCGCGGCGGGAGCACGTCGGCGCCCGCGGCAAGCGTCCGGCGGAGGCCGTTGGTCGCCCGGCTGACCGGGTCGCCGGCACGCCAGCCGACGACCGTGGTCACCTGGAGCCGGCCGGCCAGGTGGCGGTAACGCAGCCGGGTCTCGTCCGGGCCGGGGGCCTCGACCGCGCCGACGACGGTGACACGCTCGCCCGCCAGGCGATCGTCGAGGGCGGCCGCGGCGGCGCCCTCCGCCGTGGCCCGGAGGCGACGCCCGCCCAGGCGGACGTCGGCCGTCACGCCGCCGTGGCCGTTGGGGTCCGGGTCGCCGACCAGTGTGACCTCGCCGGTCATCGGTCCTGTGGTGAGCGGCCTGGCCAGGCCGGCCAGCGACCGCTGCGCCAGCGACGCCGCCAGCAGCGCGGCGGCCACGCACACCAGGCTGGGGCGCGGGCGAGCGGGTGCGGGCCTGCGGCTGCGGCGCCCTTGCGGCGGGTTCCCCGGGGGCCCGCCCCGGCCGACCGTCAGCGCGGCCGCCAGCGCGCCGGCTGCGAGCGCCAGCGGTATGCGGCGGACGTGGCCGTCGACCGCAGCCACCGCTCCGGCGAAGACGGCCACCAGCAGGGCGACCGCCCAGCGATCGGACACGGCCTCAGACCGTCGCCCGGTCGCGGCAGCTCGGCGAGCTTGGCCTCGCCGATGCCGCGGACGTCGAGCAAGTCGTCGACCGACGCGAACCGGTGCTGCTCGCGGGCCGCGATGATCGCCTGGGCCGTCGCCGGGCCGACGCCCGGGAGCTCGTCCAGCTCGGCGGCGGACGCGGTGTTGAGGTTGATCTTCGCCGCGGGACCGGCCGCCGACGCCGGGGACGCCGCGGGCGTCGGCGCGGCTTCGCCCACCCGGGCGACGTAGACCTGCTCGCCGTCGTCGAGGACCTGGGCGAGGTTGAGGCGGGCGAGGTCCGCGTCGGGTGCCGTGCCCCCCGCTGCGTCGAGCAGCGTCGACCACGCGGGATCCGGCCGGGAGGTGCTCGACGCCCGCCTGGGTCACGGCGCCGACGACGTGCACGACCACCTCGCCCTCGGGGACGGCGACGTCGGCGGGCGCCGGGGTGCCGGCGGCAGGGGCCGCGGTGTCGGCGGCGAGCGCCGCCGGGTCGGCGAACGGGAGCTGCATGTCGGGGGTCGGCGGTGGCGGCGCGAGGAGGCGCCAGCCGACGACGGCGGCGACGCCGAGCGCCGCGGCGCCGCCGAGCAGGCGGGCGACCGAGACGTCGAGGGCGCCCGCGATTGTGGCCAGCTGGTCGCGCCAGCGGGCGTGGACGGCGGGAACCGGGCGGTCGAGGTCGAGGTCGAGGTCGAGGTCCGGCGGGGGCGCGAGGGTCGGGGACGGGATGGTCAGGTCGGTCATGGGGGTCTCCAGAGCACGGGCGCGCCCGACCCGTGGCCGGGCGCGCCTCGGTACGGCGCAGGCCGCGTCACCGCGGCGAGTCGCACCCGGCCCGGGGAGGGGGCGGGCGCCTTGTCGGCCGCCTCAGCGGCGAGTCACGCCCGCTCGGGGAGAGCGGGCGGCGCAGCAGCCGTGTCCGGCGAGGCCCCGGCCGGACGTGCCGCCGGTCCGAGGCATGCGCACCCTAGCGGCCCCCTATGACAGTCTCGGACGCGCCGGCGCCCGGCTCGGCATCATTCCGGTCGTGTCACCGCTGCCGCCCGGGGCCGTCGAGGCCATCGCCGCCGCCCATGCCTGGTTCGAGGTGAACAGCGGGTGGGCGCCGCCCGACCCCGAGACGCTGGCCGAGCTGGTGGCCGACGGGGTCTGCCGCTGCCCGGACGACTGCCTGGTGGCCCCGGAGGCCTGGTGCGAGCACGGGCTCGCGTCCTGGTGGCTGATCCTCGGCGCCCTGCCGGGCTAGCAGACGCGTTTGTACACGGAAACGGTCGCCAGAGCGACCACTTCCGCGTACAAAGCGCGGTTAGAAGAGCCGGCTCGTCAGGCGGCGGCGGTAGTCGGCCGTGCGGGGGTCGTCGGGGCCGAGGAGCTCGAGCAGGTCGACGATACTGCTGGCGGGCGTCGTCGTCGGTCTTCACCTGGTCGAGGAGGGTCTCCAGCTTGGACGTGATGTCCTCGTCGGTCGCCGCGGACTCCTCGCCTCCCGTGCGGACCAGGGCCGCCACCCGGCGGGTCTCCGGCGGTCTCGGGGATGCGGGCGATCAGGGCCAGGGCTTCGTCGACGTCGCCGTTCTGGCGGCGCTCGGCCAGCAGCTCGGCCAGGGCCACGATCGCGCCGGCGTGGTCCGGCTCGAGCTCCAGCGCCTGGCGCAGCGACTGCCTCGTCGCCCGCGGCGACCAGGGCCTCGAGCTCGCGCTCCTCCTGGCTCGGCAGCAGGCGGGACACGAACTCGCGCACCTGGGACTCGGGCAGGGCGCCGATGAACCGGTCGACCACCTTGCCGTCCGCCAGGGCGAAGACCGCCGGGATGCTCTGCACCCGGAACGCCGACGACGACCTGGGGGTTCTCGTCGACGTTGACCTTGACCAGCTCGACCTGGCCCTGCGGTCTCGTCGACCACCTGCTCCAGGATCGGGCCGAGCGTGCGGCACGGCCCGCACCACGGGGCCCACAGGTCGACGACCACCGGGCGGGTCGTGGACGCGTCGAGCACGTCGGTCTGGAAGGTGGCATCGGTGACATCCGTCGGCATCCTCCCCAACGCTACCGGCGGTAGCCGCCGGCCCCGACGCCGGCGGTCGTCACGCTCTACGGTGAACACCCGATGACCGACGCGCCGACCGCCGACGGCACCGAGGCCGCTCCGCCGCCCTCCCCCGCCGCCACCGCCTCGCCCGAGCCGCCGCCCGGGATCGACGTCGCCAACGTCACCCGGTGGTTCCAGGACCACGTGCCCGGCGTCGCGCCGCCGCTCAGCTTCGACCTCATCGCCGGCGGGCGCTCCAACCTCACCTACCGGGTCACCGACGCCGACGGCCACGACTGGGTGCTGCGCCGGCCGCCCCTCGGCCAGGTGCTCGCCACCGCCCACGACATGGGCCGCGAGCACCGCATCATCTCCGCCCTGGCCGCGACCGACGTCCCCGTGGCGCCGGCCATCGGCCTGTGCACCGACGACGGCGTCAACGGCGCCCCCTTCTACGTCATGGGCTTCGTCGACGGCCTCGTCGCCCGCAACGCGGATGCGGCCCGCCGCCTCGACGCACCCGCCCGGGCGCACGCCGGCGAGCAGCTCGTCGACGTGCTCGCCCGCATCCACGCGGTCGACCTCGACGCCGTCGGCCTCGGCGACCTCGGGCGCAAGGAGGGCTACATCGAGCGGCAGCTCCGCCGCTGGTACACGCAGTGGGACAAGTCCAAGACCCGCGACCTGCCCGTCGTCGACGAGGTCCACGACCTGCTGGCCGCCCGCGTCCCCGACCAGGGCCCGGCCACGATCGTGCACGGCGACTACCGGCTGGACAACTGCATGCTCGGTCCCGACGGGAGCATCCTCGCGGTCCTCGACTGGGAGCTGTGCACGCTCGGCGACCCCCTGGCCGATGTCGGCCTCCTCCTCGTGTACTGGACCGAACCGCGGCGAGTCCGACTCGGCGCTGCTGGAGCCGACGACCACGCTGGAGGGCTTCCCGTCCCGGGAGGACCTCGTTGCCCGCTACGCCGCCACGTCGGGCCGGGACGCCTCCTCGCGTCGACTACTTCGTCGCCTTCGGCTACTGGAAGCTGGCCTGCATCCTGGAGGGCGTCTACGCCCGCTACCGGGGCGGGGTCATGGGCGACGCCGCCGGATTCGAGGGATTCTCCCTGCAGGTCGAGATGCTGGCCAAGCGGGCACTGGCCACGATCGAGACCATGGACGCCGCCTGATGACCCTGTACGAGATGATCGAGCGCCCCCGGCTCGACTCTCCGGTGCTGATCCTGGCGCTGGACGGCTGGATCGACGCCGGCCTCGCCGCGGCCGGTGCGGTCGAGATGCTGGGCGAGCAGCTCGACACGATCACCGTCGCCCGGTTCGAGACCGACGCGCTGCTCGACTACCGCGCCCGCCGGCCGATCTCGCACCTGGTCGACGGCGTGCTGCGCGGGCTGACGTGGCCGTCGCTGGAGATCCGGGCCGCCAGCGACGAGCAGGGCCGCGAGATGCTGCTGCTGGTCGGGGCGGAGCCCGACCGCCAGTGGCTGCAGTTCACCGACGAGGTGGTCGCCCTGGCCGTCGACTTCGGGGTGCGGATGTGCGTCGGCCTCGGCGCCTACCAGTTCGCCGCCCCCCACACCCGGCCGCCGCGGGTCGCCTGCACCGCCTCGACCGCCAGCCTCGCCGACCGCGGGTTCCTGCGGGGTTCGCTCGACTTCCCGGGCGGCATCCAGGCGGCCATCGAGCAGGCCTGCGACACCGAGGGCATCCCGGCCATGGGGTTGTGGGCCCAGGTCCCCCACTACGTGCCCGCGATCATGCCGTTCCCCGCCGGGAGCGTCGCCCTGGTCGAGTCGCTGGCCCGCGTCGCCGACCTGACGCTGCCGATGGGCGACCTGCGCCTCCCGGGCGGACGCCACCCGCAACCGGCTCGACGAGCTGATGGCCCAGAACCCCCAGCACAGCTCGATGCTGCACCAGCTGGAGGAGGCGTGGGACGGCTCCGAGCCCGACGAGACGCCGATCGGCCCGTCGGACCTGCCGACCGGGGACGACCTGGTCGCGGAGCTCGAACGCTTCCTCCGGGACCAGAGCGGCGAGGGCTGAGCGCGGTCGTGCCGCGGCACCTTGACCTTCGGGTCAAGCGGGCGGCTACGGTCACGGCATGAAGGTTGACGGGGGCATCAGGACCGGACTCGACCAGGCGACCGTGACGGCCGCCACCGAGGCGGAGGCGCGGGGCTACGACGGCCTGTGGACCGCCGAGACGGCCCACGACCCGTTCTTCCCGCTGCTGCTGGCCGCCCAGGGCACCGAGCGGGCCGACCTCGGCACCGCCATCACGGTGGCGTTCGCCCGCAATCCGATGACGCTCGCCCAGACGTCCTGGGACCTCCAGGCGGCCTCCGGCGGCCGGTTCATCCTCGGCCTGGGCAGCCAGATCAAGGCCCACATCACGCGGCGGTTCTCGATGCCGTGGTCGCACCCGGCGCCGCGCATGCGGGAGATGATCCTGGCGATCCGGGCCATCTGGGAGAGCTGGAACGAGGGCACCAAGCTCGACTTCCGCGGCGACTTCTACCAGCACACGCTGATGACCCCGTTCTTCAACCCGGGCCCCAACCCGCACGGCAACGCCCGCATCTTCCTCGCCGGCGTCGGCGGGCTGATGACCGAGGTGGCCGGCGAGGTGGCCGACGGGTTCATCTGCCACGGCTTCACCACCCAGCGCTACCTCACCGAGGTGACGCTGCCGGCGCTGGAGAAGGGCCGGGCGACGGCCGGCAAGACGATGGAGGGCTTCGAGCTGTCGGGCCCGATGTTCGTGGTGACCGGCCGGGACGAGGACGAGATGGCGGCCGCGGCCGTGGGCGTGCGGGGCCAGATCGCCTTCTACGGCTCGACGCCGGCGTACCGGGGCGTGCTGGAGCTGCACGGCTGGGGCGACCTGCAGGACGAGCTCAACCGCATGTCCAAGGAGGGCCGCTGGGCCGAGATGGGCACGCTGATCGACGACGAGATGCTGGCCGCGTTCGCAGTGGTGGCCCCGCTCGACGAGGTGGCCGGGGCGCTCAAGGCCCGGTGGGGCGACGTCCTCAGCCGGGTCAGCTTCTACACGCCGTACTCGACGCACCGCGACCAGTGGGACGCGGTGATCGCCGAGCTGCGGGCGTAGCTCAGGTCCCCGGGGTCCCCGGGCCCCGGATCAGACGATGACCAGGGTCAGCGCCCCGTCCTGGTAGCGCTGCCGGCACAGGAACCGCTGGAGCTTGCCCGAGCTGGTCTTGGGCAGCGTGCCCGGAGTGACCAGCACGATCTCCCGGGCGGGGACGCCGACGACGTCACGTACCCGCTCGGCGACCCGGCGGCGGACCGCGTCGAGGTCGTCGGGCCGGGTGTCGGCCCGGGTCTCGGCCACCACGACCAGCGTCTCCCGGCCCCTGAGGCCGTCGATGCCGAAGGCGATCACGTTGCCGGCCCGGATGCCGTCCAGGTCGCCGACGGCCCGCTCGACGTCCTCGGGGAACACGTTGCGGCCGCCCACGATGATGACGTCCTTGATCCGGCCACACATGACCAGCTGGCCGCTCAACGTGTAGGCCAGGTCGCCGGTGCGCAGCCAGCCCTCGTGGAACAGCTCGGTGTCGGCGTCGGGCCGGCGGTAGTAGCCGGTCGTGACCGAGGTCCCCCGGATCTCCAGCTCGCCGACCTCGCGGTCGTGGAGCCGGGCGCCGGTCTCCGGGTCGACGATGCGGATCTCCAGGCCCGGCACCGGCCGGCCCAGCAGCGCCAGGCGCCGGCTGCCCGGCGTCCCCGGGACCGCCGGGGCGGCGTAGCGCTCGGTCTCCAGCACCCGGCGGTCGACGCAGTCGGTGACCATCCCGGTGCCCGGCTCGGGGAACGTGCCGGCGATCGCCACCTCGGCCATCCCGAACGCCGGGAACACCGCGGACGGCCGTAGCCCGTGGCGGCGGCCGGCGGCGATGAACGCCTCGACCTGGTCGGGGTCGACCGGCTCGGCGCCGTTGAGCGCGATCCGCAGGCGGGACAGGTCGAGCTGCTCGACCGCGGGACAGCGCCCGCGTGGCCAGCACGTAGCTGAAGTTCGGGCCCGCGGTGGCGGTGCCGCCGTAGGCCGAGATCCACTCCATCCACCGCGAGGGCCGGCGCCGTGAAGTCCTGCGGCGCGCCCAGCACCAGCCGGGCGCCCGTCGACATCGGCAGCGTCAGCAGGCCCACGAGCCCCATGTCGTGATAGAGCGGCAGCCACGACACCAGCACGTCGTCGTCGACGTCGAACCCGGTCGTCTCGGCGATGGCGTCGAGGTTGGCCCGCACCGCCCGGTCCGGCAGCATCACGCCCTTGGGGTCGGACGTCGAGCCGCTGGTGAACTGGAGGATGACCAACCGCTCGGGGTCGTCGGCCGGCCGCACCCAGGCGCCGGGGTCGCCAGTCGCCAGGTCGGCGGGCAGGACCATCGGCGGGTCGCCCGGCTCCGGGGACACGAACGCGGCCAACTCGGGGTCGATCACGCACACCCGGGCGTCGGCGTTGTGGATCCGCTGGCGGGTCTGGGCGACGAACTCCTCGATCGACGACAGCCGCATCGGCAGCGGCAGCACGACGATCGCCGCGCCCGCCAGCCACGTCGCCTGGATGGCGATGACCAGCTCTTTCGTCGTCGGCGACAGCAGCGCGACCCGGTCGCCGGCGCGCACGCCGCGGGCCTGGAGGGCGGCGGCGTAGCCCCGGGCCGAGCGGTGGAGGTCGCGCCACGGCACGACGTCCTCCTCCCCGCCGAGCACAAAGGTGACGGTGGCGTCGCGCTCGGCGGCGCGCTCGATGCGGCGGAGAAGCGAAGGCATCAACGCTCAGACTTTCCGGCGAACCCTCGGGTTACACCTCGTGGCCTGGGAACGGAGGGTGAATTCGGGTTCCGACGACCTCCATCCGTCCCGATACCCTTCGTAGCCATGTCCGAGCCCTCGTCGCCGACCCCGGGTCCGTCCGGCCCCGACTCGCCCCCGCACCGCTACACGGCGGGGCTCGCGGCGCGCATCGAGAAGCGAGTGGCAGGACCGCTGGGAGCGCGACGGCACGTTCTTCGCCCCCAACCCGGTGGGCGACCTGAGCGCCGGGTTCGACAAGGTGGCCGGCGAGCCCAAGCTGTACGTGCTGGACATGTTCCCCTACCCGAGCGGCGCGACCCTGCACATCGGCCATCCGCTGGGCTTCATCGCCACCGACGTCTACGCCCGCTTCAAGCGCATGACCGGGCACAACGTGGTCCACACGATGGGCTACGACGCCTTCGGCCTGCCCGCCGAGCACTACGCCGTGCAGACCGGCCAGCACCCTCGGGTCACGACCGAGGCCAACATCGTCGCCATGCGCCGCCAGTTGCGGCGCCTGGGGCTGGGCCACGACCCGCGGCGCTCGATCGCCACGATCGACGAGGGCTTCTACCGCTGGACGCAGTGGATGTTCCTGCAGATCTTCGGCGCCTGGTACGACCCCGACGCCGACCAGGCCCGACCGGTCGCCGAGCTGGAGGCCGCGCTGGATGCCGGCGCCCGGCAGCCGGCGCCGGGCACCAACGCCACGGGCCGCCCGTGGGCCGAGCTGTCGGCCACCGAGCGCCGCGCCGTGGTCGACCGGCACCGCCTGGCCTACGTCGACGATGCCCCGGTCAACTGGTGCCCCGGGCTGGGCACCGTGCTGTCCAACGAGGAGGTCACCGCCGAGGGTCGCAGCGAACGGGGCAACTACCCGGTGTTCCGCCGGCCGCTGCGCCAGTGGATGCTGCGGATCACGGCCTACGCCGACCGGCTGCTGGCCGACCTGGACCGCCTGGACTGGCCCGAGCCGATCAAGCTGCAGCAGCGCAACTGGATCGGCCGGTCCGAGGGTGCCCGGGTCACGTTCCCGGTGCCCGGCGGGCCCGGCATCGAGGTGTTCACCACCCGCCCCGACACCCTGTTCGGCGCCACCTACATGGTGCTGGCGCCCGAGCACCCGCTGGTCGACGAGCTGACGACCGCGTCCTGGCCGGACGGCATCCCGCCGGGGGCCCGGGAGGCCTGGACCGGTGGCCACGCCACGCCCGCCGAGGCGGTCGCCGCCTACCGCGAGCAGGCGCGGCGCCGCAGCGACGTCGAGCGCCAGGTCGAAGCCCGCGAGAAGACCGGCGTGTTCCTGGGCAGCCACGCCACCAACCCGACCACCGGCGGGGACATCCCGATCTTCGTGGCCGACTACGTGCTGATGGGCTACGGCACCGGGGCGATCATGGCGGTCCCGGGCCAGGACGAGCGCGACTGGGAGTTCGCCGAGCGCTTCGACCTGCCGATCGTCCGCACGGTCGCCCCGCCGGCCGATTGGGACGGCAAGGCGTACGCCGGCGAGGGCCCGGCGATCAACAGCGCCAACGACGAGATCAGCCTGGACGGCCTGGATGTCGCCGACGCCAAGCGGGCGATCATCGCCTGGCTGGAGGCGAAGGGCCTGGGCGCGGGCACGGTCACGACCAAGCTGCGCGACTGGTTGTTCAGCCGGCAGCGGTTCTGGGGCGAGCCGTTCCCGATCGTCTACGACCCCGACGACGGGCTGCCCCGGGCGGTGCCCGACGCCGAGCTGCCGGTGCGCTTACCGCACATCGAGGACTACTCGCCCGCGACGTTCCCCGACGACGACGCCACGTCCGAGCCCGTGCCGCCCCTGGCCCGGGCGACCGACTGGGTCGAGGTGACGCTGGACCTGGGCGAGGGCACCAAGACCTACCGGCGCGAGACCAACACGATGCCCAACTGGGCGGGCTCGTGCTGGTACGAGCTGCGCTACCTGGACCCCGACAACGACCTGGCCTTCGTCGACCCCGAGAACGAGCGCTACTGGATGGGCCCCCAGTCCCCCGGCGACACCGGCGGCGTCGACCTGTACGTCGGCGGCGCCGAGCACGCGGTGCTGCACCTGCTGTACGCCCGGTTCTGGCACAAGGTGCTGTACGACCTGGGCCACGTGTCGTCGGCCGAGCCGTTCCGGCGGCTGATCAACCAGGGCATGATCCAGGCGCCCGCATACCAGGACGTCCGCGGCGTCTACGTCGAGGCGTCCGAGGTCGTCGAGACCGACGAGGGCTTCTTCTACGACGGCCAGCCGGTCACCCGCAGCTTCGGCAAGATCGGCAAGTCGCTGCGCAATGTCATCACGCCGGACGACATGTACGACAGCTACGGGGCCGACACCCTGCGGCTGTACGAGATGGCCACCGGCCCGCTGGAGCAGAGCCGGCCCTGGGAGTCCCGGGATGTCGTGGGCGTCTTCCGCCTGCTGCAGCGGGTGTGGCGCGTCGTGGTCGACGAGGACACGGGCGCGGTCACCGTGTCCGGCGCCGAGCCCGACGACGAGACCCGGCGCGTGCTGCACCGCACCGTCGACGCGGTCCGCGACGGCATGGACAAGCTGCGGTTCAACGTGGCGATCGCCAAGATCACCGAGCTGGTCAACCACCTGACCCCCCGGTACCCCGACGGCGGGGTGCCGCGTGGGGTGGCCGAGCCATTGGTCCTGCTGCTGGCCCCGCTGGCGCCGCACGTCGCCGAGGAGCTGTGGTCGCGCCTGGGCCACCCCGAGTCGTTGGCCGGTGAGGCCTTCCCCGAGGCCGACCCGGCGCTGCTGGTCGACGAGACGGTGGAGATCCCGGTGCAGGTCAACGGCAAGGTCCGGGGCCGGGTCCGCGTGCCGGTCGGCGCCGACCGCGACGCCCTGGAGGCCGCCGCCCGGGCCGACGCGAAGGTGGCGGCGCTGCTGGCCGGGGCCACTGTCCGCAAGGTGGTGGCGGTGCCGGACCGCCTGGTCAACTTCGTGGTCGGCTGACCCGCTGGGCCGATTTGAGGCGCCCTGACCGTCTGGTAGGGTTGCAATTCCTCTTCGGGGCTATAGCTCAGTTGGTAGAGCGCGTCCATGGCATGGACGAGGCCGTGGGTTCGATTCCCACTAGCTCCACGCGGCGGTCCCGGACGGTGCACAACCGTCCAGGAAATACCCTGACCTGGGGCTACGGTCCATCATCAGGTTGGGCTTGATGAGCCCGGGCTCGATCTGATCGTTGGTCAGGCCCTCGATCGGGTTGAGGACGGCCGTGCTGACGTGTGCCTCCCGGGCCAGCGTCTGCGCCACCTCGGGCGACACGAGGGTTTCGTAGAACCCCGTCTGTTGCCCGGCAGGCGCTCAGGTCGGTGTCTCGGTGCGCCCGCCGGCGGCCGGACTGCCGTCGTCCTCGCCGGCGTCCTCCGGGTCGGACCGGGGCCGGTACCGATCACGCACGAGCACGGCCAGGCAGCCGACCAGGGCGATCAGGCTGACCCACTCGTTCACACGCAGGCCGAGGATGCGGTTGGCGTGATCGATCCGCAGTCGCTCCACCCAGAGCCGGCCGAGCGCATAACCGGCGACATAGATCACGAACAGCCGGCCGGGCCGGAGCCGCACGTGTCGCTCGACGATCAGCAGCAGCACGACCAGCCCCAAGTTCCACAGCGATTCATAGAGGAACGTCGGGTGGAACGTGGCGACCCCGGCATAGGCGGCGGGCCGGTGCGCCGGATCGACACGCAGCGCCCAGGGCAGCGTGGTCGGCCCGCCGAACAGCTCCTGATTGAACCAGTTGCCCCACCGCCCGATCGCCTGGGCGAGCGGCAAGGCCGGGGCGACGGTATCGAGCAGCGGCGGGATCGGGAGGCGGCGGTGGTGGGCCACGGCCGCCCCGACCAGCACACCGGCAGCGATCCCGCCCGGGATGCCCAGGCCGCCCTCCCACACCGCGAACACGTGCAGCCAACGCCCCCGGAACAGCTCGGGATCGGTGATCACGTGATAGATGCGCGCCCCGATCAGGCCGGCCGGGACCGCCCACATCGCCAGCAAGGTGATGTCCTCCCGGCGACCGCCACGAGCCACCCACCGACGCTGCGCGAACGCCACGGCGGCCACCACCCCGAGCGCGATCATCAGCCCGTAAGCCCGCAGCTGAAATCGCGCGATGTGGAGGCTGTTGCCCGGCGGCGCGGGAATCGCGCGCAGGAAGGCGACCACGACCACGTCCTACTACACCCCGAGCCCAGCGCGACGACGACCCCAAGGCCCGTGGTCGGTTCGCCCGATTCTATCGGGCGCGTCGCGTTGCCGAATTCGGCGCTCAGGGGTCAAGCGGCGCCGGCCGAGCCGGCGCTCGACTGCTCTGACGGCGACTGTACGAGCAGGTCGAGGCGTGCGGAGTCGTGCCAGCTACGTGCCAGATCGGCTGGACTGATCCGCACACCGGCGGTCACGTCGGGTCATTGGGCCGCCCGCCAACTGGATCGGGGCCAGCCCAGCTTGGCCAGCCAGGGCATCTACCGATTCCCACTAGCTCCACGTCGTGACGCTGCGACTGTCCCTACGAATCGTGGGGGCCGACACCCTTTTCGTGCGGCGCTGTGGGAGCCTGCCCACAGCGACAACGGGGAGGTCGGCCATGGCTGGGATGCGCGGTCGGGGACGTGCCGGGGTGGTCCGGCTCGGCGCGGTGGCAGCGGTCGTCCCGCTGCTGGCGGGGTGCTGGCGGCAGGCGGGGTTCGACGCCGCGCACACGTGGTCGAACGGCTCGGAGACCGGTCTGACGGCCGCCAACGTCGGCACGCTGGCGCCGGTCTGGTCGGTCGCGGAGGGGTCGCACGGCGAGGCCATCGTCACGGACGGGCGCGTCTACCTGAGCCAGATCGGAGCAGACGGTGGCCAGCTCGTCGGCGTCGTCAAAGCCCTGGATGCGGCCACCGGCGCGATGCTGTGGGACCAGCGCACCCTGTCCGTGACCGCCGATTCCAACCAAACGTTCGAGGCCCTGCCTCCGACCGCGGTCGGGGACGAGGTGTGGGGCGGCTTCGAGGCCAAGAACGCGTTCCGGCAGGACACGGTCTGCGCGTCCGCGCTCGTGCGGCTCGACGCGGCCACCGGCGCGGTCATCGCCGACGGGGGCGGCTTCGGCACGACCCCGGTGCCCGCCGGCCCGGTCATCGCCCAGACCGTGACGCCGGACAGCTTCTGCCAGCGTGACAACACGTCGATCGTGGTCCGGGACAGCTCGTCGCTCGCGACGATCTGGTCTGCCCCGACCGGGTTCCCCACAACGGACAATCGGGTCGGGCCGACGGTGGCGGGCGGTCAGTTGTACGAGACGGGGTTCTTCTCGGTCCGCGCCTTCGCCGCCGCCGGCTGCGGCGCGGCGACCTGCGACCCGGTGTGGACGTACGAGGCGCCGCAGTTCGAACTCCCGCTCGGCCCCGTCACGGCCCCGGCCGGCGACGAGGTGTACGTCGTCAAGTTCCACGGATTCGGCTCATCGCCGCTGGCAGACCTCGTCGCGCTGACCGCCGCCACCGGCGAGGTCGCCTGGCAGACGCCGATCGATGTGCCAGACGCCTCCGCCGACCGGGTGAAGCTGGCCGCCGACGGGAACTCGGTCTACGTCGCCGTGTCGACGCAGGCGGGTCGCCGCGTGACGGCGTACCCCGTCGGCGGCTGCGGGGCCCCGACGTGCTCGCCGACCTGGACCGGTTCCACAAGCCAGGACGACGGCTTCTCCAGCAGCCGTCCGGTCGTGGCGGGCGGGATCGTGTACCTGCCCGACACGGCGGGCGTGCACGCCTTCGCCGCCGAGGGCTGCGGGGCGGCGACGTGCTCGGCGATCGCCGACATCCCGATCCCGGGCGGCGCCCGGTTCCTCACCGTGGACGGCGGCCGCCTCTACGTGATCGGCGGCGACGGCCTCACGGCGTTTGCGCCCACCTGAGGCAGCACACCGCTAGCTCCTCGTGGAGGCGGCCGGCTCGGCCCACTCGACGCGGGGGACGTCGCCCCAGAGGCGCTCCAGCTCGTAGTACTCGCGGGTCTCGTCCAGGAACACGTGGACGACGACGTCGCCGTAGTCGATCAGCACCCAGTGGCGGTCGTCGAGACCCTCGACCCGCAGCGGGCGGGAGAAGCCCGCCTCGGCAACCAGGCGCTCGACGTCGTCGACGACCGCCCTCACCAGCCGGTCGTTGGGGGCCGAGGCGATCACGAACTCGTCGGCGACGATGAGCACGTCACCGACCTCCAGGATCAGGACGTCGCGCGCGCCCTTGGCATCGGCGGCCCTGGCCGCCACGATGGCCAGCTCGCGGGCCGCAGCTCGGTCGTTCCGGTCAGTCAGGGTCGTCTCACCTCCGGGTCAGCTCCCGGGCATCCGCGCCCAGGATCACGGTCACGTCGATCTCGTCGTCGGGGGACGGAAGCGGAGCGTCGCCCTCGGCGCTCACCTCCTCGATCCGGCCGATGCCGGACTTCGCGGCCAGCCAGGCCGCAATCCCGCTCCGCTCCGAGCCCGCGTAGGCGACCGTCGTGTGGGCCACGTCGAACGACGGGGCGTTGCCGACGATCGTGATCTCGGCCCCGGCCTCCACCAGCGTGGGCGCGGCGGCCTGGGTCAGCGACGGGTCGGCCGTGCCGTTGAGCAGCCGGACCCGGATCCGTCGGCCGGGGCCGGGTGCCACCGGGAACGGCACCGCCCGGGTCACCAGGGCCTCCAGCTGGGGCGACTCGGGCGTCAGCCGCTGGGCGGCGGCGGTGCTCGTGTCGTCCTGCAGCACCGGGAGCGCGGCCGCAGTCGTCGGGCCCTGGGCGATGCCCCGCACGAACCGGCCGAGGCCGGTGTCGACCTCGCCGGGCACGGCGTCCTCGCCCGCGTCGCCGATGCGGGCGAGCCAGGCGCCCCAGAACTGCTGCTGGCGGTCGAGCCGGTCGATGTCGGTCTCGCCGTCGCCCTCGGCGGCGAGGAACCGGCCGACGTCCGCGGCCGGGACGGCGACCGCGCCCGCCGGCCAGTCGCCCACCGGCTGGTCGAGCGTGACCTCGACCGGCGCCACGGGCGCGACGAGCCGGCTCCAGTGGGCGTCGTCGACCACGACGTAGTCGGACACGCCGACCGTCACGACCTGGGCCAGCGCCGCCACCGTGGCCGCCGCGCCCTGGTCGCGGTAGACCTCGGCCAGGGTCGGGGCCGGCGCGGCGGTGTCGGGGTCGGCCGGCACGACCGCGGAGGGCGGCACCACGATCACCCCGCCGCCCCGGTCGCCGGGCTCCAGCGACAGCACGGCCAGCGACACGAGGCTGCCGTCGCTGCCCACCTGGAGCGCCGCCATCGTCGGCGTCGGCACCACGTAGGCCTGGTAGCCCGGCTCGGTCGGCGCGAGGGCCGTGTCGTAGCGCCCGAGCGTGCTGTTGCGGACGGTGGTGACCCCGACGACCGCCAGCGCGGCACCGGCGACGCTGAGCGCGCCCATGCTCGCCAGCAGCGCGGCACGGCGGCGGCGGACCTCCCGCCGGGTGCGGCGCTGGCGCGGCCGCCCGGGCGGTGCGGGTGCGACCGCGGCGCCGTCCGGGAGGTCGGTCCCGGCGCCGGCCGGCGGGCGCGACCCGTTGGGCGGCGCGGCGACCGCCCGCACCCGGGCGCGGCCCCGGCGGCTCGCGGGCCGGGGATGCCCCGACCACTCGCCCTGCTCGTCCGACACCGCTCCGGTCGTCACGTGCCGATCCGCGCGCCGTACAGGCCCCGCGCCGCCACGGTGGCGATCACGTCCGGCGTCAACAGGTAGTCAAGGGGGCGGCCGTCGGCCACCCGCGCCCGCAGCTCCGTGCTCGATACCTCGAGCCGTGGCACCTCGATGCGCTCCCAGTTCCACCCGGCGGGCGGCTCGGCCTCGCGGGCGCCGGGGCGCTCGACGACGACGATCGTCGCCAGCGACCGGACCTCGTCGGCCCGCTCCCACGACGGCAAGCCGGCGGCCGCGTCGCTGCCCAGGATGACGAACAGCTCCCGCGTCGGATCCTCGGCCAGCAGGGTGGCCAGCGTATCCGCCGTGTACGACATGCCACCACGGTCGAGCTCGACGCGGCTGGCCTCCAGGCCATCGACGCCGGCGACCGCGGCTTCGACCATGGCGTAGCGGTCCTCGGCCGAGGAGATGTCCCGGGTCCCCAGCTTCTGCCAGGGCTGGTCGTTGACGACCAGCATCACCCGGTCGAGCCGGAGGTCGTGGCGGACGTTGACCGCGGTCACCAGATGCCCGACGTGGGGCGGGTCGAACGTCCCGCCGAAGATGCCGAGCCGCTCGGCTCACCGGCGCACCCTTCGGGATGCACGCAGTGACCGCACTGTGCCCATGGCTCGTTCGCTCTGCCGCTCACAGGCGCCCTCCGCCCGCCTCGTCGGGGTGCACCTCGGCGGCCAGCGCGGTCAGCCCCGCGGACACCTCGACGGGCCAGACCGGCTCGGCCACCGGGTCGAGCGACCGCAGCGCCGGCGGCAGCGCGGCCAGGGCGGCGACGCAGCGCGCGCGGATCCGGTCGAGCGGCTCGACCGCGAGCCGGCGGCCGCCCGCCATGACCGGGACCAGCAGCGGGCGGGCGCCCGCGACCTCCTCGTCGTGCAGCGAGACCACGTCGCGGTCCGCGGCCCGCCACACCTGCTTGCGGCCCGGCAAGGTCACCTTTCCGGTCGCCAGCTTCATGCGCGGCCCGGCCGCGTCCTCCACCAGCTTGTAGACCGTGCCGAGCGTGGCGCGTCGCCGCTGGTGCCGAGCTGGGTGCCGACGCCGAAGGCGTCGATCGGCGCGCCCGCGGCCAGCAGCTCGGCCACCCGGTGCTCGTCGAGGTCGCCCGACGCCAGGATCTGGATCTCGTGCAGCCCGGCGTCGTCGAGCACCGCCCGCACCTCGACCGCCAGTGCCGCCAGGTCGCCGGAGTCGAGGCGCACCCCGCCGATCGCGATCCCCTCGTCCGCCAGCTCGTGCGCCACCTCGGCGGCCCGGCGGGCGCCCCGGACGGTGTCGTAGGTGTCGATCAGCAGCACCACCCCCCGGGGGAAGCAGCGGGCGTACGCGCGGAAAGCATCGCGCTCGTGGTCGTGCGACATCACGAACGAGTGGGCCATCGTCCCCGACACGGGGATGCCGTAGCGCCGGCCCGCGGCCACCAGCGATGTGCCGGCGGCGCCGGCGATCCAGGCGGACCGGGCGGCGGCCAGCGCGGCGTCGACGCCGTGGTCCCGCCGGGCCGAGAAGTCGACGAAGCTCCGGGACCCGCAGGCGAGCGCGACCCGGGCCGCCTTGGATGCGAGCAGCGTCTGGCTGCCGATGCGGTTGAGCAGCCAGGTCTCGACCAGCTGGGCCTCGACCAGCGACCCGGTCACCCGCACCAGCGGCTCGCCCGCGAACACGACCTCGCCCTCGGGGACGGCCCACACGTCGCCCCGGAACCGCAGGTCGGCGAGCCGCTCGGCGAAGCCGGCCGGGAACAACCCGAGCCCGTCGAGGTAGGCGACGTCCTCGGGCGGGAAGCACCACGCCTCCAGGCCGGCCAGGGCGTCGTCGAGGCCGGCGGCGACCAGGAACCGCCGCTCGGGCGGCAGGCTGCGGACGAACAGCTCGAAGCTGGCCTCGTGCTCGAGGCCGGCGGCCTCGTAGGCGGCCGCCATCGTCAGCTCGTAGAGGTCGGTGACCATCGCCGGCGGCACCGGCGCGACCGGCGGCGCCGGGCCGGGGGCGTCGCTCACTCCAGCGCCACGCCCGCCTCGGCCATGGCCTCGACCGCCCGGCGACCGTCGCCGGGCTCGACCTCGACCGGCCGCACCCCGTCCTGGACGAGGGTGGTGTCGTACCCCAGCCGGACCGCGTCGAGCGCGGTCTCCTTCACGCAGTAGTCGGTGGCCAGCCCGAGCACCACCACCCGCTCGATGCCCCGGCGGCGCAGCAGCTCGTCGAGGCCGGTGCTCGACCGCTCCCCGGACGTCGGGTCGGCCATCGAGAAGCCCGAGTAGCCGTCCTCGCCGCCGGTGCCCTTGCGCACCTGCTCGCCGCCGCCCTCGACCGCGAGCCGGGGGTGGAGCTCGGCGCCCCAGGTGCCGGCGACGCAGTGGACCGGCCACGTGCCCCCGTCCTTGGCGAAGTGGGGGGTGTCGGCCGGGTGCCAGTCCTGGGTGTAGACGACCAGCGCACCGGCCTCGCCGGCGCGGGCGATCTCGCCGTTGGCCACGTCGATCACCGACTCGGCGTCGCGCACGTACAGGCTCCCGTCGGGATCCGCGAAGTCGTTCTGCACGTCGACGACGACCAGGGCCGTGCGGGGGTCGTAGCCAGCTACCACGATCGGAAAACTAGGCGGCGCGCCGAACGTTGGGGGGTATACCGGTCAATGCATTGGTAGATGGGCGGACCGCGGCTCTATGGTTACGACCGGGCCTCCGGGCCCGAGGCATCAGCGACGGTGACGGTCTCTCCCCCCACATGGCCGTGCCGCTGCCGGTGCCGCACCAACCGCCGCTAGCCACCCCGGTCCTTTCCGGCGCGTACCGATCCCCCTCGATGCGCCCCGGTGAATTCCGGAGGGCGATTGGGGCATCCGTTACGCAGGCGGGGAACGAATAAGGCGTGGTCGCCGTCATGACCGCGTCAGGTGAACGTCTCAGAACACAGAGTCCGGGCTCTTTGCCCCCGAGAACCCGGAAAACCCGTGACTACGGGGAATCCCACCGCGGTAGAGGTGGTTGAGGAGTAGGTCATGAGTGATTCGGTTGGACAGTACCTCAACGAGATCGGCCTCGTGCCCCTCCTGACCGCCGATGAGGAGCGCGAGCTGTCGCAGACTCATCGAGCGAGGCCGCGATGCCCGCGAGCGCCTCGAGCACGGCGAGCGCGGCGCGCGAGCTTCGCAAGGCCGTGGCCGCCGCCGCGGCCGCCAAGGACCGCTTCATCCGGGCCAACCTGCGCCTCGTGGTGAGCATCGCCCGCCGCTACCCCCTGCCCCCGGGCATGGAGCTGCTCGACCTCATCCAGGAGGGCAACCTCGGCCTCGAGCACGCCGTCGACAAGTTCGACTGGCGCAAGGGCTTCAAGTTCTCCACCTACGCCACCTTCTGGATCCGCCAGGCCATCGGCCGGGCGCTCGACCAGAAGGCCAGCCTCGTCCGCCTGCCCGGCGACCGCTCGGCCAGCCTGCGGGCCGCCCTGCGCCAGGTCGTCGGGCGACGGCGACGAGCTCGACGACGAGCAACGCCCGCCTCCACCGCCTCACCACGCCCACCTCGCTCGACCGGACCGTCGGCGACGACGACGCCAGCGAGCTGGTCGACCTTCTGGCCGGCCGACGTGCCGGCGCCGGAGGCCGTGCTGGTCGACCGGTCGAGCGAGGAGCATGGCTCGCACGAGCTGCTCGGCATGCTCGACACGCGGGCCCGCTACGCCGTCGAGCAGCGCTTCGGCCTCATCGACGGCGCGCAAGCGCAGCTACCGCGAGGTCGGCGAGGAGCTCGGCGTCACCGCCGAGGCCGCCCGCCGCCTGGTCAAGCGGGCCGTCGCCGCCGTCCGCGAGCGAAGCGCCGGCCGCATCCTCGCCGCCTGAGCGCCGTCCTGACGGTCCCGGCCCGCACGCCCCGTCATCCGACGTCTGCCGCCGGCAACGGCTTTGCGGACCGTCGCGCCGGCGCCGCGGCAAGCATGGCGATGCCCGATGGCCACTAGCCTGGTCCCCCTCCTCCTGGCGCGGCCGCCCCGCCGCCCAGCAGCCCGACTGGCCCGACGAGGCCGCCCTCGACCGCGGCGCTCAAGCAGCCTCGGCTCGCTGCCGCCGCTCGTGTTCGCCGGCGAGGCCCGCGGCGCTGACCGACGCAGCTCGGCCGCGGTCGCCGACGGCAAGGCGTTCCTGCTCCAGGCCGGCGACTGCGCCGAGTCGTTCGACGCGTTCTCGGCCGACAGCATCCGGGACAAGCTCAAGGTCATCCTCCAGATGGCGGTCGTGCTCACCTACTCGCATCGGCGTCCCGGTGGTGAAGGTCGGCCGCATCGCCGGCCAGTTCGCCAAGCCCCGCTCGGCGCCCACCGAGACCGTCGACGGCGTCGAGCTGCCGTCGTTCCGCGGCCACATCGTCAACGACATCGCCCCCACCGCCGCGGCCCGGGTCCCCGACCCCGAGCGCCTGGTGCAGGCCTACCACCAGTCGGCGTCCACGCTGAACCTGCTGCGGGCCTTCACCAAGGGCGGCTTCGCCGACCTGTCCCGGGTCCACGCGTGGAACCAGGAGTTCGTGGCGTCGAGCCCGGAGGGCCAGCGCTACGAGGCGCTCGCCGACGAGATCGAGCGGGCGCTGCGGTTCATGCCGCCTGCGGCATCGACACCGACAGTCGAGCCCGCAGCTGCACGAGGTCGACTTCTACACCAGCCACGAGGCGCTGATCCTCGGCTACGAGGAGGCGCTCACCCGGCAGGACTCGCTCACCGGCGACTGGTACGACTGCTCGGCCCACATGCTCTGGATCGGCGAGCGCACCCGCCAGCTCGACGGCGCCCACGTCGAGTTCCTCCGCGGCGTCGGCAACCCGATCGGCTGCAAGATCGGGCCCGACGGCCACGCCCGACGAGGTGCTCGCGCTCTGCGAGGCCGCTCAACCCCGACCGCGTGCCCGGGCCGCCTCACGCTCATCACGCCGGATGGGCGCCGACCAGGTCGCGGACGGCCTGCCGGCCGCTGCTGCGCCGCGGTCCGCGACGCCGGCCACCCGGTCGTGTGGGCCTGCGACCCGATGCACGGCAACACGTTCACCGCCGCCGAGCGGCCGCAAGACCCGCCACTTCGACGACGATCCTGCGGCGAGATCGCCGGCTTCTTCGCGCGCCCACCGCGGCCGAGGGCACCTGGCCGGGCGGCGTCCACGTCGAGCTCACCGGCGAGGACGTCACCGAGTGCCTCGGCGGCGCCGACGAGGTCGCTCGACGACCGACCTCGACGACCGCTACGAGACGATGTGCGACCCCCGGCTCAACGCCCGCCAGTCGCCTCGACCTCGCGTTCCGGGTCGCCGAGCTGCTCGACCGCCGCTGACCGGTCAGGTCCCGCCGCCGAGGTAGCCGTCGTCCAGCAGGGTGGCCATCGTGTCGAACGCGCCGCGCTCCCACCGGGCGTCGACCTGCGCGGGATCGCTGGCGGCGACCGCCCGCTCCCACACCAGCGCCCGGGCGACCTTGGCCACCCGGCAGGCCGTCTCCAGCGTCTCGACCAGCTCGGCCCGGGGGGCGAGGTCCACGAAGCCGTCGAGGTAGGCGTCCCGCAGGCGAAGGACCGCCGGGTCGTCGGGCCCCACCCCGAGGATGTGGCGCTGCACGAACCCGAGCGTCACCAGCATGCTGGTGAAGGGGTGGGCCACCACACTGTCGCCCCAGTCGTAGAAGACGACGTCGTCGCCGCCGGCCGGGCGGAGCACGTTGTAGGGGTGCAGGTCGTTGTGGTCGAGGGTGGCGGCGCCCGGTCCGCCCGCGAGCCGGTCGCACAACTCGACGAACGCGGGCCGGCGCCGGGCGACCTCGTCGCAGGTGTCGGCGTCGCCGTCGCGACCCGACCGGGCCGCGTAGGCCCGCACGACGTCGAGCGCCTCGTCGAAGCGGTCGGGCATCACCGGGGGACGCATGTCCTGGACGCCGAGCGCCACCATCGCGTCGGCCTCGGGCGCGATGTGGCGCTGGAGCTCGGCGTAGTGGGGCAGGGCGACGGCCATGGCGTCCACCACCTCGTCGCGCTCGAGGTCGGCGAGGGACGTGCCGCCGTCGGGCAGGACGATCCAGCCCCGCGCCTCGTCGGCCGCCAGCGGCGACAGGACGCGCCCGGGGCTCGCGGCGTCGAGCAGGCGGTAGAGCGGGACCTCGAACGAGTTCGCCGGCGAGGTCGCCTTCAGCCACACCGGTCCACCCGTGGTATCGGCCCGCAGGCAGGTCGACCAGGGCCGCAGGTGCGGCTGGGTCACGTCCCCGGTGCGGCGCAGGCCCGCGCCGGCCAGCCGGTCGTCGAGCCAGGCGACGGCCTCGGCCCGCCACGCGTCGGACGCCCAGTCCGCGACACCCTCGGTCATCGAGGGGACGCTAGTGAGTAGCGGGCCGATCCCCCGCCGGGATTCAGGCGGCGGCGGCGCGGCGATGGCGCCGGCCGGGATCGTGGCCTGGAGGGGCCGCACGGGAATGTTGACAGCAACACTCGGGTTTCGCTCTACTGGACGACGAAACCCTGACCTCTCTCATCGGGTTACTCACAGTTTGTCTGGGGGAGCTGACGGGTTGCTGCACCCACGATCGGAGCACGCGATGGCTCAGCGCGAGATCGACGCCGCACAACTCGCCGACGCCGCCAAGTTCGAGGCCGTCCTGGCCCAGTACCTGGCCGGTGAGATCGAGGAGGACGCGTTCCGGATCTTCCGCCTGAACAACGGGATCTACGGGCAGCGCCAGGGCGGGCACAACCAGATGGTGCGGGTGAAGATCCCGTGGGGCGGGCTGCTGCCCGACCAGCTCGACCTGATGGCCGACCTCTCCGACACCTACTCCCGTGGGTGGGGGCACATCACCACCCGGCAGAACATCCAGTTCCACTTCGTCCAGCTCGAGAAGATCCCCGAGATCATGCGGCAGCTCGGCGCGGTCGGGATGACCAGCCGCGAGGCCTGCGGCGACACCGTGCGCAACGTGCAGGGCTGCCACCTGGCCGGCGCCTGCCCGCACGAGGAGCTCGACATCACCGCCTGGGCCGAGGCCGCGTACCAGCACTTCGTGCGCAACCCGCTCGGGCAGCGGCTGCCCCGGAAGTTCAAGATCAACTTCTCCGGCTGCGCCACCGACTGCGGCCAGGCGATGTTCAACGACGTCGGCGTGATCGGCACCACCCGCACGCTGGAGGACGGCTCGGTCGAGCGCGGCTTCCGGGTGTTCGTCGCCGGCGGTCTGGGAGCCAACCCTCATCCCGCCCTGGCGCTGGAGCACTTCACCGCCCGCGAGGACCTGCTGCCGACCATCGAGGCGTGCCTGCGGGTGTTCAACAACCACGGCAACCGCGACAACAAGCTCCGGGCCCGCATGAAGTGGCTGGTCGACACCCTCGGCTGGGAGGACGTGCAGGCCCGCATCATCAAGGAGCGCCGCCTGCTGCTCGGCGTCGTCGTCGTGGCCCGGCGGCATCCCCGACGAGGTCGCCAAGGCCGGCGACGCCCCGGCCGGGCGGTCCGCCGACGTGGCCGCCACGCCGATGGGCCAGGGCGTGCCCGTGCAGATCCGCCGGCGCGACCCCTTCGAGCGGTGGGACGACAGCCAACGTCGTCCGCGGCGTCGCCAAGGGCACCGTGTCCGCCATCGCGTACGCCCGCCTGGGCGACGTGACCAGCGAGCAGTTCCGGGGCCTGGCGGCCATCCAGCGCGAGCTGGGCCTGGAGGTCCGCCTCACCAACCGCCAGAACATCGCGCTCCGGGGCCTGACCGAGGAGCAGCTCCCGGTCCTGTTCGAGCGGCTCGCCGCCATCGGCATGTCGCAGCCCGGCGCCGAGCTGGTGCGCGACGTCGTCGCCTGCCCCGGCGCCGACACCTGCAACCTGGCCGTCACCCAGAGCCGCGGCCTCGGCGCCGCCATCGGCGAGAAGCTCGAGGAGGAGGGCCTCGCCGAGGTCGGCGGCCTGCGGGTCAACATCTCCGGCTGCACCAACAGCTGCGGCCAGCACCACACGTCGGACATCGGGTTCTTCGGCGCCGAGCGCCGGGCCCACGGCCGCTCGGCCCCCGGCTACCAGATGCTGCTCGGCGGCTACGTCGGCCAGGAGCAGATCCACTTCGGCGAGAAGGCGCTGCGCCTGCCGGCCAAGAACGCCCCCGAGGCGGCGGTCCGGGTCGTGCGGCGCTTCGCCGACGAGCGGACGGCCGGCGAGTCGTTCCGCGAGTGGCTCGACCGATCCGGCGGGGCCAAGGCGATCGCGGCCGAGCTCAAGGAGCTCGACGTGTTCCCCACCCCCGAGGACGGCCCCGAGTTCTACGTCGACTACGGCGAGACCGGCCCGTACGAGGCCGAGGTCGGCGCCGGCGAGTGCGCGGGCGTGTGAGGGTCGATCGACGATGAGCTTCCTGGTCGAGCCTCCCGCCCTGCCGGTCCGCGCCTTCCACGACGAGGAGCTGGCCGAGCTGAACGCGCACCTTCGAGCACTGGTCGGCGCCCAAGATCATCCAGTGGGCCGTCGACCACTTCGCCCCCCACCTGTGCCTGGCCGCGTCGATGCAGGACGCCGTCGTCATCGACCTGGCCACCAAGGTCGATCCCGGCATCGAGGTCGTGTTCATCGACACCGGCTACCACTTCCCGGAGACGCTGGAGACCGTCGAGACGGTCCGCCGGCGCTACGGCCTCAACCTGCGGATGATGACCGTCGCCCCGCCACAACGAGGCGCTGTGGAAGGTCGACCCCGAGAACTGCTGCTCGGCGGTCAAGGTCGGCCAGCTCGACCGGGCGCTCGCCGGCAAGGCGGCGTGGATGAGCGGCCTGCGCCGGGCCGAGGCCGAGACCCGGGCCACCGCGCCGATCGTGACCCGCGACCTGCGGGGCCTGGTGAAGGTCAACCCCATCGCCACGTGGAGCGACCTCGACGTCGAGGGCTACATCGCCGACCACGACGTGCCGGTGAACCCGCTGCTGGCCCAGGGCTACACGTCCATCGGCTGCCAGCCGTGCACCAGCCTGCCGACCGACGCCGACGACGCCCGGTCGGGCCGCTGGGCGGGCCGCGGCAAGACGGAGTGCGGCATCCACATGTGAGCGCTCGGGGCTCGTTGGCGGAGTCCCGACAGCCGTACCAGGGCGTTTGCTTCCGCGAACATACACCGTACGGAGCGATGTGACTCCGGTTCGTGCCGGAACTAGGGTGACCCCACTGCCGCCCGCGCGATCCGCGCCTCGCCGGGACCGTCTGTAGTCGACCCCACGCCCACGGTATTGCCGTTGTCGCGCGGGCTGATTGCGGTCTGTCCGGTTAGACGCGGGGCTGTGACCAGGGCTTTGTCATGAATGTGTCGTTGGGGGTCGTTCTCTACATGCCCTATCGATTACCCTCGCTACTACGGCTAGTAGCGGGCTCCATTCCAATAGTCACAACCACACTGAGCGTGACCGGGGAACGTCGCTGGGGCGTTAGTTGATCTCTTTGCACCACACGCGACTCATCAGCGCAGTCAGGTACTCGTGGATAAGCGGAGGGAATCGGTCATGGTCGTGAACCACTGGCGGGGCGAAGACCGGAACATCGCCGACCTCGAAGCGGACGTGGAGGCCGCTCGGCTGCGGGCGGTGGAGCACCCGCTCTACCGGTCGATGACCTCGGTCGACCGGGTGCGCTCGTTCATGACCATCCACGTCTTCGCCGTGTGGGACTTCATGTCGCTCCTCAAGACGCTGCAGCGCCAGCTCACCTGCGTGGACATCCCCTGGCGGCCCGTCGGCGACCCGCACGTGCGGCGGCTGATCAACGAGATCGTGCTCGGCGAGGAGTGCGACGAGGTCGACGGGCAGGTGTTCAGCCACTTCGAGATGTACCTGGCCGCGATGGACGAGGCCGGCGCGGACAAGGGCCCGGTGCTGCGCTTCCTCGAGGCGATCGACTCGACCGGCGACGTCCCCATGGCGCTCGACCTCGCCGACGTGCCCGAGCCCGCCGCCCAGTTCGTCCGCTCGACCTGGGAGGTCGTCGACCGGGCCGAGCCGTTCGAGGTGGCCGCTGTGTTCGCCTTCGGGCGGGAGAACCTCATCCCGGCGATGTTCGCCCATGTGCTCGAAGGCGAGCACTGCGTGGCCCTGCTGCGGGACTACCTCGTGCGCCACATCGAGGTCGACGAGGGTGTGCACACCCCGCTGGCCATGCGGATGGTGTCGCTGCTGTGCGGCGACGACGGCGACCGCTGGGCGACGGCCCGCCGCTCGGTGCTCGCGGCCATCGGTGCTCGCAGCCGGATGTGGGACGGCATCCTCGCCCGCCTGCCCCACGACCCCGTGATGGCCTGACCGGCCTGATCGGCCGGCCGCGGCCGTGCTACGGCTCGTTCCCCTCCCGCAGGAAGCCCATCAGCCGGTTGACCGCGTCGAACTCGTCGTCGGGCTCGGCCGCGGGGTCGTCGACGTCCGCGCGTGGGTCGTCGTGGCGGGGGTGGCCCGTGTCGCGCTCGCGGCGGTGGGTGCGCGTCACGCGGCCGGGAAGACGCGTCTGACCAGCCTCTCCGGCTGTGGTCATCCGATCCCTCCTCCGTCTGTCCGCTGGTGAGACCCCCTGCCGGAGGTCCGGGCCTTCCCTTCCCACACGATGCCCGCTCTTCGTCAGCCATACGCCTGCCATCTGATGGCGATCGCGTTGCAGTCACGACCGCTGTCACCGCTGTGCGGTGTGCGCCGACCACAGCGTGGCCGTCCCGCCACGCGGGCGTTGCCCTTTCGGGCAACCTTGGTGGCCTCTTGGGCTACCTCGGGGACCCTGGCCCGGGGCCTGCCGGCGGCGGAGCCTGGAGCGATGGACGACGAGCTCGAACGCCAGCTCCGGCACGCCAGCTTCTTCGTGCAGGCCTCGCTCGAACAGCAGGGCCGCCTCGCCTCAAAGCTCGACGTGTACGTCACCAGCCTGGTCGACCTGCTGCTCGACCGGGGCGTGATCGACGCCGAGGACCTGGCCAAGGCCGTCGATGCCAACCGCGGCCAGCAGGCCGAGGAGGCCAAGGCGCGCTACGAGACCGACGGGAAGCTGCCGGCCTGGCCGACCGTCATGGTGCGCCACGACGATCCCGACGAGCCGATCGTGCCCGAGATCGAGGTCGACTGCGAGGCCCGCATGCACGTCTGCCAGGCCGTGTGCTGCTCGCTGCCCTTCCCGCTGTCGGCCGCCGAGATCGAGGCCGGCGACGTGCGCTGGGACCTGGGCCACCCCTACGTGATCCGCCAGAACGCCGACGGCTACTGCAGCCACAACGACCGGGACACCGGGCGGTGCGGCGTTTACCACAAGCGGCCCGGCGTGTGCCGGGGCTACAGCTGCGCCGAGGACACGCGCATCTGGAAGGACTTCGACAACATGGTCCTCAACCACGAGTTCCTCGACAACCGCGTGCGCAACGACTTCCAGTTCCGGCCGGCGACCGCCGACGCCGTCACCGTCACGATCCGCCCGCCCCGCCGCCGCACGGACGAGCCGGCGGGCGCCGCACCCGCCTCGTGATCCACGACGTCGACGAGTCGCTGCGAGGGCTGATCCGCCGGGAGGTCGGCGCCCACGGCGAGGTGGACGTCGTGTTCGACGCCCCCACCAAGGAGTGGGCCGCGCGGCGCAACACGCCCACGATCGACGTCTACCTCTACGACCTCCGCGAGGACATGCGGCGCCGCCAGGCCGGGATCGTCGACCTGCCCAACTCGGACGGGCGAACCGTGGCCCACCGCCAGCCGCCCCGGTTCTTCAAGCTGTCCTACCTGCTCACCGCCTGGACCCAGCGGCCCGAGGACGAGCACCGGCTGCTCGCGTCCCTGCTCAGCTGCTTCCTGCGCAACGACGCCCTGCCGGTCGAGCTGCAGGTGGGCGCGCTGGCCGACAACGACATCGACCTGCCGGTCACGCTCGCCATCCCGCCGCCCGAGGACCGGGCGCTGTCGGACGTCTGGTCGGCGCTGGGCGGCGAGCTGAAGCCGTCGCTCGACCTCGTCGTCGTGCTCCCATGGGACCTCGACCGCACCCAGGACGCCGCCCCCTGGGTCACGAAGCCGCCGGACGTGTCGATGGTCGACCCGGTCGAGGGCCACGGACTGCCGCCACAACCGAACCCGACGCCCGAGGAGATCGCCTCCCGGGTCAGGGCCCGGGCCGCCGCGGCCAAGGCGGCGGCGCGCGGCAAGAAGGCCGGCTGAGGCCCGATGGCCCTCGCCGACGACGTCGCTCCCGCGCCACCCGCTCCCGAGCCGCCGGCCCCGCCGCCCGGCCCGTCGCTCGCGCACGTGCTCGGGCGCCTGGCTGCGCTCGAGGCCTCGGTCCAGGCGGTCGTGGCCGCCCGCCGCGAGCTGGACCCCGGCATCGACGACCCGTTCCGCGGCCTCTACATCGGCGACGAGGACGTCGACCGGGTGCTGGCCCGGTCGCTCCCCCGCCCCGCCCCGTCCCCCGCGGGGGCCGAGATCCGGCGCCGCGTCGACGACGCGGCGGCGGCCGCGTCGTCGGCCGGCGCCACCCTCCGCCTCGCCGACCTGGCCCGCCACTGCGACCTCGACGCCACCGACGAGGACCTGCTCCTCGTGGCCCTCGCACCCGACCTCGACCCCCGCTTCGAGCGCCTCTACGGCTACCTGCACGACGACGTGTCGCGCCGGCGGGCCAGCGTCGGGCTCGCCCTGGAGCTGGCGGGCCTGCGAGCCCGGCCGACGCCCGAGCCCGGGACCGGCTCGGCACCCGGGGCGCGCTCGTCGCCGGCGGGCTGCTCGATGGTCGAGGACCCCGACCGGCCGTTGCTCACCCGCTCGCTGCGGGTCCCGGACCGCGTCGCCGCCCACCTCCTCGGCGAGCGACATCGCCGACCGGCGGTCGCCGACCTGCTGGTCGCCCCGGTCGCCGTCGAGCTGGCCGACGACCGCGGGCTCGCCGACGTGCTCGCCCGCGCGCCCGGCGGCGACGGCGGCGCCGCCGCGTCGTCTACGTGCCGCGAGCGATCCGGGCGCCGCGGCCGCACGCTTCGCCGCGCGGCGCCCTGGCCGCCGCGCGGCCGGCTCGCCTGGTCGCTCGACCTCGACCGGCTCGGGCCCGACCCGGCCGACGACCCTGGCGGCGACGGTCGCGCGCCGCTGCGGCGCGCGAGGCCCGCCTGCGCGGCGCCGGCCTGGTGGCCGGCCCGATCGACCACCTCGCCGAGCGCGGCGCCGAGGCGGTCCGGCGCTCGCCGAGCTGCGGCATCGCGCTCGTCCTCACCGGCCGCCGCGACTGGGACCCGGCGTGGTCGCCGCCGGGTGCCGCTCACCGTGACGGCCCCGGCGCCCGACAGCGCCGAGCGGGCCCGCGCTGTGGCGCGCCCACCTCGACGGCCGGGTCGCGGCCGGGCTCGACCCGGCCGTCGCCACGACCCCGTTCCGCCTGACGCCCGAGCAGGTCGCCGACGCGGCCGTCGCCGCCGTGCGGCCAGGCCCGCCGACCGGCCGGCCCGTCGACGCCGACGGCTGCGGCGGGCGCCCGGGCCCAGAACGCGCGCCGGCCTCGAGCGCCTGGCCCGCCGCATCGAGCCGCGCGTCGCCTGGGACGACCTCGTCCTGCCGCCGGCCGCGCTCGAGCAGCCTGCGCGAGCTCACCGCGCGGGCCCGCCACCGCGACCTGGTGCTCGAGCGAGTGGGGGATGCGCGCCCGGCGGCGGCCGGGGCCGCGGCGTGACGGCGCTGTTCGCCGGCGACTCCGGCACCGGCAAGACGATGTCGGCCGAGGTCATCGCCGGCGACCTCGGGCTCGACCTCTACGTCATCGACCTCTCGACCGTCGTCGACAAGTACATCGGCGAGACCGAGAAGAACCTCGACCGCATCTTCACCGAGGCCGACCGGCGTCAACGGCGTGCTGCTGTTCGACGAGGCCGACGCGATCTTCGGCAAGCGCTCCGAGGTCAAGGACGCCCGCGACCGCTACGCCAACGTCGAGGTCGCCTACCTGCTCCAGCGGATGGAGCCGTTCGACGGGCTCGCGATCCTGACGACCAACCTGCGCGCCAACGTCGACGAGGCGTTCACCCGCCGGCTCGACGCGATCGTCGACTTCCCGATGCCCGAGGAGGACGCACCGGCGCCGGCTGTGGGAGCGCAACCTCGGCGACACGGTGCCGCTGGCGACCGACGACATCGACCTCGACTTCCTGCGCCCGCCAGTTCGAGCTGTCCGGCGGCAACATCCGCAACGTCGCGTCGACGGCGGCGTACCTCGCGGCCGGCCGGGACGGCCGGCTGGGCATGGCCGACCTCGTCCGCGGCCACCGCAGCGCGAGTACCGCAAGCTCGGCCGGCTGATGGTCGAGGCCGAGTTCGGCACCTGGCTCGACATCGAGATCTAGAGTCCGCCGGATGGCGTACGGGAGCAGGGAGCTGGAGCCGGGTGGCGTCGAGGTGTCGGAGGTCAGCGCCGAGCCGATCGCTGCGGTCACGGTGACGACCACGCAGGCCGAGTTGTCGACCGCGTTCGGGCCGGCGCTCGACAAGGTGTGGGCCTTCATCCGGTCGTCGGGGATGGCGTTCACCCACAACGTGTTCCTCTACCCGGCCCGCTTCGCCGACGGCGGCGGCGAGGTCACGTTCGGCGTGCAGGTCAACGAGCACTTCGAGGAGGTCGGCGAGGGCGGCGTCCACTGCGCCTCCCTGCCGGGCGGGCGGGTGGCGTGGGCCGTCCACCGCGGCCCCTACAACCAGGTCGGCGCGGCGCACGACGCGGTCACGAGCTGGTGCCGCGAGGCCGGCGAGCCGCTCGCCGGGCCGAGCTGGGAGATCTACGGCGACCACAACGACGACCCCGCGCTGCTGGAGACGACCGTCGTCTACCTGCTCAACCCGGCGTAGCCCGCCGGGCCGCGTCTAGCGGCCGAAGGCGATGGTGCGGCCGGGCCGGACCTGAGCTGCCCGGTACTCGACCCGGTCGACCGTCACGCCCTTGGCGTCGACGAGGGTGAGGGCGTCGCCGCCGTTGCCGAGCGGCAGCGCGGTGCCGAGCCGGATCAGCTTGGTCTCGCCGGCCCCGATGCTGCCGTCGAGCGCCTGGCGGCCACCCGCCGCGTCCACCAGGGTCCAGCCGGTGAGGTCGATCGCCCCCGCCGTCGTGTTCAGCAGCGTGACCGTCTCCGCGCCCTGGTCCGCGCCGACGGGGTCGGGCAGCGCCGCCACCACGACGACGGCGCCGCTGACCGGCGCGGGCGCCGGCGGGACCGGACCTGCCGGCGGGTCGGGCAGGATGACGAACCGCTCGGGCCGCCGCGTGAGCCGGATCGTGTGGCCCGACGCCGAGATGACGTCGTGGAGGTTTGCCTGCTCCTGCGGCTCGTCGAGCAGCAGGATGGCGTCGTCCCGGTTGACCGGGTCGGCCCGCAGCCAGGAGTCGAACCCGTCGAAGTCGAGGAAGCCGGCCGCCAGGTACGGCACCATCCGACGGAACAGCTTGGGCCAGATGACCAGCTCCTCGGCGGCCATCAGGTCCGCCACGGTGGCGGCGCGGTCGGGATCGCCGGTCGCCCGGGGCCACAGGCCGAGGCCCGCGGTGCGGGCGGCGGTGGACGAGGCGGCCAGGTGGTCGCGCAGCGAGGCCGGCAGGGTCGTGTAGAAGGCCGGGTACACGAGGCCCTCGGCCAGCAGCTGCGCGTTGAGCGAGTGGTCGAGCAGCGCCTCGTCGAGGAACACCGCCGTGCCGTCGGGGTCGGGGTGGTCGCCCGGGAAGACGAAGCCGATCATGCGGCCGTTGGCGTCGATGCCGTTGGACAGCACGTGGCCCCGGAGCTCGTCCTGGTCGGCGGACTGCACCGAGTTGGGCGCGTCGGGGAAGAACACGACGTTGGTGAACCCGAGCCGGGCCAGCAGCTCGTCGCGCGCCAGGCGCCCGCCCGCCGTCTCCTGGTGGGTCTCCTCGAAGTGGGTCTCCAGGGCGTCGATGGCCTCGAGCCGCACCGAGATGCCCCGGCTGTTGATGTCCGGCGGCTTGCCCGAGGGCCGGGGCAGCGCCTCGACCAGGGCCCCGTTGTCGGGCCGGAACTTGACCGTGTCGCCGTCGGGCTGGGGGCCCTGGCGGGGAAGGTCGTCGTAGCGGATCACGAAGGACCCTCGCAGCAGCATGTAACTCACTGGTGCACCCTTCCGGGTGCACGCAGTGAGCGATCGGCACTTCGTGCCGAAGCAACGCGCTGTGTTGATGATTTCGCTGCGCTGCTCCGCGCTCGCTCATGGCGTCCGCCTCCTATGGCTGCCTGTCGCTGCGACGGAGCCGTGTCGGCCTGCATGGATACCGGACATTCGTCACAGGTGCGTCCCCATGACTGCCCGCGGTCCGGGCCGCCTACGAGGACGACCGGCGCCGGAAGCTCGGGCGCTGAAGGGTGGTGCTGCCCTTTCGGGCAACCGAAGGGGCAGCCGCGACGGCTCTCCGTGCGGGGCGAACGGCGCTGGTCCGCCGCCGCGCCCGGGCGGAGGATGGCGCCATGTCCGATCACGATCTCGAGTTCGCCGGCGAGGGCGCCGGGCCGGAAGCGGCCCGGCGCCGGGACGACGACCCCGGGCTGTCGGGCGGCGACATCGGGCGAAGCGTGGAGGCCGGGCGGCCGGACGCGCTCGGCCCGGGCGGGCTGCTCCACCTGCAGCGGATGGCGGGCAACAGCGGCGTCGCCGCACTGGTGGCGCAACGGCGCGCCACGGGCGACGACGCCGCCGAGCCCGAGGCCGACGACACCCCGTCGCCGGTGCACGACGTGGTCAACTCGTCCGGGACGCCGCTCGACCCCGGCGTGCGCCAGGACATGGAGGCCGCCCACGGCCACGACTTCGGCGACGTGCAGGTCCACACCGATGCCAAGGCCGTGGACTCGACCCGCTCGGTGCAGGCCCACGCCTACACGGTCGGCAATCACATCGTGTTCGGCGAGGGCCGCTACCAACCCGACACCGCCGAGGGCCGCCACACGCTCGCCCACGAGCTGACACACGTCGTGCAGCAGCGCCAGGGCGACGTCGACGGCACGTCCGCCTCCGGCGGGATCAAGGTCAGCGACCCCGGCGACCGCTTCGAGCGCGAGGCCGAGGCCAGCGCCGCCCGCATCACGGCCGGGGGCGCCGGGTCGGCCGAGGCACCGCCGGCCCCTGCGCCGGCCGCAGTGCAGCGGGCGGAGGACGCCGAGGAGCCGCCCGTCCAGCGCCAGGCGGCCGGCGAGGAGGAGACCGAGGAGCCGGAGGCGGAGGCTGGAGCCGCCGGCGAGGCGGCCGCGGGTGCCGATCAGGCCACGGGCGAGGCGGGCCCGGCACCCGAGGCTGCTCCGGGGGCCGAGGCGGCGGCCCCCGAAGCCGAGGCACCCGCCGAGGTGCCGGCCGAGACGCCCAGCGAGGCGCCGCAGGAGGAGGACGAGGAGACGCCGGTCTCGAAGCTCGACCAGAGCGTCACCGTCCAGCGCGAGGGGGACGAGGAGTACGAGGAGGGGGAGCCTTCCTGACCTTGCCCCTTCGTGCAACGCACGGTTCCCCGACGTGAGGCCGCCCGCCCCTGGTGGGCGGCCCCCGACTACGACACCCTCAGTACCGTCGATTCACCTGCCCTCATGGAGGGGCGATGCCTCAGTACCTGTCACCCGGTGTGTATGTCGAAGAGGTCGACTCCGGTAGTCGGCCCATCGAGGGAGTCGGAACCGCGGTCGCTGCCTTCGTCGGCATCGCCGCCTCCGGCCCCCTGCACGAGCCCACGCTCGTCAGCAACTGGACGCAGTTCACCAACATCTTCGGGGAGTTCGTCGAGGGCTCCTACCTGGCGCACAGCGTCTACGGCTACTTCATGAACGGCGGCGGCAACGCCTACATCGTCCGCATCGGCTCGGAAGGCCGGAAGGGCGCGTCGCCGGGCACGATGGCCCAGGCCGCCCTCGGCCCCGGCCAGCCCGACCGCGAGCCGCCCTACACGGTCAGCGCGCTCGAAGCGGGCCCGGCCGGCAACGACATCACCGTCGAGATCACCCACCCCGAGCAGCAGGAGGGGCAGGAAGAGCCCCCCGCCGACCAGTTCAACATCATCGTCCGCCGGGGCGGCAACCTCGAGGAGACCTTCGAGGGCGTCACCACCCGCCGGGGCAAGGCCAACGCGGCCACGGTGGTGCGCGAGCAGTCCAAGCTCATCCGCCTGGAGGCCACCTCCGGCTCGATCGAGCGCCCGGCGGCCGGCTCGATCTCCCTGTCCGGCGGCAACGTCCCCGCGCTCCCCGACCGCATCTCGCCCGACGAGTACGTCGGCGACGTGGCCGACCGCACGGGCATCGGCGCGCTGGAGACCATCGACGAGGTGACGATGGTGTCGGTCCCCGACCTGTCGGCGGCCTACGACCGCGGCGCCATCGACGCCGAGCAGTTCAAGGCCGTGCAGCTGGCGATGATCACCCACTGCGAGCTGATGGGCGACCGGGTGGCGATCCTCGATCCGCCGCCCGACCTCACCGCCCAGCAGATCAAGGAGTGGCGGGTCGAGAAGGCCGGCTACGACTCGAAGTTCGCCACCCTCTACTGGCCGTGGATCAAGGTCCTCGACCCGCAGAGCGGGCAGGCGATCTTCATGCCCCCGTCCGGCCACATGGCCGGCATCTGGGCCCGCAACGACGACGAGCGCGGCGTCCACAAGGCCCCGGCCAACGAGGTCGTCCGCGGCGCCATCTCGCTCGAGTGCAGCGATCACCCGCAACGAGCACGACCTGCTCAACCCCGAGGGCATCAACTGCCATGCGGGCCTTCCCGGGCCGTGGCGTCCGGGTGTGGGGCGCCCGCACGCTGTCGAGCGACCCGGCGTGGCGCTACGTCAACGTGCGGCGGCTGTTCAACTACCTCGAGAAGTCGATCCTCAACGACACCGACTGGGTCGTCTTCGAGCCCAACGACCGCAACCTGTGGGCCAAGGTCCGGCGCACGATCGCCTCGTTCCTGGTCATGGAGTGGCGCACGGGCGCGCTGTTCGGCTCGACGCCGGCCGAGGCCTTCTTCGTCAAGTGCGACGACGAGACCAACCCGGCCGAGGCCATCGACCTCGGGCAGATCACCTGCCAGATCGGCGTGGCGCCGGTGAAGCCGGCCGAGTTCGTCATCTTCCAGCTCGCCCAGCTCCAGGGCGGCGTCAGCCTGGTCAGCGAGTGACCACCAACCCATACCCGAGCAACGGAGGTAGAGGCCCGTGGGCCTGATCGACAAGTTCGACGCCATCATCGGCGCGTCGTTCGGCTTCGAGTTCGACTCCCATCAGGCCAAGGGGATCATGGAGATCTCCGGGCTGAAGCAGGAGTTCGACATGATCGAGGTCAAGACGCAGACCGCAGACGGCAAGTACGTCATCAACAAGATCGTCGGCCGGCCCAAGGCCGGGACCGTGACGATCACGCGTGCGCTGACCGAGGACACCCAGTTCGCGGACTGGATCAAGGAGGCCGGCGAGGGCAAGCTGCCCCGCACCAACGGCTCGGTCATCGTCTACGACACGATGCTCACGCCGATCATGCGGTACTCGCTGATCGACTGCCAGCCGGCCCAGCTGGAGATCGGCACGCTCAAGGCCGCCGACACCAACGTCACGACGGAGAAGCTCACCCTTCACCACATCGGCGTCCAGATCGAGAAGGGCTGACGATGGGATGGCGCGCGGTCGGGGGCTCGGCGTTGGCCGCGCCGCCCGAGCAGTTCAGCACCGGGGGCGCCGCGGTGGCGTCCCCGGCCGCAGCGGCGGCGCCGACGCCCGCGCCGGAGCCGCCGCTGCGCACCGAGTTCGACTTCGTCCTGCCCCGCGGCTACGTCGACGGCGACGGCGTCGTCCACCGCAACGGCACGATGCGACTGGCCACCGCCCGGGACGAGCTGCTGCCGCTGTACGACGGCCGGGTCAAGGAGCGGCCGGAGTACCTGTCGGTCGTGCTGCTGGCCCGGGTCGTCACCCGGCTCGGCGACGTGGACGTGACCGACTGGGTCATCGAGCACCTCTTCGCCTCGGACCTGGCGTTCCTCCAGGATCTGTACCGACGGATCAACCAGGAGGGCCACACCCGGGCGGCGGTGACCTGCCCGGATTGCCAGCACGACTTCACGGTCGACCTCTCGGGCGGCGGCCTGGGGGGATCGTGACGTACGCGAGCGAACGGCTCCACGAGGAGATCGCGTACGTCGCCTACCACTTCAGTTGGGGGCTCGATGCGATCATCGACCTCGAGCACCCCACCCGCAGGCGCTTCGTGGAGGAGATCGCCAAGATCAACCGGCGCCTGGCGGACAGCGAGGCGGATGGGTGACATCTGATGGGCCTCTTCCGGCGCACTCGGGCCGCCGACCCCTCGGGGTCGGCGCCGGCAGGCGGTGGCACCGCCGCGAGCGCCCGCCCACGCCGGCGGCTGACCCCGACCCCGGCCCGGCGGCGTGGGAGACGCTGCCGCCGATCGCCACCACGACCGCCGCGCCCTCCTCGACGTTCAAGATCGGCGCCGCGGTCAAGGAGGACCTCGTGGCCCTCGACTCGCCGCGGCTCAGCCACGGCATGGGCCACCTCGTGTCGGCCGACGGGCCGCCGGGGATCGTCTCCGGCCTGGCCACGGCCGGCGTCCAGCGCACGGCCGGCGAGCCCCGGCCCGACGCCAGGGCGGTCGCGCCGTCGGCGGCGTTGGACATGCCGGTGGTGCAGCGCCGGCACGACGGCAACGGCGACGGCGAGCACCACGAGCACGACGGGCACGACCACAGTCGGGACGCGGCGGTGCTGATGCCCCGGATCGTCCCGGGCGACTGGACCCCGCCGGCCAGCCCGATGGTCGCCCCCGCCCCGCCGCCGCCCGAGCGACACCTGCCCCTTACGCCCGAGCCGGGGCCAGCACCGGTGCAGCGGCAGGCGGACGAGGCGGTGACGGTGGAGGAGCCGGCGGAGGAGCCGGCGGCGGCGGAGGTTCCCGTCCCGCACCCCGCCGAGGACCTCCCCGCCGCACCGCCGTCCGACATGCGCTCGCTCGCGAAGGCACCGGCGACGCCGGCCACGCCAGCGATGCCAGTCCAGCGGACGGCGAGCGACCTCCCCCTGGCGGCGCCGGCCCGGCCGCGCCCGGCGCCGGATCAGGGCGGGCCCGTGGTGCAGCGCCGTGCAGCGGTCGACGCACCCCGGGCGCCGGTCGTCCAGGACACACCGCTCGCCACACCGGCCGCGAGCGCGGTGACGACATCCAGCGGCGCGCCCGAAAGCGCCGGGGCGAGCGCGCCGGCCGGGCCCGACGAGAGCAACAGCCCAGCCGAGACCGCCGAGAGCGCCGACGTGCCCGAGAGCACCGTCACAGCCGAGGCGGGCGAGGGCGCCGGCACGGCCGAGAGCATCGGACCCGGCGGCAACGGTGCGGGCGGTGGCGAGCCGGGCGGCGATGCGCCGACGCTTCAGCGGATGCCGACCGCCCTGCCGGCGCCGGCTGGGCCGTTGGTGCCCCCAGCGCCCACCGTGCCGCCGATCGGTACCGCGCCGGTGGCGGGCGAGCTGCCGCTGGCGGGGAGTCCCGCTCCGGGCGGGCCGGCCGTGCAGCGCCGAGCCGACGACAGCGAGGGCACCTTCCGGCCGCGGCTCGGCGGGGTCGGGCCGCCGATCGAGCAGCCGGTACCTCCGGCCTCGCCGATCGAGCCAGCGACGCCGACCGCGACCTTGCCGACGCCGAGTGCGGCGCCGAGCTCGCCCGCGGTGGCGTTGCAGCGCAGCGTGGCGCCCCCGCCGGCGCCGGCCGGCGCCATGGACCTCGTCATCCGGCAGCGGCCCCGCGGGACGCAGCCCGATGCGCCGGTCGTCGCCCGGATGCCCGACGATGCGCCGGCCGCCGCGCCCGATGCCGTGGTGCGCTCGACCCTCGGGGTCGACGGGGGGCTCGCGCCCGACGGACCGGGCACGAGCGCTCCCCACACCGCAGCCGACGCTGCGCCCGAGACCGCCGGCGGGCCCGGCGACACCCCGCTCGCGCGCGGCGACGCGCCGTTGCCGCTGGCGGCCAGAGCGGCGGCGCCGGTCGAGACCGGCGAGCCGGCGCTGAGCGCGGCAACCCCCGCCGACGGGGCGCTCGCCCCGGCCGCGACCGTCGCGCCCATCCCCGCCGTGGCGCCGGTGCAGAGGCGGCTCGACCGGTTGCCGGCGCCGGAGACGATCAGCCCGTGGCTGTCGGCCCCGCCCACCACGCTGCCGGCCGTGTCGCCGGCCCTGCCCCTGGCCCCGCCCGCGCGGTCCTCGTCGCCCGCACGATCGGTGGCGGGCGTCGTGTCCCTCACCGCCCAGCGCTCGCTCGCCTCGCCGACGGCTCTGGCCGCCTCGGCGCTCCCGGGCGCGGCCGCCGGCGGGCCGGCCGCGCCGGCGCCGAGCACCGCCCTGCCGACCTGGCCCGTGGCCTCCGCCCACCGCGGCGGCCCGACCGTGCAGCGCTGGCCCGACCTCGGCCCGGAGCGCAACCTGGGCGGGGGGGCGATCGACTCGGCCGGCGGCGCGGTGAGCGACGCCTCCTCCGCGGTCACCGGCGGGGCCGAGTCGTTGCTCGGCTCGGCCCCGGACCTCCCGACCGCGCCGCCGTCCTTGCCGAGCGCGCCCGAGATGCCGGCGACGCCGCATCTCCCCGAACTGCCGCTGGCCGGGGTGCCCCGGCTGCCGCAGACGCCGCAGCTTCCGTCGCTGCCCTCGGCGCCCTCGCTCCCCGACACGCCGTCGCTGCCCGGCGGAGCCGGCGGCGCGCTGCAGACCGCGACCGCCGCGGCGGACGTGCCGATGCGCGAGATCACGTTCCCCGCGGCCGAGAGCCCGGCGCCCGCCCCCGCAGCGGCACCCGCCGCGGCCGGCCCGGCGCCCGCGGGCGGCGGAGGCGGGGCCGGGGCCGGCACGGGTGCCGGGGCGACCAGCACCGAGCTCGACGAGCTCGCCCACAAGCTCTATGACCGCATTCGCTGGCGCCTCCGCACGGAGCTGCGCCTCGACCTCGAGCGGACAGGACTCGGCGCCGGTGTGCGCCGCTAGGAGGAGAGGGTGATGGCGACATCCCAGACCGTGAGCCGCGACCCCGCGGTCGCCTACATGTTCAAGGTGAGCGTGGACGGGCAGAACCTCGGGCTGTGGAACAGCTTCGAGGGCCTGGGCATGGAGACGGTCATGGAGACCCGGGAGGAGGGCGGCAACAACCAGTTCATCCACCAGCTGCCGGGGCGGCTCAAGTACACGAACGTCAAGATCAGCCGGCCGGTGGGCGCCGACAGCTCCAAGGTCGCCGAGTGGCTGTCGGGCATGGCCGTCGCCGTCAAGCGCACCACCGCCAACATCACCGCGCTCGGCCCCGACAACAAGCCGATGGTGTCGTGGAGCCTCGACGGCGTGGTTCCCGTCAAATGGACCGGCCCGGCGTTCAACGTCGAGCAGCCCAAGATCGCCATGGAGACGCTGGAGCTCGCCTACCACGGCTTCATCGAGGCGGCAGCGCCCGCGAGCGGGTGAGGACGGCATGCCCCCCGCGACACGCGAGAACGTCATCAAGGCATCGCTGACGATCCTGGAGCCCAAGCCCGGCGGGGCGATGGCGAAGATCGACACGATCGAGTTCCCCTTCAACCCGAAGGAGTGGTCGATCACCCACGCCGCCGAGTGGAAGACCGAGACCACCAAGAAGGACACGCCCCCGCCCGAGTTCAAGGGCCCCAAGCCGGCCTCGGCGTCGGTCGAGATCTTCCTGGACGAGTCCGGCGACGCCGCCGGCGACATCTCCAAGACCGTCGCCAAGCTCCGCAAGCTGGTGGCCCCCGAGCCCAACAGCGTGAACGGCAACAAGCCGTCGGCCCCGCACGTGCTGTTCGCCTGGGGCACGGCGATCCAGTTCAAGGGCTACGTCGAGTCGGTCGCCGTGAAGTACACGATGTTCCGCAGCTCGGGCAGCCCGATCCGCGGCACGGTCACCGTCGCGATGAAGGAGTTCCCCGAGCCGACCCCCCGCCAGAACCCCACCTCCGGCAGCCTGCTCGGCCACCGCACCCACCGGGTCGTGGCCGGCGACACGCTCCCGTCGATCGCCTACCGCGAGTACGGCGACCCCAACGGCTGGCGGCGCCTCGCCGAGGCCAACCGGATCGACGACCCGCTGCGCGTGCGGGACGGCACCGTCCTCCACGTGCCGCCGGCATGACCGAGCGAAGCGAGGTCCATGTGCACAGTGGGGTTATCGCCACGGAGTGGCGATCCGCTCACCGGTGTGCCCGAAGGGTGCACCAGTGAGCGGACGGACGACGGTGACGAAGGGGATGCGTCGTGCCCGATGAGGTCCGCCAACGGACATCCTCGACGTTCGCCGTGACGGTGGACGGCGCCGACCTCGACCCCCAGGTCGAGCGGATCCTCACCTACGCGGTCGTCGAGGACAACCTGAACCTGCCCGACAGCTTCTACCTCGCGTTCCTCGACCCGAACCACGAGGCGATCGGCAAGGGCCGCTTCAAGATCGGCTCGCAGGTCAAGATCAAGGTGCGCTCCGAGGCCAACCCGTCGGGCGACGACCTGTTCTCGGGCGAGGTCACCGCGCTCGAGACCGAGTTCGACGCCGGGAAGACCCGCACGATCGTGCGCGGCCTCGACCACGCCAACCGCCTGTACCGGGGCAACCGGACCAAGGAGTACCCCGACGTCAAGCTGTCGGACATCGTCAAGCAGCTGACCAACGACGCCGGGCTCCAGGTCGGCAAGATCGACACGCCCCAGGGCCAGCCCACGCACGTCGCCCAGGTCAACATGACCGACGCGGCGTTCCTCAGCTCGCTGGCCGGCGAGGTCGGCTTCGTGTTCATGGTGCAGGACGAGAAGGTCTACTTCCACGCCCCGCCCGAGTCGTCGGAGGCACCGCAGGAGGGCGAGCTCGACGCCCGCAACCCGCTGCAGCTCGTGCAGGGCGACGACCTGCTGCGCTGGAACGCCACCGTCACCGCCGACTCGCAGGTCAAGGACGTGACGGTCCGGGGCTGGGACATCACCCAGAAGAAGCCGGTCGTCGGCACCACGCCGGCCGGCACGAAGACGGCCGAGGTCGGCACCACGCCGGCGGAGCTGGCCCAGCGCTTCGGCAACCGCAGCTTCACCGCCGTCGACGTCCCATACAGCAAGAGCGAGCAGGTCACCGCGGCCAGCAAGGCGCTGGCCGAGCAGATCTCGTCGGTCCACGCCCAGATCGAGGGCGTCGCCCGGGGCAACCCCAAGCTGCGGGCGGGCAAGGCGGTCAGCCTCGGGCTGGCCGGCTCGCCGTTCGACGGCAAGTACACGCTGACCGTCAGCCGCCACGTGTTCGACAACGGCGAGTACCTCACCCACTTCTCGTCCACCGGCCGCCACGAGCGGTCGCTGCTCGGCATGACCGCCGGCAACAACGGGGCGGGCGGGACCAGCCCCGCGGTAGTCACGTCGCCCATCCCGTCGGTGGTCAGCGCCATCGTCACCGACATCAAGGACGACCAGAAGATCGGCCGGGTGCGGGTCAAGATCCCCCGGATCGACGACAAGTTCCAGAGCGACTGGCTACGCGTCGCCCAGCCGGGCGCCGGCGGGCAGCGGGGGGCGCTGGTGCTGCCCGAGGTCGACGACGAGGTGCTGGTCGCGTTCGAGCACGGCGACATCCGCCGGGGCTACGTCATCGGCGGGCTCTACAACGGCGTCGACAAACCCAACCCCCCGGTCACCGACGGGACCGTGGGCTCGGAGGGCCAGGTGAACAAGCGCTCGTTCACGTCGCGCAAGGGCCACTTCATGCTCTACTCCGACAAGGACGGCGACGAGTTCATCGAGCTGGCCACCAAGGACGAGGCGTTCACGCTCAAGCTGGCCAAGGACGCCCAGGGCGGCGCCATCCTGATGACCAGCAAGAACCTGGTGAAGATCGACGCCACCGGCGACATCACGATCACGTCCAAGGCCAACGTCTCGGTCGAGGCCACCGGCAACCTGTCGCTGAAGGGCCAAGCGGTCAAGATCGAGGCCACCACGTCGCTGGAGCTGTCGGGCCAGACCGCCAAGATGAGCGGCACCGCCACCGCCGAGGTGTCGAGCGCCACGACCAAGATCGCCGGCACCGCGTCGGTCGACCTGGGCGGGGGCGCGGACGCTGCGCTCCACGCCGGCACCGTGAGGATCAACTCGTGACGGATCAACTCGCGAGGGAGAACGTCTGATGGCCGCCGAGTTCGTGGGTTCCGGGCTCGCCTTCCCGATGCGCATCGACCCCACCGGGTCGGTGGCGCTCGTGTCCGACCACGCGGAGATCCGCGAGTCGATGCGCCTCATCCTGGGAACCGCCCAGGGCGAGCGGCCGATGCGCCCCGAGTTCGGGTGCGGCATCCACGACCTCGTGTTCGCGCCCGCCAACGCCAGCACGGCCGGCCAGGCGGCCTACGCGGTGCAGATCGCCCTCAACCGGTGGGAGCCCCGCATCGCCGTCGAGGACATCGACGTCACGTTCGAGCAGAACGGCGTCGGGGTCATGTACATCGCGATCACCTACACCATCCGGGGCACGAACGACCCCCGCAACCTGGTGTTCCCCTTCTACACGCTCCCCTCCGAGACGTAATCGAGGATCCATGCCGTTGCCCGCACCCCACCTCGACGACCGGACCTTCCAGTCGCTCGTCGACGACGCCAAGCGGCTGGTCCAGCAGCGGTGCCCCGAGTGGACCGACCACAACGTGCACGACCCCGGCGTCACGCTCATCGAGACGTTCGCCTACATGATCGACCAGGTGCTGTGGCGGCTCAACCGGGTGCCCGACCGCACCTACGTCAAGTTCCTCGACCTGCTGGGCGTGCGGCTGCGGCCGCCGACGGCCGCTCGGGCACCGATCACGTTCTGGCTCTCGGCGCCCCAGGAGACCGCGCTGACCGTGCCGGCCGGCACCCAGGTGGCGACGCCGCGGACCGAGGTCGAGTCGGTCGTGTTCACGACGCTGGAGGACCTCGAGATCCTCCCCAGCGGGCTGACCGTGGTCGCCACCGCCATCGACGGGCAGCAGACCGACCAGACCGACACGGTCAACCACGGCGACGGGTTCTGGTGCTTCGGGGCGCCGCCCCGGATCCCCACGGCCGACGACTGCTTCTACATCGGGCTCTCGGTGGCGGTGCCGTCATGCACCATCACGCTGCGGTTCGAGTGCCCGACCTCCGGCGTCGGCATCGACCCCCGCTACCCGCCGCTGCGCTGGGAGGCCTGGGACGGCGAACGCTGGGTCGGCTGCCAGGTCGACCGGGACGACACCGGCGGCTTCAACTGGTCGGGCGACGTCGTGCTGCACGTGCCGGCCGGCCACCGGACGCACGCCGCCATCGTGTCGCAGGCGGCCGGCTGGCTGCGGTGCCGGGTGGTCGCGGCCGAGTCGTGGCAGCCGACGTACGAGACCTCGCCCCGCATCACCCGCATCACGGCGTTCACCAGCGGGGGCACGACCGAGGCGATCAACGCCGAGATCGTCAGCGACGAGATCGTGGGCGAGGCCGAGGGCGTGCCCGCGCAGCGCTTCGAGCTGCGCAATCGCCCGGTCGTGCCGGGCGAGCACCCGCTCGACCACATCGTCGACACGTCGAGCCCCGACGGCTGGATCCCCTGGAGCGAGGTCGAGGACTTCGCCAGCTCCGGCGAGGACGACCGCCACGTGGTGGTCGACGCCACCGCCGGCGAGATCGTGTTCGGGCCCGCGGTGCGCGAGCAGGACGGCACCTACCGGCGCTACGGGGCGGTGCCGCCCAAGGGCGCCGCGGTCCGCATCCGCCGCTACCGGACCGGCGGCGGCCAGCGGGGCAACATCGCCCGGGGCGGGATCAGCGTGCTGAAGTCGTCGGTGCCGTTCATCTCGACGGTGACCAACCGGCGGCCCGCGCTCGGCGGCACCGACGGCGAGGACGTCGAGAACGCCAAGCTGCGGGGCCCGCTGCTGCTGCGCACCCGCCAGCGGGCGGTCACCGCGGAGGACTACGAGAACCTGGCCCGCGCCGCCGCGCCCGACATCGCCCGGGTCCACTGCGTCCCGGTCGAGGACCCGGCGGGCGTCGGCGGGGTGCGGGTGCTGCTGGTGCCGTCGGTGACCGACGGCGAGCACGCCAGCCTGGAGTTCCAGCAGCTCATGCTCAGCGACGACGTGTACGAGCGGGTCGTCGAGTACCTCGACGAGCGGCGCACGATCGGCGCGCGGGTGCTGGTCCAGCCGCCGGACTACGTCGGGGTGACCGTCGTGACCCGGCTGCGGGCCCGGACCAAGGCCGATCCCCGGGTGCTGGAGCGGGACGCGCTCACGGCGCTGTACGGCTACTTCCACCCGGTGCGGGGAGGCCCGGACGGCGACGGCTGGCCGTTCGGGCGGGCCATCGTCGGCGGCGAGGTCTACGCGGTGCTCCAGCGCCTGCCGGGCGTCGACTTCGTCGAGGAGGTGCGCCTGTTCCCGGCGGACCCCGTCGAGCGCAGCCGCGACCCGCAGGTCGACCGGCTCGACCTCGGGCCGCACGACCTGGTCTTCTCGTGGGGCCACCACGTGATGGTGCAGACGACGTGAGGGGGACGATCGACGACCTGGCCACGCCCCACCCGCTGGGCCACCTGCTGCCGGGCCTCTACCACGACAACGACATCGCCCAGCGGTTCACCGGCGCGCTCGACGTCGTGCTGGCCCCGGTGCTGGGCACGCTCGACTCGAGCGACGCCTACGTCGACCCCCGGCTGGCGCCGCTCGACTTCGTCGAATGGCTGGCCGAGTGGGTCGGCGTCGAGCTGGACGCCTCGTGGCCGGAGGCCCGGCAGCGGGCGCTCGTGCACCGGGCCGCCGAGCTGTTCGCCTGGCGGGGCACGGTCCGCGGCGTCGCCGAGGCGGTGGCGATCTACACCGGCGCCATCCCCGAGATCCTGGAGTCGGGCGCCACCGCCTGGACGGGGACGCCGCCGCCGAGCGGCGAGCTGCCCGGCTCGCCGGCGGGCGGGCTGATCGTCCGGGTGCGGGTGCCGGCCGGCGAGGCCCAGAGCCTCGACCTCGGCCGGCTCGACCGGCTGGTCGAGGCGGCCAAGCCGGCGCACATCGCCCACCGGGTGGAGATCCACGAGCTGCCGGCCGCGGCACCCGCGCCGGTCCGGCGGGCGCGGGCGACCGGGGCGCGCAAGGCCGTCGAGCGGGCGCCGGACGCGACGCCGCCGCCCGCGGCCGCCGAGCCGCCCGAGCAGCCAGGACGGGACCTCGACGGCGAGTGGCCGGAGGAGCATGGCCTGCCCACTCCCCCGCCGCCGGACCCGTCGCTGGCGACGGGACGCCAGCCCACCGAGGTGACGCCCACGGAGGACGACCCGCCCGGGCCCGATGCCGGCCCCGCCGAGGACGAGGGCTGAGCCGTGCCGCCCGGACCCGCGCTGCGGCTCGGCGACATGTGCGTCTGCCCGCTGTCGGACGGCCCCAAGCCCCACGTGGGCGGGCCGATCACCCCGGCGGCGACGATCCCGACGGTCCTCATCGGCGGGGCGCCGGCCGCAGTCGCCAACAGCCTCCCCGGCGGGATCGTCTGCGTGTCGCCCGCACCCAACGGCATCGCGATGGGGAGCGCCACCGTCATCATCGGCGGCTTCCCCGCGGCCCGGCTCAGCGACACGAGCATGCACGGCGCCCCGATCGTCCCCGGCCCGGGCTGCCCGACCGTGATCATCGGCGGCTGACCGCCGCCGTCAGAACGACGCGAACGCCCGGGCGCTGGCGACCCCGTCACCGTTGACGGCGACCGCCTCGATGCTGGCCGACAGGATCTGGGCCGGCTGGTCGGGGCCGCACATCGGGGCGGGGAACATGGCCGGGAAGAACGTGACGCCGTCGGCACCGGAGGAGAACGGGCCCTCGCAGATCGTCTCGAGCTCCGGGGCGCAGATGCGCCGCTCCCAGCTGACCGTGACGTCGATGTGGGAGACGCCCGACTGGGGGTCGCTGGCCGACACCTCGACCACGAAGCTGTAGCGCGAGCTGCACTGCCGCTCGACGAAGATCTGGCCGAAGGTGACGACCGGCGGCGTGCCGTCGCTCGGGTCGCAGGCGTCGGGCACCCCGTCGGCGTCCTGGTCGGCGTTGTCGTCGAAGCCGAAGCACCGGTCGTTCTCGTCGGGCACGCCGTCGTTGTCGTCGTCGGGGTCGCACGAGTCGGGCACGCCGTCGCCGTCGGCGTCCGGGCCGGGGCAGGGCGGCGGCGTCGTCGGTGGGTTGGTCGGCGGTGCGGTCGTCGCCGGTGGTCCGGTCGTGGGCGGCGCGGTGGTCCCGGGCGGCGCGGTGGTCCCCGGCGGCGCGGTTGTCGGCGACGGGGTAGTGGACGGTCCGGGGACCACCGGGACCGACGTACCCGGCGGCCGGCTCGTGGCCGACGGGGCCGACGACCCCAACGACGTCGTGGACGTGCCGCCCACGGGCGCGGTGGTCGGGGCGGTACCGGGCTCGGGTGGCCGGCCGGGGTCGCGGGCGGTCGTGATCGGGGCCCGGCCTGCGCCGGGGGGTGGGCTGATCGGCGGCCCGGTGGTGGCCGGCGGCGGCACCGACGTCGTCGGCTCCCCCGGGACCGGGCCGGCCGGCTCGACCACCGGGACGTCGAGCCCCCGGCCCGGGGCGGCCGGGTCGTACTTGGCCACCGGGTCGAAGGTGCCGTCGAGGTGGATCACCCCCGCCCGCTCGCTGTCCGGGTCGTTGTAGAAGACGAACCCGTCCAGCGCGAACAGCTCGAAGTCACCCCCCGCCACCAGCATCCCGGTCGTCACCACGCGCTCCCTGGCCAGGTCGACCACCGCCACCGTCCCGGCCGAGAAATTTGGCACGAACACCCTCCCGTCCGCCGCGACCGGCGCCCCGAGGTCCGCACCCGGGTCGGCGACCGGCAGGGCGGTGGCCGCGCAGTCGCCGGTGTCGAGGTCGCTCACCCGGAGGACGCCCTGGGCGCCCGAGACGACGAAGACCCGATCGTCGTCGCCCCCGCCGAAGCGCACGGTCCGGTCGTCCCGGTCCATCTCGACGCAGGCGCTGGCGGCGGTCCGGCCCTCGCCGCCGACCCGCCGGGCGACGCGTGCCGCCCGGTCCACGATCACGGCGTCGCCGCCGGCCGCGACCAGCTCGGCCCCGGCGGGCTCGTCCACGGCCGCCGCGCGGCGGTGGCGCACCGGCCCGTCGAACCACACGAGGTCGCCCGAGCCCGCGCCGAGCAGCCACAGCCGGCCCTCGCCGTCGACCACGCTGGAGGCAACCTGCTCGGCGACCGACTCGTCACCGTGGCTCACGGCGAGGCTGTCGGGATCGGCGACCGCCACCCGGCCCCGCTGGGGGTCGAGCATGTAGAACGCCCGGTCGGTTGCCCGCGCCGCCACCCGGCCCGACACCCCGTCGACCACCGTGACCGGAGCGCCGGCGGCGAACGTGCGTGGGTCGATCCGCACGGCGGTCCCCCGGGCCCCGTCGACCGCGTAGCCCACCGCGCCGGCCTGCGCCGCCACCAGGGCGGCGGACCCCCGGCCGACGTCGACCCGGGCGACCACCTGGGCCGACTCGCCGTCGATCAGGGTCATCAGCCCGACGCTGGAGGCCACCCAGCCGGCGCCCGCCCGCAGTTCGACCCGGACGGGGCGGGCCCCGTCGTGGCGGGCGGTCGCGGCGACCGTCGCCACCGCGGCCAGCGTGGCCACGGCGCGCAGGGCCCACGAACGACGTGTGCGCGTCACGGCGCGGATCCTGGTTCGGCGGGGGTGCCGCTCGCCCCAGGCGTTTTCCTAGGGCGTTTCCAAGGTGCCCACCCGGGTGGACCCGACGCGGCGCCGCCCGCCCCCGAGGGGTGAGGGCGGCGGCGCCGCGGTGATCGGTGTCAGAAGTTGACGAAGGGGTCCACGAACCCGCCCTGGCCGTCGCCGTTGAGCGCAGAGGCCGAGGCCTGGCCGTGGATGTTGATGGGCGGCCGGTTGCTGTCCCCGCACTGCACGTCTTCGAAGAACGTCAGGGTCCCGCCACCCCGCCTCGTCTGCGGCGGTGGGTCGAAGTTGAACGTGTCGCCGGTGTCGCACTGGTATGAGGTGAAGCCGAGATCAAACGTCGTGGAGCTGACGCCGCTCTCGGGGTCGTCCGCCGTCACCGTGAACTGCAACCGCATCGTGTTACCCATGCGGACGAAGTTCGGTCCGTCGATGCTGACCGTCGGCCCAATGCCGTCGAAGTTGTCGCACGCGTCCGGGATGCCGTCGAGATCGCCGTCGAGGCTGTCGTCACCGCCGGGGCAGACGTCGGACCCATCGGGCACGCCGTCGTTGTCGTCGTCGGGGTCACAGCCGTTGGGCCGGCCGTCCCCGTCTGAGTCGTTGTTGTCGTTGAAGCCCTGGCACACGTCGGACGCGTCGGGCACGCCGTCGTTGTCGTCGTCGGGGTCGCACGCGTCGGGCGTGCCGTCGCCGTCGGCGTCGGCCGTGCCGCAATTCGGCGGTCGGAGTGGTGGTGATGCTGGTCGTGGTCGTCTGGTCGTCGTCGAGGTCGAGGTGGTCGAGGTCGAGGTCGGCGTGCTCGTGCTGGACGTGCTCGGGTCGGACGGGCTCGGCCCGGGCTGGCCCGGGCGGCGACCCGGGCTGGCCGGGCGGAGCCGGCGCCTGCCGCTGGTCGCCGCCGCCGGGCGGAGGCGGCGCCACGGCGCCGGGCGCACCGGGCGGGGGCTGCGCCTCGGCCCCGGGGTCGCCTCCGGCATCCGGCGGCGGCGGGGTGGTGGCCTGGTCGTCCCCGGGGCCGGGCGGCGGTGCGGGGGCGGCCTCGGGGCGGGCGGCCCCGGCCAGGCGGTCGTTGTCGAGCGCGGAGCGGGGGTTGGTCGGGTCGTACTTGGCCACGTCGGCCACGCTGCCGTCGAGGTGGATCACCCCGGCCCGCTCGCTGTCCGGGTCGTTGAAGAACACGAACCCGTCGACCACGAACAGCTGGAACTGGCCGTCGGCCACCTGCTCGTCGGTCGACGAGGCCGATCCCCGCTCGACGTCGACGACCTCGACCCGGCCGGTCGAGAAGTTGGGGACGAAGACCCGGCCGCTGTGCTCCACCGGGTCGCCGAGGTCCGATCCGGGGGCCGCGACGGGGATGGCGACGTCCGAGCACCCGCCGTCGTGCAGGTCGCTCACCCGCAGCACGCCCTGGCGCCCGGACACCGAGAACACGAGCGCGTCGCGCTCGGCGCCGCCGAAGTGCAGCGTGTCGTCCCGGGTCGAGGCGTCGATGCAGGCGCTGTGCCGGACGTGCCCGGCGCCGTCGACCTGGCGCACCCGCTGGGCGGCCCGGTCCACCACGACGGTCTCGCCGTCGGCCACGACCAGCTCGGCCTGGTCGGGGTGGCGGACGGCATGCTCGACGCGGCGGGGCGCGGCCCGGCCGTCGAAGGCCACCAGGTTTCCGGTCGTCGCCCCGAGCAGCCACAGCCGCCCGCGCCGGTCCACCACGCTCGACCGCACCTCGTCGGCGACCGAGGCGCCCCCGCCCTCCCGCACCGCCAGGTCGTGGGGGTCGGCCACGACGACCCGGCCCCGGTCCTGGTCGAGGACGTACACGGCCCGCTCGGCCGCGTGCGCGGCCATGTGGCCGGCGGCGCCGGGCACGACTTCGATCGGGGGTGTGGCGGCGAACGTCCGGGGATCGACCCGCACGACGGTGCCTGCCTGGCCGTCGACCGCGTAGCCGGTCGAGCCGGTCTGTGACGCAGCCAGCGCGCTCGACGCACCCCCGACGTCGACCCGGGCCACCACCTCGGCCGTCTCGCCGTCGATCAGCGTCATCAGCCCCACGTTCGACGCCACCCAGGCGCCGCCAGACTCCATGTCGACCTGCACCGGTGCGGGCCCCTGCCCCCGGGACACGACTCCGACCGCCAGCACGCAGGCCGCGAGGGCCGGGACGCGCAGCGACCAGCGTCGCCAGGTCGGGGAGAGCCGGCGGCGGACGCCACCCGCCGCGCGCATGCGTGCCATGACGCCACGGTGGACGACATCAGCGGGCGCGACACCAGGGGAATTCCCAGGATGGCTCCCGGGTCACGGGAAGTTGCGGATCACCGTCGTGGTGACGCCGTGACGGTTGGTGCGGCCCGGTGCAGGCGGGGGTCGTCGGGCCTGTACCGGGTACCGTCCCCGGAACGGTGCCCGACGCGGTGCCGGGGACCGTGGCGGTGACCGCGGGACCTGTGTCCGTCGGGTCTGTGCCCGGCGACAGCGTGATCTGGGGGCCGGTGGGGCCAACGAGCCCGGGCCCGTGGGGGTGCCCGGGCCCGAGCCCGCCGTCGACGGGGACGAGGACGGGGTGGGCTCCGTCCCCGGGTCCCCTGTCGAGTTCCCACCCGGGGAGCGCGCAGGCCCTCCCCGGGTGGTCGACGTCGTCGGCGCCGCGGTGTCTGACGACGTCGAGGTCTCGCCGGCGCTGGCGGTCGTGGCGCCGGGCCGGGCGCCCTCGCCTCGTGACACCGCCGTCATCGAGGCGAGGCACGCGCCCACCGCAACCGCCCGCGTGGACCACACCCGCCACCAAGGGCCCGCCCGCAGGCGACCGTCACCGGGCCTGCACTCGCCTGCCACGGCCGTCACCATGCTCGCTCAGGACAGGAGGTGCCCCAGGCGAAGTCCCTGCGCCCGCTCCTGGGGCGGCACCCGGGAACCGCCTCGGGAACGCACCGGGAGCTCGGCGCCGCCGGTGCCGCCGGGCCGCGCCGGGCCGCCGGGCCCGGTCCCGGGGCGGACGGGCCCGGGCCCGGCGGGACCGGGGCGGTTCGGGCGCGCCGGCGCCGGCTGATGGGGGCTCCGTCGCGTCGTCTGGCCACGGGCGCCACTGTGCCTGGCCGCGGGGCGGCCGGCCCCCAGCGAAGTCCCGGCGTGGGGTCCCGGAAAGCCGCCAGGGATCCCACCCGGGAACGACCCCGGGCACGCGCAGGGGTTCGGGCCCCGCGTCGGCGGGTCGCGCGCCAGCCACTACCGTGGGGGCCGGCAGGTCACCGTCCGTGTGCCGGGGTCACGGTGGTGCGGCCGCCGGCCGGGTCTCGGCAAGGAGGATCTGATGGACCCAGTGGTGACCGTCGACGCCGACAGCGTCCGCGTCGAACCGGGTGGGCAAGCCAGTGTGACGGTGCGGGTGCGGAACCTGTCGGCGATCGTCGAGGGCTTCCGGCTCGACGTGCTCGGCGAGGCCTCGGGCTGGGCCCGGGTGCTGCCCGAGCAGCTCGAGATCCTCCCGCAGGGCGAGGGCCTCGCCACCGTGCTGTTCTCGCCGCCCTCGGGCGTGACGACCCGCGCCGGGCAGGTCCCCTTCGGCGTGCGGGCCACCTCCAAGGTGGACGCGGCGGCCTCGGCGGTGGCCGAGGGCGACCTCCAGGTCGGCAACGTCTCGCTGTCCCAGGCCAAGCTCACCCCACTCACCTCCAAGGGCCGCTTCTCGGCCCGCCACCGCGTCGAGTTCTCCAACTGGGGCAACACGCCGGTGCGGCTCATGCTCGAGCCGTCCGATCCCGACAACGCCCTCGGCTTCCTGCTTGCGCCCGAGGTGCTCGACCTGCCGCTCGGCGCCACCCGCGGCGCCCGCCTCAAGGTGCGGGCCCGCAAGCCGTTCGTCCGGGGGACGCCCCAGCGCCGGGCGTTCCGCGTGGTCGGCCGGCCCCTCGGCCCGGGCATGCTCGAACCGGCACCGGGCCCCAGCCCCCAGCCCTACGCCTACGACCCCAGCACGCCGGGGGTCGACGGCGCGTTCGAGCAGAAGGCGATCCTCGGGCGGGGCCTGCTTCCGCTGCTCGTGCTGATCGCGCTGATCGCCGGCACGATCGGCTACCTGACGTCCCGGCCCGACAAGGGCCCGGCGGACGAGGTCACCGCCCCGCCCGCGCCGCAGAGCTTCGCCGCCCAGCCGGTCAGCCACGACACCGTTCGGCTCACCTGGACGGCGGGCGACCGGATCGACGGCTACAAGGTCCTGACCATCGACCCCGCCACCGCCGAGCAGCCCCGCCCGACGGTGACCGCCACCGAGGCCATCGAGGCCGAGGTGGGCCAGAAGGACGTCGGCGGCCTCGCGCCGGGCACGCAGAACTGCTTCTCGCTGGTCGCCGTCCGGGGCGACGCCGCGTCGGCCCCGACGCGGCCGCAGTGCGCCACGACGCCGCCGGTCAACCCGCCCGGCGCTCCCCCGGTGCCGACCGGCGTCGAGGCGACGGTCGTCGACGGCCAGGCGCTTATCACGTGGGCCGACGACTCGGCCAGCGGCGCCACCGCCCACCGCGTCCGGCGCGGCACCACGATCGTCGCGGAGGTCGCCGCGCCCGTGAACGAGGCGAAGGTCGACATCGTCGAGGGCGACCTCTGCTACCAGGTGCTCGCCGTCGCGGGTGACGGCTCGCTGCTGTCCGACTGGTCGCAGGAGAAGTGCCTGCCGCCTGGCGCGGGCCAGACCGGCGGCGGCCCGGGAGGCACCGCGAACGCGGACCTGAAGATCGTCGCCGTGCCCAAGGACCGCGGCTACCCGTCGTTCGACGACCCGTTCGGCGAGGCCAACGCCAAGTCCTACGTCGAAGAGCTGCACGGCCAGGGCGTCACGACCGCGAACTACCTCCTCACCACCGACTACCCGAGCCTGCAGCCACCGCTCCACGCGACCTGGCTGGTCTACATCCCCGGCTTCGCCTCGGCGGACCAGGCGACCTCCTACTGCCAGTCGGTCGGCTTGTCCTGCGACACCTACACCCCCGGCCGGCGCCAGGTGGCGACCGCCCCGGCGGGCACGGTCCCGCCCGACGACGTCGACGCCCTGACCGCTCGGTCGCTGGCGTCAGTCGCTGGTGCCATCACCAAAGTACACGAGGGTGGGGGTCTTGCTGCAAGGACCCCTGGTGTGCTGAGACTGCACGTCGTGGGCAGCTACGTGCTGGATCTCCAGGAGATCGACCAGTCACAGGTCGCGATCGTCGGCGGCAAGGGCGCGCACCTCGGGGAGCTTGCGCGGATCGAAGGCATCCGCGTGCCGGCTGGCTTCTGCGTGACGACGGACGCCTTCCGGCGGATCATGGCGGAGGCGCCGTCGATCGACGAACGGCTCGATCGGCTGTCGCGCCTGAACCCCGATGACCGGGACGCCATCCGCACGCTCAGCGCGCAGATCCGGCGGAGCCTCGAAGGGGTCGCCATCCCCGACGATCTGGCGGCGGCGATCACCCGCGCGCTCGCCCGGCTCGGCGAGCAGGCCGCCTACGCCGTCCGATCGAGCGCGACGGCAGAGGACTTGCCGGCGGCCTCGTTCGCAGGGCAGCAGGACACGTACCTGAACGTCGTCGGGCCGGCGGCGATCCTCCAGCACATCAGCCGGTGCTGGGCGTCGCTGCACACCGAGCGGGCGGTGACCTACCGCCTGCGGAACGGCGTCGATCACCGGACGGTCCACATGGCCGTGGTCGTGCAGCAGATGGTCCTCCCGCACGCGGCCGGCGTCCTGTTCACGGCCGACCCCGTCACGTCAAACCGCAAGGTCTCCTCCGTGGAGGCCAGCTTCGGCCTCGGCGAGGCCCTGGTCTCCGGCCTGGTCCACGCGGACGCCTACAAGGTGCGGGACGGCGAGATCGTCGCCAGGGCGGTCGCCACCAAGCGGCTCGCCGTCTTCGCCCTACCGGCTGGCGGGACGCAGGAACGGGCGATCGACGCGGCGCGGCAGGAGCAGCCGGCGCTGACGGATGCGCAGGTCGTGCGGCTCGCGCAGCTGGGACGGCGGATCGAAGCACACTTCGGCCGCCCCCAGGACATCGAATGGTGCCTGGTCGACGACGGCTTCCAGGTCGTGCAGAGCCGGCCGATCACCACGCTGTTCCCCATCCCCGCGGCCGGCGACCGGGAGAACCACGTCTACGTCTCCGTCGGTCATCAGCAGATGATGACCGACGCCATGAAGCCCCTGGGCATCTCCATGTGGCAGCTGACTGCCGGCCCGCCGATGCACGAGGCCGGCGGGAGGCTGTTCGTCGACGTCACCCAGCGCCTGGCTTCGCCCGCGAGCCGGGCCGGCCTCCTGGAGCTCATCGGGAGATCCGATCCGCTGATCGGGGACGCGCTGGAGACGATCCTCGATCGCGACGACTTCGTCCCGTCGCTCCCGGACGAGGATCCCGGCGGGGCGCCGCCGGGCGGCGCACCCGCCCCGATCGAGACCGATCCGGCCATCGTCGACGAGCTCATCGGGCACAACCAGGCGTCCATCGCCGCCCTGAAGCGCGAGATCCGGGGGAAGTCCGGACCGGCGCTGCTCGACTTCATCCTGGCGGACATCCCGGAGATGAAGCGGATCCTGTTCGATCCGCAGAGCCATCAGGTGTTCATGTCGGCGATGGAGGCCACGTGGTGGCTGAACGACCAGTTGGAGGCGTGGCTGGGCGAGAAGAACGTGGCCGACACGCTCACGCAGTCCGTCCCCCACAACGTCACGTCCGAGATGGGTCTGGCGCTCCTGGACGTCGCGGACGTGATCCGCCCGCATCCGGAGGTGGTGGATTTCCTGCAACACGTCGAGGACGAGGGGTTCCTGGACGGGATGGACGAGCTTCCGGGCGGGCGGGAAGCGCGGGACGCCATCCAGGCCTTCCTCGACCAGTACGGCATGCGCTGCGTCGGCGAGATCGACATCACGCGGCCGCGTTGGAGCGAACGCCCGACCACGCTCGTGCCCGTGATCCTCGGCAACGTCAAGAACTTCGAGCCGGGCGCCGGCGAGCGCCTCTTCGAGCAGGGGCGGCAGGAGGCGTGGACGAAGGAACAGGAGGTGCTGGAGCGCTTGCGGGCCCTGCCGGACGGCGAGCGGAAGGCCGACGAAGCCAAGCGGAAGATCGACCGGGTCCGGACCTTCATCGGGTACCGGGAGTATCCGAAGTACGGCATGGTCAGCCGCTACTTCGTCTACAAGCAGGCCTTGCTGGACGAGGCCCAGCGCCTCGTGCAGGCCCACGTGCTTCGTGAGAAGGAAGACATCTTCTACCTCACGTTCCAGGAGCTTCACGACGTCGTGCGCGCGAACCACGTGGACGACCACCTCATCCGCCAGCGCAAGGACGCCTTCAGGTCGTATCAGGCGCTTACTCCGCCTCGGGTGCTGACGTCGGACGGCGAGGCCGTCGCCGGGGCCTACCGACGCGACGACGTGCCGGCCGGTGCGCTGGTCGGCCTACCGGTTTCCGCCGGGATGGTCGAGGGGCGGGCCCGCGTCATCCACGACATGGCGGAGGCCGATCTCGAAGCGGGCGACATCCTGGTGACGGCCTACACGGACCCCAGCTGGTCGCCCTTGTTCGTGACGATCGCGGGCCTGGTCACGGAAGTGGGGGGCCTGATGACCCATGGCGCTGTGATCGCACGGGAGTACGGCTTGCCGGCCGTCGTCGGCGTGGAGCACGCCACCCGGCTGATCCAGGACGGGCAGCGGATCCGTGTCCATGGGACGGACGGGTACGTCCAGATCGTGTCCTAGTGGACCACCGGAAGGCGCTCAGCGCGGGTGGAACAGGCGGACCTCGCCGATCGCCACCTTGGTCGTCGGCGCCGACTGGTCGCGGGGCGCTGCGGCATCGACGATCGTGATGCGCACCTGGCGGGTCACGGGCCGGTCGTCCAGCCGGTGCTGCTGGAGGCCGGCCTTGTCCTCGAGCGCGATCTCCTTGCACGACCCGTCGTCGAAGCGCAGCTCCAGGCGGGTGGGCTGCCACTGCGTGGAACGATCGGGATCGCCCGCCTTGAATCCGCCCTGCACCGAGATCATCGACAGCTTCTGCGCCTCCGGCAGCGTGACCACGAGGGCGGCGTCGGCGCCGCCGGTGGTCGCATCGCCGGCGCAGGCGGGGGCCGGGTCGGCGCCCTGCTCCAGCAGCCACTCGGCGGCCCAGACGGTGTCGGGGTCGCCGTCCACCGCGTACTGCGGGGGGAACTCACCGGGGTTCAGGTCGGGCTCGGACGCCGCGGTCAGCTCGCCGATCTGCTTGTCCCGCGGGAACACCTTGTTCCACAGGTCGCGACCGCTGCGCATCGGGTTGACACCGGTCAGCCCGAACGACCCCGCGATCAGCCCGACCCCGGCGATGAGGGCGAAGACGCGCATCACCCGGTAGCGGACGTCGAGGCTGGCCCGGTAGGCCTTGCGGGCCGACAGCGTGGGCGTGGCCTCGTCGGCCCGCTCGCCGCGGAGCCGGGCGCGCAGGCGCTGCCACCACGACGGCCGCGGGGCCGGGGCGCCGGGGCCGAGCTCCGGGGTCGCCTCGACCGGGAACTGGGTGCCGCAGCGCCGGCAGAACCGGCGGCCGGGCGGGTTGGCGGTGCCGCACTGGCTGCACGTGGGACCGCCGGCGACCTCCGGCGGCGTCGACGCCGGGCGCATGGCGGGCGGGCGGGGCGTCGCCTCCGCGGGCTGGAGGCCCCGCTCGGAGGGGATCGCCGGCGCCCGGGCGGCCACCCGGGGCGCGTCGGGGATCGCCGGCGAGGGCGAGCGGGACGCCGCAAGCGCGCCCGGGACCAGCGGTCCGGCGAGCCCGCTTCCGGGGTCGGGCGGCGCCTCCGGCGCGGCGGGCGCGACCGGGCCGCCGCCGGGGCGGGACGGCCTGCCAGCCAGGGCCACCAGGTCGAGCGACGATCCGCAGCGCTTGCAGAACCGACGGTCGCCCTCGTTGTGGGCGCCGCACTCCAGGCACATGACCGTCACCGGCCCGCCGGCGTCGCGGGCGGCGGCCGGGCCCGCGGGCATCGGCATCGGGGGCGGCGGCCCCGCGGGGCGGGGCGCGAACTGGGGTGCGGGCCCGGGGGCCGGCGGGCCGGCATCGGGCCGGCGGGGCGGCGCAGCCGGCGCGGCGGGGGCCGGCGGGCCGCCCCGGGGATCGGGCGGCGGCGGGCCCGCAGGTCGCGTCGGGGCGGGCGGCGGCGAGGCCAGCCGGTCGGCCGGCCCGGCGGCCGGCCCAGGTCCGGTCCCCGTCCCGCCGGCGGGCGCGGCGGGCCTGGCGGCGGGCCGGTCGACGTGCTCGCCCTCCCATTCCAGGTACGCCCCGCAGGATTCGCAGAAGTCGACGCCCTCGCGAGCCTGCTGGCCGCACTGGCGGCAGACGATCATCGCGCCGCTCCGCCGGGTGCGCCGGGTCCGCCCGTGGGGTTCATGGCCATCCACGCCAGGATGCCCTCACACGTGCGCACCGCGCCGCGTGCGGCGGCCTTCACCGACATCGAGGACATCGGGTGTTCGGCCACCTGCGACCACCGGGCGCGGGCGGCGAGGGCGGCGGCCGCCAGGTCGGCGTGGGACGCCTCGGGCCCGAGGCCCAGGCGCTCGGCCGGGGTGACGCCGTGCCCGCCGAGCAGGCGCTCCAGCTCCGCGGCCTGGTCCTGGTCGCGGAACGTCATCTCGCCCAGCCACAGGTCGGTGAGCAGCCGGACCTCGGCGATCTCGTGGGCGCTCGACGCGATCATCTCGGCCCGGGTGGTCAGCCAGTCGCGCCGGGGCCAGTCGCGGCTGGTCAGTAAGGACGTCAGCGCGGCCAGCGCCGAGCGGGCCTTGAGCGGCTGGCTGCGGCCGATGAGCTGTATGTGCAGCGCCCGCTGGAGGTCGGCGATGCCGCTCGCCTGCAGCAGCTCGGTCGCCAGCTCGGGGCTGGAGGTGGCCCGCCGCCGGGCCAGCAGGTCGAGCGCCAGCCGCACGCCGTACAGGCCGAGGCGCCGCAGCAGCATCATCCGGTCGTCCCGGCTCACCGGGACCGAGGCGTCGGCGGTGAAGCGGTCGGTGGTCAGCGCCAGGTCGGCCGGATCGGGCGAGCCCGGGACGACCAGCGTCGCGAGCATGCGGTACTCGTCCTCCCGCAGCGTGGCGCCGACCTGGGCCACGAGGCCGGCCACGGGGATCACGGACCGGCACAGCTGGCGGATCCGCGGGTCCTCGCTGTAGCGGCCGGCGACCCGGCGGGCCGACTCCATGGCGTCGAGGCGGCACGAGCCGATCTCGTCGGCCCGGGACAGCACGCCGACCGCGTTGACCGGCGTGCTGTGGGCGAGGTCGTCGTCGTGGAACGCCTCCAGGAACCGCACGTCTGTGTTGTGCAGGTGGCGCACCAGGTAGACGACCGCGTCGGCCGCGGCGGGCTCCTCGTCGTCGGTGGTGAGGAAGCTGTAGGTGCGGGCCGACAGGTCGGTCGAGATCGAGCCGATGCCCGGCGTGTCGATGAGGGTCAGCTCGGCGAGCCGGGCGGACGGCCACCACACGACCAGGCGGTCGAGCTCGTCCACGGGCAGCCCGCCGAGGTCGACCTCCAGCTCGTTGTCCCGGCGGCGGAACGGGCACTGGCGCGACGAGCCGTCCTTGGCGAAGGCCACGACCCGGTAGGTGTGGGCGTCGCGGTACCAGGTGACGACCCGGGTGCACTCGCGGGCGTCGGTCGGGGCGAGCTGGTCGCCGACCAGGGCGTTGAGCAGGGTCGACTTGCCCGCCTTGACCTTGCCTGCGATCGCCACCCGCAGCGGCTCGGACAGGCGACCGGCGATCTCGTCGACCGCGGCCGCCGAGGCGGCGTCGGGTGCCGAGGACCGGGCGGTGCCGAGCAGCGACATCAGCTCGCTCATCACCCCCGGGATCGGCGCGTCGGTGGTGGTCACGACGCCACCTGCGGGGTCTCGGCCGCGCCCGACCGGGCGAGCGCACCCAGCTCGTCGATCTCGCGGGCGGCGACCAGTTGGCGGGCGGCGCGGGCCGTGGGGTCGAGCTCGCGGGCGCGCTCGGCGCTGGCCAGCGCGGCGGTCGTGCTCTGGTGCAGCGACCGGGCGCGGCCGGCGAACTCGTCGCGCAGCAGGCGCTGGGTGCGGCGCAGGGCGTCCTTGCACTCCTTGCCGACCAGCAGGCTGACCTCCTGGGCGTAGCGGTGCAGGGCCGCCCGGGCCTCGGCCTGGTGCTGCTGGTGCCGGCGGTTCATCTCCTCGCGGACGGCCCGTCGGCCGAGCCCGAGGCTGAGCACCAGCATGATCGGCGCCGCCACGGGGATGCCGAGCAGGCTGCCGGCCATCCCGAACATGACCATGCCGCCGTAGCTGCCCCGGGCGGCCGACAGGATCACCGCAGACTTCGTGCCCCGGTCCTTGAAGTCGCCGCCGAGCGCGATGCTCTCCAGCGCCGCCACCGGCGCGGTGATCGAGAACGCGATCGGCGTCTCGGCGTCCTGCTGGAACTGCTGGCCGACCCGCTCGGTCAGCTCTGCGGCGCGGCTGGCCAGGTAGTCGTAGGTGCCGACCGCGGCGGTGACGACCTGGCGCCGCAGCCAGATCTCGAACTCCGACCACGACTCGGCCGGGTCGCTGCCGGCGATGATCTGCTCGCCGGAACGGACGACGACCTGGAGCCGGGTCCGCAGGTCGTGGTCGACGTCGGCGACGAGGTCCTGGATCCCGTCGGACAGCACCTGCTGCCACGGCGCCCCGCCGCCCTGCAGGGCGTTGGCGGCGGCGGCTGCCTGGGTCAGCCGGTGGACCACTTGGTCGGCCGACTCGGGGCGGGCGATCACCTCGGACTCGGCCTGCCAGCCCCGGCTCAGCTCGCCCGCGGCGAAGGCGACCTCGCTGGCGATGCGCTCCGCCCGGGCGGCGCCGCCCTCGGCCACGACCTTGCGGCGGAGGAACTCGATCAGCGCCGGGTAGCCGGACTCCTCGTTCATCGCGTCGTCGACGGTGGCGGCGGCCCGCATGCGCAGGAACGACGAGACGGGGACGACCGGGATGTCGATCCCCGCATCGGCCAGGTGGTCGCGGTCGAGGGCGACGATGCGGCGCCACTCGGGGTGGAGGTCGGTCTTGGTGACGACGCAGATCACCTTGTCGCACCGGCGCTCGGCGGCCTGGAGGAAGCTGATCTCGGCCCGGGTCAGCTCCTGCGAGGCGTCGGTGACGAAGACGACGGCCTCGGCCATGCCGAGCACGCCGAGCACGATGCTGCCCTCGGCCGACTCGAGCCCGCCGACCCCGGGGCTGTCGACGAACGTGAGCCCGGTGCGCAGCACCCGCCGGTCGATGCGCACCTCGACCGACCGCACCCGCCCGGGAGGCCCGGGGCTGTCGCCGTTCATCTCGCCCCGGACGTACCGCTTGAGCTCCTCGAAGCTGATCGCCCGCCCGGCGTCGCCCCGGTGGAGCGCCGGATCGGCGGCCAGATCGGGATCGTCGTCCTCGCCGGCGATGTGCACGAGCGCCTCGGCCTGGGACCCGTACCGCACGATGGTCGGCACCGCGGTCACGACGTCGTCGTCGACGGGACACACCTCGGTCTGGACGACGGCGTTGACCAGGGTCGACTTCCCCTGCTTGTACTCGCCGGCCACGACGACGGCCAGCTCGTTGTCGTCGAGCGCCTGCCGGGCCGCGGCAAGCCGCTCGGCGAGGTCGTCGCGGCCCTGCACACGGGCCTTGGCCAGGCACGCGTCGAGCTCGGCGGCAACCTTGCTGACGGCAGGATCGCCGGCCGGGGCGGCGGGCGCCGCAGGCGCGGCGGGCTGGGCAGGGGCGGCCGGACCGGGGCGGCCGGGGGCGCTGCGAGCGATCGTGGCTGGCGCACGAGGTGCGGGCCGGGCCCGCACGGTCGGCACCGCGGGTCGGGTGGGCGCCGACCCGGGACGTATCGCCGGAGGCGAAGCCGGGGCTGTCGGCGCCGGCGCGCCGGTCGGCGGCGCGGCCACCGGCGCCGCCGCGGGCCCGGGCGGAGCGACCGGCGGCGAGGCGGTCGGTGGCGGCGGCGCAGGCGGTGTTGCGGCAGGCGGCGGCGCGGCAGGCGGGGGTGCCGCCGGCGGCGAGGCGGTGGGCGACGGCGCAGGCACCGTGGGCGCAGGGCCGGCGGCGGCCGCAGGCTGTGCGGCAGACTGCGGCGGAGCAGCCGGTGGCGCCGGCGGACCCGGCGGTGCGGCGGCCGGTGGCGCAGGACCAGCAGCGGCCGGCGGTGCGCCTGCGGGCGGCGCGGCAGACTGCGGCGGAGCGTCCGGTGGCGCCGGCGGACGCGGCGGTGCGGCGGCCGGTGGCACGGACGGAGGCGGCGGCGGGATCGCCTGCGCCGGTGTGGCACGGGGGCCGGGCGACGGGGGCGACGGCGTACCCGCCTGGCCCGGAGCGGTCGTGCCGCGGGGCGGCGCCGGGGCCGGTGGCGGCTGCTGGCGGCTGGCGGGCGGGCCGGTCCGCCCGGGCTGCACTGCTGGCTGGCCGGGTGGCTGCTGCGCCGACCCCGACCCCGCGGGCGGCCCCGGTTGACCTGACCGCGACGGTGGTCCCGCGCGCCGGTTGCGGCCCTGGCACGGACGGCGGGCCCGCCCGGCCCCGGTCCGGCCGGCCCTGCGGCGGTGGTCCCGGCGGCCCTGGCGGTGCGGTCGGTGGTGATTGGCCGGGACGAGGCGGTGGGGTGCTCGGGCGCGGTCCGGCGGCGGGGGTGCTCCTGACCCCGTGCCAGGCGAGGAAGGCATCGCATTCCTCGCAGAACTCCTGGTCATCAGGGTTGTCGTGACCGCATTTGCCGCAGACGATCATGCGGCCGCTTCCTTTTCGAGTGTGTGTGCCGGCACACAGTCCTAACCGCCGAGTCCCCCGCACGACACCCTACAGTGACGCGCCGTCGTGCCCGCCGCCACGCGGGAGTATCTTGGACGCGGACGAAGGGGGCGGACAAAGGGGCGGCGTGTGCCGACGTTGACACCCACCGAGATCTACAACGTTTGCGTCAGCGTCGGGTTCACGCCCGATCAGGCGGTCACCTGGACGGCCATCGCCATGGCCGAATCCGGGGGGAACACCGACGCGCACAACCCCCACGGCGAGGATTCCCGTGGGCTGTGGCAGATCAACGTCGCCGGCGGCGTGCGGGCGAACGCCTGGGGCGATCTCAACGACCCCTATGCCAACGCCCGGGCCGCGTACGACATCTCCCACGGTGGCACCGACATGCGGCCGTGGACGACCACGCACGCGTCCAACGCCGGGACCCCGCACGACTACCGCGCCTTCATGACCGACGCCCAGGCCGCGTCCGGTGGGGCCTACCACGGCGACTTCTCCGGGGTGTCCGGGTACGACGATCCCCACCCGATGGGCGGGGACGAGCCCGGGGCCGCCGAGGCCGCGGCGCCGCACGCGGCCGCGGTCGCGACCGTGCCGCCGCCGGCGCCCGAGCCGGACCTCGACCACGACGGTGCATCCGACGCCTTCGAGATGTCCCGGGGCACCAACCCCCAGGATCCCGACACCGACCACGACGGGCTCACCGACGGGTTCGAGCTCGCCCACGGCATCGACGCCACGCTCGTCGATACGGATCACGACGGGCTGTCCGACGCCTACGAGGTCCAGATCGGCACCAACCCCCTCTCCGCCGACAGCGACGGCGACGGCGTCGGCGACGCCCAGGAGGTGGCCCTCGGGCGGGACGCCGTCCACGGCATCGTCAACCTCGACGATCCCACCGTCGCCGCCGCGGCCGAGCTCGATTCCGACCAGGACGGGCTGTCCGACGCCCTCGAGGCCGCGCTCGGCACCGACGCCCACCTCGCCGACACCGACGGCGACCACCTGAGCGACGCGCTGGAGCACGCCCAGGGAAGCGACCCCCTGCACGCCGACACGGACGGCGACGGCATCCTCGACGACGTCGACATCGACGACCACACGGTCGGCGGCCTCGCCAGCATCGGCGGCCCCGGCTTCGCGGGCGGCAGCCCGCTGATGGCCCCGCTGGCGGCGCCCGAGGCGCCCCCGGCCGCAGGGCCCGACCCCGCCGCCCACGACCCCGGCGGCCATTCGGCCGCCCACCAGTTCCTCGACGCCGCCCTCGCCCAGACCGGCGACTCCTACGTCTTCGGCGCCGAGGCCCAGGCCGACGACCCCAACCCGACGACGTTCGACTGCTCCGAGCTGACCCAGTGGGCCGCGTCCCGGGTGGGGATCAACCTCCCGGACGGGTCGTGGCACCAGTACCTCCAGCTCAAGGAGGCGGGGGCGGTCATCCCCGTGGACCAGGCCGTGCACACGCCCGGCGCGCTCCTGTTCAGGTTCGACGCCGAACCGACCGAGGGCGGTGCCCGGCCCGGCGAGGCGCACGTGGCGATCAGCCTCGGCGACGGCACCACGATCGAGGCCCGGGGCCGGGCCTACGGCGTGGGGTCGTGGGACGCCGGCAATCGGTTCACGTACGCGGCGATCATCCCCGGCCTCGGCGACACGCCCGACCTCGACGGCGACGGCGTCGGCGACCCGGTGGCCGCGGCCGTGGCCGCTCCGCCCGAGCCGGTCGTCGACACCGACGGCGACGGTGCCCCCGACCCCTACGAACTGGCGCACGGCACCGACCCCCATGCCGCCGACAGCGACGGCGACGGCCTGACCGACGGGTTCGAGCTGGCGCACGGCACCAACCCGCTGGCCGTCGACAGCGACATGGACGGCCTGTCGGACGCCTTCGAGATCCAGGCCGGGCTCAACGTCATGGACCCCGACGCCGACCACGACGGGTTCACCGACTCCTACGAGCTGGCCCGCCTCGGCGCCGGCGGCCACGACCCCATCGCGGTGGGCATGGCCGGCGTCGGCCAGGGCGCCGCGGGGCTCGACAGCGACCACGACGGCCTGTCCGACGCCTGGGAATCGAGCCTCGGCACCAACCCGCTCCACGAGGACAGCGACGGCGACCAGATCAGCGACGCCATGGAGGAGGCGCACGGGACCGATCCCCTCGTGCCCGAGCACCACGACGACAACGACTTCGACGCCCCCGAGCCCTGACCGCAGCGCGCTCGCCCGTGTGTCGAGAGTCACGGAACCTTTCGGCGCGCTCCCAACCCCCGCCCCCGGGCCCGGCCCCTTGACGGAACGGGCCCGGCCTGATCTAGTGAGAGCGCTCTCATGAGAGCGCTCTCACCCGAGGCGGGATTGAGGAGCGACCGTGACTCACATCGAGGCAGGCCAGCGTCCCGGGACCGCCCCCGGCGCCCACACGCGGCGCTTCCCCCCCGGCTTCGTGTGGGGCGCCGGGACCTCCGCCTACCAGATCGAGGGCGGTGTCGACCTCGACGGCCGCGGTCCCTCGATCTGGGACACGTTCTCGGCCGCCGGCCATGCCCGGGGCCACACCGGCGCCGTCGCCGCCGACCACCGGCGGCGCATGGCCGGCGATGTGGCGCTCATGGCCGACCTCGGGCTGGCCGCCTACCGGTTCTCGGTCGCCTGGCCGCGGGTGCAGCCAGCCGGGGCCGGGGCCGTGAGCGCCGCCGGTCTCGACTTCTACCGGGCCCTCGTCGACGAGCTGCTGGGGGCGGGCATCGAGCCGGTCGTCACGCTCTACCACTGGGACCTGCCCCAAGCGCTCGAGGACGCGGGCGGCTGGCCCGCCCGTGACACCGCACTGCGCTTCGCCGACTACGCCGCCGTCGTGGCGGACGCGCTGGGCGACCGGGTGCGCCGGTGGACGACGATCAACGAGCCATGGTGCGTGGCGATGCTCGGCTACGGCGCCGGCGTCCACGCCCCTGGCCGCACCGACCCGGCGGCTGCGGTCCGCGCCGCCCACCACCTCCTGCTCGGCCACGGATTGGCCATGGACGTCCTGCGGGACCGGCTGCACCCGGGCGCCGAGATCGGCATCACGTTCAACCCGTACCCCGTGATCCCCCGCAGCGACTCGGACGCCGACCGCGACGCCGCCCGGCGCGTCGACGGCATCGCCAACCGCCTGTGGTACGACCCGGTGCTGTCCGGGTCCTACCCCGACGACGTGCTCGCGGACCTTGCCGCGGTGAGCGACCTGGCGCACATCCGCGACGGCGACCTGGCCGTGATCGCCCGGCCGGTCGACGCGCTGGGGGTCAACTACTACCGCTGCCACCACGTGGCGCACGTGCCCGGCGCCTCGGCCTCGCCGTCGCCGTGGCCCGGCTCGCCCGACGTCGCGTTCACCGAGCCGCAGCCCACGCCGACCACCAACGGCTGGGCGGTCGAGCCCGACGGGCTGCACGACGCCCTCGTCCGGCTGGCCCGCGACTACAAGCCGCTCCCGGTGTACGTGCACGAGAGCGGCGGGGCGTTCCCCGATCGGCCGACCCTCGACGGCGCCGTCAACGACGCCGACCGCCTCGCCTACCTCGACGGCCACCTGCGGGCCTGCCACGACGCCGTCGCGGCCGGGGTCGACCTGCGGGGGTTCTTCGTCTGGTCGCTGCTCGACAACTTCGAGTGGGCCGAGGGCTACGGCCAGCGCTTCGGCATCGTGCACGTCGACTTCGCCACGCAGCAACGGACGCCGAAGGACAGCGCGCTGTGGTATTCCGGGGTCATGGCCGCCAACGCCCTCGACCCTGCGCCGCTCGCCTCCGGGAGGCCGCAGGCGACGTGAGCCAGGCCGCGGGGCGCTACACCCTCGAGGATGTCGCCGCCCGGGCCGGCGTGTCCCGGGCCACCGTCTCGCGGGTCGTCAACGGCAGCCCGCTCGTGTCGGACGGCGTCCGGCACACCGTCGAGGCGGCGATCGACGCCATGGGCTACGCGCCCAACCGCGCCGCCCGGTCGCTCGCCGGCCGGCGCAGCGAGAGCGTGGCGCTGGTCGTGTCGGAGCCGAGCGTCCGCCTGTTCGCCGACCCGTTCTTCGCCGGGACCACGCTCGGCATCACCGGCGAGCTGGCCCGCAGCCGCTACCAGCTGGTCCTGCTCATGACCCCGAGCGACGCCGAGCGGCCCCGGATCGAGGACCACCTGCTCCGGGGCGGGACCGACGGCGCGCTGCGTGCTGTCGGCCCGCGCCGACGACCCGCTGCCGGCCAACCTGGCCGCCGCCGGCGTGCCCTGCGTCGTCGCGGGCCGTCCGCCGGCCGGGACCGGCGAGGCGGTGGGCTGGGTCGACGCCGACAACGAGGGCGGGGCCCGCCAGGCCGTCGCCCACCTGCTGGCCCGCGGCCGGCGGACGGTGGCGACCGTGGCCGGGCCGCCGGACATGGTCCCCGGCGTCGACCGCCGCCGGGGGTGGGCCGCAGCGCTGGCCGATGCGGGCCGCCCGGCCAGCCTGGCGCTGGTCCAGGAGGGCGACTTCACCCGGGCGGGCGGCGCCGCGGCCACCCGGGCCCTGCTGGCGCGGCGGCCCGACGTCGACGGGCTGTTCGTCGCCTCGGACCTGATGGCGCTGGGCGCGCTCGACGCGCTGCGGGCCGCGGGCCGGCGGGTCCCCGACGACGTGGCCGTGGTCGGCTTCGACGACAGCGAGCTGGCGCGGTCGGCTGACCCGCCGCTGACCACGGTCCGCCAGCCGATCGAGCGGCTCGGCGCCCGCATGGCCGCGCTGCTGCTCGACCAGCTCGACCGGGGTGCCCCGCCCACAGGCGAGGTCCTCCGCACCGACCTGGTCGTGCGGGACTCGACCTAGTCACTCAGACGCCGGCCTCGACCTCCGCCTCGCCGTCCCCGTCGGCCGGCGCGGTGGCCGCCGCCGGCGCCGGGGCGGCCGGCTCGTCGACGCGCTCGCCCGTGTCGGGGTCGAAGAACTGCATGCGCGCCACGTCGACCGTCATCAGCACCGGGTCGCCGACCCGGGCGGTGCTGTAGGGATCGAAGCGGGCGACGACGATCGCGCCCTCGGCCGCCTGCCGTTCGAGCTTGGCCACCGCCGCCTCGTCCACGTCGACCGCGGCGATGCGGACGTCCTCGGTGACCGCGGGGTGGCAGTTGGTGGTGACGTGCAGCAGCAGCTCCGACCCCAGCGCCTCGCGCAGCTCGACCTCGCCCCGCAGCACCGCGCCGTCGGTCGGTCGGCCGCCCGCCTGGCTGGCGTCGTCGAAGTGCTCGGGCCGGATGCCGACGATCACCGTCCGGCCCTCGTAGTCGCGCAGGGCCGGGCGGTCGGCCAGAACCGAGGCCGGCACCGCCAGCGACTGCTCGCCCAGGTCCATGGTCACGCCGCCGGCGCCATCGACGACGACGGTCGCCTCCAGCAGGTTCATCGACGGCGAGCCGATGAACGCGGCCACGAACAGATTGGCCGGCTCGCCGTAGAGCACCTCGGGCGCCGCAACCTGGTGGAGCCGCCCGTCCCGCATGACCGCCACCCGGTCGCCCATCGTCATCGCCTCGACCTGGTCGTGGGTGACGTAGATGGTGGTGGTCTTGAGGTCGCGCTGGAGCTTGGCGATCTCAGCCCGCATCTGCACGCGCAGCTTGGCGTCGAGGTTCGACAGCGGCTCGTCCATGAGGAACACCGACGGCTCGCGCACGATCGCCCGGCCCATGGCGACCCGCTGGCGCTGGCCGCCGGAGAGCTGGGCAGGCCGGCGGTGCATCCAGTCCTCGAGCTGGAGGGTGCGGGCCGCCTCGCGCACCCGCTCCTGGATCTCCGCCTTGGGCAGCTTGGCCAGCTTGAGTGCGAAGCCGATGTTCTGCTCGACGGTCATGTGGGGGTAGAGGGCGTAGTTCTGGAACACCATGGCGATGTCCCGCTCCTTCGGCGGCAGGTCGTTGACGACCCGGTCGCCGATGCGCAGCTCGCCGGACGTGATCGTCTCCAGCCCCGCGACCATGCGCAGCGCGGTCGACTTGCCGCACCCCGATGGGCCCACGAGCACCAGGAACTCGCCGTCCTCGATCGTCAGGTCCATGTCCGCGACGCCGACGACCCCGTTGGGATACACCTTCGTCAGCTTCTCCATGGTCACCGCAGCCACGACGTCCCCTCCCTATCCCTTGACCGATCCTGCGAGGATCCCCCGCACGAAGTAGCGCTGCAGGGCGAAGAAGATGACCAACGGCAGGGCGATCGACACGAAGGCCGCCGCCGTCAGCAGGTGCCAGTCCTGGCCCCGACCGCCCGACAGCGTCGCCAGGCGGACCGTCATCGGGGCGGCGTCGCTGCCGGTCCCGAGGAACGTCGAGGCGACCAGATAGTCGTTCCACACCCACAGGAACTGGAAGATGGCGAAGGCGGCGAGCGCCGGCACCGACAGCGGCAGCACCAGCCGCCAGAAGATCGTCGGGTGGTCGGCGCCGTCGACCCGGGCCGCCTCGAACACGTCCGCCGGCAGCGACGAGATGTAGTTGTGCAGCAGGAAGATCGCCAGCGGCAGGCCGAAGCCGATGTGCGTCAGCCACACCGCGGTGGTCGAGTTGGCCAGCTCGAAGTTCGGGAACAGCGTGAACGTCCCGCCGAGGACCGTGAGGTGCGCGCCACCGGTGAACAGCTGGAGCAGCGGCACCAGCGACAACTGGATCGGCACGGCCAGGAGCGCGACCACGCCGATGAACAGCCAGTGGCGACCGGGAAAGTCCATCCAGGCGAAGGCGTAGGCGGCGAACGCCGCGAACGCGATCGGGATCACCGTCGCCGGCACCGTGATCGCCACCGAGTTGAGGAAGTGCTGCCACATGTCCGGCGAGTCGGTCGTCGATCGGGAGAACGTCTCCCGGTAGTTCGCCAGCGTGAACGTGCCCGGCGACGTGGCCATGAGGCCGCCGACGACGACCACGACCGCGGCGACCACCAGCGCGATGCGCCCCACGCGGCCGAGCCGCAGGTACAGGCGGCTGAGTGCGGCGACGATGGCGACGACGATGACGAGGAACACGATCCCCAAGAGCGCCGCCAGCAGCGGCGAGTCGGGCCACGGGTCGGGGAACGCCGTCCACCAGCCGGTGGTCTTCACGTCGATCTCGGGCCGGAACGACGACACGAGCATGCCGAGCGTGGGGATCGTCCACAGCGCCACCAGCAGCCACAGCACGCCGGTGGGGATCGAGCCGAGCACCCGGTGCAGGCGCGACCCGGTGGGCTCGCGGCCGCCCGAGGGCGCCGGGGGCGACAGGGTGCGGCTCGTGCTGGCCGCAGGGACGGTGGGGGCGACGGTGGTCATGCCTCTCCTCGGCGCAGCCGGCGCACGTTGATGACCATGAGCGGTATCACGGCGATCAGCAGGATGACGGCCAGCGCGGAGCCCCGCCCGACGTTGCGCAGGATGAACGCCTGGTCGAACAGCTCGTTGGCGATCACGCTGGTCTGGAACTCGCCGTTGGTCATCACCTTGACGATGTCGTAGATCTTGAGGACGGTGATCACGAGCGTCGTGACCACGACGGCGAGCGTGCCCCGGATGTAGGGGATGGTCACCCGCCAGAACGTCTGCGCCTCGCTGGCGCCGTCGACCTTGGCCGCCTCCGACAGCTCGGTCGGCACGCCCTTGATCGCCGACGACAGCACCACCATGGCGAACCCGGTCTGGATCCAGATCATGATGGCGATCAGGAACAGGGTGTTCCACGGCAGCTTCTGCAGCCAGGCCTGGGGCTCGCCGCCCAGGCCGACCCACACGGCGTTGACCACGCCGATCTGGGGCTTCCCCGCGGGCGTGAAGGCGTAGACGAAGCGCCAGATGACGCTCGCGCCGACGAAGCTGATCGCCATCGGCATGAAGATCAGCGACTTGGCCACCGACTCGCCCCGGGACCGGTCGGCGAGCACGGCGATGCTGAGGCCGAGCACGGTCGAGATCCCGGTCACGAAGATGACCCAGAACACGTTGTTCCAGATCACGCCGCGCAGGGCGCTCATCGCCGCCAGCGTGACCAGGATGGCGGTGGCGGTGAGCGAGAGCACGGGGGTCGGCGCCGAGAGGTCGACGCCCCGGCGCGTCGCCAGGCCCCGGGCGATCACCCACACGAGCGCCACCACGGTGATGATCACGCCGATGATGAACAGGCGGCTGGTGAGGATGTCGCCCGCGGTCGACACGTTGAAGATCGCCTTGTCACCGAAGATGTCGCGGTAGTTCTGGATCCCGGCGAAGCGCTCCTCGTCGCCACGGCCGGTGCGGAGGCTGAGGTAGATCGTGCGCAGGGTCGGGATCACCAGCGTGGCGAGCAGGAACAGCAGCGCCGGGGCGAGGAAGATGACCGGCCGGGACCGGTCGGGGATGCGCCAGCGCTGGTCCGCGGCAGGCGGGAACCGGGCCCACACGAAGAAGCCGAACAGCGCGCCGAGCACCGCCCCGCCGAGCGGCCACAACAGGCCGCCGAGGAACCAGCCCTGGCTGTTGACGACGACGCCGACCACGGCGCCGATCACCCCGCCGGCGAGCGTGGCGAACAGGCGGAAGCGGCGGGGCGCCAGGTCCACGAGCGCGTTTGCGCCGACAAAGATCCCGAGGGTCACCCCGATGATGGCGACGACCCCCGCGAGAGTTCTGATCAGCTGCGCCATACCCCCGTCCCTCGGGTGTGTAGCAGGGTCCTGGGTGGCGCCCGGCGGGAGGGCGCCGCCCAGGACCCTAGGTGCTCACGGACCGTTCGGCCCACGATCGTGTGGCCCTAGCTGGTGGGCCAGGTGGATTCGACGTCGGTGAACGCCGTCTTCACGTCCTTGGCGCCGGTGGTGATGTCCACCGCGGCGGTCCAGAACGAGTCGGCGCCGACCGCGCCCGGCATCAGGTCCGAGGCGTCGAACCGGACGGGGTCGCCCACGGCGAGGATCTCGCCGAAGTGGGCGGTGAACTCGTCCGGGTACTTGGAGGTGTCGACGTTCTTGTTGGGCGACAGGAAGCCGGAGGCCGGGGCCCGGGCGTTCGCGTAGTCGTCGCTCGCCATGAACTTCATGACCGCCAGCACCTCGGGCCGGTCGGCCAGCGCCGTGGCGTAGTTGCCGCCGGACAGGGTGATGTGCGGGTTCTCCTCGCTACCCGGCAGGTAGAAGGCGTCGATGTCGCCGTCGGGACCGAAGGTGGTGCCGTCCGGGAAGTTGGCGGCGTAGAAGTTGCCCTGGCGGTGCATCATGCAGTCGCCGGTGAGCAGCGGCAGGCCGGCGTCGGCGAACGGGGTCGACGCCACGTTCTGCACGCCGCCGTACACGTAGCCGGGCTTCGACCACAGGTCGTAGACCGACTGGCCAACTGAGATGACCTGCGGGTCGTCGAAGGGGATCTCGTGCGTGTACCACTGGTCGTACACGTCCGGGCCCTTCTCGCGCAGCATGAAGTCCTCGACCCAGTCGGTGAACGGCCAGCCGGTGGCGTCGTCGCTGCCGATGCCGATGCAGAACGGCGTCTTGCCGTCGGTCGCCATCTGGTCGGCGAGGTCGAGGAAGCCCTGGAACGTCGTGGGGACCTCGTAGCCGCCGGCCTGGAACTGCGACGGGCTGTACCACACCAGGCTCTTCAGGTCGGCCTTCAGGGGCACGCCCTTCAGGTCGCCGTCGAAGGTGACCAGGTCGGTGAAGCCGGGATCGAAGTTCGCCTTGACCTCGTCGACGGTGTCCTTGGGCAGCGTGACGATGTCGTCCTTGAAGTCGGCGACCTTGCCGGGCTGCGGGAACAGGAAGATGTCGGGCGGGTTGCCGCCGTCGATCAGGGTGCCGATCTGGGTGTCGGCGCTGCGGTCACCGGAGATCTCGACCTTGATGCCGGTGTCCTCGGTGAACTTCTTGAACGCATCCTGGTTGCCCTGGAGCTCGGACTCGACCTCGGTGCCGAAGATCTTCACGGTCTTGCCGCTGAGATCCTGGGAGCCGGACTCGGTGCTGGCGTTGTTGTCGTTCTTGTCGTCATTGGCGCAGGCTGCGGCGAGAAGCGTGAGCGCGAGGCCCGCCCCGATCGCCGCGCGCCAGCGCGGTCGCTGTCGTGTCATGGGTGTGATCCCCCTCTGGGATGATGGTCTGGTTGGGGTGGATTGTTGGGGATAGTGCAGGTCATGCCGCCGCCCCCCGGGTGCTCGGCGGCGGTGCGGTGGTGGACCGGACGACCAGCGCCAGGTCGAGCCGCACCTCGCACTCGCCGAACGGCTCCTCGGCCGCCAGCGAGTCGAGCAACACCTCGGTCGCCCGCCGGCCGCTCTCGAACAGCGGCTGGCGAACGGTCGTGAGCCCGGCGTAGCTCGACACCTCGATGTCGTCGAAGCCGACGACGGACAGGTCGCGGGGCACGTCCAGCTCCGCGCCACGGGCCGCCTCGAGCACGCCGAGCGCCTGCGTGTCGGAGGCGGCGAACACCGCGGTGGGCCGGTCGTCCGCGGCGAGCAGCTCGTTGGCCAGGTGGCGGGCCACGTTGCGCACGTGCGGCCCGTGCACGATGTCGCCCGGCCGGACGGTCAGCCCGGCCTCGGCCATGGTCTCGACGTAGCCGCGCTCGCGGGCCCCGCTGGACGTGAACCCGAGCGGGTTGCCGGGATCGTCGCCGATGAAGGCGATGCGCCGGTGCCCGAGGTCGATGAGGTGGCGGGTGGCCAGCCGGCCCCCCTCGACGTCGTCGGTGACGACCATCGGCACGCCGGCCCCGCGGCTGTCGAGCAGCACGATGGGCACCCCGGAGTCGGCCAGCCGGGCCAGGCTGCCGGCGGGCGGGGGCAGCGACATGACGAGCAGCCCGTCGGCCCGGTCCCGCCGGGTCAGGGTGGCGAAGTGCTCGTCGCGGTGCACGGGCGACTCGACGTTGAAGAGCACGAGGTCGTACCGGCTGCCGTCGAGCGCGGCGACGACGCCGCGCAGGCGCTCGACGGCCGAGGCGTGGGTGAAGAAGGGCACGACGACGCCGAGCGTCTGGCAGCGGCCCCGGGACAACCCGCGGGCGAGCGGGTTGGGCCGGTACTCGAGCGCCTCGATCGCGGCAAGGACGCGTGCCCGGGTGCGCTCCGAGACCCGGGGGCTGTCGTTGAGCACCCGAGACACGGTGCCTGCCCCGACGCCCGCATGGGCGGCGACATCAGCGATGGTGACCACCGTCCCCCTTCCCCGCGGTGCGTCTTCCTTCGTGCGTGGAACCGCTTCCACGCTGTCTGCGAGCAACTTAAGTGGAAGACGTCAGGCTGTCAATGGAACCGCTTCCATTCGGGACTTCCGGCCCGGGCACAGGCGATCCGACCGCCCGTTTGACACGCACGGTGACCCTTACACCGTTGTCGAACCCGCGGGGAAGTCCTTGCGCGGGAAACTGGCCTCAGAAGTGGTTGGTTATCAACCACTTTCGCGACCCAGAACGAAGATCCCCCGAACCGGGGTGACCCACGCCCACCGTGCGTGTGAGCAGGGCGGATTTGTCCCCGGAACTGGTCGCCCCAACAACCAGTTCCGGGGACAAAACGCGGAAGGGCGGGTCAGGTCCGGGGCCGGAACCTCAACAGCGCCAGGGCGAACAGCAGGGGGACGAAGGACGCCGTGGCGACCTGGCGGAGCGTGACGTCGCCGCTGGCGAGATAGCCGACCGTGGCGAGCCAGTCGATGAGCTGGATCATGGCCATCGTGTCGATCCACGCCCGGTTGTGCGCCGGGTCCGCGCCGCCACGATCATGCCCCAGCCGTAGCCGAGGAACCGCGCGGCCATCATGGCGAACAGCCAGCCGGTCCACCCGGGAGCCGCCGGGAGCCCGAAGCTCCCGGCCGTGCCGCGGGGGGAGACGAGGAAGGCAGCCCCCAGCACGAGCTGGAAGGCGGCGATCGTGTAGAGGGTGACCCGGAGTGCCCGACCGGAGCTCGTGCGATCGGGAGCGGGGGAGGTGTGGGTGGCTTGCATGCCGGCAACGTACGAAGTCGACCGGCTCGGTTGTCAACAAGTGAACTGGTTTCATATAGTGAACTAATGGCGCTGGTCGAGGTGGATACGTGCGAGTCCGAGAGCTGCCCCGTGGCCCGGGCCGTCTCGGTGCTCGACGGCAAGTGGACGATGCTCGTCATCCGCGACCTGCTGGAGGGCACGCGGCGGTTCGGGGACCTGCGCCGCTCACTCGCCGGGATCAGCCCGAAGACGCTCACCGACCGGCTGCGCGAGCTCGAGGCGTCGGGACTCGTGACCCGCACGATGTACGCCGAGATCCCGCCCCGCGTCGAGTACGACCTGACCGAGCGGGGCCGCAGCCTCGCCCCGGTGCTCGCCGCGCTGGCGGACTTCGGGCGAACGCTCCCCGACTGACGCTTGCGGGTGACCGGCCGCTGCGCCGGCCCTACAGCCCGGCGATCTCGTGGAGGCGGATCAGCCCGGCGTGGTCGCGCAGGTCGTGCCACCCGGCCTCGGTCAGGACCGGCGTGTCGGCCCGGCGGCCGGCCCGGGCCACGGCGTCGACGACGACGTCGGACACGAGGACCTGGCCCGCCGCCGCGGCGGCCATCACCCGGGCGCCGTGGTTGACCGCGAGGCCCACCGGCTCACCGTCGAGGTCGTAGATCTCGCCCGCGTGGACGCCCATCCGCACCCGGGGGGTCAGGCCGGCGGGCCACGGCTCGGTGGCCAGGGCGCGCTGGGCCTCGGCCGCGGCAGCCAGGGCGTCCTCGGCCGCGGCGAACACGGCGAGCGTGCTGTCGCCGGCGTACGACAGGAACTGTCCGCCCCACCGGGCCACCGTGTCGGCCACGATCACCCGGTGCCGCCGCAGCAGCGCCGGGTACCGCGGCCCGGCGGCCGCCAGGAGCGGCGTCGAGGCGACGATGTCGCTGTGCACCAGCGTGACGTGGCGCGGCGGGACGACCCCGGGGTCGAGGTCGGCGTCGCCGCCCTCCCCGCCGGGCCGCCACCCGGTCTCGTCCTTCACCGCAGTCATCATGTGTCCCATCTTGCGCCCGCACCCCTTGCAGGCCGCGTGCAACCGGCTTGCGAGGCGCACGGGCGCGGCCTTCCACCTCGTTGAGCAAGAGGGAGTACGGCGGCCAGAGATACGCGGATCACCGGATTTGCTGACCGAAAGTTCGTCAAACCACGCCAAGTATGTGGTTACAGCAAAGCAACTGTTACGTACAGCAAACGATCCGAAGCAATATCGACATTGTCGTTGCACGATCGGCACACCGGTGGTAGCTCTTCGCGGTCGTCGTCGGTGCTGCCGGGCTCACCGCGTGCGATCCCTCGCAGCCGTCCGTCCCCGGATTCCCGAACCCGGCCAAGGTCGGCACCCCGCCCGGCTGGGCGCCCACTCAGGTGATCCACGGCGACCTCAACATCACGGTGCCCGGCGCGTCGTGGCGCGACCTCGAGGTGTTCGGATCGATCAACGTCATGGCCGAGGGGACATACATCGAGCGAGTCCGGGTCCACGGCCGCATCTGGAACCAGCACAGCGTGGGCGGAGCCCTGCGCCAGTTCGACATGGCGATCGTGGACAGCGTGATCGGCGACCCGTCCTTCGACCTGGCGCGGACCGCCGACGGGACGGTGGGCCCCGGCCGCTACAAGATCTTCCGCAGCGAGCTCTACGGGCTCGACGGGTTCCGGGTGTCAAAGCCCCAGGGCGGCGGGCGGAACGACGTCGTGCACAACACCCTCGACGTGCGCGCGCCCTGCGGGGTGAACGCCGCGGTGTTCTTCGCCGACTCGTCGGAATCCGCGGTGGTGACGGACAACCTCCTCATCAGCGACGGCTTCACCCTGCGGATCCACGACGACCACACGCCCGACATCGGCCCATGGATCATCGCCCGCAACCTCATCTCCTCCTCGGGCTTCGGCCCCGCCCTCGCGACCAACACGGAATGCAACAGCGGAACGATGCTGTGGGCAGGCAACGCGCTCGTCCGCGATCAACGGCAACTACGACATCACCTCGACCGGCCCCGAGATCCCCTGCTGACCGCAGGGCTCGCCGACCGCCGGTGCCGTCGCCATCCGCCCGGCGGCGGCGCGGGCGGCGGTCAGACCGCGCTCACACCAGGTGGTCGACGAAGCGCTCGAGCTGGCGCAGGTTGCGGCACTCGAAGACGCCGTCGCAGTGGGTCGTGTACTCGCCGATGATCGAGTCGCCGGTGTCCCAGTAGCTCGCGCGGCTCGGGGTTGAGCCAGTAGACGTGGCGCGCCCGGTGCTGCATCTCCTTGACCACCCACGACTGCGCCGCGTGGTAGTTGTTCCGGGCGTCGCCGAGCAGCAGGACCGTCGTCTTCGGCCCGACGTCGCGGCCGTAGCGCTGCCAGAACACCTCGAACGCGTGGCCGTAGTCGCTGTGGCCGTCGACCCAGACCACGTCGGCCTCGGTGTTGACCCGGTGGACCGCGTCGCCGATGTCCTCGACGCCCTCGAACAGCCGCGTCACCTCGTCGATGCCGTCGATGAACACGAACGACCGCACCTTCGAGAACTGGTTGCTGATCGCGTACACCAGGTGGAGGGTGAACCGGGCGAACGCCGCCACCGAACCGGAGATGTCGGCGACGACGAAGATCTCCGGCTTGGCCGGCCGCGGGTAGCGGAACCGGGGCTCGAGCGGCACCCCGCCGGTCGACAGCGAGTGGCGGACCGTCGAGCGGAAGTCCAGGGGCCCCTTGCGCCCGTGGCGCCGCTTGCGGGCCAGCCGCACGGCGAGCTTGCGGGTCAGCGGGTAGATCGCCTTGCGCAGCGCCGCCATCTCCTCCCGGCTGGCGTGCATGAAGTCGACGTCCTCGGGCAGCGGCTTGCGCAGCGTCCGGGCCATCGCCTCGATCCCCCGGTCGGCCACCAGCCGGCGCCGGATCTCGGCCTCGATCTCCTTGCGGAGCTGGTCGATGCGCGAGTTGTACTCGTCCATCTCCAGCCGCTCCTCGAGCGGCGACAGCGGCTCGGGCGCCTGCTCGCGGGCCTGCTGCATCAGCTGGTCGAGCACGCCCTCGAGGTCGAGGTTCCGCAGCGTCCGGTACAGGTAGTAGGTGCCGCCCACGGGCCGGCCCGGCTCCATGCCGGCATAGCGCCGGACGGCCTGGCGGGCGATGGCCTTGAGCATGGCCTCGTTGCCCTGGGCCAGGGCCCGGTAGAGCATCTTGGCCAGCTCCTCGGGCGTCAGCGACTCGCCGCCGGAGCCGCCCATCCCCCGCTGGTCGCCCTCGGCCTCGGACTCCATCTCGCCCATGAGGTCGTCGAGGTCGGCCATCGCCTGGGCGGCCTCGTCGGTCAGCGCGTACTCGCGGCCCCGCAGCGAGAAGTAGACCTCGAACACCGTCTCGAACACCCGCCAGTGGGCGGCGTTCTTCACCAGCGTCGCCGCCAGCGCGTACTTGAAGGCGTCCCGGTCGCCGATCGGGATGTGCTTGATGGCGGCCATCGCGTCGAGGTTCTCGGTCAGGCTGACCGGCAGGCCCGCGGTCCGCAGCTCGCCGATGAACCCCGCCAGCAGCTCGGTCAGCGCGACGCCAGAGCCGATCTCGGCCAGGCGGGTCGTCGCCTCGTCGACCGACCGGGGCCGGTGGGGTCCCTCGTCGTCACCCGAGGCGGCGCGGCGGCCCTCGGGCCCCGCGGCCGCGCCCGCGCCGGCGTGGGCGCCGTGACGGCCGTCCCCGATGCCGGCTGCGGCCGCCGAGCCGCCGCCGTTCGACGACGCCGGCGCGCCGCCGCCGGGGTCGTCGCCGTCAGCCACCGCGCTGCCAGGGCTTGGCCCCGGCGCCCGCGGCCGCCTCGCCGCCGAGCGAGCTGTCCTGTTCGAGCTCCCGCGTGGCCTTGGTGATGTCGCTCTGGTACTTGAGCAGGATGTTGGCGGTGCCGGTGGCGATCGCCGCGTCGACCTGCTCCACCCCGAGCAGCAGCAGCGTGCGGGCCCAGTCGATCGTCTCGGAGACCGACGGCGGCTTCTTCAGGTCGAGCTGGCGGAGCGAGCGGACGATCCGGGCGACCTGGTCGGCCAGGCTCTCGGTGATGTCGGGCACCTTGGTCAGCACGATCTCGCGCTCGCGGTCGAGGTCCGGGTAGTCGACGTGCAGGAACAGGCAGCGTCGCTTCAGCGCCTCGGACAGCTCGCGGGTGTTGTTCGAGGTGAGGAACACCAGCGGCACCTGCGTGGCGGTGACCGTGCCGAGCTCGGGGATCGACACCTGGTAGTCGGAGAGGATCTCGAGCAGCAGCGCCTCGGTCTCGACCTCGACCCGGTCGACCTCGTCGATGAGCAGCACCACCGGGTCGTCGGCCCGGATGGCCTCGAGCAGCGGGCGGGTCAGCAGGAAGTCGTCGGAGAAGATGTCGTCCTCGACCTCCTCCCACGTGGCGCCGTCGTTGCGCTCGGCCTGGATGCGCAGCAGCTGCTTCTTGTAGTTCCACTCGTACAGCGCCTTGGACTCGTCGAGGCCCTCGTAGCACTGCAGGCGGATCAGCCGGGCGCCGCTCATCTCGGCGACCGACTTGGCGAGCTGGGTCTTGCCCGTGCCGGCCGGCCCCTCGATGAGGACCGGCTTGCCGAGGCGGTCGGCGAGGTACACGACGCCGGCGATGCCCTCGTCGGCCAGGTAGTCGACCTTGGCGAGCGACTCGCGTACGGCCGGGACGGACTCGAAGCGGTGCGCCGTATCGGTCATCACGCCAGGCTACCGGCCCGCTTGACCGCAGGGTCAAGCCGGTTCGCCGGGCTGTCCGGATTCTGCGCGGGAACAATCGTCCTGGGTGACCGCTCCCGCGCAGATGCGCGGAACGCCGAGGCCGGGGGCCGGCCGTCGGCGGGGCCGGCGGGGAGGAAACCGCCCCGCCGACGGGGCCCCCAACCCAAGGCCGACGGGGACGGAAACGACGGCGGGCGGGCGTGATCCGTTTCCGTCCCCGCGGCGCTGGGGCTCCGGGGGAGGTGGCGGTGCACCATGCGGCATCACCACGCCGGGACTATGTTCCCGCGGAGGTTGGACAAAGGTTGGTCGGTGGGGACAAAGTTGCCGCCAGGGAAGTCGAGCACGCGCGCTGAGCGTTCATCTCCTACAATCAGGTGAACGAGTGGCGGCCTCGAAGGGGCGTGGTGAATCGGGAACTCGTGGTCCGACGTGATGCGGTGGAGCGGGCGAAGGCCCACCCGTGGAGCGAGCGCTCCCCGGAGTTCGTCGACCCGGTCGTGCAGGCCTCGTGGAAGCGGTGCGCGCCGGGCCTGGCCACGACGATCGCAGGCGCCCCCGTCGATCCCGCCGACGACACGCGGGAGCGCTGGGACGAGTCGCTCATCCGCCGGGCCGTCCCGGGGCTGGTCGCCCAGCTCGAGCAGGCCGCGGTCTCGGGCGAGATCTGCGCCTGCGTCACCGACGCCGACGGCCGGGTGCTGTGGCAGTGGATGCCCCGCTGGCTGCGGGGACCCGCCGAGCGCATCGGCTTCGTGCCCGGCGGGATCTGGCACGAGGGGACGTCGGGCACCAACGGCGTCGGCACCGCCCTGGCCGCCGACCGGCCGGTCACCGTGTTCGCGACCGAGCACTGGCTCAGCCGGGTAGGCGACTGGGTGTGCTACGGCGCCCCCGTGCACGGGCGGGACGGCACCCAGGTCGGCGTGATCGATCTGTCCACGTCCTGGAAGCGGGCCAACCCCTTGGCGCTCACCACCGTCGCGTCGATGGCCCGGCTCATCGACCACGAGCTGCGCACGCTCGACCGGCCGGCGTCCGACCTGCTCGAACCCGACCTCGACCTGCGGGTGCTGGGCGAGCCCGTCGCCCGCCTGGGCGGACGGCCGCTGCGGCTGACGCAGCGCCAGTTCGAGATCCTGACGATCCTGGCGCTGGGCGGCTGCGCCACCCTCGACGTGCTCCACGCCCGGCTCTACGGCGACCGGCCGGTGTCGTCGGCCACGCTCAAGGCGGAGATGTCGCACCTGCGCCGGGCCATCGACGGCCGGCTGACCTCGCGGCCGTACCGGCTCACGCTGCCGGTGCGGATCGACGCGGAGGAGCTGAGCACGCGCCTGCAGGTCGGCGACGTCGAGGGCGCGGCCCGCCTGTACTCGGGCCAGCTGCTACCCACGAGCGAGGCGCCGCTGATCGTCGAGGAGCGCCACCACATCGACGTCGCCCTGCGCACCGCGCTGCTGCGCCACGGCACGTCCGCCTCGGTGCTGCGCTACTGCGCGGTGCACCCCTACGACGTCGAGGTGCTCCAGCGGGCGCAGGTGGCCGCCGGCAGCGACGACCCGCTCATGCCGGCGGTCGTCGCCCGCCTCGCGATCGCCACCGGGTCCGGCTAGCCGGCCCGGCCCCGGCGCTCGCCGGCCAGCGCCCTGACCATTCCGAGCAGGCGGTCGCGGTCGTCGGCGCCGAGCGACGCGAAGACCTCGGCCAGCACCACGTCGCGGAGGGCGATCGCCCGGTCGAACGTGGCCTGGCCGGCGGGGGTCATCTCGACCAGGACCGCGCGGCCGTCGCGGGGGTCGGTGCGGCGGGTGACCAGGCCGTCGCGGACCATCCCGTCGACCGTGGACGTCATCGTGCGCGCCGCCACGTCGAGGTGCTCGCTGATGTCGCCGATGCGGGTCGTGCCCTGGTCGACGAGGACGTGGAGGACCTGGATCCGGGCGTACGACAGTCCCGCCGCCTGGCAGCGGGCGTTGATCGTTCGCTTGAGGCTGTGTGCCAGCGCGAAGAACTCGGTCGCCACGGCCACGCAGTCTTGGGCCGGTGGCTCGCTCGGCGGTCGGTTGTCACCCATCGGCGGTTCACTCGAAATTCCGTTGACAGCCAACAGAGTTACTGAGCAAACTCAGTAACGGTCCTGAGCAAGCTCATCACTTCGGGACTACCGTACCAAGTCCGGAGAGCTTCCATGCGTGATTGGCAATTCGACAACCACCTGGTCTACCGGCGTCGCTGGCTGACGCTGGCCGTCCTGTGCCTCAGCCTCGTCGTCATCGTCGTCGACAACAGCATCCTCAACGTCGCCCTGCCCACCCTCGCCAAGCCCGTCGCCCAGGGCGGCCTCGGCGCCGCCGACAGCGACCTCCAGTGGATGGTCGACTCCTACGTCCTCGTGTTCGCCGGGCTGCTGCTCACCGCCGGCAGCCTGGGCGACCGGTACGGCCGCTACCGGTCGCTCGCCTTCGGGCTCGCCACGTTCGGCCTCGGCTCGGCGCTCGCCGCGTTCAGCGGGTCGGCCGGCGCGCTGATCGTCTTCCGGGCGGTCATGGGCGTCGGCGGCGCGTTCATCATGCCGGCCACCCTGTCGATCATCACCAACGTCTTCACCGACCCCCGCGAGCGGGGCCGGGCCATCGGCGTGTGGGCCGGCGCATCGGCCATCGGGCTGGCCATCGGCCCGGCGACCGGCGGCCTGCTGCTCGAGCACTTCTGGTGGGGCTCGGTGCTGCTGGTCAACGTGCCGATCGTGCTCGTGGCCCTGGTCGGCGGCTTCTTCCTCGTGCCCGAGTCCCGCGACCCGCGGGCCGCCCGATCGACGTGCCCGGCGCCGTCCTGTCGATCGTGGGGCTGGCGACGCTGCTGTGGGGCCTCATCGAGGGCCCGACACGGGGCTGGACCTCGACGGACGTGCTCGGCGCCTTCGCCGTCGGCGGCGCGCTGGTCGTGGCGTTCCTGCTGTGGGAGCGCCACACGCCCAACCCGATGCTCGACCTCAACTTCTTCCGCAACCCCCGGTTCAGCGCGGCGAGCGGGTCGATCACGCTCACGTTCATGGCCCTGATGGGGATGATCTTCGGCCTGACGCAGTACCTGCAGTCGGTGCTCGGGTTCAGCCCGCTCAAGGCCGGCGCCATGCTCATACCGATGTCGGCGGTGATGATGGTGCTGGCCCCGATGTCGGCCCGCGTCGTCGAGCGGGTCGGCACCAAGGCGGTCGTCGGCACGGGGTTGGTCATCGTGTCGGCGGCGCTGCTGCTCCAGACGCGGCTGAGCGCCGACTCCAGCGCGGTGGAGATCATCCTCACCACCATCGTGCTGGCGGTCGGCATGGCGAACGTGATGGCGCCGGCGACCGAGTCGATCATGGGTTCGCTCCCGCGGACGCAGGCCGGCGTCGGCTCCGCGGTGAACGACACCACCCGCCAGATGGGCGGCGCGATCGGCGTCGCGCTGATCGGCAGCCTGATCGCCTCGGTCTACCGTGGCGACGTGCGCAGCGGGCTGAGCGCGGCCGGCGCGCCGGACGCCGTGGTGGCCCGGGCGTCGTCCACGGTGCAGGCCGGCGTGGCCGTCGGCCAGCAGGTGGCCGCGGGCTCGCGGGACCAGTTCCTCACGGTGGTCCACGACGCCTTCCTGTCGGGCTACCACCTCGGCACGCTGGTGGCCGCGTGCATCACGCTGCTGGCGGCGACCGGCGTGTTCCTGTGGCTGCCCGCCCGGGCCTCGGTTCCCCGCGATGCGGTGATCCCGCTCGACGCGGCCGCCGACGCCGACGCCGGCGCCGACGAGGTGGCGGTGGCCTGAGGGCTCACGCCGCGGCGGCGCCCCGCAGGAGGCGCCGCCAGCGGCGCGGGTCGTGGCGGCCCGGGCGGGTGCCGGCGACGAAGTCCTCGACCAGCGCCACGAACCGCTCCGGGTCGGCGTGGTGGGGGAAGTGGCCGGCGCCCGCGAAGATCTCCAGCCGGCTGCCCGGCATCGCGGCGTGCGCCCGGTGGGCGTGGGCGACCGGGATGACGCCGTCGCGGTCGCCCCACACGACCAGCGTCGGGAGCGTTCCCGCCAGGTAGATGCGGTCGAGCATCGACACGACCTGGCCCCGCCAGTCGACGACAGAGCGCAGCGTGCGGGTGAACGCCTCCTGGGCGCCGTCGACCGGCAGCCCGGCCAGGATCCGCCCGATGTGGTCGCGGTCGCGGGCGAGGTCGTGGCCGACGACGCCGGCTAGCCCGAGCGCCCCCTGCACGACGGTCCGCGCCCCCGGCAGAGCGAGTCGCCGACCACCGTGACCCGGTCGACGCCGAGCACGTCGAGCAGATCACGCATCCCGTTGGCGTAGGACGGCACCGCATAGTCGGCCCGGGGTTTGTCGGACGCCCCGTGGCCCAGCAGGTCGGGGGCGATGACCGTGTGCCGGCGGGCCAGTGCCGGGATCAGCGGCGCCCAGCTCTCGGAGCTGTCGCCGATGCCGTGGAGCAGCAGCAGCGCCGGCCCGGAGCCGGCCATCCGGTAGGCCCGGCGATAGCCGTGCACCGACCGGAAGCGCAGCCGCGCCGCGGCGCCGGTGCCCGCCCGCCGTCGCGCCATGCCGACCCCCTCCTGTCCGTCCGCCCTAGATCATGTCAAACAAGTCGAATCCGGATTCAAATCGGGACGACGACGCTCGACTGCCGCGGGTTGGCACACTTGGGCCGTGCCCGGGCCCGACGGGATCGCCATCACCAGCCACGACGCGGACGGCCAGGCGTGGACGATGGCCCTGCGGGCGCCAGACGCCCGCCTGGCCGGCGTGGTCGCACGCCCCTACTGCGGCTACGTCGAGCGGACCGCCCCGGGGTTCCGGCGCCGGGAGACGGCCACCGGCCAGGTCGCGATCATCATCAGCTTCGGCGACCCGATCGACCTGGTGGAGATGACCAACTCGTCGTCCGGCGGGCGGCGGCTCGGCTCGTTCGTCGTCGGGCTCCACGACGGCTACGCGGTGACCGAGCATCCCGGCACGCAGCACGGCGTGCAGGTCGACCTCACCCCCCTCGGCGCGGCCCGCCTGCTCGGCGCCCCACCCCACGCGCTCGCCAACGAGGTGGTGGCGCTCGACGACGCCTTCGGCGCGGCGGCCCGCGAGCTGGTCGACCGCCTGGCCTGCGCCCCCGACTGGGCGGCCCGCTTCGAGCTGCTCGACCGCTTCCTGGTCGCGCGGGCGGCCGACGGACCCGACCCCGACCGGCCGGTCGCCTGGGCCTGGAGCCAGCTCGCACGGTCGCACGGCCAGGTGCCGATCGGCGTGCTGGCCGACGAGATCGGCTGGAGCCGCCGCCACTTCGGCGCCCGGTTCCGGGCCCAGATCGGCCTCGCCCCCAAGCCCACCTCGCGGGTGCTGCGCTTCCGCCGGGCCGTCGACCTGCTCCAGGCGGGCAGGGTCGGCTCGATCGGCGACCTCGCCGCCGCCTGCGGCTACGCCGACCACAGCCACCTGGTGCGCGAGTTCCACAGCCTGGCCGGCTGCACGCCGTCGCAGCTCGTGAGCGGGGTGCTGCCCGACGGCGGCGGGGTGTCGCCCTAGCGGACGCGGTCAGGCCCGCTCGGCGCCGACCGCCTCGGCCGGCGTCGCCCCGCCCCGCTCGCTGCGGACGACCGCCAGGAAGCGCTCGACCGCGTGGACCGCGTGGTGGGCCCGCACCGACGGCAGGACGTCGAACCCGTGCTGCGCCCGGGGCAGCTCGGCGTAGGCGACAGGCTGGCGGGACGCGTCGCGCAGCCGGCCCACGAAGGCGCGGGCCTGCTCGACCGGAACGACCGTGTCGTTGGTCCCGTGGAGCACGAAGAACGGGGGCGCGTCCGGGCCGACGTGGCTCATCGGCGAGGCCAGGTCCCAGGCCGCCCGATCGTCGGCCGGCGATGTCTTGAACACGGACTTAGCCAAGAAGCCCTCGAGCTGGGGGTTGGCCACCCCGTCACGATCGAGGAAGTCGTAGACGCCGTAGAACGGCACGGCGGCGGCGATGCCGGTGTCGGCCTCCTCGAAGCCGGGCTGGAACGCGGCGACGCGCGGGGTGAGCGCGGCCAGCGCGGCCAGGTGCCCGCCGGCCGAGCCGCCACTGATCGCCAGGAACCCGGGGTCGCCGCCGTGCTCGCCGATCTGACCGCGCACCCAGGCGATCGCCCGCTTGACGTCGACGATGTGGTCGGGCCAGGTGGCCCGCGGGCTGAGGCGGTAGTTGATCGTGACGCACACCCAGCCCCGGGCCGCGAGGTGCGCCATGAGCGGGTGCGCCTGGCCCTTCTTCTGGCCCATGACCCACGCGCCGCCGTGTACCTGGAGCAGCACCGGCGCCCCGGCATCGGCGGGCAGGTCGGGCCGGCGCCACACGTCGAGCCGGTTGCGCAGGCCGGCGTCGCCGTAGGACAGGTCACGCCCGGTCGGGCCGACGTAGCGCCGGCGGGTGCGTAAGTCGGGCAGCAGCATCGAGCGCCGGGTCAGCCGGGCCGCGGGCGCCGGCACGAACGGCTCGGCGATGCGCCTCAGGTAGTCGGGGCCGAGCGCGTCGGCCAGGGCCCGGTCCAGCACCCTCTCCGCGTCCTGGGCGTCACGGTGCAGGCGCCACAGCCCGCCGAGCGAGGCGCCGAGGAGCCCGAGGCCGATCGCGCCCCGCAGCCCGTGCCGGGCGCCGCCCCGGGCGAGCGCGAGCGTCACGGCGGCCTCGGCCGCGGCGACGTGCAGGGGCATCTCCGACGTCGGCAGCCCGAGCGCGAACGCCGCTCCGCTGGCCGGCCCGAAGCGGTCGACCGGACGCAGCGCGGTGGCGGTGACGGCCGCGGCGGCGGCGCCCGAGAAGAGGAGCTTGGTCCGACGATCCACGGGCGCAGCCTAGAAGCGATCGTCCCGGACGGGCCGGGGTCAGCCCTTGGCCGCGCCCGCGGGGGGCCGGAGAACTGCGGTATGTCGCGCATCCAGGACAGCACGTCGGGCAGCGAGGCCGGTGTGCCGGACGAGCCGTCCGGGTCGGTGCTGAGCGGCCGGAGGCCGAAGGGCGCCGGGGGCGGCGGGGGCGGCGGCACACAGCCCATCTCGGGGCGGGCGGTGTCGCACAGGTCCGTGCCCTGCCACCACTCCAGCCCGGAGGCGGGCTGCCCGTCCCGGGGCCGGGCGTTCTCGCCGAGCGTGCGGCGGGCCGCGATGTTCGCGGGGTAACCGGTGTCCACCGCCATCCAGTACCGCTCCTCATGGCCGTCCCGGGAGATGACGTAGAAGGACGCGGTCAGCGGGGCCTCGCCCGAACCGACCGCACCGCCCGTCGGATCGTCGGTCGCCCACCAGTTGGCGCCCTGGGCCCGGGCGGGATCGACGTACCAGCGCGGCAGCGACTGCCCGCCGAGCAGGCAGGTACGGGCCTGCATGCCGCCGGTGTCCTCGATGCCGTCGACCATGCCGATCCTGGCGAACGCCGGCAGGCCGGGGGTGAGCATCTCCTGGTACAGCGCCTCGCTCTTGGCGATGCCGCCCAATCCGGCCCACGGCTGCCAGGCGGCGGCCCGGCTGCCGCCCGAGTCGCAGTACCGCGCGGCCATCCCGGCCGCGACGTCGCCCGCCACGTGCTGGACGTCGATGAGCTCGGCCGCGGTGTAGGGCGCGCCGACCCCGGCCGGGTCGTACTGGAAGATCCCGATGCCCGGCGTCCAGTACGCCACGGGAACGGGGTCCCGGGGTCGTGGAAGGCGTAGAGGCCGTAGTTGGCGTTCACGTTGTTCGAGCCGGACGCGACCCCGGTCCACTCGTCCCAGCGCGACAGCGTCATCGGGGAGGGGGCGGTCTCCGGCGTCGCCGCCATCGACACCTCCTTGAAGATCGGCGCCATCACGAGCGCGGTCAGCTCGTCGTCGGACAGGGCGCACGACCGCGGCGTGGCCGCCACGGCGGCCCGGATGCCGTCGTAGGCGCCCCGCCCGAAGTAGTGCGTCACGCCCGGCGCGCCGGCGACGCCCTCGGCGCCGGCCGGGGTGGACCCGAGGCCAGGGAGCAGGCCCCCGGCGAGCCACACGGCGAGGGCGAGGCCCAGGGAGGCCAACGAGAGCATGCGGGCGCGCCGCCGGGGGTGGACGAGGTCCGGCATGGTGGTGGGGACGTCCGCCCACCGGCCGGGGGCGAATGCCCACTGGCGGGGAGGCGACACGGGGGTCGGGTGCAGGTGCTTCGAGGTCCCGTCGCCGCCGAGACGAATGGGTGCGCGCGACGGCACACACCTGCGGAACCCCAGCCAGAGGCCCCAGGACTACGGAGACGTCATTCCCTCAGCGATGACGGGCCGCAGGCGACCAGGACCGCCCGCAGTGATTTCCATACAGCCTAGAGATCACTCTCCGCGATTCAAACGTGAAGGATGTCACCCATTGTGGTCGTGAACGACCCGCACCGCGATGCACCCACCCCCTAGCCTCAGCCCCATGACGACGCTGGACGAGGTGGTCGCCGGAGCGGTGGGCGGCCACCGTGCCCCCGGGGCGGTCGTCGCCTCGGCGGCGCCCGGCGCGTCCCCCACCGTCGTCGCGGTCAACGGCGACCCGGACGCGGTCTACGACATCGGCTCGGTCACCAAGGTCATGACCGCCACGCTCGTCCTCCAGCACGTCGGCCGCGGCGACCTCACCCTCGACGACCCGGTCGCCGACCACGTCCCGGAGTTCCGCCTCGACCCGCCCGAGGCCACGCGTGCTGTGACGGTCCGCCACCTGCTCAGCCACACGAGCGGCATCGACCGGGCCGACGGCTTCGCCGACACGGGCGAGGGCGACGACGCGGCTCGCCCGCTACGTCGCCGAGGTCGTCGCCGGCGCTCCCCTGCTGCACCCGCCGGGCGAGCGCTGGTCGTACTGCAACGCCGGCTTCACCGTGCTCGGCCGCCTGGTCGAGGTGCTGGACGGCCGCCCGTGGGACGACGCCCTGGCCGACCGCATCTTCGCCCCCGCGGGCATGACCGCGACCACCATCGCCCGCCTGGACCCCGGGCGCCGGGTGTCGACGGGACACCGCTACGACCCCGACCTCGCCGAGATCGTCGTCGAGACCCGCCGGGTGCCGAGGTCGGTCGGGCCGGCGGGCAACGTCCTCGCCACGGCCGGCGACCTGGTCGCGTTCGCCGAGGCGCTGACGGGCGGCGGCGGCGTGCTGCTCGACCCCGACCTCGCCGCCGAGATGCTCGTGCCCCAGGCCGAGATGCGCGCCGGGCACCAGGGGCTCGGCTGGGCGCTGCCCGCGCCGGGCATGGCGGCCCACGGCGGCAGCACGCCGGGCGGCACCGCGCTGCTCGGCACGGCGCCGGGCCTCGGGACCGTGGCGATCGTCGCCGACGGCCCCGGCGCCGGCGCGATCGGCCGCGCCGTCCTCGCCCACCTGTACGACCTGCCGGCCGAGGCCCCGGCCCCGGTGCCCGGTGACGGCCCCGACCTCGACCCTGCGGCCTGCGCCGGCCGCTACGAGCGCTACTGGGTCGCGCACGACATCGCCCTCGACGGCGACGGCGGCCTGGTCGCCACCACGACCTTCGACCCGGCCCTGAACGACCTGTTCCCGTCGTACGGACCGGTGGCGCTCGCGCCGGTCGGCGGCGGGCGCTACGCCAGCCAGCGGCCGTTCGAGGACGCCCCGACCGCGTGGGACTTCGGCGAGCCGGGCCCCGACGGCCGGCCCCGGCTGCTGATGGTCGACCGGCTCTGCGTCCGCGCCGGCTGACCGACCTTCTCAGCGCACGAGGCGGAAGAACGCCCGCAGCTCGTCGGCGAACAGCTCGGGCTGCTCCATCGCGGCGAAGTGGCCGCCGCGGTCGACCTCGTTCCAATAGCGCAGGTCGGGGAACCGGGCCTCCATCCACCGCCGGGGGACTCGGGCAATCTCCCGGGGGAAGACCGTGCACCCGGCCGGCACGGTCACCGGATCGGTGTGGCCGCCGCGGAAGCTTTCCCAGTACAGCCGGGCCGACGACGCCCCGGCGGCCGGCAGCCAGTAGAGCATCACGTTGTCGAGCAGCTCGGTCGCGGGACACGGCGTTCTCGGGATCGCCGTCGCAGTCGGTCCAGGCCCAGAACTTCTCGACGATCCACGCGCACTGGCCGGCCGGCGAGTCGACCAGCCCGTAGCCGAGGGTCTGCGGCCGGGTCGACTGCTGGCGGGAGTAGCCCGGTCCCCGTGCGCCGGTGCTCGTCCATGTCGGCGAACGCCGCCAGCTCCCGCTCGCTGAACTCGCCGCTGTCGTTCGGCGGCGGCCCGGCGACAGGCATGTTCACGTGGATGCCGACGCACGTGGTCGGGGTCCTGCGCGCCGAGCGTGCGCCGTGACCGCCGCGCCCCAGTCGCCGCCCTGGGCGCCGTAGCGGTCGTAGCCGAGGCGGCCCATGAGCGTCGGCCCACGCCTCGCGCGATGCGCTCGACGCCCCAGCCCGGTGCCGTCGGCTTGTCGCTGAACCCGTACCCGGGCAGCGACGGGCACGACGACGTGGAAGGCGTCGGCCGCGTCGCCGCCGTGGGCCGGCGGGTCGGCGAGCGGGCCGATCACGTCGAGGAACTCGACGACCGATCCCGGCCAGCCGTGGGTGATCACCAGCGGCAGCGCGTCCGGGTGCGGCGAGCGGACGTGCAGGAAGTGGATGCCGAGCCCGTCGATCTCGGTGCGCGAACTGGGCCGAGCGCGTTCAGGCGCGCCTCGGTGCGGCCGCCAGTCGTAGCCGTCCGCCCAGTACGAGCACAGCTCCTGCACGTAGGCGAGCGGGATCCCCTGCGACCAGTCGTCGACGGTCTCGGCCTCGGGCCAGCGGGTGCGGCGCAGCCGGTCGCGCAGGTCGTCGAGCGCGTCGTCGGGGACGGCGACGGGGTGGGGCGTGATCACCACCGGTTTTCTACGCGGAAACGGTCGCCCTGGCGACCGTTTCCGCGTAGAAACGCCTACTCGCCGGCCGCAGCCCGGTCCCGGGCCACCTCGTCCAGCGCGGCGTACTCCTCGCCGGTGTCGACCCAGTCCTCGAACTGGATCACGCCGAGCTCCTCGAACCGCCGACGCAGCCAGCCGCCGGAGGCGTCGAGCAGGCCGAGCTTCTTGCAGTTCGGCACGATCTTCGAGAACAGCATCTGCTGGAAGACCTGCTCCTCGGGCGGGACGTCGAGCATGGTGCGGACGATCGGCCGTGGGTCGAGCCCCATCCGCTCCCACACCTCCTGCTGCATGAACCGGTCGCGCATGCGCACGGCGGCCTCGAACGCGAACTCCTGGCGCTCGCGCAGCTCGGCGTCGGTCAGGCCCGCGTAGTACTCCTTGAGCGACAGCACGCCGAAGGCCACGTGCCGGGCCTCGTCGGACATGACGTAGCGCAGCAGCTTCTTGAGCAGCGGCTCGGTCGTGAGCATGTGCATGAAGCCGAACGCGGCCAGCGCCAGGCCCTCGACCATGATCTGCATGCCCAGGTAGGTCATGTCCCAGCGGCTGTCGGCGATGATGTCGTCGAGCAGCAGCTTGAGGTGGGCGTTGATCGGGTAGTGGCCGGTCAGCTTGGTGTCGAGGTACTTGGCGAACACCTCGACGTGGCGGGCCTCGTCCATGACCTGGGTCGACGCGTAGTACTTGGCGTCGATCCACGGGACCGTCTCCACGATCTTCGCCGTGCACAGCAGCGCGCCCTGCTCGCCGTGCATGAACTGGCTGAGCCGCCAGTTCTGGCCCTCGATCGCCAGGTCGCGCCACTCCTTGTCGCCGAAGTTGGCGAACGGCGAGCCAGGGGCGGTCGCCGACTCGCGGAAGCGCTGGACGATCGGGTTGCCGCCCATCTCGTCCGCGAGGCGCTCGGGGTCGACCTCGGTGTCCCAGGGGAGATCCGTCTCGCCGTTCCACTGGGAGTGCTTGGCCTTCTCGTACAGCTTGTTGAGCGCCGGCCGCGCACCCTTCTCGTAGTCCCAGGTGAAGATCGCGTCGGCGTTGTCCTCCACCGCGTGGATCGCCTCGTCGACGTCCGTGTTGGCGATCAGCATGATCGCCTCGAGGTCGTCGACGTCGCGCCGACCGAGGATCTCCTCGTCCGTGGCCATGCAGCAAGAATAACGGTTGTTCGGAATAGTCGGCAGTCCGACCGTAGGGGCGGGACCGCGCTAGGTGTCCAGGTCAGGCGTCCGCGTCGCCTCGCGCACGCCGGACCGCGCGCCGTGAGACGCGGGGACGCGAAATCGGCTATCACTGTGCGTCGATGGGGACAGTGCTGTCAGATCGGGTGGGCACGGGCGCGTTGGGACGAACGGGCGGCAGCGACGGTCCCCGCCACGCCGCGGCCGCACCCCCGAACGCAGCGGGACGCGGCGACAGCGGCGGGTCGGGCGCGCCCGAGGGCACGCTGGCCCGCCTGAGGAGCTACCTCCCCCGGGGCAACACGCTCGACGAGCCGACCTTCCAGCGCCGCCACCTGTTCCTGTGCTGGGTGCTCGGCCTGCACGTGCCCGCGCTGTTCGTGATGGGCGTGGTGCGGGGCTACGGCATCGCGCACGTGGCGCTCGAGCTCGTGTTCCCGAGCGCGTGCGTGGCATTCGCCCGCCTGTCCATCAACCGCCGCCTGGCCTCGTTCTTCGTCACCGCGGGCCTCGTCTACTGCTCGGCCGTGCTCGTCCACCTCTCGGGCGGGATGATCGAGGCCCACTTCCACTTCTTCATCCTCATCGGCCTCATCGCCCTCTACCAGGACTGGGTGCCGTTCGTCTGGGACGTGGTGTTCACCGTGCTGTCCCACGGCATCGGCAGCAGCCTGGGCGGCAAGCTGATCTTCAACCACGCCGCCGGGCAGAACCGCCCGTGGACCTGGGCGATGATTCACGGCACCGCCGTGCTGGCGGCCTGCGTCGCCCAGATCATCCTGTGGAAGAACACAGAGGACGAGCAGAACCGCAACCTCGCGCTCCTCGGGCGCCTGGCCAAGGCCGACGCCGACCGGCGGGACGCGATGTCGCAGCTGCTGGTCAACCTGGCCCGACGCAACCAGTCGCTGCTCAACCGCCAGCTCGAGGTGATCGGCGACCTCGAGCAGCGCGAGGACGCAGCCCGACGTGCTGGAGGAGCTGTTCCGGCTCGACCACCTCGCCACCCGCATCCGCCGCAACGCCGAGTCGCTGCTCGTGCTCTCGGGCGACGATCCGCCCCGGCGCTGGGCCAGCCCGGTGCCGCTGAGCGACGTCGTCCGGGCCGCCGCGGCCGAGGTCGAGGACTACCGGCGGGTGAACGTGCTGGTCGACGAGCACCTCGACGTGGCCGGCCGGGCGGTGTCCGACCTCGCCCACCTCATCGCCGAGCTGGTCGAGAACGCGGCGACGTTCTCGCCGCCGACACTCCGAGGTGCGGGTGCGCAGCCACCTGTCGCCGGGCGAGCCGGTCACGTTCGTCGTGTCGATCGAGGACTCCGGCATCGGCATGTCCGAGGACGACCTGCGGGAGGCGAACCGGCTGCTCGCCGACGTCCCCGAGGTCGACCTCCGCCGGGCCAAGCTGCTCGGCTTCCACGTCGTCGCCCGGCTGTCCCAGCGCTACGGGATCGCCGTCCACCTCGCCCCCACCCCGGGAGGCGGCCTCACCGCCCTCGTCATCCTCCCGACCACCCTGCTGAGCGAGCGCCCGGGCAGCCTGACCGACGTCGCCGGGGTGGCGAACCCCGCGATCGACCGCTACCAGCGGGCCGCGGCCGCCTGGACCGACGCGCACGCCCGTGCGCCGCTGCGCCGCGAGGTGCGCGAGCGTGACCAGCAGGCCGTCGATATGGCGCCGATCTCCGCCATGTCGCTCGGCGCGCCGACCGACGTGCGCTGGGTGCCGGCGCCGATCCCGGCGCCGCCGCCCAAGCCCGACTGGTGGTTCGCGTCCGAGCCGCTGGCGACGTCGCCGTCCGCGCCGGTCGCGCCGATCGTCCCGTCCAGCGCCCCGATCCCGGCGCCGTCCTGGCTGCTCGAGCCCGGCCCCGCCGGCGGCGCCGATGTCGCCGACGTTCCCGGCGCCCGGCCCGAGCCGCCCGAGCACTCGGTGTGGTGGGCCGTGCTCGCCAACTCCGACGGCCAGCTCACCGGGCCCTCGGCCACCCTGAGCGCGCCGCCGCCGGTCGCGCTCGGCGGCCCGCAGGCCGGCGCCCCGCCCGCCGCGCCGGGTGCCGGCGCCGGCCCGGGAGCCGGTGCGGTCGCCGGCGGGCCCGCGGACCCGGAGGTCCTCGCCCGGCGGGTGCCGGGCACGCACCTGTCGCCGGCGCTGCGCCGCGGCGGAGCACCGGACGGCGCGTCCCCGCCCACCCCGAGCCGCGACCCAGAGCGCGTCCGGTCCATGCTCTCCCGGTTCCAGGCGAGCCAGCGGGCCGGGCGGGCCGCCGATCCCCGAGCGCCAGACCCGCCCCAGGAGGGACGTTGACCGCCATTCCCGGTGACGGCGATCGCGACCTGAGCTGGCTCATCACCAGCTTCGCCCAGCGCATCGCCGGGGTCACGAGCGTCCTCGTGCTGTCGACCGACGGCCTGGTCCTCGCCCGCTCCGCCGCACTCGACCGGGACATCGCGGAGACGCTCGCGGCGGTGGTGTCCGGGCTGGCGAGCCTGACCGCCGGGGCGGCCCGCCACCTGGGCGCCGGGGCCGTCAACCAGGTGATCGTGGAGATGGACGCCGGCTACCTGTTCGTGACCACGATCAGCGAGGGGTCCGCGCTGGCCGTCATGGCGGGCACGGAGTGCGACATCGGCCAGATCGGCTACGAGATGAGCGTGCTCGTCTCGCGGATCGGGCAGGTGCTGACGCCTGCGCTCCGGGAGGAGCTGTCGTCCCGGCCGAGCCAATGACCCAGGGCGCCGACGGCCGCGACGACCCCCGGGTCGTGCCCGTCTACGCCCTGACCGGCGGGCGCACGCGGTCCCTCGGCGAGGATCTCCACATCGAGACGCTTGTGACCGCCAGCCAGGACGGCCTCGTCGCCCTCCCCCACCAGCGCTTCGAGCGCGCCCGCATCCTCCGGGTGTGCCGCGAGCCGACGTCGGTCGTCGAGATCGCGTCGCAGCTGCACGTCCCGCTCGGCGTGGCCCGGGTCCTCGTGTCGGACCTGCACGCCGAGGGGCTGCTCGCCGTGCACCGGGCGCCGCTGAACCCCGACGGGCGGCCGGGCACGCAGGTCCTCGAACGCCTGCTCGCCGGCCTGCGAGGTCGCTGACGTGCCCGATCCCATCTCGGTCAAGATCGTCGTCGCGGGCGGGTTCGGTGTCGGCAAGACCACCTTCGTCGGGGCCGTCTCGGAGATCACGCCGCTCACGACCGAGGCGCCGCTGACCCAGCTGTCGGTGGGCATCGACGACCTGTCGGCGGTCGGCGGCAAGTCCACCACCACGGTCGCCATGGACTTCGCGCGGCGGACGCTCGACGGCGAGCTGGTGCTGTACCTGTTCGGCACCCCGGGCCAGGACCGGTTCTGGTTCATGTGGGACGACCTCACCCGCGGCGCCGTGGGCGCGGTCGTGCTGATCGACACCCGGCGGCCGGTGGACGCGTTCGCCGCCATCGACTTCTTCGAGGATCGGCGCATCCCGTTCGTCGTCGCGGTCAACGCGTTCGACGGCGCCCCCCGCCATCCGGTCGGCGAGCTGCGGGCCGCGCTGGCGCTGCCGGACGACGTCCCGCTCGTGGTCTGCGACGCCCGCCGGGGCGACTCGGTCGTCGGCGTGCTCATCACCCTGGTCGAGCACGCCCTCACCAGGGCGCACGCCGAGGCGTGACGGTCCCGGCGGCGCCGGTCAGGGCAGCCGGAACCGGTGCAGCGGGGGGCTGAGCCCCTCGCCCAGCGTGACGTAGCCCCGGCCGTCGGGATCGAGCGCGATCGCCTCGCCCTGGACCTCGGCCGGCGCCGGGGCCGAGCACGGCGTGCCGGCGAGCGCCTCGGCGACCGACTGACCGTCCGCGCGGTCCCACAGCAGCACGGCCGTATAGGTGCGCAACGCCACGACCGACCCGTCCGACGCCACGTCGCCGCCGGTGACGAGCTCGCCCGCGGCCACGGCGACGTCGCCGGCCCGGGCCATGACCGCCGGGGCGCCGGCGCCGGCGCCGCTGTCGGCCGGGATGCGGTAGGCGCCCGCGGGGGCGCCGTCCCAGGCCTTGGTGACGACGAACAGGTCGCCGGTCACCGGGTCGGCGAGCAGCGCCTCGGCGTCGTGCGGGCCGTCGGGGTAGGTCAGGGTGAGGGGGTCGACGCCGGCGATCGTGCCGGTCGGCGCGGCGGGGTCGATCGTGGGCTCCGGCGCCCGGTAGACGGTCACCGACGGCCGGAGCGACATGTTGTCCCCGATGTCGGCCAGGTAGAGGACGTCCGGGCCGCCGCCGGTCCCCGGCCCCCAGGCCATGTCCTCCCAGTCGATCGCGGACGCGCCGCCGAGCGTGAACCGCCCGCGGTCGGCCCCGTCGTCGACCCCGACGGCGAAGACCTCGGGCGCGCCGCCCGAGTCGTTGTGGGTCCAGACCACGCCGGGGTTGGCCTCGCTGCCGGCGAGGCCCGACGCCTCGGTCACGGCGGCCTGGGCGACGACCGGCGACGGCTCGACCGCGGCGGCACCCGCGCACAGCTCGGCGGCGGTCGGGCGGGGTGGCGGGGCCTGCGTGGTGGTCGCATCGTCGCGGGACGAGTCGGCCCGCGACTCGCCGGACCCACCGGTACAGCCGGTGGCCGCGACCGCGACCACGCCGGCCACAGCGATCGCCATGCTTGCCCGCAGTCCGCGCACGGCCGGCGACGTTACCCCGTTCCCGGCCGGCGTCGGTGTCGATGGCGTCGTCTCAGTAATTCTCAGGGCGCCTCGAACCGGCGGAGGTGCCGATCTACGCTGCGTGCGATGCTGGGAGCTCGCCTAAGGCGCCTGGCCGGACGGGGGCCGGTCGGGCCGGTCCGGCACCGTGCGGTCGCCACGGTGGTCGCGGGCGTGCTCGCGATCGTCTTCAGCCTGGCCACCGTGGTGGTGTCGCACTGGGTCGCCGCCGACGCGGCCGACGCCCCGCGGCGGTGTGCCGAGAGCCGACTGGCGGCGGCCACCGCGTTCCGCCACGATCCCGGCCTCGCGCTGGCCGCCTCTCGCACGATCACGGCCACCAGCCCGCACCTGACGGGCATCGTCGACGCCGTGGCAGAGCACCAGGCGACCTACCCGGACACGGCCGTCCTGGTCGTCGGGCCCGACATGGCGCCCGGCGACCCGTCCCTTGTGTACCTGGCCGTGCTGATCGACCTGTCCGGGCGGCCCGACCTGGCCACGCCGGACGTGCTGTCCGCGCTCGAGCGGGCGGCGGCGTCGGGCGGCATCACCGGCATCCACGAGCTGGTCGTCGGCCCGGGCAGCCCGGCGGCCGACGAGCAGGGCGGCGCCGCGCTCGCCGAGCTGCGGCGGCTCGTCCGGCGCCAGCGGGGCGCGGTCGCGGCCGCCGGGATCGACAGCCTGCCGCACGCCTGCGCGGCCTGACCCGGGGTCAAGATTTCGGCCGCGATCGTGCTACCGTCGGCGGCGCCCCGGGGCCGCGCGGCGCGGGGTGGAGGGGCCGCCGCGATGACCAGACCTCGCCTCGCCACGGTCGTGGCCGTGCTGGTGCTGGCCGTCGCCTGCTCGGGCTCGGGCGGCGGCGACAAGGCATCGTCGGGATCGCGGTCCGACCGGTCGACGGCGCCGGCGACGACGGCGGCCCCGCTGCCCGAGGGCTACGCCGGCTACCACAGCGACACCTACGCCGATCCGGCCAACTGGCTCTGCCGCCCCGACAAGCCCGACGACGTGTGCACCGGCGAGGACCTCGACGCCACGGTGGTCAACGCAGACGGGTCCACCGAGGTCCAGCCCCACGCGGTGGCGGACGACCCGCCGATCGACTGCTTCTACGTCTACCCGACGACCAGCGGCGACGAGGGCATCAGCGTGGACATGGTGCCCGGCCAGTTCGAGGAGATCGCAACGACCCGCAACCAGGCGGCGAGGTTCACGTCGTCGTGCCGGGTCTTCGCCCCGATGTACCGCCAGCTCACGCTCAACGCCATCGGCGGCCGGGCCCCGGGCGACTTCGCCGCGGCGAGCCGGCAGGCGTACGAGGACGTGCTCGACGCGTTCAAGCAGTACCTGGCCAACGACAGCGATGGCCGGGGCTTCGTGCTGATCGGCCACTCGCAGGGGGCGATCATCCTGGGCCGCATGATCGCCAACGAGATCGACGCACAGCCCGCGCTGCGGGACCGGGTGGTCTCGGCCATCCTGCCGGGCGCCAACCTGTCGGTCCCGCGGGGTGAGGTGGTGGGCGGGAGCTTCCAGAACATCCCGCTGTGCGAGGCCGAGGACCAGGTCGGCTGCCTGGTGGCCTACTCGTCCTTCCGGGCGAGCGCCCCACCGCAGCCGAGCGCGCTGTTCGCCCGCAACGGCTCGGCCGACGAGGAAGACGCGTGCGTCAACCCGGCGGCGCTGGAAGGCGGCAAGGGCACGCTGGAGCCGTACTTCTCGGTCGCCCGCAGCGGCGGCGGCAAGGGCGCCCCGTTCGCCGACGTCGGCCGCATGTCCGAGATCGGCACGACGTGGTTCACCGAGCCCGACTTCGTCGACGCCGAGTGCATCCACGGCCCCGACGCCACGTACCTGGCACTGACTGTCGACGCCGACCCGAGCGACCCCCGCGGCGACGACATCGGCGGCGACCTGACGCCGGCGTGGGGCATGCACCTGATCGACGTCAACGTGGCCCTGGGCAACCTGGTCGACCTGGTGGCGTCGCAGGGCAGGGCCTACGCGGCCGGCTGAGACCGCCCCGCCGCTTCACGCTCCACCGGCACAGCCCACAGGTGGACCGCGGCGAGCGCCCGCCACGGGCGCCACGCCTCGGCCCGCGCGGCCAGCGCCGGGCCGTCGCCGTCGAGGCGGGCGACCGCCCGGACCAGGCCGAGGTCGGTGGCCGGGAATGCGTCCCGCTCGCCGAGCCGCAGCGCCACGTAGTTGGCGGTCCACGGCCCGAGCCCCGGCACGGCCACGATCGCGGCGACGAGGTCGTCGAGCGCGGCGCTGCCGTCGAGCGGCACGTCCCTGGCGGCGACCGCGGCGGCGAAGGCCCGGATCGCCGCGGCCCGGCCCCGGGTGAGCCCGAGCCCGTCGAGGTCGGCCGCCGCCAGCGTCGCCGCCGACGGGAACGTGTGGCTCAGGCCGAGCGGCGCCAGCCCGCCCACGGGGGTGCCATGGCGGGCCACCAGGCGGCCGGTGATCGTGGAGGCGGCGGCCACCGACACCTGCTGGCCGACGATGGCCCGAACGCCGACCTCGAACGGGTTCCACGCCCCGGGAACGCGCGTTCCCGGCCGGGCGGCGACCAGCGGCGCCAGCACGGGATCGGCCCCGAGCACGCCGGCCGCGTCGCCGCCCGGCCGGTCGAGGCCGAGCATGCGCCGCACCCGCTCGACCACATGGATGAGCCCGTCCCAGTGCGGCAGGTGGGCCACGAGGACGAGATGGTCGTGCCCGCCGGGCAGCACCTCGAGCACCCCGGGATCGCCGTCGACGACGACGGTCCGCCGGTAGTGGTCGCCGGCGACGGCCTCGACCCCGGGGATCGCCCGGAGGGCGAAATAGTCGAGCATGGCCGGCCAGTCGAGCGCCCCGGCGAACGGCAGGCGCAAGGCCAGGCCCCCGTCGGCGGCCAGCCGGTCGGACGCCCGCCGCCGGGCCCGCAGGTCGCGGGGCGGGGCGCGGAAGATGGCGAGGCACGCCCGGTTGAGCTGCCGGGGGCTGCCGAACCCGGAGGCGTAGGCGATGTCGGTCACGCTGAGGTCGGTGTCGTCGAGCAGCCGCCGCGCGAAGTGCGCCCGGCTCGACCGTGCGAGCTGGTCCGGCGTGGCGCCGACGTGCTCGGCGAACAGCCGCCGCAGGTGCCGGGGCGATACGCCGAGCCGGGCCCCGAGCTCAGCCTCGCCGGCCGAGTCCAGCGCGCCGCCGAGGATCAGCCGCACGGCCCGGCACACCAGCTCGGGGCCGCCGGCCCCGGGCGCGGCCGACGCGACCCGGTAGGGCCGGCACTGCAGACAGGCCCGGAACCCGGCGGCCTCCGCCGCGGCGGCCGTGTCGTAGCGCACGACGTTGCGGGCGAGCGGCCGCCCGCCGCAGCCGGGCCGGCAGTAGATCCCGGTGGTGATCACCGCGGAGTACCCGTCCATGCCGCCCGGTCTACCGGCCGGCGGCGACCGATGTGCGACGCATCCGGACATGTGGGGATATGACGCCGTCGCCCGCGTTGCTACGTTCGGCAAGCGGACAGGACGATGCGGCCCGGGTGGCAGGACCCGGGACGCAAGGGGGCGGGCGAGATGCGTCGACGGCGCGCAGTCGGTTGGCACTGGTGGATGGCGGCCCTGTGCGTGGTCGCCGTGGCGACGACGGGCTGCGCGGAGCCGTCGCCCGACGAGAAGGCCGTCGGGACGACGGCGGTGACCGCGACGGCGACGACACCGCCGACCACCGCGGCCACGACGGTACCGCCGACCACCACGCCGCCGACCACCGCGCCTCCCAGCACCGTGCCGGCGACCACCCAACCGCCGCCGACCGCACCGCCACGAACGTCACCGCCGCCGCAGCCGGCACCGCCGACGGCCGGAGCGCCCTCCGGATGCCACCCGTCGTACGACCCGTGCGTCCCGATCACCAGCGACGTCGACTGCGCAGGCGGCAGCGGTAACGGCCCCGCGTACGTCGGTCGGGTCACGGTGATCGGCCCGGACGTGTACGGCCTCGACAACGACGGCGACGGGGTCGGCTGCGAAGCATCGTGACCGGCAGCGTGGAACAATCCGTGGCGCGCCGGGAACCGGTACGGGCTCCCCGGGCGTCCGATCCCACATGCGACGTCATCTGCTCTCGACTGGGCTGGCGCTGGCGGTGATCGCGGGCGCGTGCGGCGGCGACGACAACGGCGGGTCCGGGTCCGGGGCCGATCGCGCCGAGGCCGGCGCGGACGTCCCGACGTACCAGGGCACCTTCACGATCCTCGAGTCGACCGAACACGGCCCGCAGCTGTGCTCGGTGGTGGCCACGTCGTACCCGCCCCAGTGCGGCGGGCCCGACGTGATCGGCTGGGACTGGGCGGCGGTCGAGGGCGAGACGACGGCCGGCGCGACGGTCTGGGGCGAGTACCACGTGACGGGCACCTACGCCGACGGACGGTTCACCCTCACCGAGCCGCCGGGCACCGCCGAGATCGGCGACACGACGGATCCCGAGAGCCCCGCCCCGGATTTCAGCCCCGCATGCGACGAGCCCCAGGTCGTCGACGCCGGCGGGGGCACCGGCGAATTCACGGAGCTCCGCTTGGACGGCCCCGAGGTGGTCGCCTCCTGGGTCACCGATCCCGGCCCGGGCGGAACCGGTCCGGTCGTCGTCAACGTCGTGGTCCTGCCCGGCAGCGCGGCGTCCACGACCGATCGCATCCGCCAGTCCTACGGCGGCCCGCTGTGCGTGGTCGAACGCCAGGCGCCGACCGAGGCCGACCTCGCCGCCGTCCAGCAGGAGCTGCAGGACGCCGACGCCCGCTCCCACCTCGGGCCGGTGCAGAGCTCGTCTCCGGACGGGCGCCTGGGCGCGGTCGTGGCCACGGTCTGGGTGGCCGACGGCCCCGCGCTCGACTACGCCCGTGAGCGTTGGGGCGACCGCGTCGACCTCCGCGGCATCCTCCAACCCGTCGCCTGACGCCCCACGCCGGTCACGTCACCAACGGCACGACGTCCCCGGCCAGGCGCTCCATCTGCGCCGCGTCGTCGTCGAGCGGGTTGAGCAGGATCATCTCGGCCCCGGCGTCCACGACCTCCCGGAGGCCGGCCGCACAGTCCGCCGGCGGCCCGTACACCGCGACGGCGGTGAGCCCGGTCAGGCCGAACGGGCCGTACAGGGCGTCCAGCGCCGCAGTGATCCGCTCCTTGCCCCGATCGGCGTCGTCGTCGACCGCGATGTAGACCCGTTTGGCGATCGGGAAGGGCCCCTCCCGTCCCTGCCCGGCGAGGGCCGACCGCACGATGCCGACCTGCTCGGCGAATCGCGCGGTCGTCGTCGAGCCGGCCCCGAAGAACCCGTCGCCGAGCCGCACGCCCCGGGCGAGCGCCGCGGGGTGATTGGCCCCGAACCAGATCGGCGGGTGGGGCTTCTGGAACGGCTTGGGCTCCATGGTCGCCCCGGAGACCTGCCAGAAGCGCCCGGGGAAGTCGACCCGGGGCTCGGTCCAGAGCGCGCGCATCAAGGCCAGGCCCTCGGTGAACCGGGCGACGAAGCTGGCCCCGTCGACGCCGAACGCAGGGAACGCCCTGAACCCGCCGCCGGCCCCGACGCCGACGTCGAGGCGGCCCCGGCTGAGCTGGTCGAGCGACGCGAGGCTCTTGGCCAGGTGGACGGGGCCGTAGAGCGGTGTCACCAGCACCGCGCACCCCAGCCGGATCCTCTCGGTGCAGGCGGCGGCGTAGGTCAGCGTCTCGATCGGCCCGATGTGCGGCAGGTCGCCGAAGATCTGCTCGGACACCCACGCCCCGACGAACCCGAGCTCCTCGGCCCGGCCCAGGTAGTCCCGGAGCGCCCCGGGGTCGAAGGCGCCGTCGGGCACGTGCTGCGGGATCGAGATGGCGAAGGCGGGCGCCGTCACGACCGCACCTCGTTCCCGGTGCCGAGACCGGCGGTGTGCCGGACGCCGGTCGGGCTCACGGGCGAAGCGCTCGGTCGACGAGGCCACGTGCAGTCGCATGTCGAGAACGGCTCGAACAGGTCGAACTCGGCCACAGGGTCACCCTCCTGGTCGGGACGGGTCCACGCTAGAGAGTCCGAACGACTCTGACCGGCGCCAAGCCACGGCGCACCAGCCAGTGCGGACGTGATGACGCCTCTGGCTGCCGCTCGTCGTCATGTCTGCGGTCTGATTGTGGCGACAAACTCCCCGCTGTTGTTGGCCACACCCAGATCGTTGATCCCGAGATACAGGCTGCCGGCGCCCGGGCACTCATAGGTCGTGCTCCTGCCGACGACGAAGGGCTGTTCGCGGTCGATGCTGCCGATCAGCGCGACGGTGTTGGCGTCGGGAAGTTCGGGGACGTTGTATTGGTGAAATATCGGGTCATCGAGCCCGTCGGGACCGACGGCGCTCTCGCTCGTGGTCTTGTCGTGAAGGACCGTGCCAGTCGCCGTGATCTCGAGCACGTCCCCGATCTCGCAATCGACATGAGTGTCGGTCCAGAGCTCTGTAGAGGGAATCTCGACGGTCCGTTCCCCGGAACCCGTGCCCCCGGACCCCGTGCCCGGGGACTCGTTCGGCAGCAGTATGAGGGCGGCGGTGACGCCAGCGGCGACGACCACGGCCCCCGCCGCCGCGGCCGTCAGGACCAGTCGCCGCGTCCCGCTCACCCGGGCCCGTGCCGAGCCCGCAAGTTCGCCGCTCGGCGCGCCGCTGGCCTCGGCGGAGGGCTCGTCTGCACCCGACGCGACGACGGGCTCGGTGACCGGCGGCTGAGGACGCACCTCGGCGAGCGTTCTCTCCAAGACATCGAGCAGCCGGTTGGTGTCGGAGGCGAAGCGGCTGGGACTCAGTTCGAGGGCTTGGCGGCGTGTCAGCTTGGAGAGGCTGCCCGGCAGTTTGTCGGCGAGCGGCATCCGGGCCCCTTCGACGAGGATCGGGATCACCCGGACGTTGCGCGTCAGGGCGGCCTCGATCTCCAGGCGGACGAAGTCATTGGGGTCGTCAAGGCGCGGCCTGCCTTGCGCATCGGCGATCGTGAGCCATTGATCACCGATCAGAGCGAGAAGCACGTCGCACGAACCGACCGCTGCGCTGAGCACCTCGACGAAGTCGTCGCCCAGTTCGATCGAGTCGACGTCCTTGAAGATCTGACCGCGGCCGAAACGGTCGACGAGCCGGTCAAAGAGCCAGCCAGCTGCGTAGGCGGTCTCCTGCCGGCGGTAGCTGATGAACACGCGGCCCAAAGAGGGTTCAGTTACTCCCGTCATGCGCGGAGCTCACGTGCGATCGGGGGCAGTGCAGGCCGATGCTGAACCGGTAACGACGTCGCGCTGCACATTTGGCACCACCTCGCAGCTCACGCGCCGAGGCGAACATTCTCGGCTAAGTAGAGCATCCAGGGTGCGCCGTGATACCGATTGATCCGACCGGGCTGGGCGCCATGTTGGAGATCGGCGACATGACAGCCCGCAGGACTGGCTGGGCTATACCGATGCGTGTGGTATGCACAGGTGATCACAGGATAGGATAGGGGACTGCTCCGAGGGCCAGGCTGTCGCGCGACGGCCCGCCCGGCCAGGGGACTCGCCGGCTGCGCGCCGGCCCGCGAGACCACCTCCGCTCAAAGGGGCCGACGCCTTTGTCCCTCATCGCCCTTGTCCGCGTCCGGGCGCCCGTCGTCACGCCGCCCACAGCGACCGACTTCCCGTCGCTCGCACGGCGCACCCCAGACCCGGTCAGCACAGACCCACCCGGCGACCCCGCGCGGCCGGACCCTCCCGACCGCCCTGGCGTCGTCCCCGACGGTCACGACTGGCCGGACGTGCCCGACTGGCCCGACGTCCCCTCTCCCGCAGCCACATCCGGCAACTCTGATGGCCCCCCTGACCCGCCCGCCGACGACGGCCCTGGGGCCGGCGACCAGGGTGGCGAGTACGGCTGGCTCACGCCTCAACAGGTGGCGCGGTGCTGGGCGTGAGCGTGCGGCAGGTCTACCGGTTGGTCGACCGTGGCGTCCTGCCCGCCTACCGCATCGGCGGTGCCATCCGCCTGCTGGCCGACGACGTCGACGCGTTCCGGCGGAACCAGTCCCGGGACGGCGACGGATGACCCGCCGGCGCTCGGTACCCTCGCAGTCATGTGCCGGAACATCACCACCCTGCGCGGGCTCGAGCCCGAGGCCACGCCCGAAGAGGTCGAGGCGGCGGCCCGTCAGTACGTCCGCAAGGTCAGCGGTGTGCAGAAGACCTCGCCGGCCACCGAGGCGCCGTTCGAGGACGCCGTTCGCCGCATCGCCGATATCACGGCCGAGCTTCTCTCCCAGCTGCCGGAGCGGCGCCAGCCGCCGCCCACGCTCCCGCCGTTGCGCCGCATCGCCGCACGAGCCTGACTCTTCGCCGCCGGCGGGCGCCCCGTGCACGCGTCGGTGCTATCCATCCATCTGGGAAGGTCCGCCGCGACCGCCGGCGGGTGCCGCTTCGCAAGAGGGGACCGTCATGCGCTATCGCTCGCTCGGAACCACGGGCGTCAAGGTCAGCCCCCTGTGCCTCGGGGCCATGATGTTCGGCCGCATGGGCAACCGGGATCACGACGACTCGATCCGGATCATCCACCGCGGCGCTCGACGCGGGCATCAACTTCATCGACACCGCGGACGTGTACTCGGCCGGCGAGTCCGAGGAGATCGTCGGCAAGGCGCTCGCCGGCAGGCGGGACGACGTCGTGCTCGCCACGAAGTTCCACGGGCCGATGGGCGAGGATCCCAACCGCCAGGGCAACTCCCGGCGTTGGATCGTGCGCGCCGTCGAGGACAGCCTTCGCCGCCTGGGCACCGATCACGTCGACCTCTACCAGGTACATCGGCCCGACTCGAACACCGAGTTGGACGACACGCTGTCGGCCCTGTCCGACCTCGTGCACCAGGGCAAGGTGCGCTACCTCGGATCCTCGACCTTCCCCGCCGAGACCATCGTCGAGGCGCAGTGGGTCGCGGAGCGCCGCGGGCACCAGCGGTTCCGGGTCGAGCAGCCGCCGTACTCGATCTTCGTGCGGGGGATCGAGTCCTCGGTCCTGCCGACCTGCGAGCGCTACGGCCTCGGCGTCATCCCGTGGAGCCCGCTGAACGGCGGCATGCTGACCGGTCGGTACCGGCCGGGCGAGGCGCCGCCGGCGACCGGACACGCGGCGCGGATGCCGCAGCGCTTCGATCCGGAACGGCCCGGCGTCGCCCGCAAGCTCGAGCTCGTCCCGCAGCTCGAGGCCGTCGCCGCCGACGCCGGCATGCCGCTCCCCCACCTGGCGATCGCCTTCACTCTGGCGCATCCCGCCATCAGCGCCGCCATCATCGGCCCCAGGACGATGGACCAGCTCGAGGGCCTGCTCGGGGCGGGGGACGTCGGGCTGGACGACGACGCCCTGGACGCGATCGACAAGCTCGTGCCGCCGGGGAGCAACGTGAACCGCGAGGACGGTGGCTGGGTCACCCCCGCCATCGCCCAGGCGTGGCGCCGCCGGCGGCCCGTCGGGACACGCTGAGCCCGACCGAGAGCGGTGTGAGCCCGTAGCGTCCGACCGCGCTGCCGGCCCATGCCGCCCGCCTCCGGGCTCGGACCCGGCGCCACCCGCCCAGCGCCGGGTCCATGTCCGGTCGCCGGCCGGGTCGACCCGTTGCTCCCCCGAGGTTCTGGCGGAAACGTCAAGGCGACGTCGGGATCGAGCCGGCCGGCGACACGGCACAGCTAAGCCACGCGCGGAGGCGAGCGCACTCCCCAACGTGAGGGAGCGCTTCCCTCCGTCACGAGACATCCATGTGGAGCAGCCCCCGGCGTATCGCTTCCAGGACCGCGGCCAGCGTCGTCGGCCGGTCCAGCTTGGTGCGGAGGGCCTTGATGTGGTCGCGGGTCGTGTGGATCGTGATGGTGAGGCTCCGGGCCACCTCGGCGGGGCTGAGCCCCGAGGCGAGGAGGCCCAGCACCTGGCGCTCCCTGGCCGTGAGCTGCGGTTCCGTCCGAACGGTCGTCCCCCACCACTCGGGGATCGTCGTGGCCGCGTTCCCGTTGGACCGGATGCAGGCGACGACCGCCGCGAGCGGAGTCTGGCGGGACACGACCACGATCCCGCGACGGTCGATCGACGGGGTGACCGGGCCGTGGTCGGCGACGACCACGACCGGTGACGGCCCGTCGTCCCAGCTCCCATCCGCTAGCAGCCGGTGCCAACCGACGCGCAGCAGGCCGGCGGAGACGATGGCCGCATCGGCCCGGCCGGCGACGTATCGGTCGGCGCGGAGCCGTCGATCGCGGCCAGGCCCGGCTGGGCGTCGACGGCGGCGACGATGGCGTCACGGACGAAGCGGAGAGGCTCGGCCACGAGGACGCGGCGGACCTCGGGACGGAGATCGGTGTGATCCTCGGGATCGGCGGCGCTCATGACGGCCGACCGAGGTCGCAGATGATGTCGAAGATGATCGGGACGCCAGCGGGGTCCGTCGACCGATGGCCGGCGGATACCTGGATCGCAGGCACCCCGACGGCAGGCAGGTGCCGTCGCATTGTGAAACTTCCCCTTTGATTCGGTGTATGGCGGAACGGGTCGATCGACGACTGCGTCGATCAACCGGGCCGCCGCACCGGCGGGAAGGTGAGGCTCGTCGGCGTCGCCTCCCGCTCCCGCACCACCCCGCACGCCGCCAGGGGCGCAACCCGCCCCCCGGCCACGCTTACCCCGCTGTGTGCCGCACCGTCCGGGCCGCCGCCACCGGACCCGGCCGCCCCTGCGCCCGCGGGTCCGGATGCCGGCCATGCCGGAGCCGAACCGACCGGCGGCCCGGCATCACGCATGCCGGGATCGCCCCCACCGGACCGGAGCACCGCAGCCGACGCCAGGCCGACCCGGCCCGATGCCGGTGGATCCCGGGACCACGCCGACTCCCCCGCCACGGTCCCGGTCGCCATCCAGCCCGACCCCGCCGAGCCGCCGGTCCCGACCACGGGCGCGGCGACCCGCACCACCACCGGCGCCACCGCCTGTGCCACTGGCGCCACGACCCCGCGGACGGCAGGTGCTACGACGTGCTCGACGACGGGCGCCACGACCCGCTCAGACACCGGCACCACCACACCACCCACCACCGGCGCCACCGCCGGCCCCACAACCCGCTCAGACACCGGCACCACAACACCACCCACCACCGGCGCCGCCGCCGGCCCCACCGGCGCCACGACCCGCTCAGACACCGGCACCACAACACCACCCACCGCCGGCCCCACGACCTGCTCAGCGACCGGCACCACAACGCCACCCACCACCGGCGCCACCGCCTGCCCCGCGGGAGCGGCCGCCCGCGCCACGGGCGCCACCGCCGGCGCAACCGTCCGCTCCACCGTCGTCACCGGCGCGACCGCCTGCTCGGGCTGATCGGCCGGCGCCGCCGCGGGCTGCTGCGGGCCCGGCACGACCTCGGTGACCGGGGATGCGGCGGTCGAGGCCGCCGACGAGACCGCGTCCTCGACTGCCGTCGACGCGGCCGTGACCACTGGTGACGTCACCACGGGGCCCGTCAGGACCGGCGCCGGCAGGCCTGCCGCGGTCGCCGGCGCGGCGTCTGCCGGCGGCGCGTGGCCCAGCAACATCACTGCTGCCGCCGCGCCTGCCGCCACGGTCGGCGGCGCGACCCATCTCAGGCGCGCGCGAGCCTTCGCGCCCGCCCGGGCGAGTCGACCACCAGCATCATCTGGGGGGTACCCGGTCCGGGCCGCTCCAACACTCCCCAATCCGCGGGGGACGGCTCAGCCCCGGCCGGTGTCGATCACGCAGAAGCGGTTGCCCTCGGTGTCCGCCAGCACGACGAAGTCGGCGTCCTCCGGGTACCGGTCCCAGGCCACCCTCGTCGCACCCAGCGACACCAGGCGCGCCACCTCCGCCTCCTGGTCGGCCTTGTCGCCGGCGTAGAGATCGAGGTGGACCCGAGGGTGGTCCTGCACCGGGGTCTCGCTCCGGGCCAGCGACAGCCTCGGCCCGCCCGCAGGGCCCGGCGGCACCAGGACCACCCAGTCGTTCTCGACCTCCCGATCCCTCGGGACGTAGCCCAGCGCCGCCATCCAGAACGTCGCCGCCCGGCGGACGTCGCTGGCTCCCATCACCACGCTGCCGATCGCCAGCATCGGGTGGTCACGCCCCGTCCGGGTCGGGCGACTGCCACGTCAGCGTCTCGCCGCCGCCGCCCAGCATCGCCGTGCCCGGCATCACGCGCAGCCGCCAGGGCGTCAGCCGCAGGCCGGCGAACGCCGGTGACGTGGGGCCTCCGGCCCAGGCGGGGACGATCGCCGGGTCGTAGCCGACCGGCGCCGGGGCCTCCTGGAAGCGGCGCCAGACCGCCTCCCTGCCCGCGTCGTCCACGATCCACTCGGTCCCGCACTCGGCCACGGCCGTGTCGTGGTCCGGGGACCAGTAGTTGACCGACGCGTACGGCGACGCCTCCAGATGGGCGCGCTTGACGGGGGTCGGGCCCGTGGCGATCCAGCCCGTGAGGTTCCTGCCGTCCCACTCCCACAGCGGGTGCAGGATCCGGCTCCTCGGGCGGCCCCGGCGGTCGACAGTGGCGACGCTCGCCCACACGATCCGGTGGGCCATGAGCACGAAGGCGGCGGCAGTCGTTGCTAGATCGGTCACCGCACGATCGTGCCACGGCGACGACAGCCACTCGCCCGACCCCTTCCCGCAGGTCACGCCGCCGCCGGCCGGCCGGCTGGTGGGGCGGCCGACCGGCGGCGGCTCTGCCGCTGGGGGGCGGGACTTGCCTCCACACCTACCCCCGCCCGCCTGACCTGCACCTCCCCTCTTGGAGGGGGACGCGACCGGGGATGCCGGCTCAGCCCCGGATATGGCCCTCGCCCCGCACGACGTACTTCTCGGTCGTCAGCTCCCGCAGCCCCATCGGGCCCCGGGCGTGCAGCTTCTGGGTCGAGATGCCGATCTCGGCCCCGAACCCGAACTCCTCGCCGTCCACGAACCGCGTCGACGCGTTGACCAGCACCGCGGCCGCGTCGACCTCCCGCGTGAACCGGTCGGCCGCCGCCAGGTCGCGCGGTCACGATCGCCTCGCTGTGGCCGCTGCCGTAGCGGGCGATGTGGTCCACCGCCTCGTCGAGCGAGCCCACCACCCGCACCGCCAGCTTGAGGGCGAGGAACTCGTTCGCCCAGTCGTCCTCGCCGGCCTCCGCCACCCGGCCGGCGCCGAGCAGCGACCGCGCCGCCTGGTCGCCAACCAGCTCGACCCCCTCCAGGCCCGAGGCCACCCGGGGCAGGAACTCCCCCGCCACCGCCTCGTGCACCAGCAAGGTCTCGGCCGCGTTGCACACGGACGGGCGCTGCGTCTTGGCGTTGACCACGATGTCCGCCGCCATCGCCAGATCGGCCGACGCGTCGACGTACACGTGGCAGTTGCCGTCGCCGTCGATCACGTACGGGACCGTGGCGTTGTCGAGGATCGACCGGATCAGCGACGGCCCGCCCCGGGGGATCAGGCAGTCGACCAGCCCCCGCAGCCGCATGAACTCGACCGCCGCCTCCCGGGACGTGTCGTCGACCATCACGAGCGCGTCCGCGGGCAGTCCCGCCTTGGCCACCGCCTCCCGCAGCACACCCGCGATCGCCAGGTTCGACCGGATCGCCCCCGACGACCCCCGCAGGAACGCGGCGTTGCCCGACTTCAGGCACAGCCCGAAGGCGTCGCTGGTCACGTTCGGCCGGTTCTCGTAGATGATCGCGACCACCCCGAGCGGCACCCGCACCCGGGCGATCCGCAGGCCGTTGGGCCGCACCCACCCGGCCGTCACCTCGCCTACCGGGTCGGCCAGCGCCGCCACCTGGCGCAGCCCCCCGGCCATGCCGGCGACCCGGGCCGCCGACAGGCGCAGCCGGTCGACCACCGTCGGCGACGCGCCGGCCGCCTCCTCCCGGGCCACGTCCTCGGCGTTGGCGGCCAGCAACTCGTCGCCCCGCTCGACCAGCAGGTCGGCGGCCGCGTGGAGCGCGGCGTCCTTGGCGTCGGTCGACAACGTGGCCAGCACCCGGCTGGCCGCCTTGGCCCGCTGGCCCTGCTCGGCGACGGCAGACATGGCCGCCATCGTAGGGCGGCCGCCCCCGCGCCCCTCAGCGCCGGACGGCGGTCACCGCGAACCGCTCGATCTGCTGGCGGTGGCCGCCGGTGGACACCACGATCGTCAGCGTGTGGTCGGTGGCGCCCTGGTACGACACCGTCGTCTCCCATGTCACCCGGGGGTTCCCGGCGGCCACGCAGCACGACTCGCCGATCGCATCGGCCGACGACAGCTGGCGGACCTGGACCCGCAGGTTCTCGTCCACGCCCTGGATCGTGCCCCCGACCGTGACCGGCGACGTCACCGCGGACCCGTAGCGGGGCACGTCCAGGGTCAGGTCGGTGTCCCGGGTGCCGACGACCTCCCACGGGGCGTCGTCGCCGTCGCCCCAGCGCACGACGTGGACGACCGCGGCCTCGAACGACCCTCCGCCGTCGGCGGCGCCCGACGAACCGACGCCGATCCAGGCCTCCCGGCCCTGCACGTCCCGGGACGTGACGGCGTCGAGCTCCGTGAAACCCAGGTAGCCCTGCGTGAAGCCGAGCGCCGTCGCCTCGGGGTCGAGGTGCCACGGCTGCTGGCCCCCCGCGGCGGCAGCTGACCGCCAGGCGTCGACCTCGGCGCCGGTGGCGAACGGCCACAGCGGCTGGCCTTGGAGCGCCAGGTCGGACGTCGGCACGCCCGGCACCGACGGCCCGGCGGACCCGCCGCCGTCCCCCGGTGCGGGCAGGACGACGCCCCGGGCGTCGAACGACGGGACGCCGCCGTCGATCGGCGGGTCACTCCGGGCCACGAGGATTCCGGTGCCGCCCGGCGACTGGGCGATGGCCAGGTCGGCCGAGAACGGCTCCAGCGCCTCGCCCGACCCCCCGATCGCCGTCGCCGACGCCAGCGGCGTGTCGGGCGCGGCCGGGGTGGCGAGCGACACCAGCACGTTGCCCTCGAACCCGTGGCTGCGGCCGCTGACCGTGAGCGCCGGGTCGACCTGGGCGGCGGGCGCCGGGGCGTCGACGACCACGTCGGGCGAGGTCGCCCCGGTCACGAACCAGTTGTCGCCGTCGCGGACCAGTCCGACGGTGGCCGTGACCTGGTCGAGCTGCCCGCCCCCCTCTGCCCGGGCGTGCACGTCGACCGACCCTGCGCCGTCGCCGGCGCCGTGGAACTGCGACAGCGGCGCGTCCTCGACCCCGAGGACCTCCCGCAGGAAGCCGTCGGCCGCGGCCACCGGCTCGGCATAGGTCGTCCCGCCGGCGGCCGGCCAGATGTGGCCGGTGGCAGCCGGTTGACCCGGAACGGTCGAGCCCGGCGCCGGCTGCGACGGCGCGGTGCCCTGAGTGGTCGAGGGCCGGTTGCCGGTGGACACGTCGTCGGACCGGTCGCCGAGCCGCGGCACGGCCACGGCCGCGACCACCACCGCGGCCAGCGCCGCGCCGGCCAGCAGCGTGCGCCGGCGGCGGCGGGCTGCCCGGACCCGGGTGCGGATGACGTCGAGGCTGTCCGGCGACGGCGCGACCCGGTCGGCCTCGGCCTCCATGCTCGCCCGCAGGCGGTCTTCGGCGAGGGGGTTCATCGCTCGTCCTCCTCCAGGACGCGGCTCAGCGCGGCCAGTCCCCGGTGCAGGTGGGTCTTGACCGATCCGGCGGACACGCGCATGGCTGCGGCGATGTCCGCCTCGCCGAGGTCGAGGTAATAGCGCAGCACGACGGCCTCGCGCTGGCGGGCCGGCAGGGTCCGCAGCGCGCCGATCACCCGATCGTGGTCGTCCCTGGCCAGCGTCGCGACCTCCGGGCCGGCGACCGCTGGCGGGACGGTGCGGCGCGCCGCGTAGCGGTCGCGGACCCGATGCCGGCGCAGCTGCGATCGGCAGCCGTTGAGCACGACGCTGCGCAGGTAGGCGGCGGGCCGGTCGATCCCCCGCATGCCCCGCCAGCGCATCTGCAGCCGGACGAACGCGTCCTGCACGACCTGCTCGGCCAGGCCCGCGTCGCCGAGCACCATCGTCGCCAGGCGCACCAGCCCGGGGTAGTTCTCGCGGTGCAGGGTGGCGAGCCTGTCGCCGACGTCGGCGACGGCGGCGGCGACGATCCGCCCGCCCACCTCGCCCTCGCCGGGTGGGCGGTCCGGCCCGCCCGGCTCCACCCGCAGGTTCACGACCGTCATCATCCCGCATCGACGCCCAGGTGTCCGGTTCGGTTGACAACCGTGCGCGGCCCGAACTGCCGGCGCGCCCGGCGACGTGGCAGGCTCGGCCTCCATGATCTCGGCGCGCCAGGCCAGGGACCACGACGTGCGGCCGGTCGCGCACACGCTGGCCCGGGCCTTCCACGACGACCCGGCGATGATCTGGCTGTTCGGCGACCGCCCGGGCGCCCGGGAGCGCCGCCTGCGGCGCTACTTCGCGTCGGAGTGCCGCCGCCACCGGCGCGACGGCGGCACGGTCCTCACCGCCGACGGCCAGCCCGGCGCCGCCTTCTGGGAGCCGCCCGAGCACTGGCGGACGACGTGGCCGGCGTTCCTCCGGGCCACCCCGATGATCCTCACGACCATCGGCACCCGCATCCCCCGGGCGCTGCGGGGCATCGGCGTGATGGAGCGGTCCCACCCCCGGGCGCCGCACTGGTATCTGGCGGTCGTCGGCACCGACCCGCCCGAGCAGGGACGTGGCGTCGGCGCGGCGCTGATCGACCCGGTGCTGCGCCGGTGCGACGCCGAGGGGATCGGCGCCTACCTCGAGTCGTCCAAGCCCGAGAACGTCCCCTGGTACGAGCGGTTCGGGTTCCGGGTCAGCGGCCGCATCGACCTCCCCGGCGGGCCGCCGCTGTGGCCCATGTGGCGGGACCCCCAGTGAGCGAGCGCAGCGAGCGAACCATCAGCACAGTTCGATCCTCGGCACGAAGTGCCGATCGCTCACTGCGTGCACCCCGAAGGGTGCACCGCATGAGCGAGCGCAGCGAGCGAATCATCAGCACAGTGCGTTCCTCGGCACGAAGTGCCGATCGCTCACTGCGTGCACCCCGAAGGGTGCACCAGTGAGCGTGTCGGCGGGATCGGACGCCCTGGAGGCCGTCGTCACCGACTTCGTGGACGACCTGGGCCCCGAGGTCGAGGCGCTCGGCGCCGCCGTCGACGGCATCGACCGCGACCGGCTGCGGATGGACGTCGTGATCGAGGCGTACAACCTGACCTGCGCCTTCATCGACGCGGACGGCCTGCACACCGACGACGAGCTGTGGGCGCTGATCAGCGTGTTCGGGCCCCGCATCGGCGGGGACCTCGCGGCCGCCGCGCCTCCGCAGGTGCGGGAGGCGGGCCTGGTCGCCGGCCGGCGGGCGTTCCTCGACCGGCCGTCCACGATGCTGGAGGTGCTGGCCGGGGCAGACAAGCGCGACGCCGGCTCGCGGGCCGGCCGCTATGCCCGGCTCGGCTCCCGCATCGGCTACACCGTGGCGGCGCTCGACCTCGTGGCGTCCCGGACCGAGCTGAGCGCGATCGAGGCGTTCCGGGCGACCGCGCACGCGCTGTCGTCCGCCCCGACCGGCGCTCCGGCGGCGACGCCGGCCGCCGCACCGCCGGAGGCCGAGGCGACCGAGCCGACCGAGCCCGCACGCCCGCTGTCCGAGCTGCTGGCGGAGCTGGACGCCCTCATCGGCATGGACGGCGTCAAGCACGAGGTCCACCTGGTCACCAACCTGCTGCGGGTCCAGCAGATCCGCCGCCAGCGGGGCCTGCCGGTGCTGGAGCAGAGCCGTCACCTGATCTTCACCGGCAACCCGGGCACCGGTAAGACGACCGTGGCCCGCCTCCTGGCCCAGATCTACCGGACGCTGGGCCTCGTCGAGAAGGGCCACCTGGTCGAGTCCGACCGATCGGCCCTGGTCGCAGGATTCGTGGGCCAGACCGCCACGCGGGTCGTCGCCGCGTTCGACCGGGCCGACGGCGGCGTGCTGCTGGTCGACGAGGCCTACAGCCTGGCCCGCGGAGGCGACAACGACTTCGGCCGGGAGGCCATCGACACCCTGGTCAAGCTGGTCGAGGACCGGCGCGACCGACTGGTGGTGATCCTGGCCGGCTACCCGGACGAGATGGCGTCACTGGTCGACGCCAACCCGGGAATGCGCTCCCGGTTCCCCAAGACGATCCACTTCCCCGACTACGACGACGACGAGCTGCTCGCCATCTTCGAGACGCTGTGCGGGTCGGGCCGCTACGTCCTCGACGCCGACGCCCGAGCGGCCCTGCGGGCCTGGCTGGCCGCCCAACCCCGCGACCGGGGCTTCGGCAACGGCCGCATGGCCCGCAACCTGTTCGAGGCCGTGGTGGCCAACCAGGCCACCCGGCTGGCCGACGTCGAGCAGCCGAGCGACGATCAGCTCACGAGGCTGACCGCTGGCGACGTCCCCCCCGCCGGCGACGCCGGGGGCCCGGCGGTCAGCCCGCCGGGGTCAGGGGCCTGTGGAGCGACATCCCGAACATGATCTCGGCGATCCCGAACATGATCATGCGCAGGCCGAGCAGGACCCCGAGGGCCAGGATCGTCACGTCCGGCCAGGCGAGGGCCAGCACGCCGATCACGACGCTGACCAGCCCGCCCACGAGCAGCCAGCCCCAACCCTCGACCCGCAGCCCGATCGCCCCCCAGATCCGGGCCACGCCCGAGACGATGAGGCCGAGGCCGGCGAGGATGGCGAGCACCCACAGCGTGACGCCGGGCCACACGGCCGCGGCGATGCCGGTGACGACGAGGATGCCCCCGGCCACGTAGCCCAGCACGCTGCGGTAGCGGCCGGCCGTCATCAGCTCGCTGACGCCGGTCACCACCAGGCCGACGGCGGCCAGCAGCGCCACGGTGGCGACCGCGGCGAACAGGTCGAGCAGCAGGGCGAAGCCGACGACGACGGCCACGACTCCCAGCGCGAGGAACGCCCACCACTTGGACGACGCCCGATCCATGCCGGTGCGTTCCTCGGGCCATACAAACTCGTCCATCGCCGCCTCCGTCTCGGTGTGCTCGCGCTCAGCGTATGAGCGATGTCGACGGAAGGGGGCGAACCACCCACGCGAGCCAGCGGCGCGCGGATCATCCGTGGTCGGACGAGGCGGGACGCACGTCACGCGTGCATCAGGCCCTGCTCACGTCTGATACACCACGGGTCTAAGTTCGCGAGGCCGGCCGCACGAGCGGGTCGGCTCGCCTTGGCGGCACGGGCCGGTGGGAGGTCGCACGTGGCCAGCGTGACGTTCGAGAACGTCTCCAAGCAGTTCGACGATGAGGTGACCGCGGTCGACGACCTCGACCTCGAGATCCGCGACGGTGAGTTCATGGTGCTGCTCGGCCCGTCGGGCTGCGGCAAGACGACCGCGCTGCGGATGATCGCGGGCCTCGAGGAGGTCACGTCCGGCAACCTGCTCATCGGGGGCGACGTGGTCAACGACCTCAGCCCGGCCCGCCGCGATGTTTCGATGGTGTTCCAGAGCTACGCCCTCTACCCGCACATGACCGTCCTGCGGAACATCGAGTCGCCGCTGCTCGTCCGCAAGTACCACGTCGACGGGCCCGACCGGCCGGCCCGCAAGCTCACCCGGGCCGAGCGGTCCGAGCGGGTCGCCGACGCCGCCCGGGTGCTGGGCCTGGAGGAGTTGCTCGGCCGCAAGCCCGCGGCGCTTTCGGGCGGCCAGCGCCAGCGGGTGGCGCTGGCCCGGGCGTTCGTCGGGCGGCCCAAGGCGTTCCTGATGGACGAGCCGCTGTCCAACCTCGACGCCAAGCTGCGGGCCCAGACCCGGCTCGAACTGGTCGACCTCCACCGCCGGGTCGAGACCACCGTGGTCTACGTGACCCACGACCAGGTCGAGGCGATGACGATGGCCGACCGCATCGCGGTCATGTCGGCTGGGCGGCTCCAGCAGGTGGGCACGCCCCAGGACGTGTACGAGGCGCCGGCCAACCTGTTCGTGGCCCAGTTCATCGGGACGCCGCCGATGAACACACTCGACGGCAAGTTCACCACCGACGGCGGGCCCGCGGTGGAGATCGCCGGCGGCGGGCGGGTGCCCGTGCCCGACGGGCTGGCCGGCCGGCTGGGCGAGGGCGACCGCGTGGTCGTCGGCGTCCGCCCCGAGCACCTGGCGATCGCACCCGACGGGCCGATCGAGCTGGCCGTCCGCGCGGTGGAGTGGCTCGGCCACGAGTGCCTGGTCTTCGGGTCGGTCGGCGACGTGCCGGTCGTCGTCCGCCAGACCGGCGCCGCGACGCTCGAACCGGGCGCCCCCGCCCGCCTGGTGGCCGACGCCGGCCAGGTCCACCTGTTCGACCCCGACACCACGGTGCGGCTCACATGAGCGAGCGCAGCGAGCGAATCATCAGCACAGTGCGTTCGTTGGCACGAAGTGCCAATCGGTCACTGCGTGCACCCGGAAGGGTGCACCAGTGACCGCGGTCGACGTCGCCGCCGCCCCCGGGCCGGACGCCGACTCCCGGCCGGCCGGCCGCCGCCGGCGCCGCCGGCGCTACCCGCTGCGCGAGACGTGGCTGGCGCTGGCGATGCTGGCGCCGGGCATCTTGGTGTTCGTCGTGTTCTTCTACCGGCCGTTCCTCAACCTGATGTGGTGGGGCACGTTCGAGAGCCGGGCCAACGGCGCGTTCTTCGAGCGCGTGGGCCTGACGCAGTACCGCGAGCAGCTCACGAGCCAGGACTTCCGCGAGGGTCTGTGGCACACGGTGCAGTTCGTCCTCTACACCGTCCCGGCGGGCCTCGTGCTCGGCACGCTGCTGGCGGTCGCCGCCCACCGTCGGCTCGCCGGCATCAAGATCTTCCAGACGATCTTCTCGTCGACACTGGCCAGCTCGGTCGCGGTGACGTCGGTGATGTTCTTCTTCCTGTTCAACCCGATCATCGGCCTGATCCGGTCGAGCCCGCTGCAGAACCCCGACACCGCCATGCTGTTCGTGTCGTTCTCGGCGATCTGGCAGAACCTCGGACTGTCGTTCGTGATCGTCCTCGCCGGCCTCCAGGCCGTGCCCGAGGAGGTGCTCGAGGCGGCCCGCCTCGACGGCTACGGCGCGGTGCGGCGCCTGGTGCGGGTCACGCTGCCGCTGATCTCGCCGGTGCTGCTGTTCCTGGTGGTGGTGCTGGTCATCTTCGGGTTCCAGGCGTTCGCCCAGATCGACCTGCTCACCAAGGGCGGGCCGATCGACTCGACCGAGACGCTGGTGTTCAAGATCAACCGGCTCAACCGGCCCGACACGATCGGCATCGGCGCCGTCTACTCGGTCGGGCTGTTCTTCATCACGCTGGCGATCACGTCGCTCCAGTTCGCCATCCTCGACCGGAGGGTCCACTATGCCCGCTGACGCCGGCCCGACGGTCGACGAGTCGTCGCCGGTCGCCCCGGGAGCGGGCGCCGCGAACGGCGACGGAGCCGCGGCCCCCGCGGCCGCCGCCGGCGTGGCCGCACGCCCGCGCCGGCGCGGCGGCGTGGCCCTCGTCGCCTCGCTGGCGGGGCAGTACCTGCTGCTCAGCCTGCTGGCCGTCGTCGTGCTCGTGCCGCTGGCGTTCGCCGGCATCCAGGCGCTGTCGCCGCCGGTCAAGTACGTCGCCGCGGGCCACCCGTTCCACCCGGTCGCCGTCGAGTGGAAGGACCGCACGTGGCTGTCGGGCGGCTTCGTGTCCGTGGCGTCCCGCACGGTGCTGGTGGTGGTGGCGCTCGGGTGGCTGCAGCTGCGCATGGCCGGCGGCCGGGCCCGCGACCTCGCCCTGCTGGCGTCGCCGCGCCGCCTGGTCGCGGTCGTGGGGGGCACGGTTGTGTTCGCCGTCGGCGCCAACGCCATCTGGGCCGGGTCGCTGGCGCGGTCGCCGTCCACGCCGTGGCGGTGGGTCGCGGCGGTCCTGGCGGTGGCGGCGACGCAGCTCGTCGGGTTCCTGCGCCCGCGCCGGTGGGTCCGGGACGTGGCGACCGCCCTGTCGACGAGCCTCGGGCTGATGGCGCTGGTCGTCGTGGCCTTCGGCGCCGCGGCCTGGAACCAGGGGTTCGACGCGGTCCACCTGGGCCCGGCCATGAACCGCAGCCTCGAGGTCACGGTGATGATCACCACGTTCCAGGTGGTGACGTCGATCTTCGCGGCCTACGCCTTCGCCTTCCTGCGCTTTCCCTGCCGGACCCTCGTGTTCGCCCTGTACATGGGCACCCTGCTCCTGCCGCTCGAGGTGACCCTGCTCGCCAATGTCCAGACCATCCGCCAGCTCGACCTGGTCAACAGCAACGCGGCCCTGGTGGCACCGTTCGCCGCGACCGCGCTCGGCACGTTCCTCATCCGCCAGGCGTTCCGGGGCCTGCCCCCCGAGATCCACGACGCCACCCTGCTCGACGGCTACGGCCACCTGCGGTTCCTGTGGCGCTTCGCCGTTCCGCTCAGCCGGCCGGTGATCGCCTCGTTCACGGTGATCTCCGCGCTCGGGGCCTGGAACCAGTACCTGTGGCCACAGGCCGTGATCGACGACAGCGCGTCCCAGACGGCGCAGATCCGGCTCCGGTCGGCCGTCGCCCTCGACCCCGGCAGCTACAACATCGGCGTTGCCGCCGCCATCGTCGTCGCCGTCCCGGTCGTGCTGCTGCTGATCGCCTTCCAGCGCCAGATCATCCGCGGGCTGACCGCCGGGGCGGTCAAGGGCTGACCCGATGCCGATGCGCACCACGCCGCCCCCTACGATGTCGTCCCGGAGGATGACCATGGCCCCGCGCTCCCCCCGCTCTGTGGTCGCCCTGCTGGCGGGCCTCGCCCTCGTAGCGGCCGCCTGCAGCGACCCACCCACCGCCGGTGGGCGTGCGGCCGCGCCGTCCGACGAGGGCGGGTCCGAGCTGCCGGACTGCCCCCTCGACGCGCTCGACGGGGCCGACGGGCCGGTGAACATCAGCCTGTGGTTCGGCGGCATCGGCAGCGGCGGCCCGGCCCGCAACACGCTCGACGCCATGGTCCAGGGCTTCAACGAGAGCCAGGACAAGGTGCACCTGGACGCGAGCGACCAGGGCGGCTCGAACGCCGAGGTCTACCGCAAGTTCGAGAGCGCGGCCGCGGCGAACCGCGACCAGCTGCCCGACGTCGTCTACCTGGAGAACACGCAGCTCCGCGTGCTGCACGACAGCGGCCTCGTCCTGCCGGCCCAGTCGTGCATGGAGGCCGACGACTACGACATCACCAACATCAAGCCGTCGGTGCGGGCGGCCTTCTCGGTGAACGACGTGCTCTACCCGGGGTACATGAACGCGACCTCGCAGGTCCTCTACTACAACAAGGCGCACTTCGCGCGGGCCGGGCTCGACCCCAACGTGCCGCCCAAGACGCTCGACGAGCTCTACGACGACGCCAAGGCCCTCAAGGCGGCCGGCATCCCCAAGCCGCTCGCCTTCAAGGTCAGCCACACCGTGCTCGAGAACTGGCTGAGCGGCGAGGGCGTCGACATGGTCAACGAGAACAACGGCCGCGACGGCGTCGCCACCAAGGCCACGTTCGACACGCCGGAGACCAAGGACGTCCTCGCCCTGCTCAAGAAGATGAACGACGAAGGCCTGCTCAACGTGTTCGCCCCCACGGAGGGCGGCACCGACCACTACGTGGCGCTGGCGACCCAGCAGTCGTCGATGCTGATCGAGACCTCGACGGCCACGTCGGCCATCGCCCAGTTCCTCGGCGGCGGCCTGACGGCCGCGGACGTCGGGTCCGATGTCGACACGTCCACGCTGGAGCTGCAGAACCTCGTGCCGGGCACGGGGTTCCTGCCGGGCGTGAAGGAGGCGGGGCAGTCGTCGCCGGGCGGCACCGGGTTCTTCATCGTCGCGGGTGACGATCCCGCCAAGGAGGCGGCCGCCTGGATGTTCCTCAAGTACATGCTGCAGCCGGAGAACGCCCAGGCGTGGCACACCGGCGCCGGCTACCTGCCGATCGTGAAGTCGGTCGACGACGAGCCGGCTGTGCAGGCCTTTTGGCAGGACAACCTGGCCGGCGTGCTGGTCAAGCCGGCGGTCGACCAGCTCGACAATGCCGATCCCGACGAGCCGAGCCCGCTGATCGGCCCGTTCCCCGACTACAACGACGACATCGAGGGGGCCATGGAGGCGGTGCTGCTGCAGGGCACCAGCATCGACTCGGCGCTCGCCAACGCGTCCGACCAGGTGACCGCGTCGCTCGAACGGTACGCCGGCTGACGTTGGTCAAGGGCGGCGCGATGCGCCGCCCGGCGCCACCTCCCGCCTAACGTGAGGTCGACGTGGCCACCTCGTTCCGCGACCGACTGCTGACCCCGCAGGGGGCGCGCGCGCTCCTGTCGCCGGTCGGGATCCTGGTCGCGGTGGCCTTCGTGGTCGTGGCGTGGCTGTCCGACTTTCCCCTGTGGCTGGCCGTGCCGATCGGTGTCGCCCTGTGGGCGGCCAACGTCTGGCGCCTCGTGCGGCCCCGGGACCGGCCGGAGCGCATCGACCCGTTCACCCTGCAGGACCCGTGGCGCCGCTTCGTCCAGGAGGCGCTGCAGGCCCGGTCCCGCTTCGGCGAGGCGGTGAGCCGGGCGCCCGACGGCCCGCTGCACGACCACCTGCGGGAGATCGCCCAGCGGATGGACACCGGCGTCACCGAGTGCTGGCTGATCGCCAAGCGCGGCCAGGCGCTGGTCGAGGCGCGCCGGGGCATCGACGTGCCCGCGCTGGAGCGCCGGCTGGCGGCGTCCCGGGCGGAGGGCGGCGACCAGGACCCGGCGCGGGCGCCGGAGGTCGAGGCGCTGCAGGCCCAGCAGGCGAGCGCCCGGCGCCTGGACGCGGTGATCGACAAGACGAGGACGGAGCTGCAGGTCCTCGACGCCCGGCTGGACGAGGCGGTGGCGAGAACCCTGGAGCTGTCGGCGCAGGCGAGCGCGGAGGCGGGCGTGGCCCGCCTGGACGGCGACGTCGATGCGCTGGTGACGGAGATGGAGGCCCTGCGCCAGGCGCTGGAGGAGACGTCCGCGGCCGCCGGCGGGCCCCCTGCCGAGCTCCCGGGCAGCGACACCCCGTGACGCGCCAACCCCCCGACGACGAACGCGAGGGAGGCGGGCGTCGCCGGCGCGTGCCGAGCGACAAGGAGCTCCACTACGGCGAGGCCAACCGCCAGCGGGCGAGCGCCTTCGGCCCGGGCCCGGAACACGCGGATCGCGACGACACGCCGGATCCCCGCCGCCGCCCGCGTCGCCTGCCCCCGGACCTCCCCCGCATCGACTACGAACCGGAAGCCGCGACGGTCGAGCTCGCGGTCCACCAGGACGTCTTCGGCCTCGCCGTCGAATCCCCCGGTGTGACCCAACAACCTCTGGCCCCGTGGATGACCGGCGAACAGAAGGCGATCACGATCGACGAGGCCGCGGTGCCGGCCGACGCCCGCCCGCCGATCGCCCCACCGCCACGCACGGCCCCGTGGCCCACCGAGCCCCCAGCCCGGGATACTGCGCCATGGCCAGGCACGCCGGGCGCGCCGGACGAGCCGGGGCCGCCCGCCTCCCGCACCACGCCGCCGCCACCGGGCCACGTGAGCTACGCGGTGCCACCGCCGAACGGCGGCCCGGCCCACGCCCCCTACGGCGCCGGTCCGGCGGCCCCCGGCACACCCGCGCCGGGCCGCGTCGCCCCGATCCCGCCGGCGCCCCCGGGCCCCGCGGCACCGCCGAGCCCGGCGACCGCGCCGGCCCCCACCGACCCCGGAGCATTCGCCGCGCCCGCACCGCCCGCCGGCGCGCCGGTCGGGCCCGCCCGCACCACCCCACCGATCCCGCCCCCGGACGCCGAACTGCTCGGGCTCGGCCCCGTCGCGCCCCCCGCTCCGGGTCGCGGCAGGCCCGCCCGAGCCTCCGGGGGCGCCGGGCGAGGCGGGCGAGCCGGTGGCGATGCCGCCCTCCAGCGCCCGCGGGTCGATGCTCGTCGCGGCCGGCATCTTCCTGTCCCGGTGTGCCGGGCTGATCCGGGAGATCGTCATCGGCGCCTTCCTCGGCGTCGGCCCCTCCGCCGATGCGTTCAAGGCCGCCCTGCGCATCCCCAACCTCATGCAGAACCTGCTGGGCGAGGGCGTGCTGTCGGCCTCGTTCATCCCCGTCTACTCCCGGCTGCGGGGCGAGGGCCGGCACGAGGAGGCCGGCCGCCTCGCCGGCGCCATCGCCGGGCTGCTCATCGCGCTCACGGGGGCCATCAGCCTCCTCGGCATCGTCTTCGCCGCGCCGCTCACCAAGCTGCTCGTCCCCGGCTACACCGACGAGACCTACCAGCTGACCGTCCAGCTCACCCGGATCATGTTCCCCGGCATCGCCTTCCTGGTGCTGTCCGCGCTGGTGCCTGGGCGTCCTCAACAGCCACCGCCAGTTCTTCCTGTCGTACGTGGCGCCCGTGCTGTGGAACGTGGCCCAGATCGTCGCCCTGTTCGTCGGCGTGTTCGTCGTCGGGGGGTTCCGCGAGCCCGACCAGAAGGCCGACCTGGCCGTCTACCTCGCCTGGGGCGTGCTGATCGGCGGCGTGCTCCAGTTCGGGGTGCAGATCGGGCCCGTGCGGCGGCTGCTGGGCACGATCCGCCTCAGCCTCGACACCAGCAGCGTCTCGGTGCGCAGCGTGCTGTCCCGGTTCGTTCCCGTGCTGCTCGGGCGGGGCGCCATCCAGATCATGGGATGGGTCGACCTCTGGTTGGCCAGCTACCTGGTCGGCGGGGCGGTGTCCTCCCTGACCTACACGATGGTCCTCTACCTGCTGCCGGTCAGCCTGTTCGGGGTCAGCGTGGCGGCCGCCGAGCTGCCGGACCTTTCCCAGGTCGAGGTGCACGACCCCGAGACCCGGCGCGCCTTCCGCCTCCGGCTCGAGGACAGCATGGCCCGCATCGCCTGGTACGTCGCCCCCACCGCCACGCTGTTCATCGTGGTCGGCGACGTGATCGTGGCGGCCATCTTCGAGCGCGGCAACTTCAGCGAGGCCGACACCATCGCCGTGTGGCTGACGCTGGCGGTGCTCTCGTTCGGCCTCCTGCCGATCACCGCCGCCCGCCTGCTCCAGAACGGCCTCTACGCCCTCGACGACGCCCGCACCCCCGCCCGGCTCGGCGTCGTCGGGGTCGTGCTCGCCGCGGTGTTCGGCGTGGCGTTCATGTTCCCCTTCGACCGGCTGATCGTCGGTCCGGACGGCATCCAGGGGTGGGGCGACATCTTCGCCTTCGGGCCGCTGCCGGCCGTGGCCCGGGAGAACGTGGCCGGCATCCCCCACCTCGGGATCGTCGGCCTCGCCCTCGGCGCGACGATCTCGGACTGGATCGAGTACCGCCTGCTCAGCAGCGCTCTGGCCTGGCGGATCGGCCGCACGCAGCTCGCCGGCCGCTGGCTGACCCAGATCTCCATCGGGTGCGCGGTGACCGCCGTCGTGGCCTTCGTCGCCGACCTCGCGTTCGGCTGGCTGCCGAACCTGCTGGCCGCCGTCTTCGTCGTGGGGCCCGCCGCGCTGGCCTATCTGGCGGTCACCCGCCGTCTCGGCGTCCCCGAGGCCGAGGCGACCGTCGCCCGGCTGTCCGGGCTCGCCCGCCGGGTGAGATCCTGACCACCGAGCGCGACCGCCCTGCGTCAACAAGGGGCCCTCCGCGGGCGTAGGGTGGCAGGCATGTTCAAGTTGTTCCGACGGTGGTGGGCGTACCTGACGGCCAAGGGCAATGCCAGCTTCAACGAGCGCGCCGACCCCAAGATCCAGCTCGAGCAGGCGATCACCGAGGCCCAGGAGCAGCAGCGGCGCCTCAAGGAGCAGGCCGCCAACGTCATCGCCCACCAGAAGCAGACCGAGATCCGCCTCAACCGTGCGATGGGCGAGATGGAGAAGGTCAACGGCAACGCCCGCCAGGCGGTCCTCATGGCCGACGAGGCGGCCAAGTCGGGCGACTCGGCGAAGGCGTTGCAGTACACGTCGACCGCCGAGAGCTTCGCCAACCGGCTGATCGCCCTGGAGCACGAGGTCGACGACCTCAAGCAGATGCACCTCCAGTCGACCGACGCCGCCAACCAGGCCAAGTCCGCGGTCGCAGCAGAACTCGAGCGCCCTCCAGCAGAAGCTCGCCGAGCGTCAGAAGCTGCTCTCGCAGCTCGACCAGGCGAAGATGCAGGAGCAGATGAACAAGGCGATGTCGTCGCTGTCCGAGACGGTGGGCCAGGACGTGCCGACCCTCAACGAGGTGCGCGACAAGATCGAGGCCCGCTACTCCCGCGCCAAGGGCATGGCCGAGCTCAACGAGCAGTCGGTCGAGAGCCGAATGCTCGAGGTCGAGCAGGCGTCGATGAACCACGAGGCCCAGGCCCGCCTGGCCCAGATCCGGGCGCAGCTCGGGCTGGAGTCCGGCGCCGCCCCGGCCGACGCAATCCCCCAGGGCGGCACCACCACCACGCCGGCGAGCGGCACGGCGACCCCTGCCGGCGGCACCGAGGCGCCGGCCACCGGGGCCTGACCGGCCACCACGACCTCCCGCACGGCGCCGCGGCCGAGCCCGACGGCGTCGGGGTCGGGCCGCACGCGCGGCCCTGGCCCGACGATCCCCGGCTGGACCCCGAGCTCCTGGCGCGCGGCGACCGGCGGAACGTCGTCGACCGGTACCGGTACTGGCGGGTCGACGCCATCGTCGCCGACCTCGATGCCCGGCGGCATCCTTTCCACGTCGCCGTCGAGAACTGGCGGAACGACCTGAACATCGGGACCGTCGTGCGCAACGCGAACGCGTTCGCCGCCGCCGCGGTCCACATCGTGGGCCGGCACCGCTGGAACCGGCGGGGGGCGATGGTGACCGAGCGGTACCTGCGGGTGGTCCACCACGCCGCCATCGACGACCTCGCCGGGTGGGCCGACGGCGCCGGGCTGCCGCTGGTCGGCATCGACAACCTTCCCGGGGCGACCCCGCTGGAGACGACGCCGCTTCCCCGGGCGTGCGTGCTCGTGTTCGGGCAGGAGGGTCCCGGGCTGTCCGCCGCCGCCCGGGATGCCTGCGGCCTCGTGTGCTCGATCGCCATGTTCGGGTCGACCCGGTCGATCAACGCCGGCGTCGCCTCCGGGGTCGCCATGCACGCCTGGATCCGGCAGCACGCCCTCGGCCAGGACAAGTAGAACGCGTTTCACCCGAGAGGCTGCGCCGACAGGCGTAGCCGTGGCCCGAGCGGCCCGCTGCAAAGCAGCGAGAGCGGGAAACACAGACCACGGCGGCCGGGATGACGTGACCAATCCGCGCAGCTTCTAAGGTCGCCGGATGATCCTCGACCGGTTCCTGCTGACCGACCGGGTCGCCGTCGTCACCGGCGCGGGCCGGGGCATCGGCGCCGCGTCCGCCGTGGCGCTGGCCGAGGCCGGCGCCGACGTGCTCATCGCCGCCCGGACCGGCGACCAGCTGCTCGACGTCGCCGCCCGCATCAAGGCCGCCGGGCGGCGGGCGCTCGTGGTGGAGGCCGACCTGTCCGACCTCGACGCCGCCGCCGGCCTCGCCGCCCGGGCCGAGGAGGAGTTCGAACGGCTCGACATCGTCGTCAACAACGTCGGCGGGACCATCCCCCGCGAGTTCGCCAAGACGTCGCCCCGCTTCCTCGAGGAGGCGTTCCACTTCAACGTCACGACCGCCCACGCCCTCACGCGGGCGGCGCTCCCCCTCCTCCTCGCGGGCGGCCACGGGGCCGTGGTCAACATCTCGTCCGCGATGGGCCGGGTCAGCGGCCGCGGGTACCTGGCGTACGGCACCGCCAAGGCCGCCCTCGCCCACTACACCCGGCTCGCCGCCCGCGACCTGGCACCCCGGGTGCGGGTCAACGCCATCGCCGTCGGATCGGTGGCCACCTCCGCGCTCGACATCGTGCTCACCGACGACGGCCTCCGCACCGCGATGGAGCAGTCGACCCCGCTCCGCCGCATCGGCGACCCCGACGACATCGCCGCCACCGTGCTGTTCCTGGCCTCCGACGCCGGCGCCTACATCACCGGCAAGGTCGTCGAGGCCGACGGCGGGCTCGACCAACCCAACCTCGACATGGGCCTGCCCGACCTCTGAGATCCCGCGCCCGTGGCGCGGTAGCGTCGAGTACGCGTCGGGGGAGACGGTCATCGGCGTGACGACGACCATCGCGACGCGCAGCGCGCCGACCCGCGAGGCCGCGCCCGACCGGCGGAGCTTCGAGCGCTGGGGCGTCCCCGTCTACCTGGTCGCGACCGCGGTGCTCGTCGTCGCCATCCTCGCCTGGCTCGGCGGGACCTTCGTGTACGTGCTCGACGACCCGGCCATCCACCTGAGCGTCGCTGACACGCTGATCCACCACGGCACCTGGGGTGTGAGCGCGGGATCGTTCGAGTCGGCGTCGTCGTCGCCGCTGTGGACGCTGCTCGTCGCCGCCGGGATGCTCGTCGCCCCGGCGGCCGACGAGTGGGTGCCCCTGGTACTCAACCTGGCGGCCGGGATCGCCGTCGTGATGATCCTCGGCCGCAGCCAGGACGTCCTCCACCCGAGCCGGCGCCGGCCGCTCGAGGTGGTCGCGGTGGCCGTGCTGGTCACCGTGGTCCTCTTCCTCCCCGGCCTGGCGGTCGTGGGCATGGAGCACACGCTGCACGTGGCGCTCGTCCTCGGCGCCGTCGTGCTGATCGCCCGGCCGCGCGCCGCCGTGCCGGGCTGGGCGGGCTACGCCCTGCTGGCGCTGGCGACGCTGACCCGGTTCGAGACCGCCTTCGTCGGCGCCGGCCTCGCCGCGGGCCTGGCGGCGGAGGCCGTCGCCCACCGCCGGATCGGCGCCGACGTGGCCCGGCGGATCGCCGCGGTCATCGCCGCCGTGGCCGTGCCCGTCGCGCTGTTCGCGGCGGTGAACCGGACGCTCGGCGGCGGGCTGCTGCCCAACTCGGTGCTGGTCAAGGGCAACGGCACCGGCACCGCGGTGAGCCCGGGCGGCATCGGCCCCGGCGAGACGATCGGGCGCCTGACGAGCGACCCCCTGCTGGTGGCCATCGTCGCCTTCGCCGTCGCCTACGTGGTGCTGACCTGGCGCCGCGCCGACCGCCACCTGGTGGTCGCCGTGACCGTGGTCGTCGCCGCCCTCCTGCACGCCAGCCTGGCCGACATCGGCTGGTTCGAGCGCTACCAGGCCTACCTGATCGCGCTCGGCGTGTACCTGGCGCTGGCCGTGCTCGGCGACGTCCCTCCGGCGCAGCGGCGACGGGGGCTGGTGGCGATGCTCGCGGTCGCCGTGCTGCTGACCCCGGCCAAGGCGCTGCTCCTGCTGCGGGCGCCGCAGTGGGCCGACAACATCTACCGCCACACGTACCAGGCGGGCCTGTTCCTCGACGAGTACTACGACGGCCAACCGGTCGCCACCGACCAGCTCGGCTACATCAGCCTGTTCCACGACGGCCCGCTCACCGACTTCGGCGGCCTGGGCGACTACGAGGTGCTGCACCGGGTGCCCGACCGGGCCCACATCCCCGACTTCCGGGCGCGGCTGGCCGAGGAGCGGGGCTTCCGGGTGGCGGTGCTGCCCGCGGTGACCTCGGCGTTCGCGGTGCCCGACACCTGGGTGCTCGGCGGCGTCCTGCGGATCGAGGGCCCGTACCAGGGCCTGTCCCGCGACCTCGACTTCTGGGCGACCTCGCCAGACGAGGTGGCCGCTCTCCAGGACCACCTGCGGGACTTCGCCCCCCGCCTGCCCGACCGCGTGACCCTGGTGATGAACGACTTCGCGGACCTCCAGGCCGCCCGGATCCGGGCCCTGGAGGCGGCCGAGCAGCCCTGACGGAGCTTTTGTCCCCGGAAGTGGTCGTCATAGCGACCACTTCCGGGGACAAAACGCCTAGAGCCCCGGCGACTCGGTGGCGCCGGTCGTGAGGTAGTCGGCGAACCAGTCGAGCGTGCGGCGCCAGGCGTCGTCGGCCGACGGCTCGTGGTGCTGCTCGCCCCCCTCGCGGTGGAACGCGTGGCCCGCGCCGTCGTACACGACCACCTCGGTCGGCCACTCGGCGTCGTCGGCGGCGGCCTGGAGCTGGTCGACCTGCTCGACCGGGATGCCCGGGTCCTCGGCGCCGAACAGCCCGAGCCACGGGCACCGCAGGCCCCCGATCGCCTCGACGAGCGGAGGGAACCCGAAGCGGCTCTCGAGGATGCCGCCGCCGTAGAACGTGACCGCCGCGCCGAGCTGGCGCTCGACCGCCGCCATCGCGGCGATCGTGCCGCCCATGCAGAACCCCACGATGCCGACCGCGTCCGGCGGGAAGCCCGCGTCCGACAGGAACGCCAGCGCGGCGTCGACGTCGGCCATGATGCCGTCGGCCTTCAGCTCGACCGCATGGGGCATCACCGCGGAGAAGTCGCCGTAGGGCAGCACCGGGTCGCCCGTGCGGTGGTAGATGTGCGGCGCCACGGCCAGCCAGCCGACGTCGGCCAGCCGCTGGCAGACGTCCTCGATGTAGTCGGTGACGCCGAACGCCTCCTGGATCACGATCACGCCGCCGACCGGGGGGCCCTGCGGGTGGTGGATCGAGAGCGGGGTCTCGTCAGGCATGCCCGGACGGTAGCCGCGCCGGCTCCCGCCGCTCCTCGCCGCCGCGCCGGGTGGCCGGGGTCAGCATCCCGGCCACCATCAGCGCCACGCCCAGCCGCAGCTGCAGCGCCGGGACGACCAGATGGCGGGCGGTCTCCATCCCGTCGCTGTGCCAAGCGGCCAGCCCGTGGGGCACGGCGAGGAGGGCGAGCACCGACCCGGCGATGAGCAGGGGCGTCACGCGGCCCCGGCCGTACGCCCAGCCCACCACCACCGCCGCGACCATCAGCACGAGGATCGTGGGCGGCATCAGCAGGTCGACCAGCGGGACGCGCCGCAGGTCGGGTGGTGCGTAGAACGACCGGTCGCCGCGGGCGTTGTTGAACGTGCGCTCCGGCTGCCGCAGCGGCTCGCCCGCGGCGTAGACCGGATGCGTGACCAGCCACCGGGCGTACGTCCCCCGCGCGTCGCCGGCCACCCACGCCAGCCAGGGCCGCAGCCCGGGGTCGTCGTCGGCCACGTACACCACCGGCGCCTGGCCGGGATCGACGACCGGCGCCCGGCGGTCCGGGCCGAGGAACTCGTCCGCCTGGGGCATGCCGTGGGCGGCGAACCACCGGACCCTGTCCGGGTAGGGCAGGATCCGCACCTCCATCACGTTGCGCAGCGGGTACACGTAGCGGTCGCCGTGGGACGCCGCCGCGCTGGCGAGGCCGCCCAACAGCAGCGACCCGAGCGCGAGCGCGGCGAGCGAGCGCTGCGACCGGGACAGGTCGGCCGGCCGGCGGGGCCGGGACCCACCCGCGGGCGGCGGCCGGGCGATCTGGATGGCGAGGACCGCCGCCGCGGCCGCCCCGCCGACCAGGGCGACGATCGCGTGGCTGTCGCGCGTCGCCAGCCAGCCGGCGAGGGCCGCGAGCACGGCCGCCACCCGCAGCGGCGTGAGTCCCCGGGCGAGTTGGACACCGGCCGCGGCCAGGAGGGCGAGCAGCGCCACGCCGAGCGTCTCCGACAGCACCGAGCGGTCCCACATGACGACCGGCGTCGTCAGCGACAGCGCGACGACCGCTGCGGCCGCGCCCGCCCGGGCCCAGCGGCCCTCGACCACGGTCCACACCGAGGTCGCCAGGGCCGCCCAGCACAGCACGGCGATCGCGGACTGGAGCGCCACGTAGTCGCCGGTCGACCCGTCGGCCAGCTTGAGCAGCACCGGCACGGCCGGCGTGCGGGGCCCGGCCCACAGGTCGGTGCTCAGCCAGCCCTCGCGCGCGCTGGCCAGGAAGTCCTCGCTGTCGCCCCACACGAGCGGCCACCGTCCGAGCGTCTGCCACAGCCGGACGGCGCCGCCGACGGCGACCGCCGCGGCGAAGCACAGCGCTGCGCCCGGCAGGCGCCGCCGGAGCACGACCACGCTCACTGGTCCACCATCCGTGTGTCGGTGGTCGTCAGGCTGCTGGCGCACCCCTGGGTCCCGCCGGGCCATCGCCAACTGCGCTTGCAGCGTGACTGCCGCCATGAGTTCTGCGAGGTCCGGCGGCCCAGGACGTGCCGACTGGCAATAGGGCTGAGCGCCCCAGAGCGCCGATCAGTGAGCAACCGGCAGACACGTCCTGAGACCACCGGGTGCTTCCCCACTGGGCCAACAGCGAGGAGGCTGACATGCATGATCCCACTGCGACCTTCGGTGGTGTGGACTGGGCCACCGACGGTCACGCCGTCTGTGTCGTCGACCCCAGCGGCCAGTCGGTCACCGAGTTCGACATTGACCACACCGCTGAAGGGCTGAGCGACCTGTGTCGACGGCTGGGCAAAGCCCACGTTGGTCGGGTGGCGATCGAACGTCCGGACGGTCCCGTCGTCGATGCCCTGCTCGACGCCGATTTCGAGGTCGTGGTCGTATCCAGTCGGGCGGTCAGGGCGCTGCGCACCCGCTACGGGACCGCTGGCAACAAATGCGACCGCTCCGATGCGTATGTGCTGGCCGACTGCCTGCGCACCGACGGGCACCGCTGGCCGAGCCTGCAACCCGACTCGCCGCCGACGGTGACGCTGCGATCCCATGTCCGCGCCCGCAAAGACCTCGTCGAGACCCGGGTCGCGGTCGCCAACCAGCTGCGCGCCCACCTGCGGGTGACCTTCCCCGGCGCGGTTGGCCTCTTCCGCGACATCGACAGCCCGATCAGCCTCCGATTCCTCGAGCGGTTCCCGTCCGCGACCCGTGCCGCCTGGCTTTCTGAACGGCGCCTCGGCGCTTGGCTGCGCGCCAACGGCTACTGCGGCCGCAAGAGCGCCACCGAGCTCTACGCCCGACTCGCCCGGGCCGCCCATGGCACAACCGGCGAACAGGGCGATGCTCGCGGCGCCGTCGCCTTGGCCTTCGTCGCTGTCCTCCGCAGCCTGCGCGCCCAGATCGACGAGCTCGAAACCCGCATCGCTGAACTGCTCGACGCCCACCCCGACGCGCCCATCTTCCAATCGTTGCCCCGCTCGGGCACCATCCGGGCCGCGACCCTGCTTGCCGAGATCGGCGACTGCCGCGCCCGGTTCCCCGACCCCGAGTCCCTCACCTGCCTCGCCGGCGTCGCCCCCTCCACCAGAACCTCCGGCCGCCACCGGGCCGTCACCTTCCGATGGGCCGCCGACAAGAAACTCCGCGACGCGCTCTGCGACTTCGCCGGTGACAGCTGGCGAGCCAACACCTGGGCCGAACAGCGCTACAGGCAACTCCGAGCCGACGGCAAACGCCACCCCCACGTGGAACGCATCCTCGCCCGCAGCTGGGCCCACATCATCTGGCGCTGCTGGCAAGACCACACGGCCTACGACCCCGCCCGCCACCGGGCCCACCAACGCCTCGTTCACCCAACGCCTTGACATAGGGCTACTCAGGGGAGGACGACGAGGTCGTCGCGGTGGACGACCTCGTGCGGCGATGCCCGTCGGGCAGGTCGCCGGTCCGGCGGCCGGCGACCGCGCGCAGCCCGGCGGCGTCGAGCCGGCACGAGGCCCTTGGCGAACGACCGCGCCGTCGGGCCCGACGATCTCGACCGCGTCGTCGGCGTCGAAGTCGCCCTCGACCCCGCGCGACGCCGGCCGGCAGCAGCGACACGGCCGCCGCTCGAGCAGCGCCCGCCGGGCGCCCGTCGTCGACGACGACGCTGCCCGGCGACGCCGACGGCGAACGCGATCCAGAGCTTGCGGCGCGGGCAGGCGCTCGGCCGCGGGGCGCGACGACCGTGCCGACCCCGGCGTCGCCGGCGACCGCGTCGGCGCAGCACGCTCGGGCGCGTCGGCCGCGGCGATCACCGCCCGCACGCCCGACCAGGCCGCGATCTTGGCCGCGGCGAGCTTGCGACGCCATGCCGCCGCTCCCCCGCGTCGCTGCCGGCGCCGCCGGCCACGCGCCTCGAGCGCGTGCGTCGACCTCGACGATCTCCTCGATGAGCGACGCCGTCGGCGTCGAGGCGGGGGTCGGCGGTGAACAGCCCGGGCGTGTCGGTGAGCAGCACGAGCAGGTCGGCGCCGACCAGGTGGGCGACGAGCGCGGCGATGCGGTCGTTGTCGCCGAAGCGGATCTCGTCGTCGGCGATGGCGTCGTTCTCGTTGACGACCGGCACCACGCCGAGCTCGAGCAGCCGGCGCAGCGTCGCCGCGGGCGTGCAGGTACTGCTGGCGGACCACGAAGTCGAGCGGGGCGAGCAGCACCTGGCCGGCGACGAGGCCGTGCGCGGCCGAGCGATCGCGTCGTAGACGCTCCATGAGCCGGCTCTGGCCGACCGCGGCGACCGCCTGGAGGGTGCCGACGTCGCGTGGGCCGGCTCGCGCCGAGCCCGAGCGCGGGCAGCCCGGCGGCGATCGCGCCCGAGCGTGACCAGCACGACCTCGGTGGCCCGCGCGCGCGCAGCGCGGCGACCTCGCGCGCAGAGCTTGCGCGATCGCGGCGTCGTCGATCTCGCCCGTCGTCGCCGGTGATCGACGACGTGCCGATCTTGACCACGACGATCATCGGCTCGCGCGCTCAGTCCGATCCGTCGCTCGTACTCGAAGCTCGAGCCCGCCGATGCGCACGATGTCGCCCTCGCTGGGCGCCGGCCCGGGCGAGCGCCCGGTCGACGCCCAGCCGCCGGAGCCGCTCGCTGGACGTACGGCGAGCGCCTCGGCGTTGGTGAGGTCGGACAGGGCGACGGCCCGCTCGGCCTCGCGGCCGATCGACCGCGCAGCGCGCCGTCGTCGTCGCGCTCGACGCGGAAGCCCTCGCGCGACGGGCCGGTGCACGACGAAGCCGGCTCGGGCTCGGGCTCGGCGCCGCGGGCCTCGTCGACCAGCGTCGGCCAGCGGCCCGACGAGCTCGTCGGACGCCCGTCGCCGGTGACCGCCGGAGATCCGCAGGTCGAGCGCCATCCGTCGCCGGGTCGTCGCCGGGTGCGACCAGTCGGCCTTGCGTGCCGACGACGAGGCGCGGCCGCTCGAGCAGCTCGGGCTGGTAGCGCCCGAGCTCGTCGAGCAGCACGCGCTCCTGCTCGGCCGGCGCGGCCCGTCGACCGTCGGCGCAGGTCGAGCAGGATGCACGAGCACCCGGGCCCGCTCGACGTGGCGCAGGAACTGGTGGCCGAGGCCCCGGCCCTCGGCCGCGCCCTCGATGAGGCCGGGGATGTCGGCGAGCACGAACTCGTCGCCGTCGTCGAAGCGCACGACGCCGAGGTGCGGCTCGAGCGTCGTGAACGGGTAGTCGGCGATCTTGGGCTTGGCCGCCGAGACGCGGCGAGATCAGCGTGCGACTTGCCCACGTTCGGGAACCCGACGAGCGCGACGTCGGCCAGCAGCTTGAGCTCGAGCCGCAGCCAGCGCTCCTCGCCGTACTCGCCCTGCTCGGCGAACGCCGGCGCCCGGCGCCGGTTCGAGAGGAAGCGGGCGTTGCCCCGCCCGCCCCGGCCGCCCTGCGGCCGCGAGGTAGCGGTCGCCGTGGTGGACGAGGTCGGCGAGCACCTCGCCGTCGCGGTCGCGGACGACGGTGCCCTCGGGCACGGCGACGACGAGGTCGTCGCCGCGCGCGCCGTGCCGCTTCTTGCCCGACGCCGTGCGTGCCCGATCGTCGGCCCGGCGGTGCGGGTGGTCGCGGAACGCGAGCAGCGACGCGACGTTGCGGTCGGCGACGCAGCCAGACGTCGCCGCCCGTCGCCGCCGTCGCCGCCGTCGGGCCCGCCCTTGGGCACGTGCGCCTCGCGCCGGAACGACACCGCGCCCGCGCCGCCGTCGCCGCCGCGCAGGTTGACTGCACCTCGTCGACGAACGCTGACTGCGCCACTGACCGGCGAGTCATGCGCGGACGAGACGCGCTTGACCGTCGCCGTGCGACGGCCGAGCGGCGCGGTCGCGTCGGTCACGCGGGCAGCGACGTCGACGAGCTTGCGGCCCTTGCGGCTGGCCGAACTTCACGATGCCGTCGGCGGTGGCGAACAGCGTGTCGTCGCCGCCCCGGCCGACGTTCTCGCCGGGGTGGAACTGGGTGCCGCGCTGGCGCACGATGATCGCGCCGGCGCTGCACCGCGGTGCCGTCGTAGACCTTCACGCCGAGGCGCTGCGCGTTGGAGTCACGCCCGTTGCGGGTGGAGCCGCCACCCTTCTTCTTCGACATGGCTGGTCTCCTCAGCCCTTGCGTGATCCCGGTGATCTCGATGCGTCGAGTAGTGCTGGCGGTGACCCCAGCGGCGCCGCTGGTTCGACTTCGTCTTGTAGGTGAAGCCGCGTGATCTTCGGGCCCTTGGCCTCGCCGACGACCTTGGCCGTCACGCTGGCGCCTTGCCGAGCTGCGTCGGGCGTGGCGAGGACGGTGTCGCCGTCGACGAGGAGGACCGGGCGCGAGCTCGACCTCGGCGCCGTCGTCGCCGCCGAGCCGCTCGACCTCGAGGCGCTGGCCCTGCTCGACCCGGTACTGCTTGCCGCCGGTGCGGATGACTGCGTACATAGCGCGTGCGACCTACGGCTCGACGCCTCGGGAGATCGGCCGACCGGGACCGACGTGCTAGCCGCAGGCTCGGTCGAGCAGGGCCTCGTCGACGCACGACAGCCCGCGGCCCTCGCACGTCGGGCAGGTCGTCGCTGAACGACTCGAGCAGGCCCTCGCCGATGCGCTTGCGGGTCATCTCGACCAGGCCGAGCTCGGAGATGTCGAACACCTGGGTGCGGGTCTTGTCCCGGGCCAGCGCGTCCCGGAACGCCTTGATCGACCTCGTCGCGGTTCGTCCTTGATCTCCATGTCGATGAAGTCGATGACGATGATGCCGCCGATGTCGCGCAGGCGGAGCTGGCGGGCGATCTCCTCGGCCGCCTCGAGGTTGTTGCGGAAGACCGTCTCCTCGAGGTTCGACTTGCCCGACGTTCTTGCCGGTGTTGACGTCGATGACCGTGAGCGCCTCGGTGCGCTCGATGATGAGCGAGCCGCCCGACGGCAGCCACACCTTGCGGTCGAGCGCCTTGTGGAGCTGCTCGTGGACGTGGTAGCCGCTCGAACAGCGGGCAGCGCCCTCGGCCTCGGCGTCGTAGTACTCGACCCGCTCGGCGAGCTCGGGCGCGATCGCCGTCGACGTAGTCCCGCACCTCCTCGTAGAGCGCGCGGTCGTCGATGACGACGCCGCGGTACTCCTTGGTGAACTCCTCGCGGATGCACCCGCACGGCCATGTCGGGCTCCTGGTAGAGCAGCGTCGGGCGCCTTCGACTGCTTGGCCAGCGCCTCGATCTGCTCCCACTGCTCGACGCAGCCGGCGCACGTCGCGCTCGAGCTCCTCGGCGGTGACGCCCTCGGCCGCGGTGCGCACGATCAGGCCGGCGTCGGTCGGGCTTGACCCGGTCGAGGATCGCGGCGCAGGCGCTTGCGCTCGTCGTCGGGCAGGCGCTTCGAGATGCCGTAGGTCGTGGCTGTTGGGGACCATCACCACGAAGCGGCCCGGCAGCGACACCTCCTGGGTGAGCCGCGCGCCCTTGTGCGCCGATCGGGTTCTTGGTGACCTGCAGATGATCGTCTGGCCGTGGCCTTGAGCATCTGCTCGATGCGCGGCGCTGGCCCTTCTCCTCGACGTCCTCGGCGTCGTACTGCGACGTCGCCGCGGTAGAGCACGGCGTTCTTCGGCGTGCCGATGTCGACGAACGCGGCCTCCATGCCCGGGCAGCACGTTCTGCACCCGGCCGAGGTAGATGTTGCCGTGGATCTGGCGTGACGTCGTCGGCCGGGCGCGACACGTAGTGCTCGATCGAGCGACGCGGCCCTCGAGCACCGCGATCTGGGTGACGCCGCTCGGCGCACGTGCACGCACATCGAGGTAGCGACCGACGGGCCGGCCCTTGCGCTCGCGGCCCCGGCGCCGCTCGAGCGTCTCGTCGTCGAGCTCGACCGGCTCGCGTCGATGCCGCGTCGACCGGCTTGGCGGCCTCGACGGCGGCCGCCGCCCTCGTCCGGCCGGCGCCCGCCGGCCGAGCGGCTCCGGCCGCCGCCGCCGGCGCCGCCGCTGCGGCCGTCGCCGCGCCGTCGCCGTCGCCGCTTGCCCCGCCGCCGCCGGACCCTGGCGGCTCGGCCGGCGCCGGCGTCGGCGCGGCCGTGTCGCCGATCTGGGCTTGGCGCCGGCACGGCGCCGCGCCGCGGCCTCGGCCGACGGGCGGCCCTCGCCGGCGGCGTCGGGCAGCTCGGCGTCCGTCGCCGTCGGCCGCGGCGCGGCGCTGCGTCGCCGGCCCGCGCTCGCCGGCGCCCGGGCGGCCGTCGCCGCGTCCGCCGGCGCGGCCGTCGGCCGCGGTCGCCGTCGCGTCGGCGTCGGCGCCGGCGCCGTCGTCGCCGTCGTCACCATCGTCGCGCCGTCGGCGGCCGCGCCGGCCGCGGCTTGCGGCGGTTGCGGCCGCCTCGCGAGCCGCGCGCGGCGGCGCTTGCGGTCGCGGTCGCGCCGCCGTCGGCCGCGCCGTCGGCGTCGCGCCGGGCGCGGCGCCGGCCGCCGGCGCGGTCGTCGGCGGTCGCCGGCGGCGGCGCCGGGTCGGTCGCCGGTGCAGCCGGGCTCGGTCGGTGCTCGGGCGTCCGGAGTCGTCGTGTCGGACATCGGTGAGTCCCTTCTCATGACGCACGCGCCTCGGCGTGCGCGGCGCGGCGTCGCGCGGTCGGCGGCCAGCGGCTCCCGCCGCGCGCCGTCGCGCTCGATCCATTGGTGGGTCCGCAGCACCCGGCCCTCGCCGCACGTCGGGTCCGAGCGCGGCGAGCAGCTCGGCGGGCCGGAGCGCCGCGGGGCTGGGTGGCCAGCTCGGCGCGTCGAGCGCACGGCGTGCCGTCGCCGTCGGCCAGCGGGCCGTCGGTCGCCGGACCGAGCACCGCAGGTCGAGGATGGCCGGGCGGACGTCGTCGGTGACGTCGCTTGCCCTTGCGCTCCCGGGTCGACGGCGAGCTCGTCGGCGGCCGAGCAGCGCGGTCGACGGCCGCCGCGGCCGTCGTCGGCGGTCGACGCCGCGCGACCTCGATCTGCCACGTGCAGCTGGTCACCGCCTCCTGCAGCGACGGCGCGCCGGCGGCGAGCGGCCGCGGCCGCCGGTCACGTCGATGCCCGTCGGGCAGCGCGGCGGTCGAGCGCGCCGGGCAGCGCGCTCGACGGCCGGGATCGGCGCTCGTCGGCGAGCTCGACGTCGAGGTACTCGGCCTCGCGTCTCGTGCCCGGTCGACAGGGCGAGCCCGAAGCTGCACCTTCGGCCGGGGCGAGAAGCCCTCGGTGAAGGCGAGCGGGCAGCTCGGCCCGATGCGGAACGCCCGCTCCCAGACGCGGGCGACGTCGCGGTGGCTGATGAAGCGGACCTTGCCGCGCTTCGTGAACCGGACCCGGACCCGGGCACGCCGCGCGTCACCGCCGCGACCGGGCGTCGCCGCGGCGTGGCGACGCGAGCGGCACCGGACGGGCACCGCCGCCGCCGGTCGAGGTCCTGGCCCGGTGCCCTGGCTGCCGCCGGCCGGCGGCGACCGGCCGACGCCACGACGTGCTCGAGCGCGTAGCCGGTGCACACGCCGCAGTCGTAGCACGGCGTCCACCGGCAGTCGGGCGAGGCCGTGCTCGGCCAGCGCGGCCTGCCAGTCCTGCCAGAGGAAGTCCTTGTGCAGGCCGGCCGAGATGTGGTCCCACGGCAGGACCTCGTCCTCGGTGCGGTGCCGGTTGACGTACCAGTCGGGGTCGAGGCCCTCGGCCGCCATCGCGTCGAGCCAGCGGTCGAGGTCGAAGTGCTCGCTCCACTCCTGGAACGTGCCGCCGCGCGCGCCACACGCGCTCGATGACCGCGCCCGATGCCGGCGGTCGCCCCGGCTCGGCGATGCCCTCGGCGAACGTGGCCTGCGGGTCGTGCCACTTGAGCTGCACGCCCGTGGCCCTGCGGAGCGTCGTCGCGCAGCAGCCCGATCTTGCGCCGCAGCTCGTCGACGCCGTTCTGGCCGAACCACTGGAACGGCGTGTGCGGCTTCGGCACGAAGCCGCCGACCGACACCGTGCACGCGCGCCTCTTCGTGTGCTGCCGGCCGATCTCGACGCACGTTGCGCGCCAGCTCGGCGATGCCGAGCGTGTCCTCGTCGGTCTCGGTCGGCAGGCCGGTGAGGAAGTAGAGCTTCACCCGCCGCCAGCCCTGCGAGAACGCGGCGTCGACCGCGGCGTAGAGGTCGTCCTCGGTGATCAGCTTGTTGATCACCTGGCGCAGCCGCCACGTGCCGGCCTCGGGCGCGAACGTGAGCCCGGTGCGCCGCACCTTCTGGATCTCGGCCGCGATGCCCGACGGTGAACGCGTCGACCCGCAGCGACGGGCAGCGACACGCGACACCTGGCCGCAGCCGGTCCTGGTCGTTGACGATGTCGGCCGACGACGCCGCTCGATGCCCGAGAAGTCGGCGGTCGACAGCGACGTGAGCGCGACCTCGTCGTAGCCGGTGCGGCGCAGGCCGTCGCGCGACCATCGTGCGCACCTGCTCGGCCGGGCGCTCGCGCACCGGGCGGGTGATCATCCCGGCCTGGCAGAAGCGGCAGCCCCGGGTGCAGCCCCGGAAGACCTCGACGTTGAGCCGGTCGTGCACGACCTCGATGAGCGGCACGAGCTGGCTGCTTCGGGTACGGCCAGTCGGCGAGGTCGGCGACCGTGCGCTTGTCGACCACGCGCCGGGACGTCGGCGAAGCGGGGCGTGACCGCCACGGATGGCCGGCCCGTCGTACTCGACGTCGTACATCGACGGGACGTAGACGCCCGGGATCGTGCGCGAGCTCGCGCAGCACGCCCTCGCGGCTGCCTCGGTGCGGCCCGCCGCCTTCCACGCCGCCGACGCACCTCGGTGATCTCGCCGACGACCTCCTCGCCGTCGCCGATCACGAACGACGTCGACGAAGTCGGCCAGCGGCTCGGGGTTGAAGGCGCAGTGGCCGCCCGGCGACCACGAGCGGGTGCTCGGGCGCGGCGCTCGGCGGCCCGCACCGGCACGCCGGCGAGGTCGATGCAGTTGAGCAGGTTCGTGTAGACGAGCTCGGCCGACAGGTTGAACGCGAGCACGTCGAAGTCGCCGGCCGGCGCGGTGGGTGTCGACCGAGAACAGCGGCAGGCCGCTCGCGCGCGCATGCGCGCCTCGAGGTCGATCCAGGGCGCGTAGGCGCGCTCGGCGACGGCGTCGGCGCGCTCGTTGAGGATCTCGTAGAGGATCTGGAGGCCCTGGTTGGGCAGGCCGATCTCGTAGGTGTCGGGATAGATGAGGAGCCACGACACGGTGCCGGGGGCGGCCACGGGACGCTGCGCGCCCGCTCCATCCCGATGTAGCGAGCGGGCTTCTCCACCCTGGCCAGAAGGGGCTCGAGCTGCGTCCAGACGGAAGACATGTCATCCCAAGGCTAGCGGCACGCCGCTCCGTGCCCCGAACCCCGCTGATCGCGGTGGTCAGCGCGCGTTGCGGGGCGGGCAGGCGGTGGTGAGCAGACGGCGTTCATGCCCTCCCGGATACCGACGGGGGGTCTGCGGGACACTACGGTCGTGCCCGTGGGGAGTGCGGTCGCCGGGGAGGCCTCGTCGTGGCGGTGACCGAGACCCCCGCGCCGCCGCACGGCGACGCCTCGAGCGGTGGGGACGCCGCCGCCGAGGGTGTCGCGCCCGCCGCCCGCCGGTCGGTTCACCGCTGGCGGGACCTGGGCCGCCGGGATCGGATGTGGGCGCTGGCCGTCGGCCTCGGGCTGCTGCTGGCGCCCGTGCTCGCCTACCTCCACTACCGCCCGATCTGGGCGCCGGCGGGCGATCCGGCGCTCATGGGGTTGCGGGTGCTCGACGTGGGCACCAACCGCACCCCCCTGCTCGGCCAACCCTCCGCCTCGGGCCAGTACGCCGAGTCCGTCTCCCAGGTCCACCACCCCGGCGCCATCCACTTCTACCTCATGGCCCTGCCCGTCCGGCTCCTCGGCGGCGCCGCCGGCATGCTCCTCACCTCCGTCGCCATCACCGGCACCAGCCTCGTCGTGTCCGCCTGGGCCACCTTCCGCCAACTCGGCCGCCGCGCCGGACTCCTCGCCGCCCTCGTCCTCGCCCTCATCGCCTTCACCACCGGCTTCGGACCCCTCGTCAACCCCGTCAGCTCCAACATCGCCGGCTACCCCCTCCTCGCCTCCGCCGTCCTGCTGTGGTGCGTCGCCTGCGGCGACACCCGCCTCCTCCCCGCCGCCACCGCCGCCGTCTCCTTCACCGCCCTCCAACACCTCTCCGTCGTCCCCGCCACCCTCGTCATCACCCTCGGCGCCCTCGTCCTCGCCGCCCTCACCTGGCGCCGCGACGGCAGCCGCCACGACCCAACCGCCCGCCGCGACCTGCGCTGGGGCGTCACGTGGTCGGCGGTCGTGGCGCTGGTGATGTGGGCGCCGGTGCTGGCCCAGGAGGCGTTCGGCAACACCGGCAACCTCGGGATGATGCTGTGGTTCGCCCGCCACGGCAACGAGGACAAGCTCGGGTACACGACAGCCGCCTGGCAGCTGGCCCACACGCTGGGGCTGCCGCCGTACCTCGGCCGCACCGAACTGCGGGGCGCGTGGCTGAACTCCGAGCCCTCGCTGGCCGCCTGGCTGTCGGCGGGCGGCGTGGCGGCGCTCGTAGGCGTGCTGGCCTGGCGCTGGCGCCGCGCCCAGCCCCGGCGGGCACGGCTCGGCGCCATGGCCGGCGTCGTCGCGCTGGCCGGCCTCTACAACGGCGCCTCGGTGCCCAAGGGCATCGAGCAGGACCGGCTGCCCTTCTACCACTGGACATATGTGCTGGCGTTCTTCGTGGCGCTCACGATCGGGCTGGCGGTCACCGACCTGCTCGCCCGGCTGGTGGCCGGCCGCACGACAGCCGTCCGGCGGCCGACCCGGCTGGCGCTAGCCGGGGTCGTGGTCGTCGCGGTGTTCGCCCTGCCGCTCGTCAACACGCAGCTCGACCGTACGTCGAGCCAGGGCCGTGCCGTGGCGCTCGGCGTGGAGCGCGACGACCTCGCCACCGTGGTCGACGAGATCCTCGCCCACCGCGACGAGCTGGGCGAGCACACCGTCCTGCTCACCCGGCACGAGCCGCTGTACTCGGGCCTCAGCCCCGAGCTGGCGTTCTCCCTCGCCGAGCACGGCGTCGACGTGCTCCACCCGCTGTCGGCCCGGTTCTTCGTCCACGACCAGCGCCTGGTCCACCGCGACACGGTCGACTCCGGGCTGCTGCTGGTCGTCGACGCCGAGCTGCCGGCCAACATGCCGGTCGGGCTGGACAAGATCGCCGACCTGACGCTGCCGTCGGATATGGACCTGGCCGCCTACCGGGCGCTCGTGACCCAGGTGCAGGTCGGCGGGCCCGTCGTCCTCGGCTCCGACGCCGAGGCCGCGATGGCGGCCATGGATGAGCCGTACCGGTCGATCTACCGCGCGGTGCTGCGGGACCTCAAGACCAAGGCCGGCGACGTGCTGATGGACCGGCCGCTGCTCGAGTTGCTGCGCGACCACCCGCTCGAGTCGCCGGCGATCGACCCCGCGATGCTGCGCCGCCAACTCGACGGGCTGCCCGCCGACCATCTGCGGGGCGCCATCACCCGCATCCGGGTCTACCTCCTCGATCGTGACGAGGTCCTGCGCTACGGGTTCCCGTTCGAGCTGGGCGCACCTCCCGGCTGACATGGCCGCCACCGCCGCGGTCGACACCGAGGCCCGACCCGCCGGCGCCGGGCCCGAGCCGGCCGACGCCCGCCGGCCGGTGCACCGCTGGCGCGACCTCGGCCGGCGGGAGCGGGTCTGGGCCGTCGCGGTGGGGCTGGCGCTGCTGGCCGCCCCGGTGCTGGCCGCCGCCCACTACTGGCGGGACTGGGCCCCCAACGGCGATCCGGCGCTGATGGGGTTGCGGGTGCTCGACGTGGGCACCAACCGCACCCCCCTGCTCGGCCAACCCTCCGCCTCGGGCCAGTACGCCGAGTCCGTCTCCCAGGTCCACCACCCCGGCGCCATCCACTTCTACCTCATGGCCCTGCCCGTCCGGCTCCTCGGCGGCGCCGCCGGCATGCTCCTCACCTCCGTCGCCATCACCGGCACCAGCCTCGTCGTGTCCGCCTGGGCCACCTTCCGCCAACTCGGCCGCCGCGCCGGACTCCTCGCCGCCCTCGTCCTCGCCCTCATCGCCTTCACCACCGGCTTCGGACCCCTCGTCAACCCCGTCAGCTCCAACATCGCCGGCTACCCCCTCCTCGCCTCCGCCGTCCTGCTGTGGTGCGTCGCCTGCGGCGACACCCGCCTCCTCCCCGCCGCCACCGCCGCCGTCTCCTTCACCGCCCTCCAACACCTCTCCGTCGTCCCCGCCACCCTCGTCATCACCCTCGGCGCCCTCGTCCTCGCCGCCCTCACCTGGCGCCGCGACGGGCGGCCCGAGCTCTGGCGCTGGGTTCGTTGGTCCGGGGTCGTCGCGCTACTCATGTGGGCGCCGGCGCTGGCCCAGCAGGCGGTGGGAGACGCCGGCAACCTCGGCCGGATGGTGTGGTTCGCCCGCCACGGCAACGAAGACACGCTCGGCTACGGCACGGCCGCAGGCCAGGTGGCCCACGTGCTCGGCCTGCCGCCGCTGCTCGGCCGCACCGCGCTCGACGGCCAGTGGCTCACCGGCCCGCCCTCGGCCGTGACGTGGCTGACCGCCGCGGCGGTGGCCGCCGCCGTCGCCGTGATCTGCTGGCGGTGGCGGTCGGCGCAGCCCCGGCGGGCCCGGCTCGGCGCCATGGCCGGCGTCGTCGCCCTGGCCGGCCTCTACAACGGCGCCTCGGTGCCGCACGGGATCGAGCAGTACCGGCTGGCCTTCTACCACTCGATCTGGCCGCTGGCGTTCTTCGTGGCGATGGTGGTCGGGCTGGCGGCCAGCGATGCGCTCGCCGGGGCCGTGGCGGCCCGCCCGGCCCGGCGGCTGCTGGCCGTGCTGGCCGTCGTCGCGGTGGCGCTGCCGGCCGTGGCCAACACCCGGCTCGACCGGCCGGCCAACGAGGACGGCGCCGCCTACCTCTACCTGCCGCGCCCCGCGCTCGACCGGCTGGCCGACGGGGTGGCCGCCCACGCCGGCGCCCTCGGCGACCATCCGGTGCTGCTCAGCCGGAACGAGCCGCTGTACGTCGGCTACCGGGCGGCCGTGGCGTTCGCCCTGGCCGAGCGGGGGATCGACGTGCGCGAGCCGCTCGGGTCGCGGTTCTTCGTCCATGACTCCCGCTTGGTCCACCGCGATCGGCTGGACGGCGGGCTCGTGCTGGTGGTCGACGACGAGATGCCCAGCCGCCGGCCGCCGGGCGAGCTGGTCGCCGAGGTGGACCTGCCCGGCGACTTCCCCACCGACAGCTACCGGGCGCTCGTGGCCGAGGCCCGGTCGACCGACGCCGTCGTCCTCGGCCCGGACGCGCAGGCGGCGATCGACGCGGTGGGAGACGAGGGCACCCGGGCGACGGTCGCCGGGCTGCTCGACGCGCTGGTCGACGACCCGACCGAGGCGCTGCTGGCCCCCGCCATCCTCGACTTCGTCATCGACCACCCGCTGGCGACCCCGGCGTTCGACCCCCACGACCTGCGTGCGGTGCGGGCCGGCCTCGACGGCTGGCACCGGGGCACGCCCACGGGGCTGCGGCTGTTCCTGCTCGACGAGCAGGAGATCCGCGCGGTCGCCACGCCGGGCGAGATCGGTCGCGGCTGAGCGGGCCGCCGCCGCTCAGCGACTGGGAGCGCGGGCCTCGGCGATGAGCCAGGGGAAGGCCCGCACCACCCGGACCTCGCCGAAGTGGGGGGCGAGCAGAGCACGCAGGCGGCCGGGCGTGAACCAGCCGACGTGCTCGGGGTCGTTGCCGAGCCGGCGGACGTTCTTGCCCCGGCCGAGGTTGCCCAGGCGGAACCACGGCTCCCAGGGGACCGAGACCACGCACCGATCGGCCGCCACCCGGGCCAGCTCGGCGACCGCCAGGTCCGGGGCGGGCAGGTGTTCGAGCACCTCGATGCAGGTGACCAGGTCGGCGATCGTGTCGGGCAGCGGCAGCATGCCGGCGTCGGCCACCGCGACCTCGACGCCGGGCAGGCCCCGGGCCACGAGCGCCTTGTCGTGGCGGTACTCCACCCCGACCACCCGGTCGGGCGTGCCCGCGCCGGCCAGCAGCCGCTCCAGGCACAGGCCCTCGCCGACCCCGACGTCGACCAGCGTCCCCGCCAGCGGGCCGACGACCGCCCGCATGCGGTCGGTCCACCGGTCGAGCAGCCGGCGCACGACCGGGTTGGTCGAGCCGTACTTGGCCGCGTCCTGGCCGGCCGCCTGCTCGGGCGCCCCGGGCGCGAGGCCGATCGGGCGGGGGCGCGGCGGGGCCGCGGGCGGGGCGTCCGCCGCACTCACGGGAGCTCGGTGTCCAGCCGCGCTTCGGCGTCGCCGGGTGGTCGGCGCAGGTAGACGCTCAGCTCGGCCAGCAGGCCGAGCATGACCATCTGCACCGCCACGACCACGAGCAGCACGCCGGCCAGCAGGGCGGGCCGGGTGCCGACCTGCTCTCCCATGATCCGCTCGACCAGCATCCAGCCCAGCAGCCCGGAGCCGGCCAGGCCCATCACCAGGCCGATGCCGCCGAACAGGTGGAACGGCCGCCCGGTGTAGGTCGTGAGGAACTTGACCGTGATGAGGTCGAGGAACCCGCGCCAGAACCGGGCCCGGCCGAACTTGGACTCGCCGTGGCGCCGGGGCTGGTGCTCGACGTCGACCTCGCCGACCCGGAACCCGCGCCACTGCGCCAGCACGGGGATGTAGCGGTGCAGCTCGCCGTACAGCTCGAGCCCGGAGGCGAGCTCGCGGCGCATCGCCTTGAAGCCGCTGTTGAAGTCGCGGCCCGACACCCCGGTGACGAGCGAGGTCACGCGGTTGTAGAGGCGGGACGTCGTCCGCTTGACGAAACGGTCGTTCCGCACGGCCCGCCGCCCGGTGACCAGATCGAGCCCCTCGTCGTCGTCGAGCGCGGCCAGCAGCCGGGGGATCTGGCGGGGGTCGTCCTGGCCGTCGGCGTCCATGAGCACGATGTACTCGCCGGTCGCCCGGGACAGCCCGGCGTCGAGCGCGGCGGACTTGCCCGCGTTGCGCCGGAGCCGCACGCCGATGGTCTCGGTCCCCTGCCACTGCCGCATCAGGTCACGGGTGCCGTCGGTGGAGCCGTCGTCGACGACGATGATCTCGTAGGTGTACCCGGCGTCCCGCAGGGCGGCGTTGGTCTCGGGAAGCAACTCGACCAGGTTGTCCCGCTCGTTGTACGCGGGTAGCACGACTGAGACCTGCGTTCCCACGTTCGTCGCCTCCCCAAGCGGCAGTCGTCCCCGGCGTCATCCCCAGCATCGCGGAGATCGCGTGCCCTACGCAGGGTGAGCGACTCTGTTGCCGATGCGAAACCGGCCGGCAACCCCTCGGATCAGACGCTAGCGGTCTCGGCAGGGGGTGCCGCCGATGGCGCAGGCGAGATCGGCGCCGGCGCCCGTCCCGGCCGAAGGAACAGGACCGACACCGGCACCAGGTAGGCGAGCCACGCGACGACCTGCTCGATCGAGGGGCGCGGATCCCAGCCGAACATCGCGCCGAGGAACTTCCCGAACTCGGACGAGTTGGTCAGCAGCCGGACGGAGGTGACGTCGTACACGCCGTTGAGGTTGAAGGAACCGAGGTCGCCGCTGATCTGCAGGAACAGGACGGCCTTGGCCACCAGCCCGGCGGCGAACACGATCAGCACCATCCCGGTGACGGTGAAGAAGGCCTTCATCGGCATCTTCCGCCCGCCCCAGTACACGAGGTAGGCCAGCAGCGAGGCGATCGCCAACCCGATCAGCGCCCCGGCGATGACGCTCACCCCGGACTCGTCGGCCCCGGCGGCCAGGAGGAAGAGCGCGGCCTCGATGCCCTCCCGCACGACGGCGACGAGCGCGACGCCCGCGAGCGCGAACCCGATGTTCTCGGACTGCAGGGCCGCGTCGACCTTGTGCTCGAGATCGCCCTTGATGAGGCGCGACTGCCGCCGCATCCAGAAGATCATCCAGGTGAGCACCGCGGCGGCCGCGAGCGCGATGACCGCGAACGCGCGCATCCGGGCCGCCCCCTCCAGCTCGCCCACGGTGAGCCGGATCACGATCCCGACCCCGAACGAGATCGCCACGGCGATGGCCACCCCGGCCCACACGGCCCGGCCCAGATCCAGGCGCCCCAGCCTGCGCAGGTAGGCGAACACGATGGCGACGACGAGTGCGGCCTCGAACCCCTCCCGCACCATGATCAGCAACGCTGCTTCCACGGTGTGAAGCATACCTAAGATGGTGAGTGCGGCAAGCTAGGCAGTCCGCTGGGGTTGGCCGCCGGCCTTCGGCTGGCGGAAATGCAAAATGAGGCCGGTTAGGAGGCCGCCGGGGCGGCCTCCTTGTTGATGGTGGGGGCGCTCGGGCGGGCGTCAAGGACAAGCCGGCTACGCCGGGCCCCTTGCGGGGCTCCTTGACCCCCGCCCGACCGCCGTTTTGACACTCACGGTGGTCGTGTCAAGGTCTGCAGACCGGCGCAACCAGTTGCGTGGCTAACTGTCCGCGAAAGTGGTTGGTTATCAACCACTTTCGCGACCCAGAACGAAGAAAGCCCTCGCCACGCCCACCGTAAGTGGAAAGGCGGTCGGGCGGGGGTCAAGGAGGCCGCCCCACCGGGTCGGCCCGAGCGAAGCGAGCTTGTCCTTGAAGCCCGCCCCGACCGCCCCACCATCACAGAAGAGGCCGCCCCCGGCGGCCTCCTGACCAGCCTCATTTGTCGTTTGATCGTTAGAGAGTTCCTAGCCGAACCGGCGCATGTGCACGTTGAGCACGAGGCCGATCGCCAGCCACGACGCGATGATCGACGACCCGCCGTAGCTCATGAAGGGCAGGGTGATGCCGGTGATCGGCATGATGCCCATGGTCATGCCGACGTTCTGGAAGATCTGGAAGACCAGCATCGAGAGCACGCCGATGCAGATGAGCGTGCCCAGCCGGTCGTGGGAGATCTGGGCCGTGCGCCAGATGCGGAGCGACATGAGGCCGAACAGGGCCAGCATCGTGGCCGAGCCGACGAAGCCCATCTCCTCCCCCAGCGCGGTGAAGATGAAGTCGGTGTGCTGCTCGGGCACGAACCCCAGGCGCGTCTGCGTGCCCTCGAACAGGCCCCTGCCCGACGTGCCGCCCGAGGCGATGGCGGCCTTCGACTGGTCGAGGTTCCAGTTCTCCGCGGTGATCGTGCCGTCGTTCTGGTCGAGGAAGGTCGAGAGGCGGTCGCGCTGGTAGTCCTCCAGCAGGTTCGAGCTGAGCACCCCCACCACGCCGATCACGCCGACGGCGCTGAGGATCACTATGTGGCGGCCCCGGACGCCGCCGACCAGCAGCATGCCCATGGCGATCGCCACGAAGACCAGCGCCGTGCCCAGGTCGGGCTGGAGCAGGATCAGCGCGGCCGGCAGGGCGAACAGGGCGAGCGCCGCCGCCAGCCACCGGAGGCGCAGCGGGATGTCCCGGCCCGCCAGGACGGCCGCGACCGCCAGGATCACCGCCACCTTGGCCAGCTCGGCCGGCTGGAGCTGGAACGCCCCGATCTGGAACCACGCCTGGGTGCCCCGGCGCTCGGTCCCCAGCGGCGACACCACCAGGCCCAGCATGAGGATCACCGCGCCGTACGGCAGCCACGCCAGGTCGCGCAGCCGCCGGTAGTCGACCAGCGTCACCAGCACCATGCCGACCACGCCGACCGCGATGAACAGCACCTGCTTGCGCAGGAACGACAGGTCGTAGGCGCCGGGATCGGTGCCCCGCGTCGACGACAGGATCATCAGGGCGCCCAGCGTCGACACCGCCGCCGCGCACCCGAGCAGCACCAGGTCGACGTGCTTCCACGCCGAGGGCGCCCGGGTGTGGAACAGCAGGTCCTCGCCCCGGCGCCGCTGCGCACGCCACATGCGGTACCGGCCGGGCACCCGGCCGAAGTCCATGGGCCCTGTGGTCGCCATCAGTCGTACCCCCCGCCACCGTCGCCCGTCAGCCCGTCGGCGCTGCCCTGGGGCAGGCCGTCGGGTCCCGCGGGCAGCAGCGGCTTGACCCCGGAGAACGTGTCGAACAGCGCCCGGGCGACCGGGGCGGCGGCCGTGGCGCCGAAGCCGGACTGGTCCATGAAGACCGTCACCTGGTAGCGGGGCGCCGGTACCGGGCCGAACGCCGAGAACACCCCGGTGTCGGCCTTGCCCAGCACCTGGGCCGTGCCGGTCTTGCCCGCCACCGGGAAGTCGTTGAGCGGGAACCCCGAGAACGCGCCCGCCGCGGTGCCGCTGCGGGGCACGCCCTCCAGCCCCCGCAGCAGCGGCTCGCGCACCTCGGGCGGCAGGTCGACCTGCCCGGCGACGATCGGGTCGAACTGCTTGGTCACCTCGTCGGTGGCGTAGCGCTGCGCCCGCAGCACCACCTGGGGGGCGTAGCGGGTGCCGCCGTTGGCGAAGGTGGCGTAGGCGTTGGCCAGTTGCAGCGGCGTGACCAGCACGTCGCCCTGCCCGACCGCCATGTTCACGTTGTCGCCGGTGCGCCACTTGGGGTCGGAGTCGTGGCGGGTGCCGTAGTCGAGCTTCCACGCCGGCGTCGGCAGCACGCCGGCCTTCTCGCCGGTGAGCCCGCTGCCGGTGCCGGCGCCCAGGCCCCAGGGCCGCAGGTACTGCTGGAGGCCCTCCTCGCCGCCGAAGCGGTCGGCGTGCAGCCAGAATTGCGCGCCCACGTTGTAGAAGAAGGCGTCGGACGACACGGTCAGGGCCCGGTCGATCCGCAGGTTGCCGTAGGAGTTGCCCCCGGCGTTGGACCGGAAGCAGTGGGCGCCGGTGCACCCGGGGATCTGGTAGCCGCCCCGGTCGGCGAACACCGTGTCGGGCGTGAGCACGCCGGCCATCAGGGCGCCGTAGCCGACGAACGGCTTGAACGAGGAGCCGGGCGCCCACTGGCCCTGGATGGCCCAGTTGTTCAGCGGGAAGTGGTTGGCGGGGTCGAGCAGGTAGGCCATCTCGGCGTCGTCGATGCCGTCGACGAACTGCCGGGGGTCGTAGGTCGGGTACGACGCCATCGCCAGCACCTGGCCGTTGTTGGGGTCGAGCACGACCGCGGCCCCCACCGGTGCGGCGTTGCGGCTGCCGTCGCGGTTGACCCGGGCCCGGGCGTCGGCCAGGCCCTGCTCGACCTTCTGCTGGGCCAGCGCCTGGATGTCGACGTCGAGCGACAGGACGAGGTCGTCGCCGGCCTTGGGCGGCCGCTCGCTTATCACCCGCACCGGGTTGCCCCGGGCGTCGACCTCGATGCGGCGCTCGCCCGGTGTGCCCCGCAACCAGTCCTCGTACTCCTGCTCGACGCCCGCCTTCCCGATCTCGTCGTTGAGCGTGTACGGCTTGGTGGTCTGGCCCGTCTTGGCCGCCAGCTCGTCGGGGTTGATCTTGCCGACGTAGCCCAGCACGTTGGAGGCCAGGGTGGCGAAGGGGTAGGCCCGGAGCGCGATGCGCTCGACCACGACCGACGGGTAGTCGGCCGCCCGCTCGTCCAGGTAGATCTTGAAGTCCTCGGGCAGGTCCGTCACGAGCGGGACCGGGGTGTAGCGGCTGTAGCGGACGCTGGCGAGCTTGGCCCGGATGGTGTCGAGCGTCATCGGCCGGCCGGCCGCGGTCAGGTCGTAGCCCAGCCGGGTGAGCAGGTCGTCCTGTTTGGCCTGCGACAGCTCGGCGAGCTTGGTGCGGTCGATGGCGACCACGACCGCCACCCGGTTGTCGACCAGCACCTTGCCGTTGCGGTCGAGGATCCGGCCCCGAGGCGCCGGGATCTGCACCGTGCGGACCCGGTTGGCCTCGGCCTGGACCCGGTAGCTGCGGGCGCCGACCACCTGGAGGTCGTAGACCCGGGCGAACAGCGAGGCGAACAGCGCCACCGACACGAGCGCCACCAGCGACAGCCGCAGGCGCGACACCGGCCGCTCGCCGGACGGGCGGTCGGGGGTCGGGATGCTCATCGCAGGTAGGGCTCGAGCCGGTCGAGCCGGTCGAGCCGGTCGAAGCGGTCGAGCTGGTCGGGGTCGTCGTGGCCGTGGATCCACCACATCACCCGGATGGCCGGGAGCACGAGCGCCGCGCACCACGCCGCCTCCACCAGCGCGATCTTGGGCAGGTCATTGAACGGGTACGGCACGCCCAGCAGGTTGCCGAGCGCGGTGTACAGCGTCACCTGCACCACGGCCGCCGCGGCCGCGATCCCGACGGGCCACCAGCCGCTGGTGCGCATCACCGCGGCGCCGGCCACCCCGACCGCGTAGCCCACCAGCGCGTACGTGAGCGCCATCAGGCCGAACGGTGTGTCGAGCACCAGGTCGTACGCCAGCCCGGCCGCGAAGCCCCAGGCCACCCCCCGGTCGGGCCCGCCGCTGACGCCGGCCGCCACCGCGAGCACCAGCATCACGTCGCCAATGGCGCCGGCGACCCGCAGGTCGGACAGCACGGTCGCCTGGAGGATCAGCGTCACCAGCAGGACGAGGCCCGCCCGCACCACCGTCCCGCGCCGCTTCCTCATTGCGGCACCCACTGGATGACGGTCAGGTACGACAGGTTGTCGACGTCGACCAGCGGGTCGACGACCAGCTCGAGCGCCAGGCCGCCCGATCCCTCCCGGGTGGAGGCCACGGTGCCGATCGGGATGCCCGGCGGGAAGGCGCTGCGGTCGACCCCGCTGGTCACGACGCCGGTCCCCGCCGCGATCTGCGTGCGGGGGTTGATGCCCGAGTCGACGGCCAACGGCTCGTCACGGCCCTGGCCGCGGGCGGTGCCGAGATCGCCGGTCGTGGCGAGGCGCACGCCGACCCGGAAGTTGGGGTCGGTCAGCAGCTCGATGGTGGCGCTGGAGTGGGTCACCTGCGTCACCCGGCCCGCCAGCCCGGCCCCGGCCGCCACCGGCATGCCGACGGCGAGGCCGTCGTCGCTGCCCTTGTCGATCTCGACCGTCGTGCGAGAAGTTCGACCGCGGGCCGCTCACCACCCGGCCGGTCACCCGGGGCAGGTTCGCCGACGAACGGCAGGTCGAGCACCGCGGACAGGTCCTCCAGCTGCTTGGCCGCGTCCTGGCCGGCGACCTGCTGCGCGGCCTCGTCGGCGCGGGCGGCCTTGAGCCGGGCGTTCTCGGCCTTGAGCTCGTCGTAGTCGGTGACCCCGTGCCAGGCGTTGCGGATCGGGCTGGTCGCGCTGTCGATGGCGCCCTCGACCGGGTCGAGCGCGGTGGCCACCCCCTCGCGCAGGTCGCGGACGACCGGCACGTCCCGCAGGCCGAGGGCCAGCAGCGTGACCGACGCCAGCACGAGCAGGGTGAGGCGGGTGCGGGATCCGGAGGGCGGCGAGAGGGCCATCAATAACCGGTCGAGGAGAACAGGGCGCCCTTGAGGGCGTCGAACTCCTCGAGCGACTGGCCGGACCCGATCGCCACGGCGTGCAGCGGGTTGGGGGCGACGACGACGGGCATGCCCGTCTCGTGGTTGAGGCGGGCGTCGAGACCGTTGAGCAGGGCGCCGCCGCCGGCCAGGCAGATGCCCTTGTCCATGATGTCGGCGGCCAGCTCGGGCGGGCGTCTTGTCCAGCGTGACCTTGACCGCGTCGACGATGGCCGACACCGGCTCCTCCATCGCCTCGCGGATCTCGTCGGTCGTGGTCACGATGGTCTTGGGCAGGCCGGTCATCAGGTCGCGGCCCCGGATCTCGGCGTGGAGCTCCTCCTGCGAGCGGCCAGGCCGACCCGAGCGCGATCTTGACCTCCTCGGCGGTGCGCTGGCCGATGGCCAGGCCGTACTCCTTCTTCACGAAGCTGACGATGGCCTCGTCGAGCTCGTCGCCCGCCGACCCGCACCGACTGGCTGGTCGACGATGCCGCCGAGCGAGATCACCGCGACCTCGGTGGTGCCGCCGCCGATGTCGACGATCATGTTGCCGGTCGGCTCGTGCACCGGCAGGCCCGCCCCGATGGCGGCGGCCATCGGCTCCTCGATGATGTAGGCCGGCTTGCGGGCGCCGGCGTACACGGCCGCCTCCTGCACCGCCCGCTGCTCGACGCCGGTGATGCCCGACGGCACGCAGATGACCATCCGCGGCTTGCCCCAGCGCCGGTTGTGGGCCTTGCGGATGAAGTAGCTGAGCATCATGTCGCAGATCGTGAAGTCCGCGATCACGCCGTCCTTGAGCGGACGGATCGCCTCGATGTGGCTCGGGCGTGCGCCCGAGCATGCGCTTGGCGTCGATGCCCACGGCGACCGGCCGGTTGTCCCGCACGTTGACGGCGATCACCGAGGGCTCGTTGAGCACGATGCCCTTGCCGCGCACGTAGATGACGGTGTTGGCCGTGCCCAGGTCGACGGCCATGTCGCGACCCGTCAGGGAGGAGAAGAAGTTGTCGGGCATGCGGTGGGGGTCCTCCGGGCGCGCTTCATGGAGGGCAAGTCGTAGGTTAACGAACCCCTACCCACGACCCGCGCGACCCCTTGATTGCGCTCAGGTGACAGTGATCTCGCCGTACATGCCACTCATCGCATGCGGCGGACCGTCACCCGGGGTGTCCGGCGTCGTGGTGCCGCCAGGCACGAAGCAGGCGTAGACCCAGCGCCCGGCGGACAGGTTGACGACCGACCCGGTCGACTCGCCGGGCGCCGCGAAGGCGCCGATCCCGTAGCTGGACGGGTCGATCAGGGGGGTGGCGTCGCCCTCGGGCATGGCGACGAAGTCCTCGACCGACACGTCCGCGTCGGGGACCAGCTTGACCAGGGCGATCTCGTGGTACTCACCGAGCGTGCTCTGGTTGTGGAGCACGAGCACCGAGCGCCCCGCCTTGAGGTTGGCGGGCACGCCGGTGAAGGCGTTGTCGCCCGCCGTGGCGTCGATCAGGCCGTAGCCGCAGGCGTCGGCCACATATGGGTACATGGTCGCCTGGGCGCTGGCGAACTCGGGGGTGTCGAACGCCGCGGGGTCACCGCTGGTCGTGGCCTGGTCGACCGCGTCCAGCACGGTCGACACCTGGGGCCCGACCTCGCCGGCGGGCAGCGCGGCCCGGATGGCGGCCACGGTCGGCGTCACGTTGGCCGCCACGTACGCGGCCAGCTCGTCGGGGTTGTCCGGCGCCTGGCTCAGCGCCTGATCGAGCGTCGCCACGCCGTCGCAGAACGCCTGGTCGGCGGGCTCGGCGACCGTGTCCTCCGGCTGGGCCTTGGTGAGCTCGGGCGGGCTGGCGTCGTCACCCGACAGCAGCGCGAACCCCGCGATCGCGCCGCCCACCACGACGACCGCGACCGCCGCGCCGATGATCACCCGTCGTCGTCGCACTCCGCCCCCGTCGTCTTCCCGTCCGCCACAGCCTGCCTCAGCCGAGCCCGGGGAACCAGAGGTCGATCTCGCGGGCGGCCGAGTCGTGGCCGTCGCTGGCGTGGACCAGGTTCTCCGTGGTGATCGTGGCGTAGTCGCCGCGGATCGTGCCCGGCTCGGCGTCCTCGACCTTGGTCGCGCCGACCACCTTGCGGACCAGCAGGTAGGTGTTGTCGTCCGGCCCCTCGACCACCGTCGCGAACACGGGCGAGCGGGTGATGAACTCGACCAGGTCGCCGAAGAACGGCTTGTCCCGGTGCTCGTCGTAGTGCTGGTGGGCGAGATCGGTCGACACGGTGCGCAACTCGGCGGCCACCAGCGTGAGGCCCTTGCGCTCGAGGCGGCCGACGATCTCACCGACGAGCCCGCGCTCGACGGCGTCGGGCTTGCACATCACGAAGGTCCGGTTCTTCACAAGAGGACGAGGCTAGGCCACCAGGGCGAAACGGCCCAACCGACCGCGTTTTGTCCCCGGCCCCAGGACCGCCCCGGGACAGAACGCGCTCAACGCAAGAGGCCCAAGCGCCGGCACGCCGTGCGGGCCGCGCCGACCACGTTGAGCGAGCCCGTGACCATCACGAGGTCGCCGTCGCCGCCGGCCTCCGCGGCCCGCCAGGCCAGCGCCACGGCCGCCTCCACGCCGGCGACGGCCTCGGCCTGGGCGCCGAGCGCCTCGGCCTCCTTGGCCACCTCGTCGGCCGGCACGCCCCGGGGCGACGGCGCGGTCGTGGCGACGACGTGGTCGCCGGGCCGGACGCCGAGCGCGCCGAGCAGCTCCGCGACGTCCCGGCCGACCAGCGGGCCGACCACCCAGTGGCGGGTGCCGGCGACGTCGAACTCGTCGGCGAGGGTCGCCGCCACCGTCAGGGCGCCGGGCAGGTTGTGGGCGCCGTCGAGCACCAGCAGCGGCGCCCGGTGCAGGACCTCGAACCGCCCGGGCAGCCGGAGGCCGGCGAACGCCTCGATCACGACCTCGACGTCGAGGCCCCGGCCGAACAACGCCTCCACCGCGGCCACGGCGGCCGCCGCGTTGTCGGCCTGGTGGGCGCCGTGGACGGGCAGGAACACCTCCTCGAGCACCCCGTTGGGCGTGCGCAGGTCGACGACGTGGCCGCCGAGCGCCAGGCGGTCGGTGAGGACGCCGAAGTCGTCGTCCCGGACCCAGGTCACCTCGGCCGCCTCGGCGGCGAACAGGTCCCGCAGGTCGGGGTCGGTCTCCCCCAGGATCAGGTGGCTGCCGGGCTTGACGATGCCGGCCTTCTCGGACGCCACCCGGCGGCGCCAGTCGCCCCGGCCGTCGGTGTGGTCCATGCCGACGTTGGTGACGACCGCCACCCGGCCGTCGACCACGTTGGTGGCGTCCTAGCGCCCCAGCAGGCCGACCTCGACGACCGCCACGTCGACCGCCACTCGGCGAACCAGCGGAAGGCCGCTGCGGTCAGCAGGTCGAAGTAGTTCGGCGGCTCGGGGAAGAACGCCTGGCCCTCCAGCGCCGCCAGCTCGGCCAGCTCGTCGGCCAGCTCCTGGGGGTCGATCGGCTCGAGGTTGCGGGTGATGCGCTCGTTGACGTGCTCGAGGTGCGGGCTCGTGTACGTGCCCACCGTGAGCCGGTGCGCGACGAGCACGGCCGTGATCATCTGGCGGTCGAGCCCTTGCCGTTGGTGCCGGTGACGTGGATGACCGGGTAGTCGTGCTGCGGGTCGCCCAGCACGTCGACGACGCCGCGGATGCGATCGAGCGACAGCCCTCGCGTGGCCGGCCGAGATGGCCGCGGTCTTCTCAGGTTGATGTGGTCGTCGAGGTAGGCCTCGGCGCTCGGCGAAGTTCAGGACGCCGGCCCGCCGCGGCCGCTGCTGGCGCGGCGCCTCGGTGCGGGGCACCAGCGTCGGGTTCACCCTTGTCGAGCACGACGGCCCGGTCGATGACGCACTTGCCCACGTCGCTGCGGCCGGGCAGCTCGTACATGATGTTGAGCAGCACCTCTTCGAGGATGGCCCGCAGGCCGCGGGCGCCGGTGCCCCGCAGGAGCGCCTGGTCGGCGATGGCCTCCAGGGCGTCGTCGGTGAACTCCAGCTCGACGTCCTCGAACTCGAAGAACTTCTGGTACTGCTTGACCAGGGCGTTCTTCGGCTCGACGAGGATCTCGGATGAGCGCCTCGTGGTCGAGGCTGCGACACGGCGCCGATCACCGGCAGGCGGCCGACGAACTCGGGGATCAGGCCGAACTTGAGCAGGTCCTCGGGCAGCACCTGCGCGAGCAGCTCGCCGAGGTCCTTCTCGTCGTGCGGGCGGACGTCGGCGCGCGAAGCCGACGCCCGTTGCGCCCGATGCGGCTCTCGATGATCTTCTCGAGCCCGGCGAACGCCCCGCCGCAGATGAACAGGATGTTCGTGGTGTCGATCTGGATGAACTCCTGGTGCGGGTGCTTGCGCCCGCCCTGCGGGCGGCACCGAGGCCATGGTGCCCTCCAGGATCTTGAGCAGCGCCTGCTGCACGCCCTCGCCCGACACGTCCCGGGTGATCGACGGGTTCTCGCTCTTGCGGGCGATCTTGTCGATCTCGTCGATGTAGATGATGCCCGGTCTCGGCCTTCTTGACGTCGTAGTCGGCGGCCTGGATGAGCTTGAGCAGGATGTTCTCGACGTCCTCGCCCACGTAGCCGGCCTCGGTGAGCGCGGTGGCGTCGGCGATGGCGAACGGCACGTTGAGCATGCGGGCCAGCGTCTGGGCGAGCAGCGTCTTGCCGCAGCCCGTCGGGCCGAGCAGCAGGATGTTGCGACTTCGCCAGCTCGACGTCGTCGCGGCGACCGGCCGTGCGCTGCCGGTACTGGATCCGCTTGTAGTGGTTGTAGACCGCGACCGACAGGATCTTCTTGGCGTGGTCCTGGCCGACGACGTAGTCGTTCAGGAAGCGCGTAGATCTCCCGGGGCTTGGGCAGCTCGTCGAAGCGCAGCTCGGCGGTCTCGGCGAGCTCCTCCTCGATGATCTCGTTGCAGAGGTCGATGCACTCGTCGCAGATGTAGACGCCGGGCCCGGCGATGAGCTTCTTGACCTGCTTCTGCGACTTGCCGCAGAACGAGCACTTCAGCAGCTCGCCGCCGTCCCCGAACTTGGCCACGTCGGTCGCTCCCCCGGTCGCGTCGCTCTAGCTGGCGCCTGCGTGATGGGCCCGGTCCGATCGGCTGCCTGGCGTGACGAGATCACGTCGTCGATGATGCCGTATTCCAGCGCCTCGTCGGCGCTCCATCACGAAGTCGCGGTCGGTGTCGTCGTGGATGCGCTCGATCGGCTGGCCGGTGTGGTGCGGCGAGGATCTCGTCGAGCAGGTCGCGCATGCGCAGGATCTCCTTGGCCGCGAGCTCGATGTCGGTGACCTGGCCGTAGCCGACCTGGCCGCTAGGGCTGGTGGAGCAGGACCCGGGTGTGCGGGCAGGGCGAGGCGCTTGCCCTTGGTGCCGGCCGCCAGCAGCACCGCGGCCGCCGAGGCGGCCTGGCCGAGGCAGATCGTGGCGATGTCGTTGCTTGATGAACTGCATCGTGTCGTAGATGGCGAACAGCGCCGTGATGTCGCCACCGGGGCTGTTGATGTAGATGTTGATGTCCTTGTCCGGGTTCTCGGACTCGAGGTGGATCAGCTGGGCGCAGATCAGGTTGGCGATCGTGTCGTCGATCGGCGTGCCGCAGGAAGATGATGTTGTCCTTGAGCAGCCGGCTGTAGAGGTCGTAGGCGCGCTCGCCCCGGTTGGTCTGCTCGACCACGGTGGGCACCAGGTAGTTGCGGATCACGGCCCGGTGCTGGCCGATCACGTCGGGCTGCCGGGGGTTGGGGTCGATCACCTGGCGTCTGTCTCCATGTCGTGGGTTTCGCTGTCGTCGCTGGCGGGGTCGTTGCTGGCGCTGGCTGCGGTCTCGTCGCCGGACGCGGCCGTGCTGGCGTCCGGGGCGGCGGGAGTGGCCGCGTCGTCGGTCTCGTCGGTGTCGTGCTCGTCGCTGTCCTGACCGACCTCGAGGTCGGCTCGGTCGATGGCGTGACCGTCCTCGTCGACGATCTCGACCTGCTCGAGGAGCCAGTCGAGCGCCTTGCGCTTGCGCACATCGGAGCGTACAGCCGACAGCTGCCCGCCGCGTTCGAACTCGGCGCGGACCCGGTCGGGCCGCTGGCCGATGCGCTCGGCGACCTGGGCGAGCTCGGCGTCGAGGTCGTCGTCGCTGCACTCGATCTGCTCGGCGTCGGCCACGGCCCGGAGGGCGAGGTCGACCTTGGCCGACACCTCGGCGGCCTCCCGCAGCTCGCGACGTGACCTGCTCGGACGACTTGCCGGTGATCGCCATCCACTGCTCGGCCGTGAGCCCCTGGGCCTGGAGGCGGAGGGCCAGGTCCTGGGCGCGGTGGTTCAGCTCGTGGTCGACCAGGGCGCCGGGGATCTCCTCCTCGACCAGGCGGGCCAGGGCCTCGCCGGTGCCCTCGCGCAGCGCCATCTGGGACTGAGTCCGGCGGACCACGGCGGCCCGGTCGCGGATCAGGTGCGCAGCTCGTCGACGCTGTCGAACTCGGAGTTCTCGACCGCCCACTCGTCGTCGGCCTCGGGCAGCACCCGCTCCTGCACCTGCTTGACCAGGATGCGGAAGCGGAGCTGTCGCTCCTCGCTCTCGTCGGGGTGGGTGGCGTCGAACTCGAGGATGTCGCCGGCCTTGGCGCCGCGGAGCTGCTCGTCGACCTCGGGCGTGATGGCCTGGGACGCCGACCGTGTAGCTGTAGTCGTCGGCGGTGAGCCCATCCTGGGTCTCGCCGTCGAGCGTGCCGGTGATGTCGATGGTCACGTCGTCGTCGTCGGTGGCCGGCCGGTCGACGTCGCTGAAGGTGGCCTGCACCTGGCGCATGCGGTCGATCTGCTGGTCGACGTACTCGTCGGGCACGTCGGGCCGGGGGATCTCGACCCGCAGGCCGCCGTATCCGGCCACGGTGACGACCGGCCGGACCTCGACGACGGCGTCGAAGACGATCGGCCCGTCCTCCTCGCCCGACGGTGATGTCGATCTCGGGCGCGTCGATGACGTCGACGTCGTTCTCGCGTGACGGCCTGGGCGTAGTACTCGGGAAGGGCGTCGTGGAGGGCCTGCTCGCGAGCCCACCTCGCTGCCCAGGCGACGCTCGAGCACCTTGCCGCGGTGCCTTGCCCGGCCGGAAGCCGGGGATGCGCACCTCGCGGGCGATCTTGCGGAAGGCGTCGTCGACCGCCTTGTCGAACTCGGCCTCGTCGACCTCGACGGAGAGCTTGACCTTGTTTCCCTCGAGGGGCTCGACGGTGGTCTTCACAGAGGCGTGAGTGTAACGGGGGTGTGTCGACGCCCCGACAATGGTCGCCCCGATCTGGTCAGGAGGTCGTCAGCCAGTCGAGTAGGTCGGCCCACTGCGTGAGCGCCACGAGGTGTCCGGCCCCGGCCACACAGCGCAGCGTGGCGCCGGGGACCTGCGCGGCGTACCACTCGCCGTGCGCCGGCGGGACGGCGGTGTCGGCGGCGCCGTAGAGCGCCAGCGTCCGCGCCCGGACCGCCCCGGGATCGAACCCCCAGTCGGCGACGGTGTAGGACACGATGTCGGCGGCGAGGCCCACGGCACCCTGGGCGAACGCCTCGCCGAGCATGGCCTCCAGCCGGTCCCGGCGGCCGGGATCGGCGTCGAGCGCAGCGCCGTCGGCGGGCGAGCCCCCGATCATCCCGACGGCGACGGCGGGCGGTGCGGCCGCCAGGCCGGCCATCATCCCGGCGAGCGTGGCGGTGGCGCCGCCGGGGTCGGCCTTGAGCGCGTCGGCCATGGCAACCTGCTCGTCGGGGATCCAGGGCACCTCGTCGTGCGGCGCCGGCGTGCCCACGATCGCGACACGCGAGATGCGGTCGGGATGCCGGGCCGCGGCGGCGAGCGCCACGCGGCCGCCGGCCGACCACCCGACGAGTGCGACACGCCGATCCCCGGCGACCCCGAGAGCGTCGAGGACGGCCGGGACGTCGTCGGCAAAGGTCGGGATCGTCGGGACGGTCCCGGCGGGGAGCGGCGACGATCCCCCGTAGCCGGGCCGGTCGATCGTGACCAGGCGCACCCCGGCGGCGGCCGTGGCACCCGGATCGGGGTCGAGCACCCGGGACCCGGGGGCGGCGTGGCACAGGACGACGACGGGCCCGGCGGGGTCGCCGACGTCGCGCACGACCACACGGCGGCCGTCGGGCAGGTCGAGGGCGAGTTCCCGGACAAGCTGGTCGTCGGTGGCGGCGGGGATATGGGAAGCAGTCACGGGTCGAGGATGCGCCAGTTAACTGGCCGCCCACCTGATGTCCGCTTTGTGCCCGGCATCCCGATCCGGGCGGCACGGCGGGGCCGGGTACGCTCGGGATCCTCCGGGGAGTGGCGCAGCGGAAGCGCACCTGCTTTGGGTGCAGGAGGTCGGGGGTTCAAATCCCCCCTCCCCGACCGGTCGTGACCAGAGCATCAGCCCTCGTCGGCCTCGTCCGGGGCCTGGTCGTCACGGTGAGGGGAGCCATCGGGGGAGCCAATGCCCTCGCCTGGCTCCCCCAGGAGCGCTTGCATGGGCGCCGCCCCGGCCTCGACGGTGGGCGCCAGGACGTGGCGGTACACGAGCGCCGCCATCGGCCGTCCCGTTGTGACCGAGGACGTCGGCCACGTGCTCCAGCGGCACTCCGGCGGCCGACATCAGCGAGGCGGCCGAGTGCCGCATCTCGTACGGCGTCCACCGCCCGATCCCGGCGGCCGTGCACGCCCGGCGGAAGTACCGCCGCAGGTTCGCCGCATCGACCGGCCGCCCGTTGGCGGTCGTGAACACGAGCTCCTGCGCCGCCCAGTCGTCGGCCCACTGGGAGCCGGCGGCCGCCCGTTCCTCATCCTGGAATACCCGCCGCTGCCGCAACGCCTCGACCACGACGACCGGGCACCGCAGCGACCGGCGGGACCGGGCGGTCTTGAGACCGCCCAGCACCGGGCGGTTGTGCTCCCGCTTCATCTGCTGGCGCAGGTGGATCACCCCGGCGTCGAGGTCGACGTCCCGCCACGACAGCCCCAGCAGCTCGCCGGGCCGCAACCCGAGCGCGACGCCGCTCACGACCAGGGCCCCGAGCCGGTCATCCGTCACCGCCGCCAGCAGCCGTTTCGCCTGCTCCGCCGACAGCGACCGCCTGGTCGTCGACGAGCCCGCCGGCACGTTCGTCAGCCGGGCCACGTTCCGCCGCACCAGGTTGCCGCGCTCCGCATGGTCGAGCGCCTTTCCGAGCACGGTCCGCAGCCGACCGACCGAGCTGCGAGCGAGCCGGCCCGATGCGGCGCGGTCCTCCAGGAGGGCGTCGACGTCATCGGCGGTCAACCGGGCGAGCCGGATGCGACCGAGCCCGGGTACCAGGTGCCCCTCGATCGCCCACCGGTAGTTCTCCTGCGTGTTGACCGACCGGGCGAACTTCGGCATCTCACGCGCGAGCCACTCGGTCAGGAACACCCCCACGGTCACGTTCCCGTCGAGCGCCGAGGCGCCGGCCTCGATGTCGTCGCGGAGCTGGCGCAACCGGTCCCGGGCCTCCTTAGCCGACGCCCCGGTGACCTTCCGCCGGACCCGTCGCCCGTCGACGCCACGGCCAAGGTCGAGCACGCCGACCCACCGGCCTCGGTCCTCCTCGTAGAAGACCGAACCCTCACCCTTGGCTCGACGAGCCTCGCCACGCTGGCTCACGCCGCCTCCAACCCGGCCACATACTCCGTCAGCGCAGTTGCCGAAACACGACGAGCGGCACCGATCTTCACCGATCGGAGCGCCCCGGCCCGGATGAGCTCGAACACGGTCGTCCGGCTCACCCCCAGCGCCTGGGCCACTTCCTCGGGCCGCAGCAGCACCCGGTCAACCCTCGATTCGCTCATCGCCGTCTCCCTCCATCGCGCCATTGCCGAACTGCCGAACACCCGCCATCACCGCTTCGCCCGGTGGCGACGGCCCTGCTCGGGCGGCGACGACCTCCTTGGCGGCCTGGTACTCGCGCTGCCACCGCTGGCGGGTGGTGATGGTTTTGGGCGATGGCCGCGGCGTAGGTGGCGGCGTCGACGCGGTTGCGGCCGAGCAGCTCCCACGACCAGCGCCCGTCACTGCCCACGACGGCGAGCTCGTCGTGGTCGTCCGGGTCGATCCCGGCTTCCTCCAACGCGGCGCGGACGACGGCGGCGCGGTCGGCCTTGTGGCCGGCGAGGGTCTTGCCTGACCACTTGCGCGAGACGAGCACGCGGCGGCCGCCGACGCCGAGGTTGTCGCGTTCGTGCGCCTTGTGTTTGCAGTGCCCGGGCACCATCCCTGCCTGGGCCGCCGCGGGCTGGACGCCGTAGCGCAACCAGTTCGCACAGGTCGGCGCACAGGGCAGCCAGCGGACCTCCTCGGCCAGGCGGTCGATGTGCGCCGCCCGGGCCGGTGAGGCGTCGGGGTCGTCGTAGGTGCCGGCGATGTCTTTGGGCAGGTACTTGCACAGGTAACCGATCGCCCGGTCCACCCCAGGCGTGCCGGCGATCAGCCCTCTGCGGCTGGCGTCGGACCGCACGCCCCGGAGGCGCGCA